>CAWEHX010000006.1:0-630675 GCA_963809015.1 uncultured Actinomycetota bacterium
GCGACAGATGATGGAGGCAGGAGTCTCATGAGCAAGACCATCCAGGTGACCTTCGACTGCGCGAACCCTCGTGCACTGTCCCTGTTCTGGAACGAGGTGCTCGGCTACCAGCTGCCGCCGCCACCTCCGGGTTTCGCGTCCTGGGACGACTTCTCCGAGAGCCTGCCACCCGAGCTCCGCAACGGTGCCTCAGCCTCCGAGGACCCGGACGGCGACGGTCCGCGGCTGTTCTTCCAGCGGGTCCCGGAGGGCAAGAGCGGCAAGAACCGCGTCCACATCGATGTCCGGGCCGCGCCCGGGCTCGAGGGCGACGAGCGGATGGCAGCCCTGGAGGCCGAGTGCGAGCGGCTCGTGGCCCTCGGCGCCACCCGGGTCAGTCGTTTCGAACCCGCACCGCCCATGGGCGGCGGACACATCGTGATGCAGGACCCCGAGGGCAACGAGTTCTGCCTGGATTAGCCTGCGCGGGGTGACCACCTCCCCACCGAGCACCTCGCGGCTGTGGACGGTGTGGGCGGTCGGTCTCCTCGTCTACATGCTCGCGGTGTTCCACCGGTCCTCGCTCGCCGTCGCCGGACTCGCGGCAGGGGAGCGGTTCGACATCACCGCCTCCCAGCTGGCGACGTTCACGATGCTCCAGCTGCTCGTCTACGCCGCCATGCAGATCCCGGTGGGACTGCTCGTCGATCGGTTCGGGTCGCGCAGCGTGATGCTCACCGGCACCCTGGTTCTGGCCGCGGCCCAGGCCGGCTTCGCGCTCGCGGAGACCTATCCGCTCGCGGTGATCGCGCGGGTGTTCGTCGGAGTCGGTGATGCCCTCACGTTCATCTGCGTACTGCGCCTGGTGAGCCGCTGGTTCCCGACCCGCCGGATCCCGATCGTCACCCAGCTGACCGGAACCCTCGGCCAGCTCGGAGCCGTGGGCGCAGCGGTGCCGATGACCTGGGCGCTGGGGCACTGGGGCTGGACGCCGGCCTACCTGACCGCAGCTGGCCTGGGCATCGTCCTGGCGACCGCACTGACCTTGGTCGTGCATGACTCACCCGACTCCCGCCACCTCCGTGGTCCACGGATGTCTGTCGGCGCGGTCCGCGCCAGCCTCGCGGCCTCCTGGGCCCATCCCGGCACCCGGCTCGGATTCTGGATGCACTTCACCACCCAGTTCAGCGCCACCACTCTGTCCCTCCTGTGGGGCTATCCGTTCCTGGTCCGGGGCGAGGGCCGGTCCTCGCACACCGCCGGGCTGCTCCTGACGCTGATGATCGTCGCGGTGATGGTCAGCGGTCCGGTGCTCGGCTGGCTCGTCGGACGACACCCCTGGCACCGCTCCACCACCGTGCTCAGCATCGTCTGGTCGATCGTCATCGTCTGGACGGCCGTCCTGGCCTGGTCGGGACCGGCGCCGCTGTGGCTGCTGGTCGTGCTGGTGATCGTCACCGGGGTCGGTGGACCCGCGTCGATGATCGGGTTCGACCTCGGCCGCACCTCCAACCCCGCCGAGCGCCTGGCCAGCGCGAGCGGCATCATCAACCAGGCCGGCTTCAGCGCCTCCCTCGTGCTGGTGATCACGATCGGGCTGATCCTCGACTGGCGTACCCCAGGTGCGAGCACGGCGTACACCCCGTCGGCGTTCCAATGGGCGATGAGCGCCCAGTACGTCCTCTGGAGCCTGGGCCTGCTCCAGATCTGGCGCTACCGACGCCGCACTCGCGCGGTCATCAACCGAGCAGACCTGGAGGCGGGGGTCACCGCCTGACTGGCGCCTGCCGGGCGCCCCGGCGGACCTCTTCCCGACGGCGTCCCGTCGCATGCCCGCCCCGACATGGGGCTACCTATCGCCCATGAGCACCCCTATCGATCTCGGCAGGCCCGTCTCCGGCGACGTCATCGAGCTGATCATGAACGACCACCGGCTGTTCGAGTCCCTGCTCCGCGACCTGCGCGACAGCTCGTCGGACCGGGACGAGGTACGCCGCGCGTTCTCGGCCCTGCACGTCGCCCACGCCGAGGCGGAGGAGAAGTACGTCTACCCGAAGCTGCGCCGCAAGAATGCGATCGACAAGGAGGAGGAGGAGCACGGTGAGGAGGAGCACGCCGAGGGGCACGAGGCTCTGCTCGCCGTACTCGAGCTGAAGGGCACCGACACCCAGGCTTTCGACGATGCCGTCGAGAAACTGGCGGAGAAAGTGAACCACCACCTCACCGAGGAAGAACTGACGATCCTCAACCCGGCGCGCGAAGAGGTCGGGGAACAGGTCCGGGCCGAGCTCGGGGAACTGTTCGCGAAGGAGCGGAACGCCCAGATCGACGACGACTGCGGCCGGATCACGAACGTGCGCTCGATCGTCGCCGCGGCGAAGCGAGAGGGCTTGCTCGACAAGGAGGAGGACGACTAGGAGCCGCGCCTCACTCGGGCCCGCGCATCCGGCGGCTCGCGCCGAGCCCGACCAGGCGGGCCACGACGAGCGCGACGTAGAAGACGCCGACGACCATCTCCACCATCACCAGTGACCGAGCGTGATCCTGCACGGGCACGATGTCGGAAAGCCCCAGGCTGGTGAGGGTCGTGAAGGAGAGGTAGAGGAGCTCGAACCAGGATTGGTCGGCGCCCTCGATCCCCGCGAACGATCCCGGCCAAGCCACCTGCGCGGCGGCGTAGATATAGGCGAAGGCCCAGGCCACCACCGTGAAGGCGGCGCCGGTGGCGTACAGCTCGTCCCGGGTCACCCTGTCGTCGTGGAAGAGGTACCGCACCATCGCGTAGGAGACGAAGAAGTAGAACGGGACGTGGAACGCGGCTGAGAGCAGCACGATCCAGTCCACGTCGGGGTCGATGGCCTCCAGGATCGTGAAGACCATCGCCGGGCCGCCGAGGGTGAGCGCGACCCAGCTCAACGCGGGGGTACGGCGTACTGCCCAGACCGCGATCAGCACCACCGCCATCTGTACGACGCCCACCACGGCCCGGCCGGCCACGTTCCCGTCCAGGAACGGGTAGGCGAGCACCACGACGAGCTGGGCGAAGAGCAGCACCGCCGAGGGGTGGTCACGGGCGGTGGCGAGCCTGCTCACGACTCCTCCTCCCGCGTCACTAGGTCAGCCGGGGGTCCCGGGTGGACGCAATCCTAGGAGTGCCTGCGCCGTCGGCGCCGCTGGGCGAGGATGTCAGCCGACGTGGTGGGCGTCACTCCGGGGGGGTCCTGACGTTGTGTATGCGGGGAGTGATGTCGGCATACGCCCTAAGACACGTCTCGTAGACGAAAACGAGAACACGTTCTATTGTGTGGCAACCGTCGCACTGGGTTGGGAGGTGACCGATGGGGTTCAACGCCGTGTCGGTCCTTCGTGGTCCCGGTGAGATAACGGCGATGGTCGTCGAAGTCACCAAGAAGATCTTCACCACGCGCTTTCAGACTCGTGAGTTCATCGAGCAGGCGTGGTTCATCACCAGCGTGACGCTGATGCCGACCATCCTGGTCTCGATCCCGTTCGGCGCGGTCATCTCGCTGCAGGTCGCCAACCTGACCGGTCAGCTCGGAGCCGAGTCGTTCGCCGGCGCCACCGCGGTGCTCGCCACGGTGCGAGAAGCGGCGCCCATCGCCGCCGCCATGATCATCGCCGGCGCGGCCGGCTCGGCGATCTGTGCCGACCTCGGCGCCCGCAAGATCCGCGAAGAGATCGACGCCATGGAGGTGCTGGGGGTCGATCCGATCGAGCGCCTGGTCGCCCCACGCGTGGTCGCGACCATTTTCGTCGCCATCATGATCAACGGCATCGTGATCGCCGCCGGCATCGGTGGCGGCTACTTCTTCACCGTGATCGTGCAGGGCGGTTCCGCCGGCGCGTTCCTCGCCAACTTCACAGCTCTGGCCTCCCTGCCCGACCTCTACATCGCGATGGTGAAGGCAGCCATCTTCGGCTGGCTGGCTGCGATCGTGGGCTCCTACAAGGGCCTCAACGCGGGCGGCGGGCCGAGCGGCGTCGGTCGAGCAGTCAACGAGTCCGTGATCGTGGCGTTCATGCTGCTGTTCTTCCTGAACGCCGTGATCACCGCGATCTACTTCCAGGTCGTTCCTCCGGTGGGGCTCTGATGGCCGGCATCACGGACGTCGCGAGCAACGCGGTGCAGGCGCAGCGCAACTCGATCGAGCGCTACGGCGACCAGCTGCTGTTCTACGGCAAGGCGATCATCGCGATCCCCTCGACGATCAAGCGGTACCCGCGCGAGATCACCTCGACGCTCGCCGAGATCACGTTCGGGGCCGGCGGGCTCAGCCTGATCGCGGGCTCGGTCGGCGTGATCGCGTTCATGTCCTTCTTCGCCGGCACCGAGGTCGGCATCCAGGGCTACGCGTCCCTGAGCCAGATCGGCGTCGCGAAGTTCAGTGCGTTCATCTCGGCGTACTTCAACACCCGAGAGGTGGCACCGCTGGTCTCGGCGATCGCGCTCGCCGCCACCGTGGGTTGTGGGTACACCGCGCGGCTCGGCGCGATGCGGATCTCCGAGGAGATCGACGCGCTCGAGGTCATGGGCGTCCCGTCCCTGCCCTACCTCGTCACGACTCGCATGATCGCGGCCTTCATCGCGGTGATCCCGCTCTACATCGTGGCCCTGTCGGCGTCCTACCTCTCGCCGCGACTGATCGTCACCTACATCTACGGACAGTCACCAGGCACCTACGACCATTACTTCCTGCAGTTCCTGCCACCGATCGACATGCTCTGGTCGTTCTTCAAGCTGCTCTTCCTGGCGGTCGCGGTCATCCTGATCCACTGCTACTACGGGTACACCGCCTCCGGTGGCCCCGCGGGCGTGGGCCGGGCCGTGGGCCGGGCGATCCGGACCAGCATCGTCACGATCGTGGTGGCCGACTTCTTCCTCAGCTTCGCGATCTGGGGATCCACGACCACAGTCAGGATCACGGGCTGATGCTGGTCAACATCCACCACGACAGCGCTCGTGAGCACAACCGGCTGCTGATCGCCGGCATCGCGTCGATCCTGGCCATCGCCGTGCTCATCTGGTTCTCCATCGCGGTCTACAACAAGGACTTCGCCAGGGTCACGATGGTGACGATCAAGGCCGACCGGGCCGGGCTCCAGCTGGCCAAGTTCGGCGACGTGCGGATCAACGGCGCACTCGTCGGCCAGGTCCGCGAGGTCACCCAGGACGGTGAGCAGGCCGAGATCCACGTCGCGCTGATCCCTGACGCGGCCAAGAAGATCCCCTCGAACTCCACCGTCGAGATCCTTCCGACCACGCTGTTCGGACAGAAGTTCATCCAGTTCGTGCGTCCCGACACACCGTCGGGGGAGCCGCTCGAGGACGGCGCCGTGATCCCCGCCGACCGGGTCGAGACGAACGTCGAGCTGAGCCAGGTCCTCGCTGACCTGTTCCCGCTGCTCCGTGCGGTGCAGCCGGCCGACCTGAACGCGACGCTGAATGCCCTGGCCACCGCTCTCGAGGGACGCGGCGAGATGCTCGGCGAGACGGCTGACGACCTCGGCCAGTACCTCGATGCCATCGACCAAGAGCTTCCGACCCTGCGCGAGGACCTCGTGGAGCTGGCCGAGGTGGCCGACGCCTACGACGTCGCGGCGCCCGACCTGCTCGACGTGCTCGACAACGTCACGGTGACCAGCAAGACGATCGTCGAGAAGCGCCAGCAGCTCGACGTGTTCTTCTCCGACCTCGGCGGACTCGCCGACACCTCGACGCGCATCCTGCGCGACAACGAGCACAACCTGGTGCGCGTCGGCCAGGTCACCGAGCCGATCCTCAACCTGCTCGCGGAGTACTCGCCCGAGTTCCCCTGCCTGATCAAGGGAGCGGCCAACTACGCGCCGATCCTCTCCAAGACGTTCGAGGGCGACTGGGTCAAGCAGTACATCGAGTTCTTCAACCCGCAGTGGCGCGTCTTCGACGAGCGGGACAAGCCCGTCTACGGCGAGATCGGCCACGGGCCGTGGTGTGCCGGACTGCCCAAGTTCACGGTGCCCGCGAAGCACCACTCGTTCGACCAGGGCAGTGACCTCGACGAGAACCTGCCGCGCAGCCCGGTCCCGAACTTCGGCGTCTTCCCCCCGGACTGGCTCAACCTGACCAGCGGGTACGCCGGGTCGGACGCCGACAAGCAGATCGTCAACACGATGCTGGCCTCGGAGTCCGGCAAGCAGTCGACGGACTACGGCGCGCTCGGCTCGCTGCTCTATGGTCCGGTCGTGCGCGAAGGGAGGGCTCGAGGATGAGCGCCCGCTCTGACATGGCCGCCCTGCAGCGCCGCCGCAACGCGGTGACGGTCAGCGCCGGCATCAAGCTCGGCATCTTCACCGTGGTCTCCATCCTCGTCACCGGCCTGCTCGCCGTGATCATGGGCAACATCGGTCTCGGTGGCTCGAGCGAGTACAGCGCGATCTTCGCCAGTGCGAGCAACATCCAGGAGGGCGACGACGTGCGGGTCGCCGGCGTCAACGTCGGCGAGGTGTCGAAGGTCGAGCACTACGACCGGTCGATGGCCAAGGTGACCTTCCAGGTCGACGAGGGTGTCAAGCTGACCTCCGCCTCCACCGCGGAGATCCGGTTCCTCAACCTCATCGGCGACCGCTACCTGGCCCTGCAGGAGGGCACCGACACGGCGGGCGCCGAGGCGCTGGGTGAGGGCGACACCCTCCCGGTGACCCAGACCAGTCCCTCGCTCGACCTGACCGTGCTCTTCAACGGCTTCAAGCCGCTGTTCCAGGCGCTGGCTCCCGACCAGGTCAACGAGCTCAGCCTGAACCTCGTCCAGGTGTTGCAGGGCGAGGGCGGCACGGTCCGCGGGCTGCTCGAGCACACCGCCTCGCTCACCTCGACGCTCGCGGACCGGGACGAGCTGATCGGTGAGGTCGTGACCAACCTGAGCGAGACGCTCGACACGGTCAACCAGCGGCACGAGCAGCTGAGCTCGCTGGTCGTGGAGCTCAAGGACTGGATGACGAAGCTCGCGGCCGACCGCGACACCATCGGTTCCTCGCTCGGCAACATCTCGGCGCTCACCCAGACCGTCGCGGACCTGCTCAAGCGCGGCCGGCCGCTGCTGAAGAAGGACATCGCGGAGCTGCGCGACCTCGCCAAGCTGCTCAACGAGCCCGGTCAGCGAGCCGAGCTCGTCGACCTGCTCAACCGGATGCCCGAGGTCATGGAGGACCAGACCCGCACCGGTACCTACGGCGCCTGGTACCAGTACTACATCTGCGGCATCTCGGCCCGCATCAAGCTCCCGCTGATCGGCGAGATCCCGATCATCAAGACGATCCAGAGCTACATCGAGAACTTCAACATCAAGTCCAACGCGGAGAGGTGCAAGCGCTGATGGCCGCCCGCACCGACGACGCACGCATCGTCCGCCTCGGCATGATCACCCTCGTGGTGCTCGTGCTGGTCTCGGCGGCCACGTTCAACCTGTCGAAGTTCCCCGGGTTCCGCGGGACGACTTACTACGCCGAGTTCAGCGACGCCAGCGGCATCCACAAGGGCAACCTGGTCCAGGTGGGCGGGATCCGGGTCGGCCGCGTCACCGACGTCACCCTGGAGGACGCCAAGGTCCTGGTGAAGTTCGAGGTCGACGGGGATGTCGACTTCGGCGAGGACAGCCAGGCGTCGATCGAGGTCTACAACCTCCTGGGGGAGAAGTACCTCGAGCTCACACCTTCCGGCGAGGGACAGTTCGCCGAAGGCAAGACGATCCCCGTGGAGCGCACCCAGTCGGCGTACGACATCGTCGACGTCCTGGGCGACCTGACCACGACCACCGAGGACATCGACACCAACCAGCTCTCCGAGGCACTGGACGTCGTGGCGGGCACGCTCGACCAGTCCGCTCCCGAGATCGAGGCCGCGTTCGACGGCATCGCCCGGCTCTCCGAGTCGGTCGCCTCCCGGGACGACCAGATCCAGACCCTGCTCGACAGCTCGTCCGAGGTGACGCAGGTGCTCGCCGATCGCAGCGAGGACATCGTCGACCTGATGAAGAACGGCGACCTGGTCTTCCAGGAGCTGCAGAAGCGCAAGCGCGCGGTGCACACCCTGCTCGTCAACGCGAGGCAGCTGGCCATCGAGCTCGAGGGCGTGGCCACGGACAACCAGGACCAGATCGGCCCCGCGATGGCAGAGGTCGACGACCTCCTCGGCGTCCTGGTGGCCAAGAAGAAGCAGCTCCAGGCCACGCTGCACCAGCTCGGGCCCTATGTGGAGATCCTGACCAACATCATCGGCACCGGCCCATGGTTCGACGCCATGGCGATCAACCTCGCGACCCTCCCGGTCGAGCTGCGCCCCGGCGTACCCGAGTTCGTCACAGGGAACCCGGGGTGATGACGAAATGATCGACTTCCTGAAGGGCCTCGAGCGCCGCGTCGTGCTGCTCGTCGTGGTGCTGCTCGGGCTGACCGCCATCCTGACCATCGTCGTCACGCCGTCGGACACCAAGTCCGTCACCGCCCACTTCCCGCGCGCCGTCAGCATCTACGAGGGCAGCGAGGTCCGGATCCTCGGCGTGAAGGTCGGCGAGGTCACCGCAGTGATCCCCGAGGGCAACTCGGTGCGCGTCGAGATGGAGTACGACGCCAAGTACGACGTACCTGCGGACGCCCAGGCCGTGATCGTCACCCCCACGCTGGTCGCGGACCGCTTCGTCCAGCTGACGCCGGTCTACGAGAGCGGCGACAAGATGGCCGACGACGCCGAGATCGCGCTCCCGGACACCGGCGTCCCGGTCGAGCTGGACCGCATCTACGCCGGCCTGCAGACGCTGACCGTCGCGCTCGGGCCCAACGGCGTCAACGCCGACGGGACCCTCGACCACTTCCTGAAGACCGCCCGCAACGCCTTCGAGGGCCAGGGCGCCCAGGGCAACGCGATGCTGCGCAAGCTCTCGGCGGCGGTGGAGACCTTCGGGGACGGGGCCGGGCCGCTGTTCGAGACGGTCACCAGCCTCGCCGAGTTCACCACGACGCTCGCCGACAACGACAAGCTCGTGCGCGCGTTCATGCGAGACCTCGCCGGCGTGTCCGACACGCTGGCGGCGGAGAGCACCGAGCTGCAGGCCGCGGTGGCTGCGGTGGCCAACGCGGTCGGCAGCGTCGAGGGCTTCGTCAGGAACAACCGCGACGCCCTCGTGAAGAACGTCCGCAGCCTCACCACCGTGATGTCGGCGATCGAGGCCGAGAAGGAGAACCTTGACACGGCGCTCCGGATCGCGCCGTTGGCGATGTCCAACCTCAAGATGAGCTTCGACCCCTACAGCGGGAGCCAGAACTCACGGATCGGCATCGGCGGCAACATCTGGACTGCCGATGCGCTGGCCTGCGGCATCGTCCAGCAGATCCCGCAGATGCCGCGCGCGCTGAAGGACACGGCCTGCGACCTGCTGGCCCAGCTGATCAGGCCGCTGACCACGAAGGTCCCGTTCTTCCCGACGGAGTACAAGCACTACATCCCCTCGGACACCAACAAGGGGCTGCGGATGCCGGCCACGCCCCAGATCGACTACAACTCCGACGCGGACCCCTCCATGACCGAGCTCCTCGGAGGTGTGTCATGAGGTCCTGGGCTCGCAAGGTCGCCGCGCTAGCTGCGGGAGCAGTGCTCCTGACCGGCTGTGACTTCGACGGCGCCTACGACCTGCCGCTGCCCGGTCACGCGGTCGACAAGGACGAGGCTTTTGAGATCAAGGCCGACTTCGCCGACGTGCTCAACGTCGTACCCCGCTCACCGGTGATGGTCGACGACGTCGTCGTCGGCGAGGTCACCGAGGTCGAGCGGGTCGGCTGGCACGCGCGGGTCACCATGCTGGTCGAGGAGGACGTCGTCCTGCCGGACAACGCGATCGCCGAGATCCGCCAGGTCTCGCTGCTGGGGGAGAAGTACGTCGCTCTCGTGCCGCCGACCAGCGAGGAGTCGTCCGAGGACCCGCTGGGTGACGGCGACACCATCTCGCTGGCGGACACCGGACGGAACCCCGAGGTCGAAGAGGTCCTGGGCGCGCTGTCCTTCCTGCTCAGCGGCGGAGGCGTCGCGCAGCTCGGCACCATCACCCGCGAGGCCAACCTGGTGATGTCGGGCCGCGAGGACCGGTTGCGCTCGATGCTCGGTTCACTCGAAGGTGTCGTGACCACCCTGGACCAGCAGAAGACGGACATCATCCACGCGCTCGAGTCGCTCAACAGCCTCGCCTCGACGCTCAATGCGGAGAAGGACACGATCGGCGAGGCGCTGGACGCCGTGGGCCCGGCCATCGAGGTCCTCTCCGACCAGCACGACGAGCTGATCGGCATGCTCGGCTCCCTGGACAGGCTGGGGGTGGTCGGCACCCGGGTGATCAACGCCAGCAAGGAGGACGTGCTGTCCATGCTGGACGACCTGGCTCCGATCCTGAACGGGCTGGAGGGCGCCGGCCGCAAGCTGGCGCCGGGCCTCAACCTGCTGGTCAGCTTCCCGTTCCCCAAGGCCGCCAACTCCATCGTCCAGGGCGACTACGCCGACACGATCGCGCGTCTAGAGATCGACTTCGCCAACCTCTACAAAGGGATCGGGCTGCCGGACATCCAGCTCCCCGACCCGGGCGAGGTGCTCGACCAGGTCGGGCGCTGCCTGCGCAGCGGGAGTATCACCAGCGCGGCCTGCCGCAAGGTCCTCGACTCGATCAACCTGCTCAAGGACCTGAAGAAGCAGTGCAAGGAGAAGCTCAACCGCACCAACCCCGTCTGCCAGATCGTGAACGCCGTACCCACCCTGGGTGACCTGACCGGCGGTCTGCTCGACGACCTGCTCGACGGGCTCACCCGCGGCACGAACGGACTCTCACGAGGACTCGCCGGTCCTGCGTCGTACTCGGGCGACCCGACCATGAGCAACCTCATGGGGGGTGTCGCATGAGCACGGCTGTCCGCAACCGGCTGATCGCGTTCGTCCTGCTGAGCGCCATCGGGATCACCTACGTCACCGCGACCTACCTCGGGCTGGTCGACCGGGTGACCGGGCGCAACATCACGGTGACCGCGACCCTGCCCGGGTCCGGCGGCCTGTTCGTGGGCAGCGAGGTCACCTACCGCGGTGTGAAGATCGGCAAGGTCTCCGACGTCGACCCGACCGAGGAGGGCATCGAGGTCAAGATCACGCTCAACCACGACGCCGAGGTGCCCACGGACTCGAAGGTGTCGGTGCACAACCTCTCCGCGGTCGGCGAGCAGTACCTCGACTTCCAGCCGCCGGACGAGGACCCGCCGTACGCGAAGGACGGCACGGTGTTCCACGGCGACGAGGAGTCGCTGCCGGTGGACGAGGGTGCACTGCTGGTCGACATGTACGACTTCGTCGGCTCGGTCGACCGCGAGAGCCTCCAGGTCGTGGTCCACGAGCTCGGCGAGATGTTCGGCGAGACCGGCGAGGAGCTCCAGACGCTGCTCGACAGCGGGTCCACGTTCGTGCAGGAGGCCTCTGCACACACGGACGAGACCATCCAGCTGCTCCGCAGCGGGTTGAAGGTGCTCCGCACCCAGAGCGGCGAGCGGGAGAACATCCGCAGCTTCGCCGACGACCTCGCCACGCTCACCCAGTCGCTGCGCACCAGCGATGGTGACCTGCGCCGAGTGCTCGACGGCACGCCCGGTACGGCGAACGAGCTCCATGCCCTGCTGAAGGATCTCGAGCCGACCCTTCCGACCTTGTTGAGCGACCTCGTCTCGGTCGACCAGGTCGTGTCCAGCTACCTGCCGGGGCTCGAGCAGCTCCTGGTCATCTACCCGGCGATCATCGCCGGCGGGCCGACCGGCAGCACCATTGACGGCTGGGGGCACATCAACCTGCAGTTCGACTACAGCGTCCCGCCCTGCACCAAGGGGTTCCGCCCGCCGAGCACCTGGCGCTCGCCGCGCGACACCACCGACGCACCCGTCTACCCCGCCGAGTGCCTGTCGCCGGCTCCGTTCGAGGCACGCGGATCCAAGGCCGCGCCTCCAGGTACCGGTCCCAACGCCTCACCGCCGCGCGCCTACAGTTACAGCTACGATCCGGCCACCGGACGCGTTCCCGGCCTCGTCGACGCCTACGGGAACCCCGTGGAGTTCGAGCAGCCGGCGAACCTGTCGGTGCTGGGAGGCGATGCATGGAAGTGGATGCTGGTCGGGCCGGTGGCCAGCCGGTGACCCCGGAGCCATCCTCCAGCGAAGACTCCCGGGTCGGCCTCAACATCACCCTGTGGATCGTCGTGATCGTCTGCGGCGCCCTCGCGATCACGGGCCTGTGGTGGAACGTCAACAAGGAGCGCGAGGACTCACCCGCGAGCGTGAGCTCCCAGGCGGGCGAGAAGATCGGCGACGCACGGATCGAGGCGGTGCCGTTGGCCGAGGAGTCCGAGCAGGCGCGCACGGCTGCGGCGATCGACGCCGCGACCAAGATGTCCAACGCCTTCCTCAACCTCGACTACGAGAACGTCGACGCCTCCGCCGAGGCCGTGCTGTCGCTCGCGACCGGCGCCTTCCTGACGCAGTACCAGGAGTCCACCGCGGGGCTGAAGAAGGTCGCCACCCGAGCGAAGTCGGTGCAGACCGGCGAGGTGCTGTGGGCCGGTGTGGTCGCCGTCGACGAGGACTCTGCGACCGTGATCGTCGCCAGCAGCGGGACGGTGTCCAACAAGACCACGAAGTTCGAGGCGGTGCCCCGTTCCTACCGGCTGCAGCTGGACCTGACCGTCGTGGACGGCCAGTGGCTCACCCGCGACCTGCAGTTCGTGGCCTGAGGAGACACCGATGACGCCTCCCACTCCACCCAACCCGAAGAAGAAGAGCTCGCGGGCCGCGACGCCGCGCCCGCGCCGGATCGCCGGCGCCGGCTCGCCGAGTGAGCCGACGACGCCCACCGACGAGCCTGTCGAGGAGCCCGTCGAGGAGCCCGTCGAGGAGCACGAGCCCGAGCCCTGGCCGGACGAGTCGCCCGAGGACGACGCCGGCGCCTCGGTCTTCAGCAGTCCCAGGCTCACCAAGCTGCTGCTGCGCGTCGCTGCCGTGCTTGCGGCGATCCTGATCGCCGAGGCCGCTTGGGCGGTCATCCGCGAGGTGTCGGAGGACGAGCCGGCGAAGCCGGACAAGGTCGCCGAGGGTTCGATCGCAGTGCCTGACGGCCGTCCGGTGCTGCCGACCGAGCTCGTGGTGCAGGAGGGCGTCGAAGCGGCCGCCAAGGCCGTCCAGACGCTCGTCTCCCGCACCTTCGACAACTACGACACGGAGGTGGAGGCAGCTCTTGCGCTGCTGACTCCGGACTTCGCCGAGGAGTACGAAGAGACCACCAACGACGTCCGCGACGAGTTCATCGCTCGCAAGACCACCGTCCAGGTCCGGGTGACCGCCCAGGGCGTGGTGCGGGCCAACGACACCGAGCTCCAGGCGCTCGTCTTCCTCGACCAGTACGTGATCCGCAACGAGGGCAAGGATCCGAAGACGTCGCGCACGCCCTACCGAGCGTTGGTCACGATGGTGAACACCGATGCCGGGTGGCTGGTCGAGGACCTGCAAACCAAGTAGACTAGAACACGTTCCAGTTTCGCCGCGGTCCCGCTGCGGCGATTCGGTTGAGCGTCGACCTCTAGTTGGGAAGGATCGCGGGCGTGACCCCTGTCTCGCACGAGTGCGACCTCCTGATCGTCGGCGCCGGCCCCACCGGGCTCTTCGCCGCCTACTACGCCGGATTCCGCGGGCACCGGGTGGTGGTCGTCGACTCGCTGCCGGAGCTCGGTGGCCAGATCACCGCGATGTACCCCGAGAAGCAGATCTTCGACGTCGCCGGGTTCCCGTCCGTGAAGGGGCGCGACCTGGTCGACGGGCTGGTCGAGCAGGCGGCGGCCGGAGACCCGACCTACGTGCTCGACCGGACCGCCTCGACCCTGCAGTGCGACGACGACGGCGTGACCGTCGGGCTCGACGACGGGGGCTCGATCCGGGCCGGTGCGGTGCTGATCACCGCAGGCATCGGCAAGTTCAGCCCTCGGCCGCTCCCGGCCGGCGAGGGCTGGCTCGGGCGCGGGATGGAGTTCTTCGTGCCGAGCTTCGCGCCGTACGCCGGCAAGGACGTGGTGATCGTCGGTGGCGGCGACAGCGCGTTCGACTGGGCGCTGCACCTCGAGCCGATCGCCAAGAGCGTGGCCCTCGTCCACCGCCGGGACGCGTTCCGTGCCCACGAGCGCACGGTCCAGCAGGTGACGGACTCCTCGGTGGAGATCATCACCAAGGCACAGGTGACCGCCCTGAACGGCGACGACCTGCTCGAGTCCGTGGAGATCACGGTGGGTGATGAGAAGACCATCCGGCCCGCGCAGGCAGTGGTGGCGGCGCTCGGGTTCATCGCCGACCTCGGTCCACTGCAGGAGTGGGGCATCGAGGTCGAGAAGCGTCACGTCGTCGTCGGACCGTCGATGCAGACCAGCCTGCCGCGGGTCTTCGCCGCGGGCGACATCACCGAGTACCCCGGCAAGGTGCGGCTGATCGCCGTCGGCTTCGGCGAGGCCGCCACCGCGGTCAACAACGCCACCGTCGCGATCGACCCGAGTGCCAAGGTGTTCCCCGGCCACTCCTCGGACGTCTGAGATGGCCAGTGGACGCGACGCGGTCAAGCTGACCGAGCAGGAGGTTCAGGACCTCCTGGCCGAGAACATCAAGGTGCAGGTGGCCAGCAACGGCCATGACGGCACCCCCCACATCAGCACGCTGTTCTACATCGTCCGCGACGGCCGGATCGCGTTCTGGACCTACGGGCGGAGCCAGAAGATCAAGAACCTCGAGCGCGACCCCCGGGTGAGCGCCCTGGTCGAGGACGGCACCGACTACTTCGAGCTGCGCGGCGTCTCGATCACCGGCCGCGCCGAGATCATCCGCGACTACGACGCGATCTACTCGATCGGTTCCGAGGTCGCGACAGCGATGGTCAACGCCGAGTCCTTCGAGGCGCTCGGTGACATCGGCCGCGAGGCCGTCGAGAAGCAAGCCCAGAAGAGGGTCGCCGTGATCGTGCATCCGGACAAAGTGGCCAGCTGGGATCACAGGAAGATGGTGTGAGAGAGATGAAGATCAAGGTCGACTTCGACCTGTGCGAGTCCAACGCGCTCTGCGAGGCGATCGCGCCCGACGTGTTCGAGCTCGACGACGACGACTACCTCCAGCTGAAGACGGAGGAGACGACGGACGAGAACATCGCCGACGTACGTCGTGCTGTCGCGTCCTGCCCGCGCGCCGCCATCTCCATCGAGGGTGATTCGTGAACGACCTCTCCCTCGACGGCCGCGTCGCGATCGTCACCGGGGCCGGAGCTGGCCTCGGGCGGGCCGAGGCCGTAGCACTGGCCGACGCCGGCGCCGCGATCGTGCTCAACGACCTCCCGGGCGCTGCCGACGAGGCCGCCGACGAGATCAAGGCCCGAGGTGGCCGGGTCGCCGTGGTCGAGGGTGACGTGGGGGAGCGGGCCACCGCCGATGCGATGATCGCTGCCGCCGTCGACGACCTCGGCTCGCTCGACATCGTGGTCAACAACGCGGGGATGACGCGCGACCGGATGCTGTTCAACCTCTCCGACGAGGAGTGGGACGACGTCATCAGGGTGCACCTGCGCGGCCACTTCCTGCTCTCCCGCAACGCCGCGTCGTACTGGCGGGGCAGGTCGAAGGAGACCGAGACGCCGATCTACGGCCGGGTGATCAACACCGCGTCGGAGGCGTTCCTCGGCGGTTCGCCGGGCCAGGCCAACTACGCGGCCGCCAAGGCGGGCATCGCCGCGCTCACCCTCTCGACCGCTCGCGGGCTCGGCAAGATCGGCGTGCGCGCCAATGCGATCTGTCCACGGGCTCGGACCGCGATGACCGCGCAGGTCTTCGGCGAGGACGAGTCCGGCCTCGAGATCGACCCCTACTCGCCTGAGCACGTCGCACCGCTGGTGGCTTACCTGGCCTCACCCGCTGCGGAGTCGATCACCGGGCAGGTCTTCGTCGTCTACGGCGGGATGGTCGCTCTGGTGGCCGCGCCGGTGGTCGAGCAGCGCTTCGACAAGTCCGGCAGTGCGTGGACCCTCGACGACCTCGACAAGCAGCTCGGTGGCTACTTCGACGGTCGTGACCCGAGCCGCGGTTTCGCGGCCGACTCGATCATGCAGCTCTCTATCTAGAAGGCTCTATCCAAAGGACGGGCAATGGGCAGGTTGGACAACAAGGTCGCGATCGTCACCGGCGGCGCGCAGGGCCAGGGGGCCGGCATCGTCCGGGCGTTCGTCGCCGAGGGTGCGAAGGTCGCCATCGCCGACGTGGCCAAGGACGAGGGCCAGGCACTGGCCGACGAGCTCGGCGCCGACGCGCACTTCGTGCACCACGACGTGAGCGACGAGGCCTCGTGGGCGTCGCTCGTGGAGGACACCAACCAGCGCTGGGGTCCGGTCAATGCGCTGGCCAACAACGCCGGCATCCTGCGTTTCGGAGAGATCGGCAAGACCCCGCTCGCGGACGTCGAGCTGCTGTTCCGCGTCAACCAGCTGGGCTGCTTCCTCGGCATGCAGGCCGTGGTGCCCACGATGAAGGCCAACGGCGGCGGCTCGATCATCAACGCCTCGTCCGTCGAGGGACTGGCCGGCATGTCCAGCTGCACCGCCTACGCGGCCACCAAGTGGGCGATCCGCGGCATGACCAAGTGCGCCGCGCACGAGCTCGGCCGCAAGCAGATCCGGGTCAACTCCGTGCACCCCGGAATGATCGACACCCCGATGACCCGAGTCCACGGCGGCGACGCCGCGATGGAGTACGGCGCCAGCAAGATCCCGCTGCGCCGGGTGGGCTACCCCGAGGACATCGCGCCGCTGTACGTCTTCCTGGCGTCCGACGAGTCGGCGTACGTGACCGGGGCCGAGATCGCGATCGACGGCGGAGTGACCTCCACCCACGCGTTTGGAGGCTAGAGGTCAGTCGCGCAGCAGGAGCCGGACCGCGGTCTCCATGTGCTGAGCGGTGTCAGCGGCCGTTGAACGGCCGGTGACCCAGGCGACGAGCGCCGAGAGCCAGACGTCGCCGATCACCCGGGCGATGGCGATGTCGTCCTCGGTGACGACCTCGTCGCCACGCTCGGGCTCCATGGCGTGGGTGAGCATGCTGGTCATCAGCATCCCGACGTCGTGGATCTCGGAGGCCACGGAGGCGTCCGCGAACATGAACGCGCGGGTGAGCGCCTCGGTGAGGTGCGGGTCGCCCTGGAGGCCCCTGGTGGTCTTCTTGAGCACGCTGATGACCCGCTCGGCGGGGGTGTCGCCCGCGACCGGGCGGCCCTTCATCGAGGCCTCGGCCTGCTCGAAGGTCCGGCCCAGGGCCGAGACCAGCAGGTGGATCTTGGACGGGAAGTAGCGGTAGAGGGTGCCGAGGGCCACATCGGCCCGGTCGGCGACGGCCCGCATCTGGACGGCGTCGAAGCCCCCGTCGCGCGCCAATTGGTAGGTGGCGTCGAGGATCCGCTTGCGACGGTCCCGCTGCGCGGCGGATCCCAGATCCTCGACAGCTAGCGAGTTGGCGCTGGTCACAAGCACTCCCAAGTTTTTCGACTGCGTCGGTAGGCTATCAATCAGTGGGCCATAATAGGAACACGTTCCACTTCGTCCGGCCCGGCGTGTCAGCGCATCCGGGAAGTGTCCGGATAGCCGACGAGAAGCAAGAAGGGTCGCCCGTGAAGATCGCGATGCTGTCCTACCGCAGCAAGCCTCATTGCGGTGGCCAGGGCATCTACATCCGCCACCTCAGCCGCGAGCTCACCAATCTGGGCCACGAAGTCGAGGTTTTCTCGGGTCAGCCCTACCCCGACCTGGACGCCGGCGTCCGGCTGACCAAGGTCCCGAGCCTGGATCTCTACCGCGAGCCGGACCCGTTCCGGGTCCCGAAGCTCGGTGAGTTCCGCGACCTGATCGACGTCGAGGAGTTCGCCACCATGTGCGTGGCCGGCTTCCCGGAGCCCAAGACGTTCTCCAAGCGCGTTTCGCGCATCCTGAAGGAGCGCGCCGGCGAGTTCGATGTCGCCCACGACAACCAGGTGCTCGGCAGCGGGATGCTCGACATCGAGAGCTACGGGCTGCCGCTGATCACCACCCTGCACCACCCGATCACGTTCGACCGTCGCATCGACCTCAGCCAGACCCGCAACCCGTGGCGCAAGGTCACGCTGCGCCGGTGGTACGGCTTCCTCCGGATGCAGGGCAGGGTGGCCCGTCGCGCACGCCTGATCATGACGCCGTCGGAGGCCTCCAAGCGCGACATCGCCAAGGACTTCGGCGTCGACCCGGCCAAGATGCGGGTGATCCTGCTCGGCGTCGATGACGGCTTCGTGCCGCCGACCAAGCCGCGCGTCCCGGGCCGGATCATGGCGATGGCCAGCGCCGATGCCCCGATGAAGGGGATCTCGACGCTGCTCGAGGCGTTCGCCAAGCTGCGCACGGAGCGCGACGTCGAGCTGATCCTCGTGACCAAGCCTCAGGCCGGCGGGCGTACCGAGAAGCTGATCGACAAGCTCGCGATCGGCGACAGCGTGCGCTTCGCCCACGGCCTGTCCGAGGTCGACCTGGTCGAGCTGATGGGCTCAGCCGAGGTGGCGTGCGTGCCGTCGCTGTACGAAGGCTTCTCGCTGCCGACCGCCGAGCTGATGGCCTGTGCCACGCCGCTGGTCGTCTCGCGCGCGGGTGCGATCCCCGAGGTGGTCGGCCCCGACGGACTCTGCGCCGACCTGGTCACCCCCGGTGACGTCGGCGAGCTCAAGCTCGCGCTCGAGCAGATGCTCGACGACCCCGAGCGTCGCGCCCGGATGGGTGCGGCCGGCCGGGTGCGGGTGCAGGAACTGTTCAGCTGGCGTGCGGTGGCCGCGAAGGTCGCCCGCGCGTACGAAGAAGTGATCGAGGAGTACCGGAGCGAGCATGCTGACCGTTGATTTCGACCGGCTCGGGCTGACGCCTGGGGACCGGGTACTGGACATGGGCTGCGGTGCAGGCCGGCACGCGTTCGAGATGTACCGCCGCGGCGGTGACGTGATCGCGTTCGACCAGGACGCCGACGAGCTCGCCGGCGTGCTCGAGCTGTTCGGCGCGATGAAGGAGGCCGGCGAGGTCCCCGAGGGCGCCGCGGCCGACATCAAGGAGGGCGACGCCCTCGAGCTGCCGTTCGCGGACGGTGAGTTCGACCGGGTCGTCGCCGCCGAGATCCTCGAGCACATCCCCGCCGACATCATGGCGATCCGTGAGCTGGTGCGCGTGCTGCGCCCGGGCGGCACCATGGCGGTCTCGGTGCCGCGCTGGCTACCCGAGATCATCAACTGGAAGCTCTCCGACGACTATCACAACGTCGAGGGCGGCCACATCCGGATCTACACCGACAAAGAGCTGATCGACAAGCTCACCAAGGCGGGCCTGGAGTTCGAGGGCAAGGACTACGCCCACGGCCTGCACTCGCCGTACTGGTGGATCAAGTGCGCGGTCGGCGTGACCAACGACAACCACCCGCTGGCGAAGGCGTACCACCGCCTGCTGGTCTGGGAGATCATGAAGCAGCCGCGCACCCTGCAGCTCGCGGGCAAGGTACTGGACCCGCTGATCGGCAAGAGCATGGTCATCTACCTGCGCAAGCCGGAGACACATGTCTGAGCTCCACCCGGTAGACCTCGCCCGCATTCCCTACGTCGACGGCGTACTCACGGCCGCCCAGGTGGCGGAGAGTGCCGCGTCCATCGCGTCGATGCAGGAGCCGTCCGGCGCCGTCCCGTGGACCGTTGGCGAGCACGTCGACATCTGGAACCACGTCGAGGCCGCGATGGCGATGCTGGTCGGCGGTCAGGTCGACGCCGCCGAGCGCGCCTTCGCCTGGATCCCGACCATGCAGCGGGCCGACGGCTCCTGGCCGATGAAGATCGTGGCCGGTGAGGTCGACGACCCGCGCGGCGAGGTCAACATGTCGGCGTACTTCGCGGTGGGCCTGTGGCACCACTGGCTGGTCCGTCGCGACATCGGCTTCGTGCGGCGCTACTGGCCCTCGGTCCGGTCCGGTCTCGACTGGGTGGTCTCGCAGCAGACCGAGTTCGGCGGGATCAACTGGACCCCGACCGAGTCGTTCTCGCTGCTGGCCGGCTGCTCGAGCATCTACCAGTCGCTCCGGGCCGGGGTCGCGCTCGCGGACCTGCTCGACGACCCCCAGCTCGAGTGGGAGCTGGCCGGCGGCCGGCTGGGCCACGCGCTGCGTGAGCACCGCGATCTCTTCGCCGACAAGGCGACCTACTCCATGGACTGGTACTACCCGGTGCTCGGTGGCGCGGTGCGCGACCGGGCGGCCTTCGAGCTGATCGAGAGCCGCTGGGACGACTTCGTGGTGCCCGCCCTGGGCATCCACTGCGTCGACACCAACCCGTGGGTCACCGGCGCCGAGACCTGCGAGCTCGCGATGGCGCTGGACATCCTCGGCGACCACCGGCGCGCGCTGCAGCTGCTCGCGGACATGCAGCACCTGCGCACCGCCGACGGCAGCTACTGGACCGGCTGGGTCTACGGCGACGACGTGAACTGGCCGGTCGAGCACACGACGTACACAGCGGCTGCGGTGATCCTCGCCGTCGACGCGCTGGGGGAGACCCACGGGCACAGCTCGCCCGGCTCCGGCATCATGCGCGGCACCTCGCTGGCGCCGCACTTCCGCGAGCTGGCTCTGGAGTGTGGCTGCCCCTCAGCCGACGAGGTCTCCCGCCTCGCCCGTCGTACGTCGTAGCACCCGCATCGAGCCGAGCGCCTCGACCTCCTCGAAGGCGCCGGACTCGAGAGCCCGCAGGAAGACGTGGTACGGCGGCTGGCCGCCGTCCGCCGGATCCGGGAACACGTCGTGGATCACCAGGAGGCCGCCGGGCATCAGCCACCGCGCCCATCCGGTGTAGTCGTTCTGGGCGTGCTCCTCGGCGTGCCCGCCGTCGATGAACAGCAGGCTGAGCGGCGTGCGCCACAGCGCGGCGACGGCGGTGCTCTTGCCGACGACGGCGACGACGTACGGCTCCAGGCCCGCGTGCGCCACGGTGGACCGGAAGACGGGGAGGGTGTCCATCAGGCCGAGCTCGGCGTCGACCAGGGTCGGGTCGTGGTGCTCCCACCCCGCCTGGTTCTCCTCCGACCCGCGGTGGTGGTCGACGGTCACCACGGTCCCGCCCACCTCGCGGGCCGCAGCGCCCAGGTAGATCGCCGACTTGCCGCAGTAGGTGCCCACCTCGAGCGCGGGGCCGTGCGGCAGGCGCTCCCGGGCGTGGCGGTGCAGCAGCAGCCCCTCGTCGTCGGGCATGAAACCCTTCGCCGCCCGAGCGTGGGCCAGCAGGTCGGCAGGCATGGCAGCGTTCACGCGTCCAGTCTAGTAAGATTGGAACACGTTCTAGTTTTCGAGGTGAGCATGTCCATCGGGATCTCCGACGACCACGTCGAGCTGGCCGCCAGCCTGCGCAAATGGGCGGCCGGGCTGGGCGGTGCCGAGCTGGCTCGCAACGCTGACGGAGACGACGGAGCGCGCTTCGACGAGGCGTGGAAGGCCGTCGGCGAGATGGGCGTCGCCACGATCGCCGTGCCGGAGAGCGCAGGCGGCGGTGGGGGCACGCCGCTGGACCAGGCGGTCGCACTCGAGGCGTGCGCTCACGAGCTGGTGCCGGGCCCGCTGCTCGGCCCCACCGTTGCGGCGTCGGTGCTCGGCGAAGCCCTCGCGAACCTGCCCGACGGAGCCGTCGTGGGACTCGCCCTCGACCCGAGGCTCGACGTGGTCTGGGACGCTCCCTCTGCCACCCATCTGCTGGTGAGCGACCCCGAGGACGGCTGGTTCCTCATCCCGGCCGATGCCGCCACCGTGGCGCCGGCCCAGGCCTTCGACCTGTCCCGCAGGTTCGGCAGCGCGCAGCTGGATCTCAGCGGCGACGGCGTCGTGCTGGTGTCCGGGCTGACCGGTGAGACCGTGCGCCGTACTGCGGTCATGTACGGCGCGGCGGAAGCATCCGGCGTGGCCCGCTGGTGTCTGCAGACGGCCGTCGAGTACGCCAAGGTGCGCGAGCAGTTCGGCAAGCCGATCGGCAGCTTCCAGGCGGTCAAGCACCTGTGCGCCGAGATGCTCGAGACCTCCGAGGCGGTGACCGCGGCCGCCTGGGACGTCGCCGGTGCGGCGTCAGGTGATCCCGAGCAGTGGGCCTACGCCACCGAGGTCGCTGCGGTGACCGCGTTCGACGGCGCGGTCGAGGTCGCCAAGGCCTGCATCCAGGTGCTGGGCGGCATCGGCTTCACGTTCGAGCACGACGCCCACCTCTACCTCCGCCGGGCGCTGGCGCTGCGCGCCCTGCTCGGTGACGGCGACGCTGCCGCCCTGCGGCTGCTCGCTCCCGCGGTCTCGGGTGTACGCCGCCGGGTCGAGGTCGACCTCGAGGGCCGCGACGAGCCGATCCGGGACGAGATCCGGGAGAACGTCGCCGCGATCGCGGCAGCCGACGACCGACGCGCCGCACTGGTCGACGCGGGCTACCTGACCCCGCACTGGCCGGCGCCGTACGGGCTGGGGGCGGACCCGGTGACGCAGATCGTGATCGACCAGGAGCTGGCCCGCGCCGAGGTGAGCCGCCCCGACATCGTGATCGCCGGCTGGGCACTGCCCACGATCCTCGAGCACGGCACCGACGAGCAGCGGGAGCGGTTCGTCCGGCCCTCGCTGCTCGGCGAGCTGGTCTGGTGCCAGCTTTTCTCCGAGCCGGGGTCCGGCTCCGACCTGGCCTCCCTGCGGACCCGCGCCGAGCGGGTCGACGGCGGCTGGAAGCTCACGGGCCAGAAGGTGTGGACCTCGGTGGCCCAGAAGGCCGACTGGGGCATCTGCCTGGCCCGAACCGACCCGGACGCGCCCCAGCACAAGGGGATCAGCTACTTCCTGGTCGACATGAAGAGCCCCGGCATCGAGGTGCGCCCGCTGCGCGAGATCACCGGTGAGGCGTTGTTCAACGAGGTGTTCCTCGACGAGGTCTTCGTGCCCGACGACTGCCTGGTCGCGGGGCTGGGCGACGGCTGGAAGTTGGCTCGCACCACACTCGCCAACGAGCGGGTGGCGATGGCGACCAGCAAGCTCGACAAGAGCACCGAGCGTGCGGTCGCGCTCGCTGCGGCAGGGAGCCTCTCGGCGGCCCAGGAGGTCGCGGTCGGGCACGCGGTCGCACTGGCCACCGTCTGCTCGCTGCTCGGCGTGCGCTCTACCCTGCGCTCGCTGAGCGGGCAGGGACCCGGGGCCGAGTCGAGCGTGGCCAAGCTGCTGGGCGTTCGCAACCGGCAGGACAGCGCCGAGCTCGTTGTCGACCTCTATGGCGACCAGGCCCTCACACCGGATGCCGAGGTCGAGGCCGCCGTCTGGGAGCTGCTGAACACCCGGTGCCTGTCGATCGCGGGCGGCACCACCCAGATCCTCCGCAACGTGGCGGGCGAGCGGATCCTCGGGCTGCCGCGCTAGCTCTGCTCGCGCTCCCGGCGGTAGCCGTTCCAGTGCCAGTGCAGGTAGCGGTCGATCGCGCGCACCACGTGCGCGGACCGGATCGACGGGAACACGTCGAACGCGTGCTGGGTGCCGGGGAGCTCGGCGTACACGACGGTGCGCTTGGAGACCTCGCGCAGCTTGGCCACGAACTGGCGGGCCTGGTTGACCTCCACGAGGGTGTCGTAGCGCCCGTGCAGCACGAAGAAGTCCGGGGCGTCCGGCGTGATCCGCAGCAGTGGTGACGCCTTCTCGAACACCTCGGGGTCCTTCGTGAAGCGCTTCCGGATCACGCGAGGGCCGAGGAACCGGTCACGGAGCTGGATCGACCGACGGGTCCCGGTCGCGCCGGCGAAGTCGTAGATCCCGTAGTGCGGGATCGCGGCCTGGACCGAGGTGTCGACGTCCTCGAACCCGGGCTGCCACTCGCGGTCGTTGGGGGTCACGGCAGCGAGCGCGCTCAAGTGCCCGCCCGCCGAGCCGCCGGTGATCGCGATGTAGTCGGGGTCTCCGCCGTACTCCGCGACGTTCTCGCGGATCCACGCGATCGCCTTCTTGACGTCGACAATGTGCTCCGGCCACCAGACCCGCGGCGAGAGACGGTAGTTCGGCGCGACGCAGATCCAGCCCTTGGCGGCCAGGTGCTGCATGAGCGGGATGCCCTGCTGGTCCTTGGTGCCGATCGTCCAGGCGCCGCCGTGGATCTGCAGGAGCACCGGCGCGTTCTGGAGGTCTGCTTCGGCGGGCAGGTAGATGTCGAGCAACCCACGCTTGCCGTAGTCCGGGTTGAACGAGACGTTCTTGATCACCCGGACCCGGGGCTCGCGCATCCGGAACGGGTTGACCAGCCGGCGCCACGGCGTCGCCAGGTCCGCCGGGGTGGGCCTCGTCTCGAGCTGGTCGAGGTAGTCGATGCCGAGCCCTTCGGCCAGGCTCTCCTCGGCCTGGTCCTGGACCTTGCGGGCCTGCCGGATCAGGAAGGTCAGCCCGGCCGCACTGGCAGCGGCCAGCAGCAGTGCGGTGCGGTCCTGGCGCCGGCCCCGCGCGTGGGTCACCGCGTCGGCGGCGGTGAGGGCCAGCAGGTGCGGCGCCAGCTCGTTGGTCAGCCAGCCCGAGAAGAAGGCCGCCGGGCCGAGCTCGTACGTGGGCAGGGGTCGGATGGCATTGGCGGTCAGGGCGGCCGTGATCACCTGGCGGCGGCGGAATCCCATGTCGCAAAGCCTACGGTGGCCGAATAGAACGCGTTCCAGAGGATCGCCCTACGATGACCACATGGATCGTCTTTCCGGCCTGGACGCCAGCTTCCTCTACCTCGAGACGCCTGCCCAGCTCATGCACGTGTGCGGCCTGATCGTGCTCGACCCGAGCACCATGCCCACGCCGTACACGTTCGAGGTGATGCAGTCGGAGATCGACCGCAGGGTCAAGGACGTCCCGTCCTTCACGCGCAAGCTGCGCCGCGTCCCGCTCGGTCTCGACCACCCGATCTGGGTCCGCGACAAGCAGTTCGACGTCGAGCGGCACGTCCACCGCCTCGCGCTCCCGCAGCCCGGTGGTTACAAGGAGCTGGTCTCCCTGTGCGCCCACCTCGCGGCGCTGCCGCTGGACCGGTCCCGGCCGCTGTGGGAGATGTGGATCATCGAGGGGTACGACGACGGCAAGATCGTCTGCTTCTCGAAGATGCACCACGCCACCGTCGACGGGGTCTCCGGCTCCAACCTGATCTCGCACCTCTGCGCGCTCGAGCCCGACGCCGAGCCGCTGGCTCTGGGTGACGACGGCTCGCACGGCCGCGACGCCGGTCCCGGCGAGCTGCTGGCGCGCGCGGCGCTGAGCACCGCTTCCCGACCGGTCGACGTGGCTCGCCTGCTGGCGCCGTCGACGAAGCTGGTGACCAAGACGATCGGCCGGGCTCGCGAGGGTACGGCGATGGCCGCACCGTTCTCGGCGCCGCGGACGTCGTTCAACGGCACCATCACCGGCCACCGCAGCATCGGCCTCGCCGACATCAGCCTCGAGGACATCCGGGCGATCAAGAAGGCCACCGGCACCACGGTCAACGACGTGGTGCTCGCCATCTCAGGTGGGGCGCTCCGGGCCTACCTCGAGGAGCGTGGCGAGCTGCCGGACTCCTCGCTGCTGGCGACGGTGCCGGTCAGCGTGCGCGAGAGCTCGAAGCGCTCGAGCGGCGCCAACAAGGTCTCCGCGCTGTTCACCAAGCTCGGCACCGATGTCGAGGACCCGCTGCAGCGCCTGATGGAGATGGCGGAGGCCAACCGGAACGCCAAGGACCACCACAACGCGATCAGTGCCGACTCGTTGCAGGACTGGGCCGAGTTCGCGGCGCCGCGGACGTTCGGTCTGGCCGTGCGGGCCTACGCCGGGCTCCGACTGGCCGAGAAGCACCCGGTCGTGCACAACCTGGTGATCTCCAACGTCCCCGGGCCGCCGGTCCCGCTCTACTACATGGGCGCGAAGATCGAGGCGCTCTACCCGCTGGGCCCGGTCTTCCACGGTGCCGGCCTCAACCTCACGGTCATGTCCAACGACGGGCAGGTGCACGTGGGCGCGATCGCCTGCCGGGAGTCGATGCCAGATCCTGATGCGCTGGTCCGGCACTTCCCCGAGGAGCTGGCTCGACTCAAGAAGGCGGTCGAGAACTCCTAGGACACGTCCTCGGCCGGGCGCTCCCGGGCGAAGTCACGTCGGCGCGCATTGACGGTGTGGACCGCCTCGACCACGACCGGGACGAACTTCTCGGCCTCCAGCACGCACATCGCGTGGCCGGCCTCGACGTCGTGGACCGTGGCCCCGGGGATGGCCCGGGCCAGCGAGAACTGCCTGGAGGGCTGGATGACGTGGTCCTTGGTGCCGACCACGACCGCGGTCGGGACGTCGATCTTGGTGATCCACGGGCGCGAGTGATGCTTGCCGAGCGCGGCGAGCGCCTGGCCGATGGCCCAGGGGCTCGTGGAGCGGAACTCCCGCAGCGCCCACTCGTGGATGTCGGACGGCTCCATGTCGAGCGCCTTGGCCGCGGCCCGTGCGGTGGTCAGCGCGGTGCGGGAGCGGGAGATGCCGCGGGCGCCGAACATCGCGACGCCCATGCCGGCGAAGAACACCCGCTCGCTCGGCGTGAGCTGGAACCGGTCGGTGGTGGCGCAGAGCACCAGCCCCTGGATCTTCTCCCGGTGCTGGCGCCAGACCCGCTGGGCGACGATCGAGCCGAGGGAGTAGCCGCAGACGATCACGTCCTCGAGCTCGAGCACGTCGATCAGCGCGGCCACGTCGTCGGCGCAGTCGTAGAGCGAGAACTCGTCGCTCTGGATGCCCTGGCCGTGCCAGCGCAGGTCGAGCGTCACGACGCGGTAGCGCCGCGAGAGCGGCTCGATCGCGGGGTACCAGGTGAGCAGCCCGGTGCAGCCCAGCGCGTGCAGCAGCACCAGAGTGGGGGAGTCGGGGCTCGGTCCAGGCGTGTCGGTCACGTACGTCGCTCCGCCGCGGCCCGGGAGCTCGATCATCTTTCCCGGGGGGATCTGTGCCCAGGGCATGTACACCTGGCTGCGAATCAGATCACGTGGCGACCACATGCGACCCACACTAGAACAGGTTACAGTTCTGATCGTGGATTCTGAGTCGATCGAGGCGGTCCGGTCCGTCGTCACCGAGGTGCTGAACCGCACCGGTGAGGGCACCGACGACTGGGCGGCGCTGGCCTCAGCAGGCCTGCTGGCGCTCGCCGTACCCGAGGAGTACGGCGGCGAGGGGCTCGGCTTGGACGAGGTCGGGGTGCTGCTCCGCGAGACCGGTTCCCGCGCCGTTGACCTGCCCGTGTGGGAGACGCTGTGCTGCGGCGCGCTGGTGCTCGCGGCGTGCGGCACCGACGAGCAGCGCGGCGCCTGGCTGCCCGGTGTGGCCACCGGCGAGACGCTGCTGACCCCGGCGCTGCGCGAGGTGGGGGTCGGGATCACCGGCACCCCCGGGACGACGTACTCGAACGGCACGGTGACCGGGCGCAAGATCGGGGTGACCCGGGCCGACGATGCTGCCCGGCTACTGGTGACCGCAAGGTCGGGAGACGACAACGTGGTCGTCCTGGTCGACCCCCATGGTCCTGGTGTGCAGCTGCTGGCCTCGCCGTCCTCGAGCGGCCGGACCCAGCACACGGTGGTCCTCGACCGCGCTCCCGCGGAGCCACTTGGCGACGGTGCTGCCGACGCGCTGACCCGGCACGCGGTCGCTGGCCTGGCGATCACCGCCGCCGGCCTGCTCTCCGGTGCCCGCGACCTGACTGCCGACTACATCAAGGGCCGGACCCAGTTCGGCCGGTCGCTGGCCGAGTTCCAGGCAGTGGCGATGCAGATCGCCGACGTCTACATCGCCTCCCGCACCGTCGACCTGGCCGCCGCCAACGCCGCGTGGCGGATCCGCGAGGGCCTCGACGTGAGCGACGACCTGGCCGTCGCCTCCTTCTGGGTCTGCCAGGAGACGCCGAAGGCGCTGCGCACCTGCCACCACCTGCACGGCGGCATGGGGCTGGACGTCACCTACGCGCTGCCCCGGTACTCCTCCTGGGTGACCGACATCGCCCACGCACTCGACACGCTGCCCGGCGATGTGCACGTCGAGGACCCCACGACGAAGAACCTCGAGCTGACCACCGAGCAGCGGTCGCTCAAGACCGAGCTCCGTGAGTACTTCACCGGCCTGGCCGGACAGACCGAGCACGGCGACCCCGGACCCGAGGGCTCCCGCGACCGGCACGGGCCGACGTACCAGCGGGTGATCCGGCAGATGGGGCAGGACGGCTGGATGGGCATCGGCTGGCCGAAGGAGTACGGCGGCCACGGGCTTGGCGAGATCGAGCAGACGATCTTCGCCAACGAGGCCCAGCGCGCCGACGTACACCTGCCTGCAGTGACCCTGCAGACCGTGGGTCCGACGCTGATCAGGTACGGCACCGAGCACCAGAAGGACCTGTTCCTCAAGCGGATCCTCGAAGGCGACGTGCACTTCGCGATCGGGTACTCCGAGCCCGACGCCGGCACCGACCTGGCCTCGCTCCGGACAACGGCCCGGCGCGACGGCGATCACTACGTCGTCAACGGGCAGAAGATGTGGACCACGGGCGGCCACCAGGCCGACTACGTCTGGCTCGCGGTCCGCACCGACCCAGACGCTCCCAAGCACAAAGGCATCTCGATCCTGATCGTGGACACCACGGACCCCGGCTACTCCTGGACGCCGATCATCACCGCCGACGGCTCGCACCACGTCAACGCGACGTACTACAACGACGTGCGGGTGCCGGTCGACATGCTGGTTGGCGAGGAGAACCAGGGCTGGAAGCTGATCACCACCCAGCTCAACCACGAGCGCGTGATGCTCGGTCCCGCGGGTCGACTCGAGGGTCTGCGCGACCGGGTCGCCGACTGGGCGACGAAGGCGGGCGTGGTCGACCGCGCCGACGTGCAGGACGTGCTGGGCCGGGTGACCGCGACGTTCCGGGTCAACGAGCTGCTCAACTGGGAGGTCGCTCGAGCTGCTGCTGTCGGTGAGATCTCGGTGGGCGACGCGTCGTCGTCGAAGGTGTTCGCGGCCGACCAGGCGCAGCACCTGTCCGCCGACCTGGTGGGCATCGTGCACCGACACGGCGACCCCGCTGACGAGGAGACCGGCCGCCTGATGAGCTACCTGGACGCCCAGGCGAAGCGCAACCTCGTCCTCACCTTCGGTGGTGGCGTGCAGGAGGTGCAGCGCGAGCTGATCGCGATGTTCGGGCTGGGCCTGCCCCGGGTGCCGCGATGAGCTCCACCGAGGACGAGCGTCACGAGCGGATCATGGCCGAGGCCGAGCGGATCAAGGCGCTCGGCGAGGCCTCGGAGTCGCTGGCGCCGTACCCCGTCAACGACGCCACGATCGGCACCTGGATGGACGCGATGGACTACCGCAACAAGCGGTTCGAGGACGGCGAGGCGCCGCCCTCGATGGCCCAGGTGTGGACGATGCCGGGGCTCGGTCGGCGACGTCCCGACGACGACCCGCTGAGCCGGATGATGGAGGTCCTGACCGCCGAGGGCTTCACCGCCGTGCTGGGCACCAACTCGGAGCAGACCTATGAGCGCTACGTGCGCGTCGGCGAGCAGCTCCGGGTGACCTGCTCACTCGACTCGGTGGCCGGCCCCAAGGACACCGCGATGGGCCTGGGCTACTTCGTCACCTCACGCAACCGGTGGTACGTGGCCACAGAAGATGGGCAGAGTGAGCATGTGGCGACGATGCTGTTCCGGGTGCTGAAGTTCATCCCGAGGGACCGCTCGTGATCCGCCCGATGTTCAACCGCGACTCCTCCTACTTCTGGGAGGGCACCGCAGCCGGTGAGCTGCGGATCCAGACCTGCAACAAGTGCGGCGCCCTCCGGCACCCGCCCGGTCCCGCCTGCCCCGACTGCGGGGCGCTGGACCGCGGTCACGTGGTGGCCGCCGGCACCGGCACCGTCTTCTCGTACGTCGTGCACCGGCACCCGCCGGTGCCCGGCAAGGAGCTGCCGATCGTGATCGCGCTGATCGACCTCGACGAGGGAGTCCGGATGGTCGGCGAGGTCGACGACGTGGCCGACGAAGAGATCGAGATCGGGATGCGGCTGCGGGTCGACTTCCGCACCGTCGACGACGAGCTGACGCTGCCCATCTGGAGGCGAGCATGAGGACCCTCGAAGTCGGACAGGCGATCCCGGAGTGGAGCCTGCCGATGACGCCCACGACGATCGTGAGCACCGCGATCGCCACCCGCGACTGGCAGGACGTCCACCACGACCGCGACGTGGCCCAGGCCGCCGGGTCCAAGGACATCTTCATGAACATCCTGACCACCAACGGCCTGGTCGAGAAGTACGTCGCCGACTGGGCCGGTCACGACATCGAGATCAAGGGCATCGCGATCCGCCTGGGTGCGCCCGCGCATCCCGTACGACACGCTGACGTTCAGCGGCACCGTCTCCTCGATCGAGGACGGCATCGCCACGATCGACGTCACCGGCGCGGTCTCGCTAGGCGACCACGTCACCGGCACCGTGAAGGTGGCTGTGTGAGCACGCTCAGCGGCAGGGCGGCGATCGCCGGGATCGGCGCCACGGAGTTCTCCAAGGAGTCCGGACGCTCGGAGCTCCAGCTCTCTGTCGAGGCGGTCCAGCACGCGCTCGCCGACTGCGGGCTCACCGCGGCCGACGTCGACGGGTTGACCACGTTCACGATGGACACCTCCAGCGAGATCGCGGTCGCCCGCGAGCTGGGCATCCCGGAGCTGCGGTTCTTCAGCCGGATCAACTACGGCGGCGGCGCGGCCTGTGCGACCGTGCAGCAGGCGGCGATGGCGGTCGCCACTGGCGTCGCCGACGTGGTGGTCTGCTACCGGGGCTTCAACGAGCGCTCGGAGAGCCGGTTCGGGCAGGTCTCGGTCGCCGCCGCGACCCAGGTCAACACCAACGGCCTCGACAACGCCTGGACCTACCCGCTCGGGCTCGGCACGCCGGCCGCGACCGTGGCCATGCAGGCCCGTCGCTACATGCACGAGTACGGCGCCACCTCGGAGGACTTCGGCCGGGTGGCCGTCGCCGACCGCAGGCATGCGGCGCAGAACCCGAACGCCTTCTTCTACGAGAAGCCGATCACGATCGAGGACCACCAGTCCTCGCGGATGATCGTGGACCCACTGCACCTGCTCGACTGCTGCCAGGAGTCCGACGGCGCCGTGGCGCTGGTCGTGGTGTCGGCAGAGCGGGCCCGCGACCTGCCCAAGCCGCCGGCGTACGTCACCGCTGCCGCGCAGGGCAGTGGCCGCGACCAGTTCGTGATGACGTCCTACTACCGCGACGACATCGGAATCCCCGAGATGGGCGTGGTGGGCCGCGAGCTCTGGCGCCAGTCCGGGCTCACTCCTGCCGACATGCCGATGGCGATCCTCTACGACCACTTCACGCCATACGTGCTCATGCAGTTGGAGGAGCTCGGCTTCTGCGGCCGCGGCGAGGCGCCCGGCTTCATCGCCGATGGTGCCATCGAGATCGGCGGCCGGCTGCCCCTCAACACGCACGGCGGACAGCTGGGCGAGGCCTACATCCATGGCATGAACGGCATCGCCGAGGCGGTCCGCCAGCTCCGCGGTACCTCGGTCAACCAGGTACCCGACGTGCCGCACGTGGTGGTCACGGCCGGCACCGGCGTGCCGACCAGCGGGTTGGTTCTCTCCGCCTAGCCCGCCAGCTTCTCGGTGAAGAACGCCAGCACCCGGTCGACGGCCTCCTGCTGACGGTGCGCGGTGACCGTGGAGTGCTTGCGGCCGGGGAACTCCACCTTGATGAACGCATCGCCGATCTCGCGCGTGAGTCTCTCGAAGCGGGTGCCCGTCGCCATGTCCTTGTCGTACTGCATTCCCAGGACCTGACACCCGCTGGCCGCCCGCTTCTTGACGGTGTCGAGGTCGGCGGGCGAGAGGTTGAGGTCGGCCGCGCGGGTCCTGCCCACCGCGAACGGCGTCGACGGCTGGCACAGCACCGGCGCAGCCACCGAGTCGTCGACCATCATCGCGAGCGCAAAGCCACCGGTGAAGCACATGCCGAGCGCGCCGACCCCGGGGCCACCGAGCTCGGCGTGCAGCTCCCGCGACAGGCTGCGCAGCCAGCCCGCTATCGGTGAGGTTTCGCGGGTCGCGAGCTTGGTGAACTCACGGCGCACGCAGACCTGGCGCAGGGTCGACGCGACCGCGAGCGGGTTGTCCGAGCGCTCCGGGGTGCCGAACAGGTGGGGGAGTACGACGGTGAAGCCGGCCGCGACCACCTCCTCCCCGAACGCGATGACGTCCGGGGTCAGCCCGGGGATCTCGTGGATGACGATCACCCCGGGCCCGTCGCCCTTCCGGTACGTCGGGAAAGTGTGAGACTCGCCGTTCAGGTCGTCGGCCGTGTGCGAGCCGAGGGACCAGGAGTCGAGGAGCGTCATGCGGGTGAGTATGGCGTGGATAGGGTCTGCGCATGCCCGACGTCCCCGTCCTCGACGCCGCCGAGCAGCGGATCCTGGGCAGCCTGCTGGAGAAGCAGCTGACCGTCCCGGCGAGCTATCCGCTCAGCCTCAACTCGCTCCGCACGGCCTGCAACCAGTCCAGCAGCCGCGACCCGGTCTCCGACTACGACGAGCAGGAGGTCGAGCGGGTGGCACGCGGCCTCAAGGACCGTGGCCTGATCCGGATCGTGTGGTCGGACTCCGGCCGCCGCACGCTGAAGTACCACCAGACGCTGGTCGAGCTCCTGGACCTGGCCGACGACGAGCGCGCGCTGGTGGCCGTGCTCCTGCTTCGCGGGCCGCAGGCACCGGGGGAGCTGAAGAGCCGCACCGAGCGTCAGCACGCGTTCGCGGACCGGCAGGAGGTCGAGGCCGTGCTAACCCGGTTGGCGGCGCGGCCGGAGCCGCTGGTGCGAGAGCTACCGCGTCGAGCCGGGCAGCACGACAACCGCTGGGTGCACCTGCTCGGCCCGGTGGACGCGACCGACGGAGCCGAGCCTGCTCCGGCCGTCGACCGGAACGTGGTGCTCGCCGAGGGCGCTGAGGCCCGCGACGCGAAGGTGCGTGCGGGGTACGACGCGATCGCCGAGACGTACGGCGACGTGCTCGGCGACGAGCTGCTCGGCAAGCTGCCGTTCGAGAACTGGCTGCTCGACCGGGTGGCCGCGGACGCGGACGGCGGTCCGGTGGTCGAGGTCGGCTGCGGTCCCGGGCATGTGACGGCCTATCTCGCGGACGCCGGCGCCGACGCGACCGGCATCGACCTGTCGCCGGGCATGGTGGCTGAGGCGCGCCGGCGGTACCCGGACGGGCACTACGAGGTCGGGGACCTGCGCCGGCTGATGCGGCCGACGACAGGCCCGGGCTGGTCGGCCGTGCTCGGGTGGTACTCCCTCATCCATCTGGCGGAGTCAGAGCTTCCCGATGCGGTGGCGGCGCTGGCTCGGCCGTTGGCGCCCGGCGGGCTCCTGGTCCTGGCGATGCACGCCGGCGACGAGGTCCGGCACGTCGACGACTGGTTCGGTCACGAGGTGGATCTCGACTTCCCGCTCGTCGACCCTGCGCACGTTCGTGGAGTGGTCGAGCGGGCCGGGCTCGGCGACGTGGAGTGGTACCGGCGTGGCCCGGTGGCGTCCCGCGAGGAGACCACCGAGCGGTTCTACCTGCTGGCCCGAAAGCCGCGCTGATGCCGTTCACCCTCGCGCACCCGGCGGCGGTGCTCCCGCTGCGCGACCGCGGGCTACCGATGACCGCGATGGTCGCCGGGTCGATCGTCCCGGACTTCCCCCAGATCCTGGGCTTCTCGCAGGAGCGGGACCTGTCGCACTCGCTGCTCGGAGTGGTCACGATCGACCTCGGGATGGCGATGCTCGTCCTGGTGCTCTGGTACGCCGTCTACCGGCGCCCGCTCGCCGACCTGGCCTTCGACCCGTGGCGTGACCGGCTCCCGGACACGGTGCCCACGAGCGTGCGCATGTGGCTCCTCTCTGTCCCGGGCGTGATGGTCGGAGCCCTGACCCACGTGGTCTGGGACGCCTTCACCCACGGGGACGGCTGGGTCGTCGAGCGCTTCTCGCCGCTGGACGCGTCGTACGCGAACGTGGCGGTCTACGAAGTGCTGCAGTTCGCGTTCAGCGCCCTGGGGCTCGCCGTGGTCCTGTACGTCGCATGGCGGCACCTCTCCCGGCTGCCGGAACAGCCGCCGCGGCCGGCTCCGCTCGTGGGTCGCTGGGCACTCGTGGTGGCCCTGACGACGGCCGCGTTGTTCGGCATGGGCATCGCCGCCCTGCTCGCGCCCTACGGCCTGGAGGCGATCACCTACTACATCGCCGTGACGCCGATGCTGGTCGGCGGGTTGGGCATCACCTGTATCTGCATCTGGTGGCAGATCAAGCGGCTCATCATGCGCCGGATGGTCTAGTCAGTCCGGACGTGGACGGCGCTCGGTGCCACGCTTCTGGCATGACGGAGCAGACACCTCCTCCTCCGAAGGAGTCGAAGGGGATGGCGATCGTCGTCAACCTCTTCGTCGCGGTCATCCTGCTGATGCCGATCGTCCTGATCGGCGCCGGAGGATGGCTCCTCTACCAGCGCCAGTTCGGGGAGCAGGTCGAGGCCGAGGTGCTCACCTGTGACTTCGACATCAAGTACCGGAGCTCGGCGCAGTACTGCACCGCCCGGTGGACCGAGGACGGCATCGAGCGAACCGGCCCGATCCATGCGTCCGGCGACCAGGAGGTCGGCGAGACGATCACCGCCACGGAGCGCGACGGCGAGCTCTACAGCCGATCGCTCGCGCTGCCGCTGATCCTGCTCGGCCTGGGCCTGCCGTTCTGCTACTTCCCGTTCGCCTGGGTCCGCAGACGGTTCCGGTCAGGCGAGGTCGACGACGCAGTCGGCTAGGACCGGAGCGCCGTCGCGCTCGCCCTCGCCGGCGATGCTGGCGGAGGCCACGATCCGGCCGTCCTCGCGCCAGCCGCGCACCCGAATCGTCTCGCCCGGGAACACGATCCCGGCGAACTTCGCCGAGAAGCCGCGGACCGCGGTCGCGTCGCCGCCCAGCAGGGTGTCGGTCAGCTCGCGCAGCACGATCCCGTAGGTGCACAGGCCGTGCAGGATCGGAGCCGGGAAGCCGGCGGCCTTGGCGAAGTCGGGGTCCGCGTGCAGCGGGTTGCGGTCGCCGCAGAGCCGGTAGAGCAGCGCCTGCTGCGGAGTGACGGCGTACGACGTGTCGGCGTCCGGCGCTCGGTCGGGGAGCTCGACGGGCTCAGACGAGCCCCGGTCGCCGCCCCAGCCGCCCTCGCCCTTGACGAAGATCGACGAGCGGACCCGCCACAGCTCCTCGCCAGACGGCGCGGTGGCGACGCCCTCCTGCCAGATCACGCAGGCCTTGCCCTTGTCCCAGACGTCGGTGAGCGTCGTCGAGAGGGTGGCGGAGCCGGACGTGGGCAGCGGCCCGGACACCGAGATCGACTGCGAGCCGTGGACGACCTGGGCCAGGTTGATGTCGCACCCGGGGAGGTCGAGCGGCGGCGGGTCGGTGGCGTGGAACGTCGGCGCGACCACGCCGAACGACGGGAGCACTTGGAGCGCGGGTCCGTCGAGCGTGTAGCGCAGCGCGTCGGCGCTGAGGTTGTCGCCCGCTCGCGAGCCGGCGCCGATGCCGAGGTGGTAGAGCAGCACGTCGCTGGAGGTCCAGCTGAACTCGACGGTGCCGACGTGGGCGCCAATCGCGGCCTGAGGGTCGATGGGCATCAGACGGCCTCCTCCGAGATGTCCTCCGCGGCGAGGTAGCCGAAGACGAGCGCGGGGCCGATCGTCGCACCCGGGCCGGCGTAGGTGTACCCCATGACGGCGGCTGAGGCGTTGCCCGCCGCGTAGAGGCCAGGAACCACCGAGCCGTCCGAGCGGAGCACCCGGGCCCGCTCGTCGGTGACGAGTCCACCCTTGGTGCCCAGGTCCCCGGGAACGATCTTGACGGCGTAGAACGGCGCCTTGTCGATGGCGTGCAGCGACGGGTTCGGCTTCACCGTGGGGTCGGAGTAGTACTTGTCGTACGCCGACTCGCCGCGGTGGAAGTCCTGGTCGACGCCGGTGCCCGCGAACTCGTTGAACCGCTCGACGGTCGCCCCCAGCGCTTCGGCCGGGACACCGATCTCCTCGGCCAGGCCGGCGAGTGTCGACGCCTTCTTGATGACGCCGTGCTTGTACCAGCGGCCCGGGAACGGCTGGCGCGGCCCGAGGCCGGCGAACAGGTAGCGGTTCCGGTAGCGCTGGTCGATGATCATCCAGCTCGGGACGTGCCCGACGCCGGTCTGCTCGCCCTTGTACATCTCCTGGACGGCCTCGACGTAGGGGAGTGCCTCGTTCATGTAGCGGCGGCCGGCCTGGTTGACCATGATCGAGCCGGGCAGGTTGCGCTCGGCCAGGCAGAACCACGGGCCGTTCGGCAACGGGATCGTGGGACCCCACCACGCGTCGTCGAGCAGGTCGGTGGCCGCGCCGACGGCGATGCCGGCCTCGAGCCCGGCGCCGGTGTTGTTGGCGGAGCCGGTCGTCCACTCCTCCGACGTGGGCTGGGGGAGGTACTTGCCACGCAGCTCGGCGTTGCTCTCGAACCCGCCGCTGCCGAGGATCACGCCCCGGCGGGCCCGCACCTCACGCCGGTCACCGTCGTGCTCCAGCACGACGCCGACGACGCGGCCGTCCTCGAGGAGCAGGTCGACCAGCCCGTGGTCGTAGTGGACCGGGACCTCCGCGTCGACCAGCCCCTTGCGGAGCCCGATCGCGATGGCGTTGCCCATCGCGGACATCTTGCGGCCGAGCACCATGCTCACGAGCCGGCGCAGGAAGACGCCGATCATCGTGATCGGCCCGCCCAGCGTGCGCAGACCGAGGCTGATCTTCCGGTACATCGCCTGCGTGACGATCATGTTCGCCGGCGCCTTGGTGTACGGCGGGTGCAGCCGGCCGAGCTCCTCGCCCAGGCACCGGCCGTCCAGCGGCACCGGCTCGACGGTGCGGCCGCGAGCCCGGCCGCCCGCGGCTTCGGGGTGGTAGTCGGAGTACTGGGGCACCCACTTGAAGCGCACCGGCGTGTTCGCCTTGAGGAAGTCCATGACCTCGGCGCCCCGGTCGACGTACGTGTCCCGTCGCACCTTGGGCACGACGTCGCCGACGATCGAGTCGAGGTAGAGCTTGGCGTTGGCCAGGTCGTCGTCCTCGCCGGCGTCCTTGAGGGCGTAGTTGCCCGGGATCCAGACGCCACCGCCGCTCCGCGCGGTCGAGCCGCCGAAGTGGCTGCTCTTCTCCACCAGGATCGTGTCCAGGCCGCGCTTCTGCGCCGCCAACGCGGCCGTCATGCCGGCGCCACCGGCGCCCACGACGACCACGTCCACCTCGCTGGGAAGAGGGGTGCTCATGGCGCGAAACTGTAACAGGTTCTAGTATCGACCCGTGACCTCAGAGGACGCCGTCTCGTCCGCCGTCGCGCGCTTGGCCCGCGCGCAGGAGACCCGTGAGCCCTGCGCTCCCGTGCGGGACCTCATCGGCACCGACGATCTCGACGCGGCCTACGCCGTGCAGCAGGGCCTGATCCAGGGCCGGATCGCGGCCGGCGGCACCGTCGTGGGCCGCAAGATCGGCGCCACTTCGGAGGCCGTGCAGCAACAGCTGGGCGTCGACCAGCCCGACTTCGGCTACCTGTTCGGCGACATGGACGTGAGCGACCACCACCCCATCTCGATGCGCACCCTGGTGCAGCCCCGGGTGGAGGCGGAGGTGGCGTTCGTCCTCGCCCGCGACATCGACGAGCCCGAGATCACCCTCGAGGGCGTGCGCGACGCCGTACAGGTCGCCCTGCCGGCACTGGAGATCGTTGACTCCCGGATCGCTGACTGGAACATCGGGTTCACCGACACGGTCGCCGACAACGCCTCGAGCGGGCTGTACGTCGTGGGGCAGGACGGCCACACCCTCGACGAGATCGAACCGCGGAACGTGACGATGTCCCTGACCATCAATGGCGAGGAGCGGTCCAGCGGGACCGGGGCGGCCTGCCTCGGTGACCCCCTGGAGGCGCTCCGGTGGCTGGCGGTCCAGGCGCAGCGCTACGGCGACCCGCTGCGAGCCGGCCAAGTGATTCTGTCCGGGGCCTTGGGCCCGTTCGTGCCGTTCGCCCCCGGTGACAAGGTGGAGGCCTCGATCAGCGGCTTCGACACACTGAGTGTGGAGTTTCAGGAGTAGACATGACCAAGAAGACCGCCGCCATCGTCGGGCCCGGCAACATCGGCACCGACCTGATGTACAAGCTGCTGCGCAGCGAGGTCATCGAGCCCCGTTGGATGATCGGGGTCGACCCGACCAGCGAGGGGCTGAAGCTGGCCGCGGACCAGGGGCTGGAGTCCACGCACGAGGGGGTCGACTGGCTGCTCAAGCAGGACGAGTTGCCGGACCTGATCTTCGAGGCCACCTCGGCCTACGTGCACCGGGAGTACGCGCCTCGCTACGAGGAGGCCGGGATCCGGGCGATCGACCTGACCCCCGCGTCGGTCGGCCCCGCGGTGATCCCGCCGGTCAACGGCCAGGAACACATCGGCGCGATGAACGTCAACATGATCACCTGCGGCGGCCAGGCCACCATCCCGATGGTCGCGGCGGTCTCGCAGGTCACCCCGGTGTCGTACGCCGAGATCGTGGCCTCGGTGTCGTCGGTCTCCGCCGGCCCCGGGACCCGCGCCAACATCGACGAGTTCACCCGGACCACCGCGTCCGGCGTGGAGACGATCGGCGGTGCCGAGCGCGGCAAGGCGATCATCATCCTCAACCCCGCCGAGCCACCCATGATCATGCGCGACACGATCTTCTGCGCGATCTCGCCGGACGCCGACACCGACGCCGTGGTGCAGTCGATCGTCCGGATGGAGAAGGCGGTCCAGGAGTACGTGCCGGGCTACCGGCTGCTCCAGGAGCCGCAGGTCGACGAGCCGTCGGCGGCCACCCAGGGCCAGACCCGGGTGGCGATCTTCGTCGAGGTCGAGGGTGCGGGCGACTACCTGCCGCCGTACTCCGGCAACCTCGACATCATGACCGCCGCTGCCACGCAGGTCGGCGAGAACATCGCTAGGAGCATGCTGTGAACGACCGCGACACGCTTGACCGGACCTGGTCCGGCACCCACGGCAACGAGCCCTGGGGGGAGCTGGACCTCCGGCTCACCGACACCTGTCTGCGCGACGGCTCGCACCACAAGCGGCACCAGTTCACCGCCCAGGAGGTGCACGACATCGTCGAGGCGCTGGACTCCTCCGGCATCCCGGTGATCGAGGTGACCCACGGCGACGGCCTCGGCGGCTCGTCGTTCAACTACGGCTTCTCCAAGACGCCGGAGCAGGAGCTCATCAAGATCGCGGCCGAGACCGCGAAGCGCGCCAAGATCGCCTTTCTGATGCTGCCCGGCGTCGGCACGAAGGACGACATCCGTGCCGCTCAGGACAACGGCGGCCAGATCTGCCGAATCGCCACGCACTGCACCGAGGCGGACGTCTCGATCCAGCACTTCGGGCTGGCCCGCGAGCTCGACCTGGAGACCGTCGGCTTCCTGATGATGAGCCACACCCAGCCGCCCGAGGTTCTCGCGAAGCAGGCCCGGATCATGGTCGACGCGGGTTGCCAGTGCGTCTACGTCGTCGACTCCGCAGGCGCCCTGATCATGGAGCAGACCGCTGACCGTGTCTCGGCCGTCGTCGCCGAGATCGGCTCGCAGGCCGACGTCGGCTTCCACGGCCACGAGAACCTCGGCCTCGGCGTCGCCAACACCGTGATCGCCGCCCGCGCGGGCGCCACCCAGATCGACGGATCGGTACGCCGCTTCGGCGCGGGTGCCGGCAACACGCCGCTCGAGGCGTTCATCGGCGTCTGCGACAAGCTCGGCTGGACCACCGGCGTCGACTTCCTGCAGATCGTCGACGCCTCCGAAGAGGTCATCAAGCCGGCCATGCCCGAGGAGTGCCAGCTCGACCGGATGACCCTGATGATGGGCTACGCCGGCGTCTACAGCTCGTTCCTCAAGCACGCCGGTAACGCGGCCGAGCGCTACGGCGTGAGCGGGGCCAAGATCTTGCTCGAGGCCGGCAACCGCAAGCTGATCGGCGGCCAGGAGGACCAGCTCATCGACATCGCGCTGATGCTGAAGGCCGAGGCGGAGAAGGAAGCCGCGAACAGCTGAGCAGGGACCTCACGGTCGCTTGACGTAGAACTCCGTGAACTCCCGGCAGTGACGCTCGCCGTTGAACCGCATCAGGAAGCAGTTGTCGTAGACGCGGACGACTGGTCCGTCGGGCGTCTCGCGGTAGCTGGACGTGCCGGTCGCGACCACCACGTCACCATCGACTGCGAACGGCGCGTAGCTGGCGTCGTACGTGCCTGGCTCGTCGTGGCTCGACGCATCGCCCGACTCGGACTCACCCAGCCACGAGGCCACGACCGCCGCGCGCCCGACGATCGGCTCGTCGCTGGGGTGGTAGCGGTAGGCGATGTCGTCGCTGAACAGCTCGCCGATGTCGTCCGCGTCGTACGACTTCCAGGCTGCTACGTAGCGATTGAGCCAGTCCTGCGCGGCAGCGTGATCCATCACAGGTCCCTCTCGTAATAGAGCATCGACGGCCCGCCGGGGCCGAACTCCTCGTTGGTGAAGCCGCACTTCACGTACAGCGCGCGGGCGGCCTCGTCGGTGACCGAGGTGTTGAGATCGATGCGGGTGGCGCCGCGATCACGAGCGAGGTCCATCGCGCCCTCGAGCAGCGCCTGGCCGAGGCCGGTGCCACGGGTGTGCGGGCGCACCCAGAGCTCCTCGAGGCAGGCGTCCGGGCCGGGGTCGTACAGGGAGAGCCGGAAGCGCAGCTGGGCGAATCCGTCGGGCGGGTCGCCCGGCCCGAACAGCACGGCTACCTCGCCGCTCTCCAGCTGCGGGCCGGCGAGCTCGGCCATCTGCTCGGCGGGCGGCTCGGTCTCGTCGAACTCCAGGTTGAACTCGTAGAGCATCCGACCGAGCAGCGCAGCATCCTCCGGTTCGCCGACGCGGAGGTCGTGGTCGGTCACGAGGTGGGGCTTGGCTCGACAGTCGCCTCAGGCGTCACCGGAGCAGAGGGCTCCTCGTTCGGCGTAGTGGGAGACGCCGGAGCGGTAGGAGCATCTGGCGTGGTCGACGTCGGCTTCGGCGGGCGCGGGGTCGACGTCGACTCGGGCTGCTCGGGCTCGACCGGCGTCCGCGCCACGTCGACGCGGAACTCGGCGGAGACACTCCCGGTGGCCAGCGGCCGGTCGGCGAACCGCCACCGGTAGACCGTCGACTCAGTGGGGGTCACGGTGATGCTGGGGTCGGTCGCGGCCGCGTCCACGACCTGCACCGGCAGGAAGCTCGCGGCGCCGACGGGCTTGGCCTCGAGGATCATCGTGCCGCGCACCAGGCGCTTGCCGGCTCCATCACGGACCGAGCCGTCGAGCGTCACGGAGTCGCCACGGGCGATTTGTCGGGCACTGCCGTTCATCGACAGGTGCGTGGTGAAGCCCTCGAGGTCGTACGTCGTGGTCGAGCCGGGCGCTCCTACGCGCCAGCCGTCCATGTAGAACGGCGCGCCGTCGCAGCCGAAGCCGACCATGTAGAAGCCGGCGCCGTCGCCGCCGTTGTCCTCCGCGAAGTCGGCCACTGTTGCGGGCGCGGTCGCGGTCTCACCGGTGGGCTGGCTGGTGAGCATGTCGAACTCGGCCCAGGTGTAGGTGAGCGAGGTGGCGTCCACGGGCTGCCAGCCGCCTCCGGACACCAGCTCGGCGCGCCCGACCCACAGCTGGTAGCCGTCGGCGTCCCGCCTCTGGAACCCGGCATAGGCGACGCCCTGGGCGCCGGCCCGCGAGTAGTACTGCAGCCCGGCCACGCTGGTCTCGGCCATCGAGTCGACGTACGACAGGGTGCCGATCGCGTTGCCGCCGGACAGGTCGTACTTCAGGCTCCGCGTGCCGAGCCTCGTGTGGCGCGAGATGTAGGGCTGCAGGAACTCGGTGCTGCGCTGGTAGAGCGACTCGCAGCCCACCAGCGTCAGCTGGGCCGCACGCTGGTCGGGGAAGTCGGTCCCGTGCACCGTCACGGTGTCGTCGGCGAGGGCGGGCAGCTGCCCCAGACCCGTCACCGCGAACGCCGTCGCGAGGACCACACCAAGCCGCCGCACGTGTCTCTCCTGCCGCTCGAGCTCCCCGAGTACGACTGTAAGTCGCTTGGTAAAGAAACGGGTGCCTTTGCCCTGAGGTCTTATGACAGTCTCAGGAACATGGCACTCCCGCCGATCGAGACCCTGGTCGACTACCTCCAGAAGCTCCACGACTCGGTGCTGTGGAAGCTCGACGGGCTCAGCGAGTACGACGCCCGCCGGCCGCTCACGCCCACCGGCACCAACGTGCTCGGCTTGATCAAGCACCTGGCCTACGTGGAGGCGGGCTACTTCGGCGCCACCTTCGGCCGGCCGTTCCCCGAGCCGACGTACCCCGAGGACCTGGACGCCATGGACCACAACGACGACCTGTGGGTGACCTCCGAAGAGACCCGGGAGGACATCGTGGGCCTCTACCAACGGGTGTGGGCGCACGCTCAGGAGACCATTGCGGCGGGGGACCTCGACACCATCGGCCATGTCCCGTGGTGGCCCGAGGAGCGCAACGAGGTCACGCTGCACCAGATCCTGGTGCACATGCTCGCCGAGACCGCCCAGCACGCGGGCCACATCGACATCGTCCGGGAGCTCATCGACGAGAGCGTCGGGATGCGTCAGGACGCGACCAACTTGCCCGAGGACCACTACGACTGGCCGGCCTACGTCGCCAAGGTCGAGGCGGCGGCCAGCGCCGCCGCGGGGGAGAAGTAGCCGGTCCTGGCCCAAAACGAGAACGTGTTCTAGTATTGCTCCTGTCCCATCCAGACAGGAGCTCCCCCATGTCGAACACCGCCGCACAGGCCGTCCTCGACGGCGTCCGTGACCTGCTTCCCACCTTCCGTGAGCGGGCTGACGACGCCGAACGGCTGCGAGTGGTCCCCGAGGCGTCGATCAAAGAGCTCGAGGAGACCGGGTTCTTCCGGCTGCTCCAGCCTCAGCGCTTCGACGGGCTCGAGGCGGACCCGCTCGACTTCTACACCGCGGTGCGCGAGATCGCCTCGGCGTGCGGCTCGACGGGCTGGGTCTCCAGCGTCGTCGGCGTGCACCCGTGGCAGGTGGCGCTGTTCGCCGACGAGGCGCAGCAGGCGGTCTGGGGCGACGACACCAGCACCCGGCTCAGCTCGTCGTACGCGCCGACCGGAAAGGCCAAGCTGACCGACGGTGGGTTCCTGCTCTCGGGCAAGTGGAGCTTCAGCTCCGGCTGTGACCACTGCTCGTGGGTGCTGCTGGGCGGGCTGGTGTTCAACGAGGACAACCAGGTCGTCGACTTCCGCACCTTCATGGTGCCGCGCGAGAAGTACGAGATCGTCGACGTCTGGAACGTCGTCGGCCTCCGGGGCACCGGCTCCAACGACATCGTGGTGGAGGAGACCTTCATCCCCGAGGCGTTCACGCTCTCCATGGGCGAGACCGGCCAGTGCAAGGGACCAGGCCAGGCGGTCAACACCTCCGACCTCTACAAGCTCCCGTTCCACTCGATCTTCACCACCACGATCAGCACCCCGATCATCGGCATGGCCTACGGCGCCTACAACGAGCACGTCGACATGCAGCAGAAGCGGGTGCGCGCGGCGTACCTCGGTGAGAAGGCCTCGCTGGACCCGTTCGCCGCCGTCCGGATCGCACGCGCCTCCAGCGACATCGACGCCGCGTGGGCGCTCACCATGAACAACATCCGCGACGAGCAGGCGCTGGTCGCCAAGGGCGAGCAGATCCCGCTGGGCCTGCGGCTCAAGGTGCGTCGCGACCAGGTGCTCGGCACCCAGCGCGCGATCGACGCGATCGACGCGCTGTTCGAGGCCTCCGGTGGCCGGGCGCTGGCTGAGGGCACCTACCTCCAGCGCGCCTGGCGCGACGCCCACGCCGGTCGCGTGCACGCCGCCAACGACCCCGAGCGCGCGCTGCAGATGTACGGCGCGCACGAGTTCGGCCACAAGGTCGACCCGGGGATGTACTGAGCCCATGTCGCTGACGAAGGAGTCGGTTCAGCACTCGGCGAAGGCCGGAGACCTGACCCTGAACTACTACGAGGCCGGCCAGCCGACCGAGGTCGGCGGCGGGTTGCCGCTGGTGATGCTGCACGGCGGCGGACCCGGCGCCTCGGCGTGGTCCAACTTCGGCTCCGCGCTGCCGACGTTCGCCTCGACCTTCCGCACCCTGCTCGTCGACCAGCCTGGCTTCGGCGGCTCCGACAAGCCGCCGGTCGTCGGCAACTACTACCGGCACTCGGCTGAGTACGTCGTCCAGCTCCTCGACGAGCTCGGCATCGACCGGGTGCACCTGCTCGGCAACAGCCTGGGCGGCGGTACCGCGATGCGGCTCGCGCTCAGCCACCCCGACCGGGTCGGTCGTCTGGTGCTGATGGGTCCGGGCGGGCTCTCGCTCAACCTGTTCCACGCCGACCCCACCGAGGGCGTCAAGCGGCTGATGGAGTTCAGCGCCAACCCGAGCCGTGAGGCGCTGCGCGCGTTCATCTCCACGATGGTCGTCAACCAGGCGCTGGTGACCGACGAGCTGGTCGAGGAGCGGTTCGCCGACGCCACCGCTCCGGGTGCCCAGGAGGCGATGACCTCGATGGGGATGTCGTTCTGGAACCCGGAGACTGCAGAGGACGGGATGCTGTGGCGCGAGGCGCACCAGCTGCGCAAGCACACGCTGCTGACCTGGGGCCGTGAGGACCGGGTCAACCCGCTCGACGGCGCCATGGTGGCGCTCAAGCTGATCCCGAAGGCCCAGCTGCATGTGTTCCCGAACTGCGGGCACTGGGCGCAGATCGAGGCGGCCGAAGAGTTCGCCGAGGTCGCCACCGCGTTCCTGGCCCGCCACGTCGAACGGAGCAAGTCGTGACCATCGACATCAAGAGCATGGGCTACGTCCGGGTCGCCTCGACCGACCTGGAGCAGTGGAAGACGTTCGCCGGCAAGGTGCTCGGCCTGGCCGAGGGTCGCGGGCCCAACCCGGACAACCAGTACTGGCGCATCGACCAGGTCTCCGCGCGGCTCGTGGTCTTCCCGTCAGACGTCGACCAGCTCGCCGCCACCGGCTGGGAGCTGGCCGACCACGCCGCGCTGCAGGAGGCCAGGGAGCACCTGCAGAAGGCGGGGGTCGCGTTCGAAGAGGGCACCAAGGAAGAGCTTGACGAGCGCCGGGTCCAGGAGCTGGTCCGCTTCTCCGACCCGTGGGACAACGTCTTCGAGCTGTTTCACGGCATCACCTACGAGTCGCGACCCGTCGTCACGCCGTACGCCGCCACCTTCGTGACCGGCGACCAGGGCATGGGCCACATCGTGCTGCCGGTGCTCGACGACGTCGAGGCGCTGCGGTTCTACACCGACGTCCTCGGCTTCCGGCTCCGCGACTCGATGAGCATGCCGGGGGAGTTCGTCGGCAAGGAGCCCGGCTCGAAGGTGTGGCTGCGGTTCCTCGGGGTCAACCCGCGACACCACTCGCTTGCGTTCCTGCCGATGCCCAACGAGTCGAAGTGCGTCCACATCATGCTCGAGGTCGACGAGCTCGACCACGTGGGTCGCGCGCTGGAGCGGGTGCGCAAGCACCAGGTCAAGCTCTCCGCCACGCTCGGCCGGCACATGAACGACGAGATGATCTCGTTCTACGTCCGATCGCCCGGTGGGTTCGACATCGAGTTCGGCACCGACGGCCTCCAGGTCGACGACGGCCGCTGGGTCGCCCGCGAGTCCACCGCCGTCTCGTACTGGGGTCACGACTTCGCCGGCGGCTCCTGATGACTAGGGTCGGCGCCATGTCGTCCGGACCGATTCCCGAGGGGATGAATCCGGACGCCCGCGAGACCTGGCCGCACCCCGAGCTGATCAGCTCGTGGCTCGGCGACATCGACTTCGACGTCGAGTGGCGCCCGGGCGAAGGCAGCGCCGTACCCGCCGACGACCCCGAGGCGGTCGAGGCGGCTCGACGGTTCCGCGAGGTGCTCGGCCGGTTCGCATCCGGCGTCACCGTCGTCACCGCCGTCAGCAACGGCGCCCCGGTCGGCATGACCTGTCAGTCGTTCTCGAGCGTCTCGCTCGACCCGCCGCTCGTGCTGTTCATCCCCGCCAAGACGTCGCGCGCCTGGCCGCTCATCCAGCGCGCCGGCCGGTTCAGCGTGAACTTCCTCCGTCACGACCAGGCCGATCTCTCCAACACGATGGCCAGCCGCGGCGTCGACAAGTTCGAAGGCGTTGCCTGGCACCCGTCCGAGGCCACCGGCTCGCCGCTGTTCGACGACACCCTCGGGTACGTCGACTGCAGCATCCACGCCGTCCACGAGGCCGGCGACCACTTCGTCGTCATCGGCCGGGTCCTCGACCTGCACGCCAGCGACGCCGAAGGCCCCCTGCTCTTCTACCAGGGCCAGTACCGCACGACCGAGCGCTGAGCCCTTCTGGCAGGCTCGGCGGGTGCGCAGCCTGGAACCCGCGGAGGACCTAGCGATCACGCTGGTCCGACGCTTCCTGCTGCTCTGCGAGAGCCCGCGCACGCGGCGGACGATGCTGCGGATGGTCCAGGGCTCGACCGGCAACGCCCGCGCTGGGCGGCGCTTCTACCGGGTGATCAGCCGGGTGGTGCTGACCCCGGTGATGCGCACCCGCGGCGTCCAGACCTCCGCGATGAAGACCGAGCTGGTGGCCTCGCAGCTGATCGGCATCGGCGTCCTGCGGTACGTCGTCAAGGTCGAGCCGATGGCCTCAGCAACGGTGGACGAGGTGATCGAGCTTGCCGCGCCCTCGATCCGGGCCACCCTGAGAGCATGAGCCCGATGCACCCGCTGTGGCGTCCCTACGAACCGCCCACGGCCGAGGAGATCGCCGCGGCCCGAGTGATCCCCGTGGGGCCGGAGCCGGTCGTGGTCGCGCCGCCTGACCCGCAATGGTCTGCCGACTTCCGACGCATCGAGTCCCGGATCCGTGCCGTTCTGGGCGACCGGGTGCTCGACATCGAGCACGTCGGCTCCACCTCGGTGCCCGATCTCTGGGCGAAGCCCTTGATCGACGTGGACCTCACTGTCGCCGACTCGGCCGACGAGGCGGCGTACGTCCCGGCCATGGAGGCGGCCGGCTTCCTGCTGCGAGCGCGCGAGCCCGAGTGGGAGGAGCACCGGATGTTCCGTGGGGCCGAGCCGACGTCGAACGTCCATGTGTGGTCGCCGGGCGCCGTCGAGCCGCGTCGTACCGCAGTGTTCCGTGACTGGATGCGCGACCACGCGGACGACCGGGCGGCCTATGCCGATCTGAAGCGGGCGCTCGCGACGCAGGGCTTCACCGACGTGATGGACTACAACACCGCCAAAGGCGGCCTCATCTACGACATCTACGAGCGGATCTTCGCCGCCGACCCGGCCCACGAGCACACCCCGCAGCCGCGTCCTACTTGATCCGAAGCTGCGGTGGCTTCACGCGCAGGAGCGGCTCGGGCGTGAGGTCGGGGAGGTTGGCGTGCGGCATCGGCACCGGACGCGGACCGTGCGGCTGCACCAGTGGCATCGGCACCGGACCGGGCTTCCGAGGCTGGATCCGTGGGATCGGGACCGGGTCGGTCTCGGCCAGGCGTGGCGCAGGACTGAGGTACGCGAAGTCGCGCCTGGCCGCAGGTTCGACTGTGGCGCGTGCATCGCCGCCGTTCAGCGGCGCGGCGAACACCAGCAGGCAGGCACCTACGACCTTCGCTCTACGCACGCCTTCATTATGAAGCCCCGGTGCCAGCGCCGGGCCGACAACGAGCCCAGGACTCGACGACCCAGCCGACGTCGCCGGCTTTGTCGTCGGTGCGGGCGGCGATGACGGCGATCTCCGCCAGACCGTCGGTCTCGTGGGTGAACAGCACGGTGCCGACCTCCTCGACGCCGACCTGGTAGCCGTCGAGCGGGAGGTCGGCGGAGCGGCGCATCCGCTTGGCCCACGCGTGCACGGCGTCCAGGGCGTTCGCGCTGCCGCGGCGGCTCTCGGCGGAGACCGACCTGGCCTCGACCTTGGCGCCGGGCACGCACTCGAGGGCGTCGGTGGCGGTGGTGATGCGAGTGCCGACGTCGACGACCTCGGGCTCCCCCTCGCCGCAGCCCGAGAGCAGCAGGAGGAGCGTGGCCACGATCGGGAGGCTCCTCGGCATCGACACAGGCACAGCCTAGGAGGGAGTCACAGCTCGATCAGCCGGCGGTGCTCGTGGGCTGCTCCGAATAGCTGCCCGAGGGCGTGCGCTCGCTTGAACACCAGGTGCGCGTCGTGCTCCCAGGTGATCGCGATCCCGCCGTGCAGCTGGACCGTCTCGCCGGCGATCCGGGAGAGCGCGTCGCCGCAGTAGGACTTCGCTATGTGCGCGAGCTCCGGGGCGTTGTCGGTGGACCGGGACACGGCGTACGACGCCGCCCAGGACGCCGAGCGGCTCATCTCGAGCAGCACCAGCATGTCGGCCATCCGGTGCTTGAGCGCCTGGAAGGAGCCGATGGGGCGGCCGAACTGCACCCGCTCCTTGCTGTAGGAGACGGTCATGTCCAGCGCCCGGGCGGCCAGGCCTGCCTGCAGCGCGGTCACGCCGACGGTGCCGACGAGCTCGGCACGGGCCACCGCGGCGGTCGCGTCACCGATCGGGGCGGTGGTGGCGCCGGACAGGTCGACGTGGGCCAGCCGGATGCTCTGGTCCATCGACTCGGCCCAGGTGCGCTCGGCCGTGTCGGGGTCGACCTCGACCAGCCCGTCGTCCGTCGCCGCGATCAGGACCGTGGCGCGGTCGCCGTCGAGCACCGGCCCGTCGCCCACGACGAACGCTGCGACCTCTCCGGCTGCGATCCGGGGGAGCAGCCGGCGCTTCGCGTCGTCGTCGGCGCCTGCGAGCAGCGCCTCAGCGGTGACGAGCGAGGACAGCAACGGCGACGGCACCAGCGACCGGCCGAGCTCCTCGAGGACGATGAGCGACTCGAAAAGGGTGAACCCGGCGCCGTCGTAGTCCTCGGGGATGGCGAGAGCGGCGGCGCCGATCTGCTCGCACAGTGTCGTCCAGAGCGCCTGGTCGTACTCCTCGACGCGTGGGTCGGCACGCTTGGCCAGCAGCGACCGCACGGTCGCGGCCAGCTCCTGCTGCTCCTCGGAGAATGCGAACTCCATCAGCCGACCAGTTCCTCGAGGACCTTCGCGCGGTGGTACGCCGGGGTGCCCCAGGCCGTGACCAGCGCGCGCACCTTGGTGATCCAGATGCTCAGGTCGAACTCCTGGGTGTACCCGATCGCGCCGTGGACCTGGAGTCCGGTGCGTGACGCGAGGTAGGCGGCGTCGGAGCAGGCGACCTTCGCTGCCGAGGCGCTGATCTCGCCGAGGGCGGCGCCGTAGACGAGGGGCCGGGCGAAGTCGAGCGCGATCCGCACGTCGGCGAGCTTGTGCTTGATCGCCTGGTACGAGCCGATCTCCCGACCGAACTGGCGCCGCTGCTTCACGTACGTGACCGAGTCGGCCAGCAGCCGCTCGCCGGCGCCCAGCAGCTGGGCGGACGTCGCAAGGACAGCCAGGTCGAAGGCCTCCTGGTGCACCTCGCCGGTGCCGACGACCTCGAAGAGGTGCCGGGTGCGGTCCACGGAGTCGACCTGCGCGCCGACCGAGTCGGCGGGCGCGGACCCGACGTAGACCTGGTCCGCGACGTCGGCATCCAGGGCGTACGGCACGTGCGGCGGCATCGCGACGGTGGCGACGCCCTCGACCTCGTGACCGAGGGCGACCGGCAGGTACGCCGCCGACTCGACCCACGGGCCGGGTACGGCGTGCCGCCCGAGCGCCTCGAACGCGACGCAGAGCTCGACGGGGCCGGCTTCGGTGGCCAGCATCGTCAGGCCCTGGTCGGCGAGCCGCTTCCAGAGGGCGAGGCCCGGGGCGGTGTCGCCGTCGGCCCAGGCCCGGGCCACGGCGGGGGTGTCGGAGGCAGCGAGCAGCGCCTCGAGGGACGCCGCGAAGTCGCGTTGGTCGTTGGTGAGCTCGAACCTCACTTCTGCACCCCCTTCGGCTCGCGGGGCAGACCGAGGATCCGCTCGGCCACGATGTTGCGCTGGATCTCGTTGGTGCCGGCGTAGATCGGGCCGGACAGCGAGAACAGGTAGCCGTCCAGCCAGCGCGACCCGAGCTCCGCCTCGGGGCCGCGCAGGTCGAGCGCGGTCTCGTGCAGTGCGATGTCGAGCTCGGACCAGAACACCTTGTTGACCGAGCCGGCCGCTCCCATGTCGCCGCCGTCGGACAGTCGGGTCACCGTGCCCCAGGTGTAGAGCCGGTAGGCCTGGGCCTTGATCCACGCGTCGACGACGCCGTCGGAAGCGCCGCCGCGTCTCGCGGTACAGGTCGACGAGCCGGTCGGCCGCAGCGCAGAACCGGCCGGGGGAGCGCAGCGACAGGCCACGCTCGTTGCCGGCGGTCGACATCGCCACCCGCCAGCCGTCACCGGGCGCGCCGAGCACGTCGGCATCCGGCACGAAGGCGTCCTCGAAGAACACCTCGGCGAATCCCGCTTCGCCGTCGAGCTGGGCGATCGGGCGGACCGTGATGCCCTCCGCGTCGAGTGGGAACAGGAAGTAGGTCAGGCCCTGGTGCCGCTCGGCCTCGGGGTCGGAGCGGAACAACCCGAACCCCCAGTGCGCGAGGGCAGCGCGGGAGCACCACGTCTTCTGGCCGTTGAGCACCCATCCACCGCGCTCGTCGTCCCGGCGGGCGGTGGACTTGAGGGACGCCAGGTCGGAGCCGGCCTCGGGCTCGGACCAGCACTGGGCCCAGACCTTCTCGCCGGTGGCCATCGTCGGGAGGAAGCGGTCCTGCTGCTCCGGGGTGCCGTGGTCGAAGATGATCGGCGCCAGCAGGAAGATCCCGTTCTGGGAGACCCGGCCGGGCGCACCGGCCCGGTAGTACTCCTCCTCGAAGATCACCCACTCGACGAGCGAGGCGTCGCGGCCGTGGTACTTCTCGGGCCACGACACGACGGACCAGCGAGCCGCCGACAGCTTCGCCTCCCACTCCTGGTGGGCTGCCCAGCCGTCGGGCGTGTCCATGGACGGCAGCGGCTCGGCGGGCACGTTGGCCGCCAGCCACTCCCGCGCCTCGGCCTGGAAGGCCAGCTCGGACTCGGACAGGGTCAGGTCCATCTAGTTCCTCAACTCGGTCTTGAGCACCTTGCCGGACAGGTTCCGGGGGAGAGTGTCCGCGAACTCGACCAGCCGCGGGACCTTGAAGTTGGCCAGCCGCTCCTTGGCGAACGCGAGCACGTCGTCCTCGGTCAGCGTCGCGCCGTCCGCGCGGACGACGTACGCCTTGCCGATCTCGCCCATCCGTTCGTCGGGTACGCCGACCACGGCCACGTCGGCGACGCCCTCCAGCCGGGCCAGCGCCTGCTCGACCTCGGCGGGATAGACGTTGAAGCCGCCGGAGATGTACATGTCCTTGAGTCGGTCGGTGATTGCCAGGTTGCCGGCACCGTCAAGGGTGCCGACGTCGCCGGTGTGCAGCCAGCCGTCCTCGTCGATGGCTTCGCGGGTGGCCTCCGGGTCGTCGAGGTAGCCGAGCATCACGAAGTCGCCGCGCAGCAGCAGCTCGCCGTTGTCAGCGATCCGGGCCTCCATGCCCGGGATCGCGCGACCGCAGGTGGTGGCGACGGTCTCGGCGGAGTCGTCCTCGCGGCACATGGTGGCGACGACCGCCTCGGTCATCCCGAACGCGGTGACGACGTGGTCGATGCCCAGACCCTCGGGAGCGGCGGCGCGCATCCGCTCGATGAGGACGACGGGTACGACGGCCGCTCCCGTGACCGCCAGCCGGAGCGAGGAGAGGTCGAAGTCGGCACGGTTCGGTGCGTTCAGTAGCGACTGGTAGAGCGTCGGCGCCCCGGGGAACAGGGTGATCCGCTCGGACTGGATCAGCGCCATCGTCTCGTCCAGGTCGAACGTCGCAACCGGGTAGAGCGTGGCCCCGGTGAGCAGGCCGACGACGATGCCGATCTTGTAGCCGAACGAGTGGAAGAACGGGTTGACCACGAGATAGCGGTCGTCGGCGCGGACGCCGCCGAGCTCGGCCCAGGCCCGGGCGACGCCGATCGTCTGCTCGTGCGCGGACATCGCGCCCTTCGAGCGGCCGGTGGTGCCGGAGGTGAAGAGGATGTCCGCCACGTCGTCGGGAGCGACCCCGTCGGCACGGGCCTCGACCTCCTCGTCGGTGACGTCGGTGCGCAGCGCCCGCTCCTCGCCGCGGTGGTCGAGCGTCAGCTTGTCGAGGTTGCCGAGCGAACCCACGGACGGCAGGTCGCTCGCGGCACGCAGGTCGGCCAGCTGGGTGCGGCCCAGGAAGCCGTCGGCGACGAGCACGATGATCGCTGAGGTCCGCTCGACCAGGTCGGCCACCTCGTGGGCGGTGTAGCGCGAGTTGGCAGGGACGACGACGCCGCCGGCGTAGGTCACGGCGAGCGCCGAGATCGCCCAGTTGAGGCTGTTGGGGCCCCAGATCACGACCCGGTCCCCGGGCTGGAGCCGGTGCTCCAGGTAGCGGTGCGCCTGCTTCCGCACCCGCTGGAGCAGGGCGGCGTAGGTGAGGGTGGTGTCGCCGGCGACGTACGCCGGGTGGTCGGCGTACCGCTCCGCGGCATCGCGCAGCGCGCCGGGGATCGTGTCCTGCACTCGCCCTCCTCGACTCCACCAACCAAGCAATTGCTTGGTATGGTAGCAAACGTGGACCTGAGCTACTCGGCCGAGGACGAGGCCTTCCGTGCCGAGATCCGGGGCTGGCTGGAACAGCACCTGACCGGCCGCTGGGCGGAGCTGCGCGGCCTGGGCGGCGCCGGCCGCGACCACGAGCGGTTCGAGGACCGGCTCGAGTGGAACCGGCTGCTCGCCGAGCACGGCTGGACCTGCGTCGGGTGGCCGAAGGAGCACGGCGGCCGCGGGCTCAGCCTCTGGCAGCAGGTGATCTTCCACGAGGAGTACGCCCGCGCCGACGCGCCCACCCGGGTCAACCACCTGGGCGAGGAGCTGCTCGGCCCCACCCTGATCGCGTTCGGGACCGAGGAGCAGAAGGCCCGCTTCCTGCCGAAGATCGTGGCCGTCGAGGAGCTGTGGGCGCAGGGCTACTCCGAGCCGAACGCCGGCTCCGACCTCGCCAACGTGCAGACCAAGGCCCGGCTCGAGGACAACGAGTGGGTGATCGACGGCCAGAAGGTGTGGACCTCGAACGCTCACCTGTCCCAGTGGGTGTTCGTGGTCGCCCGGTCCGAGCCGGGCTCCGAGCGGCACCACGGACTGTCTTTCCTGCTCGTGCCCCTGGACCAGGACGGTGTGGACATCCGGCCGATCGAGCAGCTCACCGGCGGCTCGGAGTTCAACGAGGTCTTCTTCACCGGCGCTCGCACCGATGCCGACCTGGTCGTGGGCGACCCCGGTCAGGGCTGGGCGGTCGCGATGGGGCTGCTCGGCTTCGAGCGCGGCGTCTCGACGCTCGCGCAGACCGTCGACTACTCACGCGAGCTCATGGACCTGGTCACGTACGCCAAGGAGAACGGCACGATCGACGACCCGCTGCTTCGGGACCGGCTGGTCCAGCTGAAGGTGGAGCTCGAGGTGATCCGCGCCCAGGCGATGCGTGGGCTCTCCGCGGTCGGCCTGGGCGACGACTCGGCCGCCGGCGGGGGAGCCGGCTCGATCTTCAAGCTGGTGTGGGCCAACTGGCACCGAAGGCTCGGCGAGGTGGCGATGGACGTCGCCGGCCCGGCCGGCCTGCTCGGGCGCGAGAGTGAGACGCCGTACGACCTCGACGAGTGGCAGCGACTGTTCCTCTTCTCCCGCTCGGACACGATCTACGGCGGCAGCGACGAGGTCCAGAAGAACATCCTGGCCGAGCGAGTGCTCGGCCTTCCCAGAGAGGCACGCGGATGACCGCCCTGCGACCGGAGCAGCCGACCCCCGACTACGTCCCGGGTCACGACCTGCTCGCCGGCAAGGTGGTCGTCGTGACGGCTGCCGCGGGCGCCGGCATCGGCGCCGCCGTCGTACGCCGGGTGCTCGAGGAGGGTGCCAAGGCCGTGGTGTTCAGCGACACCCACGAGCGTCGGCTGGCCGAGGCGGAGACTGCGCTCGGCGAGGAGTTCGGCGCGGACCGGGTCCGACAACTGGTCTGCGACGTCACCGACGAGGCCCAGGTGGCCGCGCTGCTCGACGCCGCTGACGAGTTCGGCGGCGTCGACATCATGATCAACAACGCCGGCCTCGGCGGGACCGCCAGCGTGCTGGAGATGACCGACGACCAGTGGTCGAAGGTCCTCGACATCACCCTGACCGGGACGTTCCGGTGCGTCCGCGCAGCAGGCCAGCGCTTCGTCGCATCTGGCAAGAAGGGCGTCATCGTCAACAACGCCTCGGTGATCGGCTGGCGGGCGCAGGAGGGGCAGGCCCACTACGCCGCCGCGAAGGCCGGCGTGATGGCGCTGACCCGCTGCTCGGCCCTCGACCTGGCGCCACACGGCATCCGGGTCAACGCGGTGAGCCCCAGCCTGGCGATGCACCCGTTCCTGGCCAAGGTGACCTCCGACGACCTCCTGCACGAGCTCAAGCAGCGGGAGGCCTTCGGTCGCGCGGCTGAACCCTGGGAGGTAGCCAACGTGATGGTGTTCCTGGCCAGCGACTACTCGTCGTACCTCACCGGTGAGGTCGTCTCAGTGAGCTCCCAACATGCCTGAGGTGTCGACCCCCACCCGCCGCGGCGAGCTGCTCCGTATCGCCGCGGAGCTGTTCGCGACCAAGGGCTTCAAGAACACCACGGTCCGCGACATCGCCGACGCGTCGGGGATCCTGTCCGGCAGCCTCTACCACCACTTCGACTCCAAGGAGTCGATGGTCGACGAGGTGCTGTCGACGTTCCAGGACGAGCTCTTCGGCAAGTACGACGAGATCCTGGCCGGTGACGAGGACGCGCGGACCAAGCTCGAGCGCGCCGTCCGCGTCTCGTTCGAGGCGATCGACCAGCACCCGCACGAGGTCGCGATCTTCCAGAACGAGGCTGACTACCTCGGTGGCTTCGAGCGGTTCGGCTACCTCGCCGAGCGGAACGCCCAGTCCCGCAACGTCTGGATGACACTGCTGACCGAGGGCGTGAAGAGCGGCGTGCTCCGAGCGGACCTCGACATCGAGCTCACCTACCGGTTCATCCGCGACACCGTGTGGGTCGCGGTGCGCTGGTACCGCCCCGGCCGCAAGCTCAGCCACGACGACATCGCTGACCAGTACCTGCACATTCTCCTGGATGGGATCGCCAATGCCTGAGGCCTACATCATCGACGCCGTTCGCACGCCGGTCGGGAAGCGCGGCGGAGCGCTCGCCGAGGTGCACTCGGCCGACCTTGCCGCGCACACGCTCGACGCGCTGATGCGCCGTACCGGGGTGGACCCGGCCGCGGTCGACGACGTGATCCTCGGCTGCTGCGACACGATCGGCTCGCAGGCGGGCGACATCGCACGTTCGGCCTGGCTGGTCGCGGGGCTGCCCGATCACGTGCCCGGGGTGACGATCGACCGGCAGTGCGGCTCGTCCCAGCAGGCCGTCCACTTCGCCGCCCAGGGCGTGATGTCCGGGACCCAGGACCTCGTGGTCGCCGGCGGCGTACAGAACATGAGCGCGATCCCCATCGCCGCGGCGATGCTCGTCGGCCAGCAGTACGGCTTCTCCACGCCCTTCGCGGAGTCGCCGGGCTGGCTGAAGCGGTACGGCGACCAGGAGGTCAGCCAGTTCCGCAGCGCGGAGATGATCGCCGAGAAGTGGGACATCTCGCGCGCGGAGATGGAGGAGTTCGCGCTGGCCTCCCACGACCGCGCCCGGACCGCGATCGCCGAAGGTCGCTTCGACAACGAGATCGAGCCGGTGACGCTCCCCGACGGCAGCACCTTCGCCGTCGACCAGTGCCCGCGCGAGACGTCGTTGGAGAAGATGGCCGGCCTGGAGCCGCTGGCTCCCGGAGGCCGGATCACCGCTGCGGTCTCGAGTCAGATCTGCGACGCCTCCACGGCGATGCTGGTCGCCTCCGAGGACGCCGTACGCACGCACGGGCTGAAGGCGCGCGCTCGCGTCCACCACCTGTCGGTGCGCGGCGACGACCCCGTGTGGATGCTGACCGGTCCGATCCGCGCCACGCAGCACGCGCTGGAGAAGACCGGGCTGTCGATCGACGACATCGACCTGTTCGAGTGCAACGAGGCGTTCGCCTCTGTGGTGCTGGCCTGGATGAAGGAGACCGGCGCCCCGCACGAGAAGGTCAACGTCAACGGCGGCGGTATCGCCCTGGGGCACCCGATCGGTGCGACCGGGACCCGACTGATGACCACGATGCTCAACGAGCTCGAGCGCACCGGTGGCCGCTACGGCCTGCAGACGATGTGCGAGGGCGGCGGTCAGGCCAACGTCACCGTGATCGAGCGGCTCTAACCGAACGCGAGGACGAGCCCGACGACGCCGGGCGTCAGACCGAGCAGGAGCCACGGGCTCAGCGGGCTCTTCTGGTGGATCGCGAAGCCCGCGACGACGGCCACGACGCCAGTGACCGAGGCGATCACACAGAGCCCGACCTGGGCGCCCTGGTTGTCCTCGGTGATGAGCAGGGCCGCGAGAACCAGGCCCAGTGCGAGGTGCCCGATCGTGGTGACAGTCAGGACCGACAGCACCCACCGCTGCACCCGGGCCAGGCGAGCCAGGTCCTCAGGGCTCGTCGGCTTGCGGGGTGCGTTCGGGTCCATCAGGTGCCGAGCGCGGCGCGGTTCCGGGGCACCTTCCATGGCTCGATATTCGCACCGTGGCCGCCGAGTGCACTCATCTGCGACCACGTTAGGTTGACCACATGCTTGCGCTGCCGGCCCACGGATTCGTGATGCTGTCGCTGCCCAAGACGGCGTCGACGACCATGGTGCGGACCGTGCAGCGGCACGCGGAGGTGGTGCTCCGCGTGAACCCGGGTCTGAAGCACCTCAACTGCACCCACTTCCACGAGCTGATGGTGCCGGTCCTGCGCAAGGGCGGGTACCGCCGGCGGGACTACGAGCTGTGCTCGATGTTCCGGGAGCCGGTCGAGTGGCTGGAGTCGTGGTGGCGCTACCGCAGCCGCCCGGCGCTGGAGGAGAAGAGCGACCGTTTCACCGGTGAGCAGTCCTTCGAGGAGTTCGCGCTGGCCTATCTCGAGCGTGAGGAGACGATGCGCGGCAGACCCGCCCGGTTCGTGTCGATGAGCACGGATCTCGACATCGGGGTGGACCGGATCTTCAAGCTCGAGGCACCCGAGGTGTGGCAGCCCTGGATCTCCGCGAAGGTCGGCAAGGACCTGAAGTTCCCTCAGGCCAATGTCTCGTCGGAGCGCGCCGAACCGGAGATCACCGCGGCCACGCGAGCCCGGCTTGTCGAGTACTTCAAGCCGGAGTACGACATCTACGACCACCTGCGCGACGAGGGCATGTGGGCGCCACCGAAGGGCTACCAGCCCGCCTCCTGAAGCTGACTCAGCCTCAGTGTCGAACTCGCAAGCGGACGGCCAGCGATGCCGCGTTGGGGTCGTCGACGTCGGCGACGGCCAGCAGCATCGCCTGGTTCTCGTCGGCCTCGAGCACCATGAGCCCCTCGACCTTGATGACCTTGCCGTCCACCAGAGGCAACGGGACGACGACTGCGACGCCGGTGTCGTCGAGCAGTGCCAGGCCCGAGGCGACGACAGGCCCGTCGTCCCGGGGGCTCGGGCTGTCCTCGGCGGCGGCGCTGGCGAGCAAGGCCCCGTCTGGCAGTGCCACGACGTCGGTCACGGCGTACCCGACGCCGGCGGTGGCACCGAGGTCGTAGGTCCGTGGGTTGCTGACGAGCATGGTGGCGGGATCGATGTTCCCTCGTGCTGCCGCCAGCGCGATGGCTCAGGTCGATGTCGACGCTGCCGGACGGCTGGCCGATCGAAGGAAGTCCGCGGTGGTACCAACGGAGCGTGCCTCCGATGACGCAGGCGCCCTCCAGGTTGAGGCACTCAGGCGGACACCGACAGTGCGTGCGCAACGGCGGCGTAGAGCGGTGACAGGTCTGCCACGGCGACCACCGGCTCACCGTCTGCGAACGAGAGGAGCGCCCACCGCATCCGGAACGCGGACGACCCCGATCCCATGATCAGCGCCGCCGGAGCGCCGTCGACGGTGATCTGACAGGCCGCTTCGAAGTCGGGCTTGAGGTGTTTGGTCCCCGTCGCTTCCGAGAACAGTTCGTGTCCGTCGACGGCGGGCAGCAACCGGACGGTGGTCACGGACGACTCACGGAACCAGGCGGCGTGCGTGGCGTCGTCGGACACGACGAGAAACCCGCCGGGCGTGCCAACCACGGCAGAGGCGGCTCGCACCGGCGCACCGTCGTCGAAGCGCAGCCGTTCGACGCTCACGACCTCGATGTCCACAGGTGTCAGTGTGGACGAGGCTCAGACGACGTACGACGACGCCCGGCGCAGCTCCTCGACGGCCTGGGTCACGATCCGGTCGATGAGCGCCTCGCACGTGGGCAGGTCGTCGATCACGCCGACGACCTGACCGCTGGCCAGCACGCCGGCGTCGGTGTCGCCCTCGACGAGGCCGGCGCGCAGCATCATCGGGGTGTTCGCGGCGAGCGCCATCTGGCCGAGCGTGCGGCCCTGCTGCTTCTTCATCTCACGGCCGTCCTTGGCCAGCGCCCACCAGGACATCCCGCTCGAGCGCCGGAACTCGAGGGTCCGGCGCATCGTCGGCCCCATCCGGCGCAGCCGGCTGGAGCCCTCGAGCTCGTCGACAAGGTCGGTGCGGAGCATCCGGTGCGGCATGCCGTCGACCTTGGTGGTGACGACGGTCCCGGTGAGGTCGGTGTCGAGGTACCGCTGCTTGACGGCCTCGGGAACGGCGCTGTCCTGGGTCAGCAGAAAGCGGGTGCCCATGCCGACGCCTGCGGCGCCGTACGACAGTGCGGCTGCCAGACCGCGGCCGTCGAAGAAGCCTCCGGCGGCGACCACCGGGATGTCGACGGCGTCGAGGACCGTGGGAAGCAGGAGCGTGGTCGGCACCGGACCGGTGTGGCCACCGCCCTCGCCGCCCTGGATCATCACCGCGTCCGCCCCCCAGGCCGCGACCTTCTCGGCATGCCGGGCCGCACCGATCGACGGCATCACCACGATGCCGTGGTCCTTGAGCCGGGCGATCAGCTCCTGCTTCGGTGCCAGCGCGAACGAGGCGACCTTCACGCCGTGCTTGATCAGCAGGTCGCAACGGTCCTTGGCGTCACCGGCGTCGGCTCGCAGGTTGACCCCGAACGGCTTGTCGGTGCGCGCCTTGACCTCGAGGATCGCCTTCTCCAGCTCCTCGAACGTCATCGTCGCGCTGGCCAGGATGCCGAGCCCGCCGGCGTTGGCCGTGCCGGTCACCAGGCGCGGACCGGAGACCCAGCCCATGCCGGTCTGCACGACCGGGTGTCGTACGCCGGTCAGCTCGGTGAGCGGCGTACGCAGCAGCTGCTCGATCACTCGGGCACTTCCTTGAGGCGAAGGGCCTTGGGGTCGAGCACTTCACGGATCATCACGAGCTCCTCCATGGTCGGCAGCCGGGTCTCGGTGACGTCGCCCGCGACGGCGAGGTCGAACCCGGTCTCCGCCTGGACCTCCTCGACCGTCACGCCGGGGTGCACGCTGAGCAGCCGCACGGTGTCGTCGGGTCCGCCGACGTCGAGCACCGCGAGGTTGGTGATGATCCGGTGGATGTCGTTGAAGCGCGCTGCGGCCGGGCCGGCCTCTCGGGCACGGCGCGGGCCGACGCCCGAGACGATGTCGACCTTCTCGACGAAGACCCTGGGGGAGTGCCGCGGGACCCAGTACGACGTCCGGTTGTTGACGGTGTTGCCCGGCGCGCCCCGCGACCCGAGCAGCTGGCGCTTGGGCTGGGCGAAGTCGCCGATCGCGGAGATGTTCTGGTTGCCGTCGCGGTCGACCTGGGTCGCGCCCATCATCACGTGCCGCTTGCCGTAGGCGACGACGTCGAAGACCTTGCGGAACGGGATCCAGCCCTCCACCACGTCGGCCTTGGCGAACAGCGGTGGCGTGCCGGCGAGAAACAGCGACTCACCGTCGGAGATCACCAGGTCGGGGTTGCTGGTCAGCTTGGCCAGCCGCACCCCGAGCATCGGCATCAGGCCCATGGGGCTGGCGAAGATCTCGCCGTCGTCCTTGAACGCATCGGCGACGGCCGCTGCGCAGACCTCGGCGCGGGTGACGTCGCTCATGCCTGCTCCTCCTGGAACGCTGCCACCGCAGCCTGGTAGTCCGACTCGTCACCGGACAGGAACCGCTCCTCGAACGCGGCCCACTCCTCGTCGGTGCCGGATGCGGCGACGGCGTACGCCTTCTGGAACTTCTCGTCGCGCTCGTAGTCGGGCGTGCACGTCGTGAAGTGCGCCCCGTTGGGCGTCTCGACGACCCCGCTGACCATCATCCGGCTGAGCAGCAGTCGCTGCACCGGGGTGTCGACGGTCAGCCCGGCGGTGTCCACGATCTGCTCGCAGGTCACGTAGGTCCGGTCCGCCGCCATCGCGAACAGGTCGTCGAAGTACGGGTCTGGACCGAGGTACGTCGCGTTGCCGTGCCGGTCGGCGCGGTTGAGGTGCACGAGCGCGACATCCAGCTTCAGCGCTGGTACAGCGACCAGCTCCTCGCCGTCGTCGTAGGGGCTGGTGACCGTGCGCAGCCAAGGATTGTTGACCAGGACGTCGGAACCGAGCCCGGCCCGCATCGGCAGGAACGGCAGCCGCTGGGCCGCAGCGCGCAGGCCGGTCTGGAACATCCCCTCGTCGAGCTCGACGACCTCAGGGATGGTGCCGCCCTGGCGGGCGCGCTGGAAGTTCGGCTCGAGCGGGATCGAGTCCAGGCTGACGAACGCGTAGACCAGCTTGCGGACCTTGCCGGCCCGGACGAGCAGCCCGACGTCGGCACCGCCCCAGCTGACCAGGGTCAGGTCCTTGAGGTCGGAGCGCAGGATGGCCCGGACCAGGGCCATCGGCTTGCGTCGTGGGCCCCAGCCGCCGACACCGATGGTCATCCCGTCCTTGAGCTCCCCGATGACCTCGTCGATCGTCATCGTCTTGTCGCGCGGTCCCTTGGTCACTGCTTCGCCTTGTCCGTTCCCGCGAACGTCGTCGCGCAACTCGTCGCTCACCCCGGACAGGTTGAGCTCCATCGTGAACCCCTGCTCGAAGCGGTAGCTCTTGTTGACGTCGATCGGGTCGATGCCGTTGAGCGCCTCCTTGGCGGCCCGGATCACGCGGGTGTCCTTGTCGGCGATGTCGGCCGCCAGTGCGAGCGCGGCGTCGTCGAGCTGGTCGCGGGGGACCACCTCGTAGACCGAGCCGTGCTGGACCAGGTCGGCGGCCTTGATCGTGCGGGCGGTGAAGTAGAGGGTGCGCATCAGGTGCTGGGGGACCAGCCGGGCCATGTGGGTGGCGGCGCCGAGGGCGCCCTGCTTCACCTCGGGAACGCCGAAGTAGGCGTCGTCGCTGGCCACCACGACATCCGCGTTGCCGACCAGGCCGACACCGCCGCCCAGGCAGAACCCGTTGACGGCCGCGATCACCGGCACGCTGCACTCGTAGACCGCCTTGAAGGCGGCGTAGCAGCCCTTGTTGGCGCCGATGAGGGCGTCGAAGCCGGTGGTGTTCTGCATCTCCTTGATGTCGACGCCGGCATTGAACCCGCGCCCCTCGGCGCGCAGCACCACGACGTGGGTCTCCAGGTCGGCGCTGGCCTCGTCGAGCGCGGCGGCGACGTCGAACCAGCCCTGCACGGTCAACGCGTTGACCGGCGGGGCCTCCATCGTGATCACCCGGACGTGGTCGTCCCTGAGGGTCGAGCTGACTGACATGGGGCTCCTGTCGCTACCAACCAAGCAATTGCTTGGTATGGTATCAGCCATGCCCCTCCCGATCGACCTGTCCGGCCGCGTGGTGCTGGTCACCGGCGGCACGAAGGGCATCGGTCTCGGGATCTCCCAGGTCTTCCTGGCGGCCGGCGCGACCGTGGTCACGTGCGCCCGCTCGGAGGCCGCCCCGCTGGAGGGGACGACGCACCACGTCTGCGATGTCCGCGACCCCGAGGCGGTGGCGACGCTCGTCGACGAGGTCGTGGCCGCGCACGGACGGCTCGACGTGCTGGTCAACAACGCCGGGGGAGCGCCGAGCGCCGAAGCGGCGACCGCGTCGCCCCGCTTCCACGACAAGATCGTGGGTCTCAACCTGCTGAGCCCGTTGAACGTTGCCCAGGCCGCCAACGCGGTGATGCAGCAGCAGGACGGCGGCGGCGCGATCGTGAACATCTCCTCGATCTCCGCGCACCGACCGGCCCCCACGATCGCGGCGTACGGCGCCGCCAAGGCCGGCCTGGACTCGTTGACCCGATCGCTCGCCATGGAGTGGGGACCGAAGGTCAGGGTGAACGCCATCGACGTGGGCCTGTGCCGTACCGAGCACACCGACGACCATTACGGCGACGAGGCGAAGGTCGCCGCGATCGAACGCACCATCCCGCTCGGCCGGATGGCGACGCCCGAGGAGGTCGGCAACGTCGCCGTGTTCCTGGCCAGCGACCTGGCGTCGTACGTCTCAGGTGCACGCGTGACCTGCGACGGCGGCGGCGAGCCGCCCGTCTTCCTGCACATCTGAACCCTTCGAAGGAGATCCAGTGTCCGGACTGTTGGAAGGTCGCGTCGCGATCGTCACCGGCGCGGGCCGCGGCATCGGCCGCGCGCACGCCCTCGAGCTGGCCGCGCACGGCGCCAAGGTCGTGGTCAACGACTACGGCGTCTCGCTCGCCGGCGAGGGGACGGGTGAGTCGCCCGCGGACGAGGTGGTCGAGCTGATCCGGTCGAACGGCGGAGAGGCGGTCACCAACGGCGCCGACGTCGCCGACTTCGAGGCGGCCGCCGCGATGGTCCAGCAGGCGATCGAAACGTTCGGCGGGCTCGACATCCTGGTCAACAACGCCGGCTTCGTCCGCGACCGGATGCTCGTCAACACCTCCGAGGAGGAGTGGGACGCGGTGATCCGGGTGCACCTGAAGGGCCACTTCGCCCCGCTCCGGCACGCCGGCGCCTACTGGCGCGCCGAGGCCAAGGAGGGCCGTCAGCGTGCGGCCCGGGTGATCAACACGTCCTCCGGGGCCGGGCTTCAGGGATCGGTGGGGCAGGCGACGTACTCCGCCGCCAAGGCCGGGATCGCCGGTCTCACCCTGGTCGCGGCCCAGGAGATGGGCCGGTACGGCGTCACCGTCAACGCGATCGCGCCGGTCGCCAAGACCCGGATGACCGAGGGCGCCTTCGACACGTCAGCAATGGCGGTCCCCGAGGACAACTCGCCGATCGTCGCCTGGCTCGCCTCCGAGGAGGCCGGCGACGTCACCGGTCGCGTCATCGAGATCGACGGCAGCACGATCACCGTGGAGAGCGGCTGGGCGCATGGCCCGTCCCGTGACGCCGGAGCCCGCTGGGAAGCGGCCGCGGTCGGCCCGGCGCTGCGCGACCTCCTTCACGAGGCACCCGACCCCGAGCCGGTCTACGGGGCCTGAGATGTCCGCCGACAGCGCCCGCGAGATAGAGAACCTGCTCTACGTGTACGCCGAGCTCATCGACGCAGGCGACCTCGACGGAGTCGCGGCGCTGTTCCGCCGCGGCCGGATCCACGGCCAGGAGGACGGTCCGCCGGAGAGCGTGTTCGAGGGCGAGGTTGCGGTGCGGAAGCTCTACGAGTCGACAGTCCGCCTGTACGACGACGGCACTCCGAGGACGAAGCACGTGACCACCAACGCGATCATCGAGGTCGACGAGGAAGCCGGCACCGCGACGTCGCGGGCCAACTACACGGTGCTGCAGGCGACCGACGAGCAGCCGCTGCAGCCGATCATCACCGGCCGCTACCGCGACACCTTCCACCGCGTCGACGGTGCGTGGTGCTTCGACACCCGGACGATGTACGTCGACCAGGTCGGCGACCTCGGCCACCACCTGAAGTGGTGACGGGGCCGCTGGACTCGGGCTTCGGGGCGCACTCGACCGCCGCGGAGGTGATCGACGGCATCGACCTGACCGGGCGGCTCGCCCTGGTGACGGGCGGCTACTCCGGGATCGGCCTGGAAGTGGTGCGGGCGCTGGCCGGCGCCGGCGCCCGGGTGCTCGCCCCGGCGCGCCGTCCCGACGTGGCAAGGGAGGCACTTGAGGGCATCCACGGCGTGCAGGTCGGCGAGCTGGACCTGGCCGACCAGGACTCCGTGGAGACGTACGCCGCCGAGGTGCTTCGCGAAGGTCGGCACCTCGACATCCTCATCGGGAACGCCGGGGTGATGGCGTGCCCGGAGCGCCGGGTGGGCGACGGGTGGGAGCTCCAGCTCGCCACCAACCACCTGGGTCACTACGCGCTGGCGAACCGGCTGTGGCCGGCGCTCCGCGGCGGCTCGCGCGTGATCAGCGTGTCGTCGACCGGCCACCACCTGTCCGGCATCAGGTGGGACGACCCGGACTTCAGTTCCGGCTACGACAAGTGGCTCGCCTATGGCCAGTCGAAGACAGCGAACGTCCTCTTCGCCGTGCACCTGGACGCGCGCGGGCGTGGTGAGGGCGTCCGGGCCTTCGCGCTGCACCCCGGCGCGATCCTGACCCCGCTGGGCCGGCACCTCCAGCCCGAGGACATCGAGGCGGTGCTGGAGTACGGCGCCGACGGCGAGGCCGTGATGCCCGACTTCAGGTCGCCCGAGGCCGGGGCGGCGACGGCGGTCTGGGCGGCCACGTCGCCGCTGCTCGCGAATCGTGGCGGTCTCTACCTCGAGGACTGCGACGTCGCCGTACCGTCCGGCGAGCTGCCCTCGGGCAAGGAAGGGACGTCCGGTGTGAAGGACTACGCCCTCGACCCGGGCGAGGCCGAGCGACTCTGGGAATGGTCGGCCGCCAGGTGCGGCCTGAGCGCTTTCTGAGACTCAGATCCGCTCGAGGACCGTGCCGGTGGCCATCGCGCCGCCGGCGCACATGGAGATGAGCGCCGTCGTGGCGTCGCGGCGCTCCAGCTCGTGCAGGGCCGTGGTGATCAGCCGGGTGCCGGTCGATCCGACCGGGTGACCCAGTGCGATCGCGCCGCCGTTGACGTTGACCTTGTCCAGGTCGACCTTGTGCTGGCCGGCCCACGAGAGGACGACGGAGGCGAACGCCTCGTTGACCTCGAACAGGTCGAAGTCGGAGATCGCCATACCGGTGCGGTCGAGGATCCGCTGGGTCGCGTCGATCGGGCCGTCGAGGTGGTAGTACGGGTCGGAGCCGACGAGGCAGTGCTCCACGATCCGGGCCCGAGGGGTCAGGCCGAGGGCACGCGCCTTGTCCTCGTCCATGATCAGCACCGCGGAAGCGCCGTCGGAGATCTGCGAGGAGGTCCCGGCCGTGTGCAGACCGCCCTCCAGCACCGACTTGAGACTGGCCAGCCCCTCGAGGGTGGTGTCGCGCAGGCCCTGGTCGCTCTCGACCAGCATGGTCTCGCCGGTGGGGGAGCCGTCCTCGCCGAGCACCGGGGCCTGGATCGGGGCGATCTCGCGCTTGAAGCGACCCTCGTCGACGGCCACCCGCGCCTTCTGCTGCGAGGCGAGGCCGAAGCGCTCGAGGTCCTCACGGGTCAGCCCGCGGTTCTTGGCGATCCGGTCGGCCGCTTCGAACTGGTTGGGCATGTCGATGGACCAGTCGTCCGGACGGGGGTCGCCCAAGCCGGGGGGCACGTTGCCGCCGAGTGGGATCCGCGACATCGCCTCGACGCCGCAGGCGACGCCGACGTCGATGGAGCCGGCCGCGATCATGTCGTGGACAAGGTGCGCGCTCTGCTGGCCGGAGCCGCACTGCGCGTCGACGACGGTGCCGCCGGTGTGTTGGGGGAGGCCGGCGTGGAGCCAGGCCCGCCGGACCATGCCGTTGGACTGCTCGCCCGCCTGGGTGACGACGCCACCGACGACCTGCTCGACCAGGTCGGGGTCCACGCCCGCGCGCTCGAGGACCTGGCGCTGCGCGAACCCGAGGAGTACGGCGGGGTGTACGCCCGCGAGCCAGCCCTTCCGCTTGCCGAGTGGGGTGCGGACGGCGTCGACGATCACGGGGTTGCCCATGGTGTAAAACTAGAACACGTTCTCGTCTGCCACAAGGAGGCCTGGATCACGCGTGAAATCGCGGAGAAACGGACACGAAACCCTTTCCCAAGATTCCGAGAGTATGTAGTCTCGGGCTAGAACACGTTCCAGGTTCCACTGGCCCACCCGAGAGGGCACCCGCGTGACGATCACCGAAATTCCCGCTGGATTCGACCCGACCGACCCGGATCTCATGCTGTCGGGTCTGCCGCACGAGCAGCTGCTGGCGATGCGTCGTACCGCCCCGGTCAGCTTCGTTCAGCAGGACGAGGCCGCGCGGGCCGGCTTCCCGGACACCTCCGGCTACTGGGCGCTGAGCAAGCACGCCGACGTGGCCGCGGTCTCCAAGAACCAGGCGGACTTCTCGACCAACGCCAACGGCGTGATCATCCGGTTCGGCCCCGACATGACGCGCGAGGAGGTGGAGCAGTCCAACTTCCTGCTCATCAACCACGACGCGCCGGAGCACACCCAGCTGCGCCAGATCGTGTCCCGCGGCTTCACGCCCAAGGCGATCAACGCCCTGCACGAGAGCCTGCTCGAGCGGTCGAAGACGATCGTCACCGAGGCGGTCCAGCGCGGTGAGGGCAACTTCGTCGACGACATCGCCTCCGAGCTTCCCCTGCAGGCGATCTGCGACCTGCTGGGCTTCCCGCAGGAGGACCGGCGCAAGCTGTTCGACTGGTCGAACGCGATGATGTTCTACGACGACCCCGAGATGGCCGGCGCCCAGATGGAGGCGTTCGCCGAGATCCTCGGCTACGCGATGGCGAAGGCCGACGAGCGCCGCCAGGAGCCGAAGGACGACATCGTCACCAAGCTGATCTCGGCCGACGTCGACGGTCGCGGTCTCACCGACGACGAGTTCGGGTTCTTCGTGATCCTGCTGGTCGTGGCCGGCAACGAGACCACCCGCAACGCCATCACCTGGGGCATGCACGCCTTCATGGAGAACCCCGACCAGTGGGAGCTCTTCAAGCGCGACCGCCCGAAGACCGCGGTCGACGAGATCATCCGCTGGGCGACCCCGGTCACCGTGTTCCAGCGCACCGCGGTCAACGACGTCGAGGTCGGCGGGGTCCAGGTCGCCAAGGGCGAGCGCGTGGGCCTGCTCTACGCCAGCGCCAACTTCGACGAGGACGTCTTCGACGACCCGTTCACCTTCAACGTGCTGCGGGACCCCAACCCGCACCAGGCCTTCGGGGGCCACGGCGCGCACTACTGCATCGGCGCCAACCTGGCGCGCCTCGAGGTCGACCTGATCTTCAACGCGATCGCCGATCTGGCTCCGGACATCCGGATGCTGGCCGGCCCTCAGCGGCTGCGGAGCGGGTGGATCAACGGGGTCAAGGACCTCCAGGTCGCCTACCGCTGAGTCACCACAGACCGAGACAGACAGAGAAAGGCACTACCCACGTGACGAGCACCGTCCTTCCCGAGGGCTTCGACTTCACCGACCCGTTCATCAACGAGAAGGCGATCCCGCACGAGGAGTTCCGCAAGTGTCGGCAGACCGCGCCGATCACCTGGATCGAGCAGGAGAAGGGCACCTACGACGGCATGTCGGAGGAGTCCGGCACCGGCTACTTCGCGGTCACCAAGCACGAGGACGTCTCGGCGATCTCCAAGAACGCCAAGGACTGGTCCAACGCCGAGAACGGCGCGATCGTCCGCTTCTCCGAGGGCATGATGCGCGAGCAGATCGAGATGCAGCGCGTGATCATGATCAACCAGGACAACCCCGAGCACGTGACGACCCGGCAGATCATCTCGCGCGGGTTCACGCCCCGGTCGATCGGTGAGCTCGAGCAGATCATGACCGACCGCGCCCACGGCATCGTCAAGGAAGCCGTGCAGAAGGGCAGCGGCAACTTCGTCGAGGAAGTGGCCGCCGAGCTGCCACTGCAGGCGATCGCCGACCTGATCGGCGTACCGCAGGACGACCGGCACAAGCTCTTCGAGTGGTCCAACCAGATGCTCGCCTCCGACGACCCGGAGATCGAGGGCGACCCCGACGTCGCCGCGGCGGAGATCCTCGGCTACTCGATGATGATGTCCGCGGACCGTCAGGCGAACCCTCGCGACGACCTGGTCACCAAGCTGATCAACGCGCACAAGGGCGATCGCGGCCTCACCGACGACGAGTTCGGCTACTTCGTCATCCTGATGACGGTGGCCGGCAACGAGACCACCCGCAACGCCATCTCGCACGGCATGAACGCGTTCCTCGACAACCCCGACCAGTGGGAGCTCTGGAAGAAGGAGCGGCCCGCGACCATGGTCGACGAGGTCGTGCGCTGGGCGGCGCCGGTGTCGGTCTTCCAGCGGACCGCGCTCAACGACGTCGAGGTCAACGGCGTGCAGATCAAGAAGGGTCAGCGGGCGGCGCTGTTCTACTGCAGCGCGAACTTCGACGAGGACGTCTTCGAGGACCCGTTCACGTTCGACATCACCCGCGACCCCAACCCGCACGTCGGCTTCGGCGGCCACGGTGCGCACTACTGCATCGGCGCCAACCTGGCCCGCCAGGAGATCCGGCTGATCTTCGAGGCGCTGGCCGACCACGCCCCCAACATCTCCAAGCTGGAGGAGCCGCGCCGGCTCCGACACGCCTGGATCAACGGGCTCAAGGACCTCCAGGTCACATACGCCTAAAGCGGGCTCTGACAGAATGAGGTCGTGGCCGGCCCGTCCGTAGTCGCCCTGTCTCGCTTCGGGGTCCCCACTGCCGCGCGGGTCCTCGCGCGGGCCTTTCAGAGCGACCCGCTCCTGGCGTACACCCTGCCCGAGGTTGCCGAGCGGGCAGAGCGGGCGCCCGGGCATTTCGGTCTCGTCCTTGAGTACGGCCTGGCCTTCGGGAAAGTGCTGACAACGTCCGCGGAGCCCCAGGGTGTGGCCGTATGGCTACCGCCAGGCGAGGCGATCGTCACGCCGGAGCGTGCCCATGAGGGCGGGCTGGATCGGCTGTCGGAGATCCTGGGGACCGAAGCAGCCGACCGCTTCTCTTCAGTGTTGGGCGCTCTTGACCTGTTCCATGACAGCGATGTGCCGCGCGAACACTGGTACGTCTCCGTCCTCGGGGTGGATCCGAGTGCGCAGGGCTTGGGTATTGGACGAGCATTGCTCAAACCAGTGATGGACGACGCCCGCGCCTCCGGACTGCCCTGCTACCTCGAGACCGCGAATCCAGCAAACGTCGGCTTCTACGAGCGCATGGGGTTCCGAGTCCTTCGTGACTTCGTCGAAGCACGCAGCGGGCTCAGGCTCTGGACACTTTGCTGCGACAGCTAGGGCGACGCGACGGGCACAGCGCTCACCGTGCTACCGGGCGGTCAGCACCAGCGGGCCGTCCTCGGTGATGGCGACGGTGTGCTCCATGTGGGCGCCCCGGGAGCCGTCGGCGCTGCGGATCGTCCAGCCGTCGGCGTCGAAGTAGATGTCGTCGGTCGTGTGCATGAACCACGGCTCGATCGCGATCACCAGTCCCGGCTTCAGCTTCAGCCCGCGGCCAGGAACGCCGTCGTTGGTGATGTGCGGGTCGCCGTGCATGGTCCGGCCGACGCCGTGGCCGCCGAACCGGAGGTTGACGCCGAGACCTTCGGCCCGGGCCACCGCCCCGATGGCGTGCGAGATGTCGCCCAACCGGTTGCCGTGGCGCGCGGCGTCGATGCCGGCCGCGAGGGCGCGATCGGTGGTCTCGATCAGCTCGAGGTCCTCCTCGCGGGCGGTGCCGACGACGAGGGAGTACGCCGAGTCGGCTACCCAGCCGTCGACCGACACCGCGAAGTCGACGCTGAGCAGATCGCCGTCGACGAGCGTGTAGTCGTGGGGCAGCCCGTGCAGCACCGCGTCGTTGACCGACGTGCAGAGCACCTTGCCGAACGGCGAGGCCCCGAACGACGGGTGGTAGTCGATGTAGCAGGACTCCGCGCCGCGGTCCTTGATCATCCGGTGCGCGAGGGCGTCCAGGTCGAGCAGGTTGACGCCGACGTCGGCAGCGTCGGCGAGGGCGGTGATCACCGACGCGACGAACTCGCCGGCGGGGCGCATCTGCTCGATCTGCGCGGGCGTCCGGAGCTCGATCATGCGGGCGAGCCTAGGTGCAGCGTCATCGCCGCGCCGACCAGGGCCAGGTGGGAGAAGGCCTGAGGGAAGTTGCCGGCCATCCGGTCGCCGGCGACGTCGTACTCCTCGCTGAGCAGCCCGACGTCGTTGGTCAGGGTCAGCAGGCGTTCCATCAGCCGGCGCGCGTCCTCGGTGCGGCCGGCATGCGCGTACGCCGACACCAGCCAGAACGAGCAGGCGAGGAACGGATGCTCGTCGCCGGGCACGCCGTCGACGCCGGTCTCCGTGCGGTAGCGCAGCAGCAGGCCGTCGCGCATCAGGTCGTTCTCGATCGCCGTGATCGTGCCGAGGACGCGCGGATCGTCGCCGGGCAGGAAGCCGACCTGCGGGATCATCAGCAGCGCGGCGTCCACCTCGGTGGTGTCGTAGTGCTGCGTGAAGGTGCCGCGGTCGCTGTCGAAGCCGTGGGTGAGCACCTCCTCGCGCACCCGGTCCCGTACCGCCCGCCACTCGTCGACCGGGCCGTCCAGCCCGTGGCGCTCCACTGCTCGCACCGCGCGGTCGAACGCCACCCACACCATCACCCGGCTGTGCGTGAAGTGCCGCTGCGGGCCGCGGATCTCCCACAGACCGTGGTCGGGCTTGGCCCAGTGGTGGGCCAGCTCATTGACCAGCGTGCGCTGCAGGGCCCAACTGTCGTCGCTCTCCTTCAGCCCTGCCTCCCGGGCCAGGTCGAGGGCCTGCAGCACCTCACCGAGTACGTCGGCCTGCCGCTGCTGGGCGGCGCCGTTGCCGATCCGCACCGGGCGCGAGTCGGCGTAGCCCGGGAGGTGGGTCAGCTCCATCTCCGGCATGAACCGCCCGCCGTCGACGGTGTACATGATCTGCAGGTCCTCGGGGTCGCCGGCGACGGCACGCAGCAGCCAGCTCCGCCACAGCCGCGCCTCGTCGGACCGGCCGGCGGCCAGGAAGGCCTCGAGGGTGAGCGCGGCGTCCCGGAGCCAGCAGTAGCGGTAGTCCCAGTTGCGTTCGCCGCCGAAGTCCTCGGGGAGGCTGGTGGTCGGGGCGGCGACGATCCCGCCCGTCTCGGCGTGGGTAAGCCCGCGCAGAGTGACCAGGCTGCGCACGACGAGCGGGCGCCATGGACCGTCGTACTGGCAGGCGTCGGCCCAGGCCTGCTCCTCGGCGATCGTCGAGCGGATCCGGTCCTCGAAGGCGAGCAGCTTCGGGATCGGACGGTGCGAGGCGACCCAGGTGGTGGAGAACGTGTACTCCTCGCCTTCGCTCACCTCGAACTCGTCGCTGTGGACGCCCTCCTCTGCGGCGGGCAGCCGCGGGCCGCGGAGCACCAGCTTGTCCGGGCCCGCCACGGCCACGATCAGCTCGGCGCCGTCGCGCTGCTCGCGATGCACCCAGGGGCGGATCTTCCCGTAGCCCAGCCGCACCGCCCACTCGTGTGTCAGCCGGACGGTCCCGGAGACGCCGCGGATCCGCCGCACCACGTCGTGCCGCTGGTCGTTGACCGGCATCAGGTCGGTGATCTCGACGACGCCGGTCTCGGTCGTGTACGTCGACTCCAGGACGCCCGAGTCGCCGACGTAGCGTCGCTCCACCGAGTGATCACCGGCCGGCCCGATCAGCCAGCGACCGTTGCGCTCGTCGCCCAGCAGCGCCGCGAAGCACGCGGGGGAGTCGAAGCGGGGCAGGCAGAGCCAGTCGATCGAACCGTCGCGGCCCACCAGGGCCACCGAGCTGCCGTCCCCGATGGCGGCGTAGTCCTCGATCGGCAGGGGCATGTCTGCGAGGTTAGCCAGCCCCCCTCTGCCGCCAGCGGATCTGCCCCGGGCGGAAACGCTTGGGACCGTCCGGTTCACGGCACACGCTGGGCACATGACCCAGACCACGCAAGAGCGGCCCATGGGCTCGCTCGACGACCAGCTCACGGCCCGGCTGCTGCACCAGCGGATCATCGTGCTCGGCCAGGAGGTCGACGACACGATCGCCAACCGCCTCTGCGCCGAGCTGCTGCTGCTCTCGGCCGAGGACCCGCACCGGGACATCAGCCTCTACATCAACTCGCCCGGCGGCTCGGTCTCGGCAGGGCTCGCGATCTACGACACCATGCGGCTGATCCCCAACGACGTCAGCACGCTGGCGATGGGCCTGGCAGCCAGCATGGGCCAGTTCCTGCTGTCGGCCGGTACCCCGGGGAAGCGCTACGCGCTGCCGCACGCGCGGGTGCTCATGCACCAGGGCTCGGCCGGGATCGGCGGGACGGCGATCGACATCGAGATCCAGGCCGAGAACCTCGAGCACACGAAGAGCGTGATGCTCGGCCTGATCGCCGAGCACACCGGTCAGCCGCTGGAGAAGGTGGAGAAGGACTCGCTGCGAGACCGCTGGTTCACCGCGGAGGAGGCTGTCGGCTACGGCTTCGTCGACCAGGTGCTCTCCGACGTCAGCAACGTGACGCCGGCACGTCCGACCGGCACCTTCGGGATCCGGTGACTGCGATGAGCCAGTACACGATCCCGTCGGTGGTCGAGAAGACCGTGCGGGGCGAACGCGCCGTCGACATCTACAGCCGGCTGCTCACCGACCGCATCATCTACCTGGGCACCGAGATCGACGACGGCGTGGCCAATGTGGTGATCGCCCAGATGCTCCACCTCGAGGCGGACAGCCCGGACACCCCCATCAACCTCTATCTGAACTCCCCGGGAGGTTCGGTGACGGCGACCCTGGCGATCTACGACACGATGCAGTTCATCCGCTCCGAGGTCGGTACGACGTGCGTCGGCCAGGCTGCATCCGGTGCGGCGGTGCTGCTTGCCGCCGGGGCGGAGGGACAACGCACGGTGCTGCCCCGGTCCCGAGTGGTGCTGCACCAACCCTCCGGTGGCGGCCAGGGGACGCTGCCGGACCTGGCCCTGCAGGCCAAGGAGATCGTCCGGCTGCGTTCGGAGATGGAGTCGATCCTGGCGCGGCACACCGGCCAGGACCTCGAGCGGTTGCGCAGCGACACCGAGCGCGACCTGATCCTCACCGCCGAGGAGGCGGTGGCCTACGGGCTGGCCGACGTCGTACTGGACAGCCGGAAGGGCGCGCTGGCGTCGTCCGTCGCCGGGCGCTGAACGTGTCGGCGCACCGCCGGCGTGAGCAGCGGGAGGGCCTGGCCGAGGAAGGTCACAGCGATGAACGCGGCAGAAGCATCCGTGAAGGAGACGATTGCGCAGCCGATGGCCCCGGTCATCGTGAGCACGATCACCAGTCCCCGCGCGATCCGGCTGCGATGACGGTGGACGAGGAAGAGAAGTACCGAGCCGACGACCAGCCAGCCCAGCCCGGGCTCCGGGGAGTCGGTGCCGTAGTCGCTGATCGACACCTGGATGGCGAGGAACGCCCAGGAGAGCGCGATGAGGCGACCGCTGTTGTGCAGCAGCTGGCTCACGTGCCCAGGCTACGCCTCACGCAGCGAGCGCGAGCGGCCCCGAGATCCGGCCGAGGGAGCGGGCGACCCGCGACGTCAGGTCGAACAGTCCCAGCCCCAGCGCTCCGGCGACCGCGGAGAGCACTTCGGAGCTGGGCTCCTTGAGCCCGCGCTCCACCTCGGACAGGTACTGGATCGAGACGCCGGCCCGCTCGGCCACGTCGGCGAGGGTGCGCTCAGTCGCGTGTCGCTCGGTGCGCAGCTCGCGTCCGACCGCCTCGCGCCAGAGCGGCTCGGGCTCGGGGGTCGGCTCGTGCGCTGGCTGCAACGGGAATGCGACGACGTCACCCATGTCGCGACGATAGGTCGGTTCCGCCTCGGGCAGACGCGTGTTCGCGAGGGGCGAAAGAAAAAACTAGTTTGCCGGCTTCTCGGCGCCGACGACCCACATCGCGAAGAACTGCGAGCCGCCGCCGTAGGCGTGGCCGAGCGCGCGCCGGGCCCCATCGACCTGGTGCTCGCCGGCCGCGCCGCGGACCTGCAGCGCTGCCTCACCGAAGCGGAGCATGCCGGAGGCGCCGATCGGGTTCGAGGAGAGCACGCCGCCGGAGCAGTTGACCGGGAGCTTGCCGTCCATCGCCGTCTCGCCGGCCTCGGTCAGCTTCCAGCCCTCGCCCTCCGGCGTGAAGCCGAGGTTCTCGAGCCACATCGGCTCGAACCACGAGAACGGCACGTAGATCTCGGCCGCGTCGATCTCCTCGAGAGGGTTGGTGATGCCGGCCTGCTTCCACAGCGCGGCGGCAGCGTCCCGGCCGGCCTGCGGGTTGACCTGGTCGCGCTCGGCGGCGGTGGTGGCCTCGGAGCGCATCACCGTCCCGTGGATCCACGCGGGGTTGCTGGACGAGGCAGCGGTGTCCTCGTCGACGATCACGAGGGCGCAGGCGCCGTCGCTCGACGGGCAGGTCTCGTCGTACCGGATCGGGTCCCAGAGCATCTGCGAGGCCAGCACGGACTCGACGGTCGTGCCCTCGTTGTGCAGGTGGGCGAAGGGGTTCTTGAGCGCGTTGTTGCGGTCCTTGGCGGCCACGATCGCGCCGACGTGGGTCGGGGCGCCCGACCTGCGGATGTAGGAGCGGACGTGCGGGGCGAAGTAGCCACCGGCGCCGGCATGCACCGGCATGTTGAACGGCAGCGGCACCGAGAGCGCCCACATCGCGTTGGACTCGGACTGCTTCTCGTAGGCGACGGTCAGCACCCGCTTGTGGACGCCGGCCTGGACCAGCGACGAGGCGACGATGGCGGTCGAGCCGCCGACCGAGCCGGCGGTGTGCACCCGGAGCAGCGGCTTGCCGGCGGCGCCGAGCGCCTCGGCCAGGAACAGCTCGGGCATCATCACGCCCTCGAAGAGGTCCGGGGCCTTGCCGACCACGATCGCGTCGATGTCGTCGAGCGTCATGTTCGCGTCGGTGAGCGCACGGTCGATGGCCTCGCGGCACAGGCCGGCCATGGAGACGTCCTCGCGCTTGGCCCGGTGGTGCGTCTGGCCGATGCCGATGATCGCGGCGGGCAGCTTGCCCATCAGTTCCTACTTTCCATCGTGCAGACGAGGTTCTGCTGCAGGGCCGGTCCGCTGGTGGCGTGGGCGAGCACCTTGCTGGCCTCGCCGGACCAGACCCGCTTGGCTGCCTCGCCCACCCGGATGCCGCCGCCCGAGAACATCGGGTTGCTGGTGAGCGCGCCGCCCGAGGGGTTGATCGTCACGTCGTCGGCCAGGCCGAGCTCGCGGCGCAGGATCAGCTCCTGGTGGCTGAACGGCGCGTGCAGCTCGGCCACCTCCACGCCGTCGAGGTCGAGCGCGGCGCCCGACCGCTGCGCGGAGGGCGAGCTGGTCAGGTCGCGGGTGCCCATGCCCATCGGGTCCACGTGGTGGGAGAGACCGGAGATCCAGGCCGGCCGGTCCTGCACCTCGAGCGCGCGGTCGCCGGCGGCGAGCACGATCGCGGCCGCGCCGTCTGTGACGGGGGAGCAGTCGTGCTTGCGCAGGGGGTCGGCGTACATCGGACGCGCGAGGAGCTCGTCGACGGACGAGCCGCCCTTGCGGATGGAGTACTCGTTCTTCTCCGCGTCGGTCAGGGACCGGTTGGCCACCTCGGCCATCGCCCGCTCGTCCCACAGTCCGGCGTCGATGCCGGCGCGGGCCTGCAGGCCCGCGAGGGACACGGTGTCGGGCCAGAGCGGGGTCATCGTGTAGGGCTCGAGCTGGAGCGCGAGGGTGCGGCGGAGCACACCGGCCGAGCTCTTGCCGAAGGCGTAGACCAGGGCGGTGTCGACCTCACCGGTCTGGATCTTGATCCAGGCCTCGTACATCGCCCAGGCGAGATCCATCTCGACGTGCGACTCGTTGACGGGCGGGATGACGCCGATCGCGTCCACCGCCTGCACGAAGGAGAAGGAGCGGCCGGCCAGGTAGTCGGAGGAGCCGGAGCACCAGAACCCGACGTCCTTGCGGGTCCAGCCGGTCTGCTCGTAGCAGTCCTTGAACAGGGGCACGAGGAGCTCGACACAGGTCGGCGACCCGTCGAACTCGGGCATCTGTCGTTGGGCGAACCCGACGACGGCGACGTCACGCATCTGGGGAGTGCTCCCGTCTCAGAGGTGGTGCTTGTAGGTGTCGTAGTCCGCGTCCGGGTCCCCGGTCGGCGCGAAGTGGTCGATGTTCTCCAGCGAGAACGTCCACTCGTCCTTCGGCTTCCAGACCGCCTTGACGCGCATGCCCATCCGGACCTCGTCCGCCGGCACGCCGAGGATGAGGTGCAGGACCGCGATGTCGGCGCCGTCGAGCAGCACGTACGCCGAGACGTACGGCGGCGTGATCTTCTGGCCGAGGAACGGCACGTTGACGATGCAGAACGTCGTCACGGTGCCGGTCTGGGAGAGCTCGATCTCCTCCGCGGTGGGGGTGCCGTCGGCCGGGCAGGCGCTGCGCGGCGGGATGTAGACCTTCTCGCACGTGGGGCACCGCTGGCCCATGATCCGGCCCTCGTTGAGGCCGCGGTAGAACAGTGACTCCTCGGGCGAGGCGGCGTAGTCGTAGTCGAGCGAGACCGGCGTGATGACGCCGGTGACGGGCTCATCACTAGAGCCCGTGACCTCGTTCGGGGTCTCGGCCTCTCCCGGAGCCAGCGGCTCGAAGCAGGCGATGTCGGTGATGTGGCCGGTGCGCTCCGGGGCCCAACGGACCCGGACCCGCATCCCGGTGCTGACGTCGGCGGGTGAGGCCGCGTCCAGCGCGTGCAGCAGGGGCTTGTCGGCGCCGTCCAGCGTCACCAGGGCGAACGCGAACGGACGGTCGAAGGGCTGGCCCTTCACCGGCTCGGGCACCCACGACCACGAGGTGACGGTGCCGACGGAGGAGACCTCGACGAAGTCGGTGGTCGCCTCGTGGGTGACGGGGTCGAACTCGAGCGGCGGGACGACGACCTCACCGGCCGACGTACGGCCGCCCACGACGACGCCGTCGCGGAGCCCGGTGAGGAAGCGACCGACCACGGGGCCTGTCGATCGGGTGTAGTCGAAGCTCACCGTCACCGGTGCCTGCAAGGTACGGCTCATGACCCGATACTAGAACACGTTCTAGTATCGGGGGCAAGCACGTGGAAGGGTGAGCGGCATGAAACTTGGTTTGCAGTTGGGTTACTGGGGCGCGGGACCGCCGAGCGGGACCCCCGAGCTGGTCGCGGCCGCGGAGGACGCCGGCTTCGACGCGATCTTCACCGCCGAGGCCTGGGGCTCCGACGCGTTCACGCCGTTGGCCTGGTGGGGCCGGGAGACCTCGCGGGTCCGGCTCGGTACGTCGATCGTGCAGATGTCCGGACGCAGCCCGACGTCGATCGCGATGCACGCGCTCACCCTCGACCACCTCAGCGGTGGCCGGGTCGTCCTCGGCATGGGCGTCAGCGGGCCGCAGGTCGTGGAGGGCTGGTACGGCCAGCCGTTCTCGAAGCCGCTGGCCCGCACGCGCGAGGTCGTCGACATCATCCGCCAGGTGCTCGCCCGCGAGGCGCCGGTGACCAACGACGGGCCGCACTACCCCTTGCCTTACAACGGCGAGGGCTCGGTCGGCCTGGGCAAGCCGCTCAAGCCGATCGTGCACCCGCTGCGCGCGGACATCCCGATCTGGCTCGGTGCCGAAGGACCCAAGAACGTCGCGCAGACCGCTGAGATCGCGGACGGCTGGATCCCGATCTTCTACACGCCCAAGAGCGCCGGGATGTACCAGCCGTGGCTGGACGAGGGGTTCGCCCGCGAGGGCGCGCGTCGTACCCGTGCCGACTTCGAGATCGCCGCGACCTGCCACCTCGAGATCACCGACGACAAGCCGCGGGTGATCGAGGCGATGAAGCCGTACGTCTCGCTCTACATGGGCGGGATGGGCGCCAAGGAGCAGAACTTCCACAAGCAGGTCTTCGAGCGGATGGGGTACGCCGACCTGGCCGACGAGGTGCAGAAGCTCTACCTGTCGGGTGAGAAGGACCGCGCTACCGCGCTGATCCCCGACGAGCTGGTCGACGACATGCACATCATCGGCAGCGAGGCCGAGGTGAAGGAGCGGGTCGCGCAGTGGGAGGAGACCGGCGTGACCACGCTGCTGCTCAGCCTCGGCTCGCCCGACGACGTACGCCGGATCGCCGACGTGGTGCTCGGCTGAGCATCAGCGCCCGATGATGTAGGGCTGGGTCCCGCCGATCACGTGGAGGCCGAGCCGCTCGAGGATGGGCTTGCTGTCGTCGGACGCGTCGACCTGGAGGAACGAGTAGCCCAGGTCGAGGGCGCGCCGGGCGCGGGCGGCGACAAGTGCCCGGTAGATGCCGCGACCGCGGTACGCCGCGAGCGTGCTGCCGCCCCACAGGCCGGCGACCCGGGTGCCGGGCATGGGCGCCAGCCACGCGGCGCTCACCACCCGTCCGTCGCCGGCGACGTCCTCGGCGACCAGCACGTGGATCGGGTCGTCGCCCTTCAGGCGAGCGGTGAGGTCGTCGGCCATCCACGACCAGTCCTCGCCCCACACCTCGCTCTCCATCGCGGCGATGCGCTCCAGGTCCTCGCGAGCGGTCACCTGGCGGATCTCGATGCCCTCCGGCGCCCTCGCGTCGCTGGCGAGTGGTTGCGCCTCACCGAGGATCAGCGCCTCGTGGTCCTCGATCTCGGCTCCGGCTGCCTCCAGCAGCGGCCGTAGGTCCGGACGGTCGTGGTCGAAGGTCTTCCACTCGAACCAGGTGCCCTGCTCCCGGTAGTGGGTGACCGTCCGGTCCACGAGGGCCTGCAGCTCGGCGTCGGACAGGTCGTCCGCGGGCTCGGTCAGCATCGCGAACCCCTCCCGCGCGGTCAGGCATCGCATGAGCGGCCCGTCCGGGTCACCCGACCAGCCCTGCGGGAGGCGCTGCGGAAACGCGCCGCGCACCTCGTCGTCGTACATGCGGAGCAGCTCGTCGGGCGTCACGGGACAACTCTCGCAGAGGCCGGGGTGCGCCCGGTTACGCTGCCGCCCATGCCCGCGCCGACGTTCCTGTGCATCGGCGCGCAGAAGTGTGGGACCACGTGGTTGGCCCGCGCCGTGAAGCAGCATCGGCAGGTCAGCCCGGGCAAGAAGAAGGAGCTGCACTTCTTCAACCATCGCGACGCCTTCGAGCGGGGTCTCGACTGGTACGAGTCCCAGTTCCGGTCGCGCCCGCAGACGCGGGCAACGGGGGAGTTCACGCCGAACTACTGGTGGACGAGGGGGACCGAGACGTCCTTCCACTACCTGGGCTGCGCCGACCGGATCGCCGACGCCTACCCCGATCTGCAGCTGATCGTCTGCCTGCGTGACCCCGTCGCACGCGCGGTGAGTGCGTACTTCCACCACATGAACGCCGGGCGCTACCCGCCCTCGACCTCGCTGATGGACGCGACCCGGCGGTATCCCGACATCCGCGAGTTCGGCCTGTACGCGACGCAGTACGCCGCCTGGCTCGAACGCTTCCCGGCGGACCGCTTCCTGACCCTGGTCTACGAGGAGGACATCGCGCCGGATGCGGCGAAGCAGGCGACGCTGGGTCGGGTGTTCGCGCACATCGGGGTGGACCCCGACTTCGAGCCCAGCGACGTCACCGAGGAGCGCAACAAGAGGTCCGGCGACTTCGCGATCCGGATGAAGCACGCATCGCCGCTGCGCAAACGGGTCATGGCGGCGCTGCCGGAGCGGGTCCGGGATTCGCCGAGATGGGAGATCTCGGCCGCTGCGGAGGATCGTGCGGCACTGGCCGGCGAGTTCCGTCCCGAGGTGCAGCGGCTCGAGCAGCTGCTGGACCGCAGCCTGCCCTGGACCCTCGAGTAGCTCAGCTCACGCAGAACTCGTTGCCCTCGGGATCCTGGAGGGTCGTGAAGTAGCCCGACTCGCCACCCTCGTCCCACCTCGTCGTGCGCAGGACGGTCGCGCCCAGGCCCACGAGCCGCGCGACCTCGGCATCGACGATCTCGATACGGGACTCGATGGACAGCGCGTTGTCCCGCCCGGTGGGGTAGAGGTCGAGATGGAGGCGGTTCTTGCCGCCCTTCTCTTCCGGAACCCATTGGAACCACAGTGGCGGGCGCAGGCCCTCGGGGTCGAACAGCCGGTCGTCGTACTCGGTGTCCTCGCCGAGCCGAAAGCGGTAGTGCTCCCACCAGGTCGTCTGTGGGGCGCTCGGTGGCGTGCGGGACCAACCGAGCGCCTGCTCCCAGAACCGGGCCACGCGCGGGGGGTCGGTCGAGTCGATCGCGAGCTGGAAGAACACCATGCGGGGCACGGTAGACCGGTCAGGCGACAGCGAGGAGCGATCGCAGCTGGTGCTCGCCCGGTCGAAGGCTGCCGTTGCCCGAACCTAGAACACGTTCTAGTCTGGGCGAGTGGCAGACAGAGATCCCATGCGCACCGGCACGCACAACGGCAACCTGATGGTGGCCGCGCTCAAGCGGCACCGGGACAAGCCCGTCATGTACCTCGGCGACGTGACCCTCACCGGTGGTGAGGTGGCACAGCGGATCAGCCAGTACGTCCAGGCGTTCGAGGCGCTCGGCGCCGGGACCGGCACGTCCGCCGCACTGCTGGCCCTGAACCGGCCCGAGGTGCTGTTCATCCTTGGCGCCGGGCAGACCCAGGGTTTCCGGCGCACGTCGCTGCACCCGCTCGGCTCGGCCGACGACCACGCCTACGTGATCAACGACGCCGGCATCACGACGCTGGTCATCGACCCGTACTTCGTCGAGCGGGCCCTGGCCCTGCTCGAGAAGTGCCCCGGCCTGACCCAGGTGCTGACGATCGGCCCGGTGCCCGAGCAGCTGGCGGACGTCGGCAAGGACTTGGTCGCCGCGGCGGAGGGGTTCGAGCCGCAGCCGCTGGCCGCGAAGGTGCTTCCCCCCGACCACATCGTCTCGATCACCTACACCGGCGGCACGACCGGCAAGCCCAAGGGCGTGATCGGCACGTCGGGCGCGATGGCCACGATGACCCAGATCCAGCTCGCCGAGTGGGAGTGGCCGGAGAACCCGCGCTTCCTCATGTGCACCCCGCTGTCGCACGCGGGAGCCGCGTTCTTCGTGCCGACCGTCCTCAAGGGCGGCTGCCTCTACGTGCTCTCCAAGTTCGACCCGGCGGAGGTGCTGAGGACGATCGAGGAGCAGAAGATCACCGCGACGATGCTGGTGCCCTCGATGCTCTACGCGTTGATGGACCACCCCGACTCGCACACCCGCGACCTCAGCTCGCTCGAGACCGTCTACTACGGCGCCTCCGCCATCAACCCGGTGCGGCTGAAGGAGGCCATCGACCGGTTCGGGCCGATCTTCGCCCAGTACTACGGGCAGTCCGAGGCCCCGATGGTGATCACCTACTTGCCGAAGGCCGACCACGACGACGCGCGGCTGTCGTCGTGCGGCCGCCCGTCGGCGTTCATCCGGACCGCACTGCTGGGTGAGGACGGACAGCCGGTGCCGGTGGGGGAGCCAGGCGAGATCTGCGTGGCCGGGACCCTGCTGGCCGGCGGCTACTGGAACCTCCCCGACGAGACCGCCGAGACGTTCAGCGACGGGTGGATGCGCACGGGTGACATCGCCCGCGAGGACGAGGACGGCTTCTGGTTCATCGTCGACCGCACCAAGGACATGATCGTCACCGGCGGCTTCAACGTGTTCCCCCGCGAGGTCGAGGACGTCGTCGCCGAGCACCCGGCGATCGCCCAGGTGGGTGTGATCGGTACGCCGCACGAGAAGTTCGGCGAGGCGGTGACCGCGATCGTCGTACTCCGCGAGGGCCATGAGCTCTCCGAGGAGGTGGTGGCCGAGATCCAGCAGATGGTGAAGGACCGCAAGGGCTCGGTGCAGGTGCCGAAGGAGATCATCGCGACCGAAGCGCTGCCGCTCACCGGGCTCGGCAAGCCGGACAAGAAGGCGCTCCGCGCGCAGTACTGGACGGGCGAGCGCAGTGTTGGATGAGTGGCGTGTTGGCTAGCAACTACGCCGACCTCACCCGGGGCGAGCTCGCCACGCTCGTGCCCGAGCTGCTGCTGATCGGCCACCTCATCGACCGGTCCGGCATGGCCTGGACGATCGGTGCCCTTGGCCGCCAGGGCATGGCCGAGGTGGCGATCGACGAGTGGATGGCGGCCTCGCCGGTCTACACGCCCCGGATGCAGAAGGCGCTCGGCTACGAGGGCACCGACGTCATCACGATCTTCAAGGGGCTCCAGCTCGACATCGGAGCGCCGCCGCAGTTCATGGACTTCCGGTACTCCGTCCAGGACCGATGGCACGGCGAGTTCCACCTCGACCACTGCGGCGCGCTGATGGACGTCGAGCCGATGGGCGAGGACTACGTGGTCTCGATGTGTCACGACATCGAGGACCCGACGTTCGACGCCACCGCGGTCGCCACCAACCCGCACGCGCAGATCCGGCCGATCCACCGACCGCCGCGCAGGTCGCCGGATCAGCACCCGCACTGCGCGTGGACCGTCGTGATCGACGAGTCGTACCCGCCGGTGTCGGACTCCGACGGCTGCCGCGAGGTACGCCGCTCTGTCGCCGCAGGCGTGCAGCTCGACCCGATCGACCCGGCGGACGACGGCGCCGCCGACTATTCGGGCCCGCTGCTGTCCGACGTCGACTTCGCTGCCTTCTCGCACTCGGCGCTGGTCCGGATGGCCGACGAGGTCTGCCTGCAGATGCACCTGCTCGACCTGGGCTTCCGTTACGGGCTGCGCCAGAAGGTGAGCGAGGCTGAGGTCGAGCGGATCGCGCGCAAGCAGCTCATCGGCATTGCGGGCCTGGCGGCCGATCGGCTGCGGGCTGCCCTGGACATCCCTCGAACCGAGGCGGGTAACGAGCGCGTGCTCGCCTTGCACCCGACCCGCAACCCGCTGGCGTACGTCGAGGCCGGCGGCGCGGCGGACGGCGGCTGGCTCTCGCTCGCGAACGACCCCGAGGTCGAGCGGTCCATCACCAACCTGGACCCGGCCGCTGAGCTGGACGAGGTCAAGGTGACGCGGATGAGCACCGGCGCCGGCTTCGCGTTCGAACCGCGCCGGTCACTGCCGATTACTCCCGTGTAGCGACCCTCTTCCAGAGCTCGACGTCGGGAGGCGCCGCGCTCGGGTCGTCGGGCCAGCCTTCGATGGTGGTGGCTGCCCAGTCCGCCCAGGCGTTCACCATGTCGGCGAAGTCGGCGTGGAACCGTCCCACGACGGCGAGCACGCCGCCGCGTTCGGGGAACGGTCCGGTGCCGTCGAGGTAGCTACGGGCGACGGCGCTGTTCAAGGCATCGCGCTCGCGCGCCCATGCCTTGATGCTCGCCACCGCATTCAGCGCGTCGGCCTTGGTGCCTTGATCGGCGAAGAACACCTTGAGCAGCTGCTCGAACTCGAGGACCGGTCCCTCTCCGGGCGCACCGAGCCACTCCTTGAGCGCCTTCCGTCCGGCTGGCGTGATCGCGTACACGGTGCGCGGGCGACGACCCACTGTCTCCTCGGTGGCCACCGCCAAGCCGTGCGCCGCGAGCTTCTTCGGTTCGTTGAAGAGGTTGCTGCGGGCCCGCGGCCAGAGCGGACGCAGACTGCGATCGACGTGCTTGGCGAGCTCGTACGTCGACCACGGTCGGATCGCGAGCATGCCGAGCATCGCGAACGACGTGGTGGTGAGTTTGCTGCTGGCCCTTGGCATTTAGTCCTCCTAGGACTATAGTGGTCCTATCTGGACTATATCGGAGGTGGCTCATGGATGACGTGGCGACATCAGCTGTCGACCCGACGAACGTCGAGCAGGCGAAGGCCTGGGACGGTGACGAAGGCGCATTCTGGGCGGCGCACGCCGACTACTTCGACCGCTCCATCGCCGCCTACCATCCGGCCTTCATGGAATCGGCGTCCATCGTGGCCGCCGACCGAGTGCTTGACATCGGATGCGGCTCCGGACAGACGACCAGGGATGCGGCCCGTGCGGCGAGTTCCGGCTGGGCCCTCGGGGTCGACCTGTCCGCGCGGATGATCGAGCACGCCCGCGAGGTTGCTTCCCGAGAGGGCCTGGTCAACGTGGGCTTCGAGCGGGCGGACGCCCAGGTGCATCCCTTCACGGTCGGCGACTTCGACGTCGCCATCAGCCGCACCGGGTCGATGTTCTTCGGCGACCCGGAGGCCGCGTTCGGCAACATCTACCGGGCCCTGCGTCCTGGTGGCAGGTTGCGGCTCCTCGTCTGGCAGGGACTGGAAGCCAGCGAGTGGATCCGTGAGCTGTCGTCGGCCATGGCCGCCGGGCGTGATCTGCCGAAGCCACCTCCCTCGGCCCCGGGACCGTTCGCGCTCTCCGATCCGGAGCGGGTGCGGCTGCTCCTCGGAACCGCCGGGTTCACCGATGTCCAGCTCGATCCCTCGAGTGCAGGCATGTGGTTCGGCGACAGCCCCGACGAGGCCGAGCGATTCATCCTCGGCGTGCTCGGCTGGATGCTGGACGGCCTCGACGACGAAGGCCGCGAGCGAGCACTCCAGGATCTCCGGGCGACCATCGCCGCCCACCTCGGTGATGATGGTGTCGTCTTCGGATCCTCGGTCTGGACGATCCGAGCCACCCGATGAGCCTCTTCGCCGTCACCCGCGAGGCCGGGCCCGCCTGGGCCGACGGCCAGGGCGCTTTCGACCAACCCGAGGTGAACGACCACGCCGCCTTCATGAACGGACTGTCCGAGGAGGCCTTCGCCATCTTCGCCGGACCCCTCGCCGGTACCGAGCAGGACCGGATTCGCGTGCTCCTGATCGTCGAGTCTGCGAGCGCGGACGACGTACGCCGGCGGCTCGCCGATGATCCGTGGGAACGCTCGCAACGAGTCGTGACCACGCTTGTGGAGCCCTGGATGCTCATGGTCGGAGCCGAGCGACTTTAGCTGTGGGTACCTTCCCGCCATGCCTCTGCGCAACGGCGAGCACGGGTACGGCCTGGTCACCAAGTCCCTGCACTGGGTGACGCTGCTGCTGATGGCGGGTCAGTTCACGATCGGCTACGGGATGGAGGCCGACGCCGCGGTCGATCGTGTAGACGACCGGCTGGACAGCCAGGACGAGGCGTGCGAGTCGGAGAGCGACGTCGCCGAGGAGCGCTGCGAGGAGGCGGTGGACCGGCAGGAGGACGCGCTCAAGGACGACGACTACGCCGTCTTCGACGGGGACCTCGGCCTGATCGACCTGCACGTCCTGCTCGGGCTGGTGATCCTCGGTCTCGCCGTGGCTCGCACGGTGTGGCGGACAACCACTCCGCTCCCGCCCTGGGACGACCGGCTCAACCCCGTCGACCGCAAGGTCGCGCACGCCACCGAGGTGACCCTGATCGCCACGCAGTACGTCGTCCCGCTGAGCGGGATCTGGCTGGTGCTGGCCAGCGACGACTCGGTGCTACCGCTGCACATCACCGGGCACCTCGTGTTCTTCGCGGCGCTGGCCGTCCACATCGGCCTGGTGCTGCGACGCGGCCTGCTCGCCCGGATGCTCTAGCTCCCGGTGAACTGAGGCGCGCGCTTCTCGGAGAACGCCCGCGGCCCTTCCTTCGCGTCGTTGGACGCGAACACGGCGGCGCCGACCTTGGCGTCGTCCTTCCAGCAGTCGTCCTCGTGCTTGCCCTCGGAGTCGCGCATCGTCTTCAGGATCGCCTGCACAGCGAGCGGTCCGTTGGCGGAGATCAGCTCGGCGAGCTCGTGCGCCTTGGCCAGCGCCTGCCCGTCGGGCACCACGTGGCCGATCAGTCCGAGCTCCTTGGCCTCCGGGGCGAGGATGTGCCGCCCGGTCAGCAGGAGGTCCGCCGCAACCGTGTAGGGGATCTGCCGAACCAGCCGGACTGCGGACCCACCCATCGGGTAGAGGCTCCAGCGGGCCTCCGAGATGCCGAACTTCGCCGACTCGCCGGCGACCCGGATGTCGGTGCCTTGGAGGATCTCGGTGCCTCCGGCGATCGCAGGTCCCTCGACGGCGGCGATCAGCGGCTTGGTCAGCCGGAAGCCCTTGAGCAGTCCCTTGATCACCGACGGGTCGTACTCGCCGGACTCGAAGCTCTCCGACGGAGGTCGCTTGGACATCGACTTCAGGTCGGCGCCGGCGCAGAAGTAGCCGCCGGCCCCGGTGAGGATGCACACCCGGATCGAGTCGTCGGAGTTCACCCGGTCCCAGGCGTCGCTCATGATCTGGAGCATCTCTCCGGAGAGGGCGTTACGCGCCTCGGGACGGTTCATGGTGACCACGAGGGTGTGGCCGACCTGCTCCACGAGGCAGTGCGGGGAGGTGACTTCGTCGGTGCTCATGGACCCGACGCTAGCGAAAAACAAGAACGTGTTCTAGTCTCGGGGGTGTGGCCTTGAACATCGCCGACCTCTTCGAACACGCCGTCGACGCGGCCCCGGGCAACGCTGCTGTGCGGGTGGGTGACCGCACCGTGACCTATGCAGAGCTCGAGGCGGACGCGAACCGGCTGGCACATTTCTTGAGCGCCCAGGGCGTCGGTCCCGGCGACCACGTGGGCATCTACGCCAAGAACAGCATCGAGCACGTCGTTGCCGTGCTGGCGGTGGTGAAGATCCGCGCGGTCAACATCAACGTCAACTACCGCTACGTCGAGGGCGAGCTCAACTATCTCTTCGACAACGCCGACGTGGTGGCCCTGATCCACGAGCGCCCCTACGCGCCGCTGGTGGCGGCGACCTTCCCCAAGCACGACGCGCTGCAGACCGTCGTGGTGATGCCCGACGCGATCGAGCCCGACGACCAGTCCGACGTGTCGTCGTACGGCGGGGTGCTGTGGGACGAGGCACTGGGCAGCCAGAGCGCCGACCGCGACTTCGGCGAGCGCAGCCAGGACGACCTGCACATCATCTACACCGGCGGGACCACCGGCTTCCCGAAGGGCGTGATGTGGCGTCACGAGGACTTCTGGCGGGTGCTCGGTGGTGGCATCGACTTCTACACCGGTGAGCCGCTCGACGAGTACGACCAGTCGAAGCAGGCCAACGAGCCGCGAATGGTGACGTTCCCGCTCAGCCCGCTGATGCACGGCGGCGCCCAGGCCGGACTGCTCATGCACCTGTTCGCCGGGCACCTGACGATCCTCGAGCCGAAGTTCGACCCGGTGCGCACCTGGGAGATCATCGAGGCCAACAAGGTCCAGCTGATCTTCATGACCGGCGACGCGATGGCCCGGCCGCTGATCGAGGAGTTCGAGCGCAAGGCAGCGACCGGCACGCCGTACGACGGCTCCAGCCTGTTCGCCATCTCCAGCAGCGCTGCGATCTTCAGCCCGCCGGTCAAGGAGCGCTGGATGGCGGCGTTCCCGGACAGCATCTTCACCGACTCGATCGGTGCTTCCGAGACCGGCTTCCAGGGCATGGGCATGCAGGACCGCGAGCACATCAGCCCCGACGGACCGGTGGTCGGCCTCGGCCCGAGCAGCGTCGTGATCGACGACGACAACAACGTGCTCGACGTGGCCACCGACATCGGCAAGATCGGCCGTCTCGGCCGAGGCGGGTCGGTCCCGGTCGGCTACTACAAGGACCCGGAGAAGTCGGCCAAGACGTTCCTCGAGATCGGTGGTCAGCGCTACTCCGTGCCGGGCGACTTCGCGCGGATCGAGGGCGACAGCAAGGTGACCTTGCTGGGCCGCGGCTCGAACTGCGTCAACACCGGCGGGGAGAAGGTCTACCCCGAAGAGGTCGAGATGCAGATCAAGGGACACCCGGCCGTCTACGACTGCCTCGTGGTGGGCATCCCGGACGAGAAGTACGGCCAGGCCGTCGCTGCAGTGGTCCAGCCCCGCGAGGGACAGACCGTCGAGCTCGAGGAGCTGCGCGAGTTCCTCCGCGCGCACCTGTCGGGCTACAAGCTGCCGCGTGCGCTGACCCTGGTACCCGAGATCCCGCGCAACGCCACCGGCAAGGCGCAGTACCCGGCCGCCAAGGAGATGGCGCTCGCCGGGAACGCCACCGAGACCGGGGCGGAGGCGCCGGCCTGATGCGCACCTCCCTCTGCGAAGAGTTCGGCATCGAGTACCCGATCTTCGCCTTCACGCCGTCCGAGCACGTCGCCGCAGCGGTCTCCCGCGCAGGCGGACTCGGGGTCCTCGGCTGCGTCCGCTTCAACGAGACCGACGAGCTCGAGGCCGCGCTGTCCTGGCTCGACGACAACACCGACGGCAAGCCCTACGGCGTCGACATCGTGATGCCGATGAAGATCCCCACCGAGGGCACCCAGATCGACCTGCAGGCGATGATCCCCGAGGAGCACGTCTCGTTCGTGGAGCGGACCCTCCAGAAGCTCGGCGTACCGCCGCTGCCGCAGGGTGAGGGCCGCGACGCCGTACTGGGCTGGCTGCACTCCGTGGCCCGGTCGCACCTCGACGTCGCGCTCACGCACCGGCCGGTGCTGATCGCCAACGCGCTGGGTTCGCCGCCCAAGGACGTGATCGACACCTGCCACGAGCACGGCATCAAGGTGGCCGCGCTCGCGGGCGCCGCCAAGCACGCGCTGAGCCACGTCGAGAACGGCGTGGACATCATCGTGGCGCAGGGCTTCGAGGCCGGCGGACACACCGGCGAGGTCACCAGCATGGTGCTCACCCCCGAGATCGTGGACGCCGTCGGGCCCGACGTACCCGTGCTCGGCGCGGGTGGGATCGGCTCGGGTCGTCAGGTCGCTGCCTCGCTCGCGATGGGATCGCAGGGAGTGTGGACCGGGTCGATCTGGCTCGGGACCGAGGAGTACCAGCAGCTCCAGTCCAACGCCGGATGGACCAAGGCGTTCACGCGGGCCACGTCCAGCGACACCGTCCGCACCCGGATCTACACCGGCAAGCCGGCCCGGCTGCTCAAGACGAAGTGGACCGAGGCCTGGGCGGAGGAGGACGCGCCCGCCCCGCTGCCGATGCCGTTGCAGAACATCCTGGTCAGCGAGGCGCACAACCGGATCAACGCGTCCGGTGACCCCGACGTGATCTCGATGCCGATCGGCCAGATCGTCGGCCGGATGAACGACGTCCGCCCGGTGGCCGAGGTGATGGCCGACCTGGTCTCCGAGTTCGAGCAGTCGGTCAAGCGCCTGGGTGAGATCGCCGGAACCTGAGAGGGCAGCAGCCATGGGCGCTCTGCGCGAACTGATCGGTGATCCGCGACGGCGCCGGATGGCTGTCGCACTGGCGGCTGCAACTGTGCTGGTCGGCGGAACCCTCGCCGCTGCTGAGGATCCGGTCCCACCGCAGCCGGTCCCCGAGGCGGCCTGCGGACCCGGCTCGCAACCGGAGACGACCACGCTGCAAGGTCGGGTGCCGAAGGCGGACTTCGACTCGGGTCGGGCACTGCGCGGTTACACCTGCAACACCGTGCAGGTTGGTCGTCACGGCACCTCCGGTGGCTTCAAGGCGCTGCGCTACACCGACTCCCAGGGCCATACCTGCGCGTACTACGACTCGACGCGGCTCTTCGGGCTGGACGTGGTCAGCAACCTGCTCAACGGCACCGGTCTTGGTGTCGTGGTGCTGGACATGTCCAACCCGGCGAAGCCGCGCAAGACCGCCAACCTGATCACGCCGGCGATGCTCAGCCCGCACGAGTCGCTGCTCGTCAACCAGGAGCGCGGCCTGCTGGTGGGCGTCATGGGCACCCTCGCGACCGCTCCGGGCGTGCTGGACGTGTACGACGTGCGCACCGACTGCCGCAGGCCCAAGCTGCTCTCGACCACCCTGTCCGGCAGGTTCGGCCACGAAAGCGGCTTTGCGCCCGACGGGAAGACTTTCTGGACAGCGGGCGTCGCGGGGTTCAACATGACCGCCGTCGACCTCGCGGATCCGCGCCGGCCACGCACCCTGCTCACGAAGACCGGTTTCGTCGCCCATGGGCTGCGCTTCTCGGATGACGGCAACACCATGTACGTCGCCAACATGGGCGTGCCGTCGGCGAACTCGATCCTCGACCACGCCAGCCTGCAGATCTACGACGTCTCGCAGGTCCAGTCCCGGACTGAGAACCCGAAGATCACGAAGGTCGGCGAGCTCTCCTGGCCAGGCATCGGGATACCGCAGGTCGCCGAGCCCTTCCACCGGGACGGGCGCGACTACGTCCTCGAGGTCGACGAGTTCACCGACTGGTTCGGCGACAGCTGGACCGTCGACTTCCGCAATCGCCCGGTCGGCGGAGCCCGGATCATCGATGTCACCGACCCGACGTTGCCGACGCTGGTCTCCGACATCCGGCTCGAGGTCCACCAGAAGGAGAACCGCACAGCCGAGGTCATGTCCGACCCCGGCGCCAGCCTCCCGATCGGCGGCTACGCCGCGCACTACTGCTCCGTCCCGACCCGCAATGCCCCGAACCTCGCTGCGTGCTCGATGCTCGGCTCGGGCCTTCGTGTCTTCGACATCCGCGACGTCGAGCACCCCGTCGAGGTCGCCTACTTCAACATGCCGTCGAAGGGCGGTGCCGCCGCGATGTCCCAGCCCGCCTGGGACCCGGCGAACGGCTCCATCTGGTACACGGACGGCTCCAGCGGGTTCCACGTCGTGAAGCTCACGAACGGCGTGCAGCAGCTCCTGCACTGACGCTGAACGAGCGACCGCGCGGGTCCCGCTCCCAGAGCTCGCCGTCGCCGGCCACCGGTCCCTCGGTGGCCAGCTCACGCTTGACGACCTTGTTGGTCGCGGTCCGGGGCAGCCGGTCCGCGAACCGGACGTAGCGCGGCCAGGCCTTGGGGGACAGGTCGGGCTGGTCGGCGAGGAACGCCTCGAGGTCCTGCGGCGCGATCGGCACCGTGGTCACCAGGGCAGCCATCACCTGGTCCCCGACCCGCTCGTCGGGCACGGCGTACACCGCGGCCTCGGAGACGTGCGGGTGCCTCAGCAGGATCCGCTCGACCGGCGCGGCCGCGAGGTTCTCGCCGTCCACGCGCAGCCAGTCGGAGGTGCGGCCGGCGAAGTAGACGAAGCCGTCGGCGTCCCGGTAGGCGAGGTCGCCGGACCAGTACATGCCGCCGCGCATCCGCTCGGCCTCGGCGTCCGGGTCCTTGTAGTAGCCGGCGAAGGCTCCCGCTCCTTGGGTGTTCACCAGCTCGCCGGTGGCCGCGTCGGCGTTCAGCAACCGTCCGTCGGGGCCGAACTCCGCGTCCGGCGTCTCGGCCATCGTCTCGGGGTCGAGCACCTTGACGCCCTCGAGCGGCCGTCCGAGGCTGCCCGGCGGCATCTCCGGGACTCGCTGGACGATGACGGCGTTCTCGGTGGAGGAGTAGGAGTCGACGACGGTGCAACCGAACCGGCGCCCGAACTCCTCGATGTCGCGCTCGTTGGCCTCGTTGCCGAACACCAGCCGCAGCGGGTTGTCGGCGTCGTCGGCCGCCTCCGGCGTGGCCAGGACGTAGGCCAGCGGCTTGCCGACGTAGTTCGCGTATGTCGCGCCGTGCCGGCGTACGTCGTCGAGGAAGCCGGACGCGCTGAACCGCCTGGCCAGCGCGACCGTGGCGCCGGAGGCGAGCGCCGGACCCCAGCCCGCCATGATCGCGTTGGAGTGGAACATCGGCATCGAGACGTAGGCGACCTCGCCCCGTCCGAGCCCGAAGCGCTCGGACAGGAACCGGCCCGGGTGGGCGACCTTGGTCTGCGTGACGTTGACGGCCTTCGGGTCGCCCGACGTGCCGGACGTGAAGATCAGCATCATCAGCGTGTCCGGACCGACCTCGACCTCAGGGGCCGCGGCCTCGGCGTGGCTCTCGAGCAGGTCCTGCCACTCGGATGAGTCGAGGCGCACGACCCGGACGTTCGCGTCGCCGAGCAGGTCGGCGTACGTCGCGTCGGTGAGCACCACCTGGGTGTCCGAGCGTTCGATGTCGGCGGCGAGCGCCGCACCGCGGCGGGTGGGGTTCAGGCCGACCAGGACCCGGCCGCCCAGCGCGGCGGCACCGAGCAGGAACGAGAACTCAGGCGTGTTCTCGAGCAGCACGCCCACGTGTGGCGGCTGGCCGTCCGGCAGCAGATCGCCGATCGCGGCGGCCCGCACGACCGACTCGCGGACCACCTCGTCCCACGTCCACGAGAGGTCCTCGAACAGCAGCCCCGGCCGGTCGTCGCCGACCCGGGCGAGGAGCTGGTCGCGAACCGTCTCGGTCACGCGGGTTCGGCAGCGAGCGCGCGTCCGATCGTCAGGGCCTGCTCGGTGGCGCCCCCGAAGGAGAACTCGAAGCGCTTGGCGCTCGTGAAGTAGCGGTGCGCCTCGCCGTCCATGTCGATGCCCACCCCGCCGTGCACGTGGACGGTCGTGTGCGCCAGCTTGTGTCCGGCGTCGGCTGCCCACAGCTTCGCGGTCGCCACCTCGACCTCGGCCGGCTGGCCCTGGGAGAGCCGGTCGACGGCTGCCCAGAGCGTGAGCCGCTGGCCGAGCACGTCGATGAACCCGTCGGCCAGCCGCTGCGACACCGCTTGGAAGGTGCCGATCGGACGGCCGAACTGCTCCCGCGTCTTGGCGTACTCCGCGGTCAGGGCCAGTGCACCCTCGGTCACGCCCAGCTGCTCCGCCGCCGCACAGATGGTCAGCAGCTCGCCGAGGCGACGGGCTGCACTCCCGTCAGGGGCACCGATCAGCTGTGCTGGCGCGCCCGCGAGGTCGAGCCGGGCGACGGCGTCGCCGTCGCTGGTGCGCTGCGCAACCACGTCCACACCGGGCTCGCCGGGCTCGACGAGGAACACGCCGACGCCTTCGTCAGCGGTGGCCGTGACCAGAAAGAGCTGGGCGCTGGTGCCGGCCCGGACGATGCTCTTGGAGCCGGACAGCTGCCAGCCCTCGCCGGACGGCGTCGCCGTCACGGTCGGGCGGGCCGGCAGGTGGGTACGGTCCTCGGCCACCGCGGCGGTGAGCACGTGCTCGCCGCTCGCGGCGCCGGGCAGCCACTGCTCGGCGACCTCGTCACCGGCCACCTCGGTCAGGAGCATCGCGGCCGGCCCATGGACCGCGAGCGGTACCGGGGCCACCGTGCGGCCCACCTCGACCAGGACCCTGCACAGCTCGGTGAGGCCGAGCCCGGCTCCGCCGTGCTGCTCGGGCAGCGACAGCGAGATCAGCCCGGCACTGCCGAGCTCGCGCCACAGGTCGCGGTCGAACCGGTCGCCGCCCTGCTCGACCTCGGTCATCCGGGCGGTCGTCGTCTTGTCCTTGAGGATCGTGGCCGCGAGGGTCGCGGCCTCGTCCTGCTCGGGGGTGAACGTGAAGTCCATGGGGGTCACCTTTTCGCGGCCGGGAGGCCGAGTCCGACGTAGCCGATGATGTCGCGCTGGATCTCGTTGGTGCCGCCGCCGAACGTCATCACCAGCGACGAGCGGTGGAACCGCTCGAGGCGGCCCGCGAGCACCGCTCCGTCCGAGTCGCCGGTGAGGCCGGCGTTGGGGCCGACGATCTCCATCAGCGTCCGGTAGACCTCGGTGTTGAGCTCGGAGCCGTAGATCTTGATCGCGGAGGCCTCGGCGGGGGAGAGCGACACCCCGGCGTCGGCGTCGGCGGCGAGCTTCCAATTGAGCAGCGAGAGCGCCTCGACCCGAGCGTGGGCGCGGCCGAGTGCGATCTGCACCCACTCGGTGTCGATCACCCGTTGACCGTCGGGCGCCTTGGTCTGCTGCGCCCACTCACGAACGAGCTTCAGCGAGTGGATGGTCGGCGCCGCCGAGGTGAGCGAGACCCGCTCGTGGTTGAGCTGGTTGGTCATCAGCGCCCAGCCGCCGTTGAGCTCGCCGACCAGGTTGTCGGCGGGGACCCGCACGTCCTCGTAGTACGTCGCGCTGGTGCCGACGCCCGCGACCGTGTGCACGGGTGTGTAGGAGACGCCCGGCGCCTGCGCCGGGATCATGATCATCGAGAGGCCCTTGTGCCGCGGCAGGTCCGGGTCGGTCCGGCAGGCCAGCCAGATCCAGTCGGCATACTGGATGAGCGAGGTCCACATCTTCTGGCCGTTGATGACCCACTCGTCGCCCTCGCGCACGGCGCGGGTCTTGAGCGAAGCCAGGTCGGTGCCGGAGCCGGGCTCGGAGTAGCCGATCGAGAAGTGCAGGTCGCCGGCGAGGATCTTCGGGAGGAAGTACTCCTTCTGCTCGTCGGTGCCGAACCGCATGATCGTGGGCCCGACCGTGTTGAGGGTCAGGTAGGGGATCGGCACGCCCGCCACCGCGGCGGCGTCGGTGAAGATCAGCTGTTCCACCATCGAGCGGGCCTGACCGCCGTACTCCTTTGGCCAGCCGATTCCGAGCCACCCGTCCGAGCCGATCTGGCGGATGACCTCCTTGTAGACGCCGGCCTCGCCGAACTCGCCTGTCGCGGACGCCAGCCCGGCCTTACGCTCGGGAGTGACGAGCTGGTCGAAGTACTCCTGCAGCTCCGCGCGCAGTGCGAGGTGCTCGGGATCGAGGGCGATGTGCATGGCGCCAGACTAGAACGTGTTCTCGTTTTCGGCTAGCCTCGGTCATGTAGGCACCCGGCCGACGAGAGGTATGTCATGAGCGACACCCCAGGTATTGACACTCAGGGGCGTACGCGGGCCCTGGACCAGGGAATCGCGCCCGTGCGGTTCGCCCGTGGGTGGCACTGCCTGGGCCTGGCGGACAACTTCCGGGACGGCAAGCCGCACGCCATCGAGGGCTTCGGCAGCAAGCTCGTGGTCTGGCAGGACAGCAAGGGTGAGCTGAACGTCCTCGACGGCTACTGCCGGCACATGGGCGGCGACCTGACCCAGGGCTCGGTCAAGGGCGACGAGGTGGCCTGCCCGTTCCACGACTGGCGCTGGGGTGGCGACGGCAAGTGCAAGGCGATCCCTTACGCGCGGCGGGTGCCGCTGCGGGCGCGCACCCAGAAGTACCCCACCGTGGTCCGCAACGACCAACTGCTGGTGTGGCACGACCCGGAGGGCTCCGAGCCCGACCTGGAGATCCTGCCGCCCGAGCTGCCGGGCGTCAGCACCGATGCCTACACCGACTGGGTGTGGGAGGTGGTGCCCATCGAGGGCTCCAACTGCCGTGAGCTCATCGACAACGTCGCCGACATGGCGCACTTCTACTACGTGCACCTGTCGTTCCCGACCAGCTTCCAGAACATCTTCGAGGGCCACCGGGCGACCCAGTTCATGGAGTCGAAGGGCCGTCCGGACGTGAGCGGCGGCTACGGCGCGCCGGAGCTGTTCCTGAAGTCCGAGGCCACTTACTACGGGCCGTCGTACATGATCAACTGGCTGTGGGTCGACTACAAGGGCTTCGAGACCGAAGTCATCCTGGTCAACTGTCACATCCCGACCGGGCCGAGCTCGTTCACCCTGCAGTACGGCATCACGGTCAAGAAGCCCGAGGGCCTCGACGAGAAGACCGTGGCCTACATCGGCAAGCAGTACGCCAAGATGTTCGGCGAGGGCTTCCTCCAGGACGTGCACATCTGGCAGAACAAGGTGCCCGCCCTCAACCCGCTGCTCTGCGAGGAGGACGGGCCGGTCTACCAGCTGCGTCGCTGGTACGAGCAGTTCTACGTCGACAAGGCCGACATCAAGCCCGAGATGACCGACCGGTTCGAGTTCGAGGTCGACACCACCAAGGCCAACGAGTACTGGCACGAAGAGGTGGCGGCCAACCTGGCCCGCAAGGCCGAGGAGGACGCCGCCGCCGAGCAGGCGGAGAAGTCCGAGACCGCGGACGCCTGATGGCCTCGTTCGTTCCCACCAGCGAGGAGACGCTGGAGGACCAGCGTCGCTACACCTCCGCCCGGCTGACCGAGGTGGCCTGCCTCGACTGCCTGGCCAAGGTCGGGGTGAAGAAGAACAGCGACCATCACCTCTCCATCCAGTGGAGCGACGAAGCGGTCCGCGGCTGCCCGGAGCTCACTCGCATGCCCACCAGGCCCGACGGCCGTCCGCTGCACCAAGGGTGCCCGCGGCTGGTCGCGACCATCGAAGCCGCGGCGCGAGACGGGATCATCCCGATCGGCGCCGAGGACGGATACTGACCCGCGCCATGGAGACCGAGAGTTTCGAGCTGAAGATCCTCGACATCGTCGAGGAGACGGGTGACGCGCGCTCTGTGTCCTTCGAGGTCCCCGAGGGCCAGGAGGAGACGTTCGTCTACAAGCCCGGTCAGTTCCTGACCCTCGCGATCCCGAGCGACCAGACCGGCGTGGCAGCACGCTGCTACTCCCTGTCGAGCAGCCCGCACGACGGCGGCCCGCTGACCGTGACGGTCAAGCGCACCGCCGAGGGGTACGCCTCCAACTGGATCGTCGAGAACCTCAAGCCCGGCGACACCATGCGCGTGCTGCCCCCGAGCGGCATCTTCACTCCCGCCTCGCTCGACGCCGACCTGCTGCTGTTTGCCGGCGGCAGCGGGGTCACGCCGATCATGTCGATCACCCGGACCGCGCTGGCCGAGGGCTCGGGGCGGATCGTGCTGTTCTACGCCAACCGCGACGAGCAGTCGGTGATCTTCGCCCGTGAGCTCAGCGAGCTCTCCGAGCAGTACCCCGAGCGCCTGCAGGTCGTGCACTGGCTGGAGAGCGTGCAGGGGCTGCCGACCCAGGAGCAGATGAAGGCGTTCGCCGCCGACCGGCTGGAGTGGGACGCGTTCGTGTGCGGCCCGGCGCCGTTCATGAAGATGACGGTCGACGCGCTGAAGGAGCTGGAGTTCCCGCGGCCCCGCCGGCACCAGGAGAAGTTCGTCTCGCTCGGCGGCAACCCGTTCGGCGACCTGCACGACATCGAGGTCGCCGAGAAGGAGATCAGCTCCGCGGAGACGGATGAGGAGGACGCCGCCGCCGACGCCGCGGCCGCGTCCCGCGGACCGGTCAAGGTCGAGGTCGAGCTCGACGGCCAGGACTACACGTTCGACGACTGGGACCCGCGCACGAAGCTGCTCGACTTCCTCGAGAGCAAGGGTGTGAAGGCGCCGTACTCCTGCCGCGAGGGGGAGTGCTCGGCCTGCGCGATCCGGTTGCTGGAGGGCGAGGTGCGGATGCTGAACAACGACGTCCTCGACGACGACGACCTCGAGGACGGCATCCGGCTCGGCTGCCAGTCGCTCCCGCTCACCGACACCGTGAAGGTCAGCTACTCCTAGCGTCCAGGTCGGCCAGGGCGGTCGCGATCTCGGCCGGCTCCATGCTGGCGGGGAGGAACGCCGTCGGATGGTCGCGGAGGTGGTCGATGACCTGCTGCTGCGGCACCTGTACGTCGGGTGAGCGGGAGTCGCCGATCTCGATGACCCCGGTGCCGCCGGGCGCGAACGCCGAGAGATGGAGCGCGGTGCCGGCGCAGCCCGCGAGCACCGTGGCGCCGGCCGCGAGCCGGATCTGGTCGAGGACCGGCAGGTCCTCGGGCGTGACCACTGCGTAGCCCGCGGCGGCGAAGACCTCGTCGAGGGCCTGGTCCTTCTCGGCCGTGCTCCGGGTCGGCTTGCCCTCGGCCCGCAGCGCGGCGTTGAACGTGGTGCGGGAGAAGAAGACGAGCCGCGGGCTGTCGGGGGCCGGGCCTCCGGCTGCGGCGACCATCCGGTCCCACACCGCCAGCTGCGCCGGGGTGCGCCCACCCGTTCACCGCGACCGAGCGGCTCGGCAGCACCAGCCGGTCGACCAGGAACGGCTGTCGGTCGACCACCTGGATCGGCAGGTCGCCGTACCCAGTGAGCCCCATCAGCTCGGCCTGCCAGGGCTTGATGCCCACGTCCCCGCCGAAGTAGGCGTGGAACACCAGGCCGTCGACCTGCTGGTCCTCCGGCCACAGCGTGGTGACGGTCTCGGTGAAGAAGTGCCCGAAGTGCCCGATCCAGTGCCCGCCGTAGAGCCAGGTGCCCTCGAGGCGGTCGGCGTCGGCCTTGGGGCGGACCCGGGTCGGGTCCGCCTGGGCCAGCTGGTTGCCGCCCAGCCCGCCGACCTTCTGCGAGCTCGGCAGCAGCTCGCCCTTCGCGTCGTAGACCGCGCCCCGGATCCAGCGGTTCGGCGGCTGTGCGGTGCGGAGCGGGCCCTTGCTCATCCGGGTGAGGAAGGCGTCCTCGACGGTGAGCAGCTCCTGCTCCTCCTGCGGCTCGTGCGGGAAGTCGGGGACCGCCCAGTCGAGGGGCATCGGTCAGTTCCGCAGATCGTGGAGCAGCGGCCGGAAGTAGCCCGACATCTTGTAGTCCACGGTCTTGCTGAGGTGGCCCCAGTCCCAGAACACGTAGTCGTCGCCGACCTTGCCACGGCACTTGGCGGGGCCGCAGAACAGCCTGTTGAGGTCGATCTGGGGTGCGTTGTTGCTGAGGTCGGCCAGCGCCTTGCGGGTCCTGGCCTCGTGCAGGATCGCCTGGGAGCGGGGCTGCGAGCAGCGGCGCGGAGCCTGGTTGGTGCGCTTCTCACACGTTGCCGTCTGCGCGATCATTGCGAGGTCGGCGCGCGTCCGGAGGAGTGCGGGAAAGACCCTCGCGGTGTGGTCGCGGAACAGCTTCAGCATCCGCATGTCGAACTCGTTGTAGCCATCCGGTGGGACGCCGGTCCGCTCGAACTCGGCGACCGCCCTGGCGAACCCGGCCCAGTGCGAGCCGAGGATCACCTGCACCGGCTGGCGCCGAGCGGTCTCGCGCACGTACTTCAGGGCCAGGGCGTTCGACCGCTCGCACTCGCCCGGGTAGCGCTTCTGGATCCGGATCAGCGACGGCGGGCACTTGCCCATGACGAACGCGGTGAGGTTGACCCCCTCGGCGTTGCTCGCCTTGATCAGCGCCGGGATGTTCTGCCAGGCGTGCGAGTCACCCCAGAGGACGACGGTCGGCCGGTTGCGCACCCATGGGGTCAGCCGGCAGCCCACCGCCGACTGCGGCGCGGTACGCGCCGGCCCGGCGCACCCCTGCGGGATCTGGTAGTAGTCGTGCTCCGGATCGGGCTGCTGGGCGTGCGCCGTCGCGGGGCTCACGAGCAGCGCCGCGAGCGCGGCGAGCAGCACGCTCAGGACCAGGAGCGCGCGGGGATGAGGGGTCCGAGAGTGAGGAAGAGGCTGCATGACGGCCACGATCCTGACATACGGGTCGCGGTCGTCGTGGGAGATCCCCGCTACCAGCCGCGCGCCCGCCATTCGCCGAGGCTGGGGCGCTCGACTCCGAGCGTCGAGTCTCCGCCGTGGCCCGGGTAGAACCAGGTGTCGTCGGGAAGCCGTTGGAAGATCTTGGTCTCGACGTCGTCGATGAGCTGGGCGAACGCCGCGTCGTCCCCGAACGTGTTGCCCACGCCGCCCGGAAAAAGACTGTCGCCCGTCCACAGGTGCGGGGTGCCGTCCGGGTCGTCGTACAACAGCGCGACCGAGCCGGGCGTGTGACCGGCGATCGCGATCACCTCGAGGCGGCAGGCGCCGACCTGGACGGTGTCGCCCTGGGTGAGCCTCCGGCTGATCTCGACGCCGGTCTGCTCGGTGATCGCGTCGGCGTCGGGTTCACCGGCCATCACCTCGGCGTCGGTGGCGGCGACCACGTCCGCGAGAGCCCGGTGGTGGTCCCAGTGCTGGTGCGTGGTGACGACCGTGGTCAGCCCGCCGTCGCCGATCAGCGGGAGCAGCACGTCGGACTCGGCTGCCGCGTCGATGAGGACCTGGTCGCCGGTGTCCCGGCACCGGAGCAGGTAGGCGTTGTTGGACATCTCCTTGTCGACCGCCACCTTCGTGACGGTCAGGTCGGTGAGCTCGCGGACGTCGGCGGCACCCCCCGGGGTCACGTCGCCGGTGTAGGTGGTCATGGTCACCAAGCCTCGATCCTGGGCAGCGCCCCGATGTCGGATGTGAGCCCGGCGCCGTCGCCACGACCGGTGAGCCACCAGCCCAGGTCGGCGGCGGTGCCGGAGACGGTCGGGCCCTCCTGGCCCTCCGGGCCCTCCGGGCCGAACCGCCAGGTCCGGTCGAGGTCGGCGGCGTGCCCGGCGAAGGTCTCGACGCCGTCCCGCAGGGCCATCGAGTCGATCAGTCGTACTGCGAACGCGGGGGGCCAGTCCGCGTGCGTGTAGGCGAGCCCGAGGTCGGCGTGATGGATCTCCACCTCGCGAAGCCGCATCAGGGGGACCTCTCCGGCCTGGAACGCGGGCACGCCCGGCGTTCGCTCGAGCTCGACGTCCTGCGCCTCTTCGGGCACGGCCTTCACCGCGTGCGAGAAGTCGGTCACCGCGCCCAGCAGCCGGCTGCGGATCGCCTCGGGCGCAAGGGCCCCGAGGGAAGTGATGTCGGACGTCCGGGCTTCCAAGGACCTGTACATCGGCACCGACCGCCCCTCGGTCAGCCCCCGGAGGGCGCCGGCCAGCCCCTCGGCGTTGAGCGCCAGGTGTGCGACGACGTGTCCGCGCGTCCAGTCGGGGAGCAGGGATGGCTCGGCGTACGCCGTATCGGCCATGCCGTCCACCGTGCGAACGAGGCGTCGGGTCGCCGCCGCCAGCTCCTCGAGATCCGTCTCGTCGACCATGTTCCCCATCCTGTCAGGCGGGTGTCGGCGGCCCGTGAGAGTGTGGGCTCGAGTCGGCGCGGCGGGTTGTGCCGACCGGTACGATAGCGAACACTTGTTCGAACAACGATGGCTCTAGCTCGAGGAACGGTAGTGGCGGATCAGCTGGTCATCCGGGGAGCCCGGGAGCACAACCTCAAGGACATCTCTCTCGACCTCCCACGCGACTCCCTCATCGTCTTCACCGGCCTGTCCGGGTCGGGCAAGTCGTCGCTGGCGTTCGACACGATCTTCGCGGAGGGTCAGCGGCGCTACGTCGAGTCGCTGTCGGCGTACGCCCGGCAGTTCCTGGGCCAGATGGACAAGCCCGACGTCGACTTCATCGAGGGCCTCTCGCCCGCCGTCTCCATCGACCAGAAATCCACGTCCAAGAACCCGCGGTCCACGGTCGGCACGATCACCGAGGTCTACGACTACCTCCGGCTGCTCTACGCCCGGGCCGGCCGTCCGCACTGCCCGGCCTGCGGCTCGCCGATCGAGCGGCAGACCCCGCAGCAGATCGTCGACAAGATCCTGTCGCTCGAAGAGGGTCAGCGCTACCAGGTGCTGGCGCCGGTGATCCGCGGCCGCAAGGGCGAATACATCGAGCTGTTCAAGCAGCTGCAGACCCAGGGCTTCGGCCGGGTGCGGGTCAACGGCGAGACCTACACGCTCGACGATCCGCCCAAGCTCGACAAGCAGAAGAAGCACACCATCGAGGTGGTCGTCGACCGGCTCAAGGTCGCCGGCTCCGCCAAGCGTCGGCTCACCGACTCCGTGGAGACGGCGCTCAACCTGGCGAGTGGGCTGGTGCTGATCGACTTCGTCGACGTTCCCGAGAAGGACCCCGGCCGCGAGCTGCGGTTCAGCGAGCGGATGGCCTGCCCCAACGAGCACCCGATCGACACCGACGAGCTCGAGCCGCGCTCGTTCTCGTTCAACTCCCCGTTCGGCGCCTGCCCCGAGTGCCACGGCCTCGGCACCCGGATGGAGGTCGACCCCGAGCTGGTCGTGCCCGACTCCACGGCGACGCTCGGCGAGGGCGCCATCCAGCCCTGGAGCCAGGCCCACGTCGCCGACTACTTCCTCAAGCTGATGGCGGCCCTGGGGGAGGAGCTCGGCTTCGACCTCAACACTCCCTGGGAGGACCTCTCCCCCAAGTCGCAGAAGTCGCTGCTCGAGGGCCATCCCACGAAGGTGCACGTCGTCACCAAGAACCGCTACGGCCGGCAGCGGGCCTACTACGCCCAGTTCGAGGGCGTTCGTCCCTACATCGAGCGCCGGCACCGCGAGGCCGAGTCCGACACCAGCCGCGAGCGCTTCGAGGGCTTCATGCGCGAAGTCCCGTGCCCCGCGTGCGCCGGCAGCCGGCTCAAGCCGGTCTCGATGGCGGTCACCCTCGGTGGCCGCAACATCGCCGAGGTGTGCGCGCTGCCGATCAACGAGACCGCCGACTTCCTGCGCGACCTCGACCTGAGCGCCCGGGAGCGGCAGATCGGCGAACGGGTGCTCAAGGAGATCCAGGAGCGGCTCAACTTCCTGCTCGACGTGGGCCTCGACTACCTCTCCCTCAACCGCCCGTCCGGCTCGCTGTCCGGCGGTGAGGCGCAGCGGATCCGGCTGGCCACCCAGATCGGCGCCGGCCTCGTGGGCGTGCTCTACGTCCTCGACGAGCCCTCGATCGGGCTGCACCAGCGCGACAACCACCGCCTCATCGAGACCCTGGTCCGGCTCAGGGACCTCGGCAACACGCTGATCGTCGTCGAGCACGACGAAGACACCATCCGCACCGCCGACTGGGTCGTCGACATCGGCCCAGGGGCCGGCGAGCACGGCGGGCAGGTCGTCCACAGTGGCGCGGTGCAGGGTCTGCTCGAGCACCCCGACTCGATGACGGGCCAGTACCTCTCGGGTCGTCGCGAGATCCCGGTCCCCGACGTACGCCGGCCACGGACCCCCGGGCGCGAGCTCACCGTCAAGGGCGCCCGCGAGCACAACCTGCGCGACATCGACGTCACGTTCCCGCTCGGCCTGTTCGTGGCGGTGACCGGCGTCTCCGGCTCCGGCAAGTCCACGCTGGTCAACGACATCCTCTACACGTCGCTGGCCAAGGAGATCTACCGCTCCCGGGCGGTGCCCGGCCGGCACCAGCGGATCACCGGCACCGACCAGGTCGACAAGGTGATCCACGTCGACCAGTCGCCGATCGGCCGGACCCCGCGGTCCAACCCGGCGACCTACACCGGCGTCTTCGACCACATCCGCAAGCTGTTCGCCTCGACCCCCGAGGCCAAGATGCGCGGCTACCTCCAGGGCCGGTTCTCGTTCAACGTCAAGGGCGGCCGCTGCGAGGCGTGCTCCGGCGACGGCACCATCAAGATCGAGATGAACTTCCTCCCGGATGTCTACGTCCCGTGCGAGGTGTGCCACGGGGCGCGCTACAACCGCGAGACGCTCGAGGTCCACTACAAGGGCAAGACCATCGCCGAGGTCCTCGACATGCCGATCGAGGAGGCGCTCGACTTCTTCGCGGCGGTGCCTGCGATCGCCCGGCACATGAAGACGCTGGTGGAGGTCGGCCTCGGCTACGTCCGTCTCGGGCAGCCGGCGACCACTCTTTCCGGCGGCGAGGCGCAGCGGGTGAAGCTCTCGACCGAGCTGCAGAAGCGCTCGACCGGCCGCACCGTCTACGTTCTCGACGAGCCGACGACCGGCCTGCACTTCGAGGACATCCGCAAGCTGCTGCTCGTGCTCGGCCGGCTCGTCGACCAGGGCAACACCGTGCTGGTGATCGAGCACAACCTCGACGTGATCAAGACCGCCGACTGGCTGATCGACATGGGTCCCGAGGGCGGCTCCCGCGGCGGCCTGGTGATCGCCGAGGGCACGCCGGAGGATGTCGCCGCCGACCCGGTGAGCTACACCGGGCAGTACCTCGCTCCGCTGCTCGAGGGTCGGGCCGCACGGCCCACCAAGAAGGCGGCCGCGCGGAAGCGGCCAGTCAAGAAGGCCGCCGCCAAGAAGGCGCCGGCGAAGAAGGCGACTGCCCGCAAGAAGTCCGCCTGAACCGCTCTGCCTTTGAACCAGAGGGGCCCGAGCCCCGTTCTCATCTCCGTCTCATAGTTGCCGTTTAGTGTCTTGTTCAACTACCAGCGGTGTCGACGGAGGATCAGATGGAACGGACCGGGATCAGTCGCCGCGGCGCCCTGACGAGCGCCGCGTCTGTCGGGGTGGCGCTGCCGGTGCTCGCGGCCTGCGGAGGCGACGAGCCGGATGCGGCCTCGGACCCGACCTCGCCGAGCGGGTCGTCGAGTGCTCCGCAGACGACCGAGCCCACGGCTCCGAACACCGACAAGACCGACGAGATCAAGGAACCGGCGCCAGACGACGGCGGTGGCGGGATCGCCAGTGCCGCCGACGTGCCGGTCGGTGGCGGGATGATCCTTGCCAAGCAGGAGCTGGTGATCACCCAGCCCACCAAGGGCGAGTTCAAGGGGTTCACCGCGATCTGCACCCATGCCGGCTGCACGGTCACCTCGGTGACCGACACGATCAACTGTCCGTGCCACGGCAGCCAGTTCTCGATCGACGACGGTTCGGTGGTGGGCGGGCCGGCGCCGTCGGCGCTTCCTGCCAAGGATGTCGTCGTCGACGGCGACGCGATCAACCTCGCTTAACCCTTCATCACATCGAACGAGGAGTGAGTCTTGACCCAGCAGATCTTCGGCATCAACCGCCGCATCGTGTTCCAGGGGATGGGGGCGCTGGGCACCGCTGCGGTTCTCGCGGGATGCGGCTCCGGTGACAGCGACACGGAGGACGCGCCCACGCCGGACGCCGGCACCGAGCTGGCGGCCGCCTCCGAGGTGCCGGTCGGCGGCGGGCTGATCCTCCCGGACGAGCAGATCGTCATCACCCAGCCCACCGAGGGTGACTTCAAGGCGTTCACCGCGATCTGCACGCACCAGAAGTGCGTCGTCGCCGAGGTGGACGAGACCATCAACTGCGACTGCCACAAGAGCAAGTTCTCCATCGAGGACGGCTCGGTGCAGGGCGGCCCGGCACCGTCGGCGCTCGCTGCGGTCGAGATCAGGGTCGACGGCGACAAGATCGTCGCTGTCTGAGCCTGTCCGCCCTCGCCCGTAGGGTTGAGGCGTGCCTGCGTCGTACCGTCCTTCGCCCGGGTCGATCCCGACCCAGCCGGGCGTCTACCGGTTCCGCGACGCCCGGGGCCGGGTCATCTACGTCGGCAAGGCCAAGAATCTCCGCAGCCGGCTGTCGTCCTACTTCCAGGACATCGGCAACCTGCACCAGCGCACCGCGGCGATGGTCTCGGCCGGCGCCAGCGTCGAGTGGACCGTGGTCAACACCGAGGTCGAGGCGCTGCAGCTGGAGTACTCCTGGATCAAGGAGTTCGACCCTCGCTACAACATCAAGTATCGCGACGACAAGTCCTACCCCTGGCTGGCCGTCACGGTCGGCGACGAGTTCCCCCGGGTGATGGTCGGCCGCGGCGCCAAGAAGCGCGGCACCCGCTACTTCGGCCCCTACAGCCACGCCTGGGCGATCCGCGAGACCGTCGACATCCTGCTGCGGGTGTTCCCGATGCGCTCGTGCAGCAACGGGGTGTTCAAGCGCTCCGGCCAGATCGGGCGTCCGTGCCTGCTCGGCTACATCGGCAAGTGCGTGGCGCCCTGCGTGGGCAATGTGACTCCTGAGGAGCACCGGGAGATCGTCGACGACTTCTGCGACTTCATGGCCGGCCGCACCAAGCCGTTCATCAAGCGGATCGAGACGCAGATGTACGCCGCGTCCGAGGCGCAGGACTACGAGCGGGCGGCGAGGCTGCGCGACGACCTCGGCGCCATGAGGAAGGCGCTGGAGAAGCAGGCGGTGGTGCTCGGCGACGGTGCCGACGCCGACGTGATCGCGCTGGCCGAGGACCCGCTGGAGGTCGCCATCCAGGTCTTCTACGTGCGAGGTGGCCGGATCCGCGGCCAGCGCGGGTGGGTGGCCGACCGGGTGACCGACGCGGGGACCGCCGAGCTGGTCGAGGACTTCCTGCTCCAGCTCTACGCGGGGGAGGCCGAGACGATCCCGCGCGAGATCCTGGTCCCGGAGATGCCGCCGGAGGCCGCCACGTTCGAGGAGCTGCTGAGCGACCACCGATCCAGCCGGGTGCAGATCCGGGTGCCGCGGCGCGGGGACAAGAAGACCCTGCAGGAGACCGTGGCCAGCAACGCGGCGCAGGCGCTCGCCCTCCACAAGACCAAGCGGGCCAGCGACCTGACGACCCGCAACCGCGCGCTCGAGGAGATCCAGCAGTCGCTCGGCCTCGACGAGGTGCCGCTCCGGATCGAGTGCTACGACGTCTCCAACCTCCAAGGCACCGAGGTGGTGGCCTCGATGGTGGTCTTCGAGGACGGACTGGCCCGCAAGAGCGAGTACCGCCGTTTCGTGATCCGCGGCGTCGAGGGGCAGAACGACGTCGCGTCCATGCACGAGGTCATCACCCGCCGGTTCCGGCGGCTGCTCGACGAGCAGGCGACGTCCGAGACCCGGGTGACCGAGGACGGTCCGATGCTGGTCGACCCCGAGACCGGCCGGGCGCGCAAGTTCGCCTACGCCCCCGGCCTGGTGGTCGTCGACGGCGGCCCACCGCAGGTAGCCGCGGCCAAGCGGGCGCTCGACGAGCTCGGCATCGACGACATCCCGGTCTGTGGGCTCGCCAAGCGGTTGGAGGAGGTGTGGCTGCCCGACGAGCAGGACCCGGTCATCCTGGCCCGCTCGTCCGAGGGCCTCTACCTCCTGCAGCGGGTCCGTGACGAGGCGCACCGGTTCGCGATCACGCACCACCGGTCACGCCGGTCCAAGTCGATGGTCGAGAGCCTGCTCGACGACGTGCCGGGGCTCGGCGAGGTCCGCCGCAAGACCCTGCTGAAGTACTTCGGGTCGCTGAAGAAGCTGCGCGAGGCCTCGGTCGACGACATCGCGATGGTGCCCGGCATCGGCCCGCGCACGGCGGCGGCGATCAAGGAAGCGGTCACGGCGACGACCGATACCCGCAAGACTGTCTCCGTGAACACCGCGACCGGCGAGATCTCGGATGACGGCTGAGGCAGACGGCGGGCCCCAGGGCGACCTGGTGGTGGTGACCGGGATGACCGGCGCCGGGCGCAGCACCGCGGCCAAGGAGCTCGAGGACCTCGGCTTCTACGTCGTCGACAACCTGCCGCCCAGCCTGCTGCCAGACGCCGTTCGCCTCGTCGACCAGAACCTCGGTCGCGAGCAGAAGATGGCAGTCGTCGTCGACGTCCGATCCGGCTCCTTCTTCCACACCCTGCACGCGCAGCTGGCCCAGGGCGCCACGGGGCGGCGTACCACCCTGGTGTTCCTGGACGCGACCGACGAGGTCCTGGTGCGCCGGCAGGAGGCGGCCCGGAGGCCGCATCCCCTCCAGGGCAGCGGTCGGCTGCTGGACGGGCTGATCCGCGAACGAGGTGTCCTGGCCGACCTCCGGAGCGATGCCGACCTGGTCATCGACACCAGCGCCCTCAACGTGCACCAGCTGACGGACCGGATCGCCGAGTCGTTCGGGTCGCCGCAGACGACCAGCCTCAAGGTCACCGTGGTCAGCTTCGGCTTCAAGTACGGCATCCCGGTCGACGCCGACTTCCTCGCCGACATGCGCTTCCTCCCCAACCCCTACTGGGTGCCCGAGCTGCGCGCCTCGACCGGCAGCGACCAGCCGGTGTCCGACTTCGTGATGAAGCAGGACGGAGCAGCGGAGTTCCTCGACTCCTACGTGCCGATGCTGGCCGGCGTGGGTGAGGGCTACCTGCGCGAGGGCAAGCGGTTCATGCGGGTCGCCATCGGCTGCACCGGGGGCAAGCACCGCAGCGTCGCGATGAGCGAGGAGATCGCCCGGCGCCTCCGCGAGCTGGGGTACGACGCCAAGGTCAGCCACCGCGACCTGGGACGCGAATGAAGCTGCCCCGACTCAAGCGGGCCGACCGGGCCCAGGCGGTGGTGGCGCTCGGCGGAGGGCACGGCCTGCATGCCTCGCTCTCGGCCCTGCGCATCCTCGTCGACGACCTGACCGTCGACGAGCTCACTGCCATCGTCACCGTCGCCGACAACGGCGGCTCGTCCGGTCGGCTGCGCGGAGAGTTCGGAGTGCTCCCGCCCGGCGACCTGCGGATGGCACTGGCCGCGCTGTGTGGTGACGACCAGTGGGGCGACACCTGGGCGCGGCTGCTGCAGCACCGGTTCCAGGGCGAGGGGGAGATGCGCGACCACGTGGTCGGCAACCTCCTCATCGTCGGGCTCTGGGAGCTCCTCGGCGACCACGTCGACGCCCTCGACTGGGTGGGCAGGCTGCTCGGCGCCAAGGGCCGGGTGCTGCCGATGGCGCTGACCCCGATGGACATCACCGCGCAGGTCCGCGGCGTCGGCACTGACCCCGACGAGCTCACCACCGTCCGAGGTCAGGTCGAGGTCGCCACCACCGACGGCGTGATCACCTCGATCAGCCTGGTGCCGGCCGACCCGCCGGTGAGCCCCGACGCGCTGGCGGCCATCCGCGACGCCGACTGGGTGGTGCTCGGTCCCGGGTCCTGGTTCAGCTCGGTGCTCCCACACCTGATGGTCCCGGCGCTGCGCCAGGCGCTCGTCGAGACCGAGGCCCGGATGATCGTGGTGCTCAATCTCGAGCAGCAGGCGGGGGAGACCGGTGGCTTCGGTCCGGCCGACCATCTGGCAGTGCTGGCCGAGCATGCACCGGACCTGGGGGTGTACGCAGTACTCGCCGACAGCGGCATTCCGGATGAGGAGCTCGCCGAGCTCCAGGAGGCACTCGACACGTCGGGTGTCGGGCTGGTCGTCGACCACGTTTCCATGGGTGACGGCACCGCTCGGCACGACCCCTACAAGCTGGCGGTGGCGTACGCCAAGATCATGGCCGAGGGTGATTGACTCGCGTGGGAAGATCGGCCCCATGGCGATGACGGCGCAAGTGAAAGCAGAGCTTGCGAACACTCAGATCACCAAGACGTGTTGTCGCAAGGCCGAGGTTGCCTCCATGTTGCGCTTCGCCGGGGGACTCCACCTGGTGAGCGGCAAGATCGTCATCGAGGCCGAGCTCGACACCGGTGCCTCCGCCCGTCGCCTGCGACGCGACATCTCCGAGGTCTACGGCCACGAGTCCGATGTCGTGATGGTGCAGGGCAACGGCATCCGCAAGGGCAGCCGCTACATCGTGCGCGTCGTACGCGACGGTGAGGCCCTGGCCCGGCAGACCGGCTTGGTCGACCAGCGCGGCCGCCCGGTACGCGGCCTTCCGCCGGCTGTGGTCTCCGGTGGCGGATGCGACGCGGTAGCCGCCTGGCGGGGCGCGTTCCTCGCCCATGGCTCGCTGACCGAGCCCGGCCGCTCGTCGTCGCTCGAGGTCACCTGCCCGGGACCCGAAGCTGCGCTCGCGCTGGTCGGTGTCGCACGCCGGCTGGGCATCCAGGGCAAGGCCCGCGAGGTGCGCGGGGTGGACCGGGTCGTGATCCGGGACGGCGACGCGATCGGTCAGCTGCTCACCCGGCTCGGCGCCCACGAGACGCTGATGGCCTGGGAGGAGCGGCGGATGCGCCGCGAGGTGCGGGCCACCGCCAACCGGTTGGCGAACTTCGACGACGCCAACCTGCGTAGGTCAGCGCGCGCGGCGGTCGCTGCCGGCGCTCGCGTCGACCGGGCGATGGAGATCCTGGGCGAGGAGGTCCCCGATCACCTGCGGATGGCCGGTGCACTGCGCCTGGAGCACAAGCAGGCCTCGCTCGAGGAGCTCGGCCAGCTGCACGAGCCGGTGCTCACCAAGGACGCGATCGCGGGTCGGATCCGCCGGCTCCTGGCGATGGCCGACAAGCGCGCCGAAGAGCTCGGGATCCCCGACACCGAGGCGTCGCTGACCCCGGAGATGCTCGCCGACGAGGCCTGACCTCGCGGCTCCGCCGGTTACCGGCACGTACCCCGGACGCTCGGACGGCGGGCTGAGACCCGCCCGATAGGGTCGGAGTGCCCAGCAACTCGACTAGCAGGAGCAATTCCAGTGACCGTTCGTGTAGGGATCAACGGGTTCGGCCGGATCGGCCGGAACTTCTTCCGCGCCGTCCGAGCGTCGGGCGCCGACATCGAGATCGTCGGTGTCAACGACCTGACCGACAACGCCGTTCTCGCCCACCTGCTGAAGTTCGACACCATCCTGGGTCGCCTGGACGCCGACGTGACGTCGACCGCCGACTCGATCCGGGTCGGCGACCAGGAGATCAAGGCTTTCGCCGAGCGCGACCCGGCCGCCCTGAAGTGGGCCGACATCGGGGCCGACGTCGTCGTCGAGTCCACCGGGTTCTTCACCGACGCCACCCTGGCTCGCGCGCACGTCGACTCCGGCGGCGCGAAGAAGGTCATCATCTCGGCGCCCGCGTCCAACGAGGACGTCACCGTCGTGATGGGCGTCAACCACGAGACCTACGACCCCGAGGCGCACACGGTCATCTCCAACGCCTCGTGCACGACCAACTGCCTCGCGCCGATGGCCAAGGCGCTCCACGACGAGTTCACGATCGTCAAGGGCCTGATGACCACGGTGCACGCCTACACGGCCGACCAGAACCTCCAGGACAACATCCACAAGGACCTCCGCCGGGCTCGGGCCGCCGCGCTCAACGTGGTCCCGACGTCGACCGGCGCCGCGAAGGCGATCGGCCTGGTGCTCCCGGAGCTCAAGGGCAAGCTCGACGGCTACGCGCTGCGGGTCCCGATCCCCACCGGCTCGGCCACCGACCTGACGTTCGAGGCCGGCCGCGACACCTCCGTCGAGGAGGTCAACGCCGCGGTCAAGAAGGCCGCCGACGGCCGCTACCTGCGCTACTCCGAGGACCTGATCGTCTCGAGTGACATCGTCACCGACCCGGCCTCCTGCATCTTCGACGCGCCGCTCACCAAGGTGATCGGCAACCAGGTGAAGGTCGTCGGCTGGTACGACAACGAGTGGGGCTACTCCAACCGCCTCGCCGACCTGATCACCTACGTCGGCGAGAGCCTCTGACCGGCGTGGGAGAGTACGCCGGCCTCGGCGACGTACAAGGCAAGCGAGTCCTGGTTCGGTCCGACCTGAACGTGCCGCTCGATGGCACCGAGATCACCGACGACGGCCGGATCCGCGCCAGTCTCCCGACCATCCAAGAGCTGACGGCCGCCGGCGCCCGCGTGGTCGTGGCTGCCCACCTCGGCCGACCGGAGGGCGCGCCTGAGCCGGCGTACTCCCTCGGGCCGGTCGCCACCCGGCTGAGCGAGCTGCTCGGCGCCGAGGTCGCGTTTGCCACCGACACCGTTGGTGCATCCGCGCAGGCGACGGTGAGCAAGCTCGAGGACGGGCAGGTGGCCCTGCTCGAGAACGTCCGCTTCAACCCGGGTGAGACCAGCAAGAGCGACGCCGAGCGCGGCGCGTTCGCCGACCAGCTGGCCGGCCTCGCCGACGCCTTCGTCTCCGACGGGTTCGGCGTCGTGCACCGCAAGCAGGCGAGCGTCTACGACGTCGCGCAGCGGCTCCCGCACGCGATGGGTGGGCTGGTGCGTGCCGAGATCGAGGTACTCCGGCGGCTGACCGAGACCCCCGAGCGTCCCTACGCCGTGGTGCTGGGCGGCTCGAAGGTCTCCGACAAGCTCGGCGTCATCGACAACCTGCTCGGCAAGGCCGACCGGCTGCTGATCGGCGGCGGGATGGTCTTCACGTTCCTCAAGGCCCAGGGTCACGAGGTCGGCAAGAGCCTCCTTGAGGAGGACCAGCTCGACACCGTGCGCAGCTACCTCCAGCGCGCCGAGGACTCGGGCGTCTCGATCGTGCTGCCGACCGACATCGTGGTCGACAAGGAGTTCCCGTCCGACGGACGCGAGCCGCTGCCGGTCGTCGTACCGGCCACCGAGATCCCTGCTGACAGCCTCGGCCTCGACATCGGACCGGACTCCGCCGCCGCGTTCACAGCGGCGCTCGCCGATGCGCGCACGGTGTTCTGGAACGGCCCCATGGGCGTCTTCGAGACCGACGTGTTCGCCGGGGGCACGCGCGCGGTGGCGGAGGCGCTCACCAAGATCGACGGTCTCTCAGTGGTCGGTGGCGGCGACTCCGCCGCGGCCGTGCGCGCGCTCGGCTTCGACGAGGCGGCGTTCGGACACATCTCCACCGGCGGCGGCGCCAGCCTGGAGTACCTCGAGGGCAAGGAACTGCCCGGCATCACAGTTCTGGAGGACTGATGGCTGCACCGACCCGGATCCCGCTGATGGCGGGCAACTGGAAGATGAACCTCAACCACCAGGAAGCAGTGGTCCTGGTGCAGAAGCTCGCCTGGACGCTCACCGACAAGCGGCACGACTTCGCCAAGGTCGACGTCTGCGTGGTGCCGCCGTTCACCGACCTGCGCTCGGTGCAGACGCTCGTCGACGGCGACCGGTTGTCGATCAAGTACGGCGCCCAGGACGTCTCGACCAAGGAGTCCGGCGCCTACACCGGCGAGATCTCCGCGGGAATGCTCGCCAAGCTCGGCTGCTCCTACGTCGTCGTGGGTCATTCCGAGCGTCGCGAGTACCACGCGGAGAGCGACGACCTCGTCAACGCCAAGGCGCACGCTGCGCTGGCTGCCGGGATGACGCCGATCGTGTGTGTCGGCGAAGGGCTCGACGTACGACAGGCCGGCGAGCAGGTGCCCTACACCCTGGCCCAGGTCGACGGGTCGCTCGCCGGGTTCACCGCGAAGCAGGTCGCCGGGCTGGTGGTCGCCTACGAGCCGGTATGGGCGATCGGCACCGGCGAGGTGGCCACCCCGGACGACGCACAGGAGGTCTGCGCAGCTATCCGTGCGCGGATCGGGGAGACCCACGACGCGGCCGCTGCGGCCGGTGTCCGGATCCTGTACGGCGGCTCGGTCAAGGCCGCGAACGTCGCAGGCATCATGGCCAAAGCGGACGTTGACGGGTGTCTGGTGGGGGGCGCCAGCCTCGACGCGGACGAGTTCGGCGGCATCTGCCGGTTCTACGACATGCCCCTGCTGTGACCACAGTTGTGACTCGCCGATGACCGAGTACCGGCCGCGTCGTTGATTCGCGCAGACCTGACGTAGGATTCCCGACCGTGGAACTTCTCTTCACCATTCTGCTCATCGCCGCCAGCGGGATCATGATCCTGTTGGTGCTCCTTCACAAGGGACGTGGCGGCGGACTCTCGGACATGTTCGGCGGTGGCGTCTCCAGTTCGCTCGGCGGCTCATCCGTCGCCGAGCGCAACCTCGACCGGTTCACGGTCGGGATCGGCGTCATCTGGTTTGCCTGCGTGATTGCCCTGGGCCTCCTCAAGGCCTACTGAGACTGAGGAGTCGGACAGCATGGCCGGTGGTGGGAACGCGATCCGAGGCAGCCGTGTCGGTGCCGGACCGATGGGCGAGGCCGAGCGTGGCGAGGCGGCACCGCGCCAGGCGGTGACGTACTTCTGCTCTCACGAGCATCGCTCGGTGGTGACCTTCTCGGTCGAGGCGACGGTGCCCGAGTCGTGGGACTGCCCCAAGTGCGGCCTGCCGGCCTCGCTCGACTCCGAGAACCCTCCGCCCGCACCGAAGATCGAGCCCTACAAGACCCACCTCGCCTACGTGAAGGAGCGCCGCTCCGACGCCGAGGCGCAGGTGATCCTCGACGAGGCGCTCCAGCTGCTCCGCACCCGCCGCAAAGCCGGCGAGATCATCTTTTAACGGCCGACTCGGCTCTTCAACAGGCCACGAGCACGGGCGAGTCGGCACGTCCACATGTCTCGATAGCACTCGAGTCGGCGCTACGTCACGCCACCTTGGAGCCGAACCGGCGTCGGGCCTCGGCCGCGCCCGCGCGGAGTTTCGTGTCGGCATCTTGCTGACGACCGAACAAGTTGCTAGCCACGAACGCTTCGACAAGCCAGTCCTGATCGCGAACGGCGTCCCTCCGCTCCCGATCGTGTTGGCGCTGCTCGGGAGACGTGTGCCATTCGACGCCGTCGTACTCCGCCGCATAGCGCAGTTCCTCGTTCGCGATGTCGAGGATCGCGAGCAATACGCCATCGTCAGAGTGGACTTCGAACTGCGGTCGTGGCGTGGGCAGGCTCGCCTCGAGCCAGCGCAGCCGTAGTACGGATTCACCTGGCGACTGCGCGCCACCGTCGCCCAGTGGCCCAACGGCTCGAAGCACGGTGACCCACCGCATGCCACGGAAGCGTTCGAAGCCGGCGAGGAATTCTTGCTTGTCCACTCCTAGGCGCAGCATGGCGTCAATACCGGAGATCGCTTGGTCGGTCCAGCGAACGCGACCAAGGTCCCAGGCCGTGCGCAACGGGGTCGTCACCCGGATACCACCGATCTCGGTGATGTCGGTTGGGATCAGGTTGCGCTCCCCGCTGTCAGTGAGGTCGTTGCGCAGCCGCCCCATGCCGGACGGGCGGAAGACCGATATCGGCCTGAGATTGATGTGTTCGTTGGGTGCCAGAACCATTTCTGCGCCGAGCAGCCAGCCCGCATGACGGTCGCACACGACGCAGTCCTCTGGGACGACCAGTGCCAAGGACTGGCAGCGAAGGAGGGTGGAGTCGCCCGCCTGGGAAGCGAGGTAGACCGACTTGATCGGACTGCGGAGGTAGCCGTTCTCGACCAGCCAACGAAGCTGGAAGGGCGTGATGCCCGCTGTACGTGCCTGACCCGACGTGAATGGAGCATCGGTAGGAAGCGGGAAAGTGTCGTCGAGGAAGGCCTTGCCTTCGAGGTCACCGAGATTCATGTCCAGCACTTCTAGCGCTTGACCCAAGTACGCGCATCTCGCTTTCCACAGGGCCGAACGAAGCGCCGATTCGCTGGCTCTTCAGCGTTGTGGAAGAGCCGACTCGACGCCGCTGAGGGGTTGTGGACGAGCCGACTCGACCCTTTAGAGGGCAGCCGCAGCGTCGTGGTCGAGGAACCAGATGGTCTCCTCGCGCCCGCTGACGCCGCGGGCAGGGATCTCGTGGAGGTCGCCGTCCGGGGCCAAGGCCGCGGCCACGGCTGAGGCCTTCGCCTCGCCGCTGACGAGGAACCAGACCGATCGCGACCGGTTCAGGCATGGGAGCGTGAGGGTGACCCGCTCGGGCGGCGGCTTGGGTGAGTCAGTGACGCCTACGGCGATCGCGTCGACGTCGAGCGCACCGTGGCCGGGGAACAGCGACGCCACGTGCCCGTCGGGGCCGACACCGAGCATCAGCACCTCGAACTCGCCGGCGCCGTGCTCCCGCATGGTTGCCGAGTACGCCGTCGCCGCGGCGTCGACGTCCGCCGCGTCCTCGACCGCGGGCATCTCGTGGACCTGGGTCGCCCCGACCGCGTCGAGGAACGCCGCCCGGGCGTCCCGCGCGTTGCGGTCCTCCGAGTCGCGGGAGACGAAGCGTTCGTCGCCCCACCACACCACGACCCGGGTCCAGTCGACCTCGGAGTCGGGGGAGAGCCGAGCGATCTCGCGGTGCAGCGCCTCGGCGATGCCGCCGCCGGTCAGGCCGATCTGCGGCACGTGGCCAGCGGCCTGTGCGTCGGCCAGCCGGGACAGCAGCTCGCCGGCCACCGCAGTGGCCAGTGCCGCCGCATCCGGCTGGACCTCCACCCGCGGCTCGGACATCAGCGCTTCCGCTTGAGCGACTTGATCGTGGCGGCGTAGACATCGTCCTCGTCGAGGCGCCGCAGCTCTTCGGCGAGCAGCTCCGGCAGCTTGCGTCGCTTGAGCGCGATCGGACGGTCGGGACGGTCGGGGGAGCTGAACGTCGCCAGCCGGCCGTCGGCGCGCGACAGCCGGATCGGCCCGTCCTTGGTCTCCATGACCACCTCGGTGATCCCGGGACCCTTGGACCCCGAGCGGGTGACCTCGATGCGCAGCCGGCTCCGCAGCCAGGCGGCGAGCAGCTCGGCGCTGGGGGAGACCCGCTCGGAGGTCACCTTCGCCGAAGTGACCTTCAGCTCGTGCTGGTCCAGCGCCGCGGCGAGCAGCGCCCGCCACGGCGTGAGACGGGTCCAGGCGAGGTCGGTGTTGCCGGCGACGTACGACGAGCACTGCACCGCCAGTGCCTTGGTCTTGCCGCTGGTGACCTCGGCCGCGTCGGTGATCCGTCGCTTCGCGAGCCGGCCCAGGGGGTCGGCGGCCGGGTCGTCCGGTGGATCGTGCGGCCACCAGATCGCGACGGGGGAGTCGGGCAGCAGCAGCGGGAGCACCACGGAGTCGGCGTGCTTGACGACCTCACCCTCGAGGCGGATGACCGCGGCTTCGCCACCCCACCCGGCACCGGTGCCGACCTGGGCGTTGACGGTCGCGGCGCCGCGACCGTCGCCGAGCACCACGCCCAGCACCCGGGCGGGGTGCTCGTGGGTGGCCCGGCGGGCGTTGTCCATGGCCTCCTCGGCGCGGTCCTCGTCGACCACGACGATCAGCGTCATCACCATGCCCATCGCGGGGCTCCCGGCCCTGGTCCGGGCCCGGACGAACTCGGCAGCGATCGCCGACGAGTTGGTGTCGGTGAGCTCGATCATGGCCGCCTCCAGACCCTGCCGTCACGGGCCAGCATCGCGTCCGCCGACTCGGGTCCCCAAGTGCCAGGCGGGTACTGCTCCGGCGTGCCCTTCGCCTCCCAGCGGTCCAGGATCGGGTCGAGGATCTGCCACGAGAGCTCGACCTCCTCGTGCCGCGGGAACAGTGGCGGGTCCCCGAGCAGCACGTCGAGGATCAGCCGCTCGTAGGCCTCCGGGGAGGCCTCGGTGAACGAGCCGCCGTAGGCGAAGTCCATGTTGACGTCGCGGATCTCCATCTGGGTGCCCGGCACCTTCGACCCGAACCGCAGGGTCATGCCCTCGTCCGGCTGGACCCGGATGACCAACGCGTTCTGGGTCAGGTCCTCCACGGAGGTGGCCGAGAACGGCTGGTGCTCGGCGCGCTTGAAGACGACCGCGACCTCGGTGACCCGGCGACCCAGCCGCTTCCCGGTGCGCAGGTAGAACGGCACCCCCGCCCAGCGCCGGGTGTTGACCTCGAGCTTGATCGCCGCGTAGGTCTCGGTCCGGGACCGCTGCGGGATGCCCTCCTCCTCCCGGAAACCCGGGACGTGGATCCCGCCGGCCCACCCCGCGGCGTACTGCCCGCGGGCCGTGGCCAGGTCGAGCCGTTTGGGGAGCCGGATGGCAGAGAGGAGCTTCTGCTTCTCGATCCGCAGCGCCTCGGCGTCGAACGACGTGGGCTCCTCCATCGCCACCAGCGACATCAGCTGGAGCAGGTGGTTCTGGATCACGTCGCGGGCGGCGCCGATGCCGTCGTAGTAGCCGGCCCGGCCGCCGATGCCGACGTCCTCGGCCATGGTGATCTGCACGTGGTCGACGTAGTTGGCGTTCCAGAGCGGCTCGAACATCGTGTTGGCGAAGCGGGTCGCCAGGATGTTCTGGACCGTCTCCTTCCCGAGGTAGTGGTCGATCCGGAAGATCGAGCCCGGCGGGAACACCGCGTCGAGGGTCCCGTTGAGCTCGCGGGCCGACTCCAGGTCGTGCCCGAACGGCTTCTCCACCACCACGCGCCGCCACGCGTCCTCGGACTCGGCGAGGCCGTGCTCCTTGAGCTGCTGGGCGACGACGCCGAAGAAGCCGGGCGGGATCGCGAGGTAGAACGCGTGGTTGCCACCGGTGCCGCGGACCTGGTCGAGCTCCTCGATGGTGCGGCGCAGGTTGTCGAAGGCCAGGTCGTCGTCGAAGTCACCCTGGACGAAGCGGAAGCCCTCGGCGAGCTGGTTCCAGACCTCCTCGCGGAACTCGGTGCGCGCGTACGACTTCACCGAGTCGTGCACGATCTGCGCGAAGTCCTGGTTGGCCCAGTCGCGTCGGGCGAACCCGACGAGCGAGAACCCGGGCGGCAGCAGGCCGCGGTTGGCGAGGTCGTAGATCGCCGGCATCACCTTCTTGCGGGACAGGTCGCCGGTGACCCCGAAGAGCACCATCCCGCAGGGTCCGGCGATCCGGGGAAGTCGCCGGTCCTCCTCCTGGCGGAGCGGGTTGACGTAGCTCACGGAGCGATCGCCCGCCGTACGGCGTCGACGTCGGCGGGGCTGCTCACGTGCAGCCGCAGCACCGGCCGACCCTTCTCGGCGAGCACGCTCCCGTCACCGACCGCCTGGGCGGTGAGGAACTCGTGGAACGTGAACGGCCGGTCGGGCACCGCCAGGTCGGCCTCGGGCTGGCCGGTGACCTGGAGGTAGACCCCGGTCGGTGGTCCGCCCTTGTGGTACTGGCCGGTCGAGTGCAGGAAGCGCGGTCCCCAGCCGAACGTGACGGGCCGGCCGGTACGTCGGGCCAGGTCGTCGCGGGCGCCGGTGAGCGCGGCGTCGCGGTGCCGGTCGAGGTAGGCCTGGACCGCGACGTACCCGTGATCGGGATCGAGCTGCGCGAGCAGGGCAGTGACGGCGTCGGTCACCGACGCACAGCCCTCGGGCAGCCAGCCCTCGCTGGCGTAGACCGTGACCGGACCGTCGACGAAGACCGGCGTCGGGCTGCTGCCGCCGCCCTCGAGCATCTCCCGAGCCGCGGCCTTGGCGCTCTCGACGTCGGGCTGGTCGAACGGGTTGATGCCGATCACCCGGCCGGCCACTGCGGTGGCGTACTCCCACAGCAGCATCTGGGCGCCCAGCGACCCGTCGACCGCGGCGTGCCAGCCCGAGGCCGGCTCCTTGGCCACGTCGTCCGGGCCGTAACTGACCAGCACGGAGTCGGGGGTGCTCGGGTCGAAGTTGGGGTCGTCGCGGCCATCGACGACAACGGGCAGGATTCCCTTGTCGTCCTTGCCGGTCGACTCGGCGACGAGCTGCTCGATCCAGTCACCGAGGTGGGCGTACGGCGCGCCACCGTCGGCCAGGACGAGCTTGTCGACGCCCGCGACGGCGGCAGCGCCCAGCATCGCGCCCAGTCGGAGCCCGGGGTTGACCTCGTCGTCGGACTCGAGCGCGGGCCGGATCGCTTCTGCGGACTCGAGCAGCGCACCGATGTCGGCGCCGGCAAGCCCGCTCGGGACCAGCCCGAATGCCGTCAGCGCGGAGTAGCGACCGCCCACGTCTGGGTCGGCCAGGAACACCCGGTAGCCGGCCTCCCGCGCCGACTGCTCCAGCGGTGAGCCGGGGTCGGTGACCACGACGATCCGCTGCGAAGGGTCGATGCCGGCGTCGGTGAAGGCCTTCTCGAAGGCTCGCTTCTGGCTGTCGGTCTCGACGGTGCCGCCGGACTTGCTCGACACCACGACGATGGTCTCGGCGAGCCGGTCCTCGGTGGCGGCGCGGACGGTGTCGGGGTCGGAGGAGTCCAGCACGGTCAGCTCCACGCCGGCGGTCTCGCAGATCACCTCCGGGGCCAGCGACGACCCGCCCATGCCGCAGAGCACGACGTGGAACAGGCCCTGCTCGCGCAGCTGCACCTCGAGCGCGGCCACGTCGGTCACGAGCCCGCGCGACTCCTCGGAGAGCCCGACCCAGGCCAGTCTCTTGCCGGCCTCGGCCTCCGCAGCCTCACCCCAGAGGGTGTGGTCGCGCGCGGCGATCCGGCTGGCGACCTTGTCCCGAACCAGGTCACCCAGGACCCTTTCGTAAGCCGCATCCTCGGGGCAGCTCAACCATAGGTCCGATGTCATCCCCGAGAACGCTCCATCTGCCCCTCGACGGTCTCGACCAGCTCGTCCCAGGACTTCGAGAACTTCTCGACGCCTTCGCGCTCGAGCACCGCCAGGACGTCGTCGAAGTCGATCCCGACGGCGGCCAACCGATCGAACACCTGCTGGGACTGTTCGACGCGGCCGGTGACGGTGTCACCGCGTACCTCGCCGTGGTCGGCGAAGGCGGCCATCGTCTTCTCCGGCATCGTGTTGACCGTGTCGGCGACGACGAGCTCGGTGACGTACAGGGTGTCGGGGAAGTCCTCGTTCTTGACGCCCGTGGAGGCCCAGAGCGGCCGCTGCGGGTTGGCACCGGCCGCGGCGAGGTTGCGCCACCGGTCGCTCGCGAGGACCTCCTCGTAGGCGGCGTACGCGAGTCGCGCGTTGGCGAGCGCCGCCTGACCGCGCAGGGCCAGCGCGTCCTCGGAGCCGATCTTCTCGAGCCGTGGGTCGATCTCGGTGTCCACGCGAGACACGAAGAACGACGCCACGGAGTGGATCACCGACAGGTCCAGGCCGTTGTCGCGCGCCTGCTCGAGGCCGGTGAGGTAGGCATCCATGACGCCGCGGTAGCGCTCGATCCCGAAGATCAGGGTGACATTGACCGAGATCCCTTGGGATGTCGCGGCGGCGATGGCGGAGAGACCCGCATCGGTGGCGGGGATCTTGATCAGCGCGTTGGGTCGGTCGACGGCCCGCCACAGCTCCTGCGCCGAGCCGATGGTCGCCGCGGTGTCGTGCGCCATGCTGGGCTCGACCTCGATGGACACCCGTCCGTCGGCAGGCGTCTCCTCGTGGACGGGCGCGAGGACGTCGCAGGCGTTGCGGACGTCGTCCGTGGTTAGCTCGAAGATCACGCGCTCTGTCGACGCGCCGTCGTCGACCAGCTTGCGCACCTGGTCGTCGTACCGTTCACCGTTGGCGATAGCGGCGGCGAAGATCGTCGGATTCGTGGTCACGCCGACGACGCTCTTGTCCTTGACCAGGTCGGCCAGGTTGCCTGTCTCGATGCGCTCTCGCGAGAGGTCGTCGAGCCAGATGGAAACGCCCGCGTCGGCGAGCGCCTGCAGTCGATCGTTCATGGGTTCCTCCTCGGATCGGGGTGGGCGGTCGCGGGCCGGGTCTCAGCCGGTCGACACCCGGATGCTGTCGCGGGCCGCGTCAGCGACCGCGCGTGCGGTGATGCCGTACTCCTCGAAGATGCGCGAGAACTCCGCGGACGCTCCGTAGGTGTCGATGGACACGATCCGGCCGTGGTCGCCGACGATCTCGTGCCAGCCCTGGGCGACGCCGGCCTCGACCGACACCCGCGCCTTGACGATCGGCGGGATGACTCGCTCCCGGTAGGACTCGTGCTGCTCGGCGAACCACTCACGGCAGGGCATCGAGACCACCCGGGCGCGGATGCCGTCCTCGGCCAACATCTCGCGGGCCTCGACGGCGAGCTGGACCTCCGACCCGGTCCCGATCAGCACGACGTCGGGCTGGCCGCCGTCGACGTCGAGCAGCGTGTAGCCACCGCGGTGCACGTCGGAGGTGTCGGCGTACCCCTCGTCCCCGCGCGGGAAGACCGGCACGTTCTGCCGGGTCAGCGTCAGGCCGGCGGGACGATCGGTGTTCTCCATGATCGCCTTCCAGCAGGCGGTGACCTCGTTGGCATCGCCGGGTCGGACCACGTCCAGGCCGGGGATCGCGCGCAGGGCGGCGAGGTGCTCGATCGGCTGGTGGGTGGGGCCGTCCTCACCGAGCCCGATCGAGTCATGGGTCCAGACGTAGGTGACCGGTAGCCCCATCAGTGCGGCCAGCCGCACCGCCGGACGCATGTAGTCGGAGAACGTGAGGAAGGTGCCGCCGAACACGCGCGAGCCGCTGTGCAGGGTGATGCCGTTCATGATCGAGCCCATCGCGTGCTCGCGGATGCCGAAGTGCAGCACTCGGCCGGTCTGGGGGTTGGCCGACCACATCCCGGTCGAGCGCTCCTTGGGCGCGAACGAGGCGGCGTCCTCGATGGTGGTGTTGTTGGACTCCGCAAGGTCGGCCGAGCCGCCCCAGAACTCCGGGACGGTCGCGGCGATCGCGTTGATCACCTTGCTCGAGGCCTTGCGGGTGGCCAGGCCCTTCGGGTCCGCATCGAAGGTGGGCAGCTTGTCGGCCCAGCCGTCGGGGAGGTTCCGGTCCTTGATGCGCATCAGCGTCTCGAAGCCCTCGGGATGCTTGTCGCGCCACTTCTCGAACTTCTTGTCCCACTCGGCGCCGGCGGCAGCGCCCCGCTCGCCGAGCTTGCGAGTGTGCTCGAGCACGCCGGCCGGCACCTCGAAGGTCTGCTCGGGATCGAAGCCGAGCACCTTCTTGGTGGCGGCCACCTCCTCAGCACCCAGTGCCGACCCGTGCGCCGCTCCGGTGTTCTGTGCGTTCGGGGCGGGCCACGCGATGATCGTGCGCAGCTCGATGAAGCTCGGCCGGTCGGTGACGGCCCGGGCGGCCTCGAGGGCGTCGTGGAGCGCCGGGACGTCCTCCTTGTACTCCTTGCCGTCGTTGGTCCAGTCGACTACCTGCACGTGCCAGCCGTACGCGGCGTACCGAGCGGCGACGTCCTCGCTGAGCGCGATGTCGGTGTCGTCCTCGATCGAGATCTTGTTGGCGTCGTAGATCAGCGTGAGGTTGCCCAGCCCCTGGGTGCCGGCGAGCGATGACGCCTCGCCACTGACACCTTCCTCGATGTCACCGTCGCTGGCGATCGCGTAGACCTGGTGGTCGAAGGGGGACTGGTGCCCGCCGGGGTCGAGCATGCCGCGCAACCGGCGACCGGCCATCGCCATACCGACGGCGTTGCCGACGCCCTGTCCGAGCGGGCCCGTGGTGGTCTCGACGCCCGCGGTGTGGCGGTACTCCGGATGGCCTGGGGTCTTGCTGCCCCAGGTGCGCAACGCCTTGAGGTCGTCGAGCTCGAGGCCGAAGCCGCCGAGGTAGAGCTGGATGTAGAGGGTCAGCGACGAGTGCCCTGCCGACAGCACGAACCGGTCCCGGGCGATCCAGTCGGGGTCCGCGGGATCGTGCCGCATCACCTTCTGGAACAGCAGGTACGCCGCCGGCGCCAGGCTCATCGCGGTGCCCGGGTGGCCGTTGCCGACCTTCTGCACCGCATCCATCGCGAGCACCCTGACGGTGTCCACGGCCAACTCGTCTTCGGCGGTCCAGTCCAGAGTCACGAGCGTCCTTTTCAGTCGGGCTTGCCTCGTTGGCGAGCCTACTCATCCCAGCCGTTAGACTCACACCCGCTCCGGTAGCCCGTTCTCGCTCAAGTATCGAACCCCGTCGAACCCGAGGATCCCGTGACGTACGTCGGTCAGTCTGCGCGTGCAGTGCCGCGGACCGACGTCGTGCCCTCCGCCCGGGTGAAGGACGTGCTGACGGCCTACGTCAGCCTCACCAAGCCGCGGGTCATCGAGCTCCTGCTGCTCACCACGGTGCCGGTGATGTTCTTCGCCGCGAAGGGCGTGCCCGAGCTCGGGCTGGTCGTCGCCACGGTGATCGGCGGCGCGCTCTCGGCCGGGTCGGCGTCGGCGTACAACTGCGTCTACGACCGCGACATCGACGAGCAGATGCGCCGGACCCGCCGCCGGGCGCTCCCGCGGCACATCGTCACTCCCACCGCGGCCCTGGTCTTCGCGACCACCCTGGGCGTGCTGTCCACGGTCGTGCTCGCGGTCTGGGTCAACCCGCTGTCGGCGGCGCTGGCCGTGCTCGCCAACGCGTTCTATGTCTTCGGCTACACGATGCTGCTCAAGCGGCGGACCACCCAGAACATCGTCTGGGGCGGCATCGCCGGCTGCTTCCCGGCCCTGATCGGCTGGACCGCGGTCACCAACGAGCTGTCGTGGGTCCCGATCGTGCTGTTCGCGGTGGTGTTCTTCTGGACCCCGCCGCACACCTGGGCCCTGGCCCTGCGCTACCGCGAGGACTACGCCAACGTCGACGTCCCGATGCTGCCGGTCGTGAAGCCGGCCCGCGAGGTCGGTCGCCAGGTGGTGCTCTACAGCTGGGTGATGGTCGCGACCTCGCTGCTGCTGTGGCCGGTCGCCGGCACCGGCCTGGTCTACCCGATCGCCGCCGGAGTGCTCGGTGCGGTCTTCCTGGTCGAGGCGCACCGGATGTGGGCTCGCGCCAAGGACACCGAGGACCTCGCAGTGATCCAGCCGATGCGGCTGTTCCACTCCTCCAACCTCTATCTGTCGCTGCTGTTCGTCGCCGTGGCTATCGACCCGCTCCTCGAAATAGGGCTCGGCTGTGGCAGCGGACTTCTCAGCGACCGTTCGGCCTCATCTCGATGCCCTGCTCGAGCCGGGAGAAGCGCTGCTCGGGGTCGTAGCGGCAACGATGCAGAAAACGTTCAGCGGTGGGCTCTTCGCGCTGGGAGTTACCGACCGGCGCCTGCTGCTCATGCCCCTCGGCCGGAAGCTCGAGCCCAAGGGCGAGACCCGGTCCATCACATCGGCCGACCTGGTTTCCGCCGACCTCGACGGTGCCGGTGGCGGCTGGTGGACCGCTCCGGCGGCGATCCTGAGCGCGGCCGCGTCGGGACTGACACTGCGCACGGCCGACGGCGCCAAGACGAGACTGATGATGATGAAGGGCACCGGCCTGCTGGGCGGGCTCGGTGGCGGCGAGGCGCAGCGCGAGGGTGTGGAAGCCCTGGCCGGGTGGATGGGCCGGCGGTTCAGCTCCGGATAGGCGAGCGCACCGACAGCAGCACCCACGTGACGGCCGCGGAGATCATCGCGGCACCGAGCATGTGGAAGCCGACGAGCAGCTCGGGCAGGTCCGTGAAGTACTGCACGAAGCCGATCGTGCCCTGCGCCAGCTCGATCCCGAGGAGTACGACGACGGCGCGCTTGGCCTCGGCGGTGCCGCCGACGGCATGGACGGCGAGCAGCAGGCCGATCGTCAGGCCGACGAACAGGAACACCGCGTCGGCATGCAGCTGACTCACCTGGAGCGGGTCGATGCCGTTGCGCGGCACGTCCTTGTCGCCCGCGTGCGGGCCGGAGCCGGTGACGACGGTGCCGACGTACAGCACCACCCAGGACGCGGCGAAGGTCACCCAGGCCAGGACGACGGTCGCACCGGTCGCCGGTGTCGGTGCGGGTTGGTCGATGCGCCGTAGGAAGAGCACGGCCAGCCCGATGATCGCCAGCGAACAGAGCAGGTGGAACGAGACGACCCAGGTGTTGAGGTCGGTCAGCACCGTGATCCCGCCGATGATGGCCTGCGCCGGGATGCCCAGCCCGAGGCCCAGCGCGAGCAGGCGCAGGTCGCGCCGACCGGTCTGCCACGCGGCGACGAACGTCGCCACCGCGATCGCGCTGAGCACGAACGTCAGCATCCGGTTGCCGAACTCGATCGCCTCGTGGAGGTCCAGGGCGCCGTGCGGCGTGAACGACTCGTCGGTGCACCGCGGCCAGGTCGGGCACCCGAGGCCGGACCCGGTGAGCCGGACGGCTCCGCCGGTGACCACGAGCCCACAGTTGGCCACGAGGGTGGCCCAGCCGAGCGGACGGACGAACCTTGCTACTCCCACTTGAACGTCCTCGAGGTGAGCACTCCGCCCAGCACCGCCCAGGCAGCCAGCACGGCCAGGTCGCGGGGGCTGAAGGCCGCCCGCTCCAGGGCGTCGCGGAGGGCCTCGCCCAGGGCGCCGGAAGGCAGCCATCGGGCGACGTCGCCGAAGCCGCCGTACTCCGCGGCGGGCAGTACGACGGCGCCACCGGCGAGCAACAGAAGGTAGACGAGGTTCGCTGCCGCGAGCGTCGCCTCCGCGCGCAGCGAACCGGCGAGCAGCAGGCCCAACGAGGCGAACGCGAGCGTGCCGAGCAGCACCGCGACCACCGCCGCCAACAGGCTCGGGTCCGGGTCCCAACCCATGACCAGCCCGACCGCGCCGATCACTACGAGCTGGATCACCTCGACGACGAGCAACGCGCCCGCCTTGCCGGCGAGGAGGGAGGTCCGGGACAGGGGAGAGGTGCCGAGGCGCTTGATGACGCCGTAGCGACGTTCGAAGCCGGTGGCGATCGCGAGCGACGTGAAGGCGGTGGACATCACCGCGAGCGCCAGGACGCCGGGGGTCAGGATGTCGACGGCGGGCCGAGAGAACTCGAGGCCGACCTTCTCGGCACCGGCGACGCCGCCGATCAGCACGATGATCGGGATCACCAGCGCGAGCAGCAGCTGCTCGCCGTTGCGCAGCATCAGCCGCGCCTCCATCGAGGCCTGGGCCTGGACCTGGCGGAACACCGGCGCGGCACCTGGCTGGGGGGCGAAGGTCATGGCGCCAGCTCCCGCCCGGTGAGCTTCAGGAAGACGTCCTCGAGGTTCCGCTGGCCAAGCGTCAGCGACTCCGGCACCACCTGCTGCTCGTCGCACCACGCGGAGACGCGCGACAGGGTGGAGGCGTCCGCCGGTCCGGTGACGAGCAGGCTGAGGGAGTCGAGCTGGGTCACCTGCGTGTCCGGGCCTAGAGCGGCCTTGAGGGACTCGGGCGCGCTGGGCGGGAACGGCTCGGTGACGACGAGGCGGATCGTCGTCGTGCCGCCACCGCGGGTCAGCTCCAGCGGCGACCCCGACGCGACGAGGCGGCCCGCGTCGATGATGTGCACCTGGTCGGCCAGCCGCTCGGCCTCCTCCATGTAGTGCGTGGTCAGCACCACGGTCACGCCGTCGGTGCGGAGCTCCTCGAGCAGCTCCCAGGTGGTCCGGCGGGCCTGCGGGTCCATCCCGGCCGTCGGCTCGTCGACGAACACCAGTTCCGGCCTCCCGACGAGCGCCATCGCCAGGCCGAGGCGCTGCTGCTGGCCACCCGAGAGGCGTCGGTACGGCGTCCGGCCGCAGTCGCCGAGCCCGAGGCGGTCGGCCAGCATGTCGACGTCGAGCGGGTGCGCGTGCAGCCGGGCGATGTGGCGCAGCATCTCCATCGCCCGGACCCCGCTCCACGCCCCGCCGTCCTGGAGCATCACGCCGATGCGGGGGAGCAGGGCGCGCCGGTCGCGCACCGGGTCCAGGCCGAGCACCCGCACCGAGCCGCGCTGGGGCTTGCGGTAGCCCTCGCAGGTCTCGAGCGTGGTGGTCTTGCCGGCCCCGTTGGGACCGAGCACCGCGGTGATCGTGTGCGCCTCGACGGTCAGCGACAGCTCGTCGACCGCCACCTTCTCGCCGTACCGCATGACCAGTCCGTCGACGAGGACGGCTGCGGGCTCGGGCACCCGAGGAGTCTAGGGTTGCCGCCGTGACGAACTGGCTGGAGGTGCTGGTCTTCGTGACCGCCGGCACAGCGGCGTTCCTCGCCGTCGTCCATCTGATCCGCGACCGGGTCGCCGAGGACGGGATGTACCTCCTGCTCGGCATCGCCGAGCTGGTGCTGGTGGCGCAGCTGGTCGCGGGCTGCGTCGCCCTGTCCGGCACCGAGCGCGACGTGTCGGGGGTGCTGTTCGTGAGCTACCTGGTGGGCGTGGCCCTGGCGCTGCCGATCGGCGCGTTCTGGTCGCTCGCCGAACGCAACCGGGCGGGCACCGCGGTGCTGCTGCTCGCGGCGCTGACGGTGGTGGGCCTCGAGCTCCGGCTCGGTGCGATCTGGAGCGGTGCCGGTGCCTGAGCAGCGGCAGAGCCTCTCGTCGGGCTGGGGACGCGCCCTGGTCTTCGTGTACGGCGTCTTCGCGGTCGCCGCGACCGGTCGGTCGCTCGTGCAGCTCGGCACGGACGCCGACAAGGCGCCGCTCGCCTACTCGCTGTCCCTGGGTGCCGCGGTGATCTACCTGGTCGCCACCACGTGCCTGCTGGCCGGGGGTCGGCGCGCCTGGGTACTCGCCGCCGTCGCCTGCAGCGTCGAGCTGGTCGGGGTGCTGTCGGTGGGTGCGCTCAGCTACGCCGCCACGGACCTGTTCCCGGACAAGACGGTGTGGTCGCACTTCGGTCAGGGCTATGCGTACTTCCCGCTGGTGCTGCCGTTCGCCGGCCTGGCCTGGCTGCGACATGCTCGTCGCGCACAATGAGCGAATGGTCTCCGTAACGACCTCCGACGGTCGGCAGCTCGAGGTACTTCTCGCCGGACCGGAGGACGGGTTCCCACTCGTGTTCCATCACGGCACCCCACAGGGCGCGGTCCCGTACCCGATCCTGGAACGGCCGGCCGCGGAGCGCGGGCTGCGGGTCATCTCCTACTCGCGACCCGGCTACGGCGAGTCGACGCCGCGAGAGGACGGCGCCACCACGGCCACGGTCGCCGACGACGCGACCGACACCGCGGCGATCCTCGACCATCTCGGGTACGACGAGTTCGTGACCCTCGGCTGGTCGGGAGGCGGGCCCAGGTCGCTTGCCTGCGCCGCGATGCTGCCGGACCGGTGCCGGGCCGCGACCTGCGGCGTTGGCATCGCCCCGAAGGAGGAGTTCGACGGCGACGTACGTGACGGGATGGGTGCGGGGAACGTGGACGAGTACACGGCTGCGTTCGCGGGGGAAGCGGCGCTCGAGGAGTTCCTCGCCGGCCACTCCGACGTGTTCTCCGCCACCGCGGAGGACGTCGCGTCGTCGCTGGGCGACGACCTGGTCCCGCAGGTCGATCGGGATGCGATGACCGGCGAGCTGGCGGAGTACCTCGCGGCGAGCTTCCGGCACGCGGGAGCGCAGGGCACGATCGGCTGGCGCAACGACGACCTCACCCACCTGCGGCCGTGGGGCTTCCGGGTCGGCGACATCACCGTGCCCGTGGCCATCTGGCAGGGTCGCGAGGACCGGATGGTGCCGTTCGCGCACGCGGAGTGGCTGGCCGCCAACGTCGCGGGTGCGCGCGTGCATTTCGTGGAGGGCGAGGGTCACCTGTCCCTCGTGAACCGGATGGACCTGATCCTCGACGACCTCCTGGATCTGGCCCGCCTGCCCAAGTAAAGGCCAAGTAAGGGGAGCCTTGCTTGAAGCGGGCGAACCATTAACGGCACACTGGTGTTGTGGAATTCCAGGACGACCACCTGCACGGTGGTGACCAGCCGACGCGCCAGCGTGTCGCGCGGTCGATCCTGGACAACGGACCATCGACCGCCGCGGCGCTCGCCGAGCGCCTCGACCTGACCCCCGCCGCCGTACGCCGGCACCTCGACCAGCTGGTCGAGGAGGGTGCCGTGGAGCCTCGCGAGCCCCGCTCGCTGGCCGCTCGCGGCAGGGGCCGGCCGGCGAAGGTGTTCGCCCTCACCGATCACGGCCGCGACGGCTTCGACCAGCAGTACGACGACCTGGCGGTCGACGCGCTGCGGTTCCTGGCAGAGACCGGTGGCGAGGAGGCCGTCAAGGCCTTCGCGGAACGCCGGGTGCGGTTCGTCGAGGAGCGGTTCGGCGAGGTGATGCAGCAGCGACCGGAGCTCAGCCCGGCCGAGGTGCTCGCCCAGGTCTTCACCGACGAGGGCTACGCCGCCGCGGTGCGCGACCTGCCGATGGGGCAGCAGCTGTGCCAGCAGCACTGCCCGGTCTCCCACGTCGCCCACGAGTTCCCGCAGCTCTGCGAGGCCGAGACCGAGGCGATCGGCCGGGTCCTCGGCCGGCACGTCCAGCGGCTGGCCACGATCGCCCACGGCGACGGCGTGTGCACGACTTGCATCCCCGATCCGCAGAAGTCCCAGAAGACGCAGACACCGACCACCACTACGAAGGAGAAGGTCTCTCGATGACCTCCATCGAAGAACTCAACCCGGAGCTCAAGGGCATCGGCCGCTACGAGTTCGGCTGGTCCGACAGCGACGACGCCGGCGCCACCGCGCAGCGCGGTCTGAGCGAGGACGTCGTTCGCAACATCTCCGCGCTGAAGAGCGAGCCGCAGTGGATGCTCGACCTGCGCCTGAAGGGCCTCAAGCTCTTCCACCGCAAGCCGATGCCGACCTGGGGCTCGGACCTGAGCGCGATCGACTTCGACAACATCAAGTACTTCGTGCGTTCCTCGGAGAAGCAGGCCGCCACGTGGGAGGACCTCCCCGAGGACATCAAGAACACCTACGACAAGCTCGGCATCCCCGAGGCGGAGAAGCAGCGCCTGGTCTCCGGTGTCGCCGCGCAGTACGAGTCCGAGGTGGTCTACCACTCGATCCGTGAGGACCTCGAGGAGCAGGGCGTCCTGTTCCTGGACACCGACACCGCACTGCGCGAGCAGCCGGAGCTGTTCCAGGAGTACTTCGGCACCGTGATCCCGGTGGGCGACAACAAGTTCGCCGCGCTCAACACCTCGGTGTGGTCCGGTGGCTCGTTCATCTACGTGCCGAAGGGTGTGCACGTCGACATCCCGCTGCAGGCCTACTTCCGGATCAACACCGAGAACATGGGCCAGTTCGAGCGGACCCTGATCATCGTCGACGAGGACGCCTACGTTCACTACGTCGAGGGCTGCACCGCGCCCATCTACTCCTCCGACTCGCTGCACTCCGCGGTCGTGGAGATCATCGTCAAGAAGGGCGGCCGCTGCCGCTACACGACCATCCAGAACTGGTCCAACAACGTCTACAACCTGGTGACCAAGCGCGCGACCTGCGAGGCCGGCGCGACCATGGAGTGGGTCGACGGCAACATCGGCTCCAAGGTGACGATGAAATACCCGGCGATCTACCTCATGGGCGAGCACGCCAAGGGCGAGACGCTCTCCATCGCGTTCGCAGGCGAGGGTCAGCACCAGGACGCCGGCGCCAAGATGGTGCACGCGGCCCCCCACACGTCGAGCTCGATCCTGAGCAAGTCGGTGGCGCGCGGCGGCGGCCGGACGTCCTACCGCGGCCTGATCCAGATCAACGAGGGCGCACACGGCTCGAAGTCCAACGTGCTCTGCGACGCGCTGCTGGTCGACCAGATCAGCCGCAGCGACACCTATCCCTACGTCGACATCCGCGAGGACGACGTGTCGATGGGCCACGAGGCGAGCGTCTCGAAGGTCTCCGACGACCAGCTCTTCTACCTCATGTCGCGTGGCATGGAGCAGGACGAGGCGATGGCGATGATCGTCCGCGGCTTCGTCGAGCCGATCGCGAAGGAGCTGCCGATGGAGTACGCCCTCGAGCTCAACCGCCTGATCGAGCTGCAGATGGAAGGAGCGGTCGGCTGATCGCCGCCGCCCTGCTGCGCACGTACCCAGACTCACGTAGAGAGAACTAGTAGTGACTGTGACCGACACTGCCCGCGAGAGCGTCGCCTCGGCGCTCGAGCAGGACCGGGTGACCTCTCACCTGAACCCGCCGCCGTCGTACGACCTGGCGGACCACCCGGTGCCGAACGGCCGCGAGGAGATCTGGCGGTTCACGCCGCTCAAGCGGCTCCTCGGGATCCTCGACGGACCCGCGTCCGACGCGCACCTGGAGTGGGAGACGACCCTCCCCGAGGGCGTCACCCTGACCGAGATCAGCGCGGCGGAGGCGGTCGAGCTCGGCGAGCTCGCCCCCGGCGACCGGCCGGCCGCTCTCGCGGTGGCCAAGGCCGGGGGAGCGGTCCTCCTCGACGTGCCCGCCGACCTCACCGGTGACGAGCCGGTCTGGCTGCGGCTCAAGGGGTCGTCGGTCGACGACCTGGTCTGGGGCCACCTCGTGCTGCGGATCGGCAACCACGCCGACGTGACGATCGTGATCGAGCACACCGGGTCCGCGCGCTACTGCGCGACCACCTCGGTGCTCGTCGGCGACGGCGCCCGGGTCAACGTGCTCACCCTGCAGGACTGGGACGACGATGCGGTCCACCTGGGCCGCGACGCGATCCGGGTCGGCCGCGACGCGTTCGTGCGGCACACCGCGATCTCCTTCGGTGGAGACCTCGTGCGCATGCACGCCAACGTCGAGTACGACGGCCCCGGCGGCGAGGCCGAGCTGCTCGGCCTCTACTTCGCCGACGAGGGCCAGCACCTCGAGCACCGGCTGTTCGCCGACCACACCGCGCCGCACACCAAGAGCCACGTGCTCTACAAGGGCGCGCTGCAGGGCCAGGGCGCGCACACCGTGTGGGTCGGCAACGTGCTGATCCGCAAGGTCGCGGAGGGCATCGAGACCTACGAGGAGAACCGCAACCTCGTGCTCACCGACGGCTGCCAGGCCGACTCGGTGCCCAACCTCGAGATCGAGACCGGCGAGATCAAGGGGGCGGGCCACGCGTCCGCCACCGGACGCTTCGACGACGAGCAGCTGTTCTACCTGCGCTCGCGCGGTGTCTCCGAGGCCGAGGCGCACCGCCTCGTCGTGCACGGGTTCTTCAACGACCTGATCCGCAAGGTGGGTGTGCCGGCCCTTCAGGAGAAGCTGCTGGCCACCGTGGAGGACGAGCTCGCCAAGAACGTGCTGAAGGAGCTCGCGTGATGACCTTCGAGCTCGCCTGCGCGACGACCGACGTGCCCGAGGACGAGGCGCTCGGCGTGACCATCGGACGCTACGACGTGGCCATCGCCCGGCACGGCGACGAGTTCTTCGCCGTCCAGGACCTCTGCTCGCACGCCGCCGTCGCGCTCAGCGAGGGCGAGGTCACAGTGTCTGATCTTGAGGCTTGCACCGTCGAGTGCTGGCTGCACGGCTCGCGCTTCGACCTCCGCACCGGCAAGCCCACCGGGCTGCCCGCCACCGAACCCGTCGCGACGTTCCCCATCGAAGTCCGCGAGGACGGCGTCTACGTCGACACCACCACCACCCTGAACGGAGTCACCCCTTCATGAGCACCCTCGAGATCAAGGACCTGCAAGTCTCGGTCAACACCGACGACGGCCCCAAGGAGATCCTCAAGGGCGTCACGCTGACCATCAAGGACGGCGAGACGCACGCGATCATGGGCCCCAACGGGTCCGGCAAGTCCACCCTCGCCTACTCCGTGGCCGGGCACCCGAAGTACGACATCACGGGCGGCTCGGTGACCCTCGACGGTGCCGACGTGCTCGCGATGTCCGTCGACGAGCGCGCCCGGGCCGGGCTGTTCCTGGCCATGCAGTACCCCGTCGAGGTGCCGGGCGTCTCGGTGTCCAACTTCCTGCGGACCGCGAAGACGGCCCTCGACGGCGAGGCGCCGAAGCTGCGCACCTGGGTCAAGGACGTCAACGCCGCGCTCGAGCAGCTCAACCTCGACCCGACGTTCGGCACCCGCAACGTCAACGAGGGGTTCTCCGGCGGTGAGAAGAAGCGCCACGAGATCGCGCAGCTCGAGCTGCTCAACCCGAAGATGGCGATCCTCGACGAGACCGACTCCGGCCTCGACATCGACGCGCTGAAGATCGTCGCCGAGGGCGTAAACCGGTTCCGCGCCCAGGAGGGCAAGGGCGTCCTGCTGATCACGCACTACACCCGGATCCTGCGCTACATCGAGCCCGACTTCGTGCACGTCTTCGTGGACGGCAGGATCGCCGAGCAGGGCGGTCCGGAGCTGGCCGACCAGCTCGAGGCCGAGGGCTACGACAAGTACGTCAAGAGCGCGGTCTGACCATGTCGTTGCCAGGTCTCCTGCCGGAGCTGGAAGTCATCCGCAAGGACTTCCCGATCCTCGAGCGCACGCTCGCGGGCGGCATGCCCCTGGTCTACCTCGACAGCGCCAACACCTCGCAGAAGCCGCAGGTGGTGATCGACACGATGGTCGACCACCTCGAGCGGCACAACGCCAACATCGCCCGCGCCATGCACCAGCTCGGCGCGGAGTCGACCGAGGCGTTCGAGGGCGCCCGCGACAAGGTCGCCGGCTTCATCGGCGCTCCCTCGCGCGACGAGGTCATCTTCACCAAGAACGCCTCGGAGGCGCTCAACCTGGTCGCCAACACGCTGGCCTGGGCACGTGGGCCGCTCGGCGTCGGCGAGGGTGACGAGGTGGTCATCACGGAGATGGAGCACCACTCCAACATCGTCCCGTGGCAGCTGCTCACCGAGCGCAAGGGTGCCAAGCTGCGCTGGTTCGGGCTCACCGATGACGGCCGCCTGGACCTCTCCACCATCGACGAGCTGATCAACGAGCGCACCAAGGTCGTCTCGCTGACCTGGGTCTCCAACATGCTCGGCACCATCAACCCGATCGCCGAGATCGCCCGCAAGGCCCACGAGGTGGGCGCGCTGGTCGTGGTCGACGCATCGCAGGCGGTGCCTCAGCTGCCGGTCGACGTCGTCGCGAGCGGGGCCGACCTGCTCGCCTTCACCGGCCACAAGGTCGTCGGCCCCACCGGCATCGGCGTGCTCTGGGGGCGCCGTGAGGTGCTCGAGGCGCTGCCGCCGTTCCTCGGTGGCGGCGAGATGATCGAGACGGTGCGCATGGAGCGATCGACGTACGCCGGCATCCCGCACAAGTTCGAGGCCGGCACCCCGCCGATCGTCGAGGCCGTCGGCCTGGGCGCGGCCGTGGAGTACCTCGGCCACATCGGGATGAACGCCGTGCACGAGCACGAGCAGGCGATCACGGCCTACGCGCTGGACGGCTTGGCCACGGTGCCCGGCCTGACCGTGCTCGGACCTCTGGACGCCACCGAGCGGGGCGGCGCGATCGCCTTCGAGCTCGAGGGTGTGCACCCGCACGACATCGCGCAGGTCCTCGACTCTCGTGGGGTCGCCGTCCGCGCCGGCCATCACTGCGCGAAGCCCGCACACGCCCGGTTCGGCGTGCAGAGCTCGACCCGGATGTCGTCGTACCTCTACACGACGCCCGGGGAGATCGACGCGCTCGTCGAGGGCCTGGAATACACCCGCAGCTACTTCAAGTTGAGTTGATGATGGCTGCCGACAATGTCGATGCTCTCTACCAGGAGATCATCCTCGACCACTACAAGAACCCTCAGCACTCAGGGCTCCGCGAGCCCTTCGAGGCCGAGGTCCACCACGTCAACCCCACCTGCGGTGACGAGGTGACCCTGCGCGTCCACCTGGAAGAGGGAGTGGTCTCCGACGTGTCCTACGACGCGGTCGGATGCTCGATCTCGCAGGCGTCGACCTCGGTGCTGGCCGAGCTGCTGATCGGCAAGCAGGTCGACGAGGCGATGGCGATCCACGAGCAGTTCCTGGCACTGATGCAGGGCAAGGGGCAGGTAGTGCCCGACGAAGACGTGCTGGAGGACGGTGTCGCCTTCGCGGGCGTCGCCAAGTTCCCGGCCCGGGTCAAGTGCGCGCTACTGTCGTGGATGGCCTGGAAGGACGCGACCGCACAATCGCTGGAGGCGACGAATGGCTGAACATGCAGATCTTCCTGAGGTCCCGGAGGCCCAGTCGTCGGGCGGCGGCGGCACTGCGACCGTCACCGAGGAGGACGTCACCGAGGCGATGAAGGACGTCGTCGACCCCGAGCTCGGCATCAACGTGGTCGACCTCGGCCTGGTCTACGGCCTGCACATCGACGAGGGCAGCAACCTGGTCATCGACATGACGCTGACCTCCGCCGCCTGCCCGCTCACCGACGTCATCCAGGACCAGACCAACACCGCGCTGGAGGGTCTGGTCAACGACGTCGCGATCAACTGGGTCTGGATGCCGCCGTGGGGTCCCGACAAGATCACCGAGGACGGCCGCGAGCAGCTGCGTGCTCTTGGCTTCAATGTCTGACCGTTCGCCGGTCGAGGTCTTCTGGGAGCTGGCCCGCTTCCACGCCAAGCTCAACAACGCGCCGACGTACTTCGGGCCTACGACGCTCGAGGTCCTGCCACCACCCGCCTGGTCGTTCGGCGCCAACGCCGAGCAGGCCGACGCGCTCCTGGCGCTGGTCCTCGACGGCACCAAGACGGCCACGGCCGGGGCGCTGTGGGACTACGAGAACGACGGTGACGAGCTGCCCGAACCCGGCAGCCTCAGCATCATCCTCGACGGCAGAGGCCACCCGCGCGCGCTGATCGAGTGCACCGCCCTCGAGGTGGTGCCGTTCGACGAGGTCGACGAGGAGCACGCCCGCCTGGAGGGGGAGGGTGACCTCTCCCTGGAGTTCTGGCGCGAGGTGCACCAGCGGTTCTTCACCGAGGTCGCCACCCACGACCACGGCTTCCAGCCGGACATGCCGGTCGTGTGCGAGCGGTTCCGCGTCGTCTACCAGTCCGAGTAGCCGCTAACCGGTGTACGCCGGCAGCGGCGGGTCGAACGTGAGGTCGGCTCGCCCTGAGCCCTCCGCCAGCGACTCGAGCTGCTCCTCGAGCTCAGCCTCGCCGATGTCGCCGCTCGGGGGGTACGTCGCGGTGCCGGTGTACGTCGTACCGTCCATCACCAGCCGCACGGAGTACGCGTACGGCAGCGTGCCGAGATCGGCCAGACCGGCGCCGAAGTCGGTCCCGCCGTTGAAGTAGGCGTTGCCCTCGCCGGCACAGCCTCGATCCGGCCGCAGGATCGGGAGCGTCTGGCTGGCGCCGTCGGCAGAGGTCACGGTGATCTCGGCGCTGGCGCTCTCCGGGGTCGCCGCAAGGTTCGTGAGCGTGAGGTCGGGCGCGAAGACGCGATCGTTCGTCGGCCTGCTGGGGAACGATGCCGAGGTGCCCCTCGGGCTCGGGCAGGTCGCCCGAGGTCGTGGTCGTCCACCGGAACGCAAAGCTCACGTCTCCGCCTTCGCCCCTCCCGAACAGGTTCACGTCGTAGGTCCCGGGTGCCCCCGCCGGGGGAATGTCGAACGTCGTCGCGGACGTGGGACTGGCCGGCACCGTGATCGAGCGCGGGCACTCGATGCCGACCTGGGTGAGCGTCGCCTCGAACTCCCAGTCGGGTACCGGGAACGAGATCTGCACGGTGTCCGGGGAGCCCACGTAGTCGACCTGCTCCGGCCCGGCATGGTCGACGCAGGCACCCTCGTAGCAGTACGACCACGGCGCCAGCACCACCATCCGGTCGGCCAGCATCAGCGTGAGCGGCGGGACTCCTTCGCCGTCCCAGTCGGGGGCGCCCTGTCCCGGCGGGGGTGATGGCGCGTCGAGGTCGTCGGTGGCCGTGGGTGCGGGGGCCGGGTCGGCGTCGATGGCGCCACCGCCCTGCAGCATCGCGGACCCGGCGGCCACAGCTGCGACGACGGCTACGGCCGCTGCGCCCGCGGCCGCTGCCCGACGGCGGGTACGACGCCGGCCACGGCGGTCGAGCACGTCACCGAACGGCGGTGCCGAGTCGGGAGTGGCCCGGTCGACGAGGTCCTCGAGGGCGGGGTCGTGGTGGTTCATGGCGTGCTCCGTTCCGGTTCGATGTCCTCGGCCACCAGCGGGGCGAGGGCGGACCGCGCCCGGGAGAGCCGGGACTTCACCGTCCCCACCGGCACGCGCAGGATCGTGGCCACCTCGTCGACCGGCAGGTCGTGGACGTGGTGGAGGAGCACGGCAGCGCGGTGGGTCACCGGAAGGGTGGCCAACGCGGCGGCCAGGTCGACCCGGCTGTCCGCCGAGTCGGACGAGACCGTGGTGCGGGCGCCGGCGGAGAGCTTCAGCAGCCCGCCCGACGCCACCCGGCGGCGCCGGTACCGCGAGATCAGCATCCGCACCGCGACGGTACGCAGCCAGGCCTCGACGTCGTCGTACTCACGCACCCGGGGCCACTTCTCGAGCAGCTTCACGAACGCGTCCTGCGTGATTTCCTCGGCATCGGCGGCGGATCCGCCCATGACCGTGAGCAGGCCGATCAGCCGACGGGACGACGCAGCGTAGACGCCTGCGACTTCGTGCTCCATGCCAGTAACACGCCGCGGCATCCGGTTCGGTTCCCCGCTACCGTCACCCACGTGCCCAGCATCGCCGTTCCCCGCGTCCGGTGGGACCGATGGATCGAGAACTTCGTGTCCCGGCACGGCGCCACGGCGTACACGGTGGAGGGCGGGGCGCTGAACGGCCGGGCCGCGGACGGGTCGTCGTTCGCCGCGCTCTTGCCCCTGGATGTCGGCTATCACGGTGCCGCGGACCCTCAGGCCTTCGCCGCGAGCGTCGAGCTGCCCGCCCGCTGGGGCGTGCTGCTGGTGCGGAAGGGCGGCTTCGCGATCGCGCGGCTGGCGGGGGAGCAGGTCGCGGAGTCCAAGGTCGGGCAGCGACACGTGCAGGGCCGGACCAAGGCGGGCGGGCAGTCGCAGCAGCGCTTCGCCCGGCGCCGCGACAACCAGGCCCGGCAGGCCTACGAGGCGGCAGCGGAGCACGCCGCGCGGATCCTCGGTGACGGAGCACTGCCGGTGGTCACCGGCGGCGACCGGCCGGCGGTGGAAGCCGTGCTGACCGATCCTCGGCTGGCCGGGGTGCGCGTGGTCGGGCCCTGGCTCCCAGTGCCGGAGCCGAGGCGCGCCACCCTGGACGCGGCGATCGCAGATGCCTCGTCGCTGTGGGTCGAGGTCACCAACGCCTGAACCACGAATCACCCTCAACCATCGGCGAAACCATCCACAACTGGTCGCTCGGAACTGGCCGTCCACAGCGCAGATCGGTGATCCGCGGATGTCGGTGCTCGGTGCTTGGATTAAGGGCATGGATCTCTCGGGGGATGGCGTGGACGGGATGTCGGGGGCATGAGCTCCTCGACACCGCTGACGCGCTCGCCCGCGGCATTCTGCGAGGCCGAAGCCAACCTGCTTGTCGTGGCGGCGCAGTGGGCGGTGGTCAACGGCCCGGTCACCGTGGACCCGGAGCAGGCGAAGTTGCCTGGCCGGCAGACCTTGCGTCGCTACGGCGGCCAGGGCACCCCAGAAGTGGCCTCGTTCGCGCCGGCGGAGCTGGGTGCGCGGATCGGGCGTTCGACCTGGGCCGGGGAGCAGCTGATCGCTGACGCCCTGGACCTGGCCCACCGGCTGCCCCAGCTCGGAGCCCGGGTTCGGGCCGGTGAGGTGCGCGCCTCCTACGCCCGCTACGTGGCCCGGCGTACCCGCGACCTCGACCTGCCCCAAGCGGCGTATGTCGATGAGCGGGTGGTCGAGTCGGCCGACGGACGGATCAGCTGGGGCCGGTTCACCGACCTGGTCGAGGCCGCGGTCATCGCCGCGGACCCCGCTGCCGCCGAGGCGGCCGAGAAGGCAGCGCGGGCCGAGCAGTTCGCCCGCCGGACCCGCTCGACCGAGCACGGGATGGCCGGCTTCTACCTGCTCACCGACGCCGCCGGCATCACCCGCCTGGATGCCACCGTCGCCTACCTCGCCGACGCACTCGCCGCACTCGGCAGCACCGAGCCCCTCGACACCCGCCGCGCGATGGCGATGGTGATCCTGGCCAACCCCGCCCAAGCCACCCAGCTCCTCGCCGAGTACGCCGCCTGGAAGCAACGCCCCGCCGACCCCGAACCACCCGCCGACCCCGACCAGTCCCGGACCCCGAGCCGTCGGGGATCGTGGCTGACGCGGTCGTCACGTTCTCCCGTGGTGGTGGCGAGGTCACCGGCGAGCAGCCGACCATCGACTGGGCCGACCTGCTGCCGTCGGTGGAGCTGTTCACCCACACCTACCTCGGCCCTGATCCCACCGGCATCGCCCGCATCGAAGGAGTGGGCGCGGTGACCGAAGCCTGGGTCCGCGACGTTCTCGGCCCACAGTGCCGGATCACTCATCGACCGGTCATCGACATCGAGGGCCAAGCACCCGTCGATGCGTGGGAGATCCCGGACCGACATCGCCGGGCCGTGCGCCTGATGACGCCGGCCGACACCTTCCCCTTCGCCACCGCCACCCTCAACCAACCCGGCGGTTGGACCGGCGAGCAGGTGGACCACACCATCGCCTGGCCGCAAGGCCCCTCAGCGATCGGGAACTACGGACCCCTCACCCAGTCCCACCACAACCTGAAGACCCACGGCGACTGGGAAGTCCGGCAACCCTTCCCCGGCATCTACCTCTGGCGCGACCCCCACGGCAAGCTCTACCTCGTCGACCACACCGGCACCCGCCGACTGCCAGGCCAAGCCAACACCGCCTAACCACAGCTGGGAGCGGGAACATCCGCTCATGCCGATGAGCGGGCGCTAGCGGAAGTAGTTCCAGCCACCCTGCGTCCTCACCCGATGCGCCGATTCGACCATCACGTCCACAGATTCCGGGTCGGGCCATGACACGCGCTCGAACTCATGAGTCACGAGACTGCGGAGGTGGAGCAGCCAGCCGAAGTCGATGCCCTCGGGCCGAAGGTCCGGTGCGAGGTGAGGTGTCAGTTCGAGCCACTCGGGTATCTCGTTGTCGGCCTTGCCACTCAGGAGAAGCCATACGACTAGGTTGCTCGGGTCAATGCTTACTGCGCCGTAGTGGAAGACGCTCTCGACTCTCAAGCCGTCCGATTCCAAACCGACCAGTGCCCGTCGGGCTCGCCGCACAGCCCTGTCCGCCCGGCGAGCGAACCGACCAAACATGTACCTGAGCATCAACACGTTCAACTCTCCCACGGGAGACGCCCGCTCATGCCGCACCTTGGGCGACTAGCCTCCGCAGGCGAAGCCACCGGACTCGTCGCCGCACACGACGGCCGCCAGGATCGTGAGTGCCAAGGCACCGACCGCGAGTACCGCCACCATGCACAGCACGACCGTTGCCCAGATGGGCATCGTGCAGTCGAGTGCCGTCGGTCATCCGAGCCACCTTCCCGGGATCGCGGATGCGGCGGCGCAACATGGCCTCCACAACCATGCCCAACAACACGACCACTACGAGTCCGAGGGCAGCACCCACTACCCATCCGACACCTTGTAGGTCGCATTCGCCAGGACCGGACCCGCAGTCGGAGGCCGCAAAGCCAAGCTCTCCACCGAGCCAGACGGCCAGGGCCATCGCCACCACGTAGATGACGAGTCTCTGGCCGAACGTGGGCACCGCCGAGTCAGACATGGCAACAAGGTAGGTCGCCGGGCAGGTCACGGTCAGCCAAACTCTCCGTGATGCGGGGTTGAGTGCAGGCTACGAACGCACGCTCATGCCGCAGACAGCGCGATGGCGTTGACTGCCAGCTTCCCGGATTCGGCCGCCTGATCAACTAGCGTCAGACGCATGTGGGAGCCCGAGCCGGGCTGGCATCCGCTTCCTGGCGGCGCCGGCGCGTCCACCGTCGGCATCTGGCGGGCCGCCCAGGGCGGCCGACCGGTGGTGATCAAGCGTCTGGCGGCACCGACCGCCGAGGACCCGGCCGAGCTCAGCGACCCTGCCCATGCGGCGTACTGGCGCCGTGAGGCCGATGTGCTGACCACAGGGCTGGTGGCATCCACTCCGGGGCTGCGGGCCATCGATGCTGCTGTCGAGGAGGACCCTCATGGCATCACGATCACCCGCGAATGGGTCGAGGACGCCGCGCTCACCGGGCTGTTCGTCGCGATGGCGCTCGGCCGGTTCGCGGGCTCCGACCTGCCCCGCCCGAAGTTCCTCTCCCGGCACCAGCTGCGCGACCGGATGGCGCGGGTCGAGCGGCGCGGAGGTTGGCCGACCCTGGCTCGGACGACCGTCGCCGACGTGGCTGATCACCTGTGGGAGCGGCGGGGGAGCATGCTGGACCTGGTCGAGGCGCTGCCCCAGGTCCCGCAGCACGGTGACCCCACGGCCACCAACCTGCCCGGACGCGACGGCGACGACGTGCTGGCCATCGACTGGGGCACGCTCGGGACCGGCCCGGCCGGCGGCGACGTCGGCTACTACTCGCTGGCCTCCCGGGAGTCCTTCGAGCCGCTGCTCGACGCCTACCTGATGGGGCTGCCCGACGGGGTCGCCTCGCCGGACGACGTACTCCTCGGGGCGCGGGTGACCGCCGTCTACACCGCGCTGAACCGGGCGGAGTGGGCGCTGGCCCGGGTCGCGGGCGGTGAGGGGGCGCTGGCCGGGAAGTACCGGCACCCGTCCGTGGCGCCGCACCTGCGCGCGCTGCAGCGCCAGTTCCCGCAGATCGAAGCGCTGATGGGCGCCTGACGCTCAGACCTGGCCGACGGCGAACGTGTCGCAGGCGTTCAGGTCGCCCTGCTCGAAGCCGATGCCGAACCACTTCTTGCGCATGGCCGCGGAACCGTGCGTCCAGCTCTCCTCGGTGACCTGGCCCTGCGTCTTCTGCTGGATCCGGTCGTCGCCGACCGCCTCGGCCGCCGCGATGGCCAGGTCGACGTCCTCCTCGGTCAGGTCGAGGACCAGCACCTGACCCTCGGCGTCCTCGGTGGTGGTGGCGTGGTGCGCCCACATGCCGGCGTAGCAGTCCGCCTGCAGCTCCAGCCGTACGGCGTCACTCTGCGGGCCCTCCTGGGTGCGGACCTGGCCGAAGTAGCCGAGCAGGTTGGAGATGTGGTGGCCGTACTCGTGGGCCAGCACGTAGAACTCCACGAAACCGCCGTCCGGCCCGCCGAGCTGGCGCTCGAGCACCTCGTCGAAGAAGTCGGTGTCGAGGTAGATGGAGGTGTCGGCGGGACAGTAGAACGGGCCGACATCCGAGGTCGCGGCGCCACACTGCGTGTCGACCGAGTCGGTGAACGTGACGAGCGCCCCTTCGGGCTGGAACTTGCCGCCGAGCTCGCCCTCCCAGTAGTCGGTCAGCGAGTTCTCGACGGCGACCCGGGCACAGTCCTGGCTGTCGTTGGCGTCCTCGCCCGTCTTGCAGTTGTCATACCGGCCGGTGTCCGCCGAGTCGCCGAGCCGGGACGTGTTGTAGCCGCTCGCTCCGGCGCCGCCGGTCCCGTCGTCGCCACCCAGGAACTGGTTGACGATGACGATCAGGATCACGATCAGGATGCCGCCGATGCCACCGCCCGCCGCGCCGCCGGGGATCGGGATCCGCCTGCTGCTCCCGCCGGGGAATCCGCTGCCCGAGCCGCGACCGGCGTCCTTGACGCGTGCACGGTCCAGCCGAGCCTTCGGATTGAACCGCATCTCGCGCCCCTGTCTCTCAGGTCCGGGGCGGCCCCTGTCGGCCGAGCCCGGCTCCATAGACTAGTGACCACGATGATCACCGCCCACCACCTCGAGGTCCGGGCCGGGGCACGACTGCTCATGGAGAACGTCAGCTTCCGCGTTGGTGCGGGCGACAAGGTGGGTCTGGTCGGTCGCAACGGCGCGGGCAAGACCACGCTGACCAAGATCCTGGCCAGCGAGGCGCTGCCTGCCGCCGGGACGGTGCAGGCGACCGGTGCCGTGGGCTACCTGCCGCAGGATCCACGCTCCGGCGACCCGGAGCAGCTGGCGCGGGAGCGGATCCTGTCCGCCCGCGGGCTGGACGACGCCGTACGTCGGCTGCGTGAGGCAGAGATCGAGATGGGCAGCGACGACCCCAAGCTGCGGGAGCGCGCGATGCGCCGCTACACCCGCGCCGACGCCGATCTCCACGCCGGGGGCGGGTACGCCGCCGAGTCGGAGGCCGCGCAGATGGCGAGCAGCCTCGGCATCGAGGACCGGGTGCTCGGCCAGCCGCTGAAGACCCTCTCGGGCGGGCAGCGCCGTCGCGTCGAGCTGGCCAGGATCCTGTTCTCGGGTGCCGAGACCCTGCTTCTCGACGAGCCGACCAACCACCTCGACGCCGACTCGATCGTCTGGCTGCGCGACTTCCTGAAGTCCCACCAGGGCGGCCTGGTCGTGATCAGCCACGACACGGCGCTGCTTGAGGCCACGGTCAACCGGGTGCTGCACCTGGACGCCAACCGGGCCGAGATCGACGTCTACAACATGGGCTGGTCGGCGTACCTCACCCAGCGGGAGACCGACGAGAAGCGGCGCAAGCGCGAGCGGATGAACGCCGAGAACAAGGCGAAGACGCTCACCGACCAGGCCAACAAGATGCGGGCGAAGGCGACCAAGGCGCAGGCCGCCCAGTCGATGCTGAAGCGCGCCGAGAAGCTGCTGGCGGGGATCGAGGGGGAGCGCCGCCAGGACCGCGTCGCCCGGATCAAGTTCCCTGCCCCCGCGCCCTGCGGGAAGACGCCCCTCACGGCCGCGGAGCTGTCGAAGTCGTACGGCTCGCTCGAGGTCTTCACCGACGTCGACCTCGCGATCGACCGCGGCTCGAGGGTCGTCGTGCTCGGGCTCAATGGTGCCGGCAAGACCACGCTGCTCCGGATCCTGGCGGGGGTGGACGCCTCGGACACCGGTGAAGTAACGCCCGGTCACGGCCTCAAGATCGGCTACTACGCCCAGGAGCACGAGACCCTCGACACCTCGCGCACGGTGCTGCAGAACCTGCACTACGCGGCACCTCAGCTCACCGACACCGAGGCCCGGTCCGTGCTCGGCTCGTTCCTCTTCTCCGGTGACGACGCGGACAAGCCTGCTTCGGTCCTCTCGGGCGGTGAGAAGACCCGGCTGGCCCTGGCGATCCTGGTGGTCTCGAGCGCGAACGTGCTGCTGCTCGACGAGCCCACCAACAACCTCGACCCGGCGTCACGCGAGGAGGTGCTGGCCGCGATCCGCAGCTACGAGGGCGCGATCGTGCTGGTCACCCACGATGAAGGTGCCGTGCTCGCCCTCGAGCCGGATCGCGTGCTGATCCTCCCCGACGGCGTCGAGGACCTGTGGAACGCCGAGTACGCCGACCTGGTGGCACTGGCCTGATCGGGGTCGGTCCCCGTCCCTAGACTTCGGCCATGAGCCCCGAAGAGCTTGCCGCTGTCGGTCTGCGCCTGGATGTCGACGGCGCACTGGCGACCGTCACCATCGACCGACCCGACTCACGCAACAGCCAGACTCCCGCGATGTGGCGGGCGCTGGCCACGATCGGCGAGGGCCTCTCCGACGAGGTCCGGGCGGTCGTCGTACGCGGAGAGGGGCCGGCGTTCTCGGCAGGCCTGGACCGGCGGATGCTCGACCCCGCCACGGCGGGCGAGGAGACGGTGGCCGAGCTCCTCGCCATGGACGACGCGACCGCCAGCGCGACCATCGACGACTTCCAGAAGGGCTTCACCTGGCTGCGCGACCCGCGGTTCGTGTCGATCGCCGCGGTGCAGGGCTACGCGATCGGCGCGGGCTTCCAGCTCGCGCTGTCCTGCGACATCCGGGTGGTCGCCGACGACGCGCAGTTCTGCATGAAGGAGTCGGCGCTGGGGCTGGTTCCAGACCTGACGGGAACAAAACCGCTCGTCGAGAGCGTTGGCTACGCCAGGGCACTTGAGATCTGCGCGACGGCACGGATGGTCGGAGCCGCCGAGGCCGTCGACATCGGGCTCGCGCTGGCCGCCGTACCCGCCGCGGAGCTCGACGGCACGGTCGCCGACCTGGTGGCTGCCCTGACCGCCGCCCTGCCGGGCGCGGTCCGCGAGACGAAGGCGCTCCTTCTGGGCGCGGCATCCCGAGACCTCGACGAGCAACGTCGACTCGAGCGGGAGGCCCAGGTACGACGGTTCCGGGAGCTCGCTGCCTTAGCAACATGAGAGGAGCCCGCTGATGTCATCCATGCATCCAGGCGGTGGCGCCTGGCGCCACATCCGCTCCGACCGCAGCGTCGTAGACAACCGGATCGACCGCAAGACGATCCGCCGCGTACTCGGGTTCGCGCGACCGCACCGGAAGCTGATCTCGGTCTTCCTCGCTCTGACGGTCGTCGACGCCGCCATGGTCGTGGTGATCCCACTACTCGTTCAGCGCATCGTCGACGACGGCATCCTCGCCGAGGACCGCCAGATGGTGACCATGCTGGCCCTGGCGATGGCGGGCGTCTCCGTCGTCACCGCCGTGCTCGCGGTGCTCGGCGGCTGGCTATCCTCCCGGATCGGCGAGGGCCTGATCTTCGACCTCCGGACCCGCGTGTTCGGACACGTCCAGCGCCAGTCCCTCGCGTTCTTCACACGCACCCAGACCGGCGCCCTGGTCTCCCGGCTCAACAACGACGTGATCGGCGCCCAGCGCGCGTTCACCTCGACCCTGTCGAGCACCGTCTCCAACGGCATCGCCGTGCTGGTGGTCGGCATCGCGATGTTCGCGCTGAGCTGGCAGATCACTCTGCTCTGCCTGGCCCTGTTCCCGATCCTCTACCTGGTCTCCCGCTGGGTCAGCGGCCGGCTGGCCGGACTCACCCGCAGGCAGATGGACGGCAACGCCGACCTCGGCAACGTCATGACCGAGCGCTTCAACGTGGGCGGCGCGATGCTGCTGAAGCTGTTCGGCCGGCGGAGCGAGGAGGACGACCTGTTCGCCGACCGGGCCGCCAACGTGCGGGACCTCGGCGTCCGGATCTCGCTGATCACCCGGATCTTCGGCGCCTCGATGATGCTGGTCCCGGCCCTCGCGACCGCGCTCGTCTACGGCTTCGGCGGACACCTCGCGATCGACAAGACGCTGACCGTCGGCACCCTCCTCGCGCTGGCCACGCTGCTGCTGCGGCTGCTCGGCCCCCTGCAGGGTCTCTCCAACGTCCGGATCGACGTGATGACCGCCCTGGTCAGCTTCGAGCGGGTCTTCGAGGTCCTCGACCTGCCGTCGCAGATCCAGGAGAAGCCCGACGCTGTCGAGCTGCCGAGCTCCGCCGCCAGGCTCGAGTTCGAGCACGTGTCGTTCACCTACCCGAAGGCCGACGAGGTGTCGCTCGGCTCGCTCGAGAGCGTCGCCCGCACCGAGTCGCGGGACAACACCGAGGTGCTCAGCGACGTCAGCCTCGTGGCCGAGCCCGGCCAGATGGTGGCCCTGGTGGGTCCTTCCGGCGCCGGCAAGACCACCATCACCCACCTGGTCGCACGGCTCTACGACGTCGGCTCGGGCGTCGTACGCGTCGGGGGCATCGACGTACGTGACGTGACCCTGCAGTCCCTCGAGGACGCGGTCGGCTACGTCACCCAGGACGCGCACATGTTCCACGACACGATCCGGACCAACCTGCTCTATGCCCGTCCGGAGGCCGACGAGGTCGAGGTCTGGGCGGCGCTGGAAGCGGCCCAGGTGGCTCGCCTGGTGCGCAGCCTTCCGGATGGTCTCGACACCGTGGTCGGAGACCGCGGCTACCGGCTCTCGGGCGGCGAACGACAGCGTCTCGCCATCGCACGACTGCTGCTCAAGGCTCCCTCGATCGTGGTGCTCGACGAGGCGACGGCGCACCTCGACAGCGAGTCCGAGTCCGCGGTGCAGCAGGCGCTCGACGCTGCGCTCGAGGGCCGCACCTCGCTGGTGATCGCGCACCGGTTGTCGACGGTCCGCAACGCCGACCAGATCCTGGTCCTCGACGAAGGCCGGATCGTGGAGTCCGGCACCCACACCGACCTGCTGGCCCGCGGTGGGCTCTACACCGACCTCTACCGCACCCAGTTCCTGCAGGACACGCCTGTCGCCTAGTACGGCGCGCAGCCCGGGTGCTCGACACCAGTGAGGGTTGTCACTAGATTGCGCTTGCCCGGGGGGCGGGAGCAAGCGTCCAAGGAGACAACCGCATGATCCGCAGGCTCGCGTCGGCCCTGGTGGTCGCAGTCATCGTCCCGCTCACCGTCCTGGCCGCGCCGCCCGCGCAGGCGGACGGGCCTGGCTCCGGAACCCCGTGGGTCGTGTCAGTGGGTGACTCCTACATCTCCGGTGAGGCCGGCCGCTGGGCGGGCTCGTCCAACTCGAGCAGCAGCCGCGCGGACGCGCTCGGGTCCACGGCGTACTACGACAACGCCTCCGGGACCGGCGAGGCGATCGAGCGCTGTCACCGCAGCCGCAGCGCGGAGATCCACGTCGGCGGGGGTGTGAACAGCCTCAACCTGGCGTGCTCCGGCGCGGAGACGTCGACCTCGACGGGGACGTACTTCAAGCCCGGCCTCGACTTCTACAGCGGCTCGGCCGGTGTCGGCCAGGCCAGGGCTCTGCAGACCTTCGCAGGCACTCACAACGTGAAGATGGTCGTGGTCTCCATCGGCGGCAACGACTTCAACTTCGCCGACGTCGTCGCGACGTGCGTGGCTGACTTCCTGTACTCGCCGTCGTGGTGGAAGGACTACTGCAACGACGACAGCAGCGTCACCAGCAACTTCACCTCGAGCAACGTGGCCGCGGTGAAGGCGAAGATCGCGGGCGCACTGACCAACGTCCGGACGGCGATGCGCAATGCCGGGTACGCCGACACCCAGTGGACGATGCTGGTCCAGACCTACCCGTCGCCGATCCCCAACGGCTCCGGCTTCCGCTACAGCCAGAGCGGCTACACCCGGCAGAGCACCGGCGGCTGCGGCTTCTGGAACGCCGATGCCGACTGGGCCAACGGCACGGCGCTGCCCACGATCAACAACACCGTGACCGGCGCGATCTCGCAGGCGGGCATCACGAACGCCCGGACCCTCAACCTCGCGAGCACATTCAACGGCCGCCGGCTCTGTGAGACCGGCGTCGGTCTGTACGAGGAGGTGGGCCTCGCGAACTGGCTGAGCGCCGGCGCCGTGGACCGGACCGAGTGGGTCAACCAGATCCGCACCGTCTCGACGTGCTGCTCCAACAGCCCCTACTACATCCAGGAGTCGCTGCACCCGAACTACTGGGGGCAGCTGGCCGTGCGGTCGTGCATCAGGCAGGCCTACAACGGCGGTACGCCGCGCGGCGGAGCGTGCGTGCGCACCGGCACCGGGCTGCTCAATGGTGAGCCGAGGATGAGCCTGCAGTAGGCCCCTCTATCGTCGTTCTCATGGACCTCGGACTGAGCGAACGCGTCTTCATCATCACCGGGGGAGCCCGGGGGCTGGGCAGGGCCACCGCCGAGTGCCTGGTCGCCGAGGGTGCCCGCGTGGTGCTGTCGGGGCGCACCGAGGAGTCGCTGGCGGACGCCGTCGGAGCGCTCGGCGAGGCGGCCGTCGGGGTGACTGCCGACAACGCCGACGCTGACACCCCGGCTCGGCTGATCGCCGCCGCGCGCGAGCGTTGGGGCCGGCTCGACGGGGCCTTGATCTCCGTCGGCGGGCCGCCGAAGGGGCCGGTTACCGAGATCACCGACGAGCAGTGGTCCACCGCTTTCGGTTCGGTGTTCCTGGGCGCGGTGCGCCTGGCCCGCGAGGTGGGGGCCGAGCTGGGAGAGGGGGGCTCGCTGGCGCTGGTGCTCTCGTCGAGCGTGCGGGCGCCGCTGGCGGACATGGCGATCTCCAACGGCCTCCGGCCCGGCCTGGCGAACGTGGCGAAGACCCTCGCCGACGAGCTCGGTCCGCGCGGGGTGCGCGTCAACAGCCTGCTGCCCGGCCGGGTGGCGACCGAGCGGGTGGCCGAGCTCGATGCCTCCACCGGGGACGCCGAGGCGGCCCGCGAGGCTGCGATCGCGACGATCCCGCTGCGTCGCTACGGCGAGCCGGAGGAGTTCGGCCGAGCGGCCGCTTTCGTGCTCTCGCCAGCGGCGTCGTTCGTGTCCGGGTCGATGCTGCCCGTTGACGGCGGGATGCTGCGGGCGCTCTGAGCCTTCCGGGGACCACGCGGCCCGTTGCGCCACTCGTCGTACGCCAGGTAGCCGAAGCCGAAGAGAGCCAGCAGGCCGAAGAACCACCACTGGAGCCCGTAGAAGAAGTGCGGGCCGTTGTCGAGCTCGGGCAGCTCCACCGGGGCCAGTGACACGGCGGGTTCAGGGTCTTCGGAGCGGAGCTCGACGAAGCCGCCGTAGACCTCCAGGCCCAGGTACTCGCCGATCCGTTGGCTGGAGATCGCCCGGGTCGACTGGTTGCTGACCTCGGTGCTGTCCCCGGTTCCGTCGGCACGGACCCAACCGGTCACGTCCACCTCACCCGTAGGCGGCTCGGGAACGTCGCTGACGTCGATCGGCTTGTTGTCGGTCTTCAGGAAGCCTCGGTCCACGAGCAGCGCGGTCCCGTCGCTGGTCACGAGGGGAACCACCACGTCGATGCCCGCTGCGCCGTCGTTCGAGCGGTAGCGCACGATCACGGTGTCCTGCGTGGCATAGGTGCCGGTGGCCGCGACCTGGCGCCACTCCTCGTCCTCCGCGACCTTTTCGCCCGGCGCCAGTACGTCGGCAACGGGGGCGGGCGGCTTGTCCTCGTTGGCTCGGACCACGGCGTTGCGCTCCTTGCGGTCGTCGAGCCGGTTGAACTGCCATTCGCCCAGCCACCAGGTGGCGGCAGCGATGACCACGACGGCGACGGCGAAGAGCGCCCACCGTCGGCTCAGCAGGAATCGGAACGACCGCACCGGTCCACGCTAGCCGGGCTCTCTACACTGGGTGGATGGAGGCCAGGACAGTGACCAGCGGGCTCGAGGACCGCTACGGACGTGTGGCGACCGACCTGCGGGTCTCGCTCACCGACCGCTGCAACCTGCGCTGCTCCTACTGCATGCCCGCCGAGGGCCTCGACTGGCTGCCCGGCGAGGAGGTGCTGACCGACGACGAGGTGGTCCGCCTGGTCCGGGTCGGCGTCGAGCAGCTCGGGATCCGCGAGGTGCGGTTCACCGGTGGTGAGCCGCTGGTACGCCGGGGGATCGTCGGCATCGTCGAGAACGTGCACGCGATCGACCCCGAGGTCGAGATCTCGATGACGACCAATGCGCTGGGTCTGGCCAAGATCGCCGGACCGCTGGCGGCGGCGGGGCTCGACCGGATCAACGTCAGCCTCGACTCGGTCCGCCAGGACACGTTCCACGAGATCACCCGCCGCGACCGGCTCGCCGACGTGGTCGACGGCCTGGCCGCGGCCAACGAGGCAGGGCTCGGACCGGTGAAGGTCAACGCCGTACTGCTGCGTGGCGTCAACGACGACCAGGCGGCCGAGCTGCTGCGGTGGTGCATCGAGCGCGGTTACGAGCTCCGCTTCATCGAGCAGATGCCGCTGGACGCTCAGCACGGGTGGTCCCGCGAGGGCATGATCACCGCCGACGAGATCTTCGCGCGCCTCGAGCCGGAGTTCGTGCTCACCCCGGCAGTGGAGCCGCGGGGGAGCGCCCCGGCGGAGAAGTTCCTCGTCGACGGCGGGCCGGCGACCGTCGGTGTGATCGCGTCGGTGACGCGGCCGTTCTGCGGCGACTGCGACCGGGTGCGGCTCACCGCCGACGGCCAGGTGCGCAACTGCCTGTTCGCCCGCGAGGAGTCCGACCTCAGGTCGGCGCTCCGAGACGGCGCGAGCGACGAGGTGCTCGCGGAGCGCTGGCGGGTCGCGATGCGCGGCAAGGCGGCCGGTCACGGGATCGACGACCCGACCTTCCTGCAGCCCGATCGGCCGATGTCAGCGATCGGCGGCTGACTCCGAGCCCTCGTGGGGCACGACGTCCTTGAGGAAGCTCCGGGCGCCGAGGAAGTCCGACAGGGACTGACGGTGCTCGTCGCACGCGAGCCAGACCTTGCGGCGCTCGGGAGTGTGCAGCTTGGGGTTGTTCCAGAGCAGCTGCCACACCGCGGGCGCCTGGCAGCCCTTGGCCGAGCAGAGATCGGGGTCCATCAGAGCTGCGGTCGCTGGGCGGCGGGAAGCTCGGGACGCCCGACGTCGCGCAGCGCGAACTCGTCGGACTTGCTCGACGCCGCGTTGGCCATCACGACCGCGACGTACGGCAGCAGGAGCGCCGCGACGATCAGCACCCACATGATCACGCCGTGTCCGACGATCACGGCGGCGACGAAGCAGACGGTCCGGATGCCCATCGAGACGAGGTAGCGGCGCTGACGCATGCGGATGTCGTCGTCGCGGCTGGCCGCCGCGGTGGTGATGCGCACGGGCCCTTCGGACCGTGCCTGGTCCTTGGCCATACCCCCACTGTACGTCGCTACGATCGCAGCAGTTGACCTGCCTCAGCAGGTCTCGGAGGAGGCACCATGTCCAACCGCACCTACCGCGTCACCGAGATCGTCGGGACCTCGCCCGACGGCATCGACGCGGCTGTCCGCAACGGCATCGAGCGGGCCGCTCGAACGCTTCGTCATCTCGACTGGTTCGAGGTCACCCAGGTGCGGGGGCAGGTGAAGGACGGCGGCGTGGAGCACTTCCAGGTCGGCATGAAGGTGGGCTTCCGCCTCGAGGACGACTGACCGTGCTCGGTTTCGGTCTACCCAGCGGTAAGCGCTAGCGTCGCTGACCGTGAGCCAGACCGAAGAAGCACAGCCACGATCCGTCCTGATCACCGGTGGCAACCGAGGCATCGGGAGGGCCATCGCAGAGGCCTTCCTCGCCGAGGGTGACCACGTCGCGGTGACCACCCGCAACGGCGGCGCGCCTGACGGCGCTCTCGACCTGCGCTGCGACATCACGGACCCGGACGCCGTCGAGGCGGCGTTCAAGGCGGCCGAGGAGGCGCACGGCCCGGTCGAGGTGCTGGTCGCCAACGCTGGCATCACGCAAGACACCCTGATCCTCCGGATGTCCGAGGAGGAGTGGTCCTCGGTGATCGACACCAACCTCACCGGGTCCTTCCGGCTGGCCAAGCGGGCCGCGAAGGGCATGCTGCGGCTGCGCCGCGGCCGGATCATCTTCATCTCCTCGGTGGTCGGGCTGCTCGGCTCGCCCGGGCAGGTCAACTACGCGGCGTCGAAGGCGGGCCTGGTCGGCATGGCGCGCTCGCTGGCCCGGGAGCTCGGCTCGCGCTCGATCACGGCCAACGTCGTGGCGCCCGGCTACGTCGACACCGACATGACGGCGGTGCTCACCGACGAGCAGCGCGACGCGATCAAGTCGCAGGTCCCGCTGGCCAGGTACGCCGAGCCCGCAGAGGTGGCGGCGGCCGTGACCTGGCTGGCAGGCGACGGAGCGGGATACGTGACCGGGGCCGTGATACCGGTCGACGGCGGACTCGGAATGGGGCACTGACATGACCGGCATCCTGGAGGGCAAGCGGATCCTGGTCGCGGGCGTGACCATGGACAGCTCGATCGGTTTCGCGGCCGCGAAGGTGGCGCAGGAACAGGGCGCGACCGTGCTCATCTCGAACTTCGGTCGGGCGCTCGGCATCACCCGCCGGATCGCCAAGCGGCTGCCGGTGGAGCCGCCGGTGCTCGAGCTCGACGTCACCGACGCCGACCACCTGGCCGGGCTCGCCGACCAGGTGCGCGAGCACGTCGACGGGCTGGACGGGGTGGTCCACTCGATCGCCTACGGCAACCCCGAGACCCTGCTCGGCGGCAAGTTCCTCGACGGCCCCTGGCCCGACGTCGCACAAGCGGTCCAGGTGTCGGCGTACTCGCTGATGTCGCTCGCCCAGGCCTGCCGGCCGTTGATGAGCGAGGGCGGTTCGGTCGTCGGGCTGACGTTCGACGCCACGGTGGCCTGGCCGGCGTACGACTGGATGGGCGTGGCGAAGGCGGGCCTGGAGTCCTGCTCGCGCTACCTGGCGCGTGACCTCGGCCCGGCCGGCATCCGGGTCAACCTGGTCTCCGCGGGACCGTTGAGGACGCTGGCGGCGAAGGCGATTCCCGGGTTCGAAGGGCTCGAGGCGATGTGGAGCGACCGGGCGCCGCTCGGCTGGGACAACGTCGACTACGAGCCGACGGCCAAGGCGGTCTGCGCGCTGCTGTCGGACTTCTTCCCGGCGACCACCGGCGAGATCGTGCACGTCGACGGTGGCTTCCACGCGATGGGCGCCTGACCTGTCCTCCGCACTGGTCGAGCTCCGGGTCCTCGAGGGACCCAACCTCTACTTCCCGCGCGCGGCGATCAAGCTGACGCTCGACATCGGGACACTGGCCACGGCCTCTGAGGAGACCGTGTCGAGGCTGGCGGCCCGGATCGGGCTGGCCACCTCGCGTCCGGGTGCCCCGGAGTCGGGGTTCCGGACCCGGTTCGCGATGCGGGCCGTCGAGCGGTTGGTGCGCGCCGTCGCCAAGGAGGCCGGTACGTCGCGGCTGGCGGTCCGGGTGCGTCCCACCAGCGACCCGCAGCAGCTCGTCGTCGCCTATCCCTGGCGGCGCCGCGAGCGGGCGCAGGAGCTGGGCCGAGCGGTGGCCGAGGTGCTCGACTCGATCCCCTTCGGAGGACTCGACGATGCCGTGAGCCGGGCGGCCGAGCGCGTGGCCCGCTCCGAGCCGGGCGCTGCGCCGCACACGATCAAGCCGCAGGTCCCGGTGGTCGCGGTCACCGGGACGAACGGCAAGACCACGACTTCGCGGATGATCGCGCACCTGGCCCGCACCGATGGCCGGCACGTCGGCTGGTCGAACACCGACGGCATCTACATCGACGGTGAGCTCGTCGAGGCGGGCGACTACTCCGGCCCGAGCGGCGCCGGTCGGGTGCTGGAGCACCCCGAGGTCGAGCTCGCCGTCACTGAGACGGCGCGGGGCGGCATCCTCCTGAAGGGGATCGGTCTGACCCGCAACGACGTCTCCGTCGTCACCAACGTGTCAGCTGACCATCTCGGGCTCCAGGGCATCGACACCGTCGACCAGCTGGCCGAGGTGAAGGCGGTCGTGCCCCGGATCACCCGCAAGGAGGGCTGGGCGGTCCTCAACGCCGACGACCCGCGGACCTACGCGATGCGTGCGGTCGTCAAGGCCCAGCCCTGGGTGTTCGGCCGCGAGCCCGACTCGCCCGCGATCCGCGAGACCCTCAACGACGGCGGCCGGGCGACCACCGTGATCGACGGCTGGGTGACCGTGCTGCGCCCGGGTGCCGACCCGGATCCGCTGATCGAGCTGGTCGACGTACCCATGACGCTCGCGGGGCTGTCCCGGTTCAACGTCGAGAACACCCTGGCCGCCGCCTCGGCGGCGTTGGCCGTCGGGATCCCGCGCGACGTCGTCGTGGAGGGGCTGAGGTCCTTCCGGCCGGACGCCGAGCACAACCCGGGCCGGATGAACTTCTTCAGCATCAGTGAGGTCACGGTCGTGATCGACCTCGCCCACAACGAAGCAGGTCTCGAGGCACTGATCGAGATCATGAACGGCGTCCGCGGGCCCGATGCCCGTCTGCTCCTCGGGCTGGGCGTCGTGGGGGACCGGCAGGACGAGCTGATCGAGAAGCTCGCAGAGATCGCCGCCCGGGACACCGATGTCATCGCGATCGGTCACAAGGAGCGCTACTTGCGCGGTCGGACGACCGAGGAGCTGGACGCGCTGCTGCGGGCCGGCGCGGAACGCGTCGGGGTCACCGGCATCCCGGCGTACCCGACCGAGGTTGCCTGTCTGTCCGCACTCGTCGGGCAGGCGCTGCCCGGCGACGTGGTGGGACTGATGTGCCACGCGCAGCGCGAGGAGGTCTACGACTGGATCGCGGCAGCGGGCGGTTCCGCTGACTCACCCGACGATCTGGCCGGCAAGGTGCGGGCAGCACAGTGACGCGGGTGTCCTCGGCTGCCGGCCTGGTCACCTCCGAAGGGGTTCAGACGTCGGGCGCCGATCCGGCGTGCGTCTACCAGATCGGCTCCGTGAGCAAGGTCTTCACCGCGCTGCTGCTCGCGCTCGAGGTGGTCGAGGGCCGGCTCACCCTGGAGACCCGGTTGGGCGAGCTGATGCCCGCGCTCGACGATCGCCCCCTCTCCGAGGTGACGCTCAGCGCCCTGGTCACGCACACGAGTGGGCTGCCGCGGCTGCCACCCGGGATGTGGCGGCGGACGTTCAACCGGCACCGGCACAACCCCTACGCCGACTACGACGAGCAGATGCTGATCGCCGCGATCCGCGACCTGACGCCAAAGCCGTCGAGCCGGGCGCGGTACTCCAACCTCGGCTTCGGCCTGCTCGGCGGACCTTCGACGCGCTGGCGTGGGCGTCGACGTCCAGCGCGGGCGCGGTGTCGTGGTCCTGGGGAGCTCCGATCGCAGCGTCGACCGGACCGGCTTCCGCATGCTGCAGAATGCCTGAGGTGAGACATGGGGATCGCACGCTGGGCCGTGCCTTGCTCGCCCTCGTCGTGCTGTTCCTCGCCGGGTGCGGCGGCGACAGCGCGGACCCCAAGGAGCCCGAGGCAGAGGGATCGACGTCGGGCGCAGCCGGTCATCCGACCCTGATCACGCCCGACACCGCGGGCGACTGGACCCGGGTCACCAGCGATGCCGCTGAGGACAACGCCAAGGCGTACCTGATCCGGGCCGAGGAGGACGCCGAGCCGGGGACCACGCCGTTGTTCGCGGAGTACGCGCGGGACGACGGCGCGACGATGGCCTTCCTGGGCTTCAACGTCGATCCGGACAGCGAAACCGGCGCACAGCTCGTCGCGAACCCGGAGGTGATCGTCGACGTCGCGCTGTCGGACGCGGGGATCACGGACCGTCAGGCGCTGGAGGCCGACGAGGTCGGCGGCGCGCTCGCGTGCGGCACCCTCCCTCCGGAGTACGGCGTGGACGGACTCACCTGTGCGTGGGCCAACGCGACCACGACGGCGCAGGTCACCCTCGTGGTCCCGGACCTCGACTACGAGGAGGCGGGCATGCTGACCCGCGAGTTCCGCGACGCGGTCACCGACCGCTGACGCCACCAGCGAGCTCCCACGAGCAAGCCCACAGCGAGGAGCCCGGCGCTGCCGGCGCCCCAACCGAAGGAGGCGCCGTCCCAGCCGTCGGCGGACGCCCGAGGAGGCGGCGGTGCGGCCACGGTCGCGGGCTTGTCCTGACTGACCGTCGGGACCTCGGCCGGCGGCTGGAGGCCAGCCAGCACCGCGTCGAGAGCGAAAGGTGCGCGGATCCGGCCCCAGGTGGTGGTCGTGGGCTCGGACATCGAGTCACGGCGCTGGACCCAGGTGGTGCCGGTCCCGTCGGAGTACACCCGGTCGACCCACACGGGCGGCGAGTCGTCGGGGTACCGCCAGGAGAGCGTGACGATGTGCTCGAGCTTCCCGGCGGCGATGCCGCGAGGTTCCTTGGTGTTGTGCGGCCACTCCACGAGCTGCATCAGTGCCCAGGTCTCGGTTTGATCCTCGGTGAGCAGCAAGGTGGTGCCGGTCTTCTGGTCATGGACCTCGACCTGGTTCGGGCCCTTGGCCGTCGCGGGCGCGGTGCCGAGAAGTGCCAGGGCCAGCAAGGCCAGCGTGAGTACGAGAGTCATCCGTCGGATCATGGGTTGCTCCTATTCCGTTGCCGGGGATACACCGCCGGCGCCGGAAGGGTTCCCACTCACTCGAAACGGCGCGCAGACTCGGCCAGAGCTATGGCCTGGGTCAGGGACAGCTCACCCTCGAGCCGCAGCGTGGTGTCGCCGACCATCCAGATCAGGGTGCTGCCCACCCGACGCCGTGACTCGCGTACCTCGCGCCCGTCCTTGTCGACGACGGCGACCTCGTGGGAGTCCCCGAACCACAGAGCGTCCCGACCGTCGACCGAGACCAGCTCGAAGGTCTCCGAGGTCTTGGCGAACGTGTAGGTGTAGCTGCTCGACTGGTCGAGGCGGACGTTGTCGTCCCACAGGAGGGTGAGCACCCGCTCGTCGGGGGACACCCAGGCACCTCGAGGTGTTCCGAGCGCGGGGAGCTCGTGGACCGCGAACGGGACCCGGGATGCAGCGTCACGGAGCGACGTCGCCGGACCGGACGGGGTGGGCGACCCGCTGGGTGCGCCGGTGCCGCCCCCCTCGCGCACCATCACCGAGCCGAAGCCGAACCAGTCGGCGATCGCCGCCCGGACCGGAGGGACGAGCAGGAGGGCCAGCAGAGTGGTGAGTGCGACGGCGGCCACCCTCACCAGGGTGCGTGGAGTCCGAGCCGGAGACGCGACAGGCTCGGTCAGTCGGGCCAGCACGGCTTCGTCCATGCCCGTCGCGTCGGGTGCCGGCAGCGACCGGCCCAGCTCGCCGAGGTCGCGGAGCAGATCGTCGCGCTCAGGCATGGAGCCCCTCCTCCAGCATGGCCCGGAGCCGTCCCATGGCTCGGCTCGAGCGTGACTTCACGGTGCCGCGCGGCCAGCCGAGTGCGGCGGCGGTCTCGGCCTCGTCCAGCTCCAGCAGGTAGCGGCAGACCACGACCTGCCGGTCCCGCTCGGCCAGCCGCCCGAGCATGCCCAGCAGCATCTCCCTGCGCTCCGCCGACAGCATCGACTCGAGCGGCGGTACGTCGAGCAGCAGTCGCTCCGTGCGTTCCCAGACCAGACGCTCGCGAGCTCGTCTGCGCCCGGCGCCGCGGTGCAGGTTGCGCGCTTCGTTGCTGACGATCCGCAGCAGCCACGGACGGAACGGCGCATCCTCGCGGAACGTGTCGAGCTGCGCGTACGCCTTCACGAATGCCTCCTGCACGACGTCCTCCGCATCCGGGCCGGCACCGAGCACGGTCGCCGCCCGGAGCGCCGTCGGCGCGTGCCGCCGGACGAGCTCGGCGTACGCCTCCCGGTCGCCCGCGCGTACGCGGGCGACGATCGTCGCGTCGGTGTCGGCCTCGTTGATCGGCACTCCGTTCCGTGTCCGCCCCTGTTACACCACCGACGCCGGCGAGGTTCCCGTCAGGCGTCGGCAGGCGGGGCGTAGTCCGGGTCGGCGGCAGGAGCGTCCGAGGACACGCCCGAGCCCGCCTGGGCCTGGGAGGACCACTGCTCCAGCTCGGACATCACCGCGCCGTGCTTGTCGACGCACAGCACCATCAGGTCGCCGGCGTTGGCCCGCGCCAACGCGTGCCGCACCGCCTCGATCTCCTCCAGCACCATCTCGACCTGCTTGCAGCGGGCCCCGGCGTCCATGGCACGGCGTACGCCCTCCACGACGTAGCCGGCCACCTCGCCCCGCTCGCGGCCGCGCAGCGCCTCGTCCTCGCGGACGATGACGACGTCGAAGTGCTGGGCGGCGACCTCGCCGAGCTCGCGCATGTCCTCGTCGCGCCGATCGCCGGCCGTCGCGATGACACCGATCCGCGAGGGGCGGGCCAGCTCGTGGGAGGTCTCGAGCGACTCGCCGGTCCGGTCGACGAAGTCGCCCAGCATCCGCATGCCCGGGGCGTTGTGGCAGTAGTCGACGATGACGTTGATGCCGTTGACCTCGACCTCGTTGAGCCGGCCGGGGGAGAGGTAGTAGTTCGTGGCGAAGGTGCGCAGCCCCTGCCGGATGTCGTGCAGCGGCGCCCCGGCGGCGAACGCCGCGGCAGCGGCTCCGAGTGCGTTCTGCACGTTCATCCGGGCCCGGCCGCTGAACGTCGCCGGGAGCAGGTGCGTCCACGCCAGCTGCATCTCGCGAGGGCCGTGCTTCACCACGATCATCTCGCCGCGCTCGGAGGGGTTGAGCACGAGCGCCTTGCCGCCGCGCCGGCAGTGCGCGTCGATCATGTCGCGGGTTTCGGTGCCGGGCTCGTCCATCGAGAACCAGACGATCTGGCCCGAGCAGCGCCTGCGCATGTCGCGCACCAGCGGGTCGTCGGCGTTGAGTACGGCGTGCCCGTTGCGCGGCACCGCCTCGACCAGGACCGCCTTCACATCGGCCAGCTGCTCGACCGTGTCGATGCCGCGGAGACCGAGGTGGTCCGGCTGGACGTTGAGCACGACGGCCACGTCGTTGCGCTCGTAACCGAGGCCCTCGCGGAGGATGCCGCCGCGCGCGACCTCGAACACCGCGAAGTCCACGCGGGGGTTCTGCAGCACCATCCGCGCCGATCGCGGCCCCGATGCGTCGGAGCGGATCAGCAGTCGCTCGTCGATCACGACGCCGTCGGTCGAGGTCATGCCGACCTTGCGGCCCATGCCCTTGAAGATGTGGCTGATCATCCGGGAGGTGGTGGTCTTCCCGTTGGTGCCGGTGACCGCGACGATCGGGATCCGCGACGTCGCGCCCGGCGGGAACAGCATGTCCACCACGGGCTTCGCGATGAACTGAGGCTCGCCGATCGTCGGGTGGGTGTGCATCCGGAAGCCGGGTGCCGCGTTGACCTCGCAGATGGCGCCGCCGGTCTCACGCACCGGCTCGGTGATGTCGGGACAGATGAAGTCGATGCCCGCGATGTCGAGGCCGACCATCCGGGCGGCCTCCTCGGCGATCTCGATGTTCTCGGGGTGCGCCTCGAAGGTGCGGTCGATCGAGATACCGCCGGTCGACATGTTGCCGGTCAGCGCCAGTCGGACGACCGTGTCCGCGGGAGGTACGTCGGTCATCTCGAAGCCCTGGTCGCGTACCCGCTCGATGGCGGCCTCGTCGACCTTGATCCGGGTCAGCACCTTCTCGTGCCCGACGCCGCGTCTCGGGTCGGCGTTGGCGAGGTCGACCAGCTGCTCGATCGTCGAGATGCCGTCGCCGGTGACGGAGGCCGGGACCCGCTCGGCGATCGCCGCCACCCGGCCGTCGATGATCAGGCACCGGTAGTCCTTGCCGACGATGAAGGACTCCACGACGATCACGCCGCGCCGGGACTGCTCCTGCGCGATCGGGAACGCCTCGCGCACCTCCGCCTCGCTGGTGAGGTTGATGCAGACCCCGCGGCCGTGGTTGCCGTCGAGGGGCTTGAGGACGCAGGGGAAGCCGATCCGCTCGGCGGCCCGGACGGCGGCGTCCTCGGTGCGCACGGTGTCCTGCTTCGGCACCGGCAGGCCGGCCGCTGAGAGCAGCCGGGTCGTGAGGTCCTTGTCCGAGGCGATGTCGACGGCGATCGCGGAGGTGGCCGAGGTCATCGTGGCCCGGATCCGTTTGGCGTGGACGCCCTGCCCGAGCTGGACCAGGGAGTACTGGTTGAGCCGGATCCACGGGATGTCGCGGGAGACCGCCTCGTCGAGGATCGCCTGGGTGGAGGGGCCGAACGCCGTACGCTCCGCGCGCAGGATGAAGCCCTCGAGCTCCTCGTCCCAGTCGAACTCGGGGTCGGCCTCGACGAGATGGTTGACCAGGCGTACGGCGAGCCGGGCCGCGGCCAGGCCGACCTGCTCGTCGGCGTACCCGAAGATGACGTTGTAGAGGCCCTTCTGGCCCTTGACGCCACGGGTCTTGCCGCGTCGGATGTCGTGCCCGACGACCTGCTGGAGGGCGAGCGCGCTGTGCTCGGCCACATGGCCGAGCCAGGTGCCCTCGTTGAGCCGCTCGACGAACCCGCCGCGCTTGCCCCGCGAGCAGGAGTGCTCCCGCAGTCCGGGCAGCATCTCGAGCAGGTGGTCGGTGAAGCCGGGGATCGTGTTGGTCGGGAACTCCTCGAGGGAGCCGAGGTCGACGACCAGGTGGATCGCCTTGTCGTAGGACCAGATGTTCGCGCCGCGATAGACGCGGGTCTCGGTGATCGTGAGATCGGGGGTGGGGCGCTGGCTCATGGCGTCACTCCGTCCGGGTCCGGGGCTTGCTGCGGGCCAGTCGCCGGCGCAGGGCACCGGGAGAGGCGTCGGCGGCGGCGATGTCACGGGCCATCCCGCGCAGGTCGCGGGCGGCCTCCGCGATCTCGGCCAGGTCGTCGGCGTCCACCTCGGCGGCCCGGGGGACCAGCGAGCGGGTGGTCAGGTCGAAGGCCGAGCCCGGGGGCAGCGCGTGCAGCACCACCCCGCTGGCGAGGATCGGTTCCGACCGCTTCGCCTCGTGGGCGTCGGTGACGATCCGGGAGGGGTCCATCACGGTGACCGAGCCGCGACCCATCACCCGGAGCACGTCGTGACCGTTGGAATCGCGCTCGACGACGGCGGCGGTGTCCTCGTCCACACCGATCCCGAGCAGCTGTGGTGACTGAGCAACGATCATCAGCAAGCGACCGTAGCGGTTGCGCTGGTCGAAGTGCTGGTCGATGACGGCTGAGTCGATCAATCCGAGGCCGGCGGCCATCTGGGTCATCCGCTGCTTCGGGGTCGCGCCGGGGCCGCCGAAGGCGAGCATGTGGCTGGACTGGATGCTCGCGCCGGCCGAGGTGCCGCCGACCACCACGCCGCGACGGTGAGCGGCCACCACAGCGTCACCCAGCGGCGTGCCGCACACGATGGCCGAGAGCTTGAGCTGGTTGCCGCCGGTCATGAAGATGCCCGTGGCGCCCTCGAGTGCGGCCACCAGGCGCGGGTCGTGGGCGTCCTCACGGGTCTCGGGGCGTACGGCGACCACGTCGACCGCGCCCTCGCGGCGGAAGAGCGCGTCGTACACCTCGGTGACCTCGGTGCCGATCGAGGAGGCGGTCGGGATCACCGCGATTCGGGCGTCCAGGCCGCCGGCGGAGCGCACGAACTCTTGGAGGATCGTGCGCTTGCGAAGCTTGTCCTCGGCTCCACCGATGATCATGAGGGGTCCACGGGACATGCCCGCCAGCCTAGGCTGCACCCATGCCCGACCTGCACCACCGCCTCGCCGTGATCCGTCATGCGAAGGCCGAGCAGACCGCAGCCAACGACTTCGAACGTGAGCTGACCGGCCGAGGTCGCGCGGACGCTGCCGCCGCTGGCGCCTGGCTGGCCGGAGTCGGTGTGACGCCGGACCAGGCCCTCGTCTCGGCCGCGCCGCGAGCGGCGCAGACGTGGGAGGCACTCGCTGCCGGCGCCGACTGGGCGCTCGACGCCGACCTCGATCGGGGCCTCTACTCGGCCGGTCCCGACACCGCCCTCGACGTACTGCGCGGGCTCGACGAGGACTGTCGCTGCGCCGTGATCGTCGGCCACAACCCGACGATAGAGATGCTCGCGCAGCTGCTGGACGACGGCGAGGGGGACGCCGAGGCCGGCAACGACATGGCCGGGGGCTTCCCGACCAGTGCGGTCGCGGTGTTCGAGGTGGACGGTCCCTGGGCCGAGCTGGAGTCGGCCCGGCTGACCGGCTTCCACGTGGGTCGCGGGTAGCAGCCCTCAGACCGGGGGAGCCGGGGTGACGAACCCGGCCTCGGCGTCGGCCGCCTCGATCTCCTCGCGGGAGATGCCGAGCAGGTACATGATCGCGTCGAGGTAGGGGACGTTGACCGAGGTGTCGGCGGCCCGCTGGACGATCGGCCTGGCGTTGTAGGCGATGCCGAGACCCGCGGCGTTGAGCATGTCGAGGTCGTTGGCTCCGTCGCCGATCGCGATCACGGCCTCGTCCGGCACGCCGACCTTCTCCGCGAACTCGCGGAGTGCCTGCGCCTTCCCGGCCCGGTCCACGACGTCGCCGACGATCTCGCCGGTGAGCTTGCCGTCGACGATCTCGAGCTCGTTGGCGCGCGAGTAGTGGATGCCGAGGTCCTCGGCGAGCCGGTCGGTGATCTGGGTGAAGCCGCCGGAGACGATCGCGAACCGGTAGCCGAGCCGGCGCAGGGTGCGCACCATGGTGCGGGCGCCCGGCGTGATCACGATGTCGTCGTAGACCTGGTCGAGAACAGCCGCGTCCAGCCCCTGAAGGAGCCTGACCCTGGCCCGCAGCGCCTCCTCGAAGTCGATCTCACCGCGCATGGCCTGCTCGGTGACGGCCGCCACCTCGGGCTCGTGACCGGCGTGGGCGGCCAGCATCTCGATGACCTCGCCCTGGATCAGCGTCGAGTCGACGTCGAGGACGATCAACCGCATCCCTCGGCGCATCAGGGTGGCGGGCTGTACGGCGACGTCAACGCCCTGGATCGAGGCCTCGGCGGCGAGCAGGCCGCGGAGCACGTCGGGGTCGACACCGGAGACGTGCAGGTCGATGGCGGTGACCGGGTAGCGCGCCATCCGCTCGATCCGGTCGATGTTGCCGCCGCAGTCGGCGACCCGGCCGGCCATCGCGCCCATCGCCGAGGCCTTCAGCGGGCTGCCGATGATCGTCACGTGCGACCGGCCCTCGCGGCGCGACTTGTTGTCGCCCGAGCCGCGGTCGACGTCGACGGACATGTCCAGCGCCGCGGCGGTCTCGTGCACGGCCGCCTCGAGCTTCTTCCAGTCGCGCGGGACGGTCACCAGCACACCGAGGATCAGCCGGCGGCGCAGCAGGATCTGCTCGATGTCGATGACCTCGACGCCGGCGGCCGCCAGGGTGGCGAAGATGGACGAGGTGACCCCGGGCCGGTCCTTCCCGGTCAGCGTGATCAGCAGCGTCTCTGGCTTGGGCTGTTTGGGCGCGTTCATCGCATTCCTGAGGCTATCCGTCCTGACGGCGGCGTGGAGGCCTAGTCCGGCCAGGCCTCGGGGGAGCAGGCCGCCACCAGGGCCCGGCGACCCGCCTGGTCGAGGGGCGCGATGGCGGCCCGGCGCTGCTCGGCCGCGACCGCGCTGAGCGCGCCGCCGTCGTCGGCCAGCGCGAGGTCGGCAATGCCCAACGCCTGCAGGCCACGGGCGGCCAGCTCGGCGCAGCGAGGCGGCACACCCGGCGGCGACGTCGGGACGCTGAGGCGTCGGAGGTTCATGAGCTCGTCGGCCACCTCGGGCCGCCACCGGGCCACGTCGAGCTCAGCAAGGACCGACGCCGAGGTCAGGAGCGTGGATCGCAGCTCGCGGTCTGCCTCGCCGATGTCCGGCACCTGCCGGCGCGCCGCTGGGTACGCCGTCCACTCGACGGTCGGGCCCACCCGGCGGGGGACGAGGCCGATCTCCGCGCCGACCGCCACCAGAGCCTCTCCGGCCTCGAAGGCGGCTGCGTTGAAGGTGGCCGGCCCGCCGAGCCCTGCCGGCATCCCCTCACGCGGGAAGGCAGCGCCGAACCCGGTCGCCCCGGCCGAGCGGAACCCGGCGAGGGCGGTGAGCAGCGGCTGCCCGTCCACCAGGTGCGCCACATCGCCGTCCAGCACCGCATCCAGGAGGTCGTCAGGAGACACCTGACCGCGCAGCCACGCGGTTCCCCACCAGGCCAGCCTGGCGGTCACCGGCAATGGGGTGCTCACGGCGGCTGAGAATACGCATCCGGGTGTCACATGCGGTCAGTATGGTGGCGCCATGTCCGCTGTCCTGGAGTTCGATCAGGTCTCCGTGCGGCGTGGCGAGGCGATCCTCCTCGACCAGGTGAGCTGGACGGTGGAGGAAGACGATCGCTGGGTGATCCTCGGCCCCAACGGCGCGGGCAAGACCACGCTGCTGCAGGTGGCCGCTGCCCAGCTGCACCCCACGTCGGGCGTCGCAGTGATCCTCGAGGAGACCCTCGGCTCGGTCGACGTCTTCGACCTACGGCCGCGGATCGGGCTCACCAGCGCGGCGCTCGCGGAGCGCATCCCACGGCACGAGCGGGTCCACGACGTGGTCGTGTCGGCGTCGTACGGCGTCGTCGGCCGCTGGCGCGAGAACTACGACGACCTCGACCACGAGCGCGCCCAGACGCTGCTCATCGAGGTGGGTGTGAAGCACCTCGCGGACCGCACGTTCGGCACCCTGAGCGAGGGCGAGCGCAAGCGGGTCCAGATCGCGCGGTCGCTGATGGTCGACCCCGAGCTCCTCCTGCTCGACGAGCCGGCTGCCGGCTTGGACCTCGGCGGCCGCGAGGACCTCGTCTCCACGCTGTCCGTCCTCGCCGCCGACCCCGACTCGCCCGCGACGGTGCTGGTCTCGCACCATGTGGAGGAGATCCCTCCCGGGTTCACCCACGCGCTGTTGATGCGCGACGGCCGCGTGGTCACCCAAGGCGTCCTCGACGAGGTGCTCACCCCGGAGTCGCTGTCGGCGACGTTCGGGATGCCGCTGGCGCTCCAGCACGAGGACGGCCGCTGGGCCGCCCGCCGACGGCACCGGCGTCGCTAGTCGTACCACTCGTCTAGGCTTCGAGCATGGACTGGCTGAGCGACAACATCTGGGCGGCCTGGGCCGGTGCTGCGGTGCTCCTGGGCGTTGCCGAGATGCTCAGCCTGGATCTGATCCTGATCATGGTCGCGGTCGGTGCGGTGGCCGGGATGGTGCTGGCGCTCGCCGGTGCCCCCATCGCCCTGCAGATGCTCGTGGCAGCCGGTGTGTCCGTCGCGATGCTCGGCCTGGTCCGCCCGGCCCTGGCGAAGCGCCTGCACGGCGGCCCCGACCTCGTCCAGGGCCACAGCAAGCTGGTCGGCCAGCGCGGAGTGGTGACCGAGGAGATCACCGGGCTGCAGGTGGGTCGGATCAAGCTGGGTGGCGAGGTCTGGTCGGCGGCGCCCTACGACGAGAGCGTCACCATCACCCCCGGCGAGACGGTCGAGGTGCTGCAGATCAAGGGCGCCACGGCGTACGTCCACCCCATCCCCAGCCTCGACGCGTAGAAGAGAGAGTCGCCAGATGATCGTGCTGATCCTGCTCGGCCTGCTGTTCCTGTTCGTGATCACGCTGCTCGCGAAGACCGTGCGGATCGTGCCCCAGGCGCGAGCGGGGATCGTCGAGCGCTTCGGGAAGTACAAGCAGACCCTGCCCGCCGGCCTCAACATCGTGATCCCGTTCATCGACAAGGTGCGCTACCTCATCGACCTGCGCGAGCAGGTGGTCAGCTTCCCGCCGCAGCCGGTGATCACCGAGGACAACCTCGTCGTGTCGATCGACACGGTCATCTACTTCCAGGTGACCGACCCGGTGACGGCGACCTATGAGATCGCCAACTACATCCAGGCCGTCGAGCAGCTCACCATGACCACGCTGCGCAACATCGTCGGCGGCATGGACCTCGAGCAGACCCTGACCAGCCGCGACGAGATCAACACCGGCCTGCGCGGCGTCCTCGACGAGGCGACGGGCAAGTGGGGCATCCGGGTCAACCGGGTGGAGATCAAGGGCATCGACCCGCCGCCGTCGATCAAGGACGCGATGGAGAAGCAGATGCGCGCCGACCGCGACAAGCGCGCCCTGATCCTGACCGCCGAGGGTCAGCGGCAGTCGGCCATCCTCACCGCGGAGGGCAACAAGCAGTCGGCGATCCTCAATGCCGAAGGTGACCGCGAGGCCCTGATCCTGCGCGCCCAGGCAGACCGCGAGTCTCAGATCCTGCGGGCCCAGGGTGAGGGACAGGCGATCCAGACCGTGTTCCAGGCGATCCACGACGGTCAGCCGGACCAGTCGCTGCTCGCCTACCAGTACCTCCAGATGATGCCGCAGATCGCCCAGGGCGACGCCAACAAGGTGTGGGTCATCCCCTCGGAGATCACGAAGGCGCTCGAGGGGCTCGGCTCCTCGATCCACGAGATCGCCGGCATCCCGCAGAAGAGCTCGGGGCCGCGAACGCGCGTGGACATGGGTCCGACCGAGCCGGAGACCCCGAAAAGCTCCGGAGACTCCAGCGCCCAGGAGGCGGTACAGGCCGCGATCGCCGAAGCGGCGAAGGCCGAGATGGGCGGCCGATCCGGATCGAAGCCGGCGGCCCCGGAGCAGGACCCTCCGGCCGAGCCCCCGGCACCGCCGCCGGCCCAGTAGCGGCAGCAGGTGTCGGCCTGGGAGATCGTCGCGATCCTGGCCGCCGGGATGGCGGCGGGCACGATCAACACCGTCGTCGGGTCCGGGACGCTGATCACCTTCCCCACGCTGCTCGCGTTCGGGGTGCCACCGGTGACCGCGAACGTCTCCAACAACCTGGGGCTGGTCCCAGGATCGGTCGCAGGTGCCTGGGGCTACCGCCGCGAGCTGAAGGGCCAGCGCTCGCGGGTGCTGCGCCTGGCGAGCGCGTCGATCATCGGCGCGCTCATCGGGGGCGTACTGCTGCTGACGCTCCCCGAGGGCGCCTTCGAGGCGATCGTGCCGGCTCTCATCCTGCTCGGAGTGCTGCTGGTGATCTTCCAGCCGCGACTGTCGGCCTGGGTGGCGCGTAGAGCCGAGCGGCAGGGGACCACGCTCGACCACCACGGCGCCTGGTGGGTGTGGCCGGCAGTGCTGCTGGCGGGGGTGTACGGCGGCTACTTCGGGGCCGCCCAGGGCGTGCTGCTGATGGCGATCCTGGGCATCGGCGTGGCGGAGACGCTGCAGCGCTCCAACGCGGCGAAGAACGTGCTGGCGGCCTTCGTCAACGGGGTGGCCGGCCTGCTGTTCGCCGTGGTCGCCGATGTCGACTGGGCGATCGTCGGCCTCATCGGCCTCGGGTCGGTCGTCGGAGGGCTGCTCGGGGCAAGCGTCGGGCGGCGACTCCCAGCCAACGCTCTCCGCGTCGTGATCGTGCTGGTGGGTGTCGCCGCCCTGACGGTGTTCTTGGTGCGATAGGTGCTGCGTGGAATCAGCCGAGCGTTGAGGACCCGCGTGCCGCCGGCGAACTTGTACGTGCCGACGGCCCGACCGGGCGACCGGAGTCGTTGTCGATGGTCACGGCGATCATGATCACCGCGGCCAGGGAACGCGACGTCCGCCGAGAGGATCGTGACCGACGATCGGCACGAGGGTGTCAGCGCGCACGCTGCGATGGCGTAGAAGGTGTTCCAGGTGCCGAGGGCCGGCTCGTACACATGGTCGTCCGGTTGCTGGCCGCGCGTCGGGGGCCGACGACCTTGGGCTTGAGCCAGCTGGTTGCCCGAGCCGGTGGCACTGCGGTCTGGACCTCCAGTGACTAGGCGGCCAGAGTATCTCAGCGCGATACGACAGGACGTGAGCATCGACCGTAGACGAACAGCCAGTACGAGCAGCCAGTTGCCTGTGGAGTAGGTCAGGCCGGTGAGGAAGATGCCCGAGAAGATCGCGCTCATGATGCCGAAGACGACGCCGAGCAGGATGCCGTCGATCAGGCGGGCGAGGAACCGGTCGAGAAGCTCACCGGGACGTGGCACACCCGGGACGGGCTGGCCACCCATCGGGCCAGGAGCCGGCGGCGGTGGGGGCGGTGGGGGCTGCGGAGGTTGTTCGCTCATGGGCCCACCTTCATCCACGAGTACCCGCGGCCACAAGACCCCGGACTGACTATTGCTTTGCGGCGACCTTCTTGGGCTTCCTCTTCTCGCGCAGGCCGAGGAGCCCGGCGAGGACGGCGCCGATCGCCACCGCGATGGCGGGCATCGCCTTCATCTTGTCGAGCGACTTGGCGTTCATCGCGGAGTACGCCGTCGCCGCGTCCGCCCCGTCGACCGCCATTCCGGCGAGCACGAGCGTGCGGCGAGGGCCACCGCGGGCGACGAGCGTGACGAGTCCGAGCGCGATCTCGCGGTTGCCGAACCACTGGGTGAGCACTGGCGGGTCCTGCGCGGAGCCCATCATCTGCTTGGCGACGAGATCCGGCTTGGCAATCGAGGCGACGCCGACCGCGATGCGGCCGAGCGAGAGCAGGGTGACGGGGTTCATGGCCCCAGAGTAGGGGTTCAGCATTAGCAGGTGGCGACGTACGCCGAGTGCCACCGCTCAAGCTCGTCGTAGACCTTCGCCTTCGGCTCCGGGCGGGACAGTACGACGTCGTGCCGCGCCCCGGCGACCGCCACGTAGGTGACGTGCGGCCCGACAGCGGGCGCCCACTGCCGGATCTGGGGGACGTCGAGCACGACGTCGTGCGAGTGGACGTCGTCGCCCATCTCGGCGGGTCGCACCGTGCCACCGGAGGAGAGCACCAGCACCGGACAGGCGACGGAGAGGCCGGCGTGCAGCCGGGCGTGGCCCTGCCGGATCGCCCGCAGCCACCCGAAACGAACCGGGAACGACTCGACGGGCTTCCAGGTGAGGTCGAAGTCCCACTCGCCTTCGTGGTCGCGGTGCAGGCTGCGCGTGTAGAAGCCGCTCACCTCGCGCGGGAACTCGCGCATCGGCCGGCGACGCCCGACGCGGTCCAGGACCGCCGCGGCGGCGGGCGTGCGGGTCCACGGGGGGCCGTGCAGGTCGAACCAAGGTGAGTTGAGCACCATGCCTGCGAGCTGGGGCGGCTGCCGCTCGTCGGCCCAGAGCGGGAAAGTGAGCCCGCCCGTGGAGTGGGCCGAGGCGATGATGTGGTCGTGGCCGTCGCGCTCGGATATCCGCCACATGGCCAGGTCGAGCTCGGCGAAGTACTCGCGCAAGTCGGCGACGTACGTCGGGGTCTGGTGCGGACGGATCGAGCGGCCGTACTTGCGCAGGTCGAGCGCGTAGAAGTCGTAGCCGCGGTCCAGCCACCACTCGGCGTACTCGGTCTGGAAGAAGTAGTCGGCGAACCCGTGGACGTGCAGGATCGCGCGGTTCGTCGGCTTCTCGGCGCGCCGGCTGACGAGCGTGGCGACGACGGCTCCCTCGTCGTCAGGGGGGAGCCCGATGGTCTCCGCCTGCCAAGGCTCACCGAGGACGTCGACGGTCATGTTCTGAGTCTTTCAGTCCCTTCGGCAGCGGCACGGACCAGTCCGGCGAGCAGGCCGACGTCGGCTGCGGTCTCGGGGTGCCACTGCACCGCCACGCAGAACCGCTCGCCGGGTGCCTCCATGGCCTCGAGCGTGCCGTCGTCAGCGCGCGCGGCCGGTACGAAACCGGGGTGGGTCCGCACCGACTGGTGGTGGTGGCAGCTGACCTCGAGCGAGTCGCCGACCAGGCCTGCCACCCGTGAGCCAGCTTCGGTGGCCACCCGGACGGTGCCGTAGACGTCGCCGCCGGGGCTGTGCTCCTCGTGGCCCACCAGGTCGGGGGTGTGCTGGTCAAGAGTGCCGCCGGCGTGCACGGCCATCAGCTGCATGCCGCGGCAGACACCGAGGACCGGCAGGCCGCGCGCCTCCGCGGCCGTCAGCAGCGCCTCCTCCCAGGCGTCCCGGTCGGGGCGCCAGGCGGCGGTGCGCTCGTGCGGGTCGGCGCCGTAGCGCGCGGGGTCGACGTCGGCGCCGCCGCTGATCACCAACCCGTCGAGCCGGGCCACGATGACGTCGGCCGCCCCGGGTTCGCCGATCGGCGGCAGCAGGACCGGGATCCCGCCCGTCGAGGTGACCGCCTCGGCGTACTCCGTGGGCAGCAGGTCGGCGCGCTGGTTCCAGACGCCGTACGCCGCCTGCTCGCGGTACGTCGTCAGCCCGATGACCGGAGCGACCACTAGAGCGGCGTGACGTAGGCGCCGGAGATGCCGCCGTCCACCAGGAAGGTGTTGGCGGTCATGAAGGACGAGTCGTCGGACGCCAGGAACAGCACCGCCGACGCCATCTCCTCGGGCTCGCCGAAGCGGCCCATGGGCACATGAACGAGCCGGCGGGCAGCGCGCTCCTCGTCCTTGGCGAACAGCTCCTTCAGCAGCGGGGTGTTGACCGGCCCGGGGCACAGCGCGTTGACCCGGACCCCCTCGCGGGCGAACTGGACGCCGAGCTCGCGGGTCATCGACAGCACGCCGCCCTTGGATGCGGAGTACGAGATCTGAGAGGTGGCCGCACCCATCACCGCGACGAAGGACGCGGTGTTGATGATCGAGCCGCGCTTCTGCTCGAGCATGTAAGGGAGCGCGGCCTTGCAGCAGAGGTAGACCGAGGTGAGGTTGACCTCCTGCACCTTGCGCCACGCGTCCAGGTCGGTGTCGAGGATCGAGTCGTCCTCGGGCGGGGAGATGCCGGCGTTGTTGAACGCGATGTCGACCGACCCATACGTGTCCTTGGCGGTGCGGAACAGTGCGTCGACTTCGTCCTTGCTGGTCACGTCGACGTGGACGTAGGTCGCAACGTCGGGGCCGCCCAGCTCGTCGACGAGTGCCTTGCCGCTCTCGTCGTCGATGTCGCCGATGACGACCTTGGCGCCCTCCGCGACGAACCGCTGGACCGTTGCCAGGCCGATGCCCGAGCAGCCGCCGGTGACGACCGCGACCCGGTCCTGGATACGTCCTGCCATGGTGGTGATGCCTTTCGAGTCAGTGGGCGATGAAGACGTTCTTCTCCTCGGTGAACGCCATGGGGGCGTCCGGACCGAGCTCCCGGCCGAGGCCGGACTGCTTGTAGCCGCCGAACGGCGTCCAGTAGCGCACCGACGAGTGCGAGTTGACGCTGAGGTTGCCGGCCTCGACCGCGCGCGCGACACGGAGGCCCCGACCGAGGTCGTTGGTGAAGATCGAGCCGGACAGGCCGTACTCGGTGTCGTTGGCGAGCTCCACGGCGTGCGCCTCGTCGTCGAACGGCATCACCGCCACCAGAGGCCCGAACACCTCCTCGCGCCAGATCCGCGCCTGCGGGTCCTCGGTGGCGACCACGCTCGGCGGCACCCAGAACCCGTCACCGCCGGGCGTGGAGCCGGCGAACGCCACCTCGACCTCGTCGAGGTACGCCTGCACCGAGTCCTTCTGCTGGGCAGAGATCAGCGGCCCCATCTCGCTGGTCCGGTCGCTCGGGTCGAGGACCCGGAAGCCGGTGACGGCAGGCTCCAGCAGCGACACGAACTCGTCGTACGCCGACCGCTCCACGAGGATGCGGGACCGGGCGCAGCAGTCCTGACCGGCGTTGTCGAAGACGGCGGACGGCGCGGCCGCAGCGGCAGCGGCGATGTCGGCGTCCGCGAACACGATGTTGGCGCTCTTGCCGCCGAGCTCGAGGGTCACCCGCTTCACCTGCTCGGCGCAGCCGGCCATGATCTTCTTGCCCACCTCGGTGGAGCCGGTGAAGCAGACCTTGCGCACCAGCGGATGCGTCACGAACCGCTCGCCGACTACCGAGCCCTTGCCGGGGATGATCGTGAGAACGTGCTCGGGCAGGCCGGCCTCGAGGGCGAGCTCTCCGAGACGGATGGCGGTGAGCGGCGTGAGTTCCGCCGGCTTGAGCACCACCGTGTTGCCGGCTGCCAGTGCAGGTGCAAAGCCCCAGCCCGCGATCGGCATCGGGAAGTTCCAGGGCACGATGATGCCGACCACGCCGAGGGGCTCGAAGAACGTCACGTCCACACCGCCGGCCACCGGGATCTGCCGCCCGAAGAGCCGCTCGGGGGAACCGGCGTAGTAGTTCAGGCAGTCGCGGACGTTGCCGGCCTCCCAGGTGGCGTTGCCCCAGGTGTGCCCGGCGTTGCGGACCTCCAGCTCGGCGAGCTCGTCGATGTGGTCGTCCACGACGGCGGCGAAGCGCCGGAGCAGGGCGGCGCGCTCTCCAGGTGCGATGTCGCGCCAGGAGGGGAACGCCTCGTGCGCGCGCTCGATCGCCAGGTCGGTGTCGGCGACGGAAGCGAGCGCGACGTCGGTCACCGGAGTGGCCGTCGCCGGGTTGATGACGGTGTAGGTGTCGGTCATGGAGAGCTGCTCAGAGCCTTTCGAAGCCGCGGCGCAGCTCCCAGTCGGTGACGGTGGCGTTGTATGCGGCGAGCTCGACGTCCGCCATGTTGATGTAGTGGTCGACGACGTCGTCGCCGAGTGCCTTGCGGGTCACGGCCGACGCAGCGAAGCGGTCGCGCGCCTCGGCCATGGTGGCCGGCACCCGAGGGTTGTCCGAGGCATAGGCGTTGCCGACGAGCTCGTCCTCGAGAGGCAGCTCGTTCTCGATGCCGTGCAGGCCGCCGGCCAGCATCGCGGCCAGCGCGAGGTAGGGGTTGACGTCGGCTCCGGGCACCCGGTTCTCCATCCGGGCTCCGGCGCCGCGACCGACCAGCCGGACGGCGCAGGTGCGGTTGTCGAGACCCCACGCGATCGTCGTGGGGGCGAACGAGCCGTCGGCGAACCGCTTGTAGGAGTTGATGTTGGGGGCGTAGAGCAGCGTGAAGTCGGCGATCGTGGCCAGTACGCCGGCCACGAAGTGGTCGTAGAGCGCGGTGCGCCCGCCGGCCTCCTCGTCCCAGAACACCAGCGATCCGTCCGTGCCGCGCAGCGACAGGTGGATGTGGCAGGAGCTGCCTTCGCGCTGGTTGTACTTCGCCATGAACGTGAGCGACTTGCCCTGCTGGGCGGCGATCTCCTTGGCGGCGGTCTTGTAGACGCTGTGGTTGTCGGCGGTGGTGAGGGCGTCGGCGTAGAGGAACCCGATCTCGTGCTGGCCGAAGTTGCATTCGCCCTTCGCGCCCTCGACGTCGAGGCCGGCGTCGTACATGTGGTTGCGGATCGCGCGGAGCAGCGGCTCGGCCCGGGTGGTGCCGACGATCGAGTAGTCGACGTTGTACTGGTTGACCGGCGTGAGGTCGCGGTAGTCGTCGGTGGCGGCCTGCTCGTAGGTGTCCTCGAACGCGATGAACTCGAGCTCGGTGCCGGCCAGCGCGGTCCAGCCGCGCTCGTCGCAGCGGTCGAGCTGACGCTGGAGGATCGACCGTGGCGACTGCACGACAGGGGAGTGGTCCGGCCACACCAGGTCGCACTGGATCATCGCGGTCGCCGGCAGGTGGGTCAGCAGCCGGATGGTCCGGTCGTCGAGCACGAACTCCATGTCGCCGTACCCGCGCTCCCACGACGAGATCGCGTAGCCGGCGACGGTGTTCATGTCGACGTCGACCGCGAGCAGGTAGTTGCAGCCCTCGGTGCCGTGGCCGACGACGTGGTCGACGAAGTAGCGGCCGTGCAGCCGTTTGCCCTGGAGCCGGCCCTGCATGTCGGTGAAGGCGACGACGACGGTGTCGACGGAGCCGTCCTCGATCAGGGCCACCAGACCCTCCATGGTCAGGTGCCGGTCGTTGCGGAGTGTCACGTGGTTCCCCTATCCGACCAGGCCGCGCAGCAGCGCCGCCGTGTCGTCGCAGTGCTCTTCCATCACGCGCCGCGCGCGATCGGGCTTGCCGGCCAGGATCGCCGTCACCAGACGCGCGTGCTGGCGGTCGGAGTGGGCGATGTTGGCCTCGAGGACCGGGATCGCCAGCAGCATCTCGTGCAGCGTCGCCTGGACCGACGTGACCGCCTCGACCAGCCGTGGGGACTCGCTGAGTGCCGCGACGGTCAGGTGGAAGCGGGAGTCCGCCTGGCGGTGAGCCGCCGGCTTCCGGGCCGACGCCACCTCCGCGTGGGCCAGCTCCAGCTGCTCCCTGTGGACGCCGGTGGGCTGGAGCTGTGCGGCCAACTGGGCCGCACCCGGCTCGACGACCCGGCGGAACTCCAGCGTGTCCAGCCAGTCGCGCCGCTTGGTGGCCGTGATCCGCGCGGCGGCCCGGCCTGAGGGCGTACGAGGCTTGAGGGTCACGACGGTGCCGCCGCCACGGCCGCGAGTGGTCTCGACCAGTCCGGCCTCCCGAAGAGCGGCCATCGCCTCCCTCAGGGTTGCCCGCGAGACGTTGAGCCGCTCGGCGAGGTGACGCTCGGACGGCAGCGCGGTCCCACGGGGGTAGACGCCCAGGCGGATGGCGGCTGCCAGCTGCTCGACGCACGCCTCGAACGCGTGGTGCCCGCGTACCGGCCGCAGCACCACGTCGGGCAGCTGCGAGGCACGGGCGCCGGTCATGTCGTCATCCTCGGGAGAGCTGGATCGCACTGTCAATGCATCCAGCCGGTCAATGGTCTGATTTCAAACCAATTCTCGGTGACCTGTTTACACCCCGCGCAAGGGGGGTCTAGTTTCCTGCTGACCCGTCGTACTCACCCGGGAAGGTCTCATGCCGCATGACTGACCAACAGATCCACAACGAGGACGAAGCAGCCCTCGCCAAGCTCGGGTACAAGCAGGAACTCAATCGGACCTGGTCCGGCTTCTCCAACTTCGCGATCTCGTTCTCGATCATCTCGATCCTGGCGGGGTGCTTCACGACGTTCGGCCAGGGCTTCAACAACGGTGGCCCCGTCGCCATCTCGTGGGGTTGGCCGATCGTCTCCGCCTTCATCCTGCTCATCGGGTTCACGATGTCCGAGCTGGTCTCGGCCTACCCGACGTCGGGTGGCATCTACTGGTGGGCCTCGAAGATGGGCGGTCCACGCGCGGGATTCTTCACCGGCTGGCTGAACCTGATCGGTCTGGTCGCCGTGACCGCGTCAGTCGGCTACGGCTGCGCGACATTCATCGACCTCACACTGAGCACGTTCTCCAAGTCGTACTTTGCGGACTACTCGCTGAGCCGGGTGTTCATCATCTTCCTGATCGTCCTGGCCATCGCAGCGACGCTGAACATCTTCAGCGGTCACCTGATGGCTGTCATGAACAACATCTCGGTCTGGTGGCACGTTCTCGGCGCTGCCTTCATCATCGTGATCCTGTTCGTGGTGCCGGACAACCACCAGAGCTTCAGCTACGTCTTCACCGAGCGGTTCAATAACTCCGGGTACTCCGACGGCTCCAGCAGCTCGGCGATGTACTGGTTCCTCGTGGTGCCCTTCGGCTTGTTGCTGACCCAATACACGATCACCGGCTTCGACGCGTCGGCCCACCTATCGGAGGAGACCCAGGCCGCCTCGGAGGGTGCGGCCAAGGGAATCTGGCGGTCGATCTTCTACAGCGCGATCGGCGGCTGGATCATCCTTCTCGCCTTCCTGTTCGCGATTCCCGACGACGCATCCGGCAACCCCGACAATGCCGGCGTCGGTGGCGGGGGAGTGGCCTACATCTTCACGTCGGCCCTGGACACGGATCTCGCTGCCACCATCCTGCTCGTGTCTGCTGTCGGTCAGTTCTTCTGCACGACTGCCTGTCTCACGAGTGCCTCCCGGATGACGTTTGCCTTCAGCCGCGACAAGGCGATCCCGGGATCTTCGATCTGGTCGAAGGTCGGCGCGAACAAGGTGCCCGCCAACGCGGTACTGCTCGTGGCCGTGGTCGCCGCGCTGATCACGATCCCGGCCCTGGTCGAGGTGAACATCGGCACCGAGGCAGATCCACTGATCGTGCCTACGGCGTTCTACGCGGTGGTCTCAGTGGCGGTCATCGGCCTCTACCTGGCCTTCTTGATCCCGATCTGGCTCCGCTGGCGGATGGGTGACGACTTCGTGCCGGGCAGCTGGACGAACGGCTCGAAGTACAAGTGGATGAACCTGATCGCGGTTGCCGAGATCGTCATCATCAGCGTCTACTTCGTCCTGCCGTTCGTCCCGCAGGGAAACCCCTTGAACGACGACTTCTCCTGGAAGTTCGTGAACTATGCGCCCATCCTGACGATCGGTGCTCTGCTGATCCTGTTCGTGTGGTGGAGCGTCTCGGCCAAGAAGTGGTTCACCGGACCTCAACACACCATCGACCCGGACGTGGTCGAAGCCTTCGACGACTGAGTGGGGGATCCGGTCGCCGACCTGGACCGCCTCGCCGTACTGGCGGGGCGGTCCTGGCGCGTCGCGGACCTGCCGGGCGGACTGACCAACCACAACGTCCGGGTCACCACGACCGACGAGGGCCCGGCGCTCGACATCGTGGTCCGCTGTTCGGAGAACGACGCCGGCCTGCTCGGGATCGACCGCGACAACGAGCACGTCAACACCATGGCTGCCGCCGAGGCGGGCGTGGGCGCTCCAGTGGTCGAGTACCGGCCCGATCTGAGGATGCTCGCGATCGGCTTCCTGGAGGGCCGCAGCCTCGACAACTCCGACTTCGCCGATCCCGGTGTGCTGGCTCGGGCGGCGGACGCGTGCCGTCGCCTGCATGCGGGTCCGAGGTTCACCGGTGACTTCGACATGTTCCAGCGCCAGGCGACATACCGGGAGACCGTGGCGGAGCGAGGGTTCCCGCTGCCGCCGACGTACGACGACCACGCCGACGACTGGGAGTCGCTACGTCTCGCCCTGGCGGTGAATCCACGGCCGACGGTGCCGTGCAACAACGACCTGCTGGCCGCGAACTTCATCGACGACGGCGAGCGGGTGTGGCTGATCGACTACGAGTACTCCGGCAACAACGAAGCCGCGTTCGAGCTCGGCAACACGGCGACGGAGTGCGACTTCACCCACGAGCAGGTTGAGGCGTGGACCGAGGCGTACGTCGGCGACCCGACGCCCGCGGACCTGGCGCGGGTCCGGCTGGGCGCACTGTGCAGTGCCTACGGCTGGTCGCTGTGGGGCTTCATCCAGGCGGCGTCCAGCCCGATGGACTTCGACTTCCACTCGTGGGGCATGGAGCGCTACGAGAAGGCCGCGGCAACGTTCCGCGGCCCTGACTTCGCCAAGCTCCTGGAGGACGTCGCTTCGTGACCGAACTCCCCACGCGCGCTCGGGTCGTCGTCGTCGGAGGCGGCATCATCGGCTGCTCGGTCGCCTACCACCTCGCCAAGCTCGGCTGGACCGACGTGCTGCTGGTGGAGCAGGGCCACCTCTCGGGTGGCACCACCTGGCACGCCGCCGGGCTCGTGGGACCGCTGCGGGCGACGGAGAACGGCACCAAGCTCGTGCAGTACTCCGCCGAGCTCTACGCCGCGCTCGAGGCGGAGACCGGGCTGGCCACCGGCTACCGCAACGTGGGCGGCGTCGTCGTGGCCCGCACCGAGGACCGGATGGTCCAGCTAAGACGCACGGCATCCAACGCGATCGCCTACGACATGGAGTGCGAGCTGGTCGGCCCGGCCCGCGCGCAGGAGCTGTGGCCGGCGATGCAGGTCGACGACCTGCTCGGGGCGCTCTGGCTGCCCGGCGACGGCAAGGTCAACCCGACCGACGTTACCCAGGCGCTCGCCAGGGGCGCCCGGATGCGCGGCGTCACGATCGCCGAGAAGACCCGCGTCCTGGGCGTCGACGTCGACGAGTCACCACACGGTCGCCGCGTCACCGGCGTCCGCGTCGACCGGGGTGGCGAGCAGCTCCGGATCGAGACCGAGATCGTGGTGAACTGCGCGGGCCAGTGGGCGAAGGCGCTCGGGGACCAGGTCGGCGTGACGATCCCGCTGCACTCGGCCGAGCACTTCTACGTCGTCACCGAGGCGGTGGAGGGCACCCACCCCGACCTGCCGATCATGCGCGACCCGGACGGCTGGACCTACTTCAAGGAAGAGGTCGGCGGCCTCGTCGTGGGCGGGTTCGAGCCGGATGCCAAGCCCTGGCGCGCGCCTGACGACCTGCCGCACCCGTTCGAGTTCCAGCTCCTCGAGGAGGACTGGGAGCACTTCTCGATCCTGATGGACGAGGCGCTGGTCCGGGTGCCGGCGCTGGCCGAGACCGGCATCCGCAAGTTCTACAACGGCCCGGAGTCGTTCACGCCCGACAACCAGTTCCTGCTCGGTGCGGCACCCGAGCTCGGCGGCTACTTCGTCGGCGCGGGCTTCAACTCCGTGGGGATCGCCTCGGCCGGCGGCGCCGGTCTCGCGCTCGCGGAGTGGATCGTCGCCGGCGAGCCCACGATGGACCTGGTGAGCGTCGACGTACGCCGGTTCGCGCCGTTCCACGGCGACAACGCGTGGCTGAGGTCGCGGGTCGCCGAGGTGCTGGGCCTGCACTACGCCATCCCCTGGCCGAACCGCGAGGTCGAGTCAGGTCGCCCGCAGCGGGTCTCTCCGTTGCACGAGACCCTGGCCGCGGCCGACGCCGTTTTCGGCACCAAGATGGGGTGGGAGCGTCCGAACGTCTTCTACTCCGGCGGTCTCGACTACGCCTGGGGCAAGCCGGCCTGGCTGGATGCCAGCGCCGCCGAGCAGCGGGCCACCCGCGCCGGTGTGGCTGTGTTCGACCAGACGTCGTTCAGCAAGTACGTCGTCAGCGGGCCAGGTGCCCTGCAGGCCCTGCAGTGGGTCTGTGCCGCGGACGTCGACGTACCCCCGGGATCGTGCGTCTACACGCCGTTCCTCAACGCCCGCGCGACGTACGAGGCGGACCTGACCGTGACCCGGATGTCGGAGGACGAGTTCCTCCTGGTGTCGAGCTCGGCCACCACGATCCGCGACCTGGACTGGCTGCGGCGCCAGACTCCGGCCCGCGCGAGGGTGACGCTGCGGGACATCACCGAGGAGCACGCGGTGCTGGGCGTGATGGGGCCGGACTCTCGCGGCCTGCTGAGCCAACTCGGCGGCGAGGACCTGGGCGAGGAGGACTTCCCGTTCGCGACGAGCCGGGAGGTCGCCATCGCCGGGGTGCGGCTGCGGGCGACCCGGATGACGTACGTCGGGGAGCTCGGCTGGGAGCTGATGGTCCCGGTCGCGGGCGCAGCGGCGGTGCACGCCGCTCTGACCGGCGGCGGCGCGGAGAACGCCGGCTACTACGCGATCGACTCACTGCGACTGGAGAAGGGCTACCGCGCCTTCGGCCGCGAGCTGACGCCGGACCTGACCCCGGTGGAGGCGGGACTGGTCTTCGCCACGGCCCTGAAGGGGGACAAGGACTTCCTGGGCCGGGGCGCGCTCGAGGCGCACCGGGCGCTGCTCGGCAACGGTGGGCCGCGGCGACGGATCGTGTCGTTCGTGGTGACCGACCCGGCACCGATGCTGTGGGGCGGCGAGCTGGTCCTGCGGAACGGCTCGCCCGCGGGGCAGGTGACCAGCGCGGCGTGGGGTGAGACGGTCGGCGCATCCGTGGGGCTGGCGCTGCTGCGGAGCGATGGTCCCGTCACGGCGGCCGACCTGGCCGAGGGTGGCTTCGAGGTCGACGTCGCGGGGGAGCGGCACGAGATAACGGTCAGCCTGGCAGCGCCCCTGAAGTGACGACCTGACCGGGAGCCGACGCGTACCCTTCAGCCGTGTCCGGACCGAGGAGAGGCCTGCTGGCGCGCTCCGGCGCGTACGTCGGCGACCGGGTACGCAGCTGGCAGTCGGGCTCCCAGGAGGGCCAGGTCACGGTCCTGCTCATCCTCCTGAGCTGCGTCGCCATCGCCTTCGTCGTCTCCTGGAACGCCTACGAGTGGATGCCGATCGCGACGTACTTCGTCTGGTTGCTCGTGGGCATGCTGCTTCTCCGGTTCGTCCCGCTCACTGTTCTCTCCGGGGTGGTTTTTGCTGCCGCGGTGGTGTCACTCCGGCACGACGGGATGATCGTGGGCGCGCGGTCGGGGGCGGTGTTCAGCCTGATGATCGTGATCGCCCTGATCCTCTACCAGTCCAGCCGACAGCGCAGCGGGCTCCCGATGCCGCTCAGCGAGGCAATGCTGGCCGAGCTGCGCGATCGGCTCCAGCGCCAGAGCGTGATCCCGGCGCTGCCCGAAGGCTGGGCGGCGCAGTCGGCGATGCGGTCCTCGGCGGGGGCGGGGTACGCCGGTGACTTCTTCGTCGCGGACGTGATGGAGGGCCGGCGATTGGAGATTGTGCTGGTCGACGTCTGCGGCAAGGGCGTGGCCGTCGGCCCCCAGGCACTGCAGTTCGCGGGCGCGCTGGGCGGGATGCTCGGCTCGCTGCCACCCCGCAAGCTGATGCTGGCGGCCAACCGGTTCCTGCTCAGGCAACGGTCCGACGAGTCGTTCTCGACCGCCGTGCACCTCCGGGTGGACCTCGTCACCGGCGAGTACACGATCACCAGCGCGGGTCACCCGCCGGCGCTGCGGTGGGCCACTGACGCGGACGAGTGGGCCGTCGACAACGCGCGCGGCACGGCACTGGGGATCATGCCCGATCCCGAGCTGGTCAACAGTGAGGGTCTACTCCTGCCGGGCGACGCCCTGCTCTTCTACACCGACGGGGTGGTCGAGTCGCGGACCACGGACATCGGGGAGGGGATCGCCTGGCTCCGCGAAACGGCGCGGACCGCCGTACAGGGGGGCTTCGCGGGAGCGGCCCAGCGGATCATCCGCCGCGTGAGCAACGGCGCGGACGATCGCGCGGTCCTGATCCTGAGCCGGAATAGTTCCGACGGGTCCCTGGTTGACTGAGTAGTCCGCAATTCAACTATCGCCGGAGGGCGACATGCAGTTCGGGATCTTCACCGTCGGAGACGTCACGCCGGACCCCACCACGGGTCGGGCGCCGACGGAGCACGAGCGGATCAAGGCGACCATCGAGATCGCCAAGAAGGCCGAGGACATCGGCCTGGACGTGTTCGCCACCGGCGAGCACCACAACCCTCCGTTCATCGCGTCCGCGCCGACCACGACGCTGGCCTACATCGGCGCCCAGACAGAGCGGATCATCCTGTCGACCGCGACCACGCTGATCACGACCACTGACCCGGTGCTCATCGCGGAGAACTACGCGAAGCTGCAGCACCTGACCGACGGGCGGGTGGACCTGATGATGGGCCGCGGCAACACCGGACCGGTCTACCCGTGGTTCGGCAAGGACATCCGCGAGGGCATCAACCTGGCCATCGAGAACTACGCGCTGCTGCACCGGCTGTGGACCGAGGACGTCGTCGACTGGGAGGGCCGCTTCCGGACCCCGTTGCAGGGCTTCACCTCCACGCCGCGGCCCTTGGACGGGGTCGCCCCGTTCGTCTGGCACGGCTCCATCCGCAGCCCCGAGATCGCCGAGCAAGCGGCGTACTACGGCGACGGGTTCTTCCACAACCACATCTTCTGGCCGATCTCGCACACCCAGCAGATGGTCGACCTCTACCGGCGCCGGTTCGAGCACTACGGGCACGGAACGGCCGACCAGGCGATCGTCGGGCTGGGTGGGCAGTTCTTCATGCGCCGTGACAGCCAGGCCGCCGTCAACGAGTTCCGGCCGTACTTCGACAACGCGCCCGTCTACGGACACGGTCCGTCGCTCGAGGACTTCACCGAGGCCACCCCGCTGACGGTGGGCTCGCCGCAGCAGGTGCTCGAGCGGACCCTGGGATTCCGGGAGTACGCCGGGGACTACCAGCGCCAGCTGTTCCTCGTCGACCACGCCGGACTGCCGCTGAAGACCGTGCTCGAGCAGCTCGACCTGCTCGGTGAGATCCTTCCCGACCTGCGCTCCGGGTTCGCCGAGGGCCGGCCGGCCCACGTGCCGGACGCCCCGACGCACGCGTCGCTGCTCGAGGTGAAGGAGAAGGCGACGGTGGACGCATGACCAGCCTGGTCGTCGTCTCCGCGGGGCTCTCCGTGCCCTCTTCCACCCGCCTGCTCGCGGACCGGCTCACGGCCGCGACGGTGGAGGCGCTGGGGGAGGTGGAGGTCGAGGTGATCGAGCTTCGCGAGCTCGCGCACCAGCTGACCGATCACCTGCTCACCGGGTTCGCCGCACCCGAGCTGGCCGACGCGCTCACGAAGGTGCGTGCGGCCGACGGCCTGATCGCCGTCACGCCGGTGTTCTCCGCGTCGTACTCGGGACTGTTCAAGACGTTCTTCGACGTGCTGGAGGAAGGCGTCCTCGACGGGACGCCGGTGCTGGTCGGCGCCACGGCCGGCACCGCGCGGCACTCGCTGGTACTCGAGCACGCGCTTCGGCCGCTGTTCACCTATCTGCACGCCGTCGTCGTACCGGCCGGCGTTTTCGCCGCGACCGACGACTTCGGCGACGCCGGCCTGGACCGACGGGTCGAGCGGGCCGCGGGCGAGCTCGCCGCGCTGGTGGGCAAGGTCGACCCCACGGCTCGCCGCCGGCGCACCGTCGACGACGAGCTCGCCGACCCCACGCCGTTCGAGGAGCTGCTGCGGCGGGCCGAGGGCTGAGTCACTCGGCCGGATTCGGCGCGTCCTCGACGTAGAGGATCGGCGTCTCGTCGAAGCAGGTTGGGAGGTCCTGTCCGCTCCGTGGGTCGGCGTCGACCACCACCACCACGTATCCGCGGTCGCTCCAGTCGGGGATCGACGTCGCCTCGCCGAACTCGTTGCGTGCGCTCTCCGATGACAGGACGAGTCCCACTGATCCGGTGAGGGAGGTGTCGCCCTGCCCCGACGGGAAGTGTTCCTCGAGGAACGCCTTGGAGGCCGCGTTCGCGATCGCGGCGGTCTGCGGCTGGCACTCGACGAGATCCTCGGTGTCGTTCTCGTCGCGGACGGTCATCACCGCCGCGATGCCGAGGGTTCCCACGATGAGCGCGCCGACGCCGACCGTCACTCCGCCGGTCGTCACCCTCACAAGCGGGACTCTAGTGCTGGTAGGTCCCGTGCAGGATCGCGCGAGCCGCGGTCTTGAACGCCAGGTTGAACGAGACGACGGCCGGGGAGGCGTCGGAGTCGACGCCGAGCGACGGCTCCTTCACGGCGTGCACCACGAAGAAGTAGCGGTGCACCTGGTCGCCCTCCGGCGGCGCGGCGCCCATGAACGCCTTGCTCCCGCCGTCGTTGCGGCACATGAAAGCAGCGCCCGGGAGGTCGGCGTCCTCGGCTCCGGCGCCGGTGTCGAGCGAGGTGACATCGGCCGGGAGGTCGACGAGCACCCAGTGCCAGAACCCGCTCGGGGTCGGGGCGTCGGGGTCGAAGCAGGTGACCGTGTAGCTCTGGGCCTCCGGCACCGCGTCCCACGAGAGCTGGGGCGAGGTGTTGCCTTCGGCCGCCACCTGGTCGTCCTTGAGGGGCTCTCCGTCGGCGACGTCGGCGCTGGTCACGCCGAACGACGGCACCTGCGGGAGCAGCTCGTAGGGGTTCGGGCTGACGGGTCGATCGAGACTCATGGCGGCCACGGTAGTCCGCGACCCGGGAGCCGTCACGGGTCACCGCACCGGCATCCGCGATGATGGCGGACGTGGACGAGCTGCCGACGTACCCCTCCGGGCTGCGCCTCGAAGGACGCCGGGTGGTCGTGGTCGGTGGGGGACACGTCGCCCAGCGCCGGGTGCCCCAGCTGATCGCCGCCGGCGCCGACGTGTACGTCGTCTCGCCGCGGGTCACGCCGTCCATCGAGGGGATGGTCGGAGCGGGCGAGCTGACCTGGCTGCGCCGCGGCTTCGAGACCGAGGACCTCGACGGCGCGTGGTACGTCGTGGCCGCCACCGACGACGTCGACGTCAACGCCAGGGTCTCCACCGCCGCCGAGGAGCGCCGGATCTTCTGCGTCCGGGCCGACGACGCCACGAAGGCGACCGCATGGACTCCCGCGGTCGGCTCGGCAGCCGGTGTGACCGTCGCGGTCCTCGGCAACCGGGATCCCCGCCGGTCGGCCGCGGTGCGGGACGAGATCCTGGCCGGGCTGCGGGAGGGCACCATCACTGCCCGTCACCAGCGCGGACACGTTCCCGGGGTGACCCTGGTCGGTGGCGGGCCGGGTGACCCCGACCTGATCTCGATCGCCGGTCGCAAGGCGCTGATGGAGGCCGACGTCGTGGTCGCCGACCGGCTGGCTCCGCGCGAGCTCCTCGGCGAACTGCCGCCCGACGTCGAGCTCATCGACGTCGCCAAGCTGCCTCGGGGCCGCTCTGCCCAGCAGGCCGAGATCAACCGGCTGATCGTGGACCGCGCGCTCGCGGGCAAGCGGGTGGCCCGGTTCAAGGGCGGCGACAACTTCGTCTTCGGGCGCGGCTTCGAGGAGGTCATCGCCTGCCGCGAGGCCGGGGTGCCGGTGACGGTGATCCCCGGTCTGACGAGCCCGGTCGCCGTGCCCGCGGTGGCCGGCATCCCGATCACCCATCGCGGCGTCGCCCATGAGTTCACCGTCATCTCCGGACACCTGCCTCCGGGCGACCCGGAGTCCCTCACGGACTGGGACGCCGTCGGTCGGCTGAGCGGCACGGTGATCCTGATGATGGCCGTGCAGAACGCGCCCGCGATCGCCGAGGCACTGATGGCCGGGGGCCGCCCCGCCGACACGCCGGTCGCGGTGGTCTGCGACGGCACGATGCCGACCGAGCGCACCGTGCTGGCGACCCTCGGCACGCTGTCGGAGGAGCTCACCGCTGCCGACGTACAACCGCCCGCGATCATCGTGATCGGCCAGGTCGTCGCGGTGGCGCACCCCGAGCGCTTCGGCTGATGGCCGAGCGCGTCGAGATCGACCGGGCCGACGACCCGAGGCTCGCCGACTATCGCGACCTGCGCGACGTCACGCTCCGCAAGCACCTCGAGGCCGAGCACGGGTTGTTCCTGGCCGAGGGCGAGAAGGTCGTACGCCGCGCGGTCGAGGCCGGCTTCGAGCCGCGCTCGTTCCTGATGGCGCCGCGCTGGCTAGAAGGGCTCGCGGACGTGCTGGACCGCTCCGACGCGCCCTGCTACGTGCTCGAGGAGGCGCTGGCCGAGGAGGTGACCGGCTTCCACGTCCACCGCGGAGCCCTGGCGTCGCTGCACCGCCGGCCCCTGCCCGAGGTCGGCACCGTTCTCGAGGGGGCGCGAGCGGTGCTCGTGCTCGAGGACATCGTCGACCACACCAACGTCGGCGCGATCTTCCGCAGCGGTGCGGCCCTCGGATTCGACGCGGTCCTGCTCTCGCCGCGGTGCGCCGACCCCTTCTACCGCCGGGCGGTCAAGGTCGGCATGGGCGCCGTGTTCACGACCCCGTGGACGCGCGTGCCCGACTGGCACGGGGCCCTGCCCGCCCTCTCGGCCCACGGGTTCACCACGGTCGCGCTGACCCTGGCCGAGGATGCGGTGCCGATCGAGGAGGCCGTGGCCGGGCTCGACAAGGTCGCGCTGGTCCTGGGCGGGGAGGGCCACGGACTGTCCGAGCGCTGGGAGACGAGCGCGGACCGTCGCGCCATGATCCCGATGCGGGCCGGGATCGACTCGCTCAACGTGGCGGCGGCGACCGCGGTCGCCTGCTACGTCACCGCCCGCCGTTGAATCGGGGGTCGCGGCCCTTCGAGTCGTGACCTGTGGCCCCCGATTCGAAAGGCCACAACCCCGGATTCAAGGGGCCATTACTCACGATTCGACCGGCCAGTCGGAAGGGAAGTCCGCGGCCACCTTGTCGTGCGCCTTCAGCAGCTTCTTGCGCTGCTTGGTCGGCAGCCGGTCCCCGAACACCGTCCCGGTCGTGTGGTCGGTCTCGTGCTGCAGGCAGCGGGCCAGCAGCCCGTCCCCGGCGAACCTGACCGGCTCGCCGTCCAGGCCGTTCCCGGTGACCGTGGCGTAGCCGGGCCGCGCGCACTCGACGAAGGCTCCGGGCAGGGACAGGCAGCCCTCATCGGACTCGTCGAGCTCGCGGTCCTTGCCCTCGGGCAGCGTCAGCACGGGGTTGCAGACCACGCCGACGACGCGCTGGCCCTCGGAGTCGGGGCAGTCGAACACGAACATCGCCACGTCCCGGCCGATCTGACACGCGGCCAGGCCGACCCCGTCTGCGGCGTACATCGTCGCGACCATGTCGGCGGCGAGCTCGCGCAGCGCCTCGTCGTACATCGCCACGGGTTCCTGGGGCCGGTGCATCACCGGCGTACCCCATCGGGTCATGGGCCGCACCGTGCCACCGTCGGGGAGCCGGCCGTGCGGAGCGAGTACCTCCTCGGACATGGCGCGGAGCCTATTCTGGCGCCGCACCAGCGCTGTGACCGGACCCACTCGCGATGCTGTAGCGGTATGTGTAACTGGGAGTTACATTATCGGCATGTCCCTGATGAACAACCTCAAGCCGGGCGGTCGGCACGGCGTGCCCGGATCCGCCTCGCGCGACCCGATCGGCTACCTCGTGGCCGGGCTCAACCGGCTCGCGCAGAGCGACCTGATCGACAAGGTGCGGCTGCGCAAGCAAGCCGAGCAAGTGGTCTTCACCGTCACTCGCAGCGGGTTCAAGACCGCCACCAACGCCAGCCGGACGTTCTCCCGGTCCGGCAAGAAGGGACAGAAGGGCGTCCGGGTGCCGGCCGCCCAGCCGAAGGGCGTGTTCGACCTGACCCCGACCGAGGACGAGCAGATGCTCGTCGACGTGGTCACCGAGTTCGCCGCGGAGGTGGTCCGCCCGGCCGCCGCCGAGGCCGACGAGAAGTGCGAGGCGCCCGACGACCTGCTCAAGGCCAGCCTCGAGATCGGCCTGCCGATCCTGGGCGTGCCGGAGTCGCTCGGCGGCATCTCCGAGGAGCGCTCGGCGATGGCCGGCACCCTGGTCGCCGAGGCGCTGGCGAAGGGGGACATGGGACTCGCCGTGGCGAGCCTGGCTCCCGGCGCGGTCGCCACCGCGCTCGGGCTCTGGGGCACCGACGAGCAGCAGCAGACCTACCTGCCGGCGTTCACCGGCGACGACGTCCCCGCCGCCGCGCTGGCGCTGATGGAGCCCGCCGTGCTCTTCGACGTCTTCCAGCCGACGACGACCGCCACCAAGAGCGGCGACGGCTACACCCTCAACGGCACCAAGACCCTGGTCGCGCGCGGCGCCAGCGCCGAGCTGTTCGTCGTGGGCGCGATGCTCGACGGCAAGCCGACCCTGTTCCTGGTGGAGTCCTCGACCGAGGGGCTCACGATCGAGGGCGACCCGGCGATGGGCGTCCGCGCGGCTTCGCTGACCCGGCTGCTGCTGAAGGACGCCAAGGTCCCAGCCGAGGCAGTGCTCGGCGAGACCGACGGCACGACGTACGCCGAGTGCGTGCGGCTGTCCCGCCTCGCGTGGTGCGCGCTCGCCGTCGGCACCGGTCAGGCAGTGCTCGACTACGTGACGCCGTACGTCAAGGAGCGGCACGCGTTCGGCGAGCCGATCGCGCACCGTCAGTCGGTCGCGTTCATGGTCGCCAACATGGCCATCGAGCTGCAGTCGATGCGGCTGCTCACCTACAAGGCCGCCGGCCGCGCCGCCGCCGGCAAGGACTTCACCCGCGAGGTGGCCCTCGCCCGCAAGCTGTGCGCCGAGAAGGGCATGCAGATCGGCCTGGACGGCGTCCAGCTGCTCGGTGGCCACGGGTTCGTCAAGGAGCACCCGGTGGAGCGCTGGTACCGCGACCTGCGAGCTATCGGCGTCATGGAAGGAAGCGTGCTGGTCTGATGATCAACCTCGAAGACCCCAAGAAGTTCAGGGCACTGGTCAGCCAGGCCAACCAGGTCGCGATGAACATGCTCCGCCCGATCTCCCGGAAGTACGACCTCGCCGAGCACGAGTACCCCAAGGAGCTCGACATGCTCGCGGCGATGATCGACGGGCTGTCGGAGTCCGGCGCCAGCGAGGGTGCCGGAGCCGCCGGTGTTCGCCGGGACGAGGAGGACGGCGACAAGACCGTGAAGAACGGCGCCAACCTGGCCTCGGTGATGTCGATCGCCGAGATGTGCTGGGGCGACGTCGGCCTGCTGCTCTCGATGCCGCGCCAGGGGCTCGGCAACTCCGCCATCGCCTCGGTCGCCGACGACGAGCAGCTGAAGCGGTTCGAGGGCGTGTGGGCCGGAATGGCGATCACCGAGCCGGAGTTCGGCTCGGACTCCGCCCAGATCCGCACCACGGCCGCCAAGGACGGTGACCACTACGTCCTCAACGGCGAGAAGATCTTCGTCACCTCCGGTGACCGCGCCGACCACATCGTCGTCTGGGCCACCCTCGACAAGGAGCTGGGCCGGGCCGCGATCAAGTCGTTCGTGGTTGCCAAGGGCACGCCGGGCATGGAGGTGGAGCGGCTGGAGCACAAGCTCGGCATCCGCGCCTCCGACACCGCGACCATCCGGTTCGAGAACTGCCGAGTGCCCGCCGAGAACCTGCTCGGCTCGCCCGAGGTCGACACCAACGGCGGTTTCGCCGGCGCGATGGCGACGTTCGACAACACCCGGCCGCTGGTCGCCGCGATGGCCGTGGGCTGTGCCCGGGCCTCGCTCGACCTGACCCGCGACCTGCTGCAGCAGGCGGGCGTCGAGGTCGACTACGACCGCCCCGCCCACGCGCAGTCGGCGGCGGCTGCCCGGTTCATGCAGATGGAGGCGGACTGGGAGGCGGCGTACCTGCTCACGCTGCAGGCGGCCTGGATGGCCGACAACCGCCAGCCCAACTCGCTCGAGGCGTCCATGGCGAAGGCCAAGGCCGGCCGGGTGGGCTCCGACATCACCCTGGGCTGCGTCGAGCTGTGCGGGTACGTCGGCTACAGCGAGACCGAGCTCCTGGAGAAGTGGGCGCGCGACTCGAAGATCCTCGACATCTTCGAGGGCACCCAGCAGATCCAGCAGCTGATCGTGGCGCGCCGGGTCCTCGGGCTGTCGAGCTCCGAGCTCAAGTAGTCAGGCGCGTTTCGGCGCTGGGAGCTTGGCTCCCGGTGCCGAGCGCTTGGCCGGCTTCCGCTTCGGGACCACTGGCTCGGTCGCCGGGTCGTGCTTGGCGATGTTCTTGGCGACGGTCGCCGGGTTGGGCGCATCCGACGGGGGGCCTACAGGCTTCGGCAGCTCGTCCTCGGGCGTGGGCGACGTCGCCGGCTTGGGGTGCGGACCCGTGAGCCGGCTGCGCACCGCCTCGACGGTGCCGACCAGCGCCGGCCCCGCTGTCGACACGGCCTTGCCGCCCATGTCCCGTCCGACTTTGACCGCCCCCGTCACGTTCTTCATGAATGCGTCGACAACGGATCCGGACATTCGGAACTCCCTCGCGTAGCGGGTTGGTCGTAGCGCCGATTCAAGCACGCCGTGCAAACGGCTCAGCCCTTGTCCGGATCAGCCCGATCGACCAGCTCACTGCCCTCAGTCCGGTGCCGACGGGGTGCTTGATGGGTGTGGTGAGGTCCATGCCCCTCGGTGCCCTGCTGAGCCGTCATGAAAACGCTGACCCGTCACGAAGTTCGCGACGGGTCAGCGTTGTGGGGACGGGTCAGGAGATGGCGCGGAACGGGTCGTGCTCGGCGAGCAGCTTGTCGACGCGGGCCTGGTCGAGGCGGCTGACCACAGACTGGGTCTCCTGGGCGTCGCGGACGCACTTCGCGAGCGTGAACGCCGAGGTGGTCAGGTACAGCGTGCCGAGGCCGAGGAAGGCCCGGATCCACGGCTCCACCGGCAGGTAGATGACCGCGAAGATCATGGTCAGCAGGGCGATCCCGAACGAGAGTCCGGCCTGCAGGTAGAAGGCGTTGGTGTTCGTGGGCTTGTTGGCAGTGTCCATGTCGGTAAGCCTGTTCGAGATCCGACGGCGTGGGACCGTCCCGAGTACCCGGATCACGCTGAGTCGGGGTACTCACTTCGGGGCGGCTAGAGAGTCTCGGCCGGTCCGGAAGGCACTGCGACGAGGAAGTCGGGGGCTCGGTGGCCTGCGTCGCTGAAGGCCTCCGCCACGGCGGTACTGACCGTGTCGACCGCCTCGCGGCGCACCAGCGCGATCGCTGAGCCGCCGAACCCGCCGCCGGTCATCCGGGAGCCCAGCGCGCCGCCCGCGATTGCGGCGTCCACCGCGGTGTCGAGCTCGGCCGCAGACACCTCGTAGTCGTCTCGTAGCGAGGCGTGCGAGGCCGTCATCAACCGACCCAACGCGTCCCACTCGCCCTGCTCAAGTGCGGTGACCGCGTCACGGACCCGGGCGTTCTCGCTCGTGACGTGGCGCAGCCGGCGCGGGTCGCCGCGCTCGCTCTCGGCGCGGCGGTCGGCGTACCCGCCGTCTGCGTGGCTGTGGTGCACGCGGGTGTCGATCACGAGCAGCCGCAGACCGGCGTCGGCGAGCGGCAGCGGGACGTCGCGCGTGGAGCCGTCGGAGAAGTCGATGAGCAGCGCGTGGTCCGCTCGGCAGAGCAGCGATGCCATCTGGTCGAGTCCGCCGGTGGGGGCACCGGCCACCTCCGTCTCGGCGCGCACGCAGGCGTCGACCAGCTCTCGACGCAGCGCGGGCGTGAGATCGCGACCGAGCAGGCCCGCGACCGCCACCGCGACGGACACCTCGAGTGCGGCCGAGCTGGACAGGCCCGCACCGAGGGGCACCGTGCTGTCGACCTCGACGTCGAGCCCGGGCACGTCCCAGCCGTGCTCGCGCAGCGCCCACAGCACGCCCGGCGGCGTACGACGCCCAGCCGGTGGCGGTGCCGAGGTCGCCGAGGCTGCCCTGCCACGGCTCGTCGATCTGCCGGCTGGTGATGTGCACGCCGTCGTCGTCCCGGGCCGTGATCGTGGCCGTCGTACTGCGGTCGAGCGCGAACGGCAGAGCGAGTCCGCCGTTGTAGTCGGTGTGCTCGCCGATCAGGTTCACCCGACCGGGCGCCCGGCCCACCGCACGTCGCACTCCGCCAGCCTAGGCTTGTCGGCGTGCAGTTCCTCCACGCGACACCACCACACGACCTGACCTACGACGACGTGTTCATGGTCCCGAGGCGCTCCTCCGTCGCCAGCCGGTACGACGTCGACCTGGCCACGTCCGACGGCACCGGAGCAACGCTGCCGATCGTGGTCGCGAACATGACCGCGATCGCCGGCAAGCGGATGGCCGAGACGGTGGCCCGGCGCGGCGGCATCGTGGTGATCCCGCAGGACATTCCCGCGTCCGTCGTCGCCGACGTGGTGCGGTACGTGAAGTCCCGGCACCTCGTGTTCGACACCCCGATCGAGCTCGCCCCGCACCAGACGGTCGCCGAAGCGCTCTCGCTGATGCCGAAGCGGGCGCATCGCGCTGCGGTGGTCGTCGACGACGGCCGCCCGGTGGGGGTCGTCACCGAGGCGGAGTGCTCGGAGGTGGACCGGTTCGCCCAGGTCGGGCAGGTGATGGGGCCGGTGACCGCTCCGATCTCGGCCGACACCGAGCCGCGTGCGGCGTTCGACGCCCTCGACGGGGCTCGTGCCCCGCTGGCGGTTGCGGTCGACGCAGATGGCCGGCTGATCGGCGTACTCAGCCGGACCGGGGCGCTGCGCGCGACGCTCTACGAGCCCGCCGTGGACGCGTCGGGAGGCCTGCGGATCGCGGCTGCCGTCGGGGTCAACGGCGACGTGGGCGGCAAGGCGATGGAGCTGCTCGACGCCGGGGTGGACTGCCTCGTCGTCGACACGGCACACGGCCACCAGGAGCGGATGGTCGAGGCGCTGGCCGCGGTCCGGAAGGTGGAGCCGTCGGTGCCGTTGGTGGCCGGCAACGTGGTCTCCGCCGAGGGCACCCGCGAGCTGATCGAGGCGGGCGCCGACATCGTCAAGGTGGGTGTCGGTCCCGGCGCCATGTGCACGACGCGGATGATGACCGGCGTCGGCCGGCCGCAGTTCTCCGCGGTCCTGGAGTGTGCCGAGGCAGCTCGCGAGCTCGGCGGGCACGTCTGGGCCGACGGGGGAGTGCGACACCCTCGCGACGTCGCGCTCGCGCTGGCCGCCGGGGCGTCCTCGGTGATGATCGGCTCCTGGTTCGCAGGCACCTACGAGTCGCCCGGCGACCTGATGCAGGACCCGGACGGCCGGGCGTTCAAGGTCTCGTTCGGGATGGCTTCGGCCCGCGCGGTCGCCAACCGGACCGCGACCGAGTCGGCGTACGACCGGGCCAAGAAGGGCCTTTACGAGGAGGGCATCTCGTCGTCGCGGATGTACCTCGACCCGGCGCGACCCGGCGTCGAGGACCTCATCGACGAGATCTGCTCCGGCGTCCGCTCGGCCTGCACGTACGCCGGGGCCTCGACCCTCGAGGAGTTCCACGAGCGTGCGGTGATCGGCGTCCAGTCGGCCGCCGGGTTCCACGAGGGCCGGCCGCTGTCCACGTCCTGGTGACTCAGGTGCGCGAGGACCGCTCGGTCCGGCCGCGCACGATGCCGATGAACGCCTGCACCCGCGGGTCCTCGTTGTCGATCAACCAGGCCAGCCCGACGGTCGTCGGCGGCAGGTCGGTGACCGGGCGGTAGATCGCGTCCTTGCGGTGATGGAGCCGGGCCAGGGACATCGGCATCACAGCGACGCTGTCCCCGTTGGCCGCGACAGCAACCGCGTCCTTGGCGGTGATCGCCGACCAGTCGACCTCGTCCTCGGCGATGTCGGCGTGCGTCACCTCGTCGGCCGCGGCGAGGTAGTGGTCGCTGCCGGCCACGGCCACCGCGACCTCCTCGTACAGCGGGATGCAGTGCAGCCCGTCACGGTCGATCGGCAGCCGGACCAGAGCCATGTCGAGATCGCCGGAGCGGATTCCGACCTCTTGCTCGACCTGCTCGAGAGGCACCAGCTCGATCGGGTCGCGGCGTCGCTGACGCCAGATCCGCACCCACTTGTCCGGCATCGCGCCCTCCACGAACCCGACCCGGAACGCTGCCTCGCTCATCGCGGACAGCCTAGGGGCCCGGCCGCCTCACCACGCGTCGACGCGCATCGGCAGCGATCTCGCGGCCAGGCGCCCGGACTGGTTGCCCAGGCAGCCCTGCGAGGCGCCGACACGGCGCAGCGCCGTCAGGTCCCCGTTGCCCCACAGGCGGTTGCTCGCCGTGGACGTGCCGAACATCAGCTGCAGACGGGAGTCGGCGTGGCCGAGGCCGAGGATGTGGCCGAGCTCGTGCGCGACCACCTGGCGCCAGACCACGCGTGAGTAGCGCCCGGACTGGTCGAGCAGCATGTAGCCGTTGAAGCGTCGCTTTCCTTGCACCCAGTGACCGCCGATGCCCGTGATCCCGCCCGAGAGGTCGGGCTCCTGGCGCGGGGACTGCCAGTCGACGACCACGTCGGTCCCGCCGGGGTAGTAGCCGTAGCGAGACCGCTGGACCCGGACGTTGGTACGGCCCAGGTACTTGAACCGGAAGCCGGTGACCCGGCCGACGTTGGCGAAGGTCCGCCGGATGTCGGATGTGGCGGCGCGATAGCTCCCCGCGGGGTTGATCCGGTAGGTGATCGGCTGGCACGGGTCCCAGCGGGCGCCTCGGTGGGAGAGCCAGGCCCAGTCCGTCTTCATGCCCTTGGGCCGGTACGGCACCCGCACGGTGACGGAGACCGTCTCGCTCACCTCGTCGTCGGTCACGAGAGTGCCGGGGACCACGACCCGCAGCCGGTGAGCGCCCACCCAGCCGGGAGCGACGAACGCGTACCCGCCGCCCGCGCCGGTCAGGGTGCTGGCCACCTTCTGCCAGCCGTTCTCGATGGTCTTGAGCTGGAGCACCAGTCGGCGCAGTCCCGGCCCCTTCCCGGTGACGAGCACCGGTTTGCCGAGGACCACGGTGGGGTCCGAGACGCTGATGGTCGGGTAGCTCGGATCGGCAGCAGGTACGGGCGACGGGATCCCGGTCACGAGGGCGAGCGGGGTGGCGGCTAGCAGCGCGGCAAGGGATGCGCGGAACACGAGAACTCTCCCAGTGGCGATGATCCGAGGATCAGTCGAGGTGCGTGGAGAGCCGCACGTGCGGTCGACATCGATACTGCCGGGGTATGGATCCCGATGGATCGGGCGAGGCGACGAGAATGCCTAGTCGATTCGGACTAGTACGTCGAGCCGTTCGGCCCCTGGGGCCGCTGACCTGCGGAAAGACCGCGGTTGCTGGTGTCCAGGAGGGGACTTGAACCCCTACGCCCGTTAAAGGGCACTAGCACCTCAAGCTAGCGCGTCTACCAATTCCGCCACCCGGACGAGTGCGCAGGAACCTTAGCAAAGCGGGGGGCTCTTGCCCGCATCGGGGCGAGGCCGCTCCGGGTGCAACTATGGCCCCATGGGCGACGAAGTTCAGGGGCCGTCGTACGACCCCGCGGCGGAGGTCGTGGAGGTGTGCCGCGAGCTGATCCGGATGGACACCTCCAACTACGGCGACCGCGAGGGGCCGGGGGAGCGGAAGGCGGCGGAGTACGTCGCCGGACTGCTCGACGAGGTCGGGATCGAGTCCGAGATCTACGAGGCCGAGCCCGGCCGCGCCTCGGTCGTGGCGCGATGGGGCGGTTCGGCCGCGAACCGTCCGGGTCTGCTGCTGCACGGACACCTGGACGTGGTGCCGGCGGCCGCCGAGGACTGGACGGTGGACCCGTTCAGCGGTGAGATCCAGGACGGCTACCTCTGGGGCCGCGGCGCCGTGGACATGAAGGACTTCGACGCGATGCTGCTGTCGCTGGTCCGGGCCCGGCAGCGCGCCGGCCACGCGCCCGAGCGGCCGGTCGTGCTCTGCTTCACCGCTGACGAGGAGGCCGGCGGACACAAGGGCGCCGAGGTCCTCGTGCGGGACCACCCGGACCTCTTCGACGGCGTCACCGAGGCGGTCGGCGAGGTCGGCGGGTTCAGCACCACGGTCCGGGGCCGGCGGATGTACCTGATCGAGGCGGCCGAGAAGGGCATGGCCTGGATGCGCCTGCGGGCACGTGGCCGAGCCGGCCACGGGTCGATGATCAACCGCGACAACGCGATCACCGAGCTGGCCACGGCCGTGGCCAGGATCGGCGCCCACGACTGGCCGGTCCGGCTGACGCCCACGATGCAGACCCTGCTGGCCGCCGTCGCGGAGCTCGCGGGCACCGAGGCCACACCCGAGAACGCCGAGGCGCTGGTCGACGAGTTCGGCACCGCCACCCGGATGCTCGGGGCAGTCATCCGCAACACCACGAACCCGACCATGCTCGAGGCCGGCTACAAGGTGAATGTCGTCCCGACCGAGGCCACGGCGCACGTCGACGGACGCTTCCTGCCCGGCTACGAGGACGAGTTCTTCGCGACGTTGGCCGAGCTGTGCGGCGAGAACATCGACGTCGAGTACGTCTCCAACCAGCCGCCGTGGGAGATGCCGTACGACGGCGACCTGGTCGCCGCGATGGGCCGCTCGATCCTCGCCGAGGACCCGGAGGCCCTGGTGGCGCCCTACCTCATGAGCGGCGGGACGGACGCGAAGCACTTCATCAAGCTCGGCATGCGCTCCTACGGGTTCACGCCGCTCCGGCTGCCCGAGGACCTGGACTTCACCGCCCTGTTCCACGGCATCGACGAGAGGGTGCCGGTCGACGCGCTCGAGTTCGGGTCGCGCGTCTTCGACAGGTTCCTCGACGAGGTGTAGGTCAGGCCGTGCGGACCGCGCGGATGATCTTGCGGCGCAGCACGATCCGGCGTACGCCGTCAGGGCCGATCCGGACCCTGTCGAGCTCCCACCCGCCGTGCTCCGCGCGCTCGACGAGCAGCGTGGTCACGACGTTGCGCGGGAACTCCCGGGAGAAGGTGACCTTGTCGAACTCCCACTCGACCTTGCGGCCCGAGGGCCGGCGCAACGCGCTGCTCACCCGTCGTCCGAGACGTCGTCGAGCGCCTGCACCAACTCCTCGGGCAGGGTCTTGTCCTCGAGGTCCAGGGCACCGCGCAGTTGAGCGGCGGTCCGGGCGCCCACGATCGGCGAGGTGACTCCGGGACGGTCGCGCACCCAGACGAGCGCGACCTCCATCGGTGTCCAGCCGAGGCCCTCGGCCGCGCGCACCACCGCGTCGACGATCCGGGAGGAGCGGTCGTCGAGGTAGGCGCCGACGAAGTTGGAGTAGACGGGGGAGGCGCCGCGCGAGTCGGAGGGCGTCCCGGTGCGGTACTTGCCGGTCAGCACCCCACGGCCGAGCGGCGACCAAGGAAGTACGCCGAGGCCGAGCGCCTCGCTGGCCGGCAGCACCTCGGCCTCGATGGATCGGTTGAGGAGGCTGTACTCCATCTGAGTGGACGCGATCGGCGCGCGGCCGGGGACGGCGCGCTGCCAGGTCGCGGCCTGCGCGGTCTGCCACCCGGTGTAGTTGCTGATGCCGACGTACGCCGCGCGGCCGCTGCTGACAGCGAAGTCGAGCGCACCGAGTGTCTCGTCCAACGGTGTCTCGTCGGTCCAGATGTGCACCTGCCACAGGTCGACGTAGTCGACACCGAGCCGCTTCAGGGAGCCGTCGAGGGTGCTCAGCAGCACCCCCCGCGACGTGTTGGTGACCCGCTCGCCGGAGCGTCGCGAGATGCCCGCCTTGGTGGCGAGCACCATCTCGTCGCGGGCCATGACGTCACCGATCAGGGTGCCGAGCAGTGACTCGGAGTCACCGTCGGTGTAGCCGGCCGCGGTGTCGACGAAGTTGCCACCGGCCTCGGCGAACGCGATCAGCTGGTCCCGCGCCTCGTGCTCGTCGGTGTCGCGGCCCCAGCTCATCGTGCCCAGGCCCAGCCTGGACACCTTGAGGCCGGTGCTGCCGACCGAGCGCTGCTGCATGGCGAAAACCTAGCCGCCGCGCCGGGGGACGGGGGCGAGGGCACGCCCATGCGGACCTCTAGGATCGTCGCCCGTGTGGGACTTCCTCCAGGCCGTGGTGCTCGGGACGCTTCAGGGGCTGACGGAATTCCTGCCGATCTCGAGCAGCGCACACCTGCGGATCTTCCCCGAGCTCTTCGGCTGGGGTGACCCGGGCGCAGCGTTCACCGCGGTGATCCAGATCGGTACCGAGCTCGCCGTGCTCATCTACTTCCGCAAGGACATCTGGCGGATCGCATCGACCTGGCTCAAGTCGCTGTTCAAGCCTGAGTACCGCGGCCAGCTCGATGCCCGGATGGGCTGGTTCATCATCGTCGGCTCGCTGCCGATCGTGATCCTCGGCATCCTGCTCAAGGACACCATCGAGCACGACTTCCGCAACCTCTGGGTGATCGGCACCATGCTGATCGTCCTCGGCCTGGTGCTCGGCGTCGCCGACAAGATCGGCTCGACCGACCGGACCATCAAGCAGATCACGCTCCGGGACTCGGTGCTGATGGGCCTGGCCCAGGCACTGGCACTGATTCCAGGGGTGTCCCGATCGGGCGCCACCCTGTCGATGGGCCGGCTGCTCGGCTACGACCGCGAGGCCGCCACCCGGTACGCGTTCCTTCTTGCGATCCCGGCGGTCGTGGGCGCCGGGCTGTTCGAGATCCCGGAAATCTCCGGCGGGGACAACAACTACGGGTGGGGTCCGACGATCGTTGCGACCGTCGTCGCCTTCGTGGTCGGGTACGCCGCCATCGCGTGGCTGCTGCGGTACATCAGCACGCACTCCTACACGCCGTTCGTGCTGTACCGGGTCGCGCTGGGCTCGGCGACGCTGCTGCTGCTCGCGACCGGCGTGCTGTCGGCCTGATCCGCAAGCCTCAGAGCCAGCCGGACTTCCGGAAGAACACGAGCAGCACGATGCAGATCGACACCATCAGCCCCAGCGCCATGGGATAGCCCGCAACCCAGCCGAGCTCGGGCATGTGCTCGAAGTTCATGCCGTAGATCGAGCCGACCAGTGTCGGGGCGACGAACAGCGCCACCCCTGCGGAGATCTTCCGCATGTCGTCGTTCTGCCGGATGCTGATCTGCGCCAGGTGCGCCTCGAACGCCGCGGAGAGCAACGAGTCGAGGTTGTCGATGGTCTCCGCGATCCGAGCCAGGTGGTCGCCCACGTCCCGGAAGTACGGCCCGGCCTGCGGGTCGATGCCCGGGACGCTGCCGGCGGTGAACTGCTTGACCGGCTCCCGCAGCGGCAGCACCGCGCGGCGTACCTCGGCGAGCTCGCGCTTGAGCACGTAGATCCGGGCCGAGTCGTTCGTGCGCTCGTCGGAGAAGACCGAGGCCTCCACCTCGTCGACGTCCTCGGTGAGCGACTCGGTCACCGCGTCGTAGATGTCGACGACCTGGTCGCAGACGGCGTACACGACCGCCGACGGACCGTGCGCCAGCACGGTCTCGCGCTGCTCGAGTGCCAGCCGGGCCTCGTGCAGACCACCGCCCTGACCGTGCCGGACCGTCACCACGAAGTCGGAGCCGAGGAACATGCTGATCTCCCCGGTCTCGACCGCGTCGTCCGCGTCGACGTACCAAAGCGTCTTGAGGACCAGGAACAGGCTCTGGTCGTAGCGCTCGAGCTTCGGTCGCTGGTGCGCCTTGACCGCGTCCTCGACGGCGAGCGGGTGCAGGTCGAACACGTCGGCCACCTCGGCCAGCTCCGCCTCGGGCGGCTCGAACAGGCCGATCCACACGAAGTCGCCGGGTGCACACCGCCCCCGGACCGTGGCCAGGTCGGCGACGTCGCAGTCGAGCGGCACCCGCACTCCGCCGCGGTACACCGCGTTGTCGACGATCACGGGTGCAACCGTAGGGGCTGGTTAGAGTCGCGGCCATGGCAACCGTGATCCTCGTGCGGCACGGCCGGACTGAGGCGAACGCCACGGGCCTGCTCGCCGGCCGCACGCCGGGGGTGCGTCTGGACCCGACCGGCACCGAGCAGGCCGCCCGTGTGGGCGAGCGGCTCGCGCCGGTCACGTTGGCGGCCCTGGTGAGCAGCCCGCTGGAGCGGTGCCGCGAGACGGCAGCCGCGATCGCCAAGCCTCAGGCCAGCCGGATCCGGGTGTCCCGGGAGCGTGGGCTGACCGAGTGCGACTACGGCGAGTGGCAGGGCCGGCTGCTCAAGGAGCTGGTCAAGGAGCCGCTGTGGCGCACGGTCCAGGCCCAGCCGTCGGCAGCGGCTTTCCCGGGCGGTGAGTCGATGACCGCGATGCAGGCCCGTTCGGTGGAGGCGGTACGCCGCCGCGACGCCGCCGTGGAGGCCGAGCACGGCGCCGGTGCCGTGTGGGTCGCGGTCAGCCACGGCGACATCATCAAGTCGATCCTGGCCGACGCCCTGGGGATGCACCTGGACCTGTTCCAGCGGATCAACGTCGACCCGGCCTCGGTGTCGATCGTCCGCTACACCGCGACCCGCCCCTACGTCCTCGCGACCAACACGCACGCCGGCGACCTCTCCTGGCTCACCCCACCGGAGAAGAAGAAGGGTCGGCGTACCAAGGCGAGGTCCGATGCTCCCGTCGGTGGCGGTGGAGGCCCTTCGGCCGCGGTCTAGGGTCTAGGGCATGCCGATCGTGCACGGGTTCGACCCGCCGGAGCGCTTCGTCGCCGGCACCGTCGGCGAGCCCGGAGGCCGCACCTTCTTCCTGCAGGCGCGGTCCGGTGCCCGGATGGTCAGCGTGGCGCTCGAGAAGCAGCAGGTGGCGGCGCTGGCCGAGCGCATCGACCAGCTCCTGGACGAGGTGATGGCGGCCGAGGCATCGGACGCCCTCGTCCCTGCGGTCGCGCCGATGGCGCTCGAGGACACCGAGCCGCTCGAGCAGCCGATCGAGGAGGAGTTCCGGGCCGGGACGATGACGCTGTCCTGGGACCCCGAGGACGAACGCGTCGTGATCGAGGTGTTCCCGTTCACCGAGGCCGCGGTGGTCACCCCCGACCAGGTCGACCAGGACTTCGAGGAGCCGGAGCCCGACGAGGTCTTCCTGGTCCGGATCAACGCCGGGCACGCCCGGGCCTTCGTCAAGCGCGCCGAGCAGGTGCTCACGGCGGGTCGGCCCAGCTGCCCGTTCTGCGGCAACCCGATCGACCCCGAGGGTCACCTGTGCGCGCGGGCCAACGGCTTCCGCCGCCGGGACCCGTGACCGCTTCCGCACCCCTGGCGGGTGACCTGGTGCTGCACGGCCGGATCATGCCCGCCTCCAACGCGACGTTCCTGGCCGAGATCGGCGGGACCAAGGTCGTCTACAAGCCGATGGCGGGGGAGCGGCCGCTGTGGGACTTCCCGATCGGCACGCTCGCGGACCGCGAGGTGTCGGCGTACGCCGTCTCCGAGGCCATCGGCTGGGACGTCGTGCCGGAGACCTGGATGGGCGACGGGCCGCACGGGACGGGAATGCTCCAGCGCTGGCGCGAGCCCGACCCCGCGCAGGAGGCGGTCACCCTGATCGGCGCGGGAGAGCACCGGCCCGGGTGGCTGGCGGTCTTCGAGGGCGTCGACCAGCACGACCGCGAGGTGATCCTCATCCACGAGGACACCGTCGCGCTGCGCCGGATGGCGGTGTTCGACGTCCTGGTCAACAACGCCGACCGAAAGGGCGGCCACGTCCTCGAGATGGCCGGCGGTCACCGCTACGGCGTCGACCACGGGGTGACCTTCCACCACGAGCCCAAGCTCCGCACCGTCCTCTGGGGCTGGCACGGCGAACCGCTCACCGACGAGGAGGTCGACGGCGTCCAGCGGGTCCGCAAGGCGCTCACGGGCTCCCTGGGCGACGAGCTGGCCGGCGCCCTGGCCGACCACGAGATCGACGCCCTCGACCGGCGCTGCCGACGGCTGCTCGACATCGGCGTGCTGCCCACGCCGCGTGGCGAGTGGCCGGCCATCCCCTGGCCGCCGTTCTGACGCCACCCCGCCTATAGGCTTCACGCCATGCGTTCCTGGTCCGCTCCGGAGATCCCCTCCCTGTCGCTGACGGGACCCTCCGTGGCGGTCCACGACACCGCGACCGGGCAGAAGGTCGTCATCGCGCCGGACGGTCCCGCGCGCATGTACGTCTGCGGGATCACGCCGTACGACGCCACGCACCTCGGCCACGCCGCAACGTACGTCGGCTTCGACCTGCTCAACCGGGCCTGGCGCAACGCCGGCCATGAGGTCACCTACGTGCAGAACGTCACCGACGTCGACGACCCGCTCCTGGAGCGGGCCGCGAAGGTGCACGTCGACTGGGTCGAGCTGGCCGAGCGGGAGACCGAGCTGTTCCGCCAGGACATGCAGGCGCTCCGGGTGCTGCCGCCGACGCACTACATCGGCGCGGTCGAGTCGATCCCGCAGGTCGTGGAGCTGATCGAGCGGCTCCAGGCGACGGGGTCGGTCTACCGGGTCGACGACGACCTCTACTTCTCGGTGACCGCCGACCCTGCGTTCGGCGAGGAGTCGGGCTACGACCGCGAGACCATGCTGCAGCTGTTCGGCGAGCGCGGGGGGGATCCCGACCGACCGGGCAAGAAGGACCCGCTGGACTGCGTGATCTGGCGCGGCGAGCGTGAGGGCGAGCCCTCCTGGCCGAGCCCGTTCGGGCCCGGCCGGCCGGGCTGGCACATCGAGTGCACCGCGATCGCCCAGCGCTACCTCGGCCCGTCGTTCGACGTACAGGCCGGTGGCAGCGACCTCGTGTTCCCGCACCACGAGATGGGCGCGGGCCATGCCCAGGTCGCCGACCCGGGGGTCCCGTTCGCCCGCACCTACGTGCACGCCGGCATGGTCGGGTACGACGGCCAGAAGATGTCGAAGTCGCTGGGCAACCTGGTGTTCGTCTCGGCCCTGCGCAACAGCGACGTCGACCCCGCGGCGATCCGGCTCGCGCTGCTGCGGCACCACTACCGGAGCGACTGGGAGTGGACCGACGCCGAGCTGTGGGACGCCGTCGACGACGTGGCGCGGTGGCGGAAGGCGATCGCGCTCGGGGCCGGAGCGCCGGCCGGACCGGTTGCCGCAGAAGTGCTGGCCTACCTCGCCGACGACCTGGACGCACCCCGCGCGACCGCTGCGGTCGACCGCTGGGTCGCGGCCACCCTCGGCACCGACGGCCTCGCCGACACCAGCGACCCCGACGCCGCCGTCACCATGCTCGGCGTGGTCGACGCGGCGCTCGGCCTGTCGCTCTGATCCTCAGGTCGGCGGCTGGGTCTCGTCGCCGCCGCGCCGCTTGAGGTAGCGCTCGAACTCACGCGCGATCGCCTCGCCGGTCGCCTCGGGAAGGTCGGTCGTGTCGCGGGTCTCCTCGAGTGCCCGGACGTAGTCGGCGATGTCCTCGTCCTCCTCGGCGAGCTCGTCGACGCCGCGCTCCCAGGCGCGGGCGTCCTCGGGCAGGTCGCCGAGCGGGATGCTGACCTCGAGCAGGTCCTCGAGCTGACCGATCAGCGCGAGGGTGGCCTTCGGGCACGGCGGCTGCGCGACGTAGTGCGGCACCGCGGCCCAGTAGCTGACGGCCGGCACGTCAAGCTTCACGCAGGCGTCCTGGAAGACGCCGACGATGCCGGTCGGGCCCTCGTAGGTCGACTGCTCCAGCTTGAGCCGGTCGACCAGCTCGGGCTCGGAGGCGGTGCCGGTCACGGGGATCGGGCGGGTGTGGGGAGTGTCGGCGAGCAGCGCACCCAGGGTGACGACCAGCGCGCCGCCGAGCTCGTCGCACGCGGCCAGCAGCTCGGCGCAGAACTGCCGCCAGCGCATGTTGGGCTCGATGCCGCGGACCAGGATCACGTCGCGGTCGAGGTCTGGAGGGGAGGCGACGGCGATCTGGCTGCTGGGCCAGCTGATCCGGCGGAAGCCGTTGGCGTCGGGGCCGACCACCGGCCGGTTGACCTGGAAGTCGTAGAACTCCTCCGGGTCGATCGCGCCGACGACCCTGGCCTGCCAGACGTCCATGAGGTGATCGACCACTCCGGACGCGGCCTCGGCCGCGTCGTTCCACCCCTCGAAGGCCGCGATCACCACGGGGTCGACCAGGTCCGGTGCCTCCTGGAGCTCGATCACTCACGAAGCCTATCCAGGCGATCCGACGACCGTGGCGCGATCCCCGGATGCGCGCGCGTGACGCGACGATTTCTCGGTCGTTGATCTCCGGTGTCAACATTCGAGAAACCCGTCCAGAACGTGGACACGGTTCCTACGCTTGATAGTCCCTCGTCCTCATGACCCAGAGCTCCTCGAGAGGAGTCCACTTGTCCGCCCCCGTTGAGCGTCATTTGCGGCCCGACGTGACCCAGCAACTGAACGACCTGCTGGCCACGCGCATCTTGGTGCTCGACGGCGCGATGGGTACGGCGATCCAGCGCGATCGCCCGGACGAGGACGGCTATCGCGGCGAACGCTTCAAGGACTGGCCGAGCGACCTGGTCGGCAACAACGATCTGCTCACCCTGACCCAGCCCGACATCATCGCCGGCATCCACCGCGAGTACCTCGAGGCCGGCGCCGACATCATCGAGACCAACACGTTCAACGCGAACGCCGTCTCCCTGTCCGACTACGGCATGGCCGAGCTCGACCACGAGTTCAACTACGCCGCCGCCCGGCTGGCCCGGCGCGAGGCCGACGCGATGACGGCGCGCACCCCGGACCGCCCCCGGTACGTAGCCGGCGCGCTGGGCCCCACCACGCGCACCGCCTCGATCAGCCCCGACGTCAACGACCCCGGCGCGCGCAACGTCTCCTACGACGCCCTGGTGGCGGCGTACCTCACGGCGGCCCGCGGCCTCGTCGAGGGCGGCGCCGACCTGCTCTTCATCGAGACGATCTTCGACACCCTGAACGCGAAGGCCGCGATCTTCGCGGTGGAGACGCTGTTCGAGGAGGAGGGCCGGCGCTGGCCCGTCGTCATCTCCGGCACCATCACCGACGCCTCCGGACGAACCCTCTCCGGTCAGGTCACCGAGGCGTTCTGGGACTCCGTGCGGCACGCGAAGCCACTCGCGGTCGGCCTCAACTGTGCCCTCGGTGCCAAGGAGATGCGGCCCTACCTGGCCGAGCTCTCCCGGCTCGCGGACACCTATGTCTCTGCGTACCCGAACGCCGGCCTGCCCAACGCCTTCGGCGAGTACGACGAGGCGCCCGAGGAGACCTCGGCCATCCTCGGCGAGTTCGCCGGCAGCGGCTTCGTCAACATCGTCGGCGGCTGCTGCGGCACCACGCCGGAGCACATCGCCGCGATTGCCCGTGCTGTCGCGGACCAGCCGCGCCGGGAGATCCCGGAGATCGCCTCGGCGATGCGTCTGTCGGGCCTGGAGCCGTTCACGATCACCGAAGAGAGCCTCTTCGTGAACGTCGGTGAGCGCACCAACATCACCGGCTCGGCGAAGTTCCGCAACCTGATCAAGGCGGGCGACTACGACACCGGTCTGACCGTGGCCGCGCAGCAGGTGGAGAACGGCGCGCAGGTCATCGACATCAACATGGACGAGGGCATGATCGACGGCGTTGCGGCCATGGACCGCTTCACCAAGCTGATCGCCAGCGAGCCCGATATCAGCCGGGTGCCCGTGATGGTCGACTCCTCCAAGTGGGAGGTCATCGAGGCGGGCCTGAAGAACATCCAGGGCAAGCCCATCGTGAACTCGATCTCCATGAAGGAGGGCGAGGACAAGTTCCGTGAGCAGGCCCGGCTGTGCCGGAAGTACGGCGCCGCCGCAGTCGTGATGGCCTTCGACGAGGACGGCCAGGCCGACAACCTCGAGCGCCGCAAGGCGATCTGCGAGCGGGCCTACCGGATCCTGGTCGACGAGGTCGGCTTCCCTGCCGAGGACATCATCTTCGACCCGAACGTGTTCGCGGTCGCGACCGGCATCGAGGAGCACGCGTCGTACGGCCTGGACTTCATCGAGGCCACCCGCTGGATCAAGGAGAACCTGCCAGGGGCGAAGGTCTCCGGCGGTATCTCCAACGTGAGCTTCTCGTTCCGGGGCAACAACCCGGTCCGCGAGGCGATCCACGCCGTGTTCCTCTACCACGCGATCAACGCCGGGCTGGACATGGGAATCGTCAACGCCGGCGCCTTGGTGGTCTACGACCAGGTCGAGCCGGAGCTGCGCGAGCGGATCGAGGACGTCGTTCTCAACCGCCGTCCCGACGCGGCCGAGCGGCTGCTCGAGATCGCCGAGGAGCACAACAAGCAGGGTGAGGTCGTCGAGGCGACCGAGGCCGAGTGGCGCTCCCTGCCCGTCGGCGAGCGGATCACGCACGCCCTGGTGAAGGGCATCGACGCGTACGCCGAGTCCGACACCGAGGAGCTGCGGCTCGAGATCGCGGCGCGCGGCGGTCGGCCGATCGAGGTCATCGAGGGCCCGCTGATGGACGGCATGAACGTCGTCGGCGACCTGTTCGGCGCCGGCAAGATGTTCCTGCCCCAGGTGGTCAAGAGCGCCCGGGTGATGAAGAAGGCCGTGGCCTACCTGATCCCGTTCATCGAGCAGGAGAAGCTCGACAACCCCGAGCTGGCCACCGCGAAGGACACCAACGGCACCATCGTGATGGCGACCGTGAAGGGCGACGTCCACGACATCGGCAAGAACATCGTCGGCGTGGTCCTCCAGTGCAACAACTACGAGGTCATCGACCTCGGGGTGATGGTGCCGGCCCAGAAGATCCTCGACGCCGCGGCCGAGCACCAGGCCGACATCATCGGCCTGTCCGGGCTGATCACGCCGTCGCTCGACGAGATGGTCAACTTCGCCTCCGAGATGCAGCGTCAGGGCCTGAAGATCCCACTGTTGATCGGCGGGGCCACCACCTCGCGTGCGCACACGGCGGTCAAGGTCGACAAGAAGTACGACGGCCCGGTGGTCTGGGTGAAGGACGCCTCGCGCTCCGTCCCGACCGCTGCCGCGCTGCTCGACGACCGCCAGCGCGACGCGCTGCTGGCGTCGGTCCAGGAGGACTACGACGCGCTGCGCACCCGCCACGCGACCAAGAACGACCGGCCGCTGCTCGGCATCGAGGCAGCCCGCGCCAACCGGACGCCGATCGAGTGGGACGGCTTCGTCCCGCCGCTGCCCAACGAGCCCGGCATCCACGTGCTGACCGACTACGACATCGGCGAGCTGCGCGAGTACATCGACTGGCAGCCGTTCTTCAACGCCTGGGAGATGAAGGGCAAGTTCCCCGACATCCTCAACAACCCCCAGACCGGTGAGACCGCCCGCAAGCTCTACGACGACGCCCAGGAGATGCTGGACCGGATCGTCGAGGAGAAGTGGCTGACCGCCAACGCTGTCTTCGGTCTCTTCCCGGCCAACGCGGTCGGCGACTCGATCGAGGTGTACGCCGACGACGCGCGCTCGGAGGTCCTCGAGACCCTGCACGCGCTCCGTCAGCAGGGCGAGCACCGCGAGGGCGTGCCCAACCGCGCCCTGAGCGACTTCGTGGCTCCGAAGGAGACCGGGCTCGCCGACCACGTCGGCGCGTTCGCCGTGACTGCCGGACTGGGGATCCAGGAACGCATCACGAAGTTCAAGGCCGACCTCGACGACTACTCGGCGATCCTGCTCGAGGCGCTGGCCGACCGGCTGGCCGAGGCCTTCGCCGAGCGGCTGCACCAGCGGGTGCGCACGGAGTTCTGGGGCCACGACGCGGGGGAGACCCTGGCCAACGAGGACCTGATCGCAGAGAAGTACCGCGGCATCCGGCCCGCCCCGGGCTACCCCGCCTGCCCCGAGCACACCGAGAAGCAGACCCTGTGGCGGCTGCTCGACGTCGAGGCCACGACCGGCATCGAGCTCACCGAGTCGATGGCGATGTGGCCGGGCGCGGCGGTGTCCGGCTGGTACTTCTCGCACCCGCAGTCGCAGTACTTCGTCGTCGGCCGACTGGCCCGCGACCAGGTCGAGGACTACGCCGAGCGCAAGGGCTGGACCCTCGTCGAGGCGGAGCGCTGGTTGTCCGCGAACCTGGGCTACGACCCGGAGGACTGAGACCTCTGCCGGACTCGCAACCGTCACCTCCAGCCGCCGTGCTGTGGGACATGGACGGCACCCTCGTGGACACTGAGCCGTACTGGATCGACACCGAGTTCGCGCTCGCCGAAGCGTACGGCGGCACCTGGAGCCGCGAGCTGGCGCTGGAGCTGGTCGGCAACGACCTGATCACTTCCGGCCGGTTCATCCGCAAGCACATGGGGATCGACCTCACCCCTGAGGAGATCGTGGAGCGGCTGCTCGACGGCGTGATCGCGCGGGTGCGCGTCGAGGTTCCCTGGCGTCCGGGCGCTCGCGAGCTCCTCGAGCGCCTGCGCGAGGACGGAGTGCCGTGCGCGCTGGTGACGATGTCCTACGAGCGGTTCGTGGCACCGATCCTGGCCCACCTCCCGGCCGGGTCCTTCCGGGCCGTCGTCACCGGCGACGCCGTCACGCGCGGTAAGCCCGATCCCGAGCCCTACCTGACCGCGGCCCGGCTGCTCGCGGTCGATCCCACCGAGTGCGTGGCGATCGAGGATTCCGACACCGGCACCAGGTCGGCCGAGGCTGCGGGCTGTCAGGTGTTGGTCGTGCCGCACCACGTGGACGTGCCGGCGGGCGAGGGGCGGACCTTCCGGGACTCGCTGGTCGGGCTCGCGCCCGCCGATCTCATGGTGAAGGCGTAGCCGCCTCACGCTCGGGTAGCGGCGGCGGGGTGCCGCCCCACTCGGGGCAGATCGCCTGGTGGGCACACCAGTCGCACAGCTTGCTGCGGTTGGGACGCCAGTCTCCGCTCTCTCGCGCCGTGACGATGGCCCGCCACAGCGCCTCGACCTTGCGCTCGGTGGCGAGCAGGTCCTGCTCGTCGGGCACGTAGCGCAGCATCTCGGCGTTGCCGAGGTAGACCAGCTGGAGCATCGACGGCAGCACACCCCGGGTGCGCCAGATGACCAGGGCGTAGAACTTCATCTGGAACAGCGCCTTGGCCTCGAACCACTCGCCCGGCGACGAGCCGGTCTTGTAGTCGACCACTCTGATGGACCCGTCTGTGGCGACATCGACCCGGTCGACGAACCCGCGGAGCAGCAGCTTGCTGTCGGTGAGCGTCTCGACGTAGAGCTCGCGCTCGGCCGGCTCCAGGCGGCGCGGGTCCTCGAGGCTGAAGTAGCGGTCCAGCACCTCGCGGCACGAGGCCAGCCAATCTCCGACGACGGGACCCTCGCTGCCGAACATCTCGGCGATCGCCGGCTCGACCTCGAGGAGTGCGTCCCAGGCCGGGACGAGCAGGTCACGGGCGCGCTCAGGGGTCCGCTCCCCGGCAGGTAGGTCGAAGAGATCCTCCAGCACCTTGTGGACGACGGTGCCGCGCACGGCGTCGGGGGAGAACGGCTCAGGGAGCCGGTCGATGGTCCGGAACCGATAGAGCAGCGGGCAGGTCATGAAGTCACCGGCGCGGCTCGGGGAGAGGGCGCCGAGCACGTGCACCCCGTCGACGGGGGTGCCGATCCGCTCGGCCGGCGACTCCTCGGGGTCGGCCGGCGCCACCTCGTGCACGCTCACGAGGCCGACATTAGGTGACGGCGCCGACAGCCCGGATAGCCTCGCCGTGTGTCCGAGCCCGACCCACGCCCCGGACCGGAAGCCTCCGAGCGGCCTCCGGGTTCGTTCCGGCTGGGCACGATCGCGGGCAGCGAGGTCCGGATCACCTCCTCGTGGTTCCTGGTGGCGGCGCTGATCGCGTTCCTCATGGCCCCCCGGGTCGACGAGGTACAGCCGGACCTGGGCGGCTTCAAGTACGTCGTGGGGTTCACGTTCGCCGTCGTCCTCTACATGTCGGTGCTGCTGCACGAGGCCTCGCACGCGCTGATGGCTCGTCGGTACGGCTTCCAGGTCGACTCGATCACCCTGCACTTCCTGGGCGGGATGACAGCGATCCGAGGCGAGTCCCGGACGCCCCGGCAGGAGTTCGCGATCGCGGTGGTCGGTCCGCTCACCTCACTCGCGGTCGGCGGCGCGGCGCTGGCGCTGTGGTTCGTCACGCCCGACGGCCTCCTCAGGATGGCGGTGGAGGGTCTCGCCGGGGCGAACCTGCTGATCGGGGCGCTGAACCTGGTCCCCGGGCTCCCGCTCGACGGTGGTCGGGTGTTGAAGGCAGCGGTGTGGGGCGCCACCGGTCGGGCGCACACCGGCACGATGGCCGCGGGCTGGGGCGGGCGAGTGGTCGCCGTACTCGCGCTGACCTGGCCGATCTGGCAGGAGACCCTGCTCGACGTACCGGCCGACACCCTCGACGTGATCCTGGCCTTCGTGGTCGCTGCGTTCCTGTGGTCCGGTGCCTCCGCGGCGATGAACACCGCCAAGGTGCGGCGCAAGCTCCCCGCGCTCGTGGCCCGCGACCTGGCCCGCCGCACGCTCTCGGTTCCGGGTGACCTGCCCCTGGCGGAGGCGGTACGACGCGCCCGCGAGGCGGAGGCCGGCGGCATCGTGACGGTGACGACGGCGGGCAGTCTCGAGGGGGTGGTCAACGAGGAGGCGCTGCTGGCCACGCCGGAGGACCGGCGCCCCTGGGTGCCGGTCTCCACCGTCACCCGGACGGTGGACGAGGGCCTGCGACTGCCGGTGGCGATCACCGGTGAGGACCTGGTCCGCGCCATCAACGCGCACCCCGCGACCGAGTACCTCCTGGTCGAGGAGGACGGGTCGATCTACGGCGTGCTGTCGACCGCGGACGTGGACAGGGCCTTCCGGGAGGCGTGAGCCGGCACCGCTGGCAGTAGGGTGCCGCCGTGCCTGACACCTCGCCCGACGTCCCGCCCGAGGCCTGGTCGGGCGTGCACCGCGGCCCGCTCCAAGCAGGGGAGTGGGTCCGGCTGACCGACAGCAAAGGACGTCGCAACAACTTCTGCCTCGAGCCGGGCAAGCGGTTCTTCTCCAACCGCGGCCACCTCGAGCACGACGAGCTGATCGGGCGCGAGGAGGGCTTCGCGGTCACGTCGTCCGCCGGCGGCGAGTACCTCGTGTTCCGGCCGCTGCTGTCGGAGTACGTCGTGTCGATGCCGCGCGGCGCGGCCGTCGTCTACCCCAAGGACTCCGCTCAGATCATCTCGATGGTGGACATCTTCCCCGGGGCCCAGGTGGTCGAGGCTGGAGTGGGCTCCGGCGCACTCACCTGTTCCCTGCTGCGGGCGGTGGGGCCGCACGGCCGGGTGTCGTCGTACGAGCGTCGCGAGGAGTTCGCCGACGTGGCCCGGCGCAACGTGACCCAGTTCTTCGGCGGCGACCACCCTTCGTGGTCGCTCACCATCGGTGACCTCGCCGAGGAGCTGCCGGCCGCGGGGGAGCGGTGCGATCGGATCATCCTGGACATGCTGGCGCCCTGGGACTGCCTGGACGCCGCGGCCGATGCCCTCCGACCGGGCGGCATCATCTGCGCGTACGTCGCGACCACCACGCAGCTGTCCCGATTCGTCGAGACGGTGCGGGTGCACGGCGGCTTCACGGACCCGCACGCCTGGGAGTCGATGGTGCGGGACTGGCACGTGGAGGGCCTCGCGGTCCGGCCCGGCCACTCGATGATCGGGCACACCGCCTTCCTGGTGACCGCCCGGCGGATGGCTCCGGGTGCCACGGTGCCGCTGAAGAAGCGCCGGCCCGCGCCCGGTGCCTACGGTCCCGACTACTCGGGGCCGCGCCCACCCGGCGTACCCGTCGAGCCAGTCGACGAATGAAGCCGTTCCTGCTGCTGTCGATCCGCGCGGAGCGGCCGGCCGCGGACGATGAGTACGCCGCGTTCTGCCGGTTCCTGGACGTCGACGAGACCGGGCTGCACCGCCGGCAGCTCGGCGTCGACCCGCTCGGCTCGCTCAGCCTCGAAGACTGGTCGGGGATCATCCTCGGCGGCGGCGCCTTCACGTACTCCGACCCTGAGGAGTCGAAGAGCCCGGTCCAGCGCCAGGCCGAGCTCGACCTGGTCAGCGTCCTCGATCTGGTGGTCGCTGCGGACTTCCCGTTCCTCGGAGCGTGCTACGGGATCGGGACGCTCGGGTCGCACCAGGGTGGCGTCGTGGACCGTCGCTACCCCGAGCCGGTCGGTCCCTTGTCGGTGACGGTGACCGAGGAGGGCCTCGCGGATCCGCTGTTCTCGGGGATGCCTCGCGACTTCGCGGCGTACGGCGGTCACAAGGAGGCGCTGTCGGAGCTGCCGGAGGGCGCCGTCCTGCTCGCGACGTCCGCGGCGTGCCCGGTCCAGGCGTTCAAGGTGGGGGAGAACGTCTACGCGACGCAGTTCCATCCGGAGCTCGACCGGGCCGGCCTGCACACCCGTATCGACGTCTACTCCACGTTCGGGTACTTCGACCCCAGCGAGGCCGCGAACCTCAAGGCTGCATCCGATCTCGTCGACGTGGCCCACCCCATGACGCTGCTGGTGAACTTCCGGAGCCGGTACGCACGCTGACCAAAACGTGACCAAACGCGCGCTTTATCCACTTCCCTGGGGGTACGACGCAGGTAGGGTCGCAAAGGACAGGAGGTGGGACTGATGTCGATATCGGATGACGGTTCCAGCACCGGGGGTCGCACTCCCGACGAGCTGGAGACCCAGGTGCGCTTCCTCGAGGCCGAGGTCACCGACCTCCGGCGTCGCCTCAGCGAAGCACCCACCCAGTCCCGTGGCGTCGAGCTCCGGCTCGCGGACGCCCAACGATCCCTTGCTGCCGTCACCGCGCAGAACGAGCGGCTGGCGGGGACCCTCCGCGAAGCGCGCGACCAGATCATGAAGCTCAAGGAAGAGGTCGACCGGCTGGCCCAGCCGCCGGCGGGCTTCGGCACCTTCCTGGCCCGCAACGACGACGACTCGATCGACGTCTTCACCGGCGGCCGCAAGCTGCGCGTCAACGTCTCCCCGTCCGTCGAGCTCGACGACCTGCGCAAGGGGCAGGAGGTCATGCTCAACGAGGCCCTCAACGTGGTCGCGGCCTTCGACTACGAAGAGGTCGGCGAGGTCGTGATGTTCAAGGAGGTGCTCGCCGACGGCGAGCGGGTGCTGGTGATCGCCAACGCCGACGAGGAGCGGGTCGTCCGCCTCGCCGAGCCGCTGCGCGGCACCACCCTCCGCGCCGGAGAGTCGCTGCTGCTGGACTCGCGCGCCGGCTACGTCTACGAGCGGGTGCCCAAGTCCGAGGTCGAGGAGCTCGTCCTCGAAGAGGTCCCCGACATCGACTACGACTCGATCGGCGGCCTGGTCAACCAGATCGACCAGATCCGGGACGCCGTCGAGCTGCCCTACCTGCACCCCGAGCTGTTCAAGGAGCACGAGCTCAAGCCGCCCAAGGGCGTGCTGCTCTACGGCCCTCCCGGCTGCGGCAAGACGCTGATCGCGAAGGCGGTCGCCAACTCGCTCGCCAAGAAGGTCGCCGCCAAGACCGGTCAGGAAGGCAAGTCCTACTTCCTCAACATCAAGGGCCCCGAGCTCCTCAACAAGTACGTCGGCGAGACCGAGCGGCACATCCGGCTGGTGTTCCAGCGGGCCCGTGAGAAGGCCAGCGAGGGCACTCCGGTCATCGTGTTCTTCGACGAGATGGACTCCCTGTTCCGCACCCGCGGCTCGGGCGTCTCCTCCGACGTCGAGAACACCATCGTCCCGCAGCTGCTCAGCGAGATCGACGGCGTCGAGCTCCTCGAGAACGTCCTGGTCATCGGTGCCTCCAACCGCGAGGACATGATCGACCCGGCGATCCTGCGGCCCGGCCGGCTGGACGTGAAGATCAAGATCGAGCGCCCGGACGCGGAGTCCGCCCGCGACATCTTCAGCAAGTACCTCACCACGACGCTGCCCCTGCACGCCGAGGACCTCGCCGAGTTCGGTGGCGACCGCGACGCCTGCGTGGGCGGCATGATCCGGGCCACGGTCGAGCGGATGTACACCGAGACCGAGGAGAACCGGTTCCTCGAGGTGACCTACGCCAACGGCGACAAGGAAGTCCTCTACTTCAAGGACTTCAACTCCGGCGCGATGATCCAGAACATCGTCGACCGTGCGAAGAAGATGGCGATCAAGGACTTCCTCGAGCAGGAACAGCGCGGCCTCCGCATCTCGCACCTCCTCCAGGCGTGCGTCGATGAGTTCAAGGAGAACGAGGACCTGCCCAACACCACCAACCCCGACGACTGGGCGCGGATCTCCGGCAAGAAGGGCGAGCGGATCGTGTTCATCCGCACGCTCATCACCGGCAAGCAGGGCACCGAGCCGGGCCGCTCCATCGACACGGTCTCCAACACCGGCCAGTACCTCTGAGCGGAGTGGGCGCCCGAGCGCCCACCACGACAGACTCAGGCCTGTGCCACGAGCACCAGGTTGTAAGGCGTCGCCGCAGCGACTCGGGCCTGATCGAAGCCGGCCGCCTCGAGTACTCCCACGAGTCGGGCGGGACCTGCCTGGGCTCCGAGAGCCTGACCGCCGTCGGACACACTGTGCGGCACGCAAAGGGCGGAGCTGGCCGCGTAGAACGTCAGCGCGACCGGGTTGGCCAGGTTCGCCTCGAGGGTGTCCTCGGCGAAGGGCTCGACGGCGAACACCTGCCCGCCCGGAGCCAAGGCCGCACGGGCGTGTCCGAGCGCGCCGACCGGGTCACCCATGTCGTGAACCGCGTCGAAGTAGCAGACCAGGTCGAACTCGCCGGCGTACTCGGAGGCGTCACCGACCACGAACTCGACGCGGTCCGAGACACCGGCGGCCGCCGCAGCGGCAGTCGCCCGGCGTACGGACTCCTCGTGGTAGTCGACGCCCACAAACGTCGAGGCGGGGAAGGCCTGTGCCATCAGGATCGTTGCCGAGCCGAGGCCGCAGCCGATGTCCGCGACCCGGATCCCTGACTCGAGCCGTCCGACGAGACCGTCCACCGCGGGGAGCCATTCAGCGATCAGAGAGCTGCGGTAGAACGTCGCGTAGAACCGGTCGACGCCGGTGAAGAGCCGGGGGTCGTGCTCGTGCCAAGCGAGCCCGTCGCCCGTCGCGTAGGCATTGGCGAGCTTGTCGACGGATGCCCAGACCGCGGCGATCACCTCGAAGCCGGCGATGCCGGCAGCCGGGCTGTCCTCATCCGCGAGAACGAGGGCCTTCTCGGTCGAGAGGCTGAACGACTCCGACGCCGCGTCGTAACTGACGTAGCCGGCTGCGGCCTGGGCGGCGAGCCATTCGCGCAGGTGCCGTTCGGACAGGCCTGAGCGTGCGGCGAGCTCGGCGCTGGTCGCCCGGCCCACCGAAGCAAGCTGCTGCCACAGGCCCAGGCGATCTCCCAGGTAGACGAGGATCGAGTGGTATCCGATGGCGCGGTCGGCAGCGACCTTGAGGGCGAACTCCTCGACCGCAGCGAGGTCGATGGTGTCTGCGGAGGACTCCGCGATTGTGGTCATGTTTTTCCCTTCGTCTGCGACGCCCTCTCGGCGCCGTCTCGATCAGACTCCTGTGGGGCACTGTCACGGTGATCTCCTCGTGCTGGCGGCGCGGTGCGCTCGGTGACAGTGGCGTGACAGTCGGACGAGGAAACTGGAGTCATGAACGACGACGTACGTGCGCGCCTCGAGGAGCTCGGCACGGTGCTCATGATCTGGGCTCACCCCGACGACGAGGCCTACCTTGCCGGTGGTCTTCTCGCCGCGCTCACGGATGCCGGACAGCGCGCAGTCTGCGTCACCGCCACGCGCGGTGAGGCCGCGGATCCCAGCTCCGGGCCCGAGGAGCGCGCCGCGCTCGCGGCGCTCCGGACCGTCGAGCTCGAGCAGGCACTGGCCATCCTCGGCGTCTCCGAGCACCACTGGCTGGACTATCCCGACGGTGGCTGCGCACGGGTCGATCCCGTCCAATCTGCCGGCCGACTCGCTGCTTTGGTCGACGAGGTCCGGCCGGACACCATCATCACGTTCGGGCCGGACGGCTTCACCGGTCACCCGGACCACCGGACCGTCAGCGCCTGGACGGACCGGGCGCTCGCGCGTGCCGCGCGCGGCGGCTCCGTGCGCCTGCTGCACGCGGTGGCTCAGCGCGACTTGATCGACCGAGACATCATCGACCAGTTCAACGTGTACGAGCTGGGCGAGCCGCGGTTCTGCACCGATGACGAGATCGCGCTCCGCGTCGTTCTCGAAGGGGCGGCGCTGGAGCGCAAGGTCGAGGCGCTCTCGACTCAGGTTTCCCAGACCGAGAGACTTATCGAGATCATCGGGCGCGAGCGGTTCGCCGCCTGGGTGTCCTCCGAGTGCTTCGCTGCTCCGCTGAAAACCGGCTGACGCCACGCCGCGGCTCGGGCACGCTGTGCACGGAGGTGCCCTGGCAGGAGTGACGTGATGAGCCTCGACCGGATCGATCTCGCGCTGTGCGTGGACGTGCTCGGCCCGCTGGCGCTGCGCGTGCACGGGCGAGATGTCGAGGTCCCCGGGTCTCAGCGACGGGCGTTGCTCGCCCTCCTCGCTCTCGAGGGCGGCCGAGTCGTCGGTGCCGAGCGCCTGCAGGGGGCGTTGTGGCCGGAGGGACCGCCGGAGAACGCGGCGCAAGCGCTGTACAACCACGTCTCCCGTCTGCGCGGGCACCTCGGGGATCTCGCCCGGCGTCTCCAGCGCCAGGCCGGGGGCTACCGCCTGGTGGTCGAGCCTGATGAGGTGGACGCCGACGCCGCCCGCCGGCTGGCCGGTCGAGCTGACCTGGCGTCTGCAGCCACGGCACTCGAGCTCTGGAGGGGCGACGCCCTCGAGGAGTTCCGGGCCTGGCCCGCTCTGGAGGCTGCCGCCGTCAGCCTCGATGAGCTGCGGCTGCGGTTGCGAGACGACATCCTCGAGGGCCAGCTCGCGCTGGCCCGTCCCGGCGTTGCTGCCGACGCCGCGACCGCGGTGGGCGAGGCCCCCCTGCGCGAGCGGACGGTGATGCTGCTGGTGCAGGCGCTCGCGGCCGAGGGTCGGACGGCGGAGGCGATGGAAGCCGCCCACTCCTACCGCCGCCGGTTGGCCGAGGAAACCGGACTCGACCCGCTTCCCGCGTTCGCGGAGCTGGAGCAGCAGGCGGCGCGCGGGGAGCTCGCCCGCGCAGGATCGATGGCGGGCGCGCGGCCCGGGTTAGTCGTCCGCCCCGACGGGCCGCTCGAGGGGCGCCAGCGCGACCGGGAGGAGGTACGACGGCTACTCGGCGAGAATGCCATCGTCACGCTCACGGGGCCGGGGGGTGTCGGCAAGACCAGGCTCGCGCTCGAGGTGGCAGCAGACCTCTCGGCGGACGAGAGCGCCGTCGACCGGGCAGACGTGGTGGTCGTGGATCTGACGGCGGTGGACCGCGCGGACCGGCTCTGTCAGGCGGTCGCATCGACCCTGGGACTCCGCACGTCGGGCGTCGTACAGCCCACTGACATTGCCGCCGGGCTGGCGCGGAGTGGGTTCCTGCTTCTGCTGGACAATTGCGAACACGTCTCGGACGCGTGTCGCGACCTGGTGAGCACGCTGCGCAGGAGCGCACCCGGCGTGCACGTGCTCGCGACGTCGCGGACCGTGCTGCACGTCCCGGGTGAGCACGTGGTGCGCCTCCAACCGCTCCCGGTGCCCCGCGACACCTCCGACCTCGCCGCACTCGCCCGGCAGCCGGCGGTGCGGGCCTTTCTCGCGCACGCTCGTCGGCGCCGAGGTGAGTTCGAGCTGACGGCGGAAGACGCAGCGGACCTCGTCGAGGTGGTCCGGCGCCTGGACGGGTTGCCCTTGGGCATCGAGCTCGCTGCTCGCCAGGTCGCCCTTATGCCGATGGCCGAGGTGCGTCGACGGCTGGACCGCGCCCTCGACCTATCGATCGGATCGGGCACGCCGCAGGCAGACCGCCAACGGACGCTGCGGGTGACCATCGACTCCTCATACCGCCTGCTCGCGGAGCCTGAGCAACGACTCCTACGCTCCATTGCGCCATTCCCCGGTGGTGTTGACCTCGCCACCGTCGAGGTGCTCTCCGGGGCGGTAGCTGATGGGGCGGACCCGTTGGACTTGCTGCACCGACTGGTCGATGCGTCACTGGTGGTCGCGGACGCGACGACCGCGCGCTACCGGCTGCTGTTCACGGTGCGCGACTTCCTCCTCGACACCTTGCGGGAGGAGGGCGAAACAGAACTGGCAGAGCAGCGCTTTCTGGATAGGTGCCTCGTCGCCTCCGCAGAGGTTGGCCACGATGTGGTAGGTCCGACCGAACCCGAGGCGGATCGAAGGCTGCGGCTCGAGCTGGACAACTGGCGAGCCGCGCGGGACCTTGCGCTCGCATACGGTCGAGACGACGTACGGATCGGTATCACGCTCCAACTGAGCGACGGGGCGACCCACCGCGACCTCCGCGAACTGTGGTCGTGGGCGCTGGAACTCGCTGCCGACCCTCGGTTCGCTGTGCACCCCCAGCGTGCCGATCTGCTCGCGTGCGCGGCTGACGGCGCGCGATTGCTGGGCGATCTCGATCTCGCCGTCGAGCTCGCAGAGGAGGCCATCGGCGCTGCCGCGTCGGCGACGACCGTGTCGCGGCTGCACCATGCCTATCTGGCGCTCGGGTCCGTGGCTCACTTCCGTGGCGACTTCAAGGCCGCTCGGGAAGCCTGGCTCGCTTCGGGCCGATACCGGGGAGGGAACGCCGGCGTCGCGGTCGCCTCTGCTGCTCTGGCGGCGGCTTACGGAGGTGACCGTGGCGAGGCGCGGCGGCTCCTGGACCAGGCGCGGGAAGCGATCGCGGTCTCGGGGGGCGTTTCGCACGCCGCGTTCTGCGCGTACGTCGAGGGCGAGGTGCGGGCGACAGAACACATCGAGGACTCGATCCCGTGCTACCTCGAGGCAGTTTCTGAGGCTCGCCGCTGCGGGGCAGTGTTCGTCGAGGGTGTTGCGAGCGTCGCGCTGGCCTCGGCGCGCACGCGCACCGGTGAGGTCGCACTGGCCGCGGAGGAGTTCGGCCGGTTGCTCGACTCCTGGCGTCGTACCGGGCACCAGACCCAGCTCTGGACGACGGCGCGCAATGCTGCGGCCCTGCTGGCGGGGGCCGGTCGCTGGCGAGCAGCTGGCCTGCTCCTGCTCCGGGCCGACGAGGAACCGGGGGCTGCGGCGGTCAGCCCGGAGATTGCTAGGCACAGCGGGCGGATTTTCGTACCGCTGAGCGACGTCGTACCGCCCGAGCATCTCGACGGGCTCCGTGCCGAGGCTTCCCGACTGGGACCCGAGGGGGTGCTGGGCCTCGCTCGCGAGGAGCTGGGGGTGCTCAGCCGGAGGTAGGGCGGCCGCTCATGCGACAGCGCGGCCCAGTGAGACGAAGCTCCACGGCCTGCTGGGGGCCGGCCCCGGCAGATGTTCCTGCCGCAGCTCGACCACCTCGAGACCGGCCGCGGCAGCCAGCGCGGGCACGTCCCGGGTGAGGTGACAGCCGCCGGCGATCCGCTTCTGCACCGGCTCCATGCGGTGCTGCCATCGCTGCACGTTGGCGGAAGGCGCCAGGCCGTGCTCGATGAAGTGCAGGCTGCCGCCAGGAAGGAGCACTCGTCGTACTTCCCCCAGTGCCGTCGCCACGTCGGGAATCGTGCACAGCGTGAATGTGGAGAGCACGGAGTGGTAGGTCGCGTCGCTCGCCGCGAGCCGCTGCCCGTCGAGGCCCACCCTGTCGATGGGCACGGTGGCCTCGGAACGCCGCTGGGCGGACAGCTTCCACCCGAGCTCGGAGGGCTCGACCCCGCCGACGGAGATCACACCCGGCGGGTAGAACTCGGTGTTGAGGCCGCTGCCGAACCCGATCTCGAGCACCCGGCCGGTGAGCCCAGCACAGACGTCCTTGCGGAGCGGCTCGATGGCCCTCATGCCGCACGTCAGGTTGACCATGCGCGGCACCACGCGCTGTTCCCAGAAACCCACAGTGTCCGTCTACCGTGCCGAGCGCCTGCAGCGCAACAGACCCTCGGACCGTAGGCTCTTTGTCATGAGTGTGCGCAGGGTCATGGGCACCGAGGTGGAGTACGGCATCTCGGTTCAGGGGCAACCGCTCGCCAACCCCATGGTCGCGTCGTCGCAGGTCGTCAACGCCTATGCCTCGGCAACGATCAAGGCCCGCCGCGCCCGCTGGGACTTCGAGGAGGAGTCGCCGCTGCGCGACGCCCGCGGCTTCGACATGTCCCGCCAGGTCGCGGACCCGAGCCAGCTCACCGACGAGGACATGGGCCTGGCCAACGTCATCCTGACCAACGGCGCCCGGCTGTACGTCGACCACGCGCACCCGGAGTACTCGACCCCTGAGGTGACCAACCCCCTCGACATCGTCCGCTGGGACAAGGCGGGGGAGCAGGTGATGCTGGACGCGGCCCGGAGGGCCGGTCAGCTGCCCGGCGGCGCGCCGATCGTGCTCTACAAGAACAACACCGACAACAAGGGCGCGTCGTACGGCGCCCACGAGAACTACCTGATGCGGCGCTCGACCCCGTTCGCCGACATCGTCCGCCACCTCACGCCGTTCTTCGTGAGCCGCCAAGTGATCACCGGCGCCGGCCGGGTGGGCATCGGGCAGGACGGCCGCGACCACGGGTTCCAGGTGAGCCAGCGGGCCGACTACTTCGAGGTCGAGGTCGGGCTGGAGACCACGCTCAAGCGGCCGATCATCAACACCCGCGACGAGCCGCACGCCGACCCCGAGAAGTACCGCCGGCTGCACGTCATCATCGGTGACGCCAACCTGTCCGAGGTCTCGACCTACCTCAAGCTCGGCACCACCGCGCTCGTCCTGTCGATGATCGAGGAGCGGTTCATCTCCCAGGACCTGACCGTCGACGGGGCGGTGTCGGGGCTCCGTGCAATCTCCCACGACCCCACGCTGCGGCAGATGGTCACGCTCACCGACGGGCGCAAGCTCACCGCCATCCAGCTGCAGCTCGAGTACCTCGACCTGGCCCGCAAGTACGTCGAGGACAGGCTCGGCAGTGACGCCGACCCGCAGACCCTCGACGTACTGGCTCGGTGGGAGTCGGTGCTGGACCGCCTGGAGCGGGACCCGATGCTCTGCGCCACCGAGCTCGACTGGGTGGCCAAGCTGAAGCTGCTGGAGCAGTACCGGTCCCGTGACGGCCTCGACTGGGACGACGCGAAGCTGCACCTGATCGACCTCCAGTACTCCGACATCCGGCCGGAGAAGGGGCTCTACCACCGGCTGCTGGCCGGAGGTCGGATGGAGCGGCTCCTCGACGAGCCCTCCATCGAGGTGGCCATGCACGACCCACCCGAGGACACGCGGGCCTACTTCCGGGGCCGCTGCCTGGAGAAGTACGCCGAGCACGTGGCCGCCGCGTCGTGGGACTCCGTGATCTTCGACCTGCCGGGCCGCGAGTCCCTGCAGCGGGTGCCGACGATCGACCCGCTGCGCGGTAGCAAGGCCCACGTCGGCGACCTGCTGGACAGATGTGAGTCCGCTGAGGCGTTGTTCACCGCTCTCACCCGGTGAATGGATAGGGTCGGTACATGGCCCAGGAGCACAAGCAGCCGCGCAAGTCCACCGAGAGTGAGGAAGCGACCGAGGTCGCCTCCGAGACCGATGTCGCCGAGCGCAAGGAGGCGCTTGACGACGACGTCGACTCGATCCTCGACGAGATCGACGACGTGCTCGAGACGAACGCGGAGGACTTCGTGAAGTCGTTCATCCAGAAGGGCGGCCAGTAGTGGCGGACCCTCGACTCCCGGTGGCGTTCCTGCAGTCGGGCAGCTCGTCGTTCAGCGACTTCCTCTCGGAGCAGGCACCGGACCTGCTGCCGGGCCGCCGCGCCGTGCCGCAGGGCAACGCGGCCGACCTGGCGCCGCACGGCACCACGATCGTGGCCGCGACCTTCCCGGGCGGTCTGGTGATGGCGGGCGACCGGCGCGCGACGATGGGCAACATCATCGCCCAGCGCGACATCGAGAAGGTGTTCCCGGCCGACGAGTACTCCGCGGTGGGCATCGCGGGCTCCGCAGGCCTCGCAGTGGAGCTGGTCCGGCTCTTCCAGACCGAGCTCGAGCACTACGAGAAGATCGAGGGCAGCGTGCTCTCGCTCGACGGCAAGGCCAACCGGCTCTCGGCTCTGATCCGCGGCAACCTCGGCATGGCCATGCAGGGACTGGCCGTCGTACCCCTGTTCGCGGGGTACGACCTCGACGCCCGCCAGGGCCGGATCTTCAGCTACGACGTGACCGGCGGTCGCTACGAGGAGACCGCGTTCTACAGCGTCGGCTCCGGCTCGCTGTTCGCCAAGGGGTCCCTCAAGAAGCTCTACCGCGAGGACCACTCCGAGACCGACTGCGTCACCGTCGTGATCCAGGCGCTCTACGACGCGGCCGATGACGATTCCGCGACCGGCGGCCCCGACCTGACCCGGCGGATCTTCCCTGTTGTACGCGTGATCACCGCCGAGGGCGGCCGCCGCTGGGCCGACGACGAGGTCGCCGACGTCGCGGACCGGGTGATCGCGGGCCGGATGCAGCGGCCCGACGGACCCGCCGCTCCATTGACGGGAGCCGGCGGATGAGCATGCCGTTCTACGTCTCACCCGAGCAGCTGATGAAGGACCGGGCGGACTTCGCCCGCAAGGGCATCGCGCGCGGTCGCTCGGTCGTGCTGGTCCAGTACGCCGACGGGATCCTGCTGGTCTCGGAGAACCCTTCCCAGGCGCTGCACAAGGTGTCGGAGATCTACGACCGGATCGCGTTCGCTGCGGTCGGCCGATACAACGAGTTCGAGAACCTCCGGATCGCCGGCGTCCGGCTCGCCGACATGCGCGGCTACGCCTACGACCGGCGCGACGTCACCGGCCGCGGCCTGGCCAACGCGTACGCCCAGACCCTGGGCACGATCTTCTCCAGCGGCGGGGAGAAGCCCTACGAGGTCGAGATCTTCGTGGCCGAGGTCGGCGACAGCGCCGAGGCCGACCAGGTCTACCGGCTGACCTACCAGGGCCAGGTCACCGACGAGCACGGGTACGCCGTGATGGGTGGCGACGTCGAGCCGGTCGAGAAGTACCTCGAGGAGCACTACACCGAGGGAGCCTCGCTCGACGTGGCCCTGCGCCTCGCGGTGGCGGCCCTCGGGCACGCCGAGACCGAGGACCGGGTGATCCCGGCCGGCAGTCTCGAGGTCGCGTTGCTGGACCGCACCCGGAGTCGGCCCCGGAAGTTCGTCAGGCTGCCTCCCGCGCGGCTCGACGGGCTGCTGGGCGAGCGCGGGCCGACCACCCCGGACCGGCCTTCCGAAGAGGACGACCGGCCCGCCCACGCGCCGATCGAGCCGCTTCCCGAGGACCCGGCCGACCCCACCGACCAGTCGAGCGGCAACGTCCCGCCGCTCGAGGACCCGACCACCGGTGAGCCGCCGGTCGCTCCTCCGGCGCCGGACCCGCCGGGGTCCACGGACTGACCAATCCCGGATCAGAACCGCGAGGCACCCTCAACGCCACCGCGGAGCGCCTAGGCTGCAGACGTGGACCGGCGGATCTTCGGCATCGAGAACGAGTACGGCGTCACGTGCACGTTCAAGGGCCAGCGCCGCCTGAGTCCCGACGAGGTCGCCCGCTACCTGTTCCGCAAGGTGGTCAGCTGGGGGCGGAGCAGCAACGTCTTCCTGCGCAACGGCGCCCGGCTCTACCTCGACGTCGGCAGCCACCCCGAGTACGCCACGCCCGAGTGCGATGACGTGATCGAGCTGGTCACGCACGACAAGGCGGGGGAGCGGGTGCTGGAGGGGTTGCTCCTGGACGCCGAGCAGCGGCTCCACGACGAGGGCATCTCCGGCGAGATCTACCTCTTCAAGAACAACACCGACTCGGCCGGCAACTCCTACGGCTGCCACGAGAACTACCTGGTCAGCCGCGCTGGGGAGTTCAGCAGGCTCGCCGACGTGCTGATCCCGTTCCTGGTGACCCGCCAGATCATCGTGGGGGCCGGCAAGATCACCCAGACCCCGCGCGGAGCCAGCTACAGCGTCTCCCAGCGTGCCGAGCACATCTGGGAGGGCGTCAGCAGCGCCACCACGCGGAGCCGCCCGATCATCAACACGCGGGACGAGCCGCACGCCGACGCGGAGAAGTACCGCCGGCTGCATGTAATCGTCGGCGACTCCAACATGAGCGAGACCACCACGATGCTCAAGGTCGCGAGCTGTGACCTCGTGCTGCGGATGATCGAAGAGGGCGTGGTGATGCGCGACCTCACGATGGAGAACCCGATCCGGGCGATCCGGGAGATCTCCCACGACGTGAGCGGCCGTAGGAAGGTCAGACTGGCCAACGGCCGGGAGGCGAGCGCCCTCGACATCCAGGCGGAGTACCTCTCCAAGGCCCGCGACTTCGTCGACCGGAAGGGCATCAGCACGCCCGTCCTCGAGCAGGCGCTCGACCTGTGGGAGCGCGGTCTGAAGGCGGTCGAGTCCGACGACCTGGGCCTGGTCGACCGCGAGATCGACTGGGTGATCAAGTGGAAGCTGATCGACCGCTACCGCGCCAAGCACGGTCTCCCCCTCGGCCACCCGCGGATCGCCCAGCTCGACCTGGCCTACCACGACATCCACCGCAACCGCGGGCTCTACTACCTGCTGGAGAAGCGGGGGATGGTCGCGCGGGTGACCACCGACCTCAAGGTCTTCGAGGCCAAGACGGTCCCGCCGCAGACGACCCGCGCCCGGTTGCGCGGGGAGTTCATCAAGCGGGCCCAGGAGCGCCGCCGCGACTTCACCGTCGACTGGGTGCACCTCAAGCTCAACGACCAGGCTCAGCGCACCGTGCTCTGCAAGGACCCGTTCCGGGCCCACGACGAGCGGGTGCAGCGTCTGATCGATGGCATGTGAGCGCGCCTGAGAATCCTTCAGCATCCCCTTGTAGGGTTCGCAAGCGAATGTCCTGACCCCGCTCGAAGGTGGATCCCTGTGCTCCGACGTGTACGACGTCCCGCTGCCGTGGCCGTCCCGCTCCTGCTCATGCTCGCTCTCGCCGGTTGCGGCGACGACGACGGCACCGGTGCTGACGTCCTAGCGGGCTTCGAAGGCGTCAGCATCAAGGGAGACCTGGGCGAGAAGCCCGAGGTGGACTGGAAGGGTCAGTTCGAGGTCGACAAGCCGGAGACCAAGGTCCTCATCGAGGGCGACGGCAAGGAGGTCGCCGACGGGGACAAGGTCGAGGCCAACGTCTGGATCGGCAACGGCTGGACCCAGAAAGAGGCCTACACGACCTACACGAAGGACGGCGTCACCGAGACATTTACGGTCGACGACAAGCTGAGCCCCGTGTTCAAGGAGGCGCTGCTCGGTCAGACCATCGGCTCGCGGGTCGCCGTCGTCGCCCCGGCCGCCGACGTCTTCGGGGAGGCCGGCAACCCACAGATGGACATCGGGAACCAGGACAGCGTGATCGTCGTCCTCGACCTGATGAAGATGTTCCAGCCGCCGAAGGCCAAGGACGTGTCCGCCAACCGGATGCCCACGGTCGTCGAGGAGAGGGGCCAGCCTGTCTCGCTCGACTTCTCCGGCCTGCCGGAGCCGAAGGAGGACGCCAACCTGCTCCGTTACGTCGTCAAGGAGGGCGACGGCGAGACGCTCACCGAGACCAGCAGCGTGACGGCCGACTACCTCGGCATGGTCTACAAGGGCAAGGAGCCCTTCGACGAGAGCTTCTCGGGCGAGCCTGTCGAGTTCTCGCTCCAGGAGGTCGTTCAGGGCTGGACCTACGGCCTCTCGGGGCTCAAGGTCGGCACCCGAGTGCTGCTGCAGATCCCGCCGGCCCTGGGCTACGGCGCGCAGGCGCAGACCGGCATCCCTGCCAACAGCTCGCTCTACTTCGTCATCGACATCGTCTCCGCCAAGTAGCAGTGGTGACGTCCTGACGATGGTGGCGGCATGAGTGCGGCGGCGGCGAAGAGCGAGCGGCTGCTCAACCTGCTGATCATGCTGCTGGTCCAGCGTCACTACATCGCCAAGGACCGGATCCGCTCGATCCTCTACCCAGACTCGACGCCCGACGGCTTCGAGAAGATGTTCGAGCGGGACAAGGAGGAGCTGCGGAGTCTCGGCGTACCCATCGAAGTGGGGCAGATGGATGCCTACTTCGACGACGAGCCCGGGTACCGGATACGTCCGGACGAGTTCGCTCTGCCCGAGATCGACCTGCAGCCCGACGAGGCCGCGGTGGTCGGCCTGGCCACGAAGGTGTGGCAGCACGCGACCCTGGCCAGGGCGACGACCGAGGCGGTGCGCAAGCTCGCTGCGGTGGGCGTGGACGTCGATGTCACCCAGCTCGAGATCGCCCAGCCCCGGCTGAGTGCCGACGAGCCCGCCTTCGACGCGTTCTGGGCAGCGGTGCAGGAGCGCACGCCACTCGCGTTCGACTACCTCCGGTCTGGTCAGCAGACGCCCGCGACCCGTCACCTCCAGCCCTGGGGTGTGGCCCGCTACTCCGGTCGCTGGTACGCCGTCGGCTTCGACACCGACCGTCAGGCCGAGCGGGTCTTCCGGCTCTCGCGGGTCCAGAGCGAGGCGCGTCGCGACGGTGCGCCGGGCAGCTACGAGATCCCCGCCGGCACCGACGTGCGCGACATCGCCCGCCGGCTGGCGCCGCCGCGGATCACCGAGCGCGTCGTAGTGCTGGCGCGGACCGGTACCGCGGTGCCTCTCCGCCGGGCCGCAGACTCGGTCGAGGAGGACGTGACCGGTCCGGACACCGCCTCCGGGTGGGACCGGCTGGTGCTGACCCGCGGGGCCATCGATATGGGTGACGAGGTCCTGGGCTACGGCCCGGTGGTCTACGTCGAGGAGCCCCAGACCCTCCGTGACCATGTGGTCGATCGACTCCGGGGGGTCAGCCAGTGAACCGGCCCGCCGCCGGCGCCAAGGACCAGGTGGCCCGCCTGCTCACGCTGGTGCCGCTGCTGCACGCCCACGGCGAGATGCCGCTGGGCGCCGCCGCCGAGGCGCTCGGCGTCTCGCCCGCCCAGGTGCTGAGCGACCTCAAGGTCCTGTTCATGGTGGGCCTGCCCGGGGGATACCCGGAAGACCTCATCGACGTGGACCTGGACGCGCTGGAGGGGCCGACGGGTCCCAACGCCGCAGGGATCATCCGGGTCTCCAACGCGGACTACCTGGCTCGCCCGCTACGGCTGAGCCCCACCGAGGCGACCGCGATGATCGTCGCGCTCCGCGCGATGCGCGATGGAGCCACCGACGACACCCGGGAGATCGTCGACCGGGTGCTGGCCAAGCTGGAGGCGGCCGCCGCGGAGGGACCGGCGGCGTCCCGGATCGACCCCGGTGTCGACGCCCGCGAGCCCGGCCTCGCGGCGCTCGCCGACCGGCTGCGCGACGCTGCCGAGCGGCACGTCCAGGTCCGGCTCACCTACTACGTCCCGTCGCGCGACGAGGAGTCCGAGAGGATCGTCGACCCGCGCGGCGTCGTGACCGCCAACGGCATGACCTACCTGGACGCGTGGTGCCACAGCGCCGAGGCGCCCCGGTTGTTCCGGATCGACCGGATCGCGACGGCAGAGGTCACCGACCGGCCCGTGGAGACGCCCGTGGAGGCTCCGAGGGACCTCTCCGAGGGCATCTTCACCCAGTCCGAGGACACCTCGCCGGTCACCCTGCGCCTGGCTCCGCCCGCCCGCTGGGTCATCGAGTACTACCCCGTGGAGGCGGTGCGCCAGGAGGAGGACGGCACGCTCGAGGTCGATCTCCTGGTCGCTGACGACCGCTGGCTGCTGCGCCTGCTGCTCCGGCTGGCCCCGCACGCGCGGGTGCTGTCCCCGCCCGAGTACGCCGAAGAGTTCACACGTGTCACCCAGGAGACGCTCAGCCTGTACTGAGGGCGGCGTAAGATCGTGCCAGCGCGACCCGATACTGACGACAACCCCCGAGTGGATGAGGACCCGATGACCAACCCCCTGATTGGAATGCCGCAGGGCGCCGAGTGGCTGGTGATCCTGGCGATCGTGATCCTCGTGTTCGGGGCGGCCAAGCTTCCCGACCTGGCCCGCGGCACCGGCCAGGCGCTGCGCATCTTCAAGTCGGAGACCAAGGGTCTCAAGGACGACGAGGAGCCGGAGCCCGAGCAGCCGCGCGCTGAGCTGCCCGCGACCACCGACGAGGCGCCCACCACCCAGGACCGCCAGACCGACACCCACAACGGCTGACCGCGGCCGCAGCCTCAACACCCGTGTCGCTCTCCGGGGTCGTCAAGCTCTTCGTTGGCCGACCCGTTCACCCTGTCGGCCCCGACGGCCGGATGGCGCTGTCGGACCACCTGCGTGAGCTGCGCGCCCGGATCCTGAAGATCGCGCTGTTCCTCGTCCTCGGACTCGCGGTCTCGCTGATCTTCTTCGACCAGCTCTTCGACCTGATCTACGACCCCTACCTCGAGGCCCAGAGCAACCTCCCCGAGGGCAGCACCCTGCCGACGACCAGCGGGGCCGGCGCCGGCCTGATGCTCTACCTCAAGCTCTGCGGGCTCGCCTCGATCGTCGGCACCAGCCCGCTCTGGCTCTACCAGATCTGGGCCTTCATCCTGCCCGGCCTCCATGCCCGGGAGCGCAAGTGGAGCCGGGTCTTCGTCGCCATCGCCGGCCCACTGTTCTTCGCCGGCGTGTTCCTCGGCTACGTCACGCTGCCCAAGGGCCTGGAGATCCTGATCGGGTTCAACCCCGACGAGCTGACCAACCTCGTCGAGTTCAACGACTACCTCACGTTCTTCAGCCGCACGCTCATCGTGTTCGGCATCGCCTTCGAGATCCCGCTCTTCGTCGTGCTGCTCAACCTCGCGGGCGTGCTGAAGGGCAAGACGCTCGGGGAGCACCGCGCCTGGATCATCGTCGGCACGTTCCTGTTCGCCGCCATCGCGACCCCGTCCGCGGACCCCTTCACGATGACGCTGATGGCGGTACCGATGGTGCTGCTCTTCTTCATCTCCGAGGTGATCGCCCGGTTCAACGACCGGCGCCGGGCGAAGCGCAACCGGTTCGCCGACCTGTCACCCGACGAAGCCTCACCGCTGTGAGCCCCGCTGAGGTCGACCCGTTCGACCTCCCCGACTGGCTGGGGGAGGGCGAGGTGATCTGGGCAGCGGAGGCCGGGCTGCGCAGCGGTCATCACGTGCGCGGCTCGCTGCGTGGCGGCGACCACGAGCTCGCCTGCGACCTCCTGGCTGTCGACGAGGCCTACCCCGCGCCCGTGATGGACGACCGGATCCGGCTCCGGACCCATCAGGCCTGGCGGCACGGCCAGGTCCAGCTCGCGACGTACGACGACCGGCTGACGTTGCTGACCCCCGGCCGGGAGTTCAGCTCGGAGGGGGTCCTCGACGTCCTGGGCCGCTTGGCCAAGGCCGTCGGCGCCTCGCCGGACCACTACGCCGTCCTGCTGCGGCTCGGCCGCTGACGCCGGACTAGGGTCGACGCGTGTCCCGCGAGATCGCCCTGCTGACCAATCCCACCGCCGGCAAGGGTCGGGGTCGGAAGGCCCGGGACGCGGCCATGGCTCGACTCCGGAGCGTCGGTCTGTCGGTGCGTTCGCTCGAGGGCAGCGATCCAGACCAGACCCTGGAGCTGGCGCGGCAGCAGGTGGCGGCCGGGGTGGATGCGCTGGTCGTCGTCGGCGGTGACGGAATGGTCAACCTGGGGGTCCAGGCGGTCGCCGGGACCGACGTAGCGCTGGGCATCATCCCGGCGGGCACCGGCAACGACGTGGCGCGCTACTTCGACATTCCGCGCAAGGACCCCGCCACGGCGGCCGAGCGGATCATCGCCGGAGAGATCCGGACCATCGATCTGGCTCGCACCCTGGACCGCTACTACGTCACGGTGATGGCTGCCGGCTTCGACGCCGTGGTCAACGAGCGGGCCAACCGGATGACCTGGCCGAAGGGGCAGATGCGCTACAACCTGGCCACGCTGGCCGAGCTGCGGACCTTCCAGCCGCTGCCGTACATCCTCGAGATCGACGGCAACGTCATCCACACCTCGGCGATGCTGGTCGCGATCGGCAACGGCCCGTCCTTCGGGGGCGGTCTCCGGATCGCTGAGGGCGCGGTGCTCGACGACGGCTTCCTGGACGTGGTGATCATCAAGCCGATGAGCAAGCTCGAACTCGTGCGCACCTATCCGAAGCTGTTCAAGGGCACCCACACAACCCATCCAGCCTACGAGCACCATCGGGCCCGCCGGGTCACCGTGGCCGCGCCCGGGATCGTCGGGTACGCCGACGGGGAGCGGTTCGGCCCGCTGCCGATAACGATCGAGTGCGTGCCCGGCGCGCTCAAGGTGCTGGCGTGAGCGAGCCGACACCCGCTGAGCAGTACGCCAACTACCGCCGCGACCGCGGGCACCCGGTGCTGCGCGACTTCGCGGCGGGCTATGCGTTCCCGCTCGACGACTTCCAGGTCGCTGCCTGCCGCGAGATCGAGGACGGCCACGGCGTACTCGTCGCCGCTCCGACCGGATCGGGCAAGACGGTCGTGGGGGAGTTCGCCGTCCACCTGGCCCTGGCCGGCGGCCGCAAGTGCTTCTACACCACACCGATCAAGGCGCTGTCGAACCAGAAGTACCACGACCTCGTGGCCCGGCACGGCGTCGAGAACGTCGGGCTGCTCACGGGTGACAACTCCGTCAACGGCGAGGCGCCGGTGGTCGTGATGACGACCGAGGTGCTGCGCAACATGCTGTACGCCGGATCGCGCACCCTGCTGGGTCTGGGCTTCGTGGTGATGGACGAGGTGCACTACCTCGCCGACCGCGCCCGCGGCGCGGTGTGGGAGGAGGTCATCATCCACCTCCCGGAGTCGGTGACCCTGGTGTCGCTCTCGGCCACCGTCTCCAACGCCGAGGAGTTCGGCGAGTGGCTGGCCACGGTCCGCGGCGAGACGACCACGATCGTGGAGGAGAAGCGGCCGGTGCCGCTCTACCAGCACGTGATGGCCGGGCGCCGGCTGCTCGACCTGTTCGCGTCGTCCGACGTCGACGCGGCGGCCGGATTCGTGAAGGAAGGTGCGCCGGTCAATGGCGAGCTGCTGAACCTCGCCCGCGACGACTGGGCATCCAGCCGGATGAAGGACCGCCGCTCGCCGCGACAGCGCGGCCGCCAGAGCGGACCCCGCCAGGTCGGGAACGGCCGTCGGGTCTGGATCCCCAGCCGGCCGGAGGTGATCGACCGGCTGGACCGCCAGGGGCTGCTCCCGGCGATCGTGTTCATCTTCAGCCGGATCGGCTGCGACGCCGCGGTCAAGCAGTGCCTGCAGGCCGGCGTCCGCCTGACCACGCCAGAGGAGCGGGACACGATCTACGAGTTCGTCGAGTCCAGCGTCGTGGACCTCGACGACGACGACCTGCACGTGCTCGGCTACCACGACTTCCTGGATGGCCTGACCCGCGGCGTGGCCGCTCATCACGCGGGGATGCTGCCGGCGTTCAAGCAGGTCGTCGAGGAGCTCTACCTCCGCGGGCTGTGCAAGGTCGTCTTCGCGACCGAGACCCTGGCCCTCGGGATCAACATGCCCGCCCGCACGGTGGTCATCGAGAAGCTCACGAAGTGGAACGGCGAGGAGCACGCCGACATCACGCCGGGGGAGTACACCCAACTCACCGGTCGCGCCGGTCGCCGCGGGCTCGACGTCGAGGGGCACGGGGTGGTGCTCTGGCAGCCCGGCATGGACCCGCGCCAGATCGCCGGTCTTGCCTCGACCCGGACCTATCCGCTCCGGTCGTCGTTCCGCCCGTCGTACAACATGGCGGTCAACCTGGTGCACCAGTTCGGTCGCGAACGCTCACGGGAGCTCCTCGAGCAGTCGTTCGCCCAGTTCCAGGCAGACAAGGCCGTCGTCGGCCTTGCCCGCCAGCTCCGGAAGGCGGAGGACGCGCTGGACGGGTACGCCGATGCGGCGACCTGTCACCTGGGCGACTTCATGGAGTACGCCCGGCTCCGGCGCCGGATCACCGACACGGAGAAGGCCGCCAGCCGAGCCCGGAAGTCCGACCGGCGCGACGAGGCGCTCGCCTCGCTCACGCGCCTGAAGCCGGGCGACGTGATCGACGTCCCTGCAGGGAAGTTCTCGGGGCTGGTCGTCGTGGTCGACCCGGGCACCTCCGGCGACACCCCGCGTCCGTACGTCGTGACCGCGAGCCGCCAGGCGCGTCGCCTGGCCGCGATGGACTTCCCGACGCCGGTCGAGGCGATCACCCGCCTGCGCATCCCCAAGAACTTCAACGGCCGGAACCCGCAGATGCGGCGCGACCTGGCCTCGGCGCTGCGCGACCGGACCCACAACCTGACCCCGCCGCCCCGGCCCGAGCGCCAACGCGCCGCGGCATCCGGCCCGGAGGAGGAGCAGGTCGCCCGGCTCCGCGCCGAGCTGCGCGCGCACCCCTGTCACGGCTGTGCGGACCGCGAGGACCACGCCCGTTGGGGCGAGCGGTGGTTCAAGCTCGACCGGGACGCGGCAACCCTCCGCCGCCGGGTGGAGCGTCGTACCAACACGGTGGCCCGGCAGTTCGACCGCGTATGCGACGTGCTCACCGCGCTCGGCTATCTGGACGGCGACACCGTCACCGAGCGTGGCCGGCCGTTGATGCGGATCTACTCCGAGCTCGACCTGGTCGCCGCAGAATCCCTGAGGGAAGGCCTCTGGGACGAGCTGCCGGCCTCCGGGCTGGCCGCCGCGCTGTCCGTGCTGGTCTTCGAGGCCCGGCGACCCGACGACGCGTCCGCCCCGCGGGTGCCCGGAGCCGGCACCAAGCAGGCGATCGGCGAGATGGTCCGGCTCTGGGGTCAGCTGGACGCCCTGGAGCGCGACCACGGGCTCGACTTCCTGCGTCAACCGGACCTGGGCTTTGCCTGGATCGCGTTCCGCTGGGCCGAGGGTGACGACCTCGACGACGTGCTGGGCGGCACGGACCTGTCCGCCGGTGACTTCGTGCGGCAGATGAAGCAGCTCATCGACTTCGCCGGCCAGGTGGCCGACGCGGGGGCGGGCACGCCGATCCGGGACACCGCCCGCGACGTGGTGCGCCGGCTGCGCAGGGGCGTGGTCGCCTACTCGTCGCTCGCCGAGTGAGCAGGCTCAGTCGGGGACGGCCCGCAACGCCTCGACGACAGGGGTGTCGCCGGAGACCAGGTTCCATTGACGGTTCACGGTCGAGGCGTCGTCGATGACCGCGGCGAGGACGGCCGCGACGTCGGCGCGCGGGATGTCGCCGCGTCGTACGTCGGACCCGAGCGCGACCAAGCCGGTGGCCGCCTCGTCGGTGAGCCTGCCGGGCCGGATGATCGTCCAGTCCAGACCGCTGTCGCGCAGCGCCGCGTCGGAGTCCCGCTTCGCCTCGACGTAGGCACGCCAGACGTCAGCGGTGTCGTCCGGCAGCGGGTCGTCGACGTTGATCGCCGACACCTGCACGAACCGCCGGATCCCGGCGAGCTTCGCTCCTTCGATGGACTTGAGCGAGCCCTCGAGGTCGACGGTGCGCTTGCGCTCGAGGTTGCCGTCCGGCCCGCCACCGGCTGCGAAGACGACGGCCGTGCAGCCCTCGAAGGCCGCAGCGAAGCCGGCGGCGTCATCGCGTTCGATGTCCAACAGCCGCATCTCGGCCCCGCGGTGCTCGAGCTCCTCGCGGTACCGCTCGTTGCGGACCAACGCCACCGCATCGATGTCGGAGCGACGAAGCTCCACGAGGAGATGTCGGGCCACTTGACCGTGGCCCCCGACGATCGCTACCCGCGTCATGCCTCCACGGTACGCAGCGCGGTGGTGAGGCGCTCCGCGGGGCTGTCGAGCCCCCACTGCTCCGCAAGGGCCGCGACCTTGTCGGGGTCCTTGGGCTTGCGCGGCATCAGGATGTTGCTGCGGTCGAGATCGATGTCGCGGGCGACCGCCACCACGGTCGGCGCCACCTCCAGGTAGTCGGCAGCCGCCTTGATCTTGCCGCGCGGGCCTGGTCCCATCTCCGCGTCGGGGTCGTTGGCTGCGGCGATGATCCCCGCGATGTCGCCGAACCGGCCCAGCAGGGTGGCAGCGGTCTTCTCGCCGACGCCGGCGACGCCGGGCAGGCCGTCGGACGCGTCGCCGCGCAGGGTCGCGAAGTCGGCGTACTGACGCGCGTCGATGCCGTACTTCTCGCGCACCCAGTCGTTGGTGACCCGTTCGTGCCGGCCCACTCCGCGGGCGATGTACAGGACGCGAACATCGAGCTCGTCGTCGACGAGCTGGAAGAGGTCGCGGTCGCCGGTCACGATGTCAACGGGTTGGCCCGCGTCGGTCGCGAGGGTGCCGATGACGTCGTCGGCCTCGTACTCGTCAGCGCCCAGCACGCAGATCCCGAACGCGTCCAGAACGTCGATGATGATCGGGATCTGGGCCTGCAGGGGGTCCGGGACCTCCTCGACGTCGGGAGCGCTCTGGACCTCCTCGACCACGCGGTGCCCCTTGTAGGACGGAATCAGGTCGACCCGCCACTGCGGTCGCCAGTCGTTGTCCCAGCAGCAGACCAGGTCCGTGGGGCGGTACTCGTCGACCAGGCGGCTGATGAAGTCCATCAGCCCGCGGACCGCGTTGACATTGGTCCCGTCCGGCGCGGAGATCTCGGGAACTCCGTAGAAGGCGCGAAAGTACATCGAGGCGGTGTCGAGGAGCATCAGCCGGTTGTCCTGAGCGGGCATGCGGCGAGCGTAACCGCGGAACGCCCTACGCTGTGCTCGTGAGCGCGTCCGACGTCGAGCAGATGGATCGACAGATCCTGCAGCTGCTCGCCCGTGACGGCCGGATGTCCTACACCGACCTGGGCAAGGCGACCGGACTGTCGACCTCTGCGGTGCACCAGCGAGTGAAGCGGCTGGAGCAGCGGGGCCTCATCCTCGGCTACGGCGCCACGATCAACCACGAGGAGGTCGGACTCCCGCTGACGGCGTTCATCTCGATCCGCCCGATCGACCCCTCGCAGCCCGATGACTCACCGGAGCGGCTGCGTGAGCTCCCCGAGATCGAGTCGTGCTGGTCGGTGGCGGGGGAGGAGTCCTACATCCTCAAGATCCGGGTGGCAACGCCAGGTGACCTCGAGGACCTGCTGGCCCGGATCCGCGCCGCCGCGAACGTGTCGACACGGACCACGATCGTGCTGTCGACGCCCTACGAGAACCGCCCGGCGACCTGAAACCGACGCCGTACGAGAAACCGGCCCGTCACCGTGGGGGTGACGGGCCGGCTCTGTACCGAGCGTGCGCTCAGGGAGCGGTGACGGTCCAGACCCCGTCGATAGCTCCCTCCTCCGTACGGCGTGCCCTCGGAGTAGCCGTAGATGTAGTCGATGTTGTTGCGGGCATTGGAGTACAGGCACAGGTAGCCCGGTGCCGCCTGACCGGCACCGGGGCAGTTCGCCGGGTCCGGGTTGGCGACCGTGTCGACGATGTGATCATTTGCGATGAAGGTGTTGAGCACCCGCGGGAAGTTGATCGCGAACCCGAGGTAGCCGGCGTTCGAGTTGCCGGCAGCCGCGCTGAAGGCTCCCGACTGGGTCTGGCCCGACTTGAGCGGGGTGAGGCCGTTCGCCTTGGGCACCGCAGCCAGCGAGCCCTCCTTGACGTCCTTGCCTGTGACCGTGTTGTTCTTGATCTGCGCGCCGGTGATGAGCTTTGCCGCGTCGGCGACCACCGGGTTGGTCACCAGCAGGAAGGCCGCGATGACCACGGCGAAGGCGGTTATCAGCTTTTTACGCATGGGTTCCCCTGAATCGAGTTCGCCCCAGCACACGGCTGGGGCCTGTGCGCCGAGTGTTGGGCACTCGAGGCATCAGAGCATGACCCAAAGGGGCTATTCCGGTGCTGGGGTTCGACCGGTCTCAGTAGGCCTGCAGCGCCGCGGTCCGGCGGGACGCCTCGGCGACCTCAGCAGCCTTGAGAGCGCTCTCGTCGAGGTCGGCGTGCGAGGACCACCAGGCCTGGCCGGCGGCCGGCAGTGTGTGGATCGGGTCGTAGTACTCGTAGGTGCGCGACAGCGCCTCGGGGTCGGTGGCCTCGATGGACGTCCGGTAGTTCTTGGTCCAGTACGAGATGCCACGCTCAGCGTCGTAAGACGACAGCTGGTGCACCCAGCGCTTGCCGACGAACGGCACGTCGCAGACGATGCGCGGCGTCGCGAACCCGGGCAGGTAGCCCATGATGTGGTGCTGCAGCCGCTGCGCGTCGGCGACCGACACGCGCCAGTGCTCCGAGAACGGGATCATGTCGCACATGTAGAAGTAGTAGGGCATGATCTGCGCGCCGTCGAGGAGCCGGAAGCACAGGTCGAGCAGCGCGTGCGGGTCGGCGTTGACGCCGTTGAGCAGCACTCCCTGGTTGCGCACGTCGCGCACACCGGTGTCGAGCATGGCCCGGGTCGCCTCGGCCACGAGCGGCGTGACCGAGTTGGCGTGGTTGACGTGGGTGTGGATGGCGATGGACACCCCGCGCTGCCGGGCGATGGTGCCGATCCGGGTCATCCCCTCGACCACCTCGGGCTGCAGCCAGTGCTGCGGCAGCGCCATCAGGGCTTTGGTGGCCAGCCGGATGTCGCGGATGTTTTCGATCGCGAGCACCTCGGTGAGGAACGACTCCAGCCGGGGCCAGGGCATGTTGGCCACGTCGCCGCCGGAGACCACCACGTCACGGACGCCCGGCGTACGCCGCAGGTAGTCCAGCATGTCGCCGAGCCGGTCGTTGGGCTTGCCGACGAACTTGAGCTTGTCGATGACCGCGGTGGAGTTGCCGACCAGGTCCATGCGGGTGCAGTGGCCGCAGTACTGCGGGCACGTGGGAAGCAGCTCCGCCAGCACCTTGGTGGGGTAGCGGTGGGTGAGCCCCTCGGTCGCCCACATGTCGTGCTCGTGGAGTGAGTCGCGGGTGGCGTGGGGGTGCGACGGCCAGTCGGTGCGGCGGTCGGAGAAGACCGGCAGCATGTAGTGGCGCACCGGGTCGGCGTAGAAGGCGTCGGTCAGCGAGCCCGGGCCGCCCGGCTCGTCATGGGGCGCCATCGTGTTCATCATCTGCGGCGGCACCAGCATCGACATGGTGGCGCGCTCCTGCTGGTCGCGCTCGAGATCGGCGTAGAACCGGTCGTCGACCAGGTCGCCGAGGAGCTCTCGCAGCTGCTTGACGTTCTTGACGCAGTGCGCGCGCTGCCACTGGACGGAGGCCCATTCCTCGGCCGTCACGTCGGCCCACCCGGGGAAGCGGGTCCAGTCGGGCTCGACCAGCTCGACCCGGTGATAGGGGTAGGGCTGACCGGTTTCGAGGCCGATACTGGTTTCGATGGACATGGCGAGGCTCCCGTCGCGTGGGGTTCGGGGGGTTTGGCTGGCGCGTCGTGCTTCTGTCAGAGTACGTGGAGATCGTCCTGTCTGCACATTCATGGACGGGAAGATCTACGGTGTGTTGTGAAGAATGAGGGAGGACCCACGGAATGACGCTGCCCGAGAGCGACCCGACGGGGCTCCACCGCGTGCTGGACGACGCCGTGGTGCTGCCCCAGGCCGCGCAGCGGCTCGACACCCGCCGGGAGCTGTGGCCCGACGAGGTGCGGATCCGGGTCGAGATGCTCAACCTGGACGCGGCGTCGTACCGCCAGCTCGAGCGCACGCACCACGGTGACGGTGACGCGATCCGCGCCGAGGTCCTGGACATCGTCCGCACCCGCGGCAAGATGCAGAACCCCGAGACCGGCTCCGGCGGCATGCTCGTCGGCACCGTCGAGGAGGTCGGGGCCGCGTCCCCGCTCGGACTGCGGGTGGGCGCGAAGGTCAGCACGTTGGTCTCGCTCACGCTGACGCCACTGGTGATCGAAGACGACCTGGCGCGCTGGGACGGCACCAGTGAGCGGGTCCCGTGCGACGGCTACGCCATCCTCTTCGGTCGTTCCATCGTCGCCGAGGTCCCCGATGACCTGCCAGCCGAGCTCAGCCTCTCGGTACTCGACGTCTGCGGCGCCCCGGCGCTGACCACCCGGGTCCTCACGCCGTACCACGACCCGACCGTGCTCGTGATCGGCGGAGGCGGGAAGTCCGGCTCGCTGTGCCTCGCGGCGGCCGGCGAGCTCGGCGTGCGGACCATCGGCGTCGTGCCCACCGAGGCCGAGGCCGACGCACTCCGCGCGGCCGGGTTGGCCGACGAGGTCGTGGTCGCCGACGCGCGGGACCCGATCGCCCTCCGCGACTCTGTGGTCAAGGCCGGGGGACCTGCCCAGGTCACCGTGGTCTGTGTCGACGTCCCCGGCTGCGAGGGTGGCGCCATCCTGGCGACCGCCGAGCGCGGCACCGTGATCTTCTTCAGCATGGCCACATCGTTCTCCGCTGCCGCTCTCGGCGCCGAAGGCCTGGCTGCCGACGTGACGATGCTGGTCGGCAACGGCTACGTCCCCGGGCACGCGGAGTACGCGTTCCGGCTGCTCCGCGAGAACGACGGCGTACGCCGACTGTTCGAGAGCAGGCTCGACGGATGAGCGGGCGGCTCGACCTCGACCCGAGGACCATCCGAGAGGCGCGCGCGCTGGCTCGCAAGACCGGCCGGCCGATCGTCACCATGGCCAAGCGGCATACGACGGTCGCAGTCGAGCGGGCCACGCTGCGTCTCGCGGGCCTGCAGGGCGCCGACGCCGAGGGCACGCCCTGGGTCAACCGGCTGATGGACGTGGTCCGCGCCGACGTCGGCCTCGAGCACGGTGTCGCACTGCCGGTCTGGGACGCGCTGGTTCGCGGAGAGGCCGACGACCTGGCCACGCTTGCCCAGAAGGCGAGCGCCGGCTCGATCACGTTCCGGCTCCCCGAGGGACGCGACGCCCAGCGGGCGCGCACCGCGAGCCGCAAGCAGGTCGGCGCGGGCATCCGCACCATCGACCGTCGCCGCAAGGAGCGGGACCGGATGATCGCCCGGCACGGCGACGCCCCGCGCACTCCCTGGATCTACCTCATCGTCGCGACCGGTGACATCTACGAGGACATCCCGCAGGCCCAGCAGGCAGCACGCGAGGGCGCCGACGTGATCGCGGTGATCCGCTCGACCGGCCAGAGCCTGCTCGACTATGTCCCGGAAGGTCCCACCCGCGAGGGGTACGCCGGCACCTACGCCACCCAGGAGAACTTCCGGCTGATGCGGGCCGCGCTCGACGAGTCGAGCAAGGAGCTCGGCCGCTACATCCGGCTGACCAACTACGCCAGCGGCCTGTGCATGCCCGAGATCGCCGCCCTCGCCGGGCTCGAGCGGCTCGACATGATGCTCAACGACTCGATGTACGGGATCCTGTTCCGCGACATCAACCCGGTGCGGACCTTCGTCGACCAGCGCTTCAGCCGTCAGGTGCACGCCCGCGCGGGGATCATCATCAACACCGGCGAGGACAACTACCTCACCACCGCCGACGCGGTCGAGGCCGCGCACACGGTCACCACGAGCCAGCTGCTCAACGAGTACTTCGCCAAGGAGGCCGGGCTCGAGGACTGGCAGCTCGGCCTGGGGCACGCGTTCGAGATCGACCCCGAGATCCCCGACTCGTTCCGGCTCGAGCTCGCGCACGCGATGCTCGCCCGCGACCTGTTCCCGAAGGCACCGCTGAAGTGGATGCCGCCGACCCGGCACATGACCGGCGACGTCTTCCGCGGCTACCTCCTCGACGGCTTCTTCAACCTCGTGGGCGCGCTCACCGGCCAGGGGATCCTTCTCGTCGGCATGATGACCGAGGCCGTGGTCACGCCCTGGCTCTCCGACCGCGACCTGGCCCTGCAGAACGTCCGCTACGTGATGAACGCGGCGGGCAAGCTGCACGAGGACTTCCATCCGGCGCCGGACGGCTTCATCGCGCAGCGTGCCCGTCAGGTGCTGGCCGAGTCGATCGACCTGATGAACCAGATCGTCGACCACGAGCACGGGCTGCTCGACGCGATCGCCGACGGGACGTTCGGTCTGATGAAGCGCCCGGCCGACGCTGGCCGCGGCCTGGACGGCGTGGCCAAGAAGGCCAGCGCCTACTACAACCCCGCGAGCGAACTCCTGGAGGAGCAGTGAGCGAGTCCACGATCGTCCGGCCCTACGGCGACACCACCGGCGACGGCATGGTGCAGGTGAGCTTCACGTTGCCGATCCCGCACTCGAAGATCGCCGAGGGGGCGGCCGAGCAGCTGGCCAACAAGATGGGCATGGAACCCGCCCTGGTCGTGCACGCCAAGCCCATGGGACCCGACTTCACCTTCTTCGTCGTCTACGGGCGGGTCAGCCATCTCGTCGACACCAGCAAGGTCGTGGTCATCGAGCGTGACTACCCGCTGCTCACCCCCAAGGAGGTCAACGCCACGGTCAAGCGGGCGCTGCGCCGCAGGCTGGTGGTCGTGGGTGGCTGCATCGGCACCGACGCCCACACCGTCGGCATCGACGCGATCCTCAACATCAAGGGGTTCGCGGGGGAGAAGGGGCTGGAGTACTACCGGGAGCTCAAGGTGGTCAACCTCGGCGCCCAGGTCTCCGTCCCCGAGCTCGTCGCCCGCGCCCGGTCCGAGCGGGCCGATGCCGTGCTGGTGTCCCAGGTGGTCACCCAGCGCGATGCCCACATGCTCAACACCCGCGAGATGTCGGCCGCGTTCCGCGAGTCGTACCCCGCCGAGAAGCGCCCGGTGCTGGTCGTCGGCGGGCCACGCTTCGACGAGAAGATGTCCGCCGAGCTGGGCGTCGACCGCGTGTTCGGCCGCGGTACGACGCCGGGCGAGGTGGCGTCGTACCTCGTCCACCGGCTCGTCGGAAGGACGGCCGCCTGATGGCCGCAGAGATCGGGATGCGCGTCGTGCACCGGCGCTACGTGCCGTACTCGCACGCGCACTACGCGGGTGACCTCGTCGACGGTGCCTACAGCCTCGGGCTGTTCGGCGACGTGGCCACCGAGATGTGCATCAGCACCGACGGCGACGAGGGGCTGTTCGCGTCCTACTCCGACGTGCAGTTCCGGGCGCCGGTGCGCGCCGGCGATGTCCTTGAGGTCAGCTGCGAGCTGGTCCGGGTGGGCACCCGGTCGCGCGTCATGGACTTCGCGGTCCACGTCGTGGCGCGCGGTGCGGCGACCGACGAGCGACCCGGCGCGGCCGAGGTGCTGGCCGAGCCGTTGCTCGCCACCACGGCCACCGGAACCGTCGTCGTACCCTGACCCTCGGTCTGGACCAGTGCGGCGACACGCCGGGTCCAGGGCCTAAATCTCGAACTTTTCATGAATTCCGGGCGACGCGCTGACCTGCGAGTTCTCGCGTTCGCGCAGGTCACGTGGTGGTTGACAGCGCACGGTCAGGGCGATTGTCTGAGCGCCGTTCGCTCACGCAGGTCGTGGTAGGCGAACCGACGTCCGAGTAGCCGGAGTCGGAGGCTGTAGCGCCAGCAGTCCTCCCAGACGGTTCGCGGAGGTCGGTCCGCTCCGCGAGAGCAACACGGAAGGGGCCCGGGCCCCCTAGACAACGTCTTGGCTTCGGCAGCCGGTCGTCGGTGGGATGGACCGAAGGCGCCCGCGCCCCTTCCGTGTCCCTGAGCCACGTGGCTCAGGGAGTGGCCACTACGGGTAGCGTCTTCTCGTGCTGCAGCGCGTCGGCCTGGCTCTCATCTCCGGGCTCCTTCTGTCCCTGGCCTTCGAGCCGGTGGCGTTCGCGTACCTCATTCCGCTCGCCCTGGCCGGCTTCGCGCTCTCGACACGCGACCTCTGCCCCCGACGGGCCTGGATCCCCGGGCTGGCGTTCGGCGTGGCTTTCTACTTCGTGCACATCTACTGGATGTCGCCGTCGATCGGCGCGCCGGCGTGGGTGGCGCTGGCAACCCTGGAGGCGTTGTTCTACGGCCTGCTGGGTGTCGCCGCGGCCGCCCTGCAACGGCTGCCCTGGTGGCCGGCGTGGCTCGCGGCCGCCTGGGTGACCATGGAGCTCTGGCGCAGCGGCTGGCCGTTCAGCGGGATGCCCTGGGGCCGACTGGCGTTCGGCGTTGTCGACACCCCGGTGGCCTCGGCGCTGACCTACGTCGGGATGAACGGGGTGTCGTTCCTCCTGGCGCTGAGCGGGTTCCTGCTGGCCTGGGCGATCGCCGAACGGGAGCGGCGCAACCGTCTCGTGGCCATCGGAGCGCTGGTCGCCGTCTGCGCGGTGATGGCACTGCCGAGCCTGGCGTCGTACGACCTGGACGAGCGGGGGACCGCGACCGTGGCGGTGGTGCAGGGCAACGTGCCGCCGCCGGAGAACGACATCCTCGCCGACCATCGCCAGGTCACGGAGAACCACGTGCAGGCCACGGTGGACCTCGCCGCGGAGGTGGCCGAGGGGTCCGAGCCGCGCCCGGACTTCGTCCTCTGGCCCGAGAACTCGACGGCCATCGACCCGTTCCGCGACTTCAGCACCAACGCCGAGATCCTTCGTGCGTCCGACGCCATCGACGTCCCGATCCTGGTCGGGGCGATCGTCGACGCGGGGGAGGACCACGTCCTCAACCAGGGGATCGTCTGGGACCCCGAGACCGGAGCCGGTGAGCGCTACGCCAAGCACCATCCGGTGGGGTACGGCGAGTACATGCCGTTCCGCTCCCTGCTCGGCAAGCTCGGCATCGAGGACCAGGGCCAGCTCGGGCGGATCGGCCGGGACATGTTGTCCGGCACCAGCGACCAGCCGCTGGAGGTGGCCGGGATCCAGGTCGCCGACGCGATCTGCTTCGACGTGGCGTACGACGATGTGTCCTACGACCAGATCGAGAACGGCGCCGAGCTGCTCGCCGTACAGACCAGCAACGCGAGCTTCATCTTCACCGACCAGATCGACCAGCAGTTCGCGATCACGCGGCTCCGGGCCATCGAGTCGGGGAAGTACCTCGTCGTCGCCTCCACAAACGGCATCACCGGCGTCATCGGCCCCGACGGAGAAGTGCTCGCCGATGCCGACCCGCGCACGCGAGCAGTTCTCGTCGAGGAGGTCGGTCTGCGGCCCGGGGTCACGGCCGGTGTTCGGCTGGGTGGGTGGCTGTCGGTCCTCCTTCCGGTGATCACCGCGCTCGGGCTCGCGTTGCGGGTGTTCACGTATCGTCGGAACAAGCGACTCGCGCCCGCGTCGGAGCCCCCAGAGCCCGCCCTCGTCGGCGCAACCGAAGAGAAGGCTTCCAGTGAGTGACCCGCACCCCGATCGCCACGCCTCGCTGGGGCGCGTGGTGATGGTGATCCCGACCTACAACGAGGTCGCGAACCTCGAGTGGATCGTCGGCCGGTTGCTGCGGGCGCAACCCGAGGTGCACGTCCTCGTCGTCGACGACGAGTCACCGGACGGCACCGGCCAGGTCGCCGATGCGCTCGCCGCGGCCGACTCGCGGGTGCACGTGCTGCACCGCGCGGCCAAGGGCGGGCTGGGCGCGGCCTACCTGCATGGGTTCGCCTGGGCGCTGGACGAGGGGTACGACGTGATCGGTGAGATGGATGCCGACGGATCGCACCAGCCGGAGGAGCTGCACCTGCTGCTCAACGCGCTCGAGCACGCCGACCTGGTGATCGGCTCACGCTGGGTGCCGGGTGGATCCGTCCGCAACTGGCCGGTACAGCGGGAGATGCTCTCCCGGGGCGGCAACGCCTACGTCCGGCTGCTGCTGGGGATCGACGTACGAGATGCCACCGCGGGCTATCGCCTGTTCCGGCGGGCAACGCTGGACAAGGTCGACCTGCGCCACGTCCGGTCCACCGGTTACGTCTTCCAGACCGACATGGTGGCGCGCACGCTGCAGGCCGGGCTCACCGTCCGCGAGGTGCCGATCGAGTTCGTCGAGCGGATCCGTGGCGAGTCCAAGATGAGCCCCGCGGTGGCCGCGGAGTCGCTGCGCCGGATCACCGCGTGGGGTGTCCGGGAGCGCGTCCAGCAGCTGCGCGGGGCGCGCAGCGGCCGAGGGGAGCGACGCTGATGGCCCGGCGTCGCGGCGGTCTGGGCTGGCTGCTCCTTGTTGCCTTCATCGTGGTGCCGATCGTGGAGATCTACGTGATCATCCAGGTCGGCCAGGTGATCGGGCCGTGGTGGACGATCCTGCTGCTCATCGCCGACAGCATCCTCGGGAGCTGGCTGATCAAGCGCGAGGGCGGACGCGCGTGGCAGGCCCTCCGCGGCGCACTGGACAGCGGCCGGATGCCGGCGAAGGAGCTGGCCGACGGGGCGCTGATCCTGATCGGCGGCACCCTGATGCTCACCCCGGGCTTCGTCACCGACGCCCTGGGCATCCTGCTGATCCTGCCGATGACCCGTCCGCTCTTCCGTCGGCTGCTGACCGGCGTGGTCACGCGCCGGCTGGTCGTGCTCGGCACCACGGGCGGACCGACCCGGCCGGCGGCCCGGCCCGACGGCCCGGTCATCCAGGGCGAAGTGCTCGACGACGACCGTTGACCCGTCACAAACTCTCCTGAAATGACGTTGACCCGTCGCGAAGTTCGCGACGGGTCAACGGTGAAGCTGGGTTCAGGCCGTGGCCTTCTTCTTCCGGGCGCTGGCGCGGTGCAGGTGCGCGGGGCCGATCTCGCCGCCGCGGAGCAGTTCGAGGCGCTCCTTGAGGATGTCCTCGAGCTCCTTCTCCGAACGACGCTCGAGCAGCATGTCCCAGTGGGTGCGAACCGGCTTCTCGGCCTTCTGCTCCTTCTCGATGCCGGAGGTGCTCAGGCCCTCCGCGCCGCAGCGCGGGCACTCCCAGATCGCTGGGACCTCGGCCTCGACCGACATGGTGATCTCGAAGTCGTGACCCTGCGGGCACCGGTAGCCCACCTGTTGACGAGCCGCGAACTCGATGCCGCGCTCGTCCTCGAAGCTCTGGCCTCCCAGCCGTGCGCCACGTAGTGTGCGCTCCGCCATTGAGGCACCTCCAAACTCTTGCTTTTCCCGCGACCAGGACGGTCGCGGACCCTCGGGGAGAGCGGTCTCCTACCCTCCCTGGTCCTCAACGGTACCGGGGTGGGCAAGATTCCCCCGAATGCTCGGCGATACCCGCGGTATGCCGTTTTCTACAGAACGGCGGGTACGTCGTTGCCGGCCTCGCGGATACCCCGTTGGGTGTCGACTCGCATCAGCAGTGCGCCGCCCACCACGAAGAACACGATGAGGGCGAAGATCGCCGGTCGGTAGGAGTCGGTGAACTGGTAGACGAGCCCGAAAACGAGGGTGCCGAACCACGACGTACCCCGCTCCATCGCGTGGTAGAAGCTGAAGTACTCCGCCTCCTTGCCGCGGGGGATGAGCAGCGAGAAGTACGACCGGGCCAGCGCCTGGGTGCCGCCGAGCACGATGCCGATGGCCACGCCCAGGAGCAGGAACGGCACGAGCTGCTTCTCCGGCAGCACCAGAGCGGCGCTGACGATGCCCATCCAGATCACGAGGCCGGTCAGGATCACCCGCTTCGAGCCGTACCGCGCCGCCGCACGGCCGAAGGCGATCGCGCCACCGACCGCCACGAACTGCACGAGGAGGTACGCCGCCAGCACGGTGCCGAGCTCGAAGCCGAGCTCGTCCTCGCCGTACAGGGACGCCTGGGAGATCACGGTCTGGATGCCGTCGTTGAAGAACAGGTAGGCGAGCAGGAACGTCAGCGCGACCGGGTAGTTGCGCATGTCCCTCAGCGTCTTGCCGAGCTGGCCGAAGCTCCCGGCGAAGATGCCGCCCTCGACCGCCTCGACGGCACGCGGCGGGTGGTTCTTGAGGCCGCGGAACGGGATGAACGTGAACCCCGCCCACCAGACGGCCGCCGACAGCATGCTGATCCGTGCCGCGGTGCCCTCGGTGAGCCCGAACGTGTCGTGGCCCTGGATCAGCACGAAGTTGATCGCCAGCAGCAGTCCGCCGCCGGCGTACCCCATCGCCCAGCCGCGGCTCGAGACCCGGTCGCGCTCATGCTCGGTGCTGATGATCGCCAGCAGCGAGTCGTTGATGACCGTCGAGGCCGCGAAGCAGAGATTGGCCACCAGGAACGCGATGACGCCCAGCTGCCAGTTGTCGCCCTTGACGAAGAACAGCAGGGACGCGGCGGCCGCGCCGGCCCAGGCGAAGCCGGCGAGCAGGTCCTTCTTCCGCGCCGTACGGTCGGCGACCGCGCCCAGCAGGGGAAGCAGGATGGCGGAGATGATCGTCGAGGCGGTGATGATGAACGGCGGCAGCGATCCGGGAGCTATCGCGATCCCGAGCACGTCGATCCGGTTGTTGACGGCCGCCTCTTCGGCGATCTCCTTGATGTACGGGCCGAAGAGGACACCGGCGATGGTGGTCGCGAACGCGCTGTTCGCCCAGTCGTAGAAGTACCAGGCTCGCTGCTCCTTGGCGCGGTTCAGCGGCCGTAGGTCGGCGATGCCCTCGGGTCTTCCGGACTCACTCATCGGTCTCCCTCCACTGACCCCGGTCCACGAGCACGTCCTTGAGCAGGTCGGTCCGGTCGGTGAACAGCCCGTCGACCCCACGATCGAGGAGTTCCCTCATCTCCTCGGGGTCGTCGACCGTCCAGACGTGGACGTGCTTGCCTGCAGCATGCGCCCTGCGGACCAGCGCCGCACCTGCCACCACCAGCCGACCGCGGCGGTGCGGCACCTGGAACGCCGCCACCCGGCGTCCGGTGATCCGGTCCGCCAGTCGGCCGCTCGGGACGACGAGGAAGCAGAGCACCTCGGCGGGGGAGGCGGAGGTCGGCACCCGGCCGCCGGTCAGCTGCCGGAACGTCCGGATCCGGCGCTGGGAGAACGACCCCACCAGCACCCGGTCCCAGGCGTCGTTCGCGTCGATGAAGCTGACGAGCACGGGAACCGCCCCGTCGGACTTGATGTCGATGTTGAACCGGGCGTCCGGGAACTCTTCGAACAGCCGCCCGAGCGTCGGAACCTCCTCACGGCCGCCGACCAGGGCCGCCCGCACTTCGGCGTACGTCGACCGGGCGATCTCGCCCTGTCGGTCGCTCACCCGGTCCAGGACCGCGTCGTGGAACGCCAGGAGGTAGCCGTCGCGGGTCACGTGCACGTCGGTCTCGAGGTAGTCGTAGCCCAGGGACACGGCATGCTTGAACGCCGCCAGGGTGTTCTCGAGGCCCTCGATGTCGGGGTGGTAGGCGCCGCCGCGATGAGCGAAAGCGAGCACGGATCCCGGTTGCCGCTGCACCTCGTCGAGGAACGGGAAACCGGTCGTCGGCGTGCTCACGCGTGCAGTATCCAACGTCGCACGGCGATGCTGCTGCAAACCGCCGGGCGGGCGGGCTACGGTCGTCACATGGAGACCTTGTCCTGCCCTCGGTGCGGCACCGAGATGGTGTCGCAGACGCTCGGTGACGGCGAGGTGAACCAGTGTCCCGACGGACACGGTGTGTTCCTCTCGCGTGCAGATCTCGGAACCCTCATCGAGGCGGAGCTCGACTGGCACCGTCACATCGGGCAGCACACCGCGCCGATGCCGAGGATCACCACCGACATGACCGCGCCCCCGTCCGGACGGGCGCCTGCCCGGGCCTGGATCGAGACGCTCTTCAAGTGAGCAGGAGCCCGCGACCGAGGGACGAGGTCGCGACCGGCGTATCGAGACCCGGTGACCTAGCAGCAGACCTCAGATGTCCCTGAACGTCTCGATGTTGGCTCCGAGGGAGCTGAGCCGTTCGGCGAGGTCCTCGTAGCCGCGGTGGATCACGTAGGTGCCTCGTAGCACCGAGGTGCCCTTGGACGCGAGCATCGCGAGCAGGATCACCACGGCGGGCCGCAGAGCCGGCGGGCACATCAGCTCGGCGCCGGTCCAGTGCGTCGGGCCCTCGATCATCACCCGGTGCGGGTCGAGCAGCTTGACCTGGCCGCCGAGCTTGTTGAGCTCGGTGAGGTAGATCGCGCGGTTCTCGTAGACCCAGTCGTGCAGGAAGGTCTGCCCCTCTGCGGTCGCAGCGACGACCGCGAAGAACGGCAGGTTGTCGATGTTGAGACCCGGGAACGGCATCGGGTGGATCTTGTCGAGCGGCGCGTGCAGCTGCGACGGCTTGGTGACGAGGTCGACGAGCCGGGTGCAGCCGTTGCGGGCGACGTACTCCTCGGAGCGGGAGTACTGGAAGCCCATCTCCTCGAGCACGGCGAGCTCGATCTCGAGGAACTCGATCGGCACCCGCTGGATCGTGATCGAGGACTGGGTGACGATCGCCGCGGCCAGCAGCGACATCGCCTCGATCGGGTCCTCGCTGGGAGCGAAGTCGACGTCGACGTCGATCTCCTCGCAGCCGGTCACCGTGAGCGTGGTGGTGCCGATGCCCTCGATCTTCACCCCGAGCCGGAGCAGGAAGAAGCACAGGTCCTGGACCATGTAGTTGGACGAGGCGTTGCGGATCACTGTGGTGCCGGGGTGCAGGGCCGCGGCCATCAGCGCGTTCTCGGTGACGGTGTCGCCGCGCTCGGTGAGGACGATCGGACGCTTCGGCTCGATCGCCGGGTTGACCCGGGCGTGGTAGGAGCCGTCGGTCGCCTTCACCTCGAGCCCGAAGGGGCGCAGGGCAGCCATGTGCGGCTCGACGGTGCGGGTGCCGAGGTTGCAGCCGCCGGCGTACGGCAGGTCGAACGTCTCGGCCCGGTGCAGCAGCGGACCCAGGAACATGATCACCGAGCGCGTACGACGGGCGGCTTCCTCATCGACGTTGTCGAGGTTGAGCTCCTTCGGCGGGACGATCTCGAGGTCGTTGTCGTCGTTGAGCCATTTCGTCTGCACGCCGAGGCTGCTGAGGACCTCGAGGAGGCGGTTGACCTCCTCGATGCGGGCGACCTTCCGGAGCGTGGTGCGGCCCCGGTTGAGCAGGGAGGCGCACAACAGCGCGACGCCGGCGTTCTTGGAGGTCTTGACCTCGATGCTTCCCGAGAGCGTCGTCGGGCCGACCACGCGCAGGTGCGTCGGGCCCGCGCCGAGGGCCACGATCTCGGAGTCGAGGGCGGTGCCGATCCGGGCCAGCATCTCGAGACTGAGGTTCTGGTGACCCTTCTCGATCCGGTTGATCGCGCTCTGGCTGGTGCTCAGCAGCTCCGCCAGCTGGGTCTGGGTCAAGCCCCGATGCTTGCGGGCGTCGCGGATCAGGTTGCCGATGCGGCCCTTGTAGTCGACTGCCATATCTCGACGGTAACTCACATGTGAGATAACGCAAGTCCCGAAGCCGAGGTGTCCATCGTCACCCATCTCGCGCTCTGCGAGGCCCCTGCAAGGATGGGCCGCATGCGCGCCACCACCCTCCACGCACCCGGCGACATCCGGGTCTCCGAAGTCCCGGATCCGACGATCAAGCTCGCCACGGACGCGATCGTGAAGGTCTTCGCGGGCTGCATCTGCGGCTCGGACCTGTGGCCCTATCGCGGGGAGAACCCGATCCGGGCCGGCTCGACGATCGGGCACGAGTGCATCGGTGAGGTCGTCGAGGTCGGCTCCGAGGTGACGTCGATCAAGTCGGGGGACTTCGTGATCGTCCCGTTCTGCCACTGCGACAACACCTGCGCCCACTGCCAGGCGGGGATGCAGTCGGCGTGCACGAACCTCGGGATCACGCTCAGCGGGCAGGCGGAGTTCGCCCGGGTCACCCAGGCCGACGGCAGCCTGGTCCGGACCGACGGGGACCCGGACGAAGCGATGACACGTTCCCTGCTCGCGCTGACCGACGTGATGGCGACCGGCTGGCATGCCGCCGTGGCGGCTGGGGTGCCCGAGGGCGGCACCGCGGTCGTGGTCGGCGACGGCGCCGTCGGACTGTGCGGCGTGCTCGCGGCGTCGGTCATGGGCGCGGAGAAGATCATTGCCATGTCGCGGCACGAGTCCCGGCAGAAGGTCGCCACCGAGTTCGGTGCCACCCACGTCGTGGCTGCGCGCGGCAAGGAGGGCGAGGCGGAGGTCGCCGAGATCACCGGGGGAGTGGGGGCCGACGCGGTCCTCGAGTGCGTCGGCACCGACGCCTCGATGGACACGGCGTTCTCGGTCGCCCGGCCGGGCGCGACGGTCGGCTTCGTCGGCGTACCCCATGGCGTCGAGGTGCCGGTCGGACGGATGTTCTCCAAGAACGTCGGGCTCGCCGGCGGGATGGCGCCGGTTCGCCGCTACCTGCCCGAGCTGCTCGACCTGGTCACCAGCGGCCGGATCGACCCGGGCCGCGTGTTCGACGCGGAGGTTCAGCTGGACCAGGTCGCCGATGGCTACCGGATGATGGACCAGCGCGAAGCCATCAAGGTGGTCGTAGTGCCGTAGGCGAGTGGGTCAGGCCGCGTTGCTGCCGGGCAGCAGGGCGGGCTGGCAGTCGCAGCTGTCGCCGCACGCGAGGAAGGTGTGGACGGCGTGCCCACAGCGCGGGCACGGCAGGTCGTGCGACAGATGCACGCTGCTGGTCTGAACGGTGTCCCACATGTCGTCCCTCCTCTCGCTCGTCGTCCGATGTTGGTCATGTCGACCGGTTCCGGTTCCGGAACTCATCGCACCTTCGACGGTAGGAACTGAGCGTGGGTTCCGCAGACGATTCGGGGCAGACCACCCGAACGGAGCATGACCGTGGTCCGGACGGACTAGGTCCCTCACCCGATCGGAGGTCTACGTACCGGTAACCTGCTCGCACCTGGTCACGCGAGAAGGAGACGACGGCGCGATGGTCGACGTGGAAGCGGTGCTGAACGAGGCGGGTCTCACGAACCCCAAGGTTCAGGAGTACGTGCGCTACTGGGCGGATCTCACGGGAGCGGAGCGGGTGCGCGTCGTCGACGCTGCCGATGACGCCGAGCTGGTCCAGGAGGCCCTGGACGCCGGTGAGCTGCTGCCCGCAGGGGAGGGGCGCTACTACTCCCGCAGCTACCACAAGGACACCGCCCGCTCCGAGGAGCGGACCATCGTGGCGACCAACCGCGAGAGCGACAAGGGCGTCTACAACAACTGGCGGCCCGCGTCCGAGATGCGGCCCCTGCTCGAGGAGCGCATGCGCGGCGCCTCGCAGGGCAAGACGATGTACGTCATCCCCTACCTGATGGCGCCTCCCGGCAACGAGCTGGCACCGTGGGCCACCGGTGTCGAGCTCACCGACGCCCGCACGGTCGTGCTCCACATGATCCGGATGTCCCGCGTCGGCGTGGAGTACGTCGAGAACCTCGAGGACCCCGACCAGTTCGTGAAGGCCGTCCACGTGACCGGCGACCTCGAGAAGCTCGGTCAGGGCACCCCCGAGGACAAGCGCTACTTCGTGACCGTCGCCGACGAGCGGACCATCCTGCACTTCGGCTCGTCCTACGGCGGCAACGCGCTGCTCGGCAAGATCGCCCACGGCCTGCGCCAGGCGGCGTACGACGGCTGGGCGTCGAAGAAGTTCCTCGCCGAGCAGTACATGCTCATCGGGATCCACGACAAGGAGACCGGCAAGGACTACCACATCTGCGGCGGCTTCCCGAGCGCCTCGGGCAAGACCAACCTGGCGATGATGCTGGCTCCAGACGTGCTCGGCGACCGCTACCACGTGTCGTTCTACGGCGACGACATCGCCTGGCTCTGGGTCAACGAGGAGGACGGCCGCCTCTACGGCATGAACCCGGAGTACGGCGTCTTCGGCGTCGCCAAGGACACCAACGAGCGCACCAACCCGACCGCGCTGGCCTCCATCGACGAGGGCACGCACACGATCTTCACCAATGTCGCCTACAACGCCGGCAAGGGTGAGGTCTGGTGGGAGGGCCGCACGCCGGAGCCGCCGGAGGACCACACCGGCTGGGTCGACTGGCACGGCAACCCGATCGCTGACCGCAAGGACAGCGACGCATCGCCCTGGGCGCACCCCAACAGCCGGTTCACCACGACGCTCGACAACGTCCCCAACATCGCGCCCGACTACAACGCGCCGACCGGAGTGCCGATCGACGCGATCATCTTCGGTGGACGCACGCGTGACCGCGAGCCCCTGATCCGCGCGATCCACGACCTCGCCGAGGGCGTCTACGACGGCCTGACGCTGGGAGCCGAGGCCACTGCTGCTGCCGAGGGCAAGGAGGGCGTGCTCCGCTACGACCCGATGTCGAACCGGCCGTTCATGGCCTACGGCGAGGGCGACTACGCCGAGCACTACCTGAAGATCGTGGGCGCCGCGAAGGAGCAGCCGATCTTCGCGCACGTCAACTGGTTCCAGCGCGATCCGGAGGACGGGCACTTCCTGTGGCCGGGCTACCGCGACAACCTGCGCCCGCTGCTGTGGCTACTTCAGCTCAAGAACGGCGAGGTCAAGGGCCGCGAGACCGCGGTCGGCATCGTCCCGACCGAGGACGAGCTCAACCTCGAGGGCGTCGAGATCACGCCCGAGGACCTCCAGACGATCCTCACGATCAACGTGCCGCGGTGGAAGGAAGAGATGACCCACCGCCAGGAGCACCTCGAGCAGTTCGACCGGCTCCCGGAGGCGATCTGGGAGGCACACCGGCGGGTGGCTGCGGCGCTCGAGGCGGCCGAGGACTAACCGCTCTGGGGCAGCTCGGCCGGTGGTGACACCTCGAAGTGCGCCACCGTGGTCTCCCGGTCGAGCAGGTAGGCGTCGTCCTCCGGGTAGTACTTCGCCACCTCGATGTCGTCACCGGCGAAGGCGCGGATCGCGTCCAGGTCGGTCCACCAGCTCATCGTGATGAGCTCGGTGCGTCCGCCGCCGAGATCGCGGGTCAGCAGCTGCGCTCCGTGGTTGCCCGGTGTCGCTCGATAGCCGGCCATCCCGGTGCGCTCGACGATGTCGACGTACTCGTCGATCAGCTCGGTGCGTACCCAGCCCCGCCACATCCGCGCGATCACAGCGCCTCCTCGGTCCCTGGTGGATAGGTCTTGATACTTCCCCAGATGACCGCGGTCACTCCTTGCGCGCGCCGGGGGCGCCCGGACCTGGGGTCGAGCCCGGGGGAGGGGGACCCAGCTGTCCGGTCCGGATCCAGTCGATCGCCATGTCCATCGGGTTTTGCGGATCGACCGCGACGCCGAGCAGCGCACCCGGCTGCATCCGCGGCATGTGGAGCTGGGCGACGACCTCGTCGAAGACGGCGACGTACGCCTCGGTGCCGTCCTCACGTTCGACCCGGGCCTGGATCCGCAGCACCGGTGACATGTTCATGTAGGAGCCGACCTCCCAGATCCCTTCGACAGTGGCCTGCGCACGCAGGCCGGCGCCGTTGGTCAGCTCGAGGTGGCGCATCATCTTGGTGCCGATCTCAGTGGCATCGGCTGCCTCGTGCATCCGGTTGGGGATGTCGCCGATCTGTCCGAAGAAGGACGACGGGCGGCCCTGGGAATCGAGGTACTGCTTGTTGGCGCGGTTCATCCGCGACCAGTCCTTGAACGGGTTCGGCATCGGACTGCTCAGTAGCCGAGGAACTTGCGGAACTGCTGCCCGACCGCCTGGGACTGCCCCATCCGCTGCACCCAGCCGTCGAGGGCCGCCTTGGTGTCGGCCGGGTCCCAGCCGCGTTCCTGCGCGAGCGTGATCATCCCGGCCTCGTCGTTGATCCCGCGGGCCTGCGCCTCCCGGGCCAGCTCGCCGTAGTCCTGCAGCGAGATGCCGTTGATCGGCTCCCAGATCGGGTCGTTCTCGGACACGGACGCCGTCGACGGGCCGCCCATGACGGCGGGGTCGATCGGCCCGGCGCCTGCGACGTGCACCATGCCGTCACCGGCCTGACCACCCTGCTGCTGACCGGTTGCGTTCTGGGCCGCCTGTTGCGCCTGCTGCACCGCTTCCTGTGCGGCGTCCTTCGCCTTCTTGAACAGTCCCATGGTCCCTCCGATCCTCGGGCCCCGAGAGGCCATTCGTCCTCGTGACGCTACCCCTCGGGGTAACCCGGGAACAGGACCTCGACGGGTGGTCTGGACATGACGTCGGGCGGGTGTGGATAGCGTGCGCCCATGCGCCTGGACCTCACCACGTTCGTGGTGCGCGAGTACGACGAAGCGATCGCCTTCTTCACCGAGGTGCTGGGCTTCGAGCTCACCCAGGACGAGCCTTCGCTCACGAACGACGGACGCGAGAAGCGCTGGGTCGTCGTACGGCCGCCGGGCGACGGTCCCGGCCTGCTGCTCGGACGAGCGGACGGGACGGACCAGGAGCGGGCGGTCGGCAACCAGACCGGTGGCCGGGTGTCGTTCTTCCTCAGGGTCGACGACTTCCAGGCGGCGTACGACCGGCTGGTGGCGCACGGCGTCGAACTGGTCGGGGGCACGCGGGAGGAGTCCTACGGCAGGTTGCAGGTCTTCGCTGATCTCTACGGCAACAAGTGGGACCTGCTGGGTCCCGTCGGCTGACGTGGCAGGATTTCGAGAGTGAGCAGCCCGACCGTCGATGAGCATCGTCTCCGCGACCTCGCCCTGCTCCGTCGGGTGCGTGACCGGATCGACCGTGAGTACGCGCAGCCGCTGAACGTCGAGGCACTCGCTCACGGCGTGCACATGTCGTCCGGGCACCTGAGCCGGCAGTTCCGACTGGCCTACGGCGAGTCGGTCTACAGCTACCTGATGACACGGCGGATCGAGCGCGCGATGGCGCTGCTGCGCCGGGGCGATCTGAGCGTCACCGAGGTGTGCTTCGCGGTCGGGTCCTCGTCGCTGGGCACGTTCAGCACCCGATTCACCGAGCTGGTCGGCGTCCCTCCGAGCGTCTATAAGGCCCAGGGCGCCACCGCCACGGCGTCGATGCCCGCATGCATCGCCAAACAGGTCACGAGACCGATCAGGAATCGAGAAGCGCCGCTGGTGGAGGCGCAACTAGCGTGACCGACATGAACATCACCATTCACACCACCGCCCTCCCACACGACGATCCGGACGCCTCACTGGCGTTCTACCGCGACACCCTCGGCTTCGAGGTCCGCAGCGACGTCGGCGAGGGGGCGATGCGCTGGATCGTGGTCGGTCCCGCCGACCAGCCCGGCACCTCGATCCTCCTGGGGCCGCCGGCCGCCGACCCCGGTGTCACCGACGAGGAGCGGGCCACGATCTCCGAGATGATGGCCAAGGGCACCTTCGGGTGGATCCTCCTGGCCACCGAGGACCTGGACGGCGCCTTCGAGAAGGTGCAGGCCACCGACGCCGAGGTCGTGCAGGAACCGACCGAGCAGCCCTGGGGCATGCGCGACTGCGCCTTCCGCGACCCCGCCGGCAACATGGTGCGCATCCAGGAGGTGAAGTGAGATGACCACCTCCACCGACACCACCATCGGCTCGCTCGTTCTCGAGGTCACCGACGTCGCTGCGGCCGAGTCCTTCTACACCGCGCTCGGCGTCACGGACCGGATCCAGGTCCGGGCCACCGAGGCGCCCACCAGCGGGTTCCGCGGCTACACGCTCTCGCTCGTGGTCTCTCAGCCGGCCAACGCCGACGCGTTCCTGAACGCAGCGATCGACGCGGGTGCCACCGTCCTGAAGCCTGCCAAGAAGAGCTTCTGGGGGTACGGCGGCGTCGTGCAGGCGCCCGACGGCGCGATCTGGAAGGTCGCGACGTCCTCGAAGAAGGACACCGCCCCAGCTGCCATGGAGTACGACGACCTCGTGCTGCTTCTCGGCGTCGACGACGTCAAGGCGACCAAGCAGTTCTACGTCGACCAGGGACTCACGGTTGGCAAGAGCTTCGGCAGCAAGTACGTCGAGTTCGAGGCGCCGGACGGGGCCGTCAAGCTCGCCCTCTACACGCGCCGCGCCGCTGCGAAGGACGCCGGAGTGGACCCCGAAGGCACCGGGTCGCACCGAATCGCCGTACTCGGCGGCGGCGAGTTCACGGATCCCGACGGGTTCGCGTGGGAGCAGCGCCGGTGAGTCCTCGCGACCCACAGACGCGCAAAGCGGACACCCTGGCCATGCTCGCGGCCCCTGAGATCGACGTCTGGGTCGCCACCGCTTCGGAGTCTGGTGAGGCTCACCTCGTCCCGGTGTCTCTGGCCTGGGTCGACGAGCAGGTGGTCATCGCGATCCCGGCGAAGTCCGTCACCACCACCAACCTCACGTCTTCCGGTCGGGCCCGCCTCGCGGTGGGCCCGACCCGGGACGTGGTGATGATCGACGCCGCGCTCGAACGCACCGTTGCCGTCGACGACGACCAGACGCTGGGGGAGGCGTACGCCGCGCAGTCCGACTGGGACCCGCGGGGCGACAGCGACTACGTCTTCGTGGTGCTCCGGCCGGTCCGGCTGCAGGCCTGGCGCGAGTCCAACGAGATCAAGGGCCGTACCTTGATGCGCGACGGCGCCTGGGTCGTCTGAGAGAGGGAGACGCGATGAGCAAGGCCGCGACGAGGAAGCCCGCCGCGAAGAAGGCCACCTCTGCGGTACCCGCGGCCGACAGCCACGACCTGATCCGGGTGCAGGGAGCCCGCGAGAACAACCTGAAGGACATCAGCGTCGAGCTCCCCAAGCGACGGCTGACGGTTTTCACCGGCGTCTCCGGCTCGGGCAAGAGCTCGCTGGTGTTCGCCACCATCGCCGCCGAGTCGCAGCGGATGATCAACGAGACCTACAGCGCGTTCGTGCAGGGCTTCATGCCGACGCTGGCCCGGCCCGAGGTGGACTTCCTCGACGGCCTCACCACGGCGATCATCGTCGACCAGGAGCGCATGGGCGCCAACCCACGCTCGACGGTGGGCACTGCCACCGACGCGAACGCGATGCTGCGGATCCTGTTCAGCCGGGTCGGCAGGCCCCACATCGGCCCGCCGACCGCGTTCGCCTTCAATGTCCCCACCCGCACGGCCAGCGGCATCATGAAGACCGAGAAGGGCGGCCGCGAGGAGAAGACCGTCGTCCGCAACGCGGTCTACCAGGGCGGCATGTGCCCGCGCTGCGAGGGCATGGGCTCGACCAGCGACTTCGACCTGACCGCGCTGTACGACGACTCCAAGACTCTCGCCGATGGGGCACTCACCGTCCCCGGCTACAGCATGGACGGCTGGTACGGCCGCATCTTCAGCGGCGCCGGACTCCCGATGGACAAGCCCATCGCGAAGTTCAACAAGAAGGAGCTGCAGAAGCTGCTCTACGCAGAGCCGGAGAAGATCAAGGTCGAGGGCATCAACCTCACCTACGAGGGCCTGATCCCCAAGATCCAGAAGTCGATGCTCTCCAAAGACGTCGAGGCGCTGCAGCCGCACGTGCGCCGGTTCGTGGAGCGCGCGATCACGTTCACCACCTGCCCCGACTGCAACGGCACCCGGCTCAGCAAGGAAGCCCTGTCCTCGAAGATCAAGGGCAAGAACATCGCCGACCTGTGCCAGATGCAGATCAGCGACTTGGCCGAGTGGATGCGCGAGGTCGACGAGCCCGGGGTGGCCCCGCTCGTCGCGGGGCTCCAGCACCTGCTCGACTCGTTCGCCGACATCGGCCTGGGCTACCTCTCCCTGGACCGGCCTGCCGGCACCCTCTCCGGCGGCGAGGCGCAGCGGACCAAGATGATCCGGCACCTCGGCTCGTCGCTCACCGATGTCACCTACGTCTTCGACGAGCCGACCATCGGGCTCCACCCGCACGACATCGAGCGGATGAACCAGCTGCTGCTGCAGCTGCGCGACAAGGGCAACACCGTGCTGGTCGTCGAGCACAAGCCGGAGACGATCGTGATCGGCGACCACGTCGTCGACCTCGGCCCGGGCGCCGGCACCGACGGCGGCACGGTCTGCTTCGAAGGCACGGTGGAGGGGCTGCGGGGGAGCGACACCGTCACGGGCCGCCACTTCGACGACCGGGCCACCCTCAAGGACACGGTCCGCGACTCGACCGGCGCGCTCGAGGTGCGGGGTGCCTCGACCCACAACCTCCAGGACGTCGACGTCGACATCCCGCTGGGGGTGCTCTGCGTGCTGACCGGTGTGGCCGGCTCGGGCAAGAGCTCGCTCATCCAGGGCTCGGTCGCCGGGCGTGAGGGCGTCGTGCTGATCGACCAGGCCGCGATCAAGGGTTCGCGACGCAGCAACCCCGCGACGTACACCGGGATGCTCGAGCCGATCCGGAAGGCGTTCGCCAAGGCGAACGGCGTGAAGCCGGCCCTGTTCAGCTCCAACTCCGAGGGCGCCTGCCCCACCTGCAACGGGGCTGGCGTGATCTACACAGAGCTGGGCGTGATGGCCACGGTCGAGTCGACGTGCGAGGAGTGCGAGGGACGCCGGTTCCAGGCGGCGGTGCTCGAGTACACCCTCGGCGGCCGCAACATCGCCGAGGTGCTCGCGATGTCGGTCAACGAGGCTGAGGGCTTCTTCTCCGACGGAGAGGCTGCCACGCCGGCTGCCCACAAGATCCTGCTCCGGCTGGCCGACGTCGGTCTCGGCTACATCAGCCTCGGCCAGCCACTCACCACGCTGTCCGGTGGCGAGCGGCAGCGGCTCAAGCTGGCCGCCCAGATGGCCGACAAGGGCGACGTCTACGTCCTCGACGAGCCGACCACGGGCCTGCACCTGGCCGACGTCGAGCAGATGCTCGGGATGCTGGACCGACTGGTCGACTCGGGGAAGTCAGTCATCGTGATCGAGCACCACCAGGCGGTCATGGCGCATGCCGACTGGATCATCGACCTCGGTCCCGGTGCCGGCCACGACGGCGGCCGGATCGTCTTCGAGGGCACGCCTGACGACCTGGTCACCGGGGGCTCGACGCTCACCGGCAAGCACCTGGCGGAGTACGTCGGCGGCTGACGGATGCTGTTCTTCTGCTACCACCGCGACCGAGCCGACTCGATGGCGCTACGGATGTCCCTGTTGGAGGAGCACTGGTCCTACATGGACCGGTTCGCCGGCGAGATGGTCGCTCGCGGCCCGACCCTGGCCGAGGACGGCGACACCCCCACCGGAAGCGTGCACATCCTCGACCTGCCTGATCCCTACGCGGCCCGCGGCTTCGCGTTCGACGAGCCCGGCTACCAGGCCGGCGTCTACCGGGACGTGCTGCTCCGCCGCTGGCGCAACGTCCTGGAGCGGACCATGTGGGAGTTCCAGGGCGGACCGACCGATGGGGACCGCTATCTCGTCCTGGGGCTCGGCTCGGGTCGGCCGATCGACACGGAGCTGCCATCAGACCAGGACGAGCTGATCGCCTACGGCCCGCTGCTCTCCGATGACGGCGACGAGTGGCTCGGTACGGCGGCCCTGCTCCGGGCACCCGACCCGGCGACGGCCCGCACGGTGCTGAGCCCGGACGGGTACGCCGCGGTCGAGGTGCACCGATGGCAGTTCGGTGGCCGGTCCTAGACCGCTTCGCCCTACTGCCAGTTGCTGATCACGACGTCGCGCGGCGAGGGCTCGCCGGCTCCGCTCTGCACGTACTGCTTCAGGCTCATCAGGTACGTCGCCCACTTGGTGCTGCAGTGGTGCATGAACTCGACCGGCTCGCGCCAGCCGGTGTGGCTGAACAGGACGATCGTGAAGTTGTCCTCCTGCTTGAGCTCGAAGCGGACCTCGGTGCCGACCCACTCCTCGGGGCCGTCGACCACCTCCCAGAGCACCAGCTCGCCCCGCTTGGCGTCCATGACCTTCATGTCGAAGCCGTCCGGAACGGGTGCGAAGCGGAACGCGATGACGCCACCCGGATCGGGGTCGCCCGTCGTCGTCTCGGTCCACCAGCCCTTGAGCCCGTCGATCGTGGTCAGGGCCTCGTAGACGTCGTCGGGGGACGACGTGACGCCGACCCTGTGCAGGATGTCCACCATGTCGATACCTCTTTCTTGTGTGTCGGCGCCCGGGTGCGGGCGCGTTTCGTAAACGTCGCGACGGGGGTCGCGACGCTTGCCGGGTGTGGGCCTAGCTCTTCTGGCCCTTCTGGGTGCGCTGGATCGTCTCGGCGATCCGCTTGATGCGCTGGAGTCGCGCATCCCACGCGGACCCGACGGCCGACAGTTGTGCGACCGCTCGGGCGAACTGAGCCTCGTCCACTTCGTAGAGCCTTTCTCGTCCTGAGGGCGTCACCTGCACCAGGCCGACCCGGTCGAGGACGCCCAAGTGCTTGGCGACCGCCTGCCGGCTGACCGGCAGCCGCTCGCTCAGGGTGGTCGCGGTCCCGCCGCCCACCAGCAGGAGGTCGAGCATCCGGCGGCGGGTCGGGTCGCCGAGGGCCGACCAGAGGTCGTCGTCGATGGCTGTGCTCATCGCGTGGACACCAGCCGGTCGACGTACGCGACAAGGCGGGGGAGGAAGAAGTCCCAGCCGGAGGTGTGGTCGGCGTACTGCTCCTCGAGCACGGCCGCCTCCCAGCCCTTCTCGCGGAACCCGGTCTCGGAGAAGCGCATCAGCGTCCCTGAGCCCGAGGGGATCAGGTCGAAGGTCACCAGGAGCGAGTGGGGCGACGTGCCGCTCTCGCCCTCGTCGTAGATCCAGCGGAAGGAGAACCGGCGGGGCGGGTCGGCTTCGAGCACCGTCAGCGTCTCGGACTTGGAGTCTGCATCAGCGGGATCGCCGAACCTGATGTGCAGAGTGTCTCCGCCATTGGGCTCGGCCTCGTCCGGCCACCACTCGCGCAGGTGCTCCGGGGTGCTCACGACCTGGTAGACCACCTCGGGGGTGGCCTCGATCTGAATCTCCCGCTCGATGCTGCCGTACTCCATTGCCGCTCTCCTCGTCTCTGCAACCTTTGGTTGCACAAGACTGTAGACGACGAGGAGGTCCTACGCAACCAATGGTTGCGTGGGGGTTAGTGAACGTCCAGCTTCTCCATGGCGTGCAGCACCGCCGTCACCCGTGGCACCTCGTGCACGCGCAGCAGATGAGCGCTGCCCAGAGAGGCGAGCACGGCGAAGAAGCCTTCGGCATGGCGGAACTCGCGCTGGAAGAGGTCGAAACAGTGAGGTAGTGCGTGGGCACACGGAACGCCGAGCGAGCGCAGCCGGAACGACTGAGCCAGGACCCGCGCCTGCACCTCGGCCTTTCCCACGCCGGACAGGTTGTCGTAGGTGAAACCCGACCCTGGATCGATGACGACCTTCTCCACGCCGGCGGCGCGAGCCCGCTCCAGTCGCGGCTCGAAGTGCTCGACCATGGCCGGCATCATGTTGTCGTCATCCGGGAGCTCGCCCGATTCCCGCACGTTGTCCGACGGGCTGAACACCATCAGGAGCGACGCGTCGGCGCGGGCGACGAGTGGCAGGATCTCCTCCTCCTCGGCGCGACCCGTCAGGTTGATCATCCGGGCGCCGGCCGCCAGCACCGCCTCGGCGACCTTGGCGTGGTACGTCTCGACGGAGACGACTACGTCCCCTGAGAGCTCTTCGACAACCGGGACCAGTCGTTCGATCTGGTCTTCGGGAGAGACGCGCTCAGCGCCGTCGTGGCTGGCCTCAGCACCGAGGTCGATGATCGAGGCCCCCTGAATGACCTGCGCCCTTGCCATCCGCACCGCAGCCTCGGGGGAGGGGGCCACGCTCTCCCGGTACGTCGAGTCCTGCGACAGGTTGACGACGCCCATCACGGTCACGCCGCCGTCCCGGATCACCACGTCGTCGGTCACTGCTACCGGAGCGACGTCGTACTCCAGATCCTTCTGGAACTCGTTGTGGAGGGACGCGAGGGCTTCCATGGAGATCACGGCGTGAGGTACCCCATTTGACGCGGCTGGCTTCCTGCGGCCTCTGAGCCTGCGTCGTTCGCCGATAAGTGACACCGTGGGCGATTGGACCGTCGCTGTGTGGCTGCGCCTGGCAGCGGAGTACCGGGCGGGGGAGATCGGGCAAGCGTCGGTGCCGATCACCGGGCCGGAGGGCTGGCTCAAGTACCTGTCCAAGCACGCCTCACGCGGGGTGAACCACTACCAACGACAGGGCAAGCCTTCGGGCTGGCAGAAGACCGGACGGCTGTGGGGCAAGGGCGGCTCCTGGCCAACTGAGGAACCGGTGTCGGCGGTCATCGATGACGTGACGATGCGTCGGGTTCGGCGGATGGTGCGCGGGTACGTGGTGGCTGAGGCTCGGGCTGCGGTGCTGGCGGCCAGGCCGGGGACGACGGCACACAAGGCAGCGGTCCGGCGCTTGGGCTGGGCGCGGCGGATGCTGCGGTGCAACGACCGGGGGCTCTCATCGGTCCGTGGTGTCTCGGGGTGGGTGCCGGGGTCGGTGGTGCTGACGTTCGCGTTGGCGGCTGGATGGTCAGGAGAGGTGAAGGCATGAGCATGTTTCGGATGTTCCGGCAGACCTGCACGGTGTGCAGCTCGGCGGCGATCGCGTGGGGCTCGGTCGGTGATCGAGTTGCTGATCTGGAAGCCGAGCACGGCGACTGGGACCGGATCAACGAGTGGCTGGACGACCTGGCCGGCGGGGTCGGGGTCCAGGTCGGGCCGGCGCTCCTGGCGCTGGAGTCCTGGAAGTGCTCGGCCTGCGGCGAGTACGGGGTATTCGGGCCGGTCGAGGTCGGGCAGTAGCGAGCACGGGGGAGCGCTCGGCCTGCGGCATGTGAGTGCGAGCGTGCAGACTGTCGAGCCATGGTGAGGTTCCTGCTCCTGCCCGATGACGAGCGTGAGTTCATGGAGTGGGCACGAGACGCGCATGGCCTGGAACTCACGGCGGCATTCGAAACTGAGACTGGGTTGACCCGACTCGAACGCCTCTCACGGCTGCCCCCGGAACTGCCAGGGCCGCTCGGCGAGAAGTCGCCCATCCCAAGAGAGTTCGTGTTGCGTCACCCAGACTGGGGCATCAATGACCTTGAAGCCTGGGACACCGATAGCGCGGTCGCGCGCGTCATGCGCTCGCTCAACACCGAGGCTGCAGAACGCGCAGGGGTGTCCCTCGACGACGTGGTCAACTTCGAGCGAACACGAGTGCTCCGCTTCCGTCGCAGTGGCTGGACCAAAGCGAGGGAACTCCACGTGGCGGCACTCCAAGGCAGCGCCCGCCCCGCTGCTCAACAGGACACAGCGGTCACTGCCCTGTTGAAGAGTGCAGAACGTTGGTTGTCGCGCGGGGCAGTACGTGTCGAACTGCCGCAGGAGGTTCGCTACCGACCGCGCATCTTGGCGCGCCCCCAAGCGCACGCCTGGGTGCAGTCGGGAGGCGTGGTCTACCCATGGGACGCGTGACCGCGCCATCGGCATGAGCGGACGTTGCGTCAACGGTTCCTGACGGCTGGGGACCTCCTGACGGGACGTGCGGAGCGGCGCGCGCAAGCGGAGCGGCACGCCGCTTCGTCGTCCCCTCTGCGGGTCATGGCTTCGGGGTGGTTCTCGCTGGGTCTGACAGGGCGGGGGCGGGGGTTCTCGGCGTCCCCAGAGGCTCCGCGCCGCGCCGGGTTTGCGCGGGGTGGAGTGGGGACCCCGCCCCCTGGTGAGTCGGGCAACCAGCCGGGGGACGGTTTCGGCAGGAGTGTCGGTGGGGTCGCCTAGGTTTGCGCTGAGCACTGAATTGAGCGTCCCGGAGCACCGTCCCGGGGGTCACTGAGGGCCGAACCGTCGAAGGGTCCTCGGGAGTGTGTGGCCAAACGTTCGACGGATGAGAGTGCTCGCCAGAACCGTCCGTTCCACACACTGGCCGACACACTCCCCGGTCGGGACGGGCTGTTCATGGCCGTGTTACGCGGCATTTCGACGCCACCGGAAGCGGGGTCGTCGCACCGGCAGGGGCATGTGCCATTGCTTGGCTTCGGCGCGCTGGGCGTCGATCAGTCTGCGGCGTTGGTCAGCCTGGTGGGCGGCCTGGCGGGTGATCCCGAGAGCTCGGCCGATGTCGGCCCAACTGGCTCCCTCGGACCGGGCGGCAGTGACCATGAGAATTGCTGCCTCGTCCAGCGTGTCGCGGGCGTATCTGAGCCGCTCGAGGTGGGCCAGAGGCCGCTGCGGTCCGGTCAGGGTCGCCTGCAGAGCCTTCACCCCAGCGGCCACCTGCCAACGAGCATGGCTGCCTTCCGGAGTGCTCACGTCAACAGATGTTGTCACCAGAAATGGCGTCCGTCGGCTGGGTGCTCGTCAATTGGGATTGGCACCGGAATAGCACGCGAATTAGTGCTTGCTGAAGTTAGCACGAGTTATCCGGATGGGCCGGTGGTCGGCGCGCCTGGAACGGCCCGCCCCTTGATTAGTAGTTACATATCCCGACGAGAGCACCCCCACGGGTCTCTCCAAAAGAAGATTGACCCCCGCGACGTTGGAGCGTCCGGGGGTCGTGATCACCACGACGGGATGAGCGTGTGGCGACCTTAAAAGCGTACCCAAACGGGACGACCATGGGCCGGGGGAATGCGACACCGGTGGGCGGTCCACGGGGCGTGGTGGACGGCTGGACACGCTCGGCGGTACGTCGTCACCTGGCCTGGCTCTACTCGGTCAACTGCGAGCAGCTAGACGGCTCCGGCTACGGCGTCACGCTCACGCTGCGGGATACACCCGCGACACATACCGAGTGGGCCGATCTGGTCGCACGGCTGCACCGGGCCTTCCGAGACGAGGGCCTGTCACGGTGGCACTGGGTCACGGAGTGGCAGCGTCGCGGGACTCCACACCTGCATCTAGCGGTGTACGCCCCTCCTGGGTGGGAACCGCCGATAAGTGACACCGTGGGCGATTGGACCGTCGCTGTGTGGCTGCGCCTGGCAGCGGAGTACCGGGCGGGGGAGATCGGGCAAGCGTCGGTGCCGATCACCGGGCCGGAGGGCTGGCTCAAGTACCTGTCCAAGCACGCCTCACGCGGGGTGAACCACTACCAACGACAGGGCAAGCCTTCGGGCTGGCAGAAGACCGGACGGCTGTGGGGCAAGGGCGGCTCCTGGCCAACTGAGGAACCGGTGTCGGCGGTCATCGATGACGTGACGATGCGTCGGGTTCGGCGGATGGTGCGCGGGTACGTGGTGGCTGAGGCTCGGGCTGCGGTGCTGGCGGCCAGGCCGGGGACGACGGCACACAAGGCAGCGGTCCGGCGCTTGGGCTGGGCGCGGCGGATGCTGCGGTGCAACGACCGGGGGCTCTCATCGGTCCGTGGTGTCTCGGGGTGGGTGCCGGGGTCGGTGGTGCTGACGTTCGCGTTGGCGGCTGGATGGTCAGGAGAGGTGAAGGCATGAGCATGTTTCGGATGTTCCGGCAGACCTGCACGGTGTGCAGCTCGGCGGCGATCGCGTGGGGCTCGGTCGGTGATCGAGTTGCTGATCTGGAAGCCGAGCACGGCGACTGGGACCGGATCAACGAGTGGCTGGACGACCTGGCCGGCGGGGTCGGGGTCCAGGTCGGGCCGGCGCTCCTGGCGCTGGAGTCCTGGAAGTGCTCGGCCTGCGGCGAGTACGGGGTATTCGGGCCGGTCGAGGTCGGGCAGTAGCGAGCACGGGGGAGCGCTCGGCCTGCGGCATGTGAGTGCGAGCGTGCAGACTGTCGAGCCATGGTGAGGTTCCTGCTCCTGCCCGATGACGAGCGTGAGTTCATGGAGTGGGCACGAGACGCGCATGGCCTGGAACTCACGGCGGCATTCGAAACTGAGACTGGGTTGACCCGACTCGAACGCCTCTCACGGCTGCCCCCGGAACTGCCAGGGCCGCTCGGCGAGAAGTCGCCCATCCCAAGAGAGTTCGTGTTGCGTCACCCAGACTGGGGCATCAATGACCTTGAAGCCTGGGACACCGATAGCGCGGTCGCGCGCGTCATGCGCTCGCTCAACACCGAGGCTGCAGAACGCGCAGGGGTGTCCCTCGACGACGTGGTCAACTTCGAGCGAACACGAGTGCTCCGCTTCCGTCGCAGTGGCTGGACCAAAGCGAGGGAACTCCACGTGGCGGCACTCCAAGGCAGCGCCCGCCCCGCTGCTCAACAGGACACAGCGGTCACTGCCCTGTTGAAGAGTGCAGAACGTTGGTTGTCGCGCGGGGCAGTACGTGTCGAACTGCCGCAGGAGGTTCGCTACCGACCGCGCATCTTGGCGCGCCCCCAAGCGCACGCCTGGGTGCAGTCGGGAGGCGTGGTCTACCCATGGGACGCGTGACCGCGCCATCGGCATGAGCGGACGTTGCGTCAACGGTTCCTGACGGCTGGGGACCTCCTGACGGGACGTGCGGAGCGGCGCGCGCAAGCGGAGCGGCACGCCGCTTCGTCGTCCCCTCTGCGGGTCATGGCTTCGGGGTGGTTCTCGCTGGGTCTGACAGGGCGGGGGCGGGGGTTCTCGGCGTCCCCAGAGGCTCCGCGCCGCGCCGGGTTTGCGCGGGGTGGAGTGGGGACCCCGCCCCCTGGTGAGTCGGGCAACCAGCCGGGGGACGGTTTCGGCAGGAGTGTCGGTGGGGTCGCCTAGGTTTGCGCTGAGCACTGAATTGAGCGTCCCGGAGCACCGTCCCGGGGGTCACTGAGGGCCGAACCGTCGAAGGGTCCTCGGGAGTGTGTGGCCAAACGTTCGACGGATGAGAGTGCTCGCCAGAACCGTCCGTTCCACACACTGGCCGACACACTCCCCGGTCGGGACGGGCTGTTCATGGCCGTGTTACGCGGCATTTCGACGCCACCGGAAGCGGGGTCGTCGCACCGGCAGGGGCATGTGCCATTGCTTGGCTTCGGCGCGCTGGGCGTCGATCAGTCTGCGGCGTTGGTCAGCCTGGTGGGCGGCCTGGCGGGTGATCCCGAGAGCTCGGCCGATGTCGGCCCAACTGGCTCCCTCGGACCGGGCGGCAGTGACCATGAGAATTGCTGCCTCGTCCAGCGTGTCGCGGGCGTATCTGAGCCGCTCGAGGTGGGCCAGAGGCCGCTGCGGTCCGGTCAGGGTCGCCTGCAGAGCCTTCACCCCAGCGGCCACCTGCCAACGAGCATGGCTGCCTTCCGGAGTGCTCACGTCAACAGATGTTGTCACCAGAAATGGCGTCCGTCGGCTGGGTGCTCGTCAATTGGGATTGGCACCGGAATAGCACGCGAATTAGTGCTTGCTGAAGTTAGCACGAGTTATCCGGATGGGCCGGTGGTCGGCGCGCCTGGAACGGCCCGCCCCTTGATTAGTAGTTACATATCCCGACGAGAGCACCCCCACGGGTCTCTCCAAAAGAAGATTGACCCCCGCGACGTTGGAGCGTCCGGGGGTCGTGATCACCACGACGGGATGAGCGTGTGGCGACCTTAAAAGCGTACCCAAACGGGACGACCATGGGCCGGGGGAATGCGACACCGGTGGGCGGTCCACGGGGCGTGGTGGACGGCTGGACACGCTCGGCGGTACGTCGTCACCTGGCCTGGCTCTACTCGGTCAACTGCGAGCAGCTAGACGGCTCCGGCTACGGCGTCACGCTCACGCTGCGGGATACACCCGCGACACATACCGAGTGGGCCGATCTGGTCGCACGGCTGCACCGGGCCTTCCGAGACGAGGGCCTGTCACGGTGGCACTGGGTCACGGAGTGGCAGCGTCGCGGGACTCCACACCTGCATCTAGCGGTGTACGCCCCTCCTGGGTGGGAACCGCCGATAAGTGACATTATGTCAAGTACCACGGAGAGGCGTTCCCCCACGGGTCCCTGCGGAGGATCCTGAGGCAATGGCCGATCAGGCAGCCCCTCCCCGCAGCATGAGGACCCCGCTGACCGCGTTTGCCGTGGGTGCCGCGGTGGCGCTGGCGCTGGGCGTGTTCGGGAGGATTCACGATCCGACGATCGACGGGACGACCACACTCGGCTACAACACCGTCCTGGACATGAAGGTCGTCGTGACCGCGGTCATCGGTGTTCTCGTGGTCCTGCAGCTGTTCGGCGCCCTGTGGATCTACGGGAAGCTGGGCATCAAGGCGCCGTCCTGGGTCGGTCCTCTGCATCGCGCCTCCGGGACGATCGCCGTCCTGCTGGCGATCTTCGTCGGCTATCACTGCATCTGGGCGCTCGGGCTCGAGTACGGCGAGCTGCACAACGGCGAGCCGGTCCCCCTGCGAGCCGTCGTCCACGGCGTCGTCGGCTGCGTCGTCTTCGGCGCCTTCGTCATCAAGGTCATCGCCGTTCGTTCGCACCGCTCCCCCAGCTGGTTCCTGCCCGTCGCCGGCGGCCTGCTCCTGGCCGCCTTCCTGGTCGTGGTGGGGACCTCGACGGTCTGGTTCGTCGGCGAACAGGGTTGGCCGAGTCGGTAATACCCTCGCGCCCCTCGGTGGGGCTCCTCTACACTTCTCTTGATGTCGAGATACCTCCCGGAGCGCGTGCTGCGACTGGCCGGCCCCACGTCGCTGGTGCGTCGGCTCTCCGCCCAGTCGGTGCTCTCGGCCGGGATCCCGCCTCGCTGTACGTCACGAGCTTCCGCGGCACCGTCACCCGACTGACACCCAGCTGAGCGATGGATCGGCGGTCGTCGCCGGGTCTGTACAGGTATGACGACAGCGATCCGCTCTGCCCTGCTCGGCTCCACGCACCCGGTACGCCTGCGGCGTTGGTACGAGGAGGCGACGGGCGCCCGACCCGACTCGGACGGCTTCCTCGACTTCAGCACCCTGGGAGTCCTGGTCGACGAACGCGACGACATCGGCCCGCGAGCCGCAGAGCCCGCGCGCCTGATCCTGAACTTCCACGTCACCGACATCCACGAGGTGGCGGAACGGTTGGACGAGCTCGGGGCACCTTGGGTCTCGCCTGTGGAGTACCGCGATGCCGGTCTGTGGTTCGGCACCGTCGAGGACCCCGACGGCAACTACGTGCAGTTCATCCAGACCACCCCCGACTACTGGGTGCAGAAGCAGGCCCGCGCCGGCCTGGCCGGCGGTCCCCTGACGTCAGCCTCGCTGGCAGTCCGGCTGCCCGCACAGGACCTCGACCGGGCCCGTCGGTTCTACGCCGAGCAGCTGGGCCTCGAGCCGGTGGACGAGCGCGAAGGCGGCCTGCTCTACACCGTCGGTGGCCAGGAGTTCGCCGTGTTCGCGTCCACCGGCAAAGCCTCTGGAGACCACACCCAGCTGGGTTTCGTGGTGCCGAACCTCGACGAAGCAGTGCGCGAGCTCCGCGAGCGCGGTGTGGTCTTCGAGGAGTACGACCTCGGCGACCTCCCGACCCACGACGGGATCGTCGAGATCAAGGGCTACTACCCCACCCGCGGGCCGTCGGGAGAGCGCGCGATCTGGTTCCACGACAGCGAAGGGAACCTGCTCGGGATGAGCGAGCTCGTCTACGCCTGAGGGTCAGGAGCCGAGCTCGGCCATCCGCGGCAGCACGTTCGCGCACACCTCGGTGGTCCACGCGACCGGGTCGTCGGACTTCGGCGTCAACGTCACGAGCGTGACGCCGAGAGCGGCGTACTCCCCCATCAGGCGCAGGAATCCGTCGACGTCCTCGAGCGGGTCGAGGTTGCCGATCATCGTCTTCTCGATCGCGTCGTAGTCGGTCCCCAAGGTGTTGCAGTGGCCGCGGAGCACCTCCAGCTTGTGCGCCATCAGCTCGGGCGTCCCGGCATAGATGTTGCAGGTCTGCGCGTACTGGGCGACCATCCGCAGCGTCTTCTTCTCCCCCGCGCCGCCGATCATGATCGGCGGGTGTGGCTGCGACAGCGCGGGTGGGACGCAGATGGTCTCCTCGAGCTGGTAGTGGCTGCCGGCGTACGGGCCGTCGTCACCGCTCCACATCTGCAGGCAGATCTGCAGCGTCTCCTCCAGCCGCTCGAACCGCTCCGCCATCGACGGGAAGGGCACTCCCAGCGCGTGGTGCTCCCGCTCGTACCAGGCTGCGCCGATGCCGAGCATCGCCCGCCCGCCGGAGAGTCGGTCGACGGTGGTCACGGTCTTGGCGAGCAGGCCGGGGTGCCGGTACGTCGCGCCGGTGACGAGCAGGCCGAGCCGGACCCGTTCGGTCATCGCAGCGAGGTAGCCGAGCGTCGTGTACCCCTCGAGCATCGGGGCGGCCGGGCCGCCCATCTCCTCCATCTGGAACCAGTGGTCCATCACGGTGACGAGCTCTGCTCCGCCCTGGTCGGCGATGCGTGCCGTCTCCGTCAGCCGATCGACCAGCCGGGTCTCCCAGTCGGGATGACCGAAGTTCGCATAGTGCACGCCCACCTGCATGCCGACGACACTACTTCTCTAGGATCGCCCTCATGTCCCGCGTCCTCGCCGCCCTGTCCGCCGCGCTTTTGATCTTCCTCTCCGGCTGCAGCGATGACGACGGTGACGACAAGGCCGAGGACCCCGGCTCGAGCGACCAGACCCGCGAGCCGCAGCCGGAGAACCCGGAGGGCGTCGAGTGCCAGTACCCCGAGGGCGCTCCCGCGGAGCCCAAGGTCGACCCGCCGGCGACGAACGCCGCGTACGCGGGTCAGGTGCCGGTGACCATCGAGACGTCCGTCGGGGACATCGCCGCGACGCTGGACGCCGACTCCGCCCCGTGCACGGTCAACTCCTTCACCTCGCTGGCCAGCCAGGGCTACTTCGACGGCACCGAGTGCCACCGGCTGACCACGGCGGGCATCTTCGTGCTCCAGTGCGGCGACCCGACTGCCACCGGGACGGGCGGTCCGGGCTACTCGTTCCCCGACGAGCTCGACGGTGACGAGACCTACAGCGCGGGCACCCTGGCGATGGCCAACGCTGGCCCGGACACCAACGGCTCTCAGTTCTTCATCGTCTACGACGAGTCCGCGCTTCCGCCCGCCTACACCGTGTTCGGCACCGTGTCGGCCGAGGGCCTCGAGGTGGTGCAGGGCGTGGCCGACGACGGCTCCGACAACAGCTTCAGAGAGGGCGACGGCGCCCCCAATACCCAGGTGGAGCTCGAATTCGTCGGGGTCGGCTGACCGACGCGTCACAGCGGGAACGAGACCCCGCTCAGCTCCTCCGACCGCACCCACAGCGCGCGGGCCTGGTCTGGGTCACTCGCCGCGCGGCTGCGTCCCACGCTGACAGGCCAGCCGGTCATCTCCCGGGGGCCGTCCGGGCCGATGTAGGTGTTGCCCGGCACGTCCATGGTGGCGGCGTACACCGTGGTCAGCGCGCCGCGCCACCCCGGCATCCCTACGAGCTTGTGACCGAAGGACCCCACGAACGTCTTCAAGCCGCTGCCGCTGCTGCCCGTGATCGACGTCGCGGTCGAACCGGGGTGCGCGCCGGTGGCGCGCAGGGTCGATCCGGCCGCGGTCAGCCGCCGCTGCAGCTCTGCCAGGAACAGCAGGTTGGCCAGCTTCGATGCGGAGTACGCGGCGTAGCCGCCGTAGCCGCGCCGCTTCCAGTCGAGGTCATCGAGGTCGAGATCGCCCCCACGGTGTGACTGGGACCCGACCACCACCACCCGGTCGCTGAGCTTGGGAAGCAGCAGGTTGGACAGGGCGAAGTGGCCGAGGTGGTTGGTCGCGAACTGCAGCTCGACGCCGTCCGGGCTGGTCCCGTGCGGGACGCCCATGACGCCGGCGTTGTTGATCAGCACGTCCAGCCGGTCGATGCCGGCGGCGAAGGCACGCACCGACCCGAGGTCGGAGACGTCGAGCTGGCGGACCTCCACCTCCCCGCGCATGGTGGCGGCCGCCGCCTCGCCCTTCTCCACGTTGCGGACGGCGAGCACCACGTGGCCGCCGCGGTGCGCGAGGATCCGGGCGGTCTCGAGGCCGAGCCCGGCGCTCGCGCCGGTGACCACGAACGTGCGGCCGTGCTGACGGGGCACATCCGTCCACGGTCCGGGTCGCTGGGCACGAGCCATCAGTCGTCACCGTCCGTGAGCGCGTACTCGACGGGTTCGCCGAGCTCGACGGTACGCGAGACCGTGCAGATCCGATCGTGGGTCTGCTGCATCGCCCGCGGCAGGAACTCCCTGGCTCGGTCACCGTCCGGACCCTCGGGGAACCGGATGTCGAAGGTCACCTTGAGGTCGACCATGTGACCGCCGCCCTCGTCGCGGATCTTGTGACCCTCGGCCGTGACCCGGAAGACGTCGGGCTCCGCCCGGCGGGCGGTCATCTCGTCGATGTTGACCGCGCCGCAGCCCGCCAGGGCGACCAGGAGCAGCTCGACCGGGGTGAAGTCGTCGTCGTCGTCGGAGCTGACGACCAGCTCACCCCCGCGGCGGTTCGTCGCACGGTACCGCCGCAGCGACTCGCGGCTCATCTCGATCCCACGCCAGGTCTCGTCCTCGCGTGAGCGGGTCGCGTCGGTCATGCGCCAAGACTGCCGCACGACACGCCCATGCGGCGACCGGGGTTGAACGAGGCCGGTCGATCGGTAACGGTGGAGAGAACTGCACGCAACCCGGAAAGGCGAGCCATGCTCACCCTCACCGAGAATGCCAGCACGATCGTCCGCGACATCACCGCCCAGCCCGGGATGTCGGAAACCGCGGGGCTCCGGATCACCACCGAGCTCGGCGACCAGGCCGGCTTCGCGATCTCCGCCGCCGACCAGCCTCAGGCCGAGGACCAGGTGGTCGAACAGGCCGGAGCCACGATCTACCTCGACCAGGACTCCGCGCAGCTGCTCGACGACAAGATCCTCGACGCCGCCGTCGACGACCAGGGCAAGGTCGAGTTCGCCCTCGGCTACGCCCCCTAGGCTTGTAGGGACCCTTCCGGCAGGTCGAACCAGCGCAGGTGCTCGAAATCCGCGCTGACGTTGCCGGGGTGGGAGGAGAGATCGGGCTCGGTGGCCGCGGCGAGAATGCCGGCGGCCTCACGCAGGTGAGCGGCGAGCAGCTCCTCTCCCCCGGTGGCGGGGTGCGCCGGCATCGACGGCGCCCCGCCGTCGTACGAGATGTCGTGGAGGCTGAGCGGCGGGGTGACCAGTCCGTTGCGGTGCCGCCACAGACCGGTAGCGGTGTCGAAGCAGTAGTCACCGAGGAGCCGCCACCCGTCACGGGCCACGAGGCGCACCGCCTCCACGAGGTAGTCGGCCACGGCGTCGGAGACGAAGTAGTTGAAGTTGACGCGAGTCCAGCCGGGCTTGATGCCCTCACAACCGCCGGTGATCTCGCGCTCGAACTCGTGTGAGCGCTCGATGTCGATGCCGAGCAGGCGGTGGCCGTAGGGGCCTGCGCACGAGCAGCCCCCTCGGGACTGGATGCCGAACAGGTCGTTGAGCAGCGCCACGACGTAGTTGTGGTGCAGGTAGCGACCCGACGGCGACCTGACCACGAACGACACGATCGACAACCGGTGCGCGTCGAGGTTGCCGAGGAGCTCGATCGACGGCTCGTCCCGCCAGGCCGCCACGGCGCGGGCCAGGAACCTCTCCTCCTGCTCCTTGATGGTGGCGGTGCCGACGGCCTCCTTGAGCTGGAACACCAGCCCGGCCCGGATCGACTCGATGATCGCCGGTGTGCCGCCCTCCTCGCGGTGGGTGGGATCGTCGAAGTAGCGGTGGTCGTCGTCGTTGACGTAGAGCACGGTGCCGCCGCCCGGGACGTCCGGCACCCGGTTGGCGAACAGCTCCCGGCGCGCCACCAGCACCCCGGGCGTGGACGGGCCGCCGATGAACTTGTGCGGCGACAGGAAGATCGCGTCCTTGTAGGCCAGCGGAGCCGCGGGGTCCGTGGCGTCCATCGCGATGTCGATGTACGGCGCCGCGGCGGCGAAGTCCCAGAAGCTGAGCGCTCCGTGCTCGTGCAGCAGGGTCGAGATCGCCGCGGTGTCGGTGAGGATGCCGGTCACGTTGGAGGCCGCGGAGAAGGTCCCTATCTTCAGCGGCCTCTCGGCGTACTTCTCCAGCTGGGTGCGGAGCTCCTCGAGGTCCACTCCCCCGTCGATGTCCTCATGGATCACCACGACGTCGGCGATCGACTCGCGCCACGGGATCTCGTTGGAGTGGTGCTCGTAGGGGCCGAGGAACACGACCGGACGCTCGGCCGGCGGGATGTGGTCGGTGAGGTGGTGCGTGTCGTCGAGGGTGGACGAGATCCGCAGACCGAGCACCCCGATCAGCTTCGCGATCGCGCCCGTGCAGCCGGAGCCGGTGAAGATCACGACCGAGTCGTCTCCGCCGCCGACCGCGGTACGGATGATCTCCCGGGCCTCCTCGCGGAGCCGCGTGGTCTGCAGACCGGTGCCGCTGGACTCGGTGTGCGTGTTCGCGTACCCGGGGAGCACCCGGTCGCGGATGAAGTCCTCGACGAACGTCAGCGCCCGCCCGCTCGCGGTGTAGTCGGCGTACGTCACCCGTCGCATGCCGTACGGCGTCTCCATGAGCAGGTCCTCGCCGATCACGGAGTCGCGGATCAGCTGCAGCAGCTCAGCGGTCTCCGACCCTCCCATGGGCGCCACGATACGGCGAGAGGCCCGGGAGCGGACGCTCCCGGGCCTCTCATCCGACATCGCTCAGCGCACCAACACCCTCACCCGGGCGTCGCCGTTGACGACCTTGTCGGTGGTGGGTCCGACGAGCCGCTTCAGGTGCTCGCCGCGTTCGCTGCTGATCGAGAGCTCCGCCTGCGAGGCGTCGTTGCGGACCTGGGCAGCGACCGCCGCGGCGATCTTGTCGACGGTCGGCTGGAAGGCCGCCTCCGAGTACAGCCAGTTGCCGCCCGTTACGGAGACGAAGCCACGCTGGTCGTGGAACTTCCTCGGCACCGCGAAGTTGTAGCTGGTGTACGCCGTGCCGCTCGGGCCGGTGAGCACGGCCCGCAGCTGCAGCTTGCCACCCGCCTTGATGATCGCCGGCGCCTTCTTGCCGACCTTGACCCACTCACCCTTGCGACGCTGCTGCACCGCGGTGATCGTGTACGCCGACTTGTCCTCGCTGACCTCGGCGGTCATGTTCACGTCGTCGACGGTGACGCCCTGGATCGAGGTCAGCCCGTAGACGATGTCCGCCGTGTCGAACGCGGAGTCGAAGCTGATGTCGTAGTTCGACTGGTACTGATCGCTGAACCCGATCTCGAACGGGGATCCGTCGGCGTCGGTGCCGGTGATCGTGTAGCTCAGGTCGGACGACCCACCGATGATGCCGTCGACCACCCGGTCGTGGTTGGCGAGGTGCTCGCTGAACGTCATCTGCGCACCCGACGACGGGACGTTGACGTAGGTGGTGCCCTCGCGGGAACGGTCACCCTTGGTCACGTTGGACGTGACGGTGGTCGTCTCCGGAAGCGCCCCGAAACCGCCCGTGATGCCGGTCAGGTGGTCGTCGGTGATGGTGCCCGCCGGATCGCCGATGTTGGCGACCTTGAAGGGGACGCCCAGGGAGTCCTCCTGGACGTACAGCGCGTCGGCGGGGTGCAGGCTCAGCGTCGTCGTGCCGCCGAACGTCATCGGGTGGCCGAAGCCGACCACGCGCCCGTCGCAGACCGAGGTCGCGGTTCCGACCCCGGCGGCGGTGATGTCGCCGTAGGAGAGCGCCGCCGCGATGTTGCCGCCGGCCACGACCGTGGACGGGTCGGGCGAGGCGCCGCCGGTGGCGGTGCCGAGCGCGTAGGTGTCGCGAAGGTTGAGGTAGTCGCGGTCGCTGTCCTCACTCTGCGCGAGCCGCTTGGCCGAGAGACCGGAGACGCCGATGGCCATGGGCAGCTGGGTGAACCCCTGGGCGGCCTGCCGCGCAGTGACGTCGCCGTGCCGAGCGATGTCTGCGGCCAGACCCTTGTCGACCTTGATGCTGGCCGGGGCGGCGGTGCCCTCGAGGTAGTCGTCCATGTCCTCGAAGGGGGTGATGCCCGCTATGGGCGAGGCACCCCACGCGAGGCCGTAGGCCACGGCACCGATCAGGCGGCCGTCGTCGGCGTACACCGGCGAGCCGGACATGCCGGCCCAGATCCCGCCGACCCGGTCGATCTCGGGAGAGCTGAGGTCCATGATCACCATGTCGAGCCCGGGAGCGATGCCGTTCTCGAGCACACCGACCACGTCGCCGGTGAAGGCCTCGGGCGTGGTGCCTTCGCTCACCGTCAGCCCCTCGACCGGGTCGCCCTTCACGAGATCGGCGACAGGGAACGGAGCCGTGCAGTCCGGTGCCGGCTCGGCCGACTGGGCCACGCCTCCGGAGATCGCGGGCACCCCGGCCACCAGGCCGATGGATGCGGTGAGTGCGACCAAGGCAGTGCCTCGGCGGCGGCGAACGGCTCGTGACATGACGTCACTTCCTCCCGACAGTGGCGGCCGCGCTCATCGCGTCCGTCTTGTTTCGTACGACGCTGCAACCTAACCGTTGGTTGCCCGAAGCGGCGGGAAAGTTTGCGGTTCGCCCTGCGCCTAGGGTGGACAGCGTGAGCACGTCGCACCAGACCGCTGTCAGTCTTCGCAAGAGCGAGGCCGAGTCCCGCCGGGCACTCCTCGACGTCACGTCGTACGACGTGCGGCTGGATCTCGCCTCCGACACCGAGACCTTCGGCTCGGTCACCGAGATCCGGTTCGAGAGCCGCGGCGGACCGACCTTCGTCGATCTCAAGCCCGTGCGGGTTGTCGACCTCCGGTTCAACGACGCGCCGCTCGACGCCGAGCTGCTCGACCGAGGCCGGCTGCCGCTGGAGACGGTCGCGGGCACGAACGTGCTGCGGGTCGAGGCGGTGATGCCGTTCCGAAACGACGGCGAGGGCCTGCATCGCAGCGTCGACCCGGCCGACGGGCGGCACTACATCTACGGGATGTCGTTCATGGACGCGGCGCCGTCGGTGTTCGCGTGTTTCGACCAGCCCGACCTCAAGGCCCCGTACACGTTCCACGTCGTGGCCCCGGAGGACTGGACCGTGATCGGCAACGCCCCGGGCAAGCAGACCGAGCCCGGGGTCTGGGAGTTCGCGCAGACGCACCCGCTCTCGACGTACTTCGTGACGATCGTGGCCGGGCCGTACCACCTGCTCCGCGACGAGCACGACGGCATCCCGCTGGGGCTGAGCGCCCGGGCCAGCCTCGCCCGCGAGCTGGATCGCGACGCCGACGAGCTGTTCACGATGACCCGGCAGTGCTTCGACGAGTTCCACCGGCACTTCGGGATCCGCTACCCCTTCGGGGACTACCACCAGGCCTTCGTGCCCGAGTTCAACGCCGGGGCGATGGAGAACCCCGGCTGCGTCACGTTCCGTGACCCCTACCTGTTCCCGAGCCGGGTGACCCGCGGTGCGAAGGTGCTGCGCGCGACCACCGTCGCCCACGAGATGGCGCACCAGTGGTTCGGCAACATCGTCACGCCGGCGTGGTGGGACGACCTGTGGCTCAACGAGTCCTTCGCCGAGTACATGGGCAATCGGGTCACCGCGGAGGCGACCGAGTACGACGACGCCTACGTCCACCTCTCCTACCAGCGACGTCAGTGGGGCCTGACCGCGGACCAGCGGCCCAGCACGCACCCGGTCGCCGGGAACGGCGCCGACGACGCTCTGTCCGCGCTCCAGGACTTCGACGGCATCTCCTACGTCAAGGGCTCGAGCATCCTGCGCCAGGTCAACGCGACCATCGGCGACGAGGCCTTCTTCGCGGGCGCGATCGACCACTTCGACCGCCACCGGTTCGGCAACGCGACCATGCACGACCTGTTCGAGAGCTGGGAGCGCGTCGGCGGCGGGGACCTGTCCGCGTTCACCGGAACGTGGCTGCGCACCGCCGGGCCGGACGCGCTCGAGCTCGACCGGGCGGCGGGTGTGCTCCGGCGCACCGCTCCCCCGGAGCATCCGGCGGACCGACCGCACCGGTTCGGCATCGCTCGCGCGCACGGCGGCGAGTGGCGCCGCGATGACGTCTCCATCACGGACCCCGAGACGTCGTACGACGCCGGCGACGACGTCGTGGTCATCGACCCCGACGAGGACACCTGGGGCGTCTACGTCCCCGACGCCGTGAGCATGTCCGGCCTCCTCGACCTGCTGCCCGAGGTCAAGGACGAGACGCTGCGAGCCGGAGTCTGGAACAACGTCCGCAGCGGCTTCCACCACGGCGCACTCGAACCCGCATCGGTGGTCGACCTGCTGGTCGCCAGCGTGCCGATCGAGGACACCGAGGACTCCGTGCGCCACGTGATGCCGTGGGCACTCGGCTGGGTGCTGCCTGCCGCTCCCCCGGGATCGGTGGAGCGGTTCCATGCCGCGGCTCTCGCGAAGGTCACCGAGTGCAGTGCTGGCTCGGAGCTCCAGCTCTCGGCGTTCCGGGCGGCCGTGCACACGTGCGCCGAGCCGTCCGTGCTGCGCGGCTGGCTCGAGCGGATGCCGGAGGGGCTCGAGCTCGACCTCGACCTGCGCTGGCGGCTGCTGGTCCGGCTCTCCGCGCTCGGTGACACCGACCGCGCCGAGCTCGATTCTGCGCTCGCCGACGAGCCCACGGGTCAGTCCCGCGTCGAGCACACCCGCGCGGTCGCCTCGCTCCCGACGGCGGACGGCAAGGCGTTCGCCTGGGAGCGCTTCCTCGGCACGGTCGACGTACCCAACTACGAGCTGGCGGCCGCCGGCCGGGGCATGTGGCGCGGGGGCCACGAAGACGTGACCGAGGACTACGTCGCACGCTACTTCGACGAGCTGCCGGGTGCTGCCGACACCCACAGCGGCTGGGTGCTGGGAGAGGTCACCGAGTCGTTCTTCCCGGCGTCCGCGGTGCGGGCCGACGTGCTCGAGCGCGCGCGTGCGGTGCTGGCCCTGCCGGACCTGGACCCCACCGTCCGCCGCCGGCTGTCCGACTGTGCCGACGACCTGCGCCGCCAGCTGGCCATCCGCGAGGCGTACCCGGTCCGATGAAGGCCACCCGCCGGCCCGGCCCTTCGGTGCGCACCCGGGTGCAGGAGATCTCCGATACCGGGACGCGTGACCACGAGGACCGGTTGATCACCGAGGAGCCGCTGGAGGTCCGGCTGGCCTGGCCGGGCACCACCGCGCACCGGGTCTGGCTGACCATGCGGACACCAGGAAACGACTTCGAGCTGGCCGCGGGCTGGCTGCATCACGAAGGCATCGGCGCAGCCAGCACGGTGGCCTACTGCACCGACGAGGACCTGCGTCCGGACCAGGAGTTCAACGTCGTGACCGCGACCCTGGACACGCTGCCCCGGCGGCCACCGGCCCTGCGGGACCCGGCGCTGTCCGCGGGCTCGTCGGCGTGCGGCGTCTGCGGTTCCGACAGCATCGACACCGCGATCACCGTCGCCGCGGCCCAGCGCTGGACGGGCGAGCTCAGCACCGACGTGGTGCGCGCGCTCCCCCGTGTGCTGCGCGACCACCAGTCCTTGTTCGACCGGACCGGTGGTGTGCACGCAGCAGGACTCTTCGACGCCGTGGGGACGCCCCTCGTGGTGCGCGAGGACGTCGGCCGGCACAACGCCGTCGACAAGGTGACCGGTGCGCGGCTGCTCGCAGGAGAACCGGCCAACGAGGCAGCCCTGGTGGTGAGTGGCCGGGCCGGCTTCGAGCTGGTCCAGAAGGCGCTCGCCGCGGGCGTGGGCGCGCTGGTCGCGGTCGGCGCCCCGAGCAGCCTCGCGGTGGACCTCGCCCGCACCGGCGGTCTCGTCCTCTACGGCTTCACGCGCGACGAGCGCACCGTTCGCTACGACTGACCGGCGTGCCCTCCGGCCGGGTGTCGGCGCCGCGGCTTACCTTCACTTTGTGCGCATCCTTCACACCTCTGACTGGCATCTGGGCCGGTCGTTCCACCGCGAGGGGATGCTCACGCACCAGGCGGCGTACGTCGACCACCTGCTGGAGGTCGTGACCGCCGAGCGCGTCGACCTCGTCGTGGTCGCCGGCGACATCTACGACCGTGCGCTGCCTCCTGTCGACGCGGTCCGACTGGCCGACGAGAGCCTGGTCCGACTCGCCGCGTCGCCGGCGAAGGTCGTGCTCACCAGCGGCAACCACGACTCCGCGCAGCGGCTCGGCTTCAGCTCCCGGCTGATCGATGCCGCGGGCGTGTTCATCCGCTCGGATGCGAGCACCGTCGGCCGGCCCATCGAGCTCGACGACGACCACGGCCCGGTGGCCGTCTACGGGCTCCCCTACCTCGACCCGCACGCCGTGGCCGAGCCGTGGCAGCTCTCGGACCGGTCCCACCAGACCGCCCTCGCCGAGGCGATGCGCCGGGTCCGCACCGACCTCTCGAACCGGCCATCGTCGACCCGCTCCGTCGTCCTCGCGCACGCGTTCGTGGCCGGTGCCGAGCCGAGCGACTCCGAGCGCGACATCAGCGTGGGTGGCGTGGCCCGGGTGCCGGTCGAGGTCTTCGACGGCGTCGACTACGCCGCGCTCGGTCACCTCCATGGCCGGCACACCCTCACCGACTCCATCCGCTACAGCGGCTCGCCGCTCGCCTACTCCTTCTCGGAGGCCGGCCACCACAAGGGGTCCTGGCTGGTCGAGCTGGGCGCCGAGGGTCTGGCCGGCGTCGAGTTCATCGACGCACCCGTGCCCCGCCCGCTGGCCCGGCTCCGCGGCTCGCTCGAGGAGCTGCTGGCCGACCCGGCTCACGCTGAGCACGAGGACTCGTGGGTCGAGGCCGTCCTCACCGACGCGGATCGCCCGACCCAGGCCATGGAGCGGCTGCGGCGCCGGTTCCCCCACGCGCTGCTGCTCGGCTTCGAGACCGGGCCTTCGGTCTCCGGTCTGGCGCCGGTGGTGCCGGAGGCCACGCGCACCGACCACGACATCGCCGTCGACTTCATGACAGACATGCGCGGCAAGCCGCCCCAGCAGGCCGAGACCTCACTCCTGTTCCGCGCGATCGACGCGTGCTGCGAGGACGCCGACGTGGACTCGCTCGTGACCGAGGGGTCCTTGTTCTGATGCGCCTGCATCGGCTGGAGATCACGGCGTTCGGGCCGTTCGCCGAACGCGTCGCCGTCGACTTCGACGCGCTCTCGGAGGCCGGCCTGTTCCTGTTGTCAGGAGCCACCGGCTCGGGCAAGACCAGCGTGCTGGACGCCGTCTGCTTCGCCCTCTACGGCGACGTCCCGGGTGACCGCGGAGCCGCCAAGCGGCTGCGGTCCGACCAGGCGGAGGCTTCGGTCCGGCCGGTCGTCCAGCTCGAGGCGACGCTGTCGGGGCGCCGGTTCCGGATCATCAGGACCCCGAGCTGGTCACGGCCCAAGAAGCGCGGCTCAGGCACCACCGTCGAGCAGGCGTCGGTCACGGTCAGCGAGCTCTCCGAGGGCGAGTGGCTGCCGCTGACCAGTCGCCTCGACGAGGCCGGTCACCTGATCAGCGGGCTGGTCGGCATGAACCTCACCCAGTTCACCCAGGTCGCCATGCTCCCCCAGGGGCGCTTCCAGGCGTTCCTGCGGGCCCGCTCGGAAGATCGGCAGAAGCTCCTCCAGCAGCTGTTCCGCACCGGCAGGTTCGCGCAGGTCGAGCAGTGGCTGCGCGAGCGCAGATCGGCGCTGCGCAAGGACGTGGACGCGGCGCACCAGGCGGTCGCCGACGCCGTCAGCAGGGTGAGCGAGGCCGCAGAGGCCCCGCTCGCAGTCGGGTGGGACATCCATGACCTCACGCTGCCTGCGCGCGATGGGGAGCTCGGTGGCTGGATCTCGAGTCTGCGGAGCAGCGCGAGCCGCTCCAACGCTGCGGCGGTGGAGGCGCAGGCCGCCACGGCAGTGGCCGAGGCCACTACGCGACAGAGTCTCGAGACGACCCGGGTGGCCCATGAACGCCGCGGACGCTACGACGCGGCGCGTGCCCAGCTCGAGGTCCTGAGCGCTGTCGACCACGAGGCAGCGCTCACCAGGCTGGATGCGGCACGACGGGCCTCGGCCGTCGCCCCCCTGCGCCGGGTGGCCGACGACGCTCGCACGCGGCGCGCGGCAGCCGAGACGCACGCGCAAGCTGCGGTCGCCAGGGTCGGCGTCGAGGGCGCCGAGATCCCCGAGCTGGTGCGCCGACGCACCGAGGCAGCGGCCAGGGCCAGGGCACTGCTCCCCCGCGCCGTCCGGCAGGCCGAGCTTGCCGCGGACGCGGAGCGACTGGCTGCCGAGCGGGCGGATGTCGAGAGCGAGCTCGGGGTGGTCGTGATGCGGCTGCGCGAGAGCCCCGCGACCGTCGCCGACCTGCGCGCCGAGCTCGCCGAGGCCTCCTCTGCCGGGGCGGCCCGCGAAGCAGTGAGCCTCCGGCTGACGGCGGTGGAGCAACGGTTGCAGGCACACGAGGAGGCTCGTGTCGTCACCGCGGCAAGTGCGTCGGCCCAGGCCGACTGGCAGACCGCGCGAGTGGCAGCTCAGGACCTCAGGGAGCGCTACCAGACCATCCGTGAGGCCCGCCTCGACTCCATGGCGGCCGAGCTCGCGGGTGCGTTGGCCGTGGGCCAGTCCTGTCCGGTCTGCGGCTCCGCCGACCATCCGGCGAAGGCGTTGGCCGGGGCCGGCGACGCCACCGAGACCGACGAGCGCACCGCTCTCAAGGCCGTGGACGACGCGAAGGCCGACGAGTTCGCCCGTGAGGGCAAGGTCCGGGAGCTCGATGCCTCCCTCGCACGGCTGCGCGAGCTGGTGGGCGACGCCACCGGCGACGAGCTCGCGGCAGCCCGGGCCGAGCTGGCAGCGGAAGCATCGCGACTGACGACCCTTGCTGAGCGCGCCGAGGTTCTCACCAGACAGGTAGCGGATGCGGAGCACGGCACCCGCGCCGACGCCGAGCGGGCCCAGCAGCTGACCGTCCGGATCGCCGAGCTGTCCCAGGCGATCGCAGCCGGCACCGCCGAGCGCGACCGGATCAGCGCTGAGGTCTCCGTCGAGCTCGCCGACACGACACACGAGACGCTCGAGGACCTCCTGGCCGATCACGACCGGGTGCTGGCCGCCGGACGCGAGGCGCTGGACGCGCTGACGACCCTCGAAGCGGCCGAGCACGCCTGGGCGCAGAGTGCGCAGGCGGCGGAGGGCGCCGCACGGGAAGCAGGCTTCGTCGCGGTCGATCATGCGATCGATGCCTTCCTCGATGCGGCAACGCTGCGGGCTCTGGCAGACGAGACCAGGGCACACGAGCGCAGCGTCGCCGCGTTGCGCGGTGTCCTCGGTGAGCCGGGCGCTGATGACGTCTCACCGCTCCCCCCGCTCCCCGCGGCGCAGGCCGCCCACGAGGAAGCGCTGGCCCGGCTGGGCGCGGCGCGGTCGGATGCCGACAGCGCATCGGCACGCGTCGCCCGGCTGAGCGAGCTCGCCGGCGTGCTCGACCACGCGGTCGAACGCTGGCTGCCGCTGCGCGACGAGCTCGACCTGACCGACCGGCTCGCCGCGTTCGTCGAGGGCAGGTCGTCCGACAACCGGCTGCAGATGCGGCTGTCGGCGTACGTCCTCGCCTACCGGCTGACCCAGGTCGTCGCGGCAGCCAACACCCGGCTGGCCCGGATGAGCGACCGGCGCTACTCCCTGGAGCACACCGGGCGTCGGGGTGCGGGCGAGACGAGGGGCGGACTCAGCCTTCTCGTCCGCGACGACTGGTCCGGTGAGTCCCGCGACCCTGCGACGCTCTCCGGCGGCGAGACTTTCGTGGTGTCACTGGCCCTGGCGCTCGGCCTGGCCGACGTCATCACCCACGAGGCCGGAGGCGCCGACCTCGACACGTTGTTCGTCGACGAGGGCTTCGGCTCTCTGGATGCCGACACTCTCGACGACGTCATGGACACCCTCGACTCGCTGCGCGACGGCGGCCGGGTGGTCGGCGTCGTCAGTCACGTCGCCGAGATGCGCGACCGGATCCCGACCCGGCTCACGGTGACCAAGTCTCGACGCGGCTCCACGGTCGCCGTCACCCGCTGAGCTACGAAGAGGTCCCCGCCGCTCCGTGCTCCAGCGCCTCCAGCAGCGCGTTGGTGAACGCCGGCAGGTCGTCGGGGTTGCGGCTGGTGATCAGGTTCCCGTCGGCCACGACCTTGTCGTCGACCCACTCGCCGCCGGCATTGCGGATGTCGGTCTGCAGGCTGGGCCACGACGCCACCTTGCGGCCCTTCACCACGCCTGCCTCGATCAGGGTCCACGGTGCGTGGCAGATCGCCGCGACCGGTTTGCCGGAGGCCACGAACTGGCGCACGAACTCCACCGCGTCCTCGTCCGTGCGCAGGTTGTCAGGGTTGGCGACCCCGCCGGGCAGGACCAGCGCGGCGTACTCGTCGAGGTCCGCGTCACCGACGGTGGCGTCGACGCTCTGCGTCGCGGCCTTGTCCAAGTGGTCGAAGAGCTGGGCGTCACCGTCCTGGGTGCTCAACAGGACGGGTTGATAGCCCGCGTCTTCGACCGCGGACCACGGGTCCTCGAGCTCGACTCGCTCGGTGCCCTCGGGGGCGATCAGGAATGCGACCTTGTCTGTATTAGCCATGCCGTTCGGTACCCGCACAGCCCCGAGCGATGCTGGTCAGCCCGTGCTGGTCCAGCGGCTGACGTCGAGCCCCCAGTCGGTCGCAAGCCGCTTCACCTGGGGGCGGTAGAGCACCCGTAGCGTCTCTTGCAGTCCCGGCGTCCAGTCCCACTCTGCGCGCGACGACGAGGCCGACTCTTCGCCGACGTCGCGCAATGGCACCGGGTCGACGCCGATGGCGCGCCAGAGTGCGTCCACGGCCGACTGAGCGTCCTCTCGGACCGACTCGTAGACGAGCACGTGCAGCCGGTCCCGGCCGACGGCGGCCGCCCACATGTCCAGCTGGTCGGCGTAGAACCCGGTCCACGTCTGCACCGTGATCGGAACCGGGTAGGGCCACGACTTCCCTCGGGTCGCCGCCAGCCGCATCGCCGAGCGGAACCTCTCGACCGGGTCGCGCAGCACGACGAAGATCGGCGCCGAGCCGCCGAGCCGTGCGGCGACACCTGGGGTCGAGGAATGCCGCAGGTACTGCGGGGTCCAGTCGCCGCGGCGTACGCCGTCCCCCGGGAACAGGTCGAGGTACGCCGACTCGGGCTCGACGCCGTCGCCGACCTTGTGCAGGAGGTGCTGCTCCTTCTTGCCGTTCGTGCCCAGGCCCACCTCGGGGTGCTGGGTCAGCAGGTCGGTGAGCCAGGTCGTGCCACTGCGTTGGGCACCGATGCCTAGCCACGCCGGGAATGACATGGCCGCAACCCTAGTCCGCTGGATAGGTTCGCCCGCATGGCCTCGGCGACCCTGGATCCCACCTTCAGCGACCTGCCCTATCGAGAGCTCGGCGACGTCGCACTCGCCCGGGCTCGCGAGCTGGGCGCCACCCACGCGGACTTCCGGTTCGAACGGGTTCGCTCCCAGCATCTCGGGGTGCGCGACGGGGTGCTGCAGGGCGCCGGCGACAGCGAGGACCTCGGGTTCGCGGTCCGGGTGATCCACGGCGGTTCCTGGGGCTTCGCCTCGGGCGTGATCCTCACCGCCGACGAGGCGGTGCGGGTCGCCGGACGGGCCGTCGAGGTGGCGACCGTCGCTGCCGGCATGACCAGCCGACCGGTGGAGATCGCCGACGAGCCGGTGTACGACGACGTCACCTGGGTCTCGTCGTACCTCGTCAACCCGCTCGAGGTTCCGGTCGCCGAGAAGGCCGCGCTACTCATCGACTGGACGAACCGGCTGCGCACCGGCGCTGCCGTCGACCACGCGTCCGCGTTCCTCCTGCAGGTCCAGGAGAACAAGTACTACGCCGACCTGACCGGCACCCGCACCACCCAGCAGCGGATCCGGATGCAGCCGGGGTTCGAGGCGATGGGCGCGGGCGCGGACACCTTCGACTCGATGGCCAGCATCGCGCCACCGGTCGGTAGAGGCTACGAGTACCTCACCCAGGGTCCGGGCGAAGGCGGCTACGACTGGGACGACGAGATCGAGCAGGTCCCGGAGCTGCTCGCCGAGAAGCTCAAGGCACCGAGCGTGGAGTCGGGCCGCTACGACCTGGTCATCCACCCTTCCAACCTGTGGCTCACGATCCACGAGTCGATCGGCCACGCGACCGAGCTGGACCGGGCGCTCGGCTACGAGGCCAACTACGCCGGCACTTCCTTCGCGACCATCGACAAGCTCAACACCCTCCAGTACGGCTCGTCGGTCATGAACGTCACCGGTGACCGCACCGTCGAGCACGGCCTGTCCACGATCGGGTACGACGACGAGGGCGTCGAGACCCAGGCATGGGACATCGTTCGCGACGGCGTCCTGGTCGGCTACCAGCTGGACCGGCCGATGGGTGTGATGCTGCCCGAGCTGAACGGCGGCCGCTCCAACGGGTGCGCCTATGCGGACTCCCCCGGCCACATCCCGATCCAGCGGATGGCCAACGTCTCGCTGAAACCAGCACCCGACGGGCCGAGCATCGACGACCTGATCGGCCGGGTCGAACGCGGCCTCTACGTCGTCGGCGACAAGTCCTGGTCCATCGATATGCAGCGGTTCAACTTCCAGTTCACCGGCCAGCGGTTCTACCGGATCGCCGACGGCGAGCTGGTCGGCCAGGTGCGCGACGCGGCGTACCAGGCGACGACCACCGACTTCTGGAGCTCCCTCGAGGCCGTCGGCGGTCCGGACACCTGGATCCTCGGAGGCGCCTTCAACTGCGGGAAGGCCCAGCCCGGTCAGGTGGCCGCGGTCAGCCACGGCTGTCCGACCTCGCTGTTCCGAGACGTCCGGATTCTCAACACCAACGAGGAAGGCGGCAACTGATGTCCCTCACCATGCCCAGTGCCGCCACGGCCCAGTCGCTGGTGGAGCACGCCCTCTCGGTGTCCACGGCGGACGACTGCATCGTGATCGTCCGCGACCACACCAGCGCCAACCTCCGGTGGGCCAACAACACGCTCACTACCAACGGTGTGATGCACGGGCTCTCCGTGACCGTCATCTCGTTCATCCGCTCGGGCGAGGGCGTGGCCACCGGATCGGTCTCGGGCAGCGCCACCACCCAGGGTCAGGTCGACGAGCTGGTGCGGGCCGCCGACGCGGCCGCACGCGCCGGCTCCCCCGCCGAGGACGCCAACGAGCTGGTGCGGGACACCGCGTCACCGGACTGGGACGAAGCCCCGGAGCCGACGGACATCCACGTCTACGACCGGTTTGCACCGGAGCTCGGCGAGGCGTTCGGTCGGGCCACCGCCGGCGGTCGGGTGCTCTACGGGTTCGTCAACCACGAGATGACCACGACGTACCTCGGAAGCACGACCGGCCTCCGGCTGCGACATGTCCAGCCGACAGGGCACTACGGGTGCACCGGCAAGAACTCCGCGCTCACCGAGAGCGCCTGGGTCGGCGGCGCGACCCGCGACTTCACCGATGTCGACGCGCTCTCGATGGACGAGACCCTGGCGAAGCGACTGGCGTGGGGCACGCGCAGGGTCGACCTGCCGGCGGGGCGCTACGACACGATCCTGCCCCCGACGGCGATGGCGGACCTGATGATCGACGCCTACTGGTACGCCGGCGCCCGGACCGCCTGGGAAGGCCAGTCGGTCTACAGCCGCCGGCCCACCGGCACCCGGATCGGCGAGCAGCTCACCGCCGAGGGGGTGAACCTGTTCTCCGACCCGGCGTACTCCCCGCTCCAGTGCGCGCCTTTCGCGCTGGCCGCCACCTCCAGCAACGAGTCGTCGGTGTTCGACAACGGGCTCCCGCTCGAGAGCACCCACTGGATCCGCGACGGCAAGCTCACCTCGCTGCTGCAGACCCGCCACTCCGCAGCCATGACCGACCAGCCCGTCACCCCGGCGATCGACAACCTGGTGCTCAGCGTCGACTCCGGCACCGGCACTGTCGAGGACCTGGTGGCCGGCACCGAGCGTGGGCTGCTCCTCACCTGCCTCTGGTACATCCGCGAGGTCGATCCGCAGACGCTCCTCCTCACCGGGCTGACCCGCGACGGCGTCTACCTGGTGGAGAACGGAGAGATCACCGGCTCGGTCAACAACTTCCGGTTCAACGAGTCCCCCATCGATCTGCTGCGCCGCTTCACCCACGCGTCGGCGACCGTCCCGAGCTTCAGCCGTGAGTGGGGAGACGACTTCTTCTCGCGCACCGCTACTCCCGCGCTGAGGGTCCCGGACTTCAACATGTCCAGCGTCTCCGAAGCCATGTGAGACGCCGTATCGGCGCGCTTGGGGCTTCTGAGGTTTCTGGGGTTCCTGGGGCAGATTGGGCGATTTCGCTGTACTGTGTCTGGCGCTGCCGGGGCCGCCCGGCGCCGGAACTCTTCCCCGACCCGCTCGGAGCGTGCACCCGTCATGTCGCACACCATCTCGTCGCTGCGCCGCCTGATCGCGCTGCTGGTCGTTGCCGCGGTCACGTCGGTGCCGCTCGTCCACTCCGGCAGCGCGTCCGCGGACCCGAACACCGATCCGGCGCTCGAGGAGGCCAAGGCAGCGATCGTCGCGGCGAAGGCCGCGGTGGAGCAGGCGAAGTCCGCAAAGGACGCCGCCTATGCCGACAGGGACACCGTCCGGGCTCGGCTCGACCGGCACACCGCGACGCTGCAGGCACGCACCACCACGCTGGACGACGCCCGACGTGCCCTGAACCGCAGTCGCGACCGAGTCGAGCAGGCCCGGGTCGCCCTCGAGCAGGCACAGTCGCCGGACGCGATCCGTGCCGCCCGCCAGCACCTGCGCACCATGAGGTCGCTCTCGGCGGGTCGCCGCACCGAGTTCCTCGAGGCCAAGAGCGCCTACCTCAGCGCCCGCGCCGCCCTCGACCGCACCGTCCTCGCGGAGGCCAGGGCGCAGAAGCGCCTCGCGGCGGCGTACGACGTTATCGACGCGGCCCGTGCCGTCCTCACCCAGGCCAGGGAGTACTACGCCGCGCTGGTCGCGGAGGCCACCCGACAGGTGGTGACCGCGGTCGCCAACATTCCGAACCGCACCGGCGCGGGTAACTTCATGCAGTCGATGGCCACCCTCACCGCGGCCGAGCCAGACTTCCTGACCCTCAACGAGATCAGCGGCCGGTCCATCGAAACACTGCGCGCGTCCGCACCGGGATACGGCGTCTACCGCGGTGGCGCGAAGCTGACCGAGCCGGGTGCTGCCGGGCAGTCGATGAACAACGCGGTCCTGTGGCGCAGCGACCGCTACGAGCTGGTCGCCCAGGGGCGGATCCAGGTAGTCAACGACGACCGCGGCTACCTCTCCGGGAAGAGGTTCATGTGGGACCGCTTCGCCACCTGGGTGACACTTCGCAACCTGGTCGACGGCCGGTACACGTCCGTGATCTCGACCCACATGCCGACCAACCCGGCGAAGTACCCCCGACAGTGGGGCGACATGGCACTGACCCGCGTCCAGCTCTACGCCCTCGGCATGGACAAGCTGACCGCCCTGGCCGGCAGCCTGGCCCAGCAGGGCCGGGTCCTCCTGGGCGGGGACATGAACTCGCACCCCAACCAGGGCGCCTGGACAGCGGCGGCGAAGATGGCAGCCGCCGGCTACGCCTTCGCCAAGGACCGTGGCGTGATGTACCTCTTCCACACCGTGGAGGCGACCGTGCCGAGCTCGCGCCAGGTACCGATCAGCTCCGACCACCCGGCGCTGATCACCACGCTCGACTTCGGTCTGCCCAGCTAGCCGGGTAGTCCTCCCGGAATGGGAGCGCTCGGGTCGTACGGCGTCCGCGTGAACACCCACGTCGCGCACTCGAGATGACTCGGGAGTACGTGCAACGTCTCGCCGCGGTGGTAGCCGCTGACTCCGACGATCTGCCCGTCGCGCAGCTCGAACGCGTCGGAGACAGTCGTGCTGTTGAGCTCCCGCAGCTCCAGGCGCTCGTTCTGCCAGCGGAGCTCGAGCGCGGTGTTTCCCCAGAACCACACCCCGAGCACGGGCAGCACCGCGTCCGGCACCTGCTCGGTCGGGACCCACGCAGGCATCTCCGCGGAGTTCCAGTTGCCGAGGAACACCCGGGGCAGCGCCTCGTAGTCGAATCCCGTGGTCGCGTTGCACATCCCCACCACGCCATCGCGACGCTCCGGATCGACGAACACTCCAGCCCGGAAGCCGGGCATGGTGCCGCCGTGGCCGACCAGCTGTCGCCCGCCCTGGGTGAGCGTCTGCAGGCCCAGCCCGTACGCCTCCGCTGGCGGGCGGGGCGTCGACATCTCGCGGAGGGCCGCGCGCTCCAGCACGTCGGGGTGTCCGTCAGCGAGGAACCGAGCCCACCGGGCCAGGTCCGCGACCGTGCTCCACACCTGTCCGGCCGGCGCCATCGCACCGGTGTCCTGGTGCGGCTCTCGCGCCAGGGTGCTGGCGAAGTGATCGACGCTGCAGCCCTGCGCAGCCGGCTCTACCGGGTGGTACGACGTGCGCGTCATGCCGAGCGGGCCCAGCAGTCGAGCCTGCGCGACCTCCCACCAGGAGACGCCACGCAGCCGGGCCACCGCCTCACCCAGGAGAGCGAAGCCGAGGTTGGAGTAGTGGTAGTACTCCCCCGGATCCGCCACCGCACCGGAACCGTCGTTCGCGGCGGCCAACGCGTCGAAGTCGGCACCTGGCGAACGCTCCCACCAGGACCCGGCCGGCTCGCTCTGCATCCCCGAGGTGTGCGAGAGCAGGGCCCGCACGGTCAGCGGGGCGTACCCGGTCTCGGGCACGAACCTCCCGATCGCGTCGTCGAGGTCCAGCAGTCCCTCCTCGCGCAGCTGCAGCACGGCGACGGCCGTCATGGTCTTGGTGATCGAACCCACGCGGTACTGCTGCGCGAGGTCGCCGGCGCCGGCGGCACCGGTCCAGGTGAGCTCGCCGTCGGTGAGCACGCCCGCCACCACCCCGGGCAGCCTGCCCCGGGCCTGCAGCGTCTCGAGCCGGCGCTGGAGGTCCTCGGTCACTCGGCGAACGCCTCCAGGGGCGGGCAGGCGCAGACCAGGTTGCGGTCGCCGTAGGCCTGGTCGATCCGCGAGACGGGCGCCCAGTACTTGTCGGGATCGATGCCGGCCGGGAACACCGCCTGCTCACGGGAGTAGGGCCGCTCCCACTCGCCGACCAGGGCCCGCGCGGTGTGCGGGGCACCTCGCAGTGGGGAGTTCTCGGCGGTCCACTCCCCTGCCGTGACCCGGTCGATCTCGCCCTTGATCGCGATCATCGCGTCGCAGAACCGGTCCAGCTCGGCGAGATCCTCCGACTCCGTCGGCTCGACCATCAGGGTGCCCGCCACCGGGAAGGACATCGTCGGAGCGTGGAAGCCGTAGTCGATGAGTCGCTTGGCCACGTCGTCCACCGTCACGCCGGTGTCCTTGGTGAGCTCGCGGACGTCGAGGATGCACTCGTGCGCGACCAGCCCGCCGTGTCCGCGGTAGAGCACCGGGAAGTGCTCGTCCAGCCGGGCGGCCACGTAGTTGGCCGAGAGCACCGCGGAGGCCGTCGCCCGGGTCAGACCGGCCGCGCCCATCAGCCGGATGTAGGCCCACGAGATCGGCAGAATGCCGGCCGAGCCGTACGGCGCCGCGCTGATCGGTCCGATGCCGCTGCGCTTGCTCTCCTCGGGGTGCATCGCGTGCGACGGGAGGTACGGCGCCAGGTGCTCTCGCACCGCGACCGGCCCGACACCAGGACCGCCGCCGCCGTGCGGGATGCAGAACGTCTTGTGCAGGTTGAGGTGCGAGACGTCGCCGCCGAACTCCCCCGGTCGGGCGTAGCCGAGCAGCGCGTTGAGGTTGGCTCCGTCGACGTACACCTGACCGCCGTGGGCGTGCACGATCTCGCACAGCTCGGTGATGGTGTCCTCGTAGGCGCCGTGCGTCGAGGGATAGGTGACCATGATCGCGGCCAGGTCGTCGGCGTGCGTCTCGCACTGGGCGCGGAGGTCATCGAGGTCGACCCCGCCGTCGTCAGCGGCCTTGACCACGACCACCTTCATCCCGGCCATCACCGCAGATGCGGCGTTGGTGCCGTGTGCCGACGACGGGATCAGGCACACGTCCCGCGCCGCTTCGCCGTTGGCGCGGTGGTAGCCGCGGATCGCCAGCAACCCTGCAAGCTCGCCCTGGGAGCCGGCGTTGGGCTGGATCGAGACCCGGTCGTAGCCGGTGACCTCGGCCAGCCAGCCCTCGAGCTGGGCGACCAGGAGCCGGTAGCCGGCAGCATCCTCGGCGGCCGCGAACGGGTGCAGGTCTGCGAAGCCAGGCAGCGAGATGGGCTCCATCTCGGTCGTCGCGTTGAGCTTCATCGTGCACGACCCGAGCGGGATCATCCCCCGGTCCAGCGCGTAGTCGCGGGCCGAGAGCCGTCGCAGGTACCGCAGCATCGCGGTCTCGCTGTGGTGGCTCGAGAACACGTCGTGGGTGAGGAACTCCGTGGTCCGGCGCAGCCCGTCAGGCAGCGCGTCGCCGGCCTCGTGGTCCTGCCCGTCGAGGTCGGCCGCCGCGACACCGAACGCGCGGAGCACGCTGGTGATCGTCGATCGAGTCGTCTGCTCCGAGGTGGTGATCCCGACGTGGTCGGCGTCGACGAGCCGGAGCTGCAGCCCCAGCGAGCGAGCCGACGACACGACATCGGCGGCTCGGCCCGGGGCCGGCACCGTGAGGGTGTCGAAGAAGCTGTCGTGCACCGGCGCGTGACCGGCGTCAGTGAGGGCGCGGGCCAGGACGGCGGCGTAGCGGTGGGTGCGGGTGGCGATCGAGGTCAGTCCGGCCGGCCCGTGGTAGACGGCGTACATCCCCGCCACGACGGCGAGCAGCACCTGGGCGGTGCAGATGTTGGAGGTCGCCTTGTCGCGACGGATGTGCTGCTCCCGCGTCTGCAGGGCGAGCCGGTACGCCGGCCGGCCCTCCGCGTCCACGGAGACTCCGACCAGCCGCCCGGGTAGGTGCCGCTCGAGGCCGGCGGAGACAGCCATGAAGCCCGCGTGCGGGCCGCCGTAGAACAGCGGCACCCCGAATCGCTGCGAGGAGCCCACGACCACGTCGGCCCCCAGCCCGCCGGGGGCTTCCAGCACGGTGAGCGCCAGCAGGTCGGCGGCAACCACGGCGAGCGCGTCCCGCTCGTGCGCGGCAGCGATCGCCGGTCGTGGGTCGAGCACCCGCCCCGAGGCACCGGGGTACTGCACGAACACGCCGCACAGCTCGCCGTCCGGCAGGCCTTCGGCAAGGTCGGCGACGACCACGTCGATGCCCATCGCCTCGGCTCGGGTGCGGACCACGTCGATGGTCTGCGGCAGGGCGTCCGCGTCAACGACGAACGGACCGCTGGCCTTGCGGTTCGCACGGCGTACGAGCGTCATCGCCTCGGCCGCAGCCGTCGCCTCGTCGAGCAGCGACGCGTTGGCGGTGGGCAACCCGGTGAGATCGCCGACAACGGTCTGGAAGTTGAGCAGCGCCTCGAGCCGGCCTTGGCTGATCTCGGGCTGGTAGGGCGTGTAAGCGGTGTACCAGCTGGGGTCCTCGAGCACGTTGCGCCGGATCACCGGCGGCGTGATGGTGGCGTGGTAGCCGAGACCGATCATCGCCTCGCCCGGTCGGTTGGCCGCCGCCAGGTGGCGGAGCTCCCGCGCGGTCGCCTCCTCGGTCAGCGGCGAAGGGAGGTCGAGCTCCTCAGCGGAGCGGATGCCACCGGGTACGGCGGCCGCCATCAGCTCCTCGAGCGAGGCGAAGCCGAGCCGCTCCAGCATCGTGGCGACGTCATCGGGCCGCAGCCCGATGTGCCGATCGGCGAACGGCAGTGCCGCATCAAGCTCGGCGAGCGTGGGGTGGTCCGACAACGAAGGCTCCTCTGATCGATTCGCCTCCCCCTCTGTCGCCCCACTTCGAGCTTCAGAGTTGCCTGCTCCACGCGGTCCTGAGGCCTGAGAGGTTCCGGGGAGGAATTGCCCCTTCGGCGCTTTGCTCCCGGCCACGCTGCCGGTGCGAAGACTCTCCCGCGTGGGATTGTCGGCGAAACGAGCCTATCAAGCAGTCGACCCGTCACTAAGTTAGTGACGGGTCAACGAGCAGGTGTGTTGCGGGTGACGCTCAGGCCCCCCGGGCGGCACGCCTCGCGGCGAGCTCGTCATTGGGACTCGGCGCAGCGTCGGGAGCGGTGGTGCGCTCGCTCGGCAGCTCGGCGAGGGTGCCCTCGATCTCTCGCCACACGCCGCCGATCGCGATACCGAAGACGCCCTGACCGCCCTGGAGCAGGTCGATCACCTCGTCGTTGCTGGTGCACTCGTAGACCGAGGCCCCGTCGCTCATCAGCGTGACGCGGGTGAGGTCGTCGGTGCCGCGCTCACGCAGGTGAGAGACGGCCGAACGGATCTGCTGCAGCGAGATGCCGGCGTCCAGCAGTCGCTTGATGACCTTGAGGATCAGGATGTCTCGGAAGGAGTAGAGCCGCTGCGACCCGGAGCCGGTCGCCCCGCGGACGGTCGGCTCGATCAGGCCGGTACGGGCCCAGTAGTCGAGCTGCCGGTAGGTGATGCCAGCGGCGTTGCACGCGGTCGGGCCGCGGTAGCCCTGGTCACTGGGCATCGGCGAGACGTCGTCGGTGAACAGCAGCCCTTGCTCCTCGGCCACCCCTGCGGCGTGCTCGGCCTCGGCGCCAGTGCCTGCATCCGGCTTCTGCTCGTTCACACGATCTCCCGTGGGGTCTACTCCGTTGGCACGTAACTCCGGGGAAGAGGGCAGCCCCTAGGGGCAACGTCAGACAAGTACATGGGTGGAGTTACAACAGAGACACTTCAAGGTACGGCTGAACTCGGGGGCGGTCAAAGACAACGGCGGCGTGTCGCAACCCTCAACCTCTACCTGAGGGTGAGCCCACGCCTACGGAGTCAGTGCGCCTCGAAGTCCTCAGGTGTCACATGGTCGAGGAACTCGCGGAACCGCTCGACCTCGTCCTCCTGCTCGGCGGGTACGGCGAGGCCAGCCTCGTCGAGTACGTCGTCCTCGCAGAAGATCGTGGTGCCGGTCCGGAGCGCGAGCGCGATGGAGTCGGAGGGCCGGGCACTGACCTCGACGCCGGAACCGAAGACCAGCGTCGCGTAGAACACCCCGTCCTTGACGTCGGTGATCCGGACCTCGGCCAGCTCGTTGCCGGTGGCCTCCAGCACGTCCTTCATCAGGTCGTGCGTCAGCGGGCGGGGTGGGACCACGCCCTGCTGGGCGAAGGCGATCGCGGTCGCCTCCACTGCGCCGATCCAGATCGGCAGGTAGCGCTCCCCCGACACCTCCCGCAGCAACACGATCGGCTGGTTCGAGGGCATCTCGACCCTGACTCCCATGACATCGACCTCGCGCACATTTCGAGGCTACACCGCACTTGTTACTTGCGGAGGCCGGCCTTCACCAGCGTTGCGTGCATGCGCACGGACAGCGCCGCGATCTCGGTGACGGTGTCCTCGGCCCGGGCCTGGGCGGCGGTGTCGCGACCACCTCGTAGCGGGGCCACCACCTGCTCCACCAGCCCGACCTCCCGGTCGGCCGCGGCCTTGAAGGCCCGCAGGTGCCGGGGTTCCAGGCCGAAGTCGGCGAGCTCGCGTGCGGTCTGGGCGATCACCAAAGCATCGGTGTCGTAATGACCGGTGCCCTGACGCGGGCTGATCAGGCCGAACTGCTCCAGCTGGTCGAGGAGGTCCTCGGTGATCTCCGCGATCTTGATGAGCTCCTTGCGGGAGATCCGGACGCTGTCCCGACGAGCGAACGACGCGGCGCTGGGCAGCCCGTCGGCGGCCAGGGCCACCTTCGGCACCGTCGGGACCACCGGCTCGATCGGAGGTGGCTCGAGGCCCCGGTCGATCGCGTCGAGGTGCTCGCGGATCACCTTGAGCGGCAGGTAGTGGTCGCGCTGCATCCGCAGGATGTAGCGCAGCCGCTCGACGTCCTCGGTGGAGAACTTGCGATAGCCGGCGGGCGTGCGCTCCGGCTTGATCAGGCCCTTGTCCTCGAGGAACCGGATCTTCGGGATCGTGACGGTCGGGAAGTCGCCGCGCAGCTCGTCGAGGACCTGGCCGATGTTCATCCGCCCCCGCGCGACGCCAGACTCCGGCAGGCTGGCCAAGGCGTCAGGCGCCTTCGTGCCCGGCGAAGAACACCAGCCGGTACTTGCCGATCTGGACCTCGTCGCCGTCCGTCAGCTGCACCTTCTCGATGCGGTCGCGGTTGACGTAGGTGCCGTTCAGGCTGCCGACGTCGCTGACCGTGAATTGGTCGCCGGCGCGGTCGAACACCGCGTGCCGTCGCGACACCGTGACGTCGTCGAGGAAGATCTCGCTGTCGGGGTGCCGGCCGGCGTTGACCACGTCCTGGTCGAGCAGGAACCTGCTGCCCGCCCCCGGACCCTTCTGTACGACGAGGAGTGCGTGCCCGACCGGAAGCGCGTCGACGGCGGCGGCGTCCACCGGGTTCAACGCACGGTCGGACGTCTCGACCTTGTCCCCTGCCGGGATCTGGATCGTCGCAGTCGCCTCGCCGAACACCTCGCCGGTGGCGGGACCGGTCGCGACGAGACGGGTCCCGCACTGCGAGCAGAACTTCGCGTCGTCGGGGTTCTGCTTCCCACAAGCGGTGCAGAACGGCATCTGTGCATCCTCCGGTCCAGTCGTCGCCCACCCCATCAATCGCCGCAAACCCTCAAGGCCGGGCTGAGGTTGATGGTTGCTGTCGAACCTATCAGTCGGTCCTCAGCTGTCGAGGGAGGATGAGTAGGCGTCGGCGCTCATCAGGCCGTCGACCTCGGTCGGGTCGCTGGGCACCACCTCGAACAGCCAGCCGCCGCCGTAGGGATCGTTGTTGACCAGCTCGGGCGTCGCGTCCAGCGACTCGTTGCGGGCGACCACCTCGCCGGTCACCGGCGCGTAGATGTCGCTCACCGACTTGGTTGACTCCAGCTCGCCACAGGTGCTGCCGGACTGGACGGTGTCCCCCACCTCGGGGAGCGACACGTAGACGATGTCGCCGAGGGCGTCCTGCGCGTAGTCGGTGATCCCGACACGGACCGATCCCTCGTGCTCGCCGGGGGAACGCAGCCACTCGTGCTCGGCGGTGTACTTCAGGTCTTCGGGGTACAAGCCGGTCTCCTCAGTTCAGCGGACAGCCTCGTCGGCCGAAGGCTACTGCGGTTCGGCGAAGTCGGCGCGGGTCGGGTCGACCACCGACTCGATGTCGAGGGACGAAAGCTGGTCGACGTCCATCTCGCCCCCGTCCTCCTGCACCTGGTACCGCGGCCCCAGGGCGAAGGTCAGCGCCCCCTCGAGCACGTTGGGCTCACCGATGACGTCGATGACGTACGGCGGCTCGACGAACGTGCCGCCCACGAGGATCCCGCCCTCGGTCTCCTCGAAGGCGGTCTGCGCCACCACGCGCACCTGGCCGTTGAACTGCATGGCCTCCGCGCCGATCGTGCGCAGCTCCTGGACGGTGTCGAGGATCGCTCCCAGGCGTACCTGGCCGCTGACCTCGGTGATCGTGATCCGGATGCCGGGGCCGGTCACCGCGACCAACCCGGCGAGGATGCCGAGGTTGTTGGCCTCCGACTGCGCCTGCTGGAGCGCCGCCTCGCGGTTGCTCGTGTCGGAGAGCAGCTGGTCGCGGGTCCGCTCGAGCCGGCGGAGCTCGGCCTCCGCGCGCTGGCTGGTGCCGGCGAGGCCGTTGAGGATGTCGATGAGGTCCTGCTCGCGCAGGCCGGCGTAGGTGTCGTCGACCTCGTTGCTGCGCACCTGGGTGATGCCGCCGAAGCCCACGAGCGCCAGGATGACCGCCACCACGATCTGCCGGCGACTGGGCCTGCGCAGCGACGCAACCAGGCGCTGCCGACCACTCGGCGGCGCCTCGTTGGTGGCCGGCTCAGGCATGGAAGAGGTGCCTCCGGATCGCCGCGACGTTGGAGAAGATCCGGATGCCCAGGACCACGATGACGCCGGTGGAGAGCTGTCCGCCGACGCCGAGCTGGTCGCCGACGTAGACGATGCCGGCAGCGATCACCACATTGCTGACGAACGACACCACGAAGACCTTGTCGTCGAAGATCCCGTCGAGATAGGCGCGCAGTCCTCCGAACACGGCGTCGAGTGCGGCCACCACCGCGATCGGCAGGTAGGGCTCCAGGCCGATGGGCACGTCGGGCTGGAAGATGAAGCCGAGCAGGATGCCCACGAGCAGGCCGAGTACGGCGATCACTCTGGTTCCTCCCCAGGTTGCGGAACGTCATCACCCTCGACGCCGGCCTCCGCCGACCTGAGCCGGAGGAACTTGGTCGGTCCCGCCGGGAGCGAGAGCTGCTCCACATTGTCCATGTCGAACTGCATGCCGTAGCGGCGGGTCAGAGCATCGAAGGCCAGTCCGCTCGAGGTGTTGTAGAAGTCGGCTTGCAGCGCACCCGCGTCCCCTATCGCCTGCACGGTGTACGGCGGCGCGATCCCGACGCTGTTGACCTCGATGGCAGTGCCGGAGAACCGGATGCCCGACATCACCGTCAACCGCTGCCCGTTCACGGTGACCGCCTCGGCGCCCGCGCTCCACAGCGCGTTGACCAGCAGGGCCAGGTCCGTGTCGCGCACGATGCCGTCGCTGTCCCCGGAGTCCGCGTCGTCCACGATCACCCGTACCCCTTCGCCCTGCACCGCAACGAAGCCGGTGGTGACCTGGAGCCGACCCAGCCGTGCCTCGACGGCCTCTGAGCTCGCCGTGAGGGAGGTGAGCTGCTCACCGATCGTGACGTTGCGGTTGCGCAGTCGGGCGATCCGATCCTGCTGCCGGGAGACACGTTCGCGCTGGTTGTCGATCCGTCCGGTCAGGGTGTTCCGGCTGGCGTCGTCGACGTCTGCGTTGCGGGACTTCTGCACCGCGGCCGTGGACACCAGGAGTCCGAACACCGCGACCACGATGGCGGCCGTGAGCCAGGGTCGTCCCCGGCGGGGCTGGGTGAGGCCGGCGTCCCTCCGCTCGGCGGCGTGTCGGTAGTCCTCGTCCAGGGACTGCTGGGTGATCAGGGTCAGCAGCGGCATCGTGACCCGGGCCGGCAGGTCACTCCGCCCCTCGGTGGAGGTCGGATCAGCCATCGGGCACCGCAGCCCGGCGTTCGGTCGTGGCCAGCAACTTGCGGACCTGCCAGGCGTAGAGGACGCCGGCCCACCAGTACAAGCCGATCCCCCACAGCGCGAACGCCCAGCCGAACACCTGAGCCAGGGTCGCCAGCACGCCCTCGCCGTCGCCGAGCAACAACAGTGGGAACGCGTAGAGCAGGTTGAAGGTGGCGGCCTTCCCCAGGAAGTGCACCGGGAGCGCGCTGTAGCCGCGGGTGCGCAGCAGCGGCACCAGGCCCCACATCAGCAGGTCGCGCAGCGGCAGCGAGATCGCCACCCACCACGGGATGATGTCGCGCAGCGCGAGGCCGATCACGACGGCCAGGATGTAGAGCCGGTCCGCGACGGGATCCAGGATCTGGCCCACCAGCGACTGCTGGTTGAGCTTGCGTGCCAGCCAGCCGTCGAGGAAGTCGGTGATGCCGGAGACCATGAGCAGCACGAGCGCCCAGCCGTCCTCCTCCGGGCCCAGCACCAGCCACAGGAAGAGAGGTACGCCGGCGAGCCGTAACGCACTCAGGAAGTTGGGCAGCGTCCACACGCCGTGATCGCGCGTTGCTTCGTCTGCCACGGTCGCTCACCTTAGTCGCCCTGCCCCCGGTCCCCGGGTGGGCGTGCCGCAACGGCGCTCCGTGAGCGGCTAGCTGGTTTCCTCGAGGTGGGCCGCGTCGCGGATCTCGCCGACAAGCTCCTCGATCACGTCCTCCATCGTCACTAGGCCGAGCGTGCCCCCCGCGTCGTCCACGACGCGCGCCATGTGCGAGCCGCGGCGCTGCAGGATCTCCAGCGCCTCATGCAGCGGCTCATCGGATCCGACCGTCGCGAAGGGTCGGATCCACTTGTCCTCGATGGGCGAGATCCGGCGCTGGTCGTCGGTCTCCAGGACGTCCTTGATGTGCAGGTAGCCGAGGAGCTCGCCGTCCTCGGCGGTGACCGGGAACCGGCTGAAGCCGGTCGCCGCACAGATGGCCTCGACGTCCACGGGGGTCGAGCCGCGCCGCACGGTGCTCAACGTCTGCGGTCGCATCAGGACCGTGGCCACGGTCTTCTCGGTGAAGCCGAGTGCGCCGGCCAGCCGGTCGTACTCCTCCTCCTCGATCAGCCCCTCGCCGCGGGACTCCTCGACGAGGGCGGCAACCTCCTCGCGCGTGTACGACGAGCTCACCTCGTCCTGCAGCTTGACGCCCACCAGCCGCAGCACGCCGGCCGCCACCAGGTTGATGACGACGACCACCGGCCGCAGCACCGTGACGAAGCCCCAGATCGCGGGAGCCAGCACGAGCGCTGCCCGGTCGGGACCAGCGAGTGCGATGTTCTTGGGGATCATCTCGCCCAGGACCACGTGAAGGTAGACGACCACCGTCAGCGCGATCGCGAACGCGATCGGGTGCAACAGCGACTCCGGCACGTTGGCGGCCTCGAGCACCGGGTCGACCACGTGGGCGACGGCAGGCTCGCCCACAGCACCCAGCAGCAGCGAGCAGACGGTGATCCCGAGCTGGTTGACCGCGATCACCAAGGAGATGTTCTCCATGGCTTTCAGAGCCAGCTTCGCGAGGCGTGAACCGGCCTCTGCGCGGGGTTCGATCTGGCTGCGTCGGGCCGAGATCATCGCGAACTCCGAGCCCACGAAGAACGCGTTGCCGAGCAGCAGCAGGAAGGCGAGCCCAAGAGCGGTCGGGGCGTTCATCGCTGCTCTTCCATGCCGTCGAGGAGGCTGAGCGCCACGCGGTCGACCCGCAGGCCGTCCATGTGCTCGACGGTCAGGACGGCCAGCTGCTCGCGCGGCTCGTCGGGGTCCCGCCGGTCCGGAACCGGGACCTCGGCGATGTCACCCGACTCCGGCATCCGGCCGAGCACCTTGAGCACCAGGCCCGCGATCGTGTCGTAGTCCTCGCTCTCGGGCAGCTCGATCCCGGTCAGGTCCTCGACCTCGTCCGGTCGCAGCAGACCCGACAGCGCCCAGCTGCCGTCCCGCCGCTGCCGGGCCCGCGCACCGAGCCGGTCGTGCTCGTCGGCGATGTCTCCGACGATCTCCTCGATCACGTCCTCCAGGGTCACGATGCCGGCGTGACCGCCGTACTCGTCGAGCACCACAGCTAGCTGGAATCCGTCCTTGCGCAGCAGCGCGAGCAGTGGGTCGAGCCGCAGGGAGTCGGGTACGACGATCGGCTTGACCATCAGGTGCTTGACCTTGGTGGTGGCGCGTTCGTGAACGGGCAGCGCCACCGCGTTCTTCACGTGCACGGTGCCGATCACGGTGTCGGCGTCGTCGAGGACGGGGAAGCGCGAGTGCCCGGTCTCGCGGGCCAGCTCGATCACCGCGAGCGCCCGATCGTTCTCCTCGAGGCTCCGGGTACGCACCCGCGGCGTCATGATCTCGCCGGTGGTGCGGGCGCCGAACTCCACCGAGCGCTCCATCAGCTCCGCGGTGTCCGGGTCGAGCGTGCCCACGTCAGCGGACCGCGAGATCAGCGAGGCGAGCTCGGTCGAGCTGCGGGCGGATCGAAGCTCTTCCTGTGGCTCGAGTCCGAGGCGGCGAACCGCGGCGTTCGCGGAGCCGTTGAGCAGCCGGATCGGCACCTTGTTGATCGCGGTGAACCAGCGCATCGGCAGCTGGGTCACCCGCGCTGTCGCCATCGGGAGCGCGACGGCGAGGTTCTTGGGCACCAGCTCCCCGAAGAGCATGGTCAGGAACGTGCTGAGCACCAGGCCGATCGCGAGCGCGGTCGGGTGGATCGCGCCGTCGGGCAGGCCGAGACTCTCGAGTGGGTCGTCGACGAGCTCCGAGATCGCTGGCTCGGCGAGGAAGCCGATGCCGAGGTTGGTGATCGTGATGCCGACCTGAGCGCCGGACAGCTGGGTCGAGAGCGACCGGATCCCGACGAGGACACCCTGTGCTGCCGCGTCGCCCTGCGCAGCGGCGCGCTCGACCTGTCCGCGGTCGACGGTGACGAAGGCGAACTCGGCGGCGACGAACACGCCGCAGATGCCGATCAGGAGGACCGAGACACCGAGCAGGATCCAGGGCGTCATCGCCGCCCTCCGATACCGGCGGGCCAGGGTGATGCGTACGTACTTTGAGAGCCGTCCATCGGGCGCTTCTCGGGGTCCTTTGCCATGCCGGGGAGTCGAAGCGCTCACTCTACTGGCTGACCGCCACCGGGCAGCAGCCGCTAGCGTCCGGCCATGACGTTGAGAGTCGTGCAGTGGGCCACCGGCGGCGTCGGCCGCGCTGCCATCGAAGGGATCCTGCTGCATCCGGAGCTCGAGCTGGTCGGCTGCTACGTCCACTCCGAGGCCAAGGACGGCGTCGACGTCGGCGAGCTGGTCGGCGCGGAGCCGGTCGGCGTACTGGCCACCTCGAGCAAGGAGCAGATCCTCGCGCTGGATGCCGACTGCGTGCTGTACACGCCGCTGATGGCCGACATCGAGGACGTCATCGCGCTGCTGCGGTCCGGCAAGAATGTGGTGACGCCGGTCGCTTGGATCTATCCCGGCGAGCGCCAGCGGGCCCGGCTCGAGGAGGCCTGCCAGGAGGGCGGCGCCAGCGTGCACGGCACCGGCGTCAACCCGGGCGGCATCCCCGACCTGCACCCGCTGATGTTCTCGTCGCTGACCTCGGCGGTGACGTTCGTGCGCGGCGAGGAGTTCTCCGACATCCGCAGCTACGACGCCCCCGACGTCGTACGCCACGTCATGGGGTTCGGCGGCATTCCCGAGGAGACCCGCTCGGGCCCGATGCTGGGTCTGCTCTCCGCCGGCTTCGAGCGTTCGGTGCGGATGTGCCTCGACGTGCTCGGCTTCTCACCCGACGCCGAGATCCGGGCCGATCTGGAACTGGCGGTGGCAACGGCACCGATCGACTCCCCCATCGGGGTGATCGAGCCGGGCCGGGTGGCCGGTCAGCGCTTCGTGTGGGAGGCGGTCGTCCGCGAGCAGATCGTCGTTCGAGTCGCGGTCAACTGGCTGATGGGCGAGGAGCACCTCGACCCGGCCTGGGACTTCGGGACCGAGGGCGAGCGCTTCGAGGTCGAGGTCCACGGCGACCCCAACACGTTCGTCACCATCAAGGGCTGGCAGCCGGACACCGTGGCCGAGGGCCTGGAGCGGAATCCCGGCATCGTCGTCACGGCGATGCACTGCGTGAACTCGATCCCCGCGGTGTGTGCGGCAGCGCCCGGGGTCAGGACGTACGTCGACCTTCCGCTGGTCGCGGGACGCGCACATCCCGACCTCGCCTGAATGCCCCGAATCGTCCGCGTCCCTGTGCCACCATTCCTCCATCATGACCCGAGCCACTTCCCTGCGTGTCGCCCTGCTGTCCGCGGTCGCCGCCCTCCTCACGTCCCTGCTCGTCGGGCTGCCCACGAGCGCTGTCGCGGCTGCACCCGACCCGAGTGACGACCACTTCTGGCTGCCGGATCGGTGCATCGAGGAGCCCGGTGCCTACGTTCCCGGTAAGCCCGGCCCCTGCTACCTGACCAAGTACAGCAAGCACCGGCCGACGGTGATGCTCTGGGGCGACTCCCACGCGTGGCAGCACCTGCCGGCCGTCGTACCCCTCGCCCGCGAGCGCGACGTCAACCTTGTGCTGTTCATGCTCGGCGGATGCCCCCCGATCCTGATCAGCGAGACCATCACCAAGCCCCTCGCCGCGTGCGAGACGTCGAACCAGATGGCGCTGAAGTTCGTGAAGAGGCTGAAGAACGACGGCCAGAACCTCCGGGTGCTACTCGGCGCGTTCTGGCAGGGCTACTACTCCGTCTACAAGGACGTCTACGTTGACAAGGACGAGAACCCGTCACAGTGGACCAAGGTCCAGCTCCGCTCGGCGCGGACTTTCCACCGCCTCACTCCGCCGCTGATCGCCCACCTCGGCGAGGTCGGGGTCCGCGTGGACCTGATCGGCCAGGCCGCCAGCGTCCCGGCGGATCCACCCCGCTGCCTGCGTGGGAGCGATCCCTACGAGTGCGACCTGCGCCGGTCGGCGGCTCTGCCGCGTGAGAAGGCGTGGATCGACTGGCTGCGCCGCCAGGTGCGCCCGCTTCCCGCGGGGTCCAGAGTGGTCAACTTCAACCAGAAGTACTGCTCCAAGACCGAGTGCCACGGATTCACCGACGGGATGTACACCTTCTTCGACCACACACACCTGAGCGCCAGTCGAACGAAGACGTTCAAGAAGTTCTTCGCCCCGACGTTCCGCTTCCGCTGATCGAAGCCGCGTCAGGGCTCCATGGTCCAGACGACCGGAGTGAGCGGATCGGGTACGTAGCTGCAGTACATGCCGGTCCGCACGGTCTGGCGCAGGTGGCCCGCCATCGCCTGGTGCTCCTCGGCCATGCGTTGGAGGGCGTAGCGCAGGGACCGGGCGACGCTCGTCCGGGCCCGTTCGGCGCTGCCTCCGGCCGTTCGATTACGGCCGCCCAGCCCGACCGCCCTGGTGAGCTCGGCGACCAGGTAGTCGCGATCGCGCTCGGCCAGGTCCAACCGACCCAGGTCGTTCATCGCCGTGGCCTCGTCGATGTCCTCCTCGATCTCTGCCAGGCGACGTCGGTACGCCGCCCGCGCCTCGTCGTCCAGTACCGGCAATCCTGATTCGCCCGGTGGGACGGTGGGCCCGGCCGTGCGCAGCGTCCCGTGCTCGACGGCCACAAGGTCGAGGACGTGGAACTCACGGTCCGGGTGGGCCAGTAGTCGCTCGAGATACCGGAAGCCCTTGAGGTCCGGCAGGACCACCTCCAGGCCGCGGAACCCGAGGATGCGGGTGCCGCCCTCGCGGCGGAACTTCGCCCTCAGCGCCTCCTCACCGTTGACCGGCCGCGGCGCACGGAGTCCGTCGCCCGACAACAGGGCTGTTGCCTCGGCAGCCCGTCCCTCGGCTCCGAATGCACCGAAGGCGTTCGCGGCGGCGGACCACTCCATCCGGGCCCGTTCGACGTTCCCGGCCTCCGAGTAGGCCCGGCCGAGCTCCAGCCGGGCGCAGGCCGCTTCGTACGGTGCCCCGATGTCAGCCCAGGCGGACACCGCCTCAGCCGCACAGGTAATGGCCACCGCTGCGTCACCGGCGGCGAGGGCTGCGCGTGCCCTGGCCAGCCCCGCCACCGCGCTGAGCCCGGAGCTGGCGTAGCGAGCAGCGGTCTCCGTCAGGGCCGCAGCCGCTGCTGCGGCGGTGCCCGCGTCCCCCGCACGGACAGCGATCTCGGCCTGGGCGTCGAGCAGGGGTGCCAGTCTGAGGTCCGGGAACGGCGGGACCTCCTTGGACGGGATGTTCAGCGGATGTTCGATGGCATCTGCGATCAGCGAGGCCGCTGCAGCCTGATCTCCCTGCGCGAGGCGCAGCAGTGCCAGGCCCGGCTGCGGTGACCAAGCGTGCTCGTGGGCTGCGGCGAACGACTCCTCGGCACCTGCCAGGTCACCCTTGCGGAGCCTGATGGTGCCGAGCTCGACGAGCGGCCACCCGAACTCGCGGCGCATCCAGGGCCGCAGTTCCTCGCAGGCTCCGAGTGCCTCGCGCTCGGCGTCGTCACAGGTCCCGGTCACCCGCAGCAGCTCGGCCCGATGGACCCTGCACCGACCGCTCAACGCCCCGAACGCTTCGTCACGGCGCCACCGGTCCATGACCTCGGTCCACTCCCGCGCCCGGTCGTGCAGGCCCAACCACTGTGCCGCGCAGATGAGCTCGCAGTACATCATTCCCGTGGTCAGCGGGTCGACGGTTCCACTCATCAACAGTGCCGCCACCTCGTCCAGCTCCGCGAGACCCTCCTCCACCTCGCCGTCGGCGATCCGCAACCGGGCGGTGGCGACCTGCCCGAGCACAACGGCGGGGAGAACGTCGAACTCTCGGCCGAGACGAATCGAACGCTCGGCCCAGACTCGAGACCCAGCGGCGTCGCCGCACATGAACCGCTCGTAGGTCCGGACCATGGCGAGCAGCGCTGCTGCCGGCTCCTGATCGCTCTCGGACAGCGAGCGCTCGCCTCGGGCGACCCAGCCACGCACGGGCGCCATCAGCCCGGTGTCGATCAGCAGGTACATCGCCACCATCCCCGCCGCCCACGCTGCGCCAGGGTCGTCCCCTGCGGTGGCCTTCAACCCGTGGATGGTCTCCCAGGCCCCGATGGCGGCCTCGAGCTCGCCCGCGCCGTACGCCGCCTGGGCCCGGATCTCGAGCGCCTCCACGTCCCGATCCGCCTCCGGGGCGGAGAGCAGCTCGAGCGCGCTGACCCAGTCACCCCGCTCGACCGCCCCACGCGCGGCCTCGACGTCCATCACCTTCGCATTGTGGCAGCGGACGGCGGGAGTGGTAGGCAGCCGGTGTCACAGGGAAACGGCTCGGCCGGTCAGGACTCGACCTCGACGACGTACGCGTCGTGGTCGGAGAGACGCTTGCCGTCCGCCTCGGCCAGGACCCGATCGGCGCTCAGCAGCACCCACTCCTTGGGTACGGCGATGTGATCGATGCTGCGCTCGCCACGGTGGGCGTCGAGATCGGTCGTCGGCACCTGCAGTCCGAGCGCGTCGAGGACGGAGAAGATGTGCTCGCGACCTTCCTTGCTGCCGACGTGATCGGCGCCTTCCAGCGAGTGGTTCCAGTCGCCGCCCCAGATCACCGGTGAACGCAGACGGCTGATGGGTGCCACCGCGTTCGCTGTCTTCTCGGCGTGCTTCTCCCCCACCCAGGGGAACCCGCTCCCGCACGAGCGCCAGGGCAGCAGCGAGCTCACGCAGGTCACGCCGTCGACCACGACCATCGCGGCTGCGCCGTGCGGATCGGGGTAGCCCATGTGCGCGCCGGAGGTGAACACGGCGGACCAGAACCGGTCCGGCGTCATCAGGCCGTACGTCGTCCGCCCGCGCATGCCGGGCACCCGGGTCTCGTGATGCACCTCCGTCAGCAACAGCACGTCGCACCGGAGCGCCTCCAGGAACTCCGACCGGGACGCGGACCAGCGTCCGGCGAGGTTCCAGGTCCCGATGCGCATGTGACCAGTGTGACGCGCTGGTGGGCGGTTGTCGCAATGTGACATGCGCTTGTCACGCCTGCCTGGTGTCAGCCCGTCTTCGAAAGGACACCGCCATGCACCTGCAGAAGCAAGAGATCCCGGTCAAGATCGACATCCCAGGCGCGGTCGCCCGCCAGCTGCCCGACTTCGGCATCGCCGACGGACCGCTGGGCGTCGAGTACTTCAGCCTCGCGACCGGTGCCGACATGGCGCCGCTGCTGGAGGGCCTGACCGACGACGCCTGTCATTCCGAGCACTGGGGATACCTGATCTCCGGTGACGTCGTGGTCACCTACAGCGACGGCAGCCTCGAGCGGGTCACCGGTGGTGACGTCTTCTACTGGCCGGCCGGACACAGCGTCCGGGTCGAGCTGGATGCCGAGATGATTCTGTTCTCACCTCAGGTCGAGCACGGCGCGGTCATGGACCACATCCTCGGCAAAATCGCGACGATGGCATGACCCTCCGCACGCTTGCCGCGACCGGCCTCGTCCTCGGTCTCGCCGCCGGCGGGACCGCGGTCTCGACGGCGGCGTTCAATGCCGATACGGCCTCTCCCAGCACGCAGGTCCGAGTCTGTACCACCGGTGACGGCACCGTCCTCGGAGCCCGCCCCGACGGCAGATGTCCATCGGGGTCGAAGAAGACGCGGATCAACAAGGTGGGACCAGCAGGACCGGTCGGCCGTACCGGCGCACCGGGACCCGTGGGTCCGGCAGGTCCGACAGGGCCGCCGGGTCTCGGCACCACGGACATCTGGGTCGAGGGAGGCGTGCTCCCCAGCCACGCTGCCATCTACGCCGACGATCTCGTGCGCATAACGGCTGGATGCGACGCAGCCCACAACGTCGACCTGAGCATCCGCACGGCGGACCCGGCGTTCGGTGCCCAGCTCACTGGAACCTCCCAGGCCGACGGGCAGCTGTTCCCGGTGAACTCCCCTATCGCCCCGGGTGGAGGCGGCATCGCCTTCATGGGCAAGGAAGTCGCCGTCCACGTCACCGTGACGCGGATGTCCGACGGTGTGACCCAAGAGCTCTACCTCGGTCAGGCGACCGACACCTGTCGGTTCACCGGGCAGGTGACGCGCTAGGCAGGTCCTCATCAGCGTGGGCGAGCGGGGCGAAGACCTCCAACGGCTCCGCCTTGCCCTTGAGCGGCACGGTGCCGCGGGAGACCAACCGCAGCGGGTTGAGCAGCAACCGCTTCGTGGCCGCGGTGATCAGCACGTCGTCCCCGGTCTCCCGCGTCGCCGCCTCCACTCGGGCGGCAACGTTGACCGCGTCCCCGATCACGCTGAAGTTGAGCCGGCCGGCGCCGCCGATGGAGCCCGCCACCACGCGTCCGGTGTTGACGCCTGCCCCGACGCTCAGTCCGGAGTCGCCCTGGTTGACCGCGGCCACGATGTCGCAGGCGGCGGCCACCGCGCGGTCGGCGTGGTCGGCGTAGGGCTCCGGGGCGCCGAAGACCGCCAGCAGGCCGTCGCCGATGAACTTGTCGACGTGGCCGCCGTGCCGGTCCACGATCGGCACCATCACCTCGAACATCTGGTTGAGCTTCGCGACGACCTCCGTGGCCGCCGCGTTCTCGGCGTACGACGTGAAGCCGCGGACGTCGCAGAACAGGATCGAGACGTCGACCTCAACACCTCCTTCGGGGAACTGCCCGGACAGGATGAGCGCGGCGACCTCCTTGTCCATGTAGGTGCCGAACGCCTCACGCATCTGCTCGCGCTCCTGGAGCCCCAGTGCCATCAGGTTGAAGTCGTGGGCCAGCTCACCGAGCTCGTCGCTCGTGGTCACCGGGACCCGAGCGGTCAGGTCGCCGCCCTGCACCCGCGAGAGCGCGGTCCGGACCCGCGCGATCGGCGCAGTGATGCCTTCGGACAGCAGCACCGAGAGCTCGTGCGACAGCGCCAGCCCGACCGCGAGCGCCACCACGACCGCGAGCACGAGGTCGTCCGACCCGTTGCGCGATCCGACCAGCGCAGCGACCACGAGTCCGGTGGCCGCGGTGTAGGTGGGTAGGCCGACACGGATGCGCTTGGCCACCGGGAGCCCGTGTCTCTCGAACGGGAAGTCGTCCGGCAGCACGTCGGCGATGTCGGAGACCAGCGGCCGCGACAGCATCTCCCCCACCGAGTAGCTCAGCACGGTGGCATAGATGGCAGGGATCAGGGTCGCCAGCACCATCACGAAGAACTCGGGCCACCAGTCGAGGTCGAGCAGGACCACGCTGAGGGCACAGGTGGGGAACACCACGATGGAGTTCACCCACCCCGAGCTGCTGCGGTACTGCCGGAAGGTCAGCGTGGTCGCCGCCTCCCAGGCGTTCACCGTCTCCTCAGGAGTCGGCGCCTCGGTCGCCCGCCAGTTGACGATCGCGTTGTACGCCGGCATCGCCTTGAGCGTGGCCCACATCACCGCGAGCACGGTCAGCCCGCACCCGGGGATCGCGATCCAGAGGTAGTCGGCAGCCGTCGAGGTGTAGTACGAGGCGATCACCGCGACGGTCAGGAGCACGACGAAGATCGAGACGCCGGCCTGGCCGGCGATCATCACCAGCCAGTAGCGCGACCCAGCGCGCTGGTACAGCCACCCCACGATTCTGTCGAACACACCTCGAGTGTGACGCAGCGGTCGACATCCGTCGAGCCGCACCGCCGACCGGTCGGTCAGCGGTGCGGCTCGGGTGGATGAGGCTCACGCCAACGCCGGCTCCTTCGCCTCCCCGACGCTCTCGCTCTCGTGGCTCCCCTCGACATCGAGGTGCGGCAGGATCCGGTCCAGCCACCGCGGCAGCCACCAGGTGTGCTTGCCCATCAGCAGCATCACGGCCGGCAGCAGGACGACCACCATGCCCACGGCGATCAGGATGGCCGCGGCCAGCCCGACGCCGAACTCCTTGACGGTCGGGTCACCGTTGAGGATGAAGCTCGCGAAGACCGCGACCATGATCGCGCCCGCCGACGCGATGACCTTGCCGGTGCCGGCCAGGCCCTCGATGACGGCCCTACGCGGCGACTTCCCTGCGGTGACCTCCTCACGCACCCGGCTCAGCAGGAACACCTGATAGTCCATCGAGAGCCCGAACAGGATCGCGAACATCATCATCGGGACGTACGACACGATCGGGATCGCGCCGTCCAGCCCGATGGCGCCGGCGCCGATCCCCTCCTGGAACACCGCAGTCACGATGCCGTAGGCGGCGCCGACCGCCAGGAGGTTGACAAGTGCCGCCTGGAGCGGCGCGAGCACCGTTCGGAACGCGATCATGAGGAGCAACACACTCAGCGCCACTACGACCCCGATGATCAGCGGGAGCCGGTCGCCGATGCGATCGGCCAGGTCCAGTAGCTGCGCGGTCGAACCACCGACGTGCGCGTCGATGCCGGAGTCCGGGATGGTGGTCTCCCTGGTCTCGTCCACCAGGTCACTCGTGAGCTCGGACGTCGGTGAACCCGCGGGGATGACGTTGATCAGCGCCGCCGTGCCGTCCTCCGACAGCTGCGGTACGCCGGCGGCCTGGACGCCCTCCGTCTCCGCGAGGCCCGCGTGCAGCGTGGCCAGCCGAGGGTCCTCCGGGCCGGTCGCAGGCTCGGAACCGAGGTCCGCGATCACGATGAGCGGCGCGTTGGCCCCTGCGCCGAACGCGTCCGTGAGGTCGTCGTACGCCTGGCGCGCGCTGGTGGACTCGGGCGCATTCGACTGGTCCGTCAGACCGAGGCCGAGGTTCAGCACCGGCGCAGTGAACGCCATCAGGACCAGCACGGAAACGAAGGCGAACATGCCGGGCCGCCGCGACAGCCGCTGACCCCAACGCTGCCAGAAGCCGCTGTGCCCGAGGTTGGGCCGACGGTCGCGACCGATGTGGAGTCGCTCGATGCCGTCGCCGCACAGCGCGAGCAACGCGGGCAGCAGTGTGAGCGACGCGAGCACTGCGACCACGACCACGATCGCGGCAGCCTGGCCGAGCATCGTGATGAAGGACAGTCCGGAGACGGCCAGCGCGAGCAGCGCGATCACCACGGTGCCGCCGGCGAAGGCGACCGCGCTGCCGGACGTCGCGGCGGCGTGCCCGATCGCGTCGTGGACGCTGCGGCCCTCATAGCGCGCGGACCGGGCCCGGGTGACGATGAACAGCGCGTAGTCGATGCCCACCCCGAGTCCGATCATCGTCGCGACGGTGGGTGCCACGTCCGGGATCGCCAGCGTGTGCCCGAGGAGCGAGACGATGCTGAGCCCGGTGAGGAGCCCCACGATCGCGCTGACGATTGGCATCGCCATCGCGGTGACGGTCCCGAACACGAGGATCAGGATCAGCATGGCGGCGGCGATGCCGACCAGCTCACTGACCTTCGTCTCGGGCTTGGAGATCTTGGTGCCGAGCTGGCCACCGGCCGCGACCTCGACGTCCGTACTTTCGAGAGGTTCGAGTCCGGAGTCGAGGATCCCTTCGGCCTCCTCAAGACTGAGCTCACCCAGTGGCTCCGACGGGACGACGTTCGCGTAGGCGGTCGTCCCGTCCGCCGAGATCGTGGTGCTCCCCGCGGCGAACGGGTCGGTGACGGACGCGACGGCCGGGTTCTGCGACAGCGCCTCGAGCGAGGCCTGGACTGCGGCCTGGTTGTCGGGTTCGTGGAGCGTGCCCTGGTCGGTGTGGAACACGATCGGGCTCGCGTCGGTCAGCTCGGCCGAGAACGACCGGGACATGACCTCGGTCGCGGCTGCGCTGTCGGATCCGGAGATCGTGACGGAGCTGCTGTACTTGCTCCCCGCCGCGTTGCTGACGACGAGCAGCGCCGCCAGGGCGACGAGCCAGGCGCCGATGATCCAGGCCCGGTGGCGGGCCGAGAACACGGCGAGACGGTGCAGATAGCTGGACATGGTGATGCCTTTCGGTGATGTGGGGGTTGAAGGTCAGGGGGTGGTGTCGATGCGTCGTACGTCGAGGAGCTCGAGCCCCAGGGACTCGATCAGCTCGAGGACGCCGTGGAGGGCGGCCTGATCGACGATCTGGCCGCGTAGGGCGGTTTCCGACGACTGCTCGACGACGGTCATACCGTCGAAGGCCTCCGCGAGCGACGTACCGATCCGTCCCTTGAGGGTGATCTCGTAGTTGGTTGGCTTCATACGGCTACGGTCCTAAAGATCCGTATGACAGGTCATCGCACGATGCGGATGACGTGGAGCGGAGCGGTTCAGTGACTCCGGCGGGCCGGGGCCAACAGGCCCAGCGCGCGGCCTTGCTGCACCGCCTCCGCCCGCGTGTGTACCTCGAGCTTCGCGTAGAGCTTGCGCATGTGTGTCTTGACCGTGTGCACCGAGAGGATCAGCTCGTTGCCGATCTCGGCGGCAGTCAGGTTCGTGGAGAGGAAGCGCAGCACCGCCAGCTCGCGTTCCTTGAGCGGTTCACGGAGCGTGCCGGGTGACGGCGCGGAGGGCTCGGGTTCCACCCCGCCCAGCACGTCGCACAACACCTGCAGGTGGGCGCCGTGCGCTGTGCGATGGGTCGGGTGGTCTCGCAACAGGTCGAGCGTGCCCGGGATTGTCAGGTACAGGGCGACCCGGCCTCCGGCTTCGGAGAGCGCCAGCGCCTTCTCGGCGCTCCGCTCTGCCGCGTCCCGGTCGCCCAGCGCGCGGTGCGCCAAGGCGTCGAGCAGCCACGCCTCGATGCCGAAGTTCGCGAAGAACACGTCCGCCTCGCCGGCGTGGACCGGGGCGAGGGCGGCAAGCGCCTTCTCGGGCTCGTCCTCGAGCAGGTGCAGCCGAGCGCCCAGGTTGCACCACACGGCAAGGCTCGGCGCATCGACCAATGCCTCACGGACGGCATCGAGCTGCCCCAGACCGAGCCGGGCACGGAGCTGCCACGGTCGCTCGAGGAAGCCGAGCACGTGCGGGGCATGAAGCACGTCCACGAGGCGCTCACCCTCCCGGAAGGCTGTGAGCGCATCCCCGAACCGGCCTCGGCACATCTCGAGGAGGCCGCGCGTGTGCCACTGCCCGATGCTGGCTGCGGGCTCCGGGGCCCGCGCCAGGATCGGATCGGCGCGATCGAGCCATTGCTCGCCCTCGGCGAGGACGCCATGGTCGATCAGGGTCGCCGCGAGACCCATGTACGCCGGACCCACCAGGGGGTGCGTCGTCCAGCCCACCCGCTCCGCCACGTCGATCGCGCCGCGGAGCAGCCGGGCTCCCACCTCGTTGCGCTCGGTCAGGATGGCAACGTTGCCGAGGGCGGTCAGGCAGCCGATCTCGACGTACGGCCTGCCGATGGTGCGTCCCAGCGCCAATCCGTGCTCGAGGTTCCGCTCCGCCTCCGCGAAGCGGAGCGTCCACGCCTGTGCGACGCCCAGGTTCAGCCTCGCCAGTCCCTCCAGGTCAGCGCCGCCCGGTCCGGCCGTCCCCAGCTGGTCGAGGACCGCGGTCGCCTCGTCCACGATGTCCTCGACACCGCCGATCTGGCGGGCTCGGAAGAGCTGCGCAGTCGTCAACGCGATCTCCGCTCGTCCTCGCCGAGCTGCCGGTACGTCGGCCATGGTCTCTTGTGCGCTCTCGAGCAGGGCCTCGCCCTCGGCCCAGTGCCCCAGCCGCAGCTGCTCGGCGGCAAGCATCGTCGCGACCTCGGCGTCCGATCTCGCGAGCGACTCGGGTATCCCTTCCAGCAGGCTGCCGAGGGTCGCCTCCTCGCCGTCCAGCAACAACTGCACCGAGTGCCGGCCGAGCAGCTCGCAGGCCAGGTCCCAGTCGGCGCTCAGTCGGGCGTGCCGGATCGCGTCGACTGGCCGTCCCTTCGCGGCGTACCACCGGGCTGCTCGGGCGTGGAGCTCGTCGATCTCGTCCGGGAGCTCGCGCTTGAGCTCGAGGCGCAACAGGTCGAGCAGGAGGTGGTGATATCGGAACCAGGTGCGGGCCACGTCAGTCGCGACCACGAGCGCATTCGCCTCCGCAAGCTCGTGCAAGACACGATCGCCGTCGGTTCGCCCGGTCAGCAGGTCGGCGAGCTCTCCGTTGACACCGTCGAGGATGCAGGTGCGTAGCAGCAGGTCCCGCACCTCGGCGGGCTGCCGTGCCAGGACCTCGGCGAGCAGGTAATCGGCGATGGTTCGCTCGCTCCCCGCGAACTCGGCGACGAACTGCGAAGGTGCCTGATGGCGGGACAGGGACATCGCCGCAAGCCGCAGCCCGGTCGCCCAGCCCTCCGTCCGCTCGCGCAGGCTGGCGATCTCGTCGGTGCCGACGCTCACGCCTGCGCCCTCGAGGAGCTCAGCAGCCTCGTCGGTGGTGAACTCCAGGTCGGCTGCACGGATCTCGGTGAGCTGGCCGGCCAGCCGCAGCCGGTGCAGCCCCAGCTTGGGGTCTCGACGGGAGAGCAGGACGATGCGCAAGCGCGGTGGCGCCCCGGTCACCAGCCGCTCCAGCTCGGCGACAAGTTCCGCGGAGCGGAGGTGCTGCACGTCGTCCAGGACGAGCACGAGCTGGTCCGGGAGGTCCCGAAGTCCGGCCAGCAGGTGACCGATCAGCTCGCCGGGTTCGGCGTGCGGTGTCGGGACCAGCGTCGCCAGCGCCGAGTCGGCGGCCACCGCGCCAGCGTCCCGGACCGCATCTAGCACCTGGCCCCAGAAGTGCGCCTCGTCCGTCTCGTCCCTCGACACGTCGACCCAGGCTGACGCGGTTGATGTGGGTTGCGCCGCCAGCCAGGAGCGCACCAGCGTCGACTTGCCGCTGCCTGGTGGTGCGGACACGAGCGTGACCGGCCCGCGTACACCGTCGTCGAGCAGCTCATGGAGGCGCGACCGCGCTACCAACCCGCTCGGCGTGGTCGTCATGTCACCCCCTCGGCCAGGGTGGGAGCACGCTAATGGGAGGCCTGCCAGCGAAACAAGCGGAAAGGGCAAGGGCCGGGTCCTTTGCGACCCGGCCCATGCCCGCTCTCACACCAGGACCGGCTCTGCCGGTTCCAGCTCCGCCAGCTCCTCTTCCATGTCGATGCTCGCGGACTGGTTCCGCGCCGGCAGGAACACCAGCGCAACCAGGGCGCCCGCTAGGGCGACCGCTGACGCGACGTCCATCGTCGAGCCCATCGCCGCCAGGAAGGCCTGGTCCGCGGACGCGATCAGCGAGGGTGCGGCGTCTCCGGCCTGGGCCGCGACCACGTGGGCCGAGTCCACGCTGTCGAGGCTGGCCGAGGCTACCGACTCCGAGAGGGATGAGGTCGAGTCCCCCATCCCGTCGGCGTACTTGCTCGCCAGCAGGCTTCCGAGCACAGCCACTCCGAGCGTGCCGCCGACCTCGCGCAGGACGTCGTTCATCGCCGAGCCTACACCAGCCTTCTCCTTGGGCAGGGAGCCCATGATGGCCTCGGTCGCCGGGGTCATGGCGATGCCCATGCCCAGGCCGAGCACGACCAGTGCGGTCGCGACCAACCCGTACCCGGAGTTCACGTCGGCCTGGGACAAAATCTGCATCCCGGTGGCGACGATGAGCAGACCGCCGGCGACGGCCAGCTTCGCGCCGAGTCGCGCACCCACCACGATCGCGGACCGGGCGCCGATGATCAGACCCACGGCCACCGGGATCATCCGATAGCCCGCCTCGAGAGCGGAGTAGCCCAGGACGGTCTGCAGGTACGTCGTGAGCATGAAGATCGTGCCCATCAGCCCGAAGAAGACCAACGTGATCGACAGGCTCGCGGCGCTGAAGCGCAGGTCGCGGAAGATCGCGATGTCGATCATCGGCTGCTTCACCCGCCGCTCCCATACGAGGAACAGTCCCAGCACGCCTGCACCGATGGCGAACGCACTCAGGATGGTCTGGTCGGTCCAGCCCTTCTCGGACGCCTCGATCAGGCCCCACACCACGGTCGTGAGCCCGACGATGGAGAGGACCGCGCCGACGATGTCGATGCGCGGAGCCTCCGGATCGCGGGACTCGGGGACCAGCACCTTGGCGAAGAACAGGGCCCCGATGACGATCGGGATGTTCACCAAGAACACGCTCCCCCAGCTGAACTGCTCGAGTAGCAGCCCGCCCACGATGGGGCCGAGCGCGACACCGAGGCCGGAGACGCCGGCCCAGACCGCAATGGCCTTGGGACGCTCCCGCTCGGGGAAGATGTTCATCAGGATCGAGAGCGTCGCGGGCATGATGCCTGCGGCGCCGACGCCCATCAGGGCCCGCGCCGCGATCAGCTCGTTTGCACTCCCCGACATCGCCGCCCACAGTGACCCGGCTCCGAAGACGACCAGGCCGATCATGAGCCAGCGCCTCCGCCCGAAGCGGTCACCGAGCGTGCCGCCCACCAGGAGCAACCCGGCGAAGACGAGGAGGTAGCTGTCGACGACCCATTGCGCCTGGCTGGAGTCGACCTCGAGGTCGGCCCGCAGGGACGGGAGCGCAACGTTGAGGATCGTGTTGTCGATGGTGATCGCCAGCAGGCTGGCGACGAGCACGCCCAACGCCTGCCAGCGTCGTGCGTAAGGCTCAGTTTCCGTAGACATGGGCTTTCCTTTGTGAGTTCGAGTGCCTGGGGCTCGGGCGAGCGCACCGGGCGGTGTTGACGCGTGTCACGCTCCCGGCGATTCGTGTGGTGGGTCATCGCACGATGCGTGTGAAGAGAGGGTGACCCACGACGCCGGGCTCGTTGGACGGGTCATGACGTCGTTCGTCCCGTGGGCGCGCCGTGGCGCCGCAGGCGCGTGTGTCCTCCTCGCCGTGACCCTGGCGCCCGCCGGCGCGATCCCGATCCCTGGCGACCCGCTGCCAGGCGGGCCGGCGTACCTCGGTGCGCCGGCGGTCCCCAACCCGGTGACCGCCCAGCTCCCGCCGCAGCACCCGTTCCTGGCCCCCGACCCGGGCAACAACATCCACAACGACGCGTACCAGACCGACGCCTACCCCGGCCCGGGGCCGTTGGGCATCTCCCCCACGGTGCGCTCGACGCTCCAGGTCGCCGAGTGCGGCAGCCTCACCTTCGACAGCCGCGGCCGGCTGGAGACCGTGTGTGTCGGGGCGACCACGCCGACCCTGAAGCTGTTCGACCCCACGACGCTCAAGCAGCTGGCGACGTACCGCCTGCCGAACCGCAAGCCGGGCCTCAACGTGTTCACCGACTTCTCCGGAGGCGGCTACTTCTACCTCGACCACCTCGACCGAGCGGTCATCCCCACCGGCAACAACCACATCCGGGTCGTCGGGCAGAACGCCGCGGGGACCGCGTTCGTGCTCCGGCGTGACTACGACCTCACCCGGTCGATGGCCCGTGCCGACAAGATCGTGTCCGTCCTGCCCGCCTGGAGCGGTGAGCTGGTCTTCGTCACCGAACGCGGCCTGGTGGGCGCCATCGAGCCGGCGAGCGGTCAGATCCGCGTGCTACCGCTGGGCGAGACGATCACCAACTCGTTCGCGGTGGACGAGACGGGTGGGATCTACGTCGTCACGACGGCAGCGCTGTACCGCCTGGACCTGGTCTCCGGTGCGCCTGCGGTGACCTGGCGCGAGGAGTATCCGAACATCGGGATCACCAAGCCTGGCCAGACCTCCCCCGGATCCGGCACCACACCGACCCTCATGAACGACGAGTGGGTCGCGATCACCGACAACGCTGACCCTATGAACGTGGTCGTGTACCGCCGCGACACCGGCGTGAGCGGGCCTCGCGAGGTCTGCTCGGTGCCCGTGTTCAAGAAGGGCGCCAGCGCGACGGACAACTCGCTGATCGCGGCGGACCGAGCGCTGGTCGTCACCAACAACTACGGCTACAAGGGACCGGTGCAGACGATCTTCGGGAGCATCACGGCACCCGGCATCGAGCGGGTGGACATCGACCCGGATGGAGCCGGCTGCCACAAGGTGTGGACCAACGACACCGAGCGCTCCCCGTCCGCGGTCGCGAAGCTGTCGCTCGCCAACGGCCTGGTGTACGCCGTCACCCGCGACCGCAAGGGCATCGTCGACTCCTGGTACCTGACCGCACTCGACTTCCGCAGCGGGAACGTCGTCTACGAGCAGCGGTACGGCACCGGCTTCGGCCACAACGTCAACTACGCCCCGGTCAGCCTCGGCCCGGACGGGACGGCGTACGTCGGCGTGCTCGGCGGTCTGGTGCGGATCGCGGACGCCCCGGGCTGAAGCCACTAGGCTCCCCGGCGTGGAGCGAATGCTGGGCATCTTCGTCTTGGTGGTGGCGGGGATCGTGAGCCTGCCGCTCGCGGCCGTGCCGTTCGACTCCGAGGGCTCGGAGAACTGGATCATCCCGGTCCAGCTCGGCGGCATGGCCGTCATCGGCGCACTCGTGAGCATGGCCATCCCGGGCCTGACCGACGCCGAGACCATGGGCCGGCGGATCGTTCTCGGGGCGCTCATCGGCGTGGTCACGGCGCTGGCCGGCGTGGTCGTCTTCTTCCTGTTGCTGAACGGGTTCGACGGCGCCTGAGCCCTCAGGAGACACCTGGGATGTAGTGCACGCTGCGGTTGCGACCGGCCGCCTTGGCTCGGTACAGCGCTGCGTCGGCGTACCCGATGGTGCGTTCGAGGTCGACGCCCTCCTCGAGGGTCGCGATGCCGTAGCTGACCGTAGGCAGCCGGACGCCCTCGCGCTTCGCGGCCTCCTCCATGGTCCGGTCGATCGCATCGGTCACCTGGGTGGCGCGGTCGGGCGTGGCTCCGACCAGCATCAGGATGAACTCCTCGCCGCCGTACCGGCCGACCAGGTCGGTGGTCCGCACCGCCTCCTTGCAGGCCGAGGCGAACGTGGCGATCGCGTGGTCGCCCGCCAGGTGGCCGTGCTCGTCGTTGATCTGCTTGAAGTGGTCGAGGTCGGCCAGGATCAGCTGGGCCGTACTGTGCTCCCGTTGCATCTCCTCGACCTCGTCCGCAGCGAGGCGCAGGAACTCCATCCGGTTGAGCAGACCGGTCAGGCCGTCCCGGGCGGCGCTCTCGCGCAGCGCCGCGGTCTGCTGCTCGTTGCTCAGCGTCGACATGCTGAACGACACCGTCGCGAGCAGCACCGTGGAGATCAGCGTGGTGGCCTGACCGCCGAAGTAGACCTCGAACAGCGAGTCGGTCCATCCGACCGCGATGAAGACCGCCCAACGGCAGAGGTAGTAGACGGCCACCAGCCCGCAAGCGAAGGTCAATGCCCGCAGGGCGAGCCAGTACGTCGCGGAGTCACTGGTCGGGCCTTTCTCGTAGGCGCGCTGCTGGCGCCAGAGCTCCGTCGCCGCCATCCCGAGGAGAATCCACATCGCGGCGAGGTAGAACGGACCCCCGGCCCAGATGTTGTCGGCGGGGTTGTCCACGACCGAGAACACCCCCACGATCGCCGGTGCCACCGCGACCTGCCACCACGGCGGGCTGGCCGCCCACAGGGAGCGGGCTCCGGCCCAGACCGCGGCCGCGCCGGCGACGACGCAGACGTTGGCCAGGGGGTTGGCCCACACCTGGTTGACGGTCCCGTTGAACAGGTAGAGCGAGGCGCCCGGTACGAACAGGCCCAGTGCTGCGCACCACCAGGCGGAGTACGCCGATCTGGTGCTGCGATAGGTCACGAAGTAGAAGAGCGCCAGCATGGTCAGCGCCACGACGCCGAACGCGACGCGCAGACTGGCTGTATCCAGCATCGCGACCCTCCCAAGCCCCATGCATCCCTGTGGCGGATTCTGACAGCCCGGCTCGGGCTTCAGCGGACGAATGCCCGAGACCCAGGGGCTGGCCAGGCAGAAATGTCCGTTCGGTCAGTGCGACTAGTCATCAAAGGTTTCCCGGGTCCCGCAGGCCTCATGCAGCCTGCCGAGTAAAAACCAGTCTGCGAGCGATGGATTCGGCGTCGGTGCCGGACCTCACCTACCAAAGCGGCGACAGCGGTCGCCTTCTCTCGTCCCCCGTGAGGCAGACATGACACCGACCCTCGAAACCTCGAAGTCGGCGACCCGTTGGGTCGTCGTCCTCACCGCCATCGGGTCCCTGATGGCAGCGCTCGACACCCTCGTGGTGTCCACGGCCCTCAGCACCATCCGCCTCGACTTCGACGCCTCGGTCGAGCAGCTCGAGTGGACGGTGAACTCCTACAACCTGACGTTCGCGGTGCTGCTCATCACGGCTGCCGCGCTGGGCGATCGCTACGGGCGTCGCAACCTGTACGCCGCCGGCCTGGCCCTGTTCACGCTCTCCTCGGCGGCGTGCGCCCTGGCGCCGGACATCGGGTGGCTGATCGCTGCCCGCGCGGTCCAGGGTGCCGGTGCCGCGCTGGTCATCACGTTGGGCCTGGCGCTGCTCAGCGCAGCCTTCCCCGCCGAGAAGCGGGGCGCGGCAATCGGGATGTTCAGCGCGATCACCGGCCTGTCCGTCGCGAGCGGCCCGCTCGTCGGCGGCGCCGTCGTCGAGGGGATCAGCTGGGAGTGGATCTTCTGGGTGAACGTCCCCATCGGGCTGGTCGCGATCCCGCTGGTGTTCGCCCGGATCAAGGAGAGCTTCGGCCCGGACTCAGCGCTCGACCTCGGCGGCTTGACGCTGGTCTCGGGCGGCGCCTTCGGCGTCGTCTGGGGCTTGGTGCGCGGCAACCAGGCCGGCTGGGACTCCTTCGAGGTCGTGGGTTCGCTCGTCGTCGGCATCCTGCTCTTCGCCGCGTTCGTGGCCTGGGAGCTCCGGGTGCGGGAGCCGATGCTCCCGATGTCGTTCTTCCGCTCTCGTGCGTTCGCTGCGGGCAACGTGGCCATCTTCTTCACCCTCGCGTCTCTCTTCACCGGCGTCTTCTTCTTCGCACAGTTCCTGCAGACAGCCCTGGACTACGGCCCGCTGGGCGCCGGTCTCCGACTGCTGCCGTGGACGGCCACGTTCCTGACCGTCGCGCCGATCGCAGGCGCGCTCGCCGACCGGATCGGCGAGCGACCCCTGATGACCACCGGCCTGGCCCTGGAGGCGATCGGGCTGGCGTGGTTCGCGCTCATCGCCGAGCCGGGCATGGACTACTCCTCGATGCTCGCCCCGTTCGTCGTCGCGGGTGTCGGGGTGTCGATGGCGATCCCGGCCGCGCAGAACTCCGTCATCGGCTCGGTCCATCCCGACGCGATCGGCAAGGCCGCCGGCGTGAACAGCATGATGCGTGAGCTCGGCGGGGTGTTCGGGATCGCGGTGACCGTCGCAGTGTTCGCCGGCGCCGGTGGCTACGCCTCGGCCGAGACGTTCGTCGACGGGTTCCGGCCCGCGATCGGTGTGGCCGCAGCGATGGCCGCCCTCGGCTCCATCGTGGCGCTCGGCCTGCCGGGACGGCGTACCCCCGCGGCTGGCGTGGCCACCGACGTCTCGCCTGTCCTCGAGCCGGAAGCGGTGGCCTGAGCATGGCGTCGAACGCAGTCGTCCACCTCGAACTGCACACGGATGATCTCGCCGAGGCCCGTGGCCTGTACGCCGAGCTGTGCGGCTGGCCCGAGGAACGGGTGGGCTCGGGGAAGGCGTCGTACCTGGCGCTGGAGCTGGGCCGGCTCGGCGGCGGCATCGTGGAGTGCCCCACTGCCCATCCGGTCTGGATCCCCTATGTCGAGGTGCGCCGGATCGAGGAGATCACCGAGCACGCTCGCCGGCTGGGAGCGAAGGTGCTGCTCGAGCCCCGAGAGGGCGCAAGTGGGTGGCGGAGCGTGGTGACCACGGTGCAGGGTGGCGAGATCGCGTTCTGGCAGCCGAAGCACGGGCGGATCCGATGACAGGGGGTGTCGTGGACGAGGCCACGCTGTTTGAGGCCGCCCGCGCCGGCGACGAGGACGCTTATGCGGCCCTGGTCGAGGAGCACCGGGCCTCGCTGCATGCCCACTGCTACCGGATGCTCGGCTCGGTGCCGGACGCGGAGGACGCACTGCAAGAAGCGCTGCTCGGTGCCTGGCGAGGGCTGTCCCGGTTCGAGGGCCGCAGCTCGCTGCGGACCTGGCTCTACACGATCGCGACCAACGCCTGCCTCAAGGCGATCGAGCGCCGCCCGAAACGGGTGATGCCCGTGGACTTCGGCCCCTCAGGCGACCCGCACGTCGATCTCGACGAGCCGCTGGTCGAGTCGGTGTGGGTGGGTCCTTACCCTGCCGACCGCTACGAGCAGCGCGAGAGCATCGAGCTCGCCTTCATCGTGGCGCTCCAGCACCTGCCCGCCCGGCAGCGCGCGGTCCTGATCCTGCGCGACGTGCTGGGGTTCTCGGGCGCCGAGGTCGCCGAGGCGCTCGAGATGTCGCCTGCCGCGGTCTACAGCGCCCTGCAGCGCGCGCACCGCGGGGTCGATGAGCGCGTGCCTCAACAGAGCCAGCAGGCCACCGTCGCCGCCCTTGGTGATGCCCGGCTGCGCAGCCTGGTCGAGCGGTACGTCGACGCCTGGGAACGCGCGGACGTGAACGCACTGGTCGACCTGCTCACCGAGGACGTCACCATCACGATGCCGCCGTACCGCACCTGGTTCGCGGGACGGGACGCGGTGCTCACGTTCCTCCGGAAGACCCCGCTCCGCGGCGTGCGGTGGCGCGTGCTGCCGAGCACCGCCAACGGCCAGCTCGGTTTCGCGACGTACCTGATCTCCGAGGAGACCGGACGCTACGAGTGGCACTCGATGGAGGTCATCGGGTTGCGCGGCGACCGGATCGCCGACATCACGGCCTTCCTCGACCCTGACGGCTACCGGCTCTTCGACCTGCCGCCGACCCTCAGCTAGGCGAGTGCAGCCAGGGGTCTTTGAGGTCGAAGTAGCTCGTCTCGCCGATGGACAGGCTGTTGAGCTCTTCCATGATGGCGGCCATCTCCGGCGGCATCTCCTTCTGCTCCCCCTCGCGCGCCTCTGCCTCGGAGGTGAAGTAGATCGCCATCGTCCAGCCGTCGTCCTCATGGGTAAGGAAGAGGCTGCCGAGCACGTCGGGCCGGGCCGCCGCCATGTCGGCCGGGTTCATCGCCATCAGCTCGGCGGCCCGGTCCGGGTTGCTGGTGCGGCCCTGCATCACCTGGACGAACGTCGCCTGGCCCGGATCGCCGACCGCGTCCACCTCGACGGAGGTGCTGTTGTGGAACGTCGGCTCGCCGTCGTACAGCGCCGCCATGCCCTCCCACCAGGCACCTTGCTCGGGGCGGTCGCTGTTCGCCTGCGCGGACTCCTCGGACTCGAAGCGCACCACCGCGACGCACTGACCGTCGTCGGTGACGCCCGCAGTGGTGCCCAGCCACCCGCTGGCACCAGGTGCCACCTCGGCGAGCCATTTGTCCACGTGAGCCTTGACGGCTGCGGCATCGGATACGCGACCCTGGATGACCTGTACGAACATGCTGAATCCTCCTGGTTGGCAACGCTGCGCAACGGAGGAACGACGCTACTCCCGCGGGTGGCTGTTGGACACCCGTCAGTGGATGAGCTCGCGCCAGTTGGCGGGCACGCTGCCGGCCGGTCCGGGTGAGGGCTGGTCCTCGGGACGGCTGGTCGGGGGTGCGAGCGCCGGGCCGAGGGCGCCGGACTCCTTCTGGTAGTCCCAGAACCAGTCCTCACCGGGCTCGAAGCTCTGGACGACCGGATGTCCGCTCTCCCGGAAGTGCGCGGTGGCGTGCTGCGCTGGCGAGCTGTCGCAGCAGCCCACGTGGCCGCAGGCCGCGCACCGGCGGAGGTGGACCCACCAGCCCCCCGCTTCGGAGCACTCGGCACAGCCGCTGCCGCTGGGTGGTACGTCGACGTCGATCTCGCCCTCCGCGCTGGTCACGCGGGGGACGGTAGCCGACTCGTACCCCCGGGGGCGTCGCCCGGCTGCCGGAACCCGGGTACAACTGACAAACGTGTCGTGCCGGCTCTGCCGAGACGCGGCACCAGGCTGCCCCGCGCTTCAATCCCTCCCCAGGGGTCCGTTGGCGGGGCAGCCACCTGCCCGGTGCAGTGCGGCGGGCCGGACTGCGGCCGCCCCGGTTGCGGGATCACGGCGTCTGGCTCCGGGTGCCAGACGCAGCAGTACGCTTTTGGTCATATCCGCGGAGCCTGCATGCCACACGTGCCGCAACTGGCCCGGGGCCGACAACTTCTATCGAGAGGTGAGTGCGGTTGAAGATCCTGGTGACCGGGGCGACCGGCTATGTCGGCGGTCGGCTGGTGCCTTTGCTGCTCGAACGCGGCCACGCCGTGCGCACGACCACCTCCGACCCCGACCGACAGCCACCGTGGTGGGGCGACCGAGTGGAGAGCGTCGTCATGGACGCCCTCGACCCCGACCAGGTCACAGCCGCCTGCGAAGGCATGGACGCGGTCTACTACCTGATCCACGGGATGAGCGGCGACGACTTCGCCGAGGCCGACCGCAAGGCCGCGACCAACTTCGTCGAGGGGGCGCGAACCCACGGCGTCGATCGGATCGTCTACCTCTCCGGGGTCATTCCGGACGTCGCCGACTCTGAGCTCTCCGAGCACATCACGTCCCGACGGGAGGTCGAGCAGATCCTCAACGAGGTCCCCGCGACCGTGGTGGTGCTGCGCGCGGCGGTGCTCTTGGGCAGCGGGTCCACCTCGTTCGAGATCATCCGGCAGGTCAGCGAACGCATGCCCGTGCACACCGTGCCGTCGTGGATGGACTCTCTGGTGCAGCCGATCGCGATCGTCGACGTGCTGGAGGCGCTGGCAGGCGCGCTCGAGTACGCCGGCCCTTCGCGCCATTTCGACGTCGGCGGACCGGACCTGTTGCGCTATGGCGCGCTGCTCGAGGCCTACACCGAGCACGCTGGTCTCGAGCGGCCCCAGGTCAAGGTGCCGCTGTTACCGACAGCACTGGTCGGCACGCTGGTCGGCAGCCTCACAGATGTGCCCCGCCCGACGGTCGAGGCGCTGGTCGAAAGCCTCCACCACGACATGGTGGCGGTGGACGACGACTTTCAGGAGATGCTCCTGCCCGAGGGACACCACCTGGTGACACTGGACGAAGCCTTCCGCCGCACCCTCGCCCCGGCACAGAAGGGGATCCTGCCCCAGGACGCAGACCCGATGGGGCCCTTGCCGCAAGACCCGGTCTGGGCCAGCGGCGGTGACGACCGCCCCGCGCTGGCCAAGGTGGTCGACGCGGTCAAGGACGTCCTGCCTAGTTCCTGAGATGAGATGCTCGGCGCCGACTCTGTGCCTGGCCCTGTTGGTGCGTACGGGTTCATCACCGGAGTCGGTGGCGTTGCGGTCAGGTGCTGCTGTCGAGCCGTCCGAAACCCTGAGAGACCGCCCTCCAAGCTCTGGAGAACGGTCTCTCACCGGCAGCATTCCTCGGTCGGGCTGACAGGATTTGAACCTGCGACCCCTTGACCCCCAGTCAAGTGCGCTACCAAGCTGCGCCACAGCCCGAATGCCTTACGGCGCGTGAACCTTATCGCAGCAGATGCCGCCGGTCGGAATCGGGATCATTGCACCTCGGCGCTGTTCTCCGACACCATCAGCGACGACGTGTCGACGGCGACGAAGGCCGATGCCGGGATCCTCTTGAGGTCCTCGATCAGCTGCTCCGGCCACTGCGCGTTCTGCTCTCCCTGGAAGAACCATGGCGAGCCGTTGTCGGCGAGCACCAGGCCGTACTTCTTCATCGCCGCGACCACGTTCTGGGCCTTCGGCGACAGGTCGGAGCCGTCGTACGACGCCTTCAGCCGGAACCGCGCACCCATGGGTGGGTAGGCGAGGCTGTTGGTGCTCCCTGCGTCGTGCCGGGCCGGCCACAGGTGGTGTCGGCTGGTCTCGTCGGTGGTGAACCGGATGGCGTGGTCGATCCGGTCGTCGCGCACCTCGTTCCACCGCAGCAGCCCCGGCAGGATCGGCAGCCCGGCCGCGTCGGCCGAGGTCCAGCCGTCGCGGCGCAGCACGTTGCTGCGCAGCGACCAGGTGGCTCCGGACCCGGCGCGCCACTTGCCGTTGCGCATCCGGGTCGCCCAGGTCTCGTAGAGCCGGCACTTCCCCCGGTCGACGATGATCGCGTGCCGGTCGCCGGAGGAGCTCCGACCGCCCTCGATCCGGGTGTCCTTGCCGAGCGGGTAGCGCACCCGGTCGCTCTCCCCCGCGTACTGGAAGGAGACCCGCACCTTCCGGTGGGAGGAGCGCACGACGGTGATCGGGATGCCGTAGTTGGGCCCGTCGCCGTACGACGGCCCGAAGTCCGGGTGCAGGTCGCTGCCGGTGGACATGTGCGAGAGCCACTGCTCGCTGCGAGCGTGGACGGGCAGGTCGCGGACGTCAGCGTGCCACCAGTTGTCGGCCGGGAACTCCGAGCAGGAAGTGCCGGCGATCGGCTTGCCCGCCCGGTCGGCGCCGCCCACGGGCCCGGCGACCCCGCCGACGACGCCCGCAACAACGGCCATGGCCATGACGGCGAGTCTGCGCATGCGACTACCTCCGTGCTCTCTCCGCAATCAGAGTAAGCGCCCCCACTGTCATTCGGCGGACGTCGTCGTCCGTGGCCTCAGGACCGGGGATCACGGTGATCTGGATGAGCGAGGGGCCAAGCGCAACGGCCCCGGCGCCGGTCAGCGTCGCGGACATCGCCGGACCGATCACCACGAACGCGCCGTCCCCCACGCCGGCCAGGTCTTCAGCCTCACCCTCGACCACAGCGCCGATGCCGAGCTTGGCTCCGTCGATGCCACCCAGAGCCGCCAGCTCACCCTGGACGATCCCGAGCGAGGCTGCGTCGGGATCATCGGGACTCGCGAACCTGCAGCCCTCCTCCCCGATCGTTGCCTCGACGTCGGCGCCGAGAACCTCGCCGACCTCGTCGGCCGCGAGGACCTTGCACACATCGCGGGCCGGCGGGCCGTCGCTCGCAGCGGTCTCCGTCGGCCCGACCGGGCCGGACCCCGACGGGGTGGACGACGAGTCGGAGGGATCGTCGTCCGTACATGCGGTCACGCCGAGCGCGAGCACCAGGAACAGGGCGGCGGAGAAGGTACGCATCGCCGCCAACGTACTGGGGCTACCGCCGACGCTTCTCGCGCACGCGCTGCGTCAGGATGATCGGCGTCCCGACGAAGCCGAACTCCTCGCGCAGCCGGCGCTCGATATAGCGCTCGTACGACGCCTCCAGCTTGCCGCTGGTGAACAGCACGAACATCGGCGGCGCGGACCCGGCCTGGGTGCCGAACATGATCTTCGGCTGCTTGCCGCTGCGCACCGGGTGCGGGTGCTCGGCCACCAGGCGCCCGAGGAACGCGTTCAGCGTCCCGGTGGAGATCCGGGTCTCCCAACCCTCCAGCGCCTTCTCCACCGCAGGGACCAGGCGGTCGATGTGCCAGCCGGTCTTCGCGGTGATGTTGATCCGGGGCGCCCACTGCACCTGCACCAGGTCGCGATCGATCTCGCGGTCGAGGTAGTAGCGCCGCTCCTCGTCGACGAGGTCCCACTTGTTGAACGCGATCACCAGCGCGCGTCCGGCCTCGCGGACGGTCTGGATGATCCGCAGGTCCTGCTCGGAGAGCGACTCGCCACCGTCGACCACGAGGACCGCGACCTCGGCCCGGTCGATGGCGGTGTTGGTGCGCAGCGAGGCGTAGTACTCGTGGCCGGACGCTTCCTTGACCCGCTTCCGGATGCCCGCGGTGTCGATGAACCGCCAGGTCTTGCCGCCCAGCTGGACGAGCTCGTCGACGGGGTCGACGGTGGTGCCGGCGACGTTGTCGACGACGACCCGGTCCTCCCCCGCCAGCTTGTTGAGCAGTGAGGACTTGCCGACGTTGGGCTTGCCCACGATCGCGACCCGTCGCGGGCCGCCGACCTCAGGTTCCCGCTCGGGAGGAGGCTCCGGCAGTGCGGCGAGTACGGCGTCCAGCAGGTCACCCGAGCCGCGGCCGTGCAGCGCGGAGACCGGGTAGGGCTCGCCGAGCCCGAGGTTCCACAGCGCGTGCGCCTCAGCCTCCGCGCGTGCGTCGTCGACCTTGTTGGCCGCCAGGATCACCGGCTTGCCGGACCGGCGCAGCACCTTCACCACGGCCTCGTCGGGGTCGGTGATGCCGATGCTCGCGTCCACGACGAAGAGCACCGCGTCGGCGAGGCCGACCGCGACCTCGGCCTGGGCGCGGATCCGCTCCGCGAGCCCGCGGGCGTCGGGGTCCCAGCCGCCGGTGTCGACGAGGGTGAACTCGCGGCCGTTCCAGTTCGCGTCGTAGGACACCCGGTCGCGGGTCACGCCGGGGACGTCCTCGACGACCGCCTCGCGGCGGCCGAGGATCCGGTTGACCAGGGTGGACTTGCCGACGTTGGGGCGTCCGACCACGGCGAGGATCGGGACAGGCCCGGTCGCCTCGCTCTCGGTGGCGGTGATGTCGCTCATGCAGACTTCTCCGTGACCCCTCCGCCGGGGTCGGGCTCTCGCTCACCCGCGGGCATCGGCCCGGGCAGGGTGAGACCGGTGGCGGCCTGCGCTTCGGCCAGATCGCTCAGCATCCGCTTGCGCAACAGCTGTGACGCCTCGCCGACGGACGCCTTCGTGCGCGGCCAGTCTGAGGTCGGGATGTGCACCGGCTCGCCGTACAGGATCTCCAGACGGCTGCCGCGGGCGGGCAGTGAGTTGGTGTGGCCCCCCGGCTCGCGGGTGCCCAGCATGATGACGGGCACGATCGGCGCGCCGGTGACCATCGCCAGGTAGGCGGCGCCGCGGTGGAAGAGCTCGAGGTCACCTGCGCCGCGCGACCCCTCGGGGAAGATCCCGACCGCGCCCCCGTCCCGGAGGACGCGCAGGCTGGCGCGCACGGCTGCTGGGTCGGTGTTGAACCGGTCCAGCTTGATCTGGCCGACCCAGGTCAGGAACCAGCCCATGAAGCCCTTGAACATCTCCACCTTGGTCAGCGCGTGGGCCGCGCGGGGCGAGAAGATCGCGAGCAGCGGGCCGTCGATGACGCCGGTGTGGTTGCAGGCGAAGATCACCGGTCCCGTGCTCGGGACCGTCTCGGCGCCGTGGAGCGTGACCCGGTAGCGCCGCCGGATCACGAACCGGGCGAACGGCCGGAGCCGGTACAGCAGGAACCGGTGCGGGAAGGGGATCCGGTCGGTGCGCGGCGGGAGGACGTGGACGCTCATGAGGGCACCCGCTGAGCCAGCCCGACCACGAGGTCGACGACCTCCTCGAGGGAGTACGCCGTGGTGTCGATGTGCACCGCGCCGTCCGGCATCACCAGCGGCGCGGTCGCGCGGCCGGAGTCGATCCGGTCCCGGTCGCGGAGGGACTGTGCGGTGGCGGTCACGTCGGAGCCGCCCTCCTCGGCAGCCCGACGCGCGGCGCGGGCTTCGGCCTCGGCCGTCAGGAAGACCTTCACCTCGGCGTCGGGGCACACCACCGAGCCGATGTCGCGGCCCTCGACCACGATCCCGCCGTCGCCGATGATCCTGCGCTGCAGCGCGAGCAGTCGCGCGCGCACCTCTGGGACGGTGCTGACCGGGGAGACGGCGGAGTTCACCTCGTCCGAACGGATCGCGACGCCGACATCTTCCCCGTCGACGTGGATCGTGGGGCCAGCCGGGTCGGTGCCCGACTCGATGCTCGGCTCCGCCGCGCGCGCGGCGACGGCGGCCGGGTCGTGCACGTCGACGCCCTCGCGCAGCAGCCACCAGGTGATGGCGCGGAACTGGGCGCCGGTGTCCAGATAGCGCAGTCCCAGCCGGGTCGCCACGCCCCTGCAGGTACTCGATTTGCCCGAGCCCGAGGTGCCGTCGACGGCCACCACGATCTCGGTCCCCGACACGGTGCTCACGGGCGGGCAGCCTACCGGTGAGTCACCCAACCACGAGATTCGAGAGAGGCCAGCAGGTGCTCGGCCAGCCCCTCCTCGACGGTCAGCTCGACCAGGCCCACAGGGCGGCCGGGATCGTGGTCGATCCGGACGTCCTCGATGTTGACACCGATCTCGCCGGCGTCCGCGAACAGGCGGGCCAGCTCGCCCGGGTGGTCGGGTACGGCGACGTACACCGCGCCGGTGGGTCGAACCGGGCCGCCGTGCTTGCCCGGGATGGCGCGGGTGCCGTCGGCTCCGAGCCGGAGCAGCGCCTCCAGCGCGCCACGGTCGCCGGCGCCGAGCGCCGCGATCGCGCCGTCCAGACGGTCCCGAAGCTCCGACAGCAGCTCGCCTACAGCACTGGCGTTGGCCGCGACGATCTGGCCGTAGAGAACCGGGTCGCCGGCGGCGATCCGGGTGACATCGCGGACCCCCTGGCCCGACAGGGCAAGGTGCTCGGCCGGCGCGTCGGCCAGGGCGCCGGCGGCGAGGGCCGCCAGCAGGTGTGGGAGGTGTGAGGTCCGGGCGACCGCACGATCGTGCTCGTCGGGGCTCAGCCGCACAGGTACGGCGCCGCAGAGCTCCGCGAGCGCCTCGACCAGGGCCACCGACGCGGGGTCGGCGCCGTCGTCCGGAGTGATCGCCCAGGGCCGGCCGTCGAACAGCGCACCACTGGCGGCCAGCGGCCCGGAGCGCTCGCTGCCGGCCATCGGGTGGCCGCCGACGTACCGCTCGACGCCGGGCAGTCCGGCCACGGCGGCCAGCGGCGCCGACTTCACGCTGCCGACATCGGTCACGACTGCTTCACCGGCGGTCAGGGCCCGGGTGATCTCCTCGGCCAGATGGTCGGGCGGGACCGCGACCACGACCAGCTGGGCAACGTCGCCCTCCGCCTTGGGTCGTCCGGCCCCGAGCCCGCTGGCGGTGCGCAGGTGGTCCTCCGAGGCGTCGGTCAGCAGCACCTCGAGCCCGGCCCGGCGGCAGGCCAGCCCGATCGACGTCCCGATCAGCCCGGTGCCGACGATCTCTACCGGGCCGACAAGAGGGCTACTCATCGGGGACTGACCTGACCCGGGTGAGGTCCTTGCGCAGCGCGGCGGCGCCGTGCAGGTAGACGTGGGTGATCTCCGCCCGCGGCAGGTCGGTCTCGACGTGCGCCATCATCCGCACCACGCGCGGCATCGAGCCGTCGATCTCGAGCTCGCGTGCACAGAGCAGGGGTACGTCGCCGAAGCCGAGCCGGCGGGCGGCGTACGCCGGGAACTCGGAGACCAGGTCGGAGGTCGCGGTGAAGATCACGGAGATGAAGTCGTCGACCTCGAGGCCGTTGGCCTCCATCACGTCGGTCACCATCTCGGCCACCCGCTCGAGCATGTGGTCGCGGCTGTCGTCGTCGAGCTGGGTCGCCCCACGGACCGCCCTCACCGACACGCCGACCTCCTCACGAAATGGCTTCCTGACTCGCCGGAGCCTAGTCCGTGGGACGATCCCCGGGACGTAGGAGGTGTCGCGTGGAACGACTCAGCGGGCTCGACGCGAGCTTCGTCTACAACGAGACCTCCTCGCTGCACATGCACACCCTGAAGTACACCGTTCTCGACGTCTCGGGCGTCGACGGCGGGTTCACGGTCGACAAGCTGCGGCACGAGCTCGAGCGCCGGTTGCACCTGCTGCCGCCGTTCCGGCGCCGGCTGGTCGAGGTGCCGCTGGGGCTGCACCACCCGGTGTGGATCGAGGACCCCGACTTCGACCTCGACGCACACGTACGACGGGTCGGCGTCCCCTCACCCGGCGGCCGCCGCGAGATGGACGACCTGGTCGCCGAGATCGCCTCCTGGCAGCTCGACCGCCGCCGACCGCTGTGGGAGTGCTGGATCCTGGACGGCCTTGCCGACGACCTCGACGACGCGGCCGGCTCACCGCCCAGCGGGCGCAAGGTCGGCTTCCTGGTGAAGATGCACCACGCACTGGCCGACGGCGTCGCGGCTGCTGCACTGTTGGCGAACGTGTTCGAGGTCGAGGCGGGCGCGATGGACCCGCCGCCACCGATCCATCCATGGCGACCGGAGCGGACGCCGTCGGGTTGGCGCCTGGTCCTGGACGCGCTCAAGGACGCCAAGCTCAACCTGCTCCTGCTGCGCTCGCTGGTCGGCCGCACCTTCAGCGGGCTGCGCGCGGTCTCGCAGCAACGCAAGGAGTCCGAGATCTCCCCGCCGCGCCCGATCATGGACACCCCGCGGACGCCGTTCAACGGAGCCCTGACCCCACACCGTCGGTTCGCCACCGCCGACCTGCGGTTCGACGACATCCGTGCGGTCCGGGCCGCGCATCCCGGGATCACCGTCAACGACGTGGTCCTCGGGCTGGTCGCGGAGTCCCTGCGCCGGCACCTGATCGATATCGACAAGCTGCCGGAGAAGGCCCTCGTGGCCGGCGTACCCGTCTCGTCGGACGCGGCCGGTGACGTCCGTCTGTACGGCAACAAGGTGTCCAACCTGTTCACGTCGCTGCGCACCGACATCGCCGATCCCATCGAGCGGCTGACGGCGATCCACGACGTCACCGCCGCCGCCAAGCGGTTCCACAACCTGCTCGGGACCGAGATGCTGGCCGACTGGAGCGAGATGTTCCCGCCGAAGCCGTACGCCTGGTTCATGCGGCAGTACTCCCGGCTCTCGCTCGCCGACCGGCACAACCCGCCGATCAACCTCGTGGTCTCCAACGTGCCCGGGCCCCGCGACCCGCTCTACATCGCGGGAGCTGAGCTGGCCGCGTTCTACTCGGTCGGGCCGGTCGTGGAGGGAGTCGGGCTGAACGTCACGGTCTGGAGCTACCAGGACGCCGTGCACGTCGCCGCGATCGGCTGCCGCGAGCACTGGTCGGACCTCCATGTGGTCACCGACGGCATGGTGGCGGCGCTCGACGAGCTGGTCGCACGCAGCAGCGTCAAGACCGAGGAGTCTCAGGCGGGCGCGTAGGAGCCGAACGACCAGAGGTTGCCCTCGGGGTCGGTCACCGTGGCGCCGCGGCCGCCGTAGTCCTCGTCGCGCGGCTCGCGCAGCGCGGTGGCGCCGGCCGAGATCGCGGCGGCGAAGACACCGTCGACGTCGTCGGTGACGAGGTACGCCGCCGCGTGACCCGGCTGGGTCGGCCAGTCCGGGTTCGGCCGGTGGCTGCCGAACATCACGCCGCCGCCTGCGGGCCACAGCATCTCGGCGTGCACCACCATCGCGGCATCGCCGGGGTCGCGATGGATCTCCTTCTCGGTGAAGCCGATCGCGGTGAGCCAGGCGATGCCGGCGTCGGCGTCGGTGAAGGTCAGCGTGTGCCAGAGTCCGATGGTCATGCTGTCAGGATGGCCCCTCGTCGGGGTCGCGGTCTTGAACGAACGGGAGCTCCTCGGCCATCCACGTGCTCGGTGGGCAGCCGGCGAGACGGACCCACTCCCGCGACAGGTGCGCCTGGTCGGCGTACCCGGCACGAGCGGCGACGTCGGCCAGCGACACCCGCCCGGCCGCCGCGGCTGCCATCAGCAGGGCTCGGCTGCGCTCGAACCTGGCCACCCGCTGGAACTCCTTCGGGGTCAGCCCGACCTCGGCGCGCAGCAGGCTGCCCAGGTGCCGCCGGCTGTAGCCGACCTCGTCGGCCACCTCCGCGACCCGGATGCCGCGGGTGAGCCGGGCCAGGGCCTGGCCGACCTCGGCCTGCGGTCCGACGGGATCGTTGCGGCGCAGCGCCGCACCCAGCGCCACCCAGACGAGCTCGATCCGCGACTCCCATCCCGACAGCGCCAGCAGGCGCTCCGGGAGGTCCGCCAGCTCCGGCGCCGCGTCCGCCAGGTCGGTGAGCTCACCGGCCAGCTCGGCGGCCGGCAGCCCCAGCAGGGCTCGCGCCCCCTCGATGGTGAGTGCCAGCTGGATCCCGGTCTGGTGGCCGTCGTGGTGGATGGACGCCGGCGCGGCGTGCAGTCCGGAGACGCTGGACCAGCTCGCCCGCCGCGAGCTCGGGTCGGCCGCCCAGCTGACGTCCAGAGGAGCGTCGAGCGGCAGCACGAACGTCAGTGACGTCCCCGGCAGCCCGCGGTGCACGCCCGGGCCGCCCAGGTCCACGTCGTACGCGACCAGCGACGCGACGTACGGGCGCAGCAGCTCGGGGACGGGCTGCGGGCCGAGCTGGACCATGGGTCCACGGTACGCAGACCCGCCGTCCCCTTGTGCGCCGAGTCGGCTCTTCCACAGCGCCCGGATCGCGTCGAGTCGGCTCTTCCACCTCCTGTGGACCCCGACTCGACCCGAAAAGAGGGCTGTGGATGCGCCGACTCGGCGAGAATCTAGAGCGCGGCGGCCTCGAGCAGCTCGCCCAGCTCGTCGAGCGTGAGCTCGCGGGTCTCCCCCGTCGGCAGCGAGCCCAGGCTCACGGGTCCGAACTGGGTCCGCGAGAGCTTCTTGACCGGGTGCCCCACGTGTTCGAGCAGCCGGCGCACGATGCGATTGCGGCCCTCGTGGATCACGAGCTCGATGATCGACTTGTCCTTCGCGGTGGCCACCAGGCGGGCCTTGGACACGGTCACGGGGCCGTCCTCGAGCTGCACGCCCTCGAGGAGCTGCTTGAGGATCCGTTTGAAGACCTCGCCCTCGACCTCGGCGACGTACGTCTTGTCCACCTCGTACGACGGGTGCGCCATCCGGTGCGCGAAGTCGCCGTCGTTGGTGAGCAGCAGCAGCCCGGTCGTGTCGGTGTCGAGCCGGCCGACGTGGAACAGGCGCTCGGGACGGTCGGCGACGAGGTCGGCGATCGTGGGCCGGCCCTCGGGGTCGGACATCGTCGACACCACGCCACGAGGCTTGTTCAGCACGAGGTAGACGTGGTCGGAGACCGGAGGCAGCCGCTTGCCGGAGACCCGGATCACCGCTGTGCGCGGGTCGACCTTCGTGCCGAGGCGGGTGATGATCTCGCCGTCGACCTCCACCTCGCCGTTGAGCATCAGCTCCTCGCACTTGCGCCGGGACGCCACGTTGGACATCGCCAGCAACTTCTGCAACCGGATCAGGCCCTCGTCGTCGGTCTCGACGTCCCCGCTCATGCGTCTTCTGCGGAACCGGTCCCGGCGAGGTCCGCGAGGTCGTCCTCCAGGTCGTCCATGTCCGGGAGGTACGGCGCCAGCTCGGGCAGCTCGTCGATCGAGGTGACCCCGATCCGCTCGAGGAAGTAGGCGGTGGTGCGGTAGAGCGTGGCGCCGTGCTCGCCGTCCTCACCGGCCTCCTCGACCAGGCCGCGCGTCAGCAGCGTGCGGACCACGCCGTCGACGTTGACGCCGCGGATCGCGGAGATGCGGGCCCGCGACACCGGCTGCTTGTAGGCCACCACGGCCAGGGTCTCCAGCGCCGCCTGCGTCAGCCGTGCCTGCTGACCGTCGAGAACGAAGCCCTCGACGACCGCGGCGTACTCCTCACGGGTGTAGAAGCGCCAGCCGCCCGCAACGTTGCGGAGCTCGAAGCCGCGACCCTGCTCGGTGTACTCAGCTGCCAGCTCGGCCAGCGCGCTGGCGACCTGGTCGGCGGGATAGCCCACGGCAGTGGCCAGGGTCAGGTCGTCGAGCGGCTGGTCGGCGACCATCAGCACCGCCTCGAGGGCGGGCTGCAGGTCGGCGACCGGGACGTCGAGCTGGTCCTGGGTCATGTCGTCTCCTCTTCGGCCGGGACTTCCGGTGGCGCGCCGTCGAACTCGTCGGTCACCAGGTCCTCGGCGGATGCGTCATCGGTGCCGGTCCAGCGGATGGTCAGCTCGCTCAGCGCGGCGGCCTGCTCGAACGCCACCGCTCCCTCGCGGAACAGCTCGAGCAGGGACAGGAACCGCGCGACGGTGGTCAGGGTGTCCGGGGAGTCTCCGCAGAGCGCCCGGAACGTCATGGTGCCGGTACGCCGGAGCCGCTCGACGACCAGGGCCGCCTGCTCGCGCACGCTGACTCTCGGCGCGTGCAGGTGCAGCAGCGACAGCTCCTGCTCGGGCTTGGGCTCCAGCGCCTTGGCCGCCAGGCCGGCGAACTGCTCGAGCCCGATCCCGATCAGCACCTCCGGCAGCAGGCTGGCGTAGCGCTCCTCCAGCCCGACCGAGCGGGGGTGCCGCTTGGTCTCCTCGGCGAGCCGCTGGGCGAGCACGCCGGACACCAGCTTGAACGCCTTGTACTGCATCAGCCGCGCGAACAGCAGGTCGCGGGCCTCCAGCAGCGCCAGGTCGTCCTCGTCCTCGACATCGCCCTGGGGCAGCAGCCGGGCGGCCTTGAGGTCGAGCAGCGTCGAGGCGACCAGCAGGAACGACGAGGTCTGCTCGAGGTCCCACTCGGTGCCGCCGACCTTGACGTGCGCGATGAACTCGTCGGTGACCTTCGAGAGGGCCACCTCGGTGATGTCCATCTTGTGCTTGGCGATGAGGCTCAGCAGCAGGTCGAAGGGACCTTCGAAGTTGTCGAGCCGCACTGCGAAGGCCGGCGCCTCGGTGGGAGGGTCGGCGGCGGTGGCGATGGTGGTCATCTTCTGGGGTCCCCGGTCAAACCGCAGCGCAGCGAGGATTTGTCTGGGGTAATCATTCCTCGGTGAGTCTACGGACCAGCGCGCTGGCCTCGCCGTTCTCCTCGAAGTCGGCCAGCGCCAGCGAGATCGCCGCCCGCATCAGCCTTCCCCGGTCGACGGCCAGTCCGTGGCCGCTGCGCAGGGCCAGCCGCGCGTGCTCGATCTCGAGGAGCTCCCTGGAGGTGACGTAGACCGTCATCTTCTCGTCGTGCTTGATCCGACCGCTCGGACCTCGCTGCTCCTCCTCCGCCGGCTCCTCGGCTTCGGGGCTGTCGGGAACGGCGCGGACCTTGCGGCCCTTCGGGTCCTCCCCGGTGCGGCGGAACAGGTCGTCCGCCGCGGGCAGGTTCACGCGTCGAGCCACCGCTGTGCCACCTCCTTCGCGAGCTGGCGGTAGGACTCCGCGCCGCCCGAGGTGGATGCGTACGACGTGATCGGCTCACCGGCCACCGTCGAATCGGAGAACTTCACGGTGCGGCGGATGACGGTGTGGAAGACCACGTCGCCCCAGGCGGCGACCAGCCGGTCGAGAACCTCGCGCCCGTGGAGCGTGCGGCCGTCGAACATCGTGCCGAGCACCCCGTCGATGTGCAGCCGCGGGTTGAGCCGCTCCTGGACCTTGTCGATGGTGGTCTTGAGCAGCGCCACGCCGCGCAGCGCGAAGTACTCGCACTCCAGCGGGACGATCACGCCGTCCGAGGCCGTGAGCGCGTTGACGGTGAGCAGGCCCAGCGACGGCTGGCAGTCGATGAGGATGACGTCGTACTTCTCGATCGCCGGCGCCAGCACCCGCTGCAGGGTCTGCTCGCGGGCGACCTCGTGCACGAGCTGCACCTCGGCGGCCGACAGGTCGATGTTGGACGGCAGCAAGTCCATGCCCGGCACCCCGGACGGAACCACCACGTCGTCGACGGTGACCTCGCGCTGCATCAGCAGGTTGTAGATCGTCAGGTCCATCTCGTGCGGGTTGAGGCCGAGCCCCACCGACAGCGAACCCTGGGGGTCGAAGTCGACGAGCAGGACCTTGCGGCCGAACTCCGCCAGGGCGGCGCCGAGGTTGATCGTGGTCGTGGTCTTGCCGACCCCGCCCTTCTGGTTGCACATCGAGACCACCCGCGCCGGGCCGTGCTCGGTGAGCGGCTTCGGGTCCGGAAGCTCCGGCATCGGCCGACCGGTCGGACCGAGCGGATGCTCGTCATCGGTCGGCGGCGGATCGGGCTCGACGGTGGGCGGGATGATCGGAATCGGTTCGGACATGGGGGACGCTCCGGGCGGGGAAGGTGGGGCGGTGGGCATCGGTCCCAACGGCGGCATCTCCGGAGCGGCGCTGCCGGCCTGGGGGGTGTTCCTTCTGAACCTTCCGGAGAATGCTCCGTCGTTCATGTGCCGCTCCTCTTAACATCGGGCCGATGCCCCCACTCAACAATGTCGACACGACGACATTGTGGAGACGCGCCGATGGACCATAGGACCGGCCTCGAAACCGGCGCAAGGTTTCGCGGGTTACCCCCAGGCACTATCGAAATCTGTTGAGGGAGTGTGCACGAGCACCCGCTCCGGTGCACAGGGTCGGGCCCTCCTGTGCACTGGCTTGTGGAGGAGAAAGCGGTCGCCTGCAAGGCCGCTGCAACCCCCCCGGCGCATCCTCGAACCATGACCGAGACCACACACGGCCACACGCCCGTCGACCGGTTCCTCACCGCGATCACGACCGCCACCATCGACAGCTGCGACGCCTGGGCAGACGACGTCGTCCTCGACGCGACCGTCCCCAACTGGCGCTTCCACCGACAGGGAGCCGACCAGGTGCGCGACACCTATCGGGGTTGGTTTGCCGACCCCGGTTCGTTCGAGTCGCTGCGGCGGATCCCCGTCGACGACGGCGAGATCGTCGAGTACACGCTGACCTGGGTCGAAGGCGGTGTCCCGCACGCGGCCCATCACGCGCACATCCTGGGACTACGCAACGGGCGGATCTCGTCGGACACTGTGCTGTGTGGCGGACGCTGGTCCGCCTCCCTGCTCGCCGAGATGGAGGACGCGGATGCCTGACACGGTCGTCATCGGTTCCTCGGTCCACGAGTTGCTGGCCGGGGCGAGCGGGATCACGACGATCGAGAGTGCGGGCAAGTCGGGCGCCCGGCTCGATCGCGTGGAGATCAACGGCGCGTCGTACATCGTCAAGTACCTCGACCCGGAGGGCGACTGGACCCTGCGCGCCGCCGGCGTCGACGGCGGCGCGGTCGTGGAGCTGTGGGGCCGGGGCGTCCTCGCGCAGCTCCCGGAGTGCATCGAGGTGCCGATCGTCAGCGTCGCCCGCGACGGCGTCGGCGCCGCGCTGCTGATGCGGGACGTCGGCGAGTGGCTGGTCCCGGTCACCCACGACCCGATCCCCCTCGACCAGCACCTCGGGTTCGTCGACCACATGGCGGCGCTGCACGCACACTTCTGGGAGACCGACCTCGACATCGACGTCGTGTCGCCGACCACGCGCTACCTGGAGCTATCGCCGCGTACGGCGGAGCGGGAGGCGGCGCTCGGGTCCGACCACGTCGTACCTCCGTTGATCGGGAAGGGGTGGCCGCTCTTCGCGAGCCTGGCGCCCGCGGCCGCCGAAGTGGTCACTCCGCTCACGCACGACCCGGCGCCTTTGGTCGACGCACTGGCCACCACGCCGAGCACGTTGGTCCATGGCAACTGGAAGCTCGACAACCTCGGCACGACGTCTGACGGCCGCACCATCCTGCTCGACTGGGAGATGCCCGGGCGTGGGTCGGGGCTGACCGACCTCGCCTGGTACCTCGCGATCAACTGCCGCCGGCTCCCCCAATCGAAGGAGGAGACGATCGAGGCATACCGGGCGGCGCTCGAGCGGCACGGCGTGCGCACCGACGAGTGGTGGGATCGCCAGCTCGGGCTCTGCCTGATCGGCGCGCTTGTGCACTTCGGGTGGGAGAAGGCCTTGGGCGGGTACGACGACGAGCTGGCCTGGTGGGAGCGGCAGGTTCTGGCATCCGCCCATCTGCTCGCATGACGGTCAACGCCTACGACCATGCCGCCGATGCCTGGGCCGCGGGACCGGCACGCGTCTACGCGCGGCTGGCCGAGGCGCTGCTCGACCACAGCCCGGTGCCGCTGGCCGGCGCCGGCGTCCTGGACGTCGGGGCGGGGACGGCGGTGGTGGCCGATGCCGCTCGGCGCCGCGAGGCCCGGTTGACGTTGGCCTCCGACACTGCGGCCGGGATGCTCCGGCGGCGGTCGGCCGGCATCCCCGCCGTGCTGGGTGACGCCGCCCGGCTGCCGTTCCCGGATCGCTCCTTCGACCTGGTCGCGGCGGGCTTCTGCCTGAGCCACCTGGCTGACCCGGCGGCCGCGTTGCAGGAGTGGCGGCGGGTGGCCGGCGCAGCGGTGGCCAGCGCGTTCGCGCCCGGCCCTCCCCACCCGGCCAAGGTCGCTGTCGACGACGCGATGGCGGACCTCGGCTTCGTGACACCCGACTGGTACCAAAGGGTCAAGGACACCTCGGCCGCGATCGAGCATCCCGATGCCCTCGCCGCGCTCGTCGAGACGGCCGGGTTCGGCGAGGTGCGGGTGGTCCAGCGGGCAGTGGACGTCGGTCTGGCATCACCGGAGGACGTCGTCGGATGGCGGCTCGGCATGGCGCACCTCGCTCCGTGGGTCGCGGCGCTGCCGGATGAACGACGCGCTCGCGCGGTCGAGGTCGCGCGCGACGCGGTGGCGGGTCTCGGGCCGGTCGAGATCGACGTGCTGCTGGTCAGCGGGCGCTGAGCCGCCAGGCGGCCAGCCTGCGGTCGGCGTGGTTACGCAGCGCCAGCCCATCGGGTCCTGACGCCTCGGCCAGGTCGCTCGCCCACTCCTCGGCCCAGCCGACCCACTCACCGACCCCCAGGTCCGCCCCCGTCTCCCCCGCCCACCACCACGCCTCGATGCCCACCGAGCGGGCGACCAGGCGGAGGTCCCGTTCCACGTCCTCGTGGGCCACCGGCTCGCCCAGCCGTGCGCGCGCCCGGTGCCGCAGCAGCGCCGCAACGCCGGCGTACCTCGGAACGCCGGCTCGTTCCGCCGACCCCGACAGCTCCTCGGCCTCGGCGAGCGCCGTCTCGGCGTCGCCCACGGCCAGCGCGTGCCGGGCGCGCAGGGACCGGAGCTTCATCTCGAGCCGCCACCCGAAGACCAGGTCGCCGCCCAGCGCCTCCTCGGCTTGGGCGAGATATTCGCCGGCAGCACCAGGGTCCTCGGCCAGCAACCGGTCCTCCGCCAGGTCCTCCAGCACGGCGATCCGCATCTCCGGACCCAGCACCGGGTCGTGGGACTCCAATGCCTCCCGGTGCAGCTCCGCCGCACGTTCCGGCTGCCCGATGTGGCGCAACACCCACCCACTGAAGTTCGTGCCCCTAGTCATGAATCTCGGCACCTGCCGACGCTCCACCTCCGCGGTATAGGCCGCGAACGTCGCCAGGGCGGACGCGGGTCGCCCCGCTAGTGCGTGCGCGTAACCGCTGAACAACAGGGCATGAAGGGTGGCCGCGGTCTGCTCGAAACCAGAGACGCGGGAGGTCGCCGGGCCCATCAGCTCAAGGGCTTCGTCCGACCGGCTCTGGTGGGCGCGCAGCACGCCGAGCCAGGCGGAGGCGGCGACCCGGTCCGGTCCGCGGGCCGCGGCGAGACCCTCCCCGAGCAGGGACTGCGCAGCGACCAGATCACCGCGCGCGTGCTCGATCCGGCCGCCGACGATCAGGCAGCGAGCGAGCGCCGGTCCTTCGGCTGCCACGGCGCCGTCGGCGGCGTACCGGGCCGCGCCCGCGAAGTCCCGGCCGAAGTACGACGCCCACGCGCCGACCTCCAAGGCCTCTGGGCCGAGCTCGCGGCACTCGTCCACGTCGGCGAGCGCCTCGACGTAGTCGCCGCGCAGGGTGCGGATCCGGGCCCGGGCCAGGCGGGTCTCAGGGGCCGGGTGCAGGTCGAGGGCGCGATCGAGCAGGTGCTCGGCGGTCGGCACGTCGAACCGGTCCGCGGAGCGGCTCGCGGCCGCGCGCAGGTGCGTGGCGGCCAGCACCAGGTCGCCCCCCAGCCGCGCGTGCTCGGCGACCCGGACCGGATCCGCGTCGGCACGTGCCGCCAGCGCCCGGCTGGCCTCCCGGTGCAGGAGCGCGACCCGGCCGGCGGAGGCGCCCTCGGCGAGGGCGGCGCGCACGAGGTCGTGCCGGAATGCGAAGGTGCCGGCCGATTCGACGAGCAGTCCGCGAGCAGCAGCGACCTCCATCCCGTCCAGGACCCAGATCGCCGGCTGCCGCAACACCGTCGCGAGCAGGTCGAGGTCGATCGGCGGGCCGATCACTGCAGCGGACCGCAACAGCGGAGCCACCTCACCGAGGGCGTCGCACTGAGTGGCGATGGCCTCCACGAGCGACTGCGGGAGCTGCTCGGGACCGGCGCCGGCCAGCTCCAGCAGGTACAGCGGGTTGCCCTTCGAGCGCTCAAGGAGCGCGTCGGCGCGGTCCTTGCCGACGAGCTCCGCGGCTGCCGCCCGATCCAGGGGGCCGACCTCGACCGTGTCCGTCACCGGCAGCGGCTCGCCTTCTCCGAGCCGTACCGCGGCCACCACGAGCAGCGGCAACGCCCCGCGCCGTAGGTGTTCGAGCCATGCTGCGAAGGCCGGACCAGCGAGGTGCGCGTCGTCGATGGTCAGAATCACCGGACCGGTCGCGGCCAGCCGGCCGAAGACCGCATCCAGGGCACGGTGGAGCAGCGTCGGTCCCGCCCAGGCCTCCGAACCCAGCAGGGCGCTCTCTGTGGTTGCGCCCACGGCCAGGCCGAGCAGCGGGCCGAGCAGCTCGGCGTCCTTGCCCAGCGCCGCCTCGGCCTCGTCCCGGTCGAGCTGCTGGAGGTGCGCGCCGAGCGCCGTGAACAGTGCGTCCAGTGGCACTGAGCGGTCCAGCGGGCCGCATGCACCTGTCAGCACCGTGTCCCCCACCGCACGCCGCCCGGCGACCCACGCCGTCAGCAAGGCGGTCTTGCCGATCCCGGCCTCGCCGACCACAGCCGCGAGCCGCGCGTCACCGGCGGCCGCCCGCGCCACCAGGCCGTCGAGGTGGGCCAGCTGGTCGACCCTTCCGACGAGACCGGACTCAGGCCGTACAGGCGCCGTCGTCGGAACCGGGTCGTCGCGGAGGACCCGGGTGTGCAGCTCGCTCGTCTCCGCAGCCGGGTCCGCTCCGAGCTCGGCCGAGAGCCGACTCGCCAGGTCGGCGTACGCCGCCAGCGCGAGGCCCGGGCGACCACCCGTCACGTTGGCCCGCATCAGCAGCCGGACGGCGTCCTCGTCGTACGGGTCGCGCCTGAGGTCGGCCTCGCACAGGTCGGCGGCCTCGAGCCAGCTGCCCGCGTCGAGCAACGACGCGGCCGCGAGCCGACGGGCACGCCTGATCCGGGCCCGCAGGTCGGCCACCTCCTCGAGCACCCAAGCCGGGTCATCGTCCTGCTCCGTCAACTCGGAGCGGAGCAGGGACAGCGCCAGTCGGGCGGCGGAGGCGGCACCCGAGGTGTTGCCGGAATCGCGCCGGCGTTCGAGCTCGGCGGTGATCGTCTCGAGCTCGGCGGCGTCCAGCCAGTCGAAGTGGAGCCGGTAGCCGGGTTCCACGTGCTCGATCCGCTCCCGACCGAGCACTCCGCGCAGGCGGCTGACCAGCACCGCCACCTGGTCGGCCGGGTTGGCCGGGGGGACATCGCCCCAGAGCGCCGCCACGAGGTCGCGGGTGGGCACCACCCGGCCGCGGGCGAGAGCCAGCAGCCGAACGAGCGAGCGCGCCTTGCGGCTCCCGACGGCGCGCGGCTCGAGGCCTTCGACGTCCAGCCCACCCAGGACGCGCACCGACAGCCGGTCCACCCATCGAGGCTACTCGTCAGTGACTGCAAGGAGCCTGCAACCCGCTGCCGTCATCGTCTTCCCCACGGCCCGCAGCGGGCCGGAACCGAGAAACAGGAGATCACGATGAGCGCTCACGCAGAGCAGAAGAACTTCGGGACCGCCGACGAGACGCGCTCCTTCGAGCACGGTCGGGTGGACCTGCTGAACATCGCCGGCAGCGAGATCGGCCGGCTCACGCTGGAGCCGGGCTGGAAGTGGTCCGACCACGTCAAGCCGCTCGCGGGCACCGACCTGTGCGAGGCCCCGCACTTCCAGTACCACGTCGCCGGGGTCCTGCACGTGGTGATGGCCGACGGTACGGAGTTCGACGCGCAGCCCGGCGACGTCACCGCGCTCCCCCACGGTCACGACGCCTGGGTCGTCGGCGACGAGCCGGCCGTGGTCGTGGACTGGTGGGGCGCCTCGGACTACGCCAAGGGCTGAACCCCACGCTGACCCGTCACTAAAGCGCTGACCCGTCGCGAAGTTCGTGACGGGTCGGCGTTTTCGTGACGGGTCAGCGATCGCCGAGGTTGCGCATCGCGACCGTGGCCAGCACCAGCTCGCCGGCCTCGTCGGACGCGTCGAGGTCGGCGATCGCCTCGATCACCCAGTCGCGGTGCCCCTCGGGGTCGGCGATGGTCTGGGTCACCCGCCACAGCCGCGCCTCGTCCACCTCGTCCTCGTCGGCCCCCGCGGGGATGCCGGTGGCCGGCTCGATTCGGAGCAGGTCCGGGCCGCGGGCGTCACCGCCGGTCAGCACCTCGTCGTGCTCGGCGTAGTACTCCTCGATGGCGGCATCCCAGGCGGACCGTGTCATCACCACGGCGCGCGGTGGGTCGGTCCGATCGGCGGCCGCCCGCTCGAGCGCCATCAGGCCGTCGAGCTCGTCGCGGGCGACCAGGTCGACCCGGCGCCACATCGCGTTGCGCACCATCACCCGGAAGGGCCGTTCCTGCTTCGAGATCGGCCGCGGCGACGACGGCGGTTCGTGCTCGAGCACGGTCCGGGACGCGTGGTCGGGATCGCTCAGTGCCTCCCACTCGTCGAGCAGCGAGGAGTCGGTCTGCCGGATCGTCTCGCCCAGCCACTCCTCGAGGTCGGCCAGCTCACCGACGTGGAACTCCTCCGGCACGGTCTGCCGGAGCGTCCGGTAGGCGTCGGTGAGGTAGCGCAGCACCAGGCCCTCCGACCGGGCCAGCTGGTAGCGCCCGACGAAGTCGGTGAAGCTCATCCCGTTCGCGTACATCTCGCGCACGATGGCCTTCGGCCCCAGCGCGTCCTCGGGCAGCCACGGGTGCCGCTCCCGGTAGATCTCGTACGTCGCCTCGAGCAGCTCGGCGAGCGGCTGCGGCCAGGTCACGTCGTCCATGAGCCGCATCCGCTCGTCGTACTCGAGCCCGTCGGCCTTCATCTCGGCGATCGCGACGTCCCGGGCCGCCCGCTGCTGGGCGAAGAGCACCTGCCTGGGTCCCTCGAGCACCGCCTCGATGACCGAGACCACGTCGAGGGCGTGTTCCTCCGAGTCGGGGTCGAGCACCTCGAGCGCGGCCAGTGCGAAGTGCGCGAGCGGCTGGTTGAGCGCGAAGTCCGCGGGCAGCTCGACGGTCAGCACGTAGCGGCGGCCGAACTCGTCGGGCTCATCCAGACGCTGGAGTACGCCGGAGTGCACCAGGCTCCGGGCCAGCCGGAGCGCCCGTCGGGCGAGCCGGAGCTGGCTGCGGCGCTCCTCGTGGTTGTCCAGGAGCAGGCGGCGCAGCACCGGGAAGGCGTCCTCCTCCCGGGTGACGACGTTGATCAGGGTGGAGTTGTCGACCCGCATCCGCGAGACCAGCTTCTCGGGGATCCCGGCGACCAGCTTGTCGAACGTCTCCTCGGTCCACACCACGGTGCCCTCGGGCGGCTTCTTGAGCTGGGGCTTGCTCTTCTTCTTGGCCCTCTTCTCGGGGCTCAGTGCCTGGTTCTTGGCCTCCGACTTGGCCTTCGCCCGCTCGTTCTCGATGACATGCTCGGGCGCCTGGACCACGACGTATCCGGCGGTGTCGAAGCCCGCCCGACCGGCGCGCCCGGCGATCTGCAGGAACTCCCGGGCACGCAGGATCCGCTGCCGGCTGCCGTCGTACTTCGCGAGGCCGGTGAACAGCACGGTCCGGATCGGCACGTTGATGCCGACGCCCAGGGTGTCGGTGCCGCAGATGACCGTCAGCAGGCCAGCCTGGGCGAGCTGCTCGACCAGCCGGCGGTAGCGCGGCAGCATCCCGGCGTGGTGGACACCGATTCCTCGACGGAGCAGCTTCGAGAGGGTCTTGCCGAAACCGGCCCCGAAGCGGAACCCAGCCAGCCGCTCGTTGAGCTGCTCACTGCCGGCCGCGATACCGCGGGCGTTGAGCAGGCTGGTGGCGTGCTCCACGGCGTTGGCCTGGGTGAAGTGCACGACGTACACAGGGGCCTGGTGGGTGGTGACCAGCTCCTCCAGCGTCTCCGCGAGATGCGTGAGCGCCCACGTGAAGGTGAGCGGGACCGGCCTTTCGGCGTCGGCGATGATCGAGGTCTCGCGGCCGTTGCGGCGGGTGAGGTCCGTGGCGATCTCGCTGATGTCGCCGAGGGTCGCCGACATCAGCACGAACTGCGCCTGTGGCAGCTCGATCAGCGGTACTTGCCAGGCCCAGCCGCGATCCGGCTCGGCGTAGAAGTGGAACTCGTCCATCACCACCAGGCCGACGTCGGCCTCCGCACCCTCCCGGAGCGCGATGTTGGCGAGCACCTCGGCCGTGCAGCAGATCACCGGTGCGTCGGCGTTGACCGAGGCGTCGCCGGTGAGCATGCCGACCCGGTCCGCACCGAGCGCGGCGCACAGCTCGAAGAACTTCTCGCTCACCAGCGCCTTGATCGGCGCCGTGTAGAACGACACCCGGTCCTCGGCCAGCGCCGCCTTGTGCGCGCCGAGCGCGACCAGCGACTTGCCGGACCCCGTTGGCGTCGCCAGCACCACGTTGTTGCCCGAGAGGATCTCGATGATCGCCTCGTCCTGGTGCGGGTACAGCTCCAGGCCGCGGCCGGCGGCGTACGACGTGATGTCGTCGTAGACCGCGTCGACATCGATCATTCGCGGGCCCTGGGGTGGGCGGTGGCGAAGACCTCGCGCAGGTTCTCGACCGTGACCAGCGTGTAGACCTGGGTCGTCGTCACCGACGCGTGCCCGAGCAGCTCCTGGACGACGCGCACGTCGGCGCCGCCGTCCAGCAGGTGGGTCGCGAACGAGTGCCGAAGCGTGTGCGGCGAGACGTCGCGGGTCACACCGGCCCGGTCGGCAGCCTTCACCAGTACCGTCCACGCCGACTGCCGCGACAGCCGGCCGCCCTGCGCATTGAGGAAGAGTGCCGGGCCGCTCTTGCCGGACGAGGCCAGCTCCGGCCGCCCCCGGACGAGGTACGCCGAGACGGCGTCGCGCGCGTACGAGCCGATCGGCACCAGCCGCTCCTTGCCGCCCTTGCCACGCAGCAGGACGGTGCCATCGGTGTCGTCCAGGTCGTCGACGTCCAGCCCGACGGCCTCGGAGATCCGGGCCCCGGTCCCGTAGAGCAGCTCGAGCAGGGCCCGGTCCCTGAGCGAGAGGGTGGTGCCGGGCGCCCCGGCCGCCTCCAGGATTGCCTCCACGTCCGAGAGCGGCAGCGCCTTGGGGAGCCGTTTTGCGGGGGTGGGCGGCTTCACGCCGCTCGCCGGGTCCAGCTCGGTCAGCCCGTCCGCCACCGCGAACTTGTGGAAGCCGCGGACGGCGACCACGGTGCGCGCCGCCGACGTCGAGCTCAACGGCTGGTGGTCGGGGTCGCCCTCGCGCAGCCGCATCAGGAAGCCGGAGACCGTGGCCTCGGTGATCGAGGCGAGGTCGTCGATGCCGGCCCCGTCGAGGTACTGCAGGTACCGGCGGAGGTCGCGCCGGTACGACGAGAGGGTGTTGGCCGCCAGGCCCTTCTCGACCGACAGGTGGTCGAGGTAGGTGCGGACCGCCCGGTCCAGGTCGTTCAGACCAGTACCTCCTCCAGGGAGACCGCCTCGATGCCGACGGCCTCGCCGACCGGGGCGTTGGTGAGCTTCCCGGCGTGCGTGTTCAGGCCGAGGGCCAGGCTCTGGTCGTCGCGGCAGGCCTGCTGCCAGCCCTTGTCGGCCAGCGCGACCGTGTAGGGAAGCGTGGCGTTGGTCAGGGCGTAGGTCGAGGTGTTCGGCACCGCGCCGGGCATGTTCGCCACGCAGTAGAAGATCGAGTTGTGCACGGCGTACGTCGGGTCCGCGTGGGTGGTCGCGTGGGTGTCCTCGAAGCAGCCGCCCTGGTCGACCGCGATGTCGACGAGCACGGAGCCCGGCTTCATCTGCGCGACCAGGTCGTTGCTGACCAGCTTGGGCGCCTTGGCTCCGGGGATCAGCACCGCGCCGATCACCATGTCGGCCTCCATCACCTGCTCCTGGATCGCCAGCTTCGACGACGCGAGCCCGTGCACCCGGTTGTTGTAGCGCCAGAACGACATCCGGAGCTTGTCCAGGTCGGTGTCGAGCAGGGTCACGTCGGCGCCCATCCCGAGCGCGATGTTGGCCGCGTTCTGCCCGGACACTCCGGCGCCGATGATGACGACCTTGGCGTTGGCCACGCCGCCGACGCCACCCATCAGCACTCCGCGCCCGCCCTCGGCCTTCATCAGCGAGTGCGCGCCCACCTGGGGCGCCAGGCAGCCGGCCACCTCGGACATGGGGTACAGCAGCGGCAGCCCACCCGAGGGCAGCTGCACGGTCTCGTAGGCGATGCCGGTGACCTTGCGCTCGAGCAGCTCCTCGGTCAGCGGCTGGTCCGCGGCCAGGTGCAGGTAGGTGAAGAGCGTCAGCCCCTCCCGCATCCGGTGGTACTCCTCCGCGATGGGCTCCTTGACCTTGAGCACCATGTCGGCCGAGCCCCACACCTCGTCGGCGGAGTCGAGGATCTTCGCCCCCGCCGCGACGTACTCCGCATCGTCCACCTGGGAGCCCACACCGGCGCTCCGCTCGATCACGACCTCGTGCCCATGAGCCGTGAGCTCGTGCACGCCGATCGGTGTGATCGCGACGCGGTACTCGTTGTTCTTGACTTCCTTCGGAACCCCGACCTTCACGCGCTTCTCTCCTCCCGCGACCTCCGCCACTCCGTCGTGGCGCGCCGCCCGCGACCCTACTCCCGCGAGGGGGCGAGGCCACGCACCTGGGCGGCCATGACGGCGAGCGCGACCGGGGCGTCCTGGACCGCGCCGGACAGCACCCCCGCGAGCAGCTCGGCGTACGAGGCCCGGAACACGTGCATGTCGGCCTCCTCGTGGGCCAGCACGAAGTCGCCGCGGTCCGCGTCGCGCAGGTCGCGGGCCAGGAAGTAGTGGATGATCTCCGCCGAGTAGCCGGGCGAGGAGTAGGCCGTCAGCAGATGCGTCCACTCCCCCGCCTCCAGACCAGCCTCCTCGCGGAGCTCACGCCGGCCGACCTCGAGCGGTTCCTCGTCGGTGTCGATCACTCCGGCCGGCAGCTCGACGAAGCGTCGCCGCGCCGCATGCCGGTACTGCGACAGGCACACGACCCGGTCCTCGTCATCGATGGCGAGTACGACGACCGCGCCGGGGTGCTCGAGGATGATCCGCTTGAAGGTCTCGCCGTCCGGCTGATCGGGATGCCGGATCCGGTCCGAGCGCAGCGCGACCACCCAGTCGCCGCGGTGCAGGTCGCGCGACTCGACGACCGGCCACTCCTCGGCCCGGTCGCTCAGCTCGGTCACTCGTCGTCCGCAGCCGGCTCGCGGCGCAGTCCGGTCTCGTCGATCGGGAACCGCAGCTCCCGCTGGCGGTCGAGCGCGGCGCCGATCAGTCCCTTGAACAGCGGGTGCGGCCGGGTCGGGCGGGACCGGAGCTCGGGGTGGGCCTGGGTCGAGACGTAGTAGGGATGCACGTCGCGAGGCAGCTCGACGAACTCCACCAGGCCGAGATCTGGGTTGGTGCCGGAGAACACCAGGCCGGCCATCCGCAGCTGCTCGCGATAGGAGTTGTTGACCTCGTAGCGGTGCCGGTGTCGCTCCTGGATGGTGGCCTCGCCATAGGCCTCGCGGACGATCGAGCCCGTCGCCAGGTCGGCCGGGTAGAGCCCCAGCCGCATGGTTCCGCCCAGGTCGCCCTCGCCCTCGACGTAGTCCTTCTGCTCCTCCATGGTCGCGATCACCGGCTCGGTGCAGTCGGCGTTGAACTCCGTGGAGTCCGCCTTCTCCAGGCCCGCGACCGACCGGGCGTACTCGATCACCATGCACTGGAGCCCGAGGCACAGGCCGAGCGTCGGGATGCCGTGACTGCGGGCGTAGGTCAGCGCGCCGACCTTGCCCTCGATGCCACGGACGCCGAACCCGCCGGGGATGCACACCGCGTCGACGTCGCTGAGGTGCTTGGCCGCTCCCGCGGCGTCCTCGCACTCGTCGGACGGGACCCACCGCAGGTCGACCCGGGCGTCGTGGGCGAACCCGCCGGCCCGGAGCGCTTCGGCGACCGAGAGGTAGGCGTCGTGCAGGTCGACGTACTTGCCGACCAGCGCGACCGTGACCTCCTCTGCCGGGTGGTGGACGCGGCGCAGCAGCTCGTCCCAGTCGGTCCAGTCGACGTCACGGAACGGCAGGTCGAGGCGGCGTACGACGTAGGCGTCGAGGCCCTCGCGGTGCAGCACCTTGGGAATGTCGTAGATCGACGGCGCGTCGGCCGCGCAGACCACGGCCTCCTGGTCCACGTCGCACATCAACGAGATCTTGCGCTTGATCGAGTCGGGGAGCTCCCGGTCGGCCCGGCACACCACGGCGTCGGGCTGGATACCGACCTGGCGGAGCGCGGCGACGGAATGCTGGGTGGGCTTGGTCTTCAGCTCGCCGGACGGGCCGATGAACGGCACCAGCGAGACATGCAGGAAGAAGCAGTTGTCCCGGCCGATGTCGTGGCGGACTTGGCGGGCCGCTTCCAGGAACGGCAGCGACTCGATGTCGCCGACGGTGCCGCCCACCTCGGTGATCACGACGTCGACCTCGTCGTCACCCGTGCCGGTGCCCATCTGGATGATCCGGTCCTTGATCTCGTTGGTGATGTGCGGGATCACCTGGACCGTGTCGCCGAGGTACTCGCCCTTGCGCTCCTTGGCGATCACCGTGGAGTAGACCTGACCGGTCGTGACGTTCGCGAACGCTTTGAGGTCGGTGTCGAGGAACCGCTCGTAGTGACCGACGTCGAGGTCGGTCTCGGCGCCGTCGTTGGTGACGAACACCTCGCCGTGCTGGAACGGGTTCATCGTCCCGGGGTCGACGTTGAGGTAAGGGTCGAGCTTCTGCATGGTGACCCGGAGACCCCGGGACCGCAGCAGCCGGCCGAGGCTCGAGGCGGTGAGCCCCTTGCCGAGAGAGGAGGCGACGCCCCCGGTGACAAACACGTGTTTGGTGGGCGCCTTCACGGAACTCCACCCTATCTCAGGCAACGGACACTAGGAGACGCCACGCGCGGACTGGGCGACTTCCAGCAGCTCTCTAGCGTGAGCCAACGCGGTGTCGGAGTCGGCGAGGCCGGCGAGCATCCGGCTCAGCTCGCGCTCACGACCCTCGTCGTCGAGCGTGGTGAGCCCCGAGCTGGTGACCGAGCCGTCGCTGGCCTTCTCGACCAGGACGTGCCGGTCGGCGTACGCCGCCACTTGGGGCAGGTGGGTGACCACCAGCACCTGGGCGGTCCGGGCCAGCATGGCGAGCCGGCGGCCCACCTCGACCGCCGCGGCACCGCCCACTCCGGCGTCGACCTCATCGAACACGAAGGTCGGGACCGGACTGGTCCCGGCGAGCGACACCTCGAGGGCCAGCATCACCCGGGACAGCTCGCCGCCCGAGGCGCCCTTGTGCAGCGGTCGGAGCTCGGATCCGGTGTTGGCAGCCAGCAGGAAGGAGATCTCGTCGGTGCCGGACGGCCCGGGGTCAGTGGGGGTCACCGCGATCTCGACCCGGGCGTCGGGCATCGCGAGGAGCGCCAGCTCGGCGGTCACCTGCGTGGACAATCGGCCCGCGGCCTCGGCGCGGGCGGCCGTGAGCGCGGCGGCCGCCTCGGCCAGTTCGGCGCGCAGCACCTCCTGCTCCGCGCTGAGTCGCTCGATGTGCTCGTCGGTGGAGTCGAGGTCGAGCAGCCGCGTGGAGGACTGCTCGGCCCAGGCCAGCACCTCGTCGATGCTCTCGCCGTACTTCCTGGTCAACGCGGTCAGCGCCGCACGCCGCTCGGAGACAGCCGCCAGTCGGTTGGGATCGGTGTCGATGCGGGTCGCGTAGGACGCGACGTCGGCGGCGACGTCGGACAGCAGGTACGCCACCTCCGCGAGCCGGTCGGCCAGCTCGCCGGCGGCCGGGTCGTGCTCGCGGACGGCTTCGAGCTGGGTCCGCGCGGCTCCCACTGCCGCCAGGGCGTCCGGGGCGCTCTCGTCGCTCGACAGCGACTCGCGGGCCTGCTCGGCCGCTGCTCGCAACGTGTCGGCGAACCCCAACCGGGACTCCTCCGCGGCCAGGGAGCTGTCCTCGCCCGCTTCCGGCCCCACCGCCTCGATCTCGCCGAGCCCGAACCGCAGCAGATCGGCCTCACGGGCGCGTTCGCGAGCGGTGGCGACCACCTCCGCCAGCTCGGCCTCGAGGGCGCTCAGCCGGGTGTAGAGGTCGCGGTAGCGCGCTCCCAGGTCCAGCACGGGAGTGCCGCCGAACCGGTCGAGTGCGTCTCGCTGGGCCCGCTGCTGGAGCAGCCGGTGTTGGTCGGACTGGCCGTGCACCGCGACCAGCGGCTCGGCGACCTGCGCGAGCGCGGACACCGGAACCGAGGCGCCGCCGACGAACGCTCGGGACCGGCCCTCAGCCGACAGGTTGCGGGCCAGCACGACGCGGTCGTCCTCGACCTCGCCGCCGGCGAGGTCCACCTCCGCGGCGAACGCGTCCCAGAACCCTGCCTCGTTGGCGCCGGCGGCCACCACGCCCTCGATCCGGGCCTGGCGGGCGCCGCTGCGTACCGCGCCGCTGTCGGCCCGGCCGCCCAGGAGCAGCCCCAGTGCGGTGACGACCATGGTCTTGCCCGCACCTGTCTCGCCGGTGATGACGGTCAGCCCGGGTCCGAGCTCGAGGGTCGACGAGTCGATGACGCCCAGGGAGGCGATCCGGATCTCCTCGATCATCGGCGCTCGTCCCGACGTCGTTCCGCGGCTCCTCGCCAGCCCTCCACGGGCAGCCCGAACTTGGCGACCAGCCGGTCGGTGAACGGCGCCTCTTGCAGTCGGACCAGCCGGACCGGGTGCTCCCCGCGGCGTACCTCGATCCGGGCGCCGGGCGGCAGGTCGACGGTGCGCCGGCCGTCGGCCCAGAGCACACCGGAACCCTCGGTGCGGGCCAGCACCTCGATCGCCAGCACCGAGGTCGGCGCGACCACCATCGGTCGGGCGAACAGCGCGTGCGCGCTGATCGGGACGATGCAGAGCGCCTCGACCTGGGGCCAGACAATCGGGCCGCCGGCCGAGAAGTTGTAGGCGGTGGAGCCGGTCGGCGTCGCGCACACCACGCCGTCGCATCCCCACCGGGACAGCGGTCGCCCGTCGATCTCGACGACGACCTCGAGCATCCGCTCGCGAGCCGCCTTCTCGACGCTGACCTCGTTGACCGCGAACGTGCTGGCCACGATCTCACCGTCGCGATAGACGTCGACATCGATGGTGAGCCGGTCCTCGGCCGTGTAGCGCCGGTGGACGACCGCGTCGATCGTGGATTCCAGGTCTTCATGCTCGGCCTCGGCGAGGAAGCCCACGTGTCCCAGGTTGACCCCCAGCACCGGCGTCAGCCGGGCGTGGGTGACCTCGGCAGCGCGCAGGATGCTGCCGTCGCCGCCCAGGACCACGGTGAGCTCGCACTCGTGGCTGGCGTCCGTCTCGGAGTCGGTGAGCTCCACTGCGGGGTCGTAGGAGTCCGGGTCGATCCCGAGCTGGGCAGCCTCGGTCGCGAGCAGCCGCACGATGATCCCGTGTCCGCTCAGCTTCTCGACGAGGGTGCGCGCCACTTCCCGGGCGTCCTCGCGCCCGGTGTGGGCGAGCACGAGCACCCGGCGCGGGAGCTCTTCGGGGCCGGACTCAGTCACGGGTCAACCTTCTCACCCGGCACCCCCTGGCCGGTGGCGCCCCGCACGGCCGTGTCGATGTCGGCCTCGGTCACCGTGGCGTCGCCGAGCCGCAGCCAGAGGAAGAACTCGACGTTCCCCGACGGACCCGGCAGCGGGCTGACCGTGACGGCCCTGGCGCCCCAGCCACGCTCGGCGGCAGCGGCGGCCACCGCCGAGACCGCCTCGGCGCGCAGCGCCGGGTCCCGTACGACGCCCCCGCGCCCGACACGTTCCTTGCCCACCTCGAACTGCGGCTTCACCATCAGGGCCAGGTCACCGTCCGGCCGGGTCACTCCGACCAGCGCCTCCAGCACCAGCCCCAGGGAGATGAACGACAGGTCGCCGACCACCAGGTCTACCGGGCCCCCGATCAGCTCCGGCGTCAGCTCCCGGACGTTCTGCCGGTCGATGACCACGACTCGCTCATCGCTCTGCAGGCTCCAGGCCAGCTGGCCGTAGCCCACGTCGACGGCAACGACCTGGGCAGCTCCGTGCCGCAGCAGGACGTCGGTGAACCCGCCGGTCGAAGCGCCCGCGTCCAGGCATCGGCGTCCCTCGACCCGGAGCCCGAGCGGCTCGAACGCCGCGAGCGCACCGGCCAGCTTGTGGCCGCCGCGGGAGACGTAGTCCGGACGGTCCGGATCGGCCGACACCACGATCGCCATGTCGGTGGTCACGCCGGTGGCCGGCTTGCTGGCGACTCCCCCACCGACCCGCACCCGGCCTGTGCCGATCAGCTCACTGGCGTGCTCGCGCGACCGGGCCAGGCCGCGACGGACCAGCTCGGCGTCGAGCCGCAGGCGTCGCGGCGGCATGCTCGGGACCTACTCGGCGTCGTCCGACTGCGAGTCGAGGGTGCGGCGCAGCTCGTCGTGCGCGGACTCGAACACGGCCACGTGCTCGTCGACCGGCCGGTTCTCGAGACCCGCGACAGCGTCGACGACAGCGTCCACGCGCTCCACGCCGGTGCGGATCGGCTCGTCGGCCGGCTGTTCCGCGTCGTCGGTGACCTCGGGGGTCGCCTGCTCCTCGCTCATGCGGCAGAGGCTACCCGTCGCGATCCGGCCTCATCGCGCAGGCGCGACCAGCTCACCGGTGTCCACCACGTCTCCCGAGCGGTCCCGGTACGCCCACGCCGCCGCGGCGACCGCACGCCACCAGTCGTCGGCTGCTCCGGTACCGCTCACGTCCAGCCGCCCGTCCACCACGCTCGCCTGCCAGCCCGCGGCCGCGTACCCCCCATCCACCGCCACCGGCGCCTGGTGGGCCACCAACAGCCCGTCCAGCTCCGCGGCGAGGTACGTCGGGCGCTCAGTCGGCGTCGCCGCCACCAGCTCGGCGAGCCGGGTCACGCCCGTCAGCACCAGGAGGCTGTCGACGCCGACGTTCGCCGCGCCCTCGATGTCGGTGTCCAGCCGATCGCCGATCATGAGCGGGCGGTCACCGCCCACCCGGCGCATGGTCTCCTCCAGCAGCGGCCGGGACGGCTTCCCGGCGACCACCGGCTGAACGCCCGAGAACGCGGTGAGGCTCTGCACCTGCATGCCGTGCCCGGGGGCCACGCCGTACGCCGTGGGGATCGTGTAGTCGGTGTTGCTCGCCACCCACCAGAGTCCCTCGCGGATCCGCACAGCAGCCCGCATCACGTCCCGCCACAGCACGTCCGGCCCGTAGCCGCTGACGAGCGCCCGCGCCGTGGGGTCGTCGACGCCGACCGGCACCAACCCCGCCTCGTGCAGGGCCACCTCGAGCCCAGTACCGCCGAGCAGAGCGACCCGGGCACCCACGCCCAAGCGGTCGAGAACCAGCCGGCACGCGGCCTGGGCCGAGGTGACGACGTCCTCCGCCTCCGCCGGCACGCCGAGCTCGGTCAGGTGTGCCGCCACGTCGTCGGGTGGCCGGGACGCGTTGTTGGTGATGAACGCCAACCGCATGCCCGCAGCCCGTGCCGCCGCGATCCGCTCCGCCGCACCGGGGACCGCGTCGCCGCCGACGTAGACCACCCCGTCGAGGTCGAGCATGGCCAGGTCGTAGGCCGCATACAGCGGCTCCGGGGACGATCCGAGCATGGCCCCACCCTGCCAGGCGGCTTGTGAGGTCCCTCGTACGATGCCCGGATGGACTCCAGGGCGGTGGTCACCCCGCCGTACGTCGCGGGACCGCTCCGACTGGAACCCTTTCCCGGACTGATGCTCTCGCCGGCCCGGATCGGCGACCCCGCCTCGTCGCGAGCGTTCGCCAGGCCGTACCGCGACGTCGCCGCTCGGCTGGGTCGCTGGGAACGCCAGGGGCACATCATCCGGGACCGGGAACCCGCCGTGTACCTGCACGAGTACACGGCGGGCGGCATCACCATCCGGGGCCTGGTCGGAGCGCTGGACGTCTCTCAGCGGGCCTCCCGGCCCGAGGATCGGGCGATCCTCCCGCACGAGGGCATCTATCCGGGTCAGGCCGACGACCTGGCCGACCGGATGGCCGAGATGCGCCTCAACCCGGCGCCGATCCTCCTCGTGCACCGGGCCACGCCGCGGCTGCGCGCACTGGTGACCGAGGCGACGACCACCCCGCCCGACCACGACTTCACCGATCGGGCGGAGCAGCGGCACCGGGTCTGGGCCCTCCGCGGGCGGGCCACGCTCGACGTGATCGCTGCCGAGCTGGCGCCGAGCCGCGCGCTGATCGCCGATGGCCACCACCGCTACGCGGCCTACCTGCGGCTCCAGCAGCGCGAGCCCGGCGGGCTCACCGACCAGGGACTGGCGATGCTGGTCGACCAGGACGACACCCCGCTGTTCCTCGGAGCCATCCACCGGCTGCTGCTCGGCACCACGATGGACGACGTGCGGTCCGCCGCGAAGTCCGCCGGAATGACGTACGAAGACCTCCCGGAGGAGCAGGCTGTCGCGGGTCTCGGGCCGGATCACCTGGTCGTCACCGACGCCCAGCGCTGGGCGGTGGTCACCCTGAACCCGGTCGAGGACCGTGCGGCCGTCGAGCTCCTGCACGACAACCTGATCCCGGCGCTGCCGCACGGGCCCCGTCGGATCGGCTATCACCACACCGTCGAGGACACCCTCGCCCAGGTGTCCCCGGACATCGGCGTGGCTGTGCTGATGCCCGCGCCCGAGGTCGACCTCGTCCTCCGCATCGCTGCCGACGACCGCCTGCTGCCCGAGAAGGCCACCTCATTCCAGCCCAAGCCCAGCCTCGGCGTGCTCATTCGCTCGCTGCGCGACGAATGAGCCGACCGGCGTCCACGTCGATCTCGAACCGGGACGCCGCACCGCCGGCCACCCGGAAGAAGCGGCGGCGCACCGCCCCGCTGACCTCGACCACGTCGCCCTGACGCCAGCTGGCCACCGAGCGGCGGACCCGGCCGCCCCAGACCGCGCACTCGAGCGCATCCACACCGGGCCTGGCTCCGGTCCGGCTGCGCGCCCTCGGGACCACCACGCGGAACGTCCACAGGACGTCTCCGCTGGGCAGCACCCGTTCCTCCGGGCCTGCCGAGATCCGTCCGGCGATCCGTACCTCGTTGACTGATTCCGGGGCCTCGCTGACGGACGACCCGTGCTCCTCGACCGATTGTGCTGACATTGCACATCACCTCCGCCGGCAAATCTGGGTGCGCGTACCGACAACCCGGCCCGACCGGACGACGCGCTGTGGATAAACACCCCTGGAGCTATATCTGTGGACACTTGCGCGCCATAAACGGCCTGGAATGCGAAGAAGGCCACCCTCGAAAGGATGGCCCTCTTGCAAAGTATGTCCGGCGGCGTCCTACTCTCCCACAGCCTCTCGGGTGCAGTACCATTGGCGCTGGCAGGCTTAACTTCCGGGTTCGGGATGGTGCCGGGTGTTTCCCTGTCGCTATGGCCGCCGTAACTCTATGAACCACTGGCCCTGCCCGTGTTTGTTGTGGGGTGTGGGTGTGGTTGGTCTGGATTGTTCTTCTCGTGGACGCGAGTGTGTTTTTTGTGTGCGCGTGGTTGTGGTTTTGGTTGAGGGTTTGTGTAGGCAAGCCCTCGGCCTATTAGTACCGGTCGGCTGAACATTGCTGTTGTAAACCTCCGGCCTATCAACCCAATAGTCTGTTGGGGGCCTTACCCACTTACGTGGTGGGAAACCTTATCTTGAAACGTGCTTCCCGCTTAGATGCGTTCAGCGGTTATCACTTCCGAACGTAGCTAACCAGCCGTGCCCCTGGCGGGACAACTGGCACACCAGAGGTTCGTCCATCCCGGTCCTCTCGTACTAGGGACAGCTTTTCTCAAGTTTCCTGCGCGCGCGGCGGATAGGGACCGAACTGTCTCACGACGTTCTAAACCCAGCTCGCGTGCCGCTTTAATGGGCGAACAGCCCAACCCTTGGGACCTACTCCGGCCCCAGGATGCGACGAGCCGACATCGAGGTGCCAAACCATCCCGTCGATATGGACTCTTGGGGAAGATCAGCCTGTTATCCCCGGGGTACCTTTTATCCGTTGAGCGACCACGCTTCCACTTGCCGTGGCCGGATCACTAGTTCCGACTTTCGTCCCTGCTCGACATGTCTGTCTCACAGTCAAGCTCCCTTGTGCACTTACACTCGCCACCTGATTGCCAACCAGGCTGAGGGAACCTTTGAGCGCCTCCGTTACATTTTAGGAGGCAACCGCCCCAGTTAAACTACCCATCAGGCACTGTCCCTGATCCAGATCATGGACCTAGGTTAGACATCTAGTACGACCAGAGTGGTATTTCAACGTTGACTCCACCCAAACTGGCGTCTGGGTTTCATAGTCTCCCACCTATCCTACACAAGCCGAACCAAACACCAATACCAAACTATAGTAAAGGTCCCGGGGTCTTTCCGTCCTGCCGCGCGTAACGAGCATCTTTACTCGTAGTGCAATTTCGCCGAGTCCATGGTTGAGACAGCGCCCAAGTCGTTACTCCATTCGTGCAGGTCGGAACTTACCCGACAAGGAATTTCGCTACCTTAGGATGGTTATAGTTACCACCGCCGTTTACTGGGGCTTAAATTCTCCGCTTCACCCCCATATTAGATAGAGGGGGGCTAACAGGTCCTCTTAACCTTCCAGCACCGGGCAGGAGTCAGTCCGTATACATCGTCTTACAACTTCGCACGGACCTGTGTTTTTAGTAAACAGTCGCTTGGGCCTGGTCTCTGCGACCCTCCCCGCTTCTGCCCAGCTAGTGGGTTCACGGTTCGGGTCCCCCTTCTCCCGAAGTTACGGGGGCATTTTGCCGAGTTCCTTAACCATGGTTCACTCGATCGCCTTGGTATTCTCTACCTGATCACCTGAGTCGGTTTGGGGTACGGGCGGCGCGTTGCTCGCTAGAGGTTTTTCTCGGCAGCATAGGATCACCCACTTCCCCCATACGGGGTCGGCGTCACATCTCAGACTCGCCCACCAAAGGGCTGCGGACCGGATTTACCTAGACCGCGTCCTACCTGCTTACCCACGCACAACCATCGGCGTGGTTGGGCTACCTTCCTGCGTCACCCCATCGCTTGACTACTACCGGTTCGGGTCCCACGCTCCGCCTACCGCTCCTTCCCCGAAGGGTCGGATACGACAGGTTTTGGGTGGTTAGCATCACCGGGTTCGTCATGGGCGCAACTTTGCCGGTACGGGAATATCAACCCGTTGTCCATCGACTACGCCTGTCGGCCTCGCCTTAGGTCCCGACTTACCCAGGGCAGATTAGCTTGACCCTGGAACCCTTGATCATTCGGCGCACAGGTTTCTCACCTGTGATTCGCTACTCATGCCTGCATTCTCACTCGTGCCACATCCACAGCTGGGTCACCCCGCTGCTTCACCCGTGGCACGACGCTCCCCTACCCATCCACACACCTGAACCAACCCCCACAAGGGGAGCGGCTTGGTTAATATGTGAATGCCATAGCTTCGGCGGATGACTTGAGCCCCGCTACATTGTCGGCGCGGAATCACTTGACCAGTGAGCTATTACGCACTCTTTCAAGGGTGGCTGCTTCCAAGCCAACCTCCTGGTTGTCAGTGCGACTCCACATCCTTTTCCACTTAGTCACCACTTAGGGGCCTTAGCTGATGGTCTGGGCTGTTTCCCTCTCGACTACGAAGCTTATCCCCCGCAGTCTCACTGCTGCGCTCTCACTTACCGGCATTCGGAGTTTGGCTAACGTCAGTAACCTGGTCGGGCCCATCGGCTATCCAGTGCTCTACCTCCGGCAAGAAACACACAACGCTGCACCTAAATGCATTTCGGGGAGAACCAGCTATCACGGAGTTTGATTGGCCTTTCACCCCTATCCACAGGTCATCCCCTCAGTTTTCAACCTAAGTGGGTTCGGTCCTCCACGCGGTCTTACCCGCGCTTCAACCTGCCCATGGATAGATCACTCCGCTTCGGGTCTTGATCGTGCTACTCAACCGCCCTATTAGGACTCGCTTTCGCTACGGCTACCCCACACGGGTTAACCTCGCAACACAACGCAAACTCGCAGGCTCATTCTTCAAAAGGCACGCCATCACCCCCGCACAAGGCGTAAGGCTCTGACGGATTGTAGGCACACGGTTTCAGGTACTATTTCACTCCCCGCCAGGGGTACTTTTCACCTTTCCCTCACGGTACTAGTCCGCTATCGGTCATCAAGAAGTATTTAGGCTTAACGGGTGGTCCCGCCAGATTCACACACCATTTCAGGAGTGGCGTGTTACTTGGGATACCGTCCGACAGGTCTGTACTTACATCTACGGGGCTATCACCCTCTACGGCGCCACTTTCCAATGGACTTCAACTTCACACAAACTTTCTTACTGTCTCCTTCGCCGGCAGACGAAGACGGACGATCCCACAACCCCCCACACACAACCCCTGCCGGGTATCACATGCATGAGGTTTAGCCTCCTCCGATTTCGCTCGCCACTACTCTCGGAATCACAATTGTTTTCTCTTCCTATGGGTACTGAGATGTTTCACTTCCCCACGTTCCCTCCACACACCCTATTTCATTCAGGTGCAGGTAACCGCACATGACTGCGGCTGGGTTCCCCCATTCGGACACCCCCGGATCACAGCTCGGTTGCCAACTCCCCAGGGCTTATCGCAGGCTCCAACGTCCTTCATCGGCTCTTGATGCCAAGGCATCCACCATGTGCCCTTCATAGCTTGCCAAACACAAACACTCAACAAAAACAACAAAGACACACACTACAAAAACAACACCCACACAAAAACAACCCAGCACATCCAAAGACAACCAAACAACAGAGGCCTCGGACGGACCGGGAACTGTGCGGGCGATGCTCGCGTCCACTATCCAGAAATCAAACAACAAGAAACCAACCAGCCACCACAAAGGCGACTCCATGGGGTCTGATGCTTCAGACACCCAACAGTGTGCTTGAGAACCAACCCCCAGCCGGCCCACCCACGTTCCACGCACACCGAACCGAAGCTCGAGTGCAGTACTAGCGGACAAGCCACCCAGAAGGATGGTCGTTCGTCGACGGCTCCACTATCCGAACACCACCATCGACCCCACCAGACATTCGCCAGTGGCGGCCTCCCCCACAAAGCAGGGGTTGGGCGTGTGCTCCTTAGAAAGGAGGTGATCCAGCCGCACCTTCCGGTACGGCTACCTTGTTACGACTTCGTCCCAATCGCCAGCCCCACCTTCGACCACTCCCTCCACAAGGGTTGGGCCGTGGGCTTCGGGTGTTGCCGACTTTCGTGACGTGACGGGCGGTGTGTACAAGGCCCGGGAACGTATTCACCGCAGCGTTGCTGATCTGCGATTACTAGCGACTCCGACTTCATGGGGTCGAGTTGCAGACCCCAATCCGAACTGAGACCGGCTTTTTGGGATTCGCTCCCCCTCACGGGATCGCAGCCCTTTGTACCGGCCATTGTAGCATGCGTGAAGCCCTGGACATAAGGGGCATGATGACTTGACGTCATCCCCACCTTCCTCCGAGTTGACCCCGGCAGTCTCCCATGAGTCCCCAGCCACCCGAAGGTGCTGCTGGCAACATGGAACGAGGGTTGCGCTCGTTGCGGGACTTAACCCAACATCTCACGACACGAGCTGACGACAGCCATGCACCACCTGTACACCAGTATCAAAGAGACCTCTATCTCTAGAGGCTTCCGGCGTATGTCAAACCCAGGTAAGGTTCTTCGCGTTGCATCGAATTAATCCGCATGCTCCGCCGCTTGTGCGGGCCCCCGTCAATTCCTTTGAGTTTTAGCCTTGCGGCCGTACTCCCCAGGCGGGGCGCTTAATGCGTTAGCTGCGGCACGGAACCCATGGAATAGGCCCCACACCTAGCGCCCAACGTTTACGGTGTGGACTACCAGGGTATCTAATCCTGTTCGCTCCCCACACTTTCGCTCCTCAGCGTCAGGTAATGCCCAGAGAACCGCCTTCGCCACCGGTGTTCCTCCTGATATCTGCGCATTTCACCGCTACACCAGGAATTCCGTTCTCCCCTGCATACCTCTAGTCTGCCCGTATCGAAAGCCAGCACTGAGTTAAGCCCAGTGTTTTCACTCCCGACGCGACAAACCGCCTACGAGCCCTTTACGCCCAATAATTCCGGACAACGCTCGCACCCTACGTATTACCGCGGCTGCTGGCACGTAGTTGGCCGGTGCTTCTTCCCCACCTACCGTCACCACACACACTGTGCGGCTTCGTCAATGGTGAAAGAGGTTTACAACCCGAAGGCCGTCATCCCTCACGCGGCGTTGCTGGATCAGGCTTCCGCCCATTGTCCAATATTCCCCACTGCTGCCTCCCGTAGGAGTCTGGGCCGTGTCTCAGTCCCAGTGTGACCGGTCACCCTCTCAGGCCGGCTACCCGTCGAAGCCTTGGTAGGCCATTACCCCACCAACAAGCTGATAGGCCGCGAGCACATCCCCCACCCACAAAAGTTTCCACCAACACCACATGCGTAGGTCGGTCGTATCCGGTATTAGACCCCGTTTCCGAAGCTTATCCCAGAGTGAAGGGCAGATTACTCACGTGTTACTCACCCGTTCGCCGCTCGTGTACCCCCGAAGGAGCCTTACCGCTCGACTTGCATGTGTTAAGCACGCCGCCAGCGTTCGTCCTGAGCCAGGATCAAACTCTCCATAGAAAACTTGAACCCAACAAAAAACAAACCTGACTCTCGCCAGAATTATGTTTCGTTGAAAAACAAACCCAAACCAACCAAAATCGATCAGGGCATACAAACTAATCCGTCGACTATCAAACACACTGTTGAGTTCTCAAACATCAGACGCGCTTGCGCCGGACCTCGCGGACCGGTCGCAGGGCAACCTACAGAAACTTACCGGGTTGGGCTGACCTCGTCAACTTGGATCGACGCTCTCAGACCGCCCGTGCCAGGGCGTACGAAACCCCCTCCGATTCGGCCTTCCGGCCGATGTTGTGGGGGCCGCTCACCGCGACGAACGGAACGCTATCAGGGCTGCCCGCGCTCCTCACAATCGGGGGTCAGGCGGGTGGCGCCAGGCGATGCCGGCGGTACGGCGAGACCGTCCGATCCCCCGCGATCCAGAACCGCCAGGGGCGGTCCGGCGCACCACGCAGACCCACCCGTGGGCCGGTCAGCACCTCTGCCGGAGGCTCGCCCAGCTCGAGCGTGATCGGGCCGGCAGAGAGGTCGTTGCCGTTGTCGGTGAGCTCGATCCCCAGCGCCACACAGAGCCGGGCGGGACCGCGCGCAATATCCCGGTCCGGCGCACCGTTGCGGCGCTCCCGCGCCACCTCCACACCGGCCACGACCTCCCCCGCCCGGAGGAGCACCGCGCTCGGGCTGTCCTCGGGTCCGACGGTGACGTTGGAGCAGACGTGCATGCCGTAGGTGAAGTAGCAGTACAGGTGACCGGCCGGACCGAACATCACGGCGTTGCGCGGCGTCTTCCCGCGGTAGGCGTGCGAGCCCGGGTCGTCGGGACCGGCGTACGCCTCCACCTCGCTGATGCGTACGGCGACCTCGCCGTGACGCAGCACCGCGTTCAGGAGCCGCGGCGCAACCTCCAGGACCGGCCCGGTCAGCTGGTCAGTCAGGCCGGGCGATGCGCTCACGGTGTCCCGTCACGTTCTCCCGCAGCTCGGCCAGCTGAGTGCGCACCGCGTCCGGCGCGGTGCCGCCGCGGCCGTTGCGTGCGGCGACGGAGCCCTCGATCGTGAGGACGGATCGGACCGCAGGGGTCAGGCTCGGGGAGATCGCCGCGAACTGCTCGTCGGTGAGCTCGTGCAGCTCCACACCGAGCTCTTCGCAGCGCTGCACGCAGGCCCCCGCGAGCTCGTGGGCGACGCGGAACGGCACCCCCTCGCGGACCAGCCACTCCGCCACGTCGGTGGCGAGTGAGAAGCCCTGCGGCGCCAGGTCGGCCATCCGGACGGTGTCGAACTCCAGCGTGGCGATCATCCCGGTGAACGCGGGCAGTAGGACCTCGAGGGTGTCGACGGAGTCGAAGACCGGCTCCTTGTCCTCCTGCAGGTCCCGGTTGTAGGCGAGCGGAAGCGCCTTCAGCGTCGTCAGCAGCCCGGCCAGGTTGCCGACCAGTCGGCCGGCCTTGCCGCGTGCCAGCTCCGCGATGTCGGGGTTCTTCTTCTGCGGCATGATGCTCGAGCCGGTCGACCAGGAGTCGTGCAGCCGGACGAACCCGAACTCGCGCGTCGCCCAGAGGATGACCTCCTCAGCGAGCCGGCTCACGTCCACCCCGGTCTGGGCGCAGACGAACGCGAACTCGGCGACGAAGTCACGCGACGACGTCCCGTCGATCGAGTTGGCGGTGGAGCCGGTGAACCCCAGCTCGCGGGCCACGAGCTCGGGGTCGAGGCCGAGTGTCTGGCCGGCCAGCGCACCCGAGCCGTACGGCGAGTCCGACTCGACGCGGCGGCGCCAGTCGGCGAGCCGCTCCACGTCTCGCAGCAGGGGCCACGCGTGCGCGAGCAGGTGGTGCGAGAGGAGCACCGGCTGCGCGTGCTGGAGATGGGTGCGTCCCGGCATGATCGCGCCGAGGTGCTGCTCGGCCTGGCCGGCGATCGCCTCGACGAGGTCCAGCATCAGATCGCCCACTGTCAGCGAGTGATCGAGCAGATAGGAGCGGAACAGCGTTGCGACCTGGTCGTTGCGGGACCGGCCGGCCCGCAGCTTGCCACCCACCTCAGGCCCGATCTCCTCGAGCAGCAGCCGCTCGAGGGCGCCGTGCACGTCCTCATCCGATGGATCGGGCAGGAGCTCGCCGGCTTCGATCCGTCGGGTCAGCTCGTCGAGCCCGCCGTGCATGAGCCTCAGCTCCTCCGACGTCAGCAGCCCAGCCGCAGCCAGTGCCTTGGCGTGGGCGTGCGACCCGGCGATGTCGTAGAGAGCCAGCCGCCAGTCGAAGTGTGTCGACCGGGACAGCGCCTCGAGCTCGGGTGATGGACCGCCCGCGAACCGACCGCCCCAGAGCTTGCCCTCGTTGGTGCCGCTCACGCCGCTTCTCCGATCGCGTTGATCGCCAGCCGCATCGCCTCGGGCAGCTCCGCGGACGCGGCGGTGCCGTCGTCCACAAGTCCGGCCGGAGTCCACCACCCGGAGCCCAGCACGTTCCCGGTCTCCTCCTCGACGAGGTGGTCGAAGCTCACGTCGACCGACTCGGCGAGTGGCAACGCGAAGAAGTGCGCGTCGTTGACGTAGTCGCGACCTGCCCAGGTGAACGGCTGGTCGGCACGCAGAATCGGACCCAGCAGGGCTCGCGGATCAGTCACGATCCCGGTCTCCTCGCGGAGCTCGCGTACTGCCGCCTGGACGAGCGTCTCCCCCGGGTCGACGGCACCGCCGATGCTTCCCCAGTAGAGGACGCCGGGATTGGCGGGGTCCTGCTCGTGAAGCAGCAGCACCCGCCCCTCGGGGCTCACCGGTAGCACCCGCGCGGCAAGTCGTTTGGCAGTCGTCATCAGTCGGTACCGAACTCCATCGCGGCATTGTCCAGCGCGTCGTCGCTGATATCGCCCTGTGCTTCGGGGTTGCTGGAGATGACCTCGCCACCGCCGGCTTCCAGGGCACCGAGCAGGTGACCGTGCTCGACCAGGACCTGGCCCTCGTCGAGCGGCTGGGTCGCGTAGATCTCGAGCTTGGCCCGCGAGTCCGCGATGTCGAGGTTGCGCATGGTGAGCTGCCCGATCCGGTCGGTGGGGCCGAATGCGGCGTCGTCGTTGCGCTCCATCGACAGCTTGTCGGGGTGGTAGGAGAAGTGCTCGCCCTCGGTGCGCAGGATCGTGTAGTCCTCGCCGCGGCGGAGCCGGACGGTGACCTCGCCGGTGACCACGGACGCGATCCAGCGCTGGATTGCCTCGCGCTGCATCAGCGCCTGCGGGTCGAGCCACCGGCCCTCGTAGAGCAGTCGGCCGAGCTTGCGGCCCTCATTGTGGTAGTTCGCGACGGTGTCCTCGTTGTGCACCGCGTTGAGCAGCCGCTCGTAGACGATCCAGAGCAGCGCCATCCCGGGCGCCTCGTAGATCCCGCGCGACTTGGCCTCGATGATCCGGTTCTCGATCTGGTCGGACATGCCCAGGCCGTGCCGCCCGCCAACGGCGTTGGCCTCGTGCACGAGCTCGACCGGATCGTCGTACCGCTTGCCGTTGATGGCGACCGGCCGCCCGCGCTCGAACCGGACCGTGACCTCTTCGGGGGCGATCTCGACCAGTGGGTCCCAGAACTTGACGCCCATGATCGGCTCGACCGTCTCGAGCGAGACGTCCAGGTGCTCGAGGGTCTTGGCCTCGTGGGTGGCGCCCCAGATGTTGGCGTCGGTGGAGTAGGCCTTCTCCTCGCTGTCGCGGTACGGCAGGTCGTGCCGGGCCAGCCACTGGCTCATCTCCGTCCGGCCGCCGAGCTCGGTCACGAAGTCGGCGTCGAGCCAGGGCTTATAGATGCGCAGGCTCGGGTTGGCGAGCAGGCCGTAGCGGTAGAACCGCTCGATGTCGTTGCCCTTGAACGTCGAGCCGTCCCCCCAGATGTCCACACCGTCGTCGTGCATGGCGCGGACCAGCAGGGTGCCGGTGACGGCGCGACCGATCGGGGTGGTGTTGAAGTAGGCGCGGCTGCCGCTGCGGATGTGGAACGCCCCGCAGGCCAGCGCCGCGAGCCCCTCCTCGACGAGCGCGTGCCGACAGTCGACCGCTCGCGCGAGCTCGGCGCCGTACTGCATCGCCCGGCCGGGGATGCCGTCGATGTCGGGCTCGTCGTACTGCCCGAGGTCGGCGGTGTAGGTGCACGGGACGGCGCCCTTGGCGCGCATCCAGGCCACGGCCACGGAGGTGTCCAGCCCGCCGGAGAACGCGATACCGACGCGCTCTCCGACCGGCAGGGTGGTCAGGACCTTGCTCACGAGGTGCCTTTCTGGTGGTGCGATTGCGGTTCGGGTTCGGCCAGCGCCAGGAACCGGCGGGCGAGCTCGTCGCCTCCGTCGGGCTTCCGGCCGATGACGAGGACGGTGTCGTCGCCGGCGATGGTGCCGAGGACGTCGGGCATCTCGGACTTGTCGAAGGCCGATGCGAGGAACTGAGCGGCGCCCGGCGGGGTGCGCAGGATCACCAGGTTGGCGCTCGCCTCTGCGCTCACGAGCAGCTCGCTGCAGAGCCGGGCCAGCCGCTGCCGTCCCGCGGCGGTCTCGGCCGGTGCGGTCGGTCGGCGGTCGCCGCCCTCGGCGGGTACGGCGTACACCAGCGCTCCGCCGGCGGCGCGGACCTTGACCGCGTCGAGCTCGACGAGGTCGCGGGACAGCGTCGCCTGAGTGACGTCGACGCCCTCACTGACGAGCAGCTCGCGGAGCTCTCCCTGCGAGTGCACCTCGTGGTGGGTGACGATGTCGATGATCAGCTGGTGTCGGGCGTTCTTGGTGGCCGGGCGCAGCGCGTGCTCAGTCATCGCGTTGCTCCCAGAGGTAGCTCAGGATCGCCTTCTGGGCGTGCCGCCGGTTCTCTGCCTCGTCCCACACCACGCTCTGCGGCCCGTCGATGACCGAGGCGTCGATCTCGGCGCCGCGGTAGGCCGGCAGGCAGTGCATGACGATCGCGTCGGGCTTCGCGAGGCTCATCAGCTCCGCCGTCACCTGGTACGGCGTGAAGATCGCGCGGCGCGCCTCGGCCTCGTCCTCCTTGCCCATCGACACCCAGGTGTCGGTGACGACAACATCGGCGCCCGCAACGGCCGCGCGCGGGTCGGTCTCGGCGGCGACGGAGCCGCCGGTGTCGGCCGCGATCCCCCGGGCCCGCTCGAACATCTCCTCGCCCGGCCGGTAGTCCTCGGGCGCACCGACCACGATGTGCATCCCGGCGGTGGCCCCGGCGAGCAGCCAGGAGTTGCCCATGTTGCAGGCGCCGTCGCCGACGAACGCGACCCGCAACCCCGCGAGCTCGCCCTTGTGCTCGCGCACGGTCTGCAGGTCGGCCAGCAGCTGGCAGGGGTGGAAGTCGTCGGTCAGCGCGTTGACGATCGGGACACCGGCGTTGGCCGCCATCTCCTCGATCCGTGCCTGCTCGTAGGTGCGCCACACGATCAACGCTGCCTGCCGGCCCAGGACCCGCGCCACGTCGGCGACGGACTCGCGCTTGCCGATGCCGGCGAGGGTGCCGTCCACCAGCATGGGATAGCCCCCGAGCTCGGCGATGCCCGCAGCGAAGCTGGCCTGGGTGCGCAGGGTCGGCTTGTCGAAGATCATCGCGACCGTGCGCGGGCCCGCCAGCGGCTGGTGCTCGTACGGCGTCTGCTTGAGCCGCGCGGCCAGGTCGAGCACCTCGGCCTGCTCGGCCGGGCTCAGGTCGTCGTCGGCCAGGAAGTGCCTCATGCCTGCTCCCCCGTCACGATCTCGCCCCAGGCCGCACCGAGCGCATCGATGTCCGCCTCGGTGATGGTGAGCGGCGGCGCGAACCGGAGCCGGGCCGGGCCGGTGTTGTTGAGCAGGAAGCCCCGCTCCTGAGCGCTCGCCACGATCGCGGCCGCTGTCTCCTCGGCGAGCTGAGCACCTAACAGCAGTCCGCGGCCGTCGACCTGCGTCACCTGCGGCGTCGAGGTGAGCACCTGCCGGAGCTGGTCGCCGCGAGTGACCGCGGCGTCCATCAGACCTTCCTTCTCGATCGTGTCGAGCACCGCCAGCGCCGCGGCACACGCGACCGGGTTGCCCCCGAACGTGGTGCCGTGGTTGCCGGGCTCGAGCAGTCCGGCCGCCGCACCGAGGCCGATGGTGGCGCCGATCGGGATGCCGCCGCCCAGCCCCTTGGCGAGGGTGACGATGTCGGGGGTGACGCCGGTGACGGTGTGGGCCAGCCAGGCGCCGGTGCGGCCGACGCCGGTCTGCACCTCGTCGATCCACAGCAGCGCGCCGTGGTCGGCTGTGATCTGCCGGGCCGACGCCAGGAAGCCTTCGGGCGGAACCACCACGCCGGCCTCGCCCTGCATCGGCTCGACGATGACCGCGGCGGTGGTCTCGTCGACCGCGGCGGCGAGCGCATCAGCGTCGCCGTACGGCACGAACGTCACGTCACCGGGCAGCGGCTCGAACGGCTCCCGGTAGGCCGCCTTCGAGGTCAGCGCCAGCGCGCCCATGGTGCGGCCGTGGAAGGACCCCTCCATGGCGACCAGCCGGGTGCGACCGGTACGTCGGGTCAGCTTCAGCGCCGCCTCGTTGGCCTCGGTGCCGGAGTTGGACACGAACACCCGACCGTCGGTCTCGAACCATCCGAGCAGCCGCTCGGCGAGCTCGACCTGGGGTCCGCTGGTGAAGAAGTTGGAGACGTGGCCAAGGGTGCGCAGCTGAGTGGTCACGGCCTCGACCAGCGCCGGGTGCGCATGGCCGAGCGCGTTGACGGCGATGCCACCGAAGAAGTCGACGTACTCGCGGCCGTCCTCGTCCCAGACGTGCGCTCCCTCGCCGCGCACCAGCGCGAGGCGGGGCGGGCCGAAGGTGTTCATCAGCGCGCCGGGGTAGCGCGCCTTCCAGCTGTCGCTCATGGACCCACCTCCCGCGCCTTGCGCGTCTTGGTCTCGACTCCGGGCAGCACCTGGGTGCCGACGCCCTCCTTGGTGAACAGCTCGAGCAGTACGGCGTGCGGCTCGCGGCCGTCGACCACCGTCGTGCGCGAGACGCCGCCCTCGATCGCCTGCAGGCAGGCCTTCATCTTCGGCACCATCCCGCTGGCCAGCGTCGGCAGGATCTCGGCCAGCGCCTCCGGGCTGATCTCACCGATCACGTCGGTGGGGTCCGGCCAGTCGGCGTACAGCCCCTCGACGTCGGTGAGCACGAGCAGCTTCTCCGCCTTCAGCGCGACTGCGAGCGCGGCCGCGGCAGAGTCGGCGTTGACGTTGTGGATCTGCCCGTCGGCGTCCGGCGCGACGCTGGAGACGACCGGGATCCGGCCCGCCTCGATCAGGTCGAGCACCGCCTCCGGCCGCACCTTCGCGACCTCGCCCACCAGGCCGAGGTCGACCTCTTCACCGTCGATCACCGAGTGGGCCTGCTCGGCGGTGAACAGCCCGGCGTCCTCGCCGGACAGCCCGACGGCGAGCGGGCCGTGCTCGTTGATCAGCCCGACCAGCTCGCGCTGCACCTGGCCGACCAGGACCATCCGGACGACGTCCATGGCCTCGGGTGTGGTCACCCGGAGCCCGCCCTTGAACTCCGACTCGATGCCCAGGAGGCCGAGCATCTTGGAGATCTGCGGGCCGCCGCCGTGCACGATCACCGGGCGGAACCCTGCGAACCGCAGGAAGGCGATGTCCTCGGCGAAAGCGCGCTTGAGGACGTCGTCGGTCATCGCGTTGCCGCCGTACTTCACCACGATGATCTTCCCGTGGTACTGCTTCAGCCAGGGCAGGGCCGCGGCCAGGGTGCGGGCCTTGGCCTGGTCGGGCTTGGCGGTGTCGAACTCGCCGGCGCTGGAGTCGTTGGTCATGACGAGTACGCGCTGTTCTCGTGGACGTAGGCGTGGGTCAGGTCGTTGGTCCAGACGGTGGCCCGGTCGGTCCCTGACTTCAGGTCGATGGTCACGCTCACCTCGCGAGGCTTGAGGTCGACGGTGGATGGGTCCTCGGCTGGGGAGGACGACCGACAGACCCAGACGCCGTTCATCGCGACGTCGAGGTCGGCGGGGTCGAAGACGGCGTCGGTGGTGCCGATGCTGGCCAGGACCCGGCCCCAGTTGGGGTCGTTGCCGAACACCGCTGCCTTGAAGAGGTTGCTCCGCGCGACGCTGCGGCCGACCTTCACGGCGTCGTCCTCGCTCGCGGCGTTGACGGTGGTGATCGCGATCTCGTGGTCGGCGCCCTCGGCGTCCTTGAGCAGCTGCATGGCCAGGTCGGTGCAGGCCTGGGTGAGGGCCTCGGTGAAGTCCGGAAGCGACGGCGTGATGCCGCTCGCACCACTGGCCAGCACGGTGACCGTGTCGTTGGTCGACATGCAGCCGTCGGAGTCAAGCCGGTCGAAGCTGACCCGCGTCGCGGTGCGCAGCGCGGCGTCCAGGTCAGCTGCCGGCACCACGGCGTCGGTGGTCAGGACCACGAGCATCGTGGCCAGCTGCGGCGCGAGCATCCCGGCGCCCTTGGCCATGCCGCCGATCGTCCAGCCGGCGCCCTCCACGACGACCTGCTTGCTGACCGAGTCCGTGGTCATGATCGCCTCGGCGGCGTCCCCACCGCCTTCGGCGGACAACGCGGCGTACGCCGTGTCGACGCCAGCCAGCAGCCGCTCGGGAGGGTTGGCCAGCCCGATCAGGCCCGTGGAGCAGACGACGACGTCGCCGGCCCCGATGCCCGCTCCGGAGGCCACCTGCTCGGCGACCCGGTGCGTGGTCTGGAAGCCCTCGGGACCGGTGTAGCAGTTGGCCCCGCCGGAGTTGAGCACGACGGCCCGGACGACGCCGTCCTTGACCACCTCCTGGCTCCACAGCACGGGGTTTGCCTTGCACCGGTTGGCGGTGAACACCGAGGCGGAGTCGTACGTCGGCCCGTCGTTGACGACGAGGGCGAGGTCCTTGGCACCGGTCGCCTTGAGGCCGCAGGCGACGCCGGCGGCCCGGAAGCCGCCGGGGGTCGTGACGCTCATGGTGCGAGCCCGACCGTGGAGAGACCGGTCTCCTCAGGGAGGCCCAGTGCGAGGTTCATGCACTGGACGGCGGCGCCGCCGGTGCCTTTGGCCAGGTTGTCGACGACCCCGACGGCGACCAACCGCTGCGCGGTCTCGTCGACGGCGACCTGGATCTGCACCGCGTTGGAGCCGAGGACCGACTGCGTCTGCGGCCACTGTCCGGGTGGCAGCACGTGCACGAACGGCTCGTCGGCGTACTGCTTCTCGTAGACACGGTGCGCGTCCTCGGCAGTCACCGCTCCATTCAACGGAGCAGAGCACGTGGCCAGGATCCCGCGGGACATCGGCACCAGCAGTGGCGTGAAGCTGACCGAGACCGGCGCACCGCTCGCCTTCGAAAGGTTCTGGGTGATCTCCGGTGTGTGCCGGTGCCCGCCTCCGACGCCGTAGGCGCTGGCGTTGCCCATCACCTCGCTGCCCAGCAGGTGCGGCTTGGCCGCCTTGCCGGCGCCGCTGGTGCCGGACGCGGCGACGACCACGAGCTCGGGCCGCACCAGTCCTTCGACGACCGCGGGCAGCAGGGTGAGCGTGGAGATCGTGGGGTAGCAGCCCGGCACCGCAATCCGGGTGGCGCCGCTCAGCACCTCGCGCTGGCCGGGGAGCTCGGGCAGGCCGTAGGGCCAGGTGCCGGCGTGGGTGCCGCCGTAGAACCTCTCCCACTCCGCCGGGTCGTCGAGCCGGAAGTCGGCGCCGCAGTCGATGACCACGGTCTCGTCGGGCAGCTGCGCCGCGACCTCGGCGGACTGGCCGTGCGGAAGGCCGAGGAAGACGACGTCATGGCCGGCCAGCGTCTCCGGGCTGGTCTCCTCGAGCACCCGGTCGGCGAGCGGCAGCAGGTGCGGCTGCAACGCGCCCAAGCGCTGGCCGGCGTTCGAACCGCCCGTGAGCGCCCCGATCTCCACCCCGGGGTGGCCGAGCAGCAGTCGCAGCACCTCGCCGCCGGCGTACCCGCTGGCTCCGGCGACCGCTACCCGCTTCGTCGTCATGTGCATGACTATACAGGGCGATGCAAGTTCATTTGCACGGTGGTTCCCTGTACCCGGATATCGGTGTGCGGATGTCTCCCCCGCACACTAACCTCGCGGCCGATGACCCGACTCACGCACGACACCTACCTCGACCACGTTCGCAGGGAGTCCCAGCGCTTTCGCTCGGTGCTCGCCGACTGCGACCTCGACGCGCAGGTGCCGTCCTGCCCCGACTGGAATGCCGGCGACCTGCTCTGGCACCTGGGCGCGCAGGTCCAGCTCTTCTGGGCCGGGGTCATCGAGCGCCGGCCCGAAGGCCCCGAGTGGTGGACCGAGCCGGAGCGCCCGGACTCCCCCGCCGGGTGGTTCGACACGTTCGACGACGCCACCGCGCGCCTGACCGCGGGACTCGAGTCCGTCGACCCCGCCGAGCACGCGTGGACCTGGTCGCCCGACCAGACCGTCGGGTTCATCGGGCGTCGCCAGGCCCACGAGGCACTGATCCACCGCCTCGACGCTGAGCTGGCTGCGGGCACCGTGACCGACCTCGACCCCGCGCTGGCCGCCGACGGCGTCGACGAGGTGCTGGCCGTGATGTACGGCGGCACCCCGGAGTGGGGCGCCTTCACCCCCGGCGAGGGGCTGCTGCGGGTCGACGTGGGCGACACGGGCGAGTCGCTCTGGGTGCGCCTGGGGCTGTTCACCGGCACCGACCCCGAGTCGGGCAAGTCCTACACCGACGAGCCGGATCTCAACGTCGTACCAGACCCCGGCACCGAGCCGGACGCCGTCGTGAGCGGGCCGGCCGGGCCGCTGGACGCCTGGCTCTGGCACCGCGGCGACGACGCAGCCATCTCCGTCACCGGAGATCCCGACGTGTGCCAGCGCTTCGCCGCGATCGTGACCGCTGAGATCGACTAGCGGGTGCCCCAGGCCGGGACACCAGGGTCACCCGGCACGTCCGGTAGCGGCGTGGGCTCCGAGAACCCGTCGCTGTCGATCGTCGCAACCGCGAGGTGTTCGGTGCCGTCCTCGTCGCGCATCGTGAACACGACTTGCGTCCCGTCGGGCGACCAGGCCGGGTGACCCCACTCCACACCTTCGGTGCCGGGCCCAGGATCTCCGTCATGGTCCATGGTCAGCAACTCCCCGAAGACCTCCCTCGTGGGGTGTCGGCTGTAGAGCAGCAGGTCCGCCTCCTGGGACCAGTCCGGATGGCTGTCCCAACCCGATACGCCATCGGTCACCCCCTTTGCCTCGATCTCACCGATCGTGGCCTCCCACAGCGTGGTGGGGTCGCGCTCGGTGGGTCCGACCTGGGTGAAGACCACGGTGTTGCCTGAGGTCCAGGTCGGGGTGCCCTGCGGCACGCCAGCCACCGGGATGTTGGCGACGTAGGCCCCTTTGAGGTCCACCACGTAGGCCGCGACGTAGTTGCCGAACTCGTCGATGCAGACCACAGCCAGCCGATCTCCGGCCGGGTTGAAACCAGGGCGTTGTGAGTACTCGCAGCCGCCCGGCGTGGCGAAGAGCTGGTGGGTTTTCCCGGTGGCGAGGTCCAGCACGATGGGTCGCCCGGCTGCCGCCCCCGGAGCAGTCTCCGAGTAGATGACTGTCGACCTGTCCGGCGAGATCTCCGGAGCCCGGTCGTCGGGGCCGTCGGTCAACTGGGCCACATCGCCGGTCTCTGTGTTGATCGCATAGATCTTCGTGACGTCGTTCTCGTCGGTCACCGGGGCCAGGACCGTTTCTTCTGGGAGGCCGCCTGGGATGGGTTCACCGGTGTCACCAGTGTCGTCGCCCGATGTCCCGTCGCCGCCCGATGGCTCGCTGGTGTCGTCGGCCCCCTGGTTCGGGTCGTCGTCGTCTCGGGACCCGAGCCACATCCCGGCGAACACCGCACCGGCCACGATCGCGACCACGAGAACGGCCACCAGCACCAGGCGGCCGCCTCGGCGGCGCGGTGGGCCGGGTGCGATCGGCACCGGCCCGGGCTCCATGTCCTCGGTGTTGGGGAACGTCCGTGGTGTGTGAGCGGTGTCGGGTGCCGGTGGCGCGGGCCGTTCCGAGGGAAGCCGCGGTGGAGGAGGAGGCGGGGCGCCCGGTGCCGGTTGCTGCGTGACCGGGATGCTCTGCGGCCCGGTGGGCGGTACGTCGACCGCCTCGACCAGCCCGAGGGCGTAGCCGACAACGGCGACGGCCCAGCGGCAGCGGGGCAGGTCGTCGGTGCCGCGGTCGCGCGCGAAGCCATCGCCGGCCTCCGAGATCGCAGCCTGCGGGCTGCCGCCGTTGGCGAGGATCGAGCGCAGCCGGACCACGGCGCCGAGTCGGACCGCGTCGACCAGGAGGTTGAGCTCGCCCGTGGTGGCCTCGTCCTCGGTCAGGAAGTCGTCCAGCGCAGCACGGAACGTCTCGGCCGTGTCGGCCACCGTCGGTCCCTGGTGCGCCACGAGGTCGCGCAGATGCTCGTGCAGGCTCATGCGGCGACCACCCCCTTGGATCCGAGAGTCAGATCGTAGGGCCGGGCATACCCCGGCGCTAGCGAGTCAGGCTCGCTGCACGGCGCCGGTGCGTTCCGCTGCCACGGCCACGGCCGCGTCCCTCGCCGCCGACGTCTCTTCCTCGGTGAGGGTGCGGTCGGGTGCCCGGAACCGCAGCGCGAACGCGAGCGACTTCTTCCCGGCACCGATCTGCTCACCGGTGAAGACGTCGAAGAGCCGCACCGACTCGAGCAGCTCGCCGGCTCCCTGACGCAGCGCCTCCTGCACCTCCGCGACAGTCACGTCGGCGCCGACCACAAGTGCGACGTCCTCCTTGGCGAGCGGGTACGTCGAGAACTCCGGGCCGGGGGCCACGTCGACCGCGTGCCGGATCAGGAAGTCCAGGTCGATCTCCACGGCGGCCGTCCGGGGCGGGACGCCGTAGGCCTTGCAGACCTTGGGGTGCAGCTCGCCGGCGTGACCGAACTCGGCATCACCGACCAGCACCTGCGCGCATCGGCCCGGGTGCCATGGCATCCGGCTCGCCGAGCGGACCGCGACGTCGACACCGAGCTCGCGGCCGAGTCGGCGTACCAGCTCGATGGCGTCGGACCAGCCGGCCTCGCGGCCGCTCCCCCACCAGCCGGCCCGCTCCCGCTCGCCCGACAGCACCACCGCGAGGAACTGCGGCTGGGTCGGGATCGCCTCCAGGAGCTTCGCCAGCTCGTCGTCGCTCGGCCGCCACTCGACACCGTAGATCGGAGCCGGCCCGCGGTCGACCGGGAACGCGACCGTGCCGGTCTCGAACAGCGCCACCCCGGGCGCCCCGCGGCCGAGGTTGCGGGCGGCCGCCTTGAGCACGCCCGGCAGCAGCGTCGTGGCGTACGACGGCTCCTCCGAGGAGATCGGGTTGGCCAGCGGCACCGTGCGCCGCAACGGGTCGTCGGCGGGCAGCCCGAGCGCGTCGAACGTGGCCGGTCCGACGAACGGGAACGAGATCACCTCGACGCAGCCGGCACCGGCCAGCGTGCGGCCGACCCGGCGACGCAGCCGCTGCTCGCGGGTCAGTCCACGACCGGCAGCTTCGCGAGGCAGCACGGACGGCACCTGGTCGTAGCCGACGATCCGGACGACCTCCTCGACCAGGTCGTAGGGGTCGGTCAGGTCCGGGCGCCAGGTCGGCGGGACGAATCCGCCGTCTCCGGCGACGCACCCGACCTTGGCCAGGTTCTCGATGGCCGTCTCCGCCGAGATGTCGATGCCGGAGATCCGCGCGGGCAGGTCGTGTTCCATCGCGATCGCGGCGGGCGGCGGCGCCTCGCCCACCACAGTCACGCCGGGCTCGGCCGTGCCGCCGGCGTACTGGACGAGCAGCTCGACCACCCGGTCGGCCGCCGCAGGCGTGATCACCGGGTCGGCGCCGCGCTCGTTGCGCTTGCCGGCCTCGGAGGTGAGCTTGTGCCGCTTGCCGGTGCGGAACATCGAGACCGCGTCCCAGTGCGCCGCCTCGACGAGGACCCGCGTCGTCTCCGCGGACATCTCGGTGGTCTCGCCGCCCATCACGCCGCCGAGGCCGATGATCCCGGAGTCGTCGGTGACGACCAGGTCCTCGGTCGAGAGCGCCCGGTCGGCGCCGTCGAGCGTCGTGAGTCGCTCCCCCTGGGCCGCTCGGCGGACCCGGATCGGACCCTGGAGCTTGTCGGCGTCGTAGCCGTGGATCGGCCGGCCGAGCTCGAGCATCACGTAGTTGGTGATGTCGACCGCCAGTGAGATGGGTCGCTGGCCGGAGAGCGTGAGCCGCTGCGCCATCCAGTCCGGCGTCGTGGCAGCCGGGTCGATGCCGCTGACCACGCGGGCCACGAAGACCGGACAGCCCTCGGAGTCGTCGACGACAACCGGGTAACCATCGCCGTTCGGCGCCGGGACGGCGCGCTCGGCCGGGTCGGTGTACGGCGCGTCGTAGGCCAGCGCCGCCTCGCGGGCCACGCCGCGCAGCGAGAGCGCGTAGGCGCGGTCCGGGTTGATCTCGAACTCGATGACCTCCTGGTCGAGGCCGAGCACCGGACGGGCGTCGGTGCCGGGCTCGCCCGCGTCTGGAGGCAGCACGATGATGCCTCCTCCCGACGACAGAGTGTCCTCGCCGATCCCGAGCTCGGCGGCCGAGCAGATCATCCCGGCCGAGACGTGGCCGTAGGTCTTGCGCGCCGAGATCTCGAAGCCACCGGGGAGCACACCGCCAGGAAGCACCACCACGACCAGATCGCCGGGAGCGAAGTTGTGCGCGCCGCAGACGATGCCCTGCGGCTCGCCGGTGCCGTTGGCGTCAGCGACGTCGACAGTGCACCAGTTGATCGTCTTGCCGTTCTTCTGCGGCTCAGGCTCCATCGTCAGCACCCGGCCGACCACCAGCGGTCCGCTGATCGCGTCGCCGGGCCGGTGGATGGCCTCGAGCTTGAGGCCGAGCGCGGTCAGCCGCGCGGCCAGCTGGTCGGTGGTGATCTCGTCCGGGAGGTCGACGTAGTCGCGGATCCAGGAGACGGGGGCGCGCATCAGATCTCCGTCCCGAACGCGCGGGTGAACCGCACGTCGCCCTCGAACAGCGCGCGCAGGTCCTCGACACCGTGCCGGAACATCAGGGTCCGGTCGATGCCCATGCCGAACGCGAAGCCGGAGTAGCGCTCGGCGTCGACACCGCACGCGGTCAGCACGCGCGGGTTGACCACACCGCAGCCGCCCCACTCGATCCAGCCCTCGCCGCGACAGGTCCGGCACGAGTCACTGTCCACCCCACGGCACACGAAGCAGACCAGGTCGACCTCGGCGCTCGGCTCGGTGAACGGGAAGTACGACGGCCGGAACCGCGTGGTGATGCCCTCACCGAACATCGCCGTGGCGAAGTGGTCGAGCGTGCCCTTGAGGTGCGCCATCGTGATGCCCTCGTCGATGGCGAGGCCCTCGACCTGGTGGAACATCGGGCTGTGCGTGGCGTCGTACTCGTCGGTGCGGAAGACCCGGCCGGGACAGACGACGTAGATCGGCGGGTTGCGGGTCAGCATCGTCCGCGCCTGCACCGGGGACGTGTGCGTGCGCAGCACCAGGTGCTGCTCGGCGGGATCGGTCCAGAACGTGTCCTGCATGGTCCGGGCGGGGTGGTCCTGACCCAGGTTGAGCGCGTCGAAGTTGAGCCACTCGGCCTCGATCACGGGGCCTTCGGCCACCTCCCAGCCCATCGCCACGAAGATGTCGGCGATGTACTCCGAGCCGGTCGTGACCGGGTGCCGTGCGCCGGCCGGGGACCGGTCGGTGGGCAGGGTGACGTCGACGGTCTCCTCGGCGAGCATCCGCTCCTCGTGCTCGACCTCGAGCACCGCCTCGCGCTCGGCCAGCGCCTTGCTGACCGCACCGCGCGCCTGGCCGATCCGCTGACCGGCCTCCTTGCGCGCCTGCGGGGGCAGCGCCCCGATCTCCCGGTTGGCCAGGGCCAGCGGAGACCGGTCGCCGGTGTGCTCGATCCGGACCCGCTTGAGCTCCTCGAGGTCGCCGGCGTCGGCGATGGCCGCCACGGCGGCATCGCGCGCGGCCTCGACCTCTTCGGGCTTCAAGGCGGTGACCTCCACGGGGTCGAAGTCGGTGTTGGGTCCGGACACAAGTCGCAAGTCTAGGAACCGGGACGGTGGCGCCGTTACCCGGTTTCCCCTACGGGCCACGTGGTGGTCACCCTGGCGCCGCCTCCAGGGGCGTCGGAGATCACGACCCGGCCGCCGTGGGCACGGACCAGGCCGTTGACGATGTAGAGACCGAGGCCCGAGCCGCCGCGCGCTCCCCCGGTCCAGAACTTCGTGAACACCCGGCGGCGGAGATCGTTCGGAATGCCCTCGCCCTGGTCGGTCACCTCGACCGTGACCGCGTCCTCCCCCTCGTCGGCAGCGAGCCGCTCCAGGGTGACGCGCACCTCGCCCTCGCCGTGCCGGACGGCGTTCTCCACGAGGTTGGTGACCACCTGGGTGAACTTGTCCGGGTCGACGAGTACGTCGGGCAGCCCGTCCGCGATCGCCAGCTCGATGGGCCGAGCGGTGCCGACCGCCACCGACTCGACCACGCGGTTGACCAGCACCTCGAGGTCGGCAGGGCGGGGGTACATCTGCAGCCGACCGGTGTCGATCCGGGCGACGTCGAGCAGCTCGGCGATCAGCCGGCTGAGCCGGTCGGAGTCGGCGCTGACCGTGGTCAGCATCAGCTTCTTCTGCTCGTCGTTGAGCTTGTCCCAGCGGTTCAGCAGCGCCTGGACGAAGCCCTTCACGCCGGTGAGCGGTGATCGGAGCTCGTGGGCGACGGTGGCGACGAGGTCGGAGCGCTCGCGGTCGAGCCGGGCCCGGCCGCGGCCCGAGCGAAGCGTCACGGCGACACCGGTGATGGGATCGGCCGGCCCGGGTCGGTGGATGCGCGCGGCGACCAGCACCTCGGTGCCGTCGGCCAACAGCCACGACTGCTCGGGGACGCCGACCCGCGTCGACAAGCCGCCGTACGGCAGGTTGCAGGCGACCCAGGCCTGACCGTCCTGGTCGCGCAGGGCGAGCACCTCCGCGAGCGGGCGACCGAGGCAGTCGGGCGGATCAACCCCGAGCATCCGCCCGGCCAGAGCAGAGACCAGAACCACGCCGCCGTTCTCGTCGGCGAGCACCACGCCCTCCGGCAGCAGGTCGATGAGGTCCTCTGTCACGGGACCAAGGTAGTGCCGCGTCAGGAGCGCTGGACGCGCGCGCTCTCGTAGAGGCAGAGCGCGGCGGCGGTGGAGAGGTTGAGGCTCTCGGCGCGGCCGTGGATCGGGATCCGGACCCGGTGGTCGGCGGCGGCCGCCAGCTCGGTGGGGAGCCCGTGCGCCTCGTTGCCGAACAACCAGGCGGTCGGCGCGCCCAGCAGGTCGCCGGCGGCGTGCAGGTCGACGTCGCCCGCGCCGTCGGCAGCCAGCACCTGGAGTCCGGCGTCCTGCGCGGCCCGGACCGCGGCGTACGGGTCGGCTTCCCGGGTGACGGGCAGGTGGAACAGGCTGCCGACACTGGCCCGGACGGTCTTGGGGTTGTAGGGGTCCACCGAGTCACCGGCGAGTACGACGCCGTCGGCGCCGGCGGCGTCGGCGCAGCGGATCACGGTGCCGGCGTTGCCTGGGTCCCGGATCTCGGCGCAGATGGCGATCAGTCGCGGCGCCACGGGCAACGCCGCCTCGAGGAAGTGGCACACCGCGACCAGGCCGGCCGGCGTGACGGAGTCACTGAGGGACTCGAGTGCCCGGTCCTCGACGAGGGTCCAGGCCGGCGCCGCTGCGGCCAGCTCGGCGTACCGCTCGGTGGCGGCGGCGTTGGCGAACACCTCGACCACGCAGCCGGAGACGCCCAGCGCCTCCGCGACCGCGTTCGGACCGTCGGCAAGGAAGAGCCGCCGCTCGGCGCGAACCGAACGGCGGCTGAGCTTCCGAGCCTCCTTGACGCGAGCGTTGCCCGCAGTCAGAGGCGCGTCTGTCACTGGGTTACGCGTCGACCTTGGGCGCGTTGACGTCCTCAGGCAGGGCGGCCTTGGCGGTCGCGACGATCGCGTTGAACGCGGCGACGTCGTTGACGGCCAGGTCGGCCAGGATCTTGCGGTCGACCTCGACACCGGCCAGGTGCAGACCCTGGATGAAGCGGTTGTAGGTCAGGCCCTGGGCGCGGGCAGCGGCGTTGATCCGCTGGATCCACAGCCGACGGAAGTTGCCCTTGTTCTTGCGGCGGTCGTTGTAGCTGTAGACCAGCGAGTGGGTGACCTGCTCCTTGGCCTTGCGGTAAAGGCGCGAGCGCTGGCCGCGGTATCCGCTGGCGCGCTCGAGGGTGGTCCTGCGCTTCTTGTGGGCGTTCACTGCCCGCTTGACGCGTGCCATGGTGGTACTCCTTCTTCGTTCAGGTGTGCGGGCAGGCTCAGATGCCGAGCATCTTCTTGGCGCGCTTGTAGTCGGCCTTGGCGATCTCGGTGGTGCCGGACATCCGGCGGGTCACCTTCGAAGGCTTCTTCTCCAGGTTGTGCCGCTTGCCGGCCTTCTCGCGCAGAATCTTGCCCGAGCCGGTCACGCGGAACCGCTTGCCCGCTCCGGAGTGCGTCTTGTTCTTCGGCATCTGCTTCTCTCTCTACTTCGGTGCTGACTCAGTGGTGGGTGCCACCGGTTAGATCTCAGGCCTCGATCTCGGGATCGAGGTTCTCGGAGCGGCCTCGCTCCTTCTTCTGGGCGACCGGCCGTCCGGCGTTGTGGGCCGTGCGCTCGGCGAGCTCCTCGGCCTCCTCGGCCGCGCGCTCGGCGGCCTTCGACTCCATGTCGACGCGGTGCTGCGCCTTGGCGTCGGCCTTCTTCGTGTGCGGGCCGAGGACCATGATCATGTTGCGGCCGTCCTGCTTCGGCGAGGACTCGACGAAGCCGAGCTCGGTGACGTCCTCCGCCAGCTTCTGCAGCAGCCGGTAGCCCAGCTCGGGGCGGTGCTGCTCGCGGCCGCGGAACATGATGGTGATCTTGACCTTGTCGCCCGCCTTGAGGAACCGCACGACGTGACCCTTCTTGGTCTCGTAGTCGTGCTGGTCGATCTTGGGGCGGAGCTTCATCTCCTTGATGATCACGTTCGTCTGGTTACGACGTGCCTCACGGGCCTTCTGGGCGTTCTCGTACTTGAACTTCCCGTAGTCCATGAGCTTGCACACGGGCGGTCGGGCGGTCGGCGCGACCTCAACCAGGTCGAGGTCTGCCTCCTGGGCCAGCTTCAGGGCCTGGTCGGTCGGCACGATGCCGACGGTCTCGCCGTTGGGTCCGACGAGGCGGACCTCGGGTACCCGGATCCGCTCGTTGATACGAAGCTCGGTGCTGATGTGTCCTCCATGGGTCCTGTGGGCCGGAATCCCGTCTCATCTCGGCCTGAAATGAGAAACGGCTTCCGCTCTGTCCAAGCGGAAGCCAGTCGTGACACCTCACCTCGCGCATGGCATGCACGAGGCCGGGGCCTTCGGACCGGACCCGACGACCTATGGAGCTGGGCGATCGATGCGGGTGGGAGAAGTGTGTTGCCTGATCTCCGCTTGTAGATCGGCGAGGACATCCGGAGATGTCCCAACTGATCGGTCAACGCTTGATGCTATCCGAACATTCCGCCGTGGGGCTAATCAGTAGCGGCCACCCAGCCGACCCGTTCGCCGACCTTCGCGAGCCGCCATCCCGCTGCCAGCGCGCTCAGGTCCTCCCCCTCGACGGCCACCGGGACCGGGCCGGAGACGTCGATCAGGAGCGCCTCGGCCCCTTCCTGGAGCGCCGAGAGCGCCGCGGTCCGGGTCGGGACCGGGACCGGGCGGCCGTCGGGGTTCCACGCACTCATGGTCTCGGCGCTGCTGAAGGCCAGCAGCGCGGCGCGGCCGTCGACGCCGCGGAGCAGCACCGTGGCCATGTCGCTGGACTTGTCCCGGGCCAGGCCGTCCGGTCCGGTCTCGACCTCGCCGAGGACGGCGACCACAGGGACCAGCAGTCGCGCGGCGCCCAGGGCGGCCAGCACGTCGGCGTACCGCGTCTCGTCGGCTGCGAACCCGGCCAGCGCCGCCGCGAGCAGCGGAGAGGCCTCACCGGTGTCGTCGGGGTACTCCGACCCCTGCAGCAACCGCTCGTTCACTCGACCATTGTGGCCTGTGCGAGTCTTGAGTCGTGGACGACGTCGCCTGGGGTGCACTGACTCTCGGCCTCACCCTGCTCGGGGGCATCTGGACCTGGTTCGCCTACAAACGGCGGGGTCTCGGCGCCGGGCTGCGCGGTGCCGGGCTGACCCTGCTGCCGCTGGCGGCGTACCTCACCCGGACTCTGAAGATGTTCGGCCGGATCGGTGACGCGGTGGCCGACTGGGCCGCCGACCTGGTGTTCAGCCCGCGGGTGTGGATCGGCGTCGTGGTGGCCGGGGTGGCCGGGGTCCTGTACGTCGCGGGACGGGCGCTCGAGACTCGCAAGGGCGTGCCTGAGGGCAAGCCCAAGAAGGTGAAGGGCGAGTCTCCGAAGGCCATGAACGCGCCCGCCGGCGAGGACGATGACCTGGCCGACATCGAAGCCATCCTGCGCAGCCGCGGAATCACCTGATGTCGCACGACTTCGTCGACCGCAACCGCCTGTGGTCGCGGCTTCGCGACGCCGTCGCCGCCCTCGACCAGGAGCCGGGCTCCCCGGTGATGGTGGTCGACCTCGACGCCTTCGACGCGAACGCCGAGGATCTCCGCCGCCGGGCCGGCGGCACGCCGATCCGGCTGGCGTCCAAGTCGGTGCGGGTGCCGGCGCTGATCCGCCGTGGCCTCGGCCACGAAGGCTTCCAGGGCGTGCTGTCCTACACCCTCGCCGAGGCGCTCTGGCTCGAGGAGAACGACGTCTGCGACGACCTCGTCGTCGCCTACCCGACCGTGGACCGTGCCGCGCTGAAGCGGCTCGTCGAGTCCCCCCGGGCCGCCGCGCGGATCGCGATCATGGTCGACGACCCGGCGCACCTCGACGTCATCGACTCGGTGCGTGCTTCCCAGGCCGTGCCGGTCCGGGTAGCCATCGACATCGATGCCGGTCTCCGGATGGGTCGGCAGCACGTCGGCCCCAAGCGCTCACCCCTGTACGACGCGGCCGGCGTGCTCGAGCTGGCCCACTGCATCCAGTCCCGGCCCGGCTTCAAGCTGGTGGGCGCGATGACCTACGAGGGCCAGGTCGCCGGAGTGCAGGACGACGTCCCGTCCCAGCGGGCCAAGTCCGCCGTGGTGCGTCGGCTCAAGTCCCTGTCGCTGACCCAGCTCGAGGTGCGCCGGCGCGAGATCGCCGATGCGCTGCGCGGCGTCGTCGAGCTCGAGTTCTGGAACGCCGGGGGCTCCGGCTCAGTCGAGGAGACCGTCGCGGACCCCGTCGTCACCGAGGTGGCCGCGGGTTCCGGGCTGCTGGCGCCCACCCTGTTCGACCACTACCAGTCGTTCCGGCCGCGGCCGGCCGCGTTCTACGGGCTGCCCGTCGTGCGCCGCCCCTCCCCCCAGGTGGCCACCGTCCACGGTGGCGGGTTCATCGCCTCCGGTCCGGCCGGGGGTGACCGCCTGCCGACACCGTGGGCGCCCGCGGGACTGCACCTGACGGGGCTCGAAGGTGCCGGTGAGGTGCAGACGCCGCTCACCGGGAGACCGGCCGCCCTGCTGGCCATCGGCGACCTGGTCTGGTTCCGGCACGCCAAGTCGGGCGAGCCGTTCGAGCACAGCGACCGGGTCCACCTGCTCGAGGGCGAGCGGTTCGTCGACACGGTGCCGACCTACCGTGGTCACGGCTGTGTCTTCTGACCCGGCAGACCGGATCCTCGAGCTCGCCGACTCCCGACCACCCACGCTGGGCACTGGCCGGCTGATCTGTGTGGACGGGCCCGCCGGCTCTGGCAAGACGACGCTGGCGGCGCGGCTCGCCCCGCTACGTCCCGGTATCCGGGTGGTGCACATGGACGACCTCTACAACGGGTGGGACGGGCTGCCCGAGGTGGACGCCCAGCTCGAGACCATGCTCCGGCCGATTGCTGCGGGCGAGCCCGGCAGCTACCGGCGCTACGACTGGCACCTCGGGGAGTTCGCCGAGACCGTGACCGTCCCGCCGGTCGACCTGCTGGTGATCGAAGGGGTCGGCTCAGGCTCGACCACGATCGAGGACCTCGTGACGGTCCTGGCCTGGGTGGAGGCGCCGAGCGACCTGCGGATGCAACGCGGGATCGAGCGTGACGGCGAGGCGTTCGCGCCGTACTGGGACGCGTGGGCGCGTGCCGAGAGCGAGCTCTTCGATCGGGAGCGCACCCGGGACCGCGCCGACGTGGTGGTCGACGGGAAAGGTTGAATCGGGGGTTCTGGCCCCTCGAGTCGGGAGTACTGGCCGCGCAGCGGGGGGCCTCAACCTCGGACTCGTACGGCGACAACCCCCGACTCATGGGGCCACGGGTCCTGATTCAACGGGGCGGGTGGTCTACCAGCGCGCGCAGCTCGCGCACCGCCGCCTTCGCTCGCTCCCCGTCCGAACCCTGGATGCCCATGGCCGAGCAGGTGCTGCCGTCCGAGAGGTCGAGCGTCACCCAGGGGGCCCCGGGCGGCAGCCGCACCGCGATCACCTCGGCCCACTCGAACTCATGACGCCGGTAGCCGTTCACGACGGTCAGCCCCTCGGCCTGCGCGACGACCCTGGAGCGGATCAAGGCGTAGATGGCGGCCAGCATGCCCGCTCCCATGGCGAGCACGGTGCCACGCTGGAACGGCGTGATCGCGTCGCGGGTCTCCTCGTCGAACGTGACCCAGAGGACCACCGCCATCAGGACCAGGACCCCCGCGGCGACCGAACCCGCGATCCGCGGCCCGAGCGGTCGCCAGGTGTGCGGGAGGTCGGTCGAGGTCACAGCCGGCAGGCGTGGATGTCGGTGAGGATGATCCCCTTCGCCCCGATGTCCCACAGGTCGTCCATCAGCTTCTGGGCGCCGTCGCGGCGGACCATGGCCCGGACCGCGACCCACCCCTCGCGATGGAGCGGGGAGATGGTCGGACCCTCGATGCCGGGCGTCAGCGCGACGGCGGTGTCGACCTTCGCCTGCTCGATGTCGTAGTCCATCATCACGTAGCTGCGCGCGACGAGGACGCCGTCGAGCCGGCGCTTGAACACCTCGAAGTCCTCGGGCACCGCTCCGGTCCGGGTGATCAGCACGGCCTCGGACTCCATCACCGGGTCGCCGAACGTCTCCAGGCCCGCAGCGCGCAGGGTGCCGCCGGTCTCGACGACATCGGCGATCACGTCCGCGACCCCGAGCTGGATGCTGGTCTCGACCGCGCCGTCGAGGCGGGTGACGGTGGCGTCGATGCCGTGCTCCTCCAGGAACGCCTGGACGATGCCGGTGTACGACGTGGCGATCCGGGTGCCGGCGAGCTGGCTCAGGTCGGTGAACTTGCCCTCCGGCCCGGCGAACCGGAACGTGCTGCGCCCGAACTCGAGCGACCGCACCTCCTCGGCCTTGGCGCCGGAGTCGAGCAGCAGGTCGCGACCGGTGATGCCGACGTCGAGGGTGCCCTCGCCGACGTACAGGGCGATGTCGCGGGGTCGCAGGTAGAAGAACTCCACGCCGTTGTCGGCATCGACGAGCCGCAGCTCCTTGGAGTCGGAGCGCTGCCGGTAGCCGGACTCGCGCAGGATCTCCACCGCGGACTGGGACAGCGATCCCTTGTTGGGGACCGCGATACGTAACAGGGACATGCCGGGTGACCTCACAGGTGGGCGTAGACGTCGTCGAGCTCGATGCCGCTGGCCAGCATCAGGACCTGGGCGTGGTAGAGCAGCTGGCTGATCTCCTCCGCCGCGCGGTCCTTGCCCTCGTGCTCGGCGGCCATCCAGGACTCGGCGGCCTCCTCGACCAGCTTCTTGCCGATGGCATGAACGCCGGCGTCCAGTGCGCGCACCGTGCCGGATCCATCGGGTCGGGTCCGAGCCTTCTCGCTCAGCTCGGACCAGAGCTCGTCGAACGTCTTCACAAGGGTCAAGCCTAGGCTCTCGGCGCCTGGACCGGCTCCTCGCCTCGACGGCCTGAGACCGCAGTGCCTGGAGCGGGCATGGCGCACCGGTCCGGCAAGGTCTAGCGTCGAAGCATGAGCCACATGGGGGCGCCTGCCGCAGCCGGACGTGTCGTGGACCGCCAGTGCCCGCTCTGCGAGGCCCACTGCGGCATCCGCGTGCACGTCAGCGGGTCCGAAGAGGTGCTCCGGATCGAGGGCAACCCGGACGACGTACTCAGCAAGGGCTACATCTGTCCGAAGGCGACGTCGCTCAAGACGATGCATGAGGACCCGAACCGGCTGCGGACGCCGATGCGCCGGGTCGGCGACGACTTCGAGCCGATCTCCTGGGCCGAGGCGTACGCCGAGATCGGCCAGCGGATCCGCGACCTGCGGCGCCGTCACGGCAAGGACGCGGTCGGCATCTATCAGGGCAACCCGACCGCACACTCGACGGCAGCACTCGCGCTCGAGGGCCTGAAGAAGGTGCTCGGGAGCCGCAACATCTTCTCCGCTTCTTCCGTCGACCAGTTCCCGCAGTACCTGAGCTCGCTGCTGATGTTCGGCGACCACACGCTGCTGCCGGTGGCCGACATCGACCGGACCGACTACCTGCTCGTGATCGGCGCCAACCCCGCCGTCTCCAACGGCTCGCTCTCGACCATGCCCGACGCCCGGGGCCGGCTGAAGGCGGTGCAGGCGCGTGGTGGCCGGGTCGTCGTGCTGGACCCGAGGCGCACCGAGACCGCCCGCCTGGCGAGTGAGCACGTGTCGATCCGCCCGGGAGGCGATCCGTACCTCCTTCTTGGGATGCTCAACGTGATCTTCGCCGAGGGTCTGGACGACCCGCCCTCCTGGGCCGACGGGCTCGACGACGTACATCGGCTGGCGGCGCAGTACCCGCCGGACGCCGCCGCGGCCGGCTCCGGAGTCGACGCCGAGACGATCACCCGCCTGGCCCGCGAGTTCGCCAGGGCCGGCTCCGCAGTCGCCTACGGGCGGCTGGGGGTCTGTCACTACGCCACCGGCAGCGTGACGCACTGGCTGATCAACATCCTCAACGCGGTGACCGGCAACCTGGACCGGGCCGGCGGCTCGATGTTCCCCTCGCCACCGGTCGACCTCGGTGGGCTGCTCCGGACGCTCTGGGGACCGTCGTCGTACGACGAGTACCGGAGCCGGGGCGCCGGGCTCCCGTCCCTTGCCGGCGAGATGTCGGTCGCGGCCATGCCCGACGAGATCACTCGACCCGGCGAGCGTCAGCTGCGCGGTCTGATCGTGGTTGCGGGCAACCCCGCCGTCTCCGGCCCGGACGCCTCGCAGGTCAGGGCGGCCATGGATGAGCTCGAGCTGCTCGTGTGCCTCGACTTCTACGTCAGCGAGTCGGCCAGGCGCGCCGACTACATCCTGCCGCCGGTGAGCCACCTCGAACGCTCCGAGCTCGATCTCGTGTTCCCCGCGTTCAGCGTGCGCAACAACGTCCGCTACTCGCCGCGGGCGTTCGAGCCGCCGGAGGGCTCGCAGGAGGACTGGGACATCATCTACTCGTTGCTGGCGGAGGTCCCCCGGCTCGGTCTGGTGCGTCGGGTGCTCCGCAGGGTCCTGCCGCGGGTGACGGCGGCCCCGGTCACCGCGGGCCTCATCTTCGTCGGGCCTCGAGGCAGGCTGCGACACCCCTTGAAGGGCCTCACGGCCGGACGCGTGAAGCGCACCCCCGGCGGGCTGGACCTCGGCCCGCTCGAGCCGCGGTTGCCCTCGATCCTGCGGACGAAGGAGCGTCGGGTGCGGCTCGCGCCCGCCGAGCTGCTCGCTGCGGCGGCCGACCTCGTCGCCCCGGCAGCCGGCTCGACCTTCGACCTGCAGCTGATCGGGCGAAGGCACCTGCGCAGCAACAACTCCTGGCTCAACCGGGTGCCCGCGATGGGCAAGGGTGAGCGACGCTGCACGGTGCTCGTGCACCCCGACGACGCGGCGTCGCGCGGCATCGACGACGGTCAGCCGGTCTCGGTGCGGTCGAGCGTGGGAACCATCGAGCTTCCGGCCCAGCTCTCCGACGAGATGCGTCCGGGCGTGGTCAGCATCCCCCACGGCTGGGGCGGCCTGGACGGTGGCGCCAACGCCAACGTGCTCACCGACGGTGCTCTCGTCGACGTGCTGTCCGGCAACGCCGCGCTGAACGCGACCTGGGTCGTGGTGGAGCCCGCTACTTCGGACCTAGCCCAGGGTCTCGCCACGAGTGCACCTCGCGCAGCGTCTTAGCGGTGACCAGCGCGGCGGCGGTCGCCTCGTAGCCCTTGTCCTCCTGCGATCCCTCGAGCCCGGCCCGGTCCAGCGCCTGCTGCTCGGTGTCGCAGGTGAGCACGCCGAACCCGACGGCGACCGTGTGGTCGAGCGCCACCCGGGTCAGACCATCGGTGGCCGCCGAACAGACGTACTCGAAGTGCGGAGTGCCGCCCCGGATCACCACGCCGAGAGCGACCACGGCGTCGTACCCCCGCTGCGCGAGGGCCGAGGCGACGACGGGCAGCTCGAAGGTGCCGGGCACCCGCATGATCTCGGGATCCCGCACGGAGTAGTCGGTGAGCGCCTTCTGCGCGCCCGCAACCAGTCCATCCATCACCTCGGTGTGCCAGCTCGCGGCGACCACCCCGACCCGCAGGTCGCTGCAGTCGACGGGTTGCTGGTCCGGTGCGCCGTGGCCGCTCATGCGGGGTCCTCCAGGTTGGGCAGGTCGTGGCCCATCCGATCCCGCTTGGTGAGCAGGTAGGCCAGGTTGTGGTCGTTGGGGTGCGGCGTGAGCGGCACCCGCTCGACGACCGGTACGCCGTAGTCCTCGAGCTGGCGGACCTTGTCGGGGTTATTGGTGAGCAGCCGGACGCTCTCCACCTTCAGGTCGTGCAGGACCTGCGTCGCGGTGCCGTAGTGGCGGGCGTCGGCGGGCAGCCCGAGGTCGAGGTTGGCGTCGATCGTGTCGCGGCCGCCGTCCTGCAGCTGGTAGGCCTGCAGCTTCGCGACCAGGCCGATCCCCCGACCCTCGTGGCCACGTAGGTAGACCACCACGCCCCGGCCCTCGGCGACGATCCGCTCCAGCGCCTCGTCGAGCTGCGGGCCGCAGTCGCAGCGCCGGCTCCCGAACACGTCACCGGTCAGGCACTCGGAGTGCACCCGGGTGAGCACCGGGTCGGGGCCGGTGACGTCGCCGTACACGAGCCCGAGGTGCTCGCTGCCGTCGACGGTGATCCGGTAGCCGTACGCCGTGAAGTCGCCGTGCCGGGTGGGCAGCCGGGTCTCGGCGACCCGCTCGACGAGGTTCTCGTTGCGGCGCCGATAGCGGACCAGGTCCTCGATCGAGATCATCGCCAGCCCGTGCTCGTCGGCGAACTCGCGCAGCTCCGGGCCGCGCTTCATGGTGCCGTCGTCGTTGACGACCTCGACCAGGACGCCGGCCGGGGTGAGCCCGGCGAGCTTGGCCAGGTCGACGGCGGCCTCGGTGTGGCCGCGGCGCATCAGAACACCGCCGTCGCGGTAGCGGAGCGGGAAGACATGACCGGGCCGGGTGATCTCCCACGGCTCGGTCGCGGAGTCCGCGAGGACGCGCACGGTGTGCGCCCGGTCGGCCGCCGAGATGCCGGTGCTGACGCCGTCGCGCGCGTCGACCGAGATCGTGTACGCCGTGCGCAGCTTGTCCTTGTTGTGCGGGGTCATCAGCGGGATCTCCAGCCGGTCCAGCATGTCGGCCGGCATCGGCACGCAGATCACGCCGCTGGAGTAGCGGATCGTGAACGCGAGCAGCTCCGGCGTCGCCTTGCTGGCGGCGAAGATGATGTCGCCCTCGTTCTCGCGGTCCTCGTCGTCCACGACGATCACGGCTCGACCGGCGGCGATGTCCTCGATGGCTCGTTCGACGGTGTCGAGCTTGTAGGGCTGGGTCATGACTGCTCCTTGGTGTAGGCGCGGACGAGCTTCTCGACGTGCTTGGCGATCACGTCGACCTCGAGGTTGACGACGTCGCCGGGCTGCTTGATGCCGAGCGTGGTGCGGGCGAGGGTCTCGGGGATCAGGGAGACCGTGAACGTGTCGTCGGTGGCGGTGACCACGGTCAGCGAGACGCCGTCGACGGTGATCGAGCCCTTGTCGACGAGGTAGCGGCCCATCCCGTCGGGCAGATCGATCTCGACGACCTCCCAGTGCTCGCTCGGGGTGCGGGAGCGGATGGTCCCGGTGCCGTCGACATGGCCCTGGACGATGTGGCCGCCGAGTCGCTTCTCCGCGGTGACCGCACGCTCGAGGTTGACCCGGGTGCCCGGCTCGAAGTCGCCGAGCGAGGTCTTGTCGAGGGTCTCCCGCATGACGTCGGCGGTGAACACCTTGTCGTCGAACGTCACCACGGTGAGGCAGCAGCCGTTGACGGCGATCGAGTCACCCTCGCCGGCGTCGGAGACGACCAGCGGGCCGCGCACGCTGAGGCGTACGGCGTCGCCCTGGTCCTCGATGGCCTCGACGGTGCCGAGCTCCTCGATGATCCCGGTGAACATGTCAGTCCTTCCCTTCGCCGGCGGGCCGCATGGTCAGCCGGACGTTGTCGTCGAGGACGGTGACGTCCTCGACCTGCAGGTGCAGCGCTGCGGAGATCGTGGTGATTCCCAGGTCGCCGACCGCGTTGCGCCCGGCGCCGAGCAGCATCGGCGCGACGTAGGTGATCACCTCGTCGACCAGTCCGGCCTGGAGGAACGCCGCGGCCAGCGTCGGGCCGCCCTCGAGGAACACGTGCTGGCGGTCACGGGCGAACAGCTCCTTCAGCGCCGCGTGCGGGTCGCGGGTGCGCAGGTGCAGGGTCTCGGCTCCCAGTGACAGCTCAGGGTCGAAGATCTGCCGGTCGGGATCGAGGTCCCGCTCCCCCATCACCACGCGGAGTGGTTGGTGCGGCAGCGGCTGGTCGTGCTCGTCGCGGACGGTGAGCGCCGGGTTGTCGACCTCGACGGTGTTGGTACCGACCAGCATCACGTCGCAGAGCGCGCGGAGCCGGTGGGTGTCGCGGCGCGCTGCCGGTCCGGAGACCCAGCGCGAGGTGCCGTCGGCCGCGGCGCTGCGGCCGTCGAGCGTGGTGGCGAACTTCCAGGTGACGAACGGGCGCTGGTGCTCGACCGCGAACGTCCACACGGAGTTGAGCTCCCGAGCCTCGGCCACGAACAGACCGTCGGCCACGTCGACCCCGGCGGCGCGCAACGTGTCGGCGCCGCCGGCCGCGACCGGGTTCGGGTCCGGCTGGGCGAACACCACGCGGCGTACTCCTGCGGCGACGAGCCTCGTAGAGCACGGGCCGGTGCGCCCCGTGTGGTTGCACGGCTCGAGGGTGACCACTGCCGTCGTACCCCTCGCGGCCTCGCCGGCATTGGCCAGGGCGTCGGCCTCGGCGTGCGGCGTCCCGGCTCCGCGGTGGTAGCCCTCGGCAACGACGTTCCCGTCGTCGTCGATGAGCACGCAGCCGACGCGAGGGTTGGGGCCGAGCGGTACGCCGGGCGTCGCCGCGAGCTCGAGGGCGCGCAGCATCGCAGCCTGCTCGGCCGGCGTGGTGGTCATCGTGCCCCTCATGTCCGGTCGCGGACTCCGGGGCCGACGGCGCGTCGCTCACGGCCCGGCAAATGTCGGGACGTTGGACGTCACCTGCGTGCGCTTCCCATCCGGACTTTCACCGTCGGTCCAGGACTTACACCTGGTCCACCGGTCACTGGCTGTGACCGGGTCGCGGACTTCTGAGCGAAGGTTCTCGTTCAGTCACCGCCGGTTCGGAATTACACCGACCCCAGAGCACGCGAGCTATCAACTCGTCAGGACAAGCGTGCCATATCCGCGTCCGGGCCGGAATGTGATGCTGGGCACTGGACTTCACGCCCCGTGCGAAGGTGGCCACATGAGCGCCACTTTCACCCGTCACGATCCAGCCGACGTCCCGGCCCCTCAGGGCGGCTACACGCACGGCTTCGAGGTCTCGCACCCGAGCCGGTGGTTGCTGGTGAGCGGACAGACGCCGGAGCCGCTGGACGGCCCGGTGCCGGAGTCGGCCGAGGAGCAGTGCCGGGTGATCTGGGGTCACATCACTGCGGTGCTGGCCTCCGCCGGACTGTCGGTCGCCGACATCGTCAAGGTGACGACGTACCTCAGCGACCGGTCTTTCGCGCCGGCCAACACGCAGGTGCGCACCGAGGTGCTCGGCGGCCACTGCCCGGCGCTCACCGTCGTCATCGCCGAGATCTTCGACCCCGCCTGGCTGCTCGAGATCGAGGTCCTCGCAGCGGCCTGACCGGCAACTTTCCGGGCCGCGCCGGTGTCACAGGGGCATGAGCCGAAAAGTGATCTTGGGATGCTGCGCCGCACTGATGCTGACGACCGCAGCGTGTGGCAGCGACTCCACGAACGTCCAACCGGTGAGCGCCCCCACGATCACCGAACCGTCGATCCAGAAGGTCGTGAAGTCGGGGCGTCCCATCGAGCCGGTGGAGGTGGCCGACCTCTGGGTACGACGTGACGGCGACCGGATCTGGGCGGATCCCCGCCCTCCGCGTGACGTGACTCGGCCGGCGCAGATCGAGGCGCTCGACGGTCTGCTGCAATGGCCGGTCCCGTCGCTCAGCGAGGGCACTATCGCCGTCGCCGGTGGCGCCGACGGCGCCACGGTGTTCCCGTTGATGCGCATCGCTGCGTCCACGGACGACGGTGGGAGTTGGACGACGTACGACGTCCCCGAGGTCGACGGCGAGCGCCGCGCCACGATCGGCCACGCCCTGGTTTCGGACGGCAGACTGATGGTCCTCGTCGGCAACTGGACCGATGACCGCCGTGGTCGGCCATCGGATCGCCACCATGGGTTCTTCATCAGTGACGCCGACGACCTCGGCCAGCTCACACCGGTCCATCCGACGTTCACACCGCCGCTCACCCCCACCGATGAGGCGTGGCCTCCCTGGATGAGCCTCAATGCCTCATCGGAGCCGGACGCGGTCCTCTGGACCACGACGTGGGACGACCGGATCTACGCCTCGACCGACGACGGTCGCTCGTTCCAGGAAGTCCCGCTCCCCTGACTCAGCTCCAGCTCCGCCGCAGCACGCTGGTGACGGACCAGGGGTCGGTGCCTCGGCACGACGCCAGGATCCCGGCACCCTCCGGGTTCCCGGTGTAGATCGCGGGGCCACCGCCCACCCACACCATCCAGGCGTCGGCGAACGCCTGGGCCAGCTCCGCGCGGACCCCGAGCACCGTGGGAACCGGGTGCCACACCACGCGGTCGGGGCGGTACGACGCGAGCGGGCGCAGCCCGTCGAGCAGCGAGACGTCCTCGGCGACGTAGCGCGGGACCAGGTAGCGGGGCGCGCCGATAGGCGCAACCAGCTCGGCCAGCGCCTGCGCGAAGACCGCGCTCTGCTCGGTGCCGGACGCCCCCGGGTCGAGCACGAAGCGCAGCTGGCCGGACGAGTCGACGTGCCAGTCGACACCCGCAGCGCCCACCGACGTGAGACCGGCGAGGTGCAGCCCGTCGGCGAGGGCACACGCCACCTGGACCAGGTCGGCCTCCACGCCCGCCTGCGACAGGATCTGGCGTCGCCGCCTCGTGGCGACCAGCGGGGCGCCGCCGAGGAGCAGCGCGGCCGGAACCAGCCCCAGCGGTCCGAGCGCGACCACGCTGGCCAGTGAGATCGCCGAGGCGGCGAGCATCGCGGCCGGCGCGAACCGCCACACCTTCGGGCGCCGGGGCGAGCGGACCCCCCGCTCGGCGAGCACCAGCTCCGGGGGCTCGAGCGGCGCTTCCGCGTCCCGGGCCATCCGGGGCCGAGCGTCGCGGACCCGCATCCAGACCGTGTGCCGCACCTCGTCCTCGTAGGGCGTACCCACCCGCCACGCCGCCGCCACGTCGGCCCGCCGTTCCGCGCGGACCAGCATCTCGGCGTTGGTCGTCGAGAACGTCACCGCCGCGGGGGGCACGTGCGGCGAGAAGGTCGGATGGATGTGCGCCACGCCGTCCACGACGTCGCCGGTGCCGTCCACGCCGAAATAGCCGTCGTGCTTGCGAACTGTGCGCTGCCAGTCGTTGTCGCCCTTGGGGTGACCTTCGGCGACGCAGCAGACCGTCCAGTTCACGGCGACCTTGTTCGGATCGCGCGGGTCCAGCCGGAGCGTCCGGCCGCGGGTCTGTACGACGGCGCCCGGCGTGCTGGCCATGCTGAGGTCGACCAGACCGGTGGCCGTCGGAGCGTCCCAGCCCTCGCCGAGGAGCGCTCGGGTGCCGATCAGGACCTGGCAGCGACTGCCCGTGAAGAAGTCGGTCACCGCGCGCACCCACTCCCGGCTGGACCACGGGCCGGTGAGCTCCGAGATGCCGTCGCCGTCGGGCTCACTGACGACGAGCCCGGCCACACCTGCCTCGCTGCGCAGGCGTTCGAGGATGGCGGGCGCGGCGGCGACCGTGCGGCCGGTCACCATCACCGGGGCCAGTCCGGTCGTCGCGGGATCCGCGAGCAGCTGGGCGAGAGCCAGCCGGGCCGAGCCGGCCCGGTCCTGCAGTACGCCAGCGAGGTCGGCCGACACCGTGGCGGCTGCCTCCTCGTGGTCGCAGATGACCAGCATCCCCATCCGGTCGCCGAGGCTGCGGTGCTCGGCGGCCACGATCTCCACCAGCGCAGCCGACTTGGCAGCGCTCCGGGCGAGCACCCGGTCGACCGCGGTGCGGCCGCGGCGGATCCCGTTGCGGGTCAGGCTGAAGCCGATGGCGGGCAACGCCCGCTTGAGCGCCGCCCGGACGTCCTGGTCCCGGTCGTCCACGCTGGCGGCGACGCAGCCGTCGTACCAGTCGTCGATCAGCACCGCCCAGTCGTCCGCCGTCGCGTTGTGCGCGTGCTGCTCGCCCCGGACGATGTCGTCGGGCAGCCGCAACAGCCCTGCGTGCTCCAACCGCAGCGCGGCGTCAGCCAGGTCGGGGTGCTTGGCCGCAACGCGAGTGAACGGGACCTCGCCGCTGAACCGGAGGTCCGCCCAGACCAGGAACGGGGTGGAGCCGAACCCCGGCGCGAGGAGCTGGGTCGTCAGCTCGGCGAACCGCTCGGCCTGCCCCGCCAGCCACTCGGCCTCCGCAGTGGACGGCGTCGTGAGCCAGATCAGGTCCATGAACGGCGCGAGGTGGCCCTCGCGGACCACGGCCGGAATCGACGCGGCGTACACGACGTCACCGAAGAGCTCGGCGACCAACGCTGCCTGCTCGGCACCGAGGGTCTCCGGCGGGGTGGCGGTCAGACCCAGGACGGTGGCCTGCGGGAGCTCCTCGAGGATCTCAGCGAGCAGCCGGCCCCAGACCTCGAGCAGGTGGTGGCACTCGTCGAGCACCAAGGTGATCGGCCCGGCCTCCTGCAGCGCCGCGATCAAAGCGCGGCCGTTCACGTGCAGTCGCTCCAGCTCCGAGGTGGCCGGTTCCTCGGCGTCCGACTCCGCGTCGAAGACGGCCAGGGACTGGTACGTCAACGAGGTCACCGCGGCCGAAAGGTCCCGGTCGGTGCCGATCGGCACGGGCGGTCCCTCGAACGCCTCCCAGCCGCGCACCCACTGCCCCTGGATCGCGGTGTTGGGGCTGAGCACCAGCGCCCGCACCCCCTCGCGGCGGATCGTCTCCAGCCCGACCAGGGTCTTGCCGGCACCGGGAGGCAGCACCACCCATGCTCGGCTCCGGCCGGTGGCCCGCACGGCTGCCAGGGCCTCCAGAGCCTCGCGCTGGTGCCGGCGGAGCGGATGGGGGAAGGTCCGGGCGGCGTACGCCGACGGCGGCGGCAGGCTCACCCCGCGGCGGCCTCGGCCCGCGCCCTCAGGTCGGCGACCATCTTGTCGGGGTCCTCGGCCGAGTAGACCGCGGAGCCGGCGACGAACACGTCCGCCCCGGCCTCGGCGGCCCGCTCGATCGTCTCCAGCGACACCCCGCCGTCGACCTGTAGCCAGGTCTCGATGCCGTGCTTGTCGAACAGTGCCCGCGCCGCACGGATCTTGGGCAGGCAGAGGTCCAGGAACTTTTGGCCGCCGAACCCCGGCTCGACCGTCATGATCAGCAGCATGTCGAGCTCGCGCAGTAGGTCCTCGTAGGGCTCGACCGGTGTTGCCGGCTTGAGCGCCATGCTCGCCCGGGCTCCGGCAGCGCGGATCTCCCGGGCCAGGCGAACGGGTGCTCTGGCGGCCTCGACGTGGAAGGTGACCGAGCCGGCGCCCGCCTCGACGTACGCCAGAGCGTTGCGGTCGGCGTCCTCGATCATCAGGTGCGCGTCGAGGGGCGTGTCAGTTGCGCGGCTCAGCGCCTCGACCATGGTCGGGCCGAACGTCAGGTTAGGCACGAAGTGGTTGTCCATCACGTCGACATGGATCCAGTCGGCGCTGCCGATCCTGGCCACCTCGGCGCCGAGGGCGGCGAAGTCGGCGTTCAGGATGCTCGGGGTGATCTGGATGCCCACGGCAGAAGACTAGTCAGCCTCGGGCTCGTCCGGCGTCTCCTTGCCCTCGGCCTCGTCACGCTCCGCCCACTCCAGCAGCGGCGCGATGTCGAAGACGTGGTCGTCGATGTCCTCGTGGAGGTCACCGAGCTCGGCGAACCTCGCCGGCATCGTGAAGATCGTGAAGTCGTGCGGGTCGCAGTCGTCGATCTCGTCCCACCGCACCGGCGCCGACACCCTGGCGTCCGGAAAGCCCCTGACGGAGTACGCCGCCGCGATGGTGTGGTCGCGCGCGTTCTGGTTGTAGTCGACGAAAAGGTGGTGCGGGTCCCGGTCCTTGCGCCACCAGGTCGTGGTCACGTCGTCAGGCGCGCGTCGCTCCACCTCGCGGGCGAACCCGAGCGCCGCGCGGCGTACCACCTTGTGGCCGTGATCAGGATGGATCCGGACGTAGATGTGCAGGCCCGAGCCGCCGCTGGTCTTCGGGTAGCCCACCGCGCCGAGCTCGTCGAGGATCTCGTGGGCGACGTGCGCGACCCGCTGGACCTGGGCGAAGTCGGAGAGCGGCCCTGGGTCGAGGTCGATCCGCCACTCGTCCGGCTTCTCGGGGTCCTCGCGGCGGCTGTTCCACGGGTGGAACTCAACCGTCGACATCTGGACTGCCCAGATCACGCTGCCGAGCTCGGTCACGCAGAGCTCGTCGGCGGTCCGGTTCCAGCGCGGGAAGTGCAGCCGCACCGTCTCCACCCAGTCGGGTGCGCCGGCGGGGAGCCGCTTCTGGTGCACCTTGTCGCCGGCCAGCCCCTTGGGGAAGCGGTGCAGCATGCACGGCCGCTCCCACAGCGCGTTCACGATGCCGGGTCCGACGGCCAGGTAGTACTCGACCAGGTCGAGCTTGGTGGCCCCGCTCTCCGGGAAGTACACGCGGTCGGGGTTGCTGACCCGGATCACCCGGTTGTCGACCTCGATCTCCACCGACGGCGACTTCGACGCTGCCACTCGGCAACCGTAGTCGGCCCTCGGCCGTAGCGTGTGGACGTGGACTTCGACCAGCCGCCCGTCGTCAGCGTGACCGTGGCGCGCGACCACGGCCTCGCTCCGGGCGAGTGGCCGATGACCATCCCCGCTGTGGCGCAGGTCGTGCGCGACGGCTTCGACCTGGCCAAGGGCGTCACGTTCCTCGTCGGCGAGAACGGCTCGGGGAAGTCGACGCTGGTCGAGGGCGTCGCGATGGCGTACGGGCTCTCCCCGGAGGGCGGGAGCAAGAACTCCCAGCACTCCACCCGGTCGTCGGAGTCTCCGCTGGGGCGCAGCCTGACCCTGCGGCGGGGCATCGGCGCCGACCGCTGGGGATTCTTCCTGCGCGCGGAGACCATGCACGGCTGGTACACCCACCTGGAGGATGGCCGATCCAGCGAACGTGACCCGCGCTTTCACGAGATGAGCCACGGCGAGTCCTTCCTCGCCGTGCTGCGCACTCGCTTCAACTCTCCCGGCTTCTACTGCCTCGACGAGCCGGAGGCGGCACTCTCGTTCTCGTCCACGCTCGGGCTGATCGCCGCCCTCCACGACGTGGTCGAGCAGGGCGGCCAGGTGCTGTGTGCCACCCACTCCCCGGTACTCGCGGCGATGCCGGGCGCCACCTTGCTCGAGGTCGGCGAGTGGGGGCTGCGCGAGACCACCTGGTCCGAGCTGGAGCTCGTGCAGCACTGGCAGCGGTACCTCGAGGAGCCCCAGCGCTACCTGCGGCACGTGCTCGACTAGCCGAGCAGGTCCAGGGCGAGCAGGTCGTCGGCGTCGTAGGGCATCGACGTGGTGACCCGGTCGGCCAGACCGGCGAAACGGGACCGAACCTCGGCGCCGGCGGCGTCCAGCTCCGCCACCACCGCGAACGTGGCCAGCACCTCGTCGTCGACCAGGTCGCCGAGCTCGGTCCATCGGCCGGCCTTGGTCAGGGCGTGCGCCTCGACGTGCAGCTCGCCCCAGCCGTGGTGCTCGAGGACCGGGCGGTACGCCGGCGTGGAGGCGTAGAAGCCGATCTGGTGGCGGACTCCCGCGACCGCCTCCTCGAGCTGCTCCTCGGTGCGCCCCGTCGCCACCATGCAGAGGGTCGAGACCTCGAAAGGCTCACCACTCCGGCCGCTGGCCTCCCGCCCCTTGCGGACCATCGGCTCCACCACGTCGGCGAGGTAGGACCGGGACAGCAGCGGATGACAGATCAGTCCGTCGGCCACCGCTCCCGCGGCCTCGAGCATCAGCGGCCCGACGGCGGCGAGCCACACCCGCGGACTGGGGGTGTCGAGCGCCCCCGGGGAGAACAGCGGCGGCATCAGCGTGTGCTCGTAGAAGGCGCCCCGGAAGTCGAGCTGGTCGCCGGTCTGCCACGAGTGCCAGATCGCCTTGAGCGCGGCGACGTACTCCTGCATCCGGGCGGCCGGGCTCGACCAGGGCATGCCGTAGCGGCGGGTGATGTGCGGTTTGATCTGCGAGCCCAGTCCCAGGACGAGCCGGCCGCCGGACAGGCGGTGCAGGTCGTACGCCGAGTAGGCCATCAGCATCGGCGTCCGGGCCAACGCGAGGGCGATCGACGTGCCGAGCTCGATCCGCTCGGTCGCGGTGGACGCCATGGTCAGCGCCACGAACGGGTCGTGTGCCGCCTCGGCGACGAACAGCCCTCGGACCGTGCCCCGGCTCTCGGCCTCACGCGCGAGGTCGGCGATCCGCTCGGGTCCGCCGTGGAAGGCGACGTCCACGGCGATCTCGGTCATGGCTGGAGGCTACGGCGTAGCAGCGCCATGAACATCGCGTCGGTGCCGTGCCGGTGCGGCCACAGCTGCACGGTCCCGTCGACGGGGCCAACACAGTCCGGTACCTGCGGCAGCAGCGCCTGCGCATCCTCGAGCTCGACGTCGGGCCGCGTCTTCAGCGTCGCGGTGACCACGTCCGCCGTCTCGGCGAGCACCGGAGAGCAGGTCGCGTAGAGCACGACTCCGCCGGGCCGCACCAGCTCGAGCGCAGCGGAGAGCAGCAGGCGCTGGAGCGGGACCAGCGTGTCCAGGTCCTCCGGGGTACGCCGCCACCGGGCCTCGGGCCGGCGCCGCAGCGCGCCCAGCCCCGTGCACGGTGCGTCGACCAGCACCCGGTCGAAGCTCGCCGGCCGCAGTGGCGGCGCGGTGCCGTCGGCGGTGAGCAGGCCGGTCACACCCGCGGCCCCTGCCAAGGCCCGGGCCACGAGCCGGCTGCGGTGGTGCTGCCGCTCGACCGCGACCAGACCTGCGCCCCGCTCGGCGGCCAGCCCGGCCAGCAGCGCGGACTTGCCGCCCGGTCCGGCACACAGGTCCAGCCAGGATCGGTCCGCGCCCTCGATCGGTGCGGAGGCCATCAGCAGAGCGACCAGCTGCGAGCCCTCGTCCTGCACGCCGGCCCGACCTTCCGCCACCGGCCCCACAGCCGCCGGGTTGCCACCGTCGAGCACCACGCCGTACGGCGAGTACGACGTCGGCTCGCCCGGCAGCTCGGTCCGCTCCGCGCGTCCGGGGCGGGCCACCAGGGTCACCTTGGGCGTGGCGTTGTCCGCCTCCAGCAGCGCCTCTAGCTCGGCGTCACCGACGGCCCGGCGGAGCTCGTCGACCACCCAGGCCGGGTGGCTGTGCCGAGTGGCGGCGTCGGGGGCGACCTGGGCCACCCACGCGTCCAGGTCCTGCGCGGAGACCTTGCGCAGCACCGCGTTCACGAACCCGGAAGCGCTGGTCTTGCCGCGCGCCTTCGCCAGGTCGACGCTGGTGCTGATCGCGGCGTGCGGCGGCACCCGCATGTTGAGCAGCTGATGGGCGCCGAGCCGGAGGGCGTCGAGCACCACCGGGTCGACCTTCGCCAGCGGCCGGCTCGAGCAGGTGGCCAGCACCGCGTCGTACGTCGCCCGGCGGCGGATCGTGCCGGACACGAGCTCGGTGGTCAGGGCCGCGTCGCGCTGATCGAGGCGGTGCCGCTCGATCGCGGTCGGGAGCGCCAGGTTGGTGTAGGCGTCCTCCTCACGGACGGCTGCGAGCACGTCGAGTGCCGCGAGTCGCGGCCGGTCGGCCCTACCCATCGGCGAAGAACGCCTTGACCAGCCGCTTCGGGGCGCGGGCCGCCCAGGCCTCGGTGATGATCTCGGCGAGCTCGTCGCGGCTCAGCTCTCCGAGCCGGGACTGCTGGACCAGCACCGCGTTGAAACCCTTGAAGTGGTCGATCGTGAAGAACGGGGTGTCCGGGTCCTCGACCAGCGCCATCTTCTCCGCCTCGCCGGGCGTGACGATGACGACCAGGTCGTCGTACATCTCGCCGGTGTCGGGGTCGACCGCGGTCTTGTGCGGCATCCGGTAGAGCAGGAACCCGCGGCCCTTCTCGCCCTTCGGGACCTTGTACGTCGGCCGGTCGCCCCAGCTGATGCCGAACTCGACCTCCGGCAGGCCCAAGCAGATCGCCTCGATGTCGTCAGGCGTGGCCGGGCGGGTCATGCCGTCAACACTAGGGCGAGCCGAACCGGGTGGCGGCGTCCGCTTGCAGCCCGCGCGCCCAGTCGGCTGCCGGCATCTGCCGCTTGCCGAACGCCTTCACCTCGCCGAGGCGCACCGGTTCGGTGCCGGTGCCGACCAGGACCTCCTGCTTGCCGATCCGCAGCTCACCGGGCGCGAGCGCGTCCCCAGCACCGAGCTCGACCCGACCGATCTTGATCCGCTCGTCGCCGTGCGTCGTCCAGGCGCCGGGTCCCGGCGTGCAGGCCCGGATCCGCCGGTCCACGGCCACGGCGGGCTCGCTCCAGTCGATGTGCGCGTCCTCGACGGTGATCTTGGGGGCGAAGCTCACCCCGTCCGCCGGTTGCGCCCGTGCCTCCAGCGAGCCGTCCTCGACCCCGTCGAGCGTCGTGACGAGGAGGCCGGCGCCGTACTGGGCCAGCCGGGCGAGCAGGTCGCCCGCGGTGTCGTCGGGACGGATCCGCTCGGTCATCACGCCGTACGTCGGCCCGGCGTCGAGCTCCTTGACGATCCGGAACGTGGTCGCGCCGGTCACCTCGTCGCCGGCCCAGATGGCGTACTGCACTGGCGCGGCGCCGCGCCAGTTGGGAAGGCAGGAGAAGTGCAGGTTGATCCAGCCGTGCTCGGGGATGGCCAGCGCGGACTCCGGGAGCATGGCGCCGTAAGCGACGACCGGACAGGCGTCCGGACGCAGCTCGCGCAGCGCGTCCTGGAACTCAGGCTCCCGGGGATGACCGGGCTTGAGCACGGGTACGCCGAGCTCCTCACCGCGCTGGGCGACCGGGCTCGCCACCAGCTTGCGGCCGCGTCCCGCGGGCGCGTCCGGGCGGGTGACCACGCCGACGAGCTCGTGCTTCGAGCCGGCGATCGCGTCCAGCGCAGGGAGCGCGACCTCAGGGGTCCCGGCGAAGACCACCCTCACAGACTGAGCCCACCGGTGGCATGCGGGCTGATCCGCACCGTCGGCCGCTCCACGCCGAACCACTCGGACTCGCGGATCTCCTTCATCGCCGCCTTGCGGGCATCGGTGTCCAGGCGGTCGATGAACAAGATCCCGTCGAGGTGGTCGGTCTCGTGCTGGATCGCCCTGGCCAGCAGCTCGGAGCCCTCGATGGTGACCGGGTCGCCGTACATGTTGAACCCGCGAGCGACGACCGACAGGGCGCGCTTGCAGTCGTAGGTCAGCTCGGGCAGCGACAGGCAGCCCTCGGGGCCGTCCTGGATCTCCTCGGAGAGGTCGAGCACCGGGTTGATCAGGTGGCCGGTCTCGCCGTCGACGTACCAAGTGAAGGCGCGCAGGCCGACGCCGATCTGCGGGGCGGCCAGGCCGGCGCCCGGCGCTTCCAGCATGGTGTCGGTGAGGTCGGAGATCAGCGTGCGGATCTCCTTGTCGAAGTCGACGACCTCGACGGCGGGCCGGCGCAGCACCGGGTCACCGAACAGCCGGATCGGCTGGATGGCCAACAGAATCTCCTCGGGGTCGACGGCGCGGGCCAGTCGGTCGAGCGCCCGCGCCAGTCTACGAACCGACGGATGAGGTTCAGAGGACGCCCGGGTCCACCTGGATGCGGACGGCGTCCAGCTTGCGGCCCGAGCGGGCCCGCTGCAGGTCGCCCAGCGCGCGGGAGAGTCCGCCGCCCTGGGCCCGCGGCACCCGGACCACCACCCGCTCCTCGTCGTCCATCCGGACCGGGCCGAGCACCTCGGCCGCCTCCGGCAGCTGCAGCAGGGTGACCGCGTCGTCCACCGCTCCTGGCTCGCCGGTGATGGTGGCCAGCCGCGATGCGGGCGGCAGATGCGCCTCCTGACGGTCCGCGATCTCGCGGGCCGCGAAACCCGGGTGGTCCCAGCGGACCAGCGCCTGAAGCGCCGGCTCGGCCGGGTCGCCGACCGCGAGCGCGGTGCCGCCGGGACGGACCAGGCCGACCGCGTTGCTCCAGCGGCGCAGCGCCTCCTCGCCCGCACGGAGGTCGGCCCGGGCCAGCAGCATCCAGGTGTCCAGCAGCACTACCGCGGTGTAGCCGCCCTCGGCGACCGGCTCGGCCCCCGGCGTCGCCACCACGATCGATGGATGGCCGTCGACATCGGTGATGATCCGGTCGCGCGCCGAGGTCCAGACCCGGATCTGGGGGAAGGCACGCCCGAGCTCCTCGCCGGTCCGCTCGTCACCGAGCACGGGAGCCCGCAGCCCGCGCCCGCCGCACTCCGGGCACGCCCACGGATCTGCGATGGTCGCGCACCAGCGGCAGGCGGGTGGGGTGGTCGGGCCGGTGAGAGCCAACGGTCCTGCGCAGGTCTGACACCTCGCGGGCGTGCGGCACCGGTCGCAGGCGAGCGCGAGGGCATAGCCGGCCCGCGGTGTCTGCACGAGCACCGGCCCGTCCTTGAGTCCGGCCTGGAGTGCGTCGTGCACCTCACGCGGGATCCGTGACGGATGCGGGTCCCGCTGCTGGGCCCGCTCCGTGGCTCCGCTCACCGCGACCGTGACCCGGCTCCGCAGCAGCTCACGGGACGCGGCGATCTCCTGCGCCCAGCCGGTGCGGAGGAGGTACTCGCCCTCCACGCTGCGCGCGAAGCCGCCGACGAGGACCGCCGCCTGCTCGCGCTCGGCGCGCATCAGCAGGGTCTCCCGGGTGTGTGGGTACGGTGCCCGCGGCTCGGAGAAGAGGTCGTCGCCGTCGTCCCAGATCGCCACCAGCCCGAGGTCGTGCACGGGTGCGAACGCGGCGCTGCGAGTGCCGACGACGATGCGCCGCGCGCCTCGGGCGACCGCGAGGAAGTCGCGGTAGCGGGCCGCCGGCCCGCCTTCGCTGGTGAGCACCACGTGGTGGCCCGGCCCGAGCACTACCGTCAGCGCGGCATCCACCCGGGCGGCGTCCTTGACGTCGGGTACGCAGATCAACGCGCCGCGGCCGCCCGCCGCCGCGGCTCCTGCCGCCTGCGCCAGCAGCGTGGACCAGTCGTCGCCGGGCGCGGCTCCCCACACGGCGCGTGGCGCGCCGCCGTCCCGCAGGTGCTGGAGGTACGTCGCCGCGTGACCGTGGTGCGACCAGGCAGCGGCCGCGGCCTCGGCGTCCCACAACAGCGTGTCCGGCGCCGGTTCCGACGGCTGCTTCTCGGTCGCCGCATGCCGCGGCGGCACCGCTAGCCGCAGCACGTCGGAGCGCACCCCGGCGTACCGCTGGGCGAGGTCCTCGGCCAGGTCGGCGATCACCGGGCTGAGCACCCGCTCCGCGCTCACGACTCGGCGCAGCGGGGTGAGCCGGCCCGCGTGCTCGGAGTCGTCGACGCGGGCGACGAGGTAGCCGTCGACGTCCTGGCCGGCGAAGCGCACCTTGACCCGCACGCCCGGCTGCGCGTCGCGCGCCCACGAGGCGGGCACCAGGTAGTCGAACGGTCGGTCCAGGTGGGCCAGGGGCACGTCGACCAGCACCCGGGCCACCGGCTGCTCCTTGGCGGGCTCGGCCTCGGCGGCCTTCTTGGCGCGGGTCGCCTTCGCCTTCTGCCGCGAGTCGGCCACCGACGCGCGCAGACCGGGCAACAGGTCCTGCTGCTCCCCGGCTCCGGTCATGGCGTGATGTCTACCAGCGACCACCCGCGACCGCTGACCCGTCAGAAAAGTGCTGACCCGTCACGAAGTTCGTGACGGGTCAGCGTTTTCACGACGGGTCAGATGCCGGCAGCGGCCTTCAGCGCCTCCGCGCGGTCGGTCCGCTCCCAGGTGAACTCAGGGAGCTCGCGGCCGAAGTGGCCGTAGGCCGAGGTCTTGGCGTAGATCGGGCGGAGCAGGTCGAGGTCACGCACGATCGCGGCCGGGCGCAGGTCGAAGACCTCGAGCACGGCTTCCTGGATCTTCTCGTCCGCGACCACGCCGGTGCCGAAGGTCTGGATGAAGACACCGACCGGGTGCGCCTTGCCGATCGCGTAGGCGACCTGCGCCTCGCACCGACGGGCCAGGCCGGCGGCAACCACGTTCTTGGCCACCCAGCGCATCGCGTAGGCCGCCGAGCGGTCCACCTTCGACGGGTCCTTGCCGGAGAAGGCACCGCCACCGTGGCGAGCCATGCCGCCGTAGGTGTCGACGATGATCTTGCGGCCGGTCAGGCCGGCGTCGCCCATCGGGCCGCCGACCACGAAGATGCCGGTCGGGTTGACCAGCAGCTTGTAGCCCTCGGAGGGGATCGGCGAGTTCGCCAGGATCGGGTCGATGACGTGCTTCTTCACGTCCGCCTCGAGCGTCTCGAGCGTGACGTCGGCGGAGTGCTGGCTGGACAGGACGACGGTGTCGATTCGGACCGGGCGGTCCTCGGCGTCGTACTCGATGGTGACCTGGGTCTTCCCGTCAGGACGCAGGTAGGGCAGCGTGCCGTCCTTGCGTACCGCGGTGAGCCGCTCGGCGAGCCGGTGGGCGAGCATGATCGGCAGCGGCATCAGCTCGGGGGTGTCGTCGCAGGCGTAACCGAACATCAGGCCCTGGTCGCCCGCGCCCTGCCAGTCGAGCTCGTCGGTGGAGTCGCCGACCCGGGCCTCGTGGCCCTTGTCGACACCCTGCGCGATGTCCGGGGACTGCTGGCCGATGGCGATCTGCACTCCGCAGCCGCGGCCGTCGAAGCCCTTCTCGCCGTCGTCGTAGCCGATCTCGACGATCTTCTGGCGGACCAGCGCCGCGATCGGCGCGTAGCTCTTGGTCGTGACCTCACCGGCGACCACGACGAGTCCCGTGGTGAGCAGCGTCTCGCAGGCCACCCGGCTGGTGGGGTCGTCGGCGATCAAGGCGTCCAGGACGGTGTCGCTGATCGCGTCCGCGATCTTGTCCGGGTGACCCTCGGTCACAGACTCCGAGGTGAAAAGGCGTCCAGCCACAGTGCTTACTCCGCTCAGACAGGGTCGTTCTCGTCAGGATGACTCAGGATAAGTGGCGACCAGCATGCAAGATGGTCATCTCAGGAAACGAATCAACTCGCCTGCGGTCACGTCTGAATACGACGCACGACCTGGTCCCAGATCACGTGCGCCAGAGCCGTCTTCGAACCGCGCGGCACCTCGACGGAGGCTCCATCAGCGCCGAGGATCACCGCTTCGTTGTCCGGGCTCCCGAACACTGCTCCCCCGCTGACGTCGTTGACCACGAGAAGGTCGCAGCCCTTGCGGTCGAGCTTGGCCCGGGCGAGGTCGATGACCGAGCCCGAGGAGTCGCCCGTTTCGGCGGCGAACCCGACGATCACCGACTCGGGACGTGCTCGCTGGGTGGAGATCTCGTGCAGGATGTCGGCGTTCTGGACCAGCGAGAGAGTCGGGGCGGACCCGTCGTCGGACTTCTTGATCTTGGCCTCGGAGACGTCGGCGCTGCGGAAGTCGGCGGGGGCCGCGGCCATCACCACCGCGTCCGCGGTCGCTGCAGCGGCAACCACCTCGTGGTGCATCTGGGCGGTGGTCTCGACCCGCACCACCTTCACCCCAGCGGGGTCCGGCAGGCTCACGTTGGCGGCGACCAGGGTGACCTCGGCGCCGCGGGCCACGGCGGCCCGGGCCAGGGCGTAGCCCTGCAGCCCCGACGACCTGTTGCCGAGGAACCGGACCGGGTCGAGGTACTCGCGGGTGCCACCGGCGGAGACCACCACGTGCCGGCCGGTGAGGTCGGCAGTGGCGATGCCCCGGGCGAGCACGTCGAGGCACACCTCGAAGATCTCGGCGGGCTCGGGCAGCCGTCCCTTGCCCGTGTCGGCACCGGTCAGCCGGCCCTCGGCCGGCTCGATGACCAGGGCGCCGCGCTCGCGCAGCGTGGCGACGTTGGCCTGAGTCGCGGCGTGCTCCCACATCTCGGTGTGCATCGCGGGGGCGAACACCAGAGGGCACCGAGCAGTCAGGAGCGTGTTGGTGAGCAGGTCGTCGGCCAGCCCGTGGGCTGCCTTCGCCAGCAGGTTGGCGGTGCTCGGCGCCACGACGACCAGGTCGGCCTGCTGGCCGATGCGCACGTGCGGCACCTCGTGGACGTTGGTCCACACGTCGGTGTCGACGGGTTTGCCGGAGAGCGCCGACCAGGTGGCGGCGCCGACGAACTTCAGCGCCGACTCGGTCGGCACCACGGTCACGTCATGGCCGGACTCGGTGAACAGCCTCAGCAGCTCGCAGGCTTTGTACGCCGCGATGCCGCCGGAGACCCCGAGAACGACCCTGGTCAGAGAACTACTCCGAGTTGGTGGAGCGCGCGTCGAGTGCGGCCTGCTTGGCGGCAGCTTCCTCGGCGGCCAGCTCGGCAGGGTCGACGTCCTCACAGGTCAGCAGGTCGTCGTTGATCTCGCGGAGCGCGATCGACAGCGGCTTCTCCTGCACGTGCGTGTCGACGAGCGGGCCGACGTACTCGAGCAGGCCCTCGCCCAGCTGGGAGTAGTAGGCGTTGATCTGGCGGGCACGCTTGGCGCTGTAGAGGACCAGCTTGTACTTGCTGTCGGTCTTGGTGAGCAGGTCGTCGATGGGAGGGTTGGTGACACCCTCGGCGGCGATGTTGGGCGCAGACATGTCGGTTGCCTTGCTGTAGTGGATCAGGGGGTCAGGGGCGATCAGGGGCGGACGAGCCGGGCTGCGCCTGACCGAGCATCATCAAGGTTACCAACTGGTCGGCCGCATCGTGAACTTCATGGTTGACGATCGTCTCGTCGAACTCGTTCTCGGCGGCCATCTCCTCGCGGGCGGTGTCGAGCCTGCGGGCCCGCTCCTCCTCGGTCTCGGTGCCCCTCCCGACCAGCCGGCGTACGAGTTCCTCCCAGCTCGGCGGCTTGAGGAACACGAACAGCGCCTCGGGCATCGAGTCGCGCACCAGGCGAGCGCCTTGGAGGTCGATCTCTAGCATCGCGGGCCGGCCGGCAGCCAGCGCCTCCTCCACGGGCTTCCGCGGGGTGCCGTAGCGAGCGGCCTTGTGCACCACAGCCCACTCGAGGAGCTCGTCGTCCTCGACCATCCGGTCGAACTCCGCATCGGAAACGAACAGGTAGTGGACGCCGTGGACCTCGTCGGGCCGCGGTGACCTGGTCGTCGCTGAGACAGAGATCCAGACATCGGGATGCCGCTCTCGTACGGCGGCCGCGACGGTGCCCTTGCCAACCGCGGTGGGACCGGCGAGCACGACGAGGCGACTAGGCGTGCTCTCCGAGGTCACTCGCCGAACTCGCGCTCGAGCGCGGCGACCTGCTTGATACCCAGGCCACGCACTCGACGTGACTCGGCGATCCGGAGCCGCTCCATCACCTGACGGGCGCGGACCTTGCCGAGGCCGGGCATCGACTGCAGCAGGTCGACGACCCGCATCTTGCCGATGACCTCGTTGGTCGCGCCCTCGCGCAGCACGTCGACGATGGACGCGCCGGAGTTCTTGAGCCGGTTCTTGATCTCGGCCCGCTCGCGTCGGGAGGCGGCGGCCTTCTCGAGAGCGGCCTGTCGCTGTTCGGGTGTCAGCGGGGGCAGAGCCACGTGTGCAGATCCTTCGAAAGCGAGAGGTGATGAGAAGCGGTGGGGGCAACCGCCGGGGCCAATCTAGTCAGAACTCCGGGGCAGCGGCAATTGCCGGAATGGAACAAGTTCTAGTCGATACCTACAGGGTCATGGGCGTCTTGCAGACATCGCGGGCCTGTTGCTCGACTCCGTCGAGGGCGGCCTTCATCTCGTTGGTCGCCAAGGCCTGTGCGGCCGCATCGATCGCAGCCTTCTCGTCGTCGGTCAGGCCGGCGGGCGGTTTGCGTCGGTCGTACGTCGCGGGGTCGACGCCCGCGTCCTCGAGGGCCTCGACCAAGTCACCGATCCGGGACGTGACCGTGGCCCACTCGTCCTCGAGGTCGTCGGGTGACTTGTCCTGCAGCCGCTCGAGCTCGGGCAGCGCCTCGATCAGCGAGGTGGCGGTCCCACCCGCCAGGTCCTCGGACAGAGATTCGCGCTGCGCCTTGACCTCCTTGCAGTAGGCCTCGAACGGATCGTCGTCCTCACCGCAGCCGACGACGAGCGTCGCCACGGCCGCGAGCACCGCCAGTCGTACGACGACCCGCCTCACCCGGACAGGCCCCGCAGCTCGTCGTTGGCACGGGCGACCGAGTCACGCATCGCGCCCTGGTCCGGCCCCAGCCGCAGCACCTCGCGAGAGGAGCTGGGCAGCACGTTCCTGGTCGCCGACCCGAAGATCCGGGTGATGTCCGCCGTGGTGCCGCCCTGGGCGCCGTATCCGGGTGCCAGGACCGGTCCGTTGAAGTCGAGGTCGAGCTCGGTGTCCGGGATGGTGGCCCCGACGACCGCGCCGAAGGAGCCGAGCGGCACCGCACCCGCGTTGAGCTCGCGGAGGTGCTCGAGCATCCGGCCGCCGACGGTGGTGCCGTCGGTGGTGGCGGCCTGCACCTCGGGGCCCTCCTTGTTGGAGGTGAGGGCCAGCACGAAGACCCCCGCATCGTGCTTGCGCGCGGTGTCGATCATCGGGGTGATCGAGCCGAAGCCCAGGAACGGGCTGGCGGTGATGGCGTCGACGGCGAGCGGGGAGGACTGGTCGAGATAGGCGTCGGCGTACGCCTGGGAGGTCGAGCCGATGTCGCCCCGCTTGACGTCCAGCAGCACCAGCGCGCCGGCGGCTCGGCTCTCGAGGATCACCCGCTCCAGCACTGCGATGCCGCCGCTGCCGAACCTCTCGAAGAACGCCGACTGCGGCTTCAGGATCGAGACGTACGGCGCCACCGCCTCCACCACGGTCAGCGCGAACGACTCCAGCCCGGCGACGTCGTCCTCGAGGCCCCAGTCGAGCAGCAGCTGGGCGTGCGGATCGACGCCGACGCAGAACGGGCCGCGGTCGGCCATGGCGGCGTGCAGCCGCGCACCGAACGTCATGAGCTCACTCCCTTGATGATCCGGCGGGGCCAGAGCGGCCCCTCGTAGATGAACGCGGTGTAGCCCTGGAGCAGCGTGGCGCCGGCGTCGAGCCGAGCCCGGGCGTCCTCGACATTGGTGATTCCGCCGACGCCGATCAACGTCATCGACGGGCCGACCCGCTCGCGCAGCAACCGCATCACCGCGTCGGCGCGCCCGGTCAGCGGACGACCCGACAGCCCGCCGGCGCCGAGCTCCTCGACGGTCGCGGCGTCGGTGGCCAGACCGTCCCGGGAGATCGTGGTGTTGGTCGCGATCATGCCGTCCAGGCCGATCGCGACGGCCAGGTCGGCGACCTCGAGGACGTCCTTGTCGGCCAGGTCGGGGGCGATCTTGACCAGCAACGGCACGCCGGCCGCGACCTTCCGCACCGCGGTCAGGATCGGTTCGAGCTTCTCGACGGCTTGCAGGTCCCGCAGGCCAGGTGTGTTGGGCGAGCTGACATTGACCACGAGGTAGTCGGCGTGCGGCGCCAGCAGGAGCGCGGACTTCTCGTAGTCGCGCACCGCCTCGTCCTCGGGAACCACCTTGCTCTTGCCGATGTTGACGCCCAGCACCGGACGGCTCCGCCGGCCACGAGCAGCCAGCCGCGCGGCCACCGCCTCGGCGCCGTCGTTGTTGAAGCCCATCCGGTTGACCACGGCCCGGTCGGCGGGCAGGCGGAACAGCCGCGGCTTGGAGTTGCCGGGCTGGGGCTCTCCGGTGACGGTGCCGATCTCGACGTGTCCGAAGCCGAGCGCCGCCATCGCGTCGATGCCGATCGCGTTCTTGTCGAAGCCGGCGGCCAGGCCGAGGACGTTGGGGAAGAGCAGACCCATCGCCTCGACCGGCTCCCCCGGCGTCGACCGTCGTGCGAGCACCGGCCGGGCTCCACGGATGGCCCGGAAGCCCAGGTGATGAGCCTTCTCGGCGTCCATTCGCCGGAAGCCGTGGTCGAAGAGCAGTCGATATGGCGTCCGGGGTTTCGAGGCTCGCTGCGCTCGCACCTCAACCACCGGACGGTCGCGCCCAGTCCTGCAGCGAGCGCACGCCGATGTCGCCGCGCTTCAGCGCCTCGATCCCCTGCACCGCCGCGCCCAGACCCTGGATGGTGGTGACGCACGGGATGTTGGCGCGGATCGCGGCGGTCCGGATCTCGTAGCCGTCGAGGCGCGCGGACCCGCCGCTGGTGTCGCCGTACGGCGTGTTGACGACGAGCTGGATCTCGCCACCGAGGATCAGCTCGACCGTCGTCTGCTGCCCCTCCGGACCCTGGCCCTCGTGATGTTTGCGCACCACGGTCGCGTCGATGCCGTTGCGCCGCAGCACCTCGGCGGTCCCCTGCGTCGCGAGGATCTCGAAGCCCTGGTCGGACAGCACCTTGATCGGGAAGATCATGTGCCGCTTGTCGCGGTTGGCGACGCTCACGAAGACGCGGCCGCTCGTCGGCAGTGAGCCGAACGCGCCCGCCTGGGCCTTCGCGAACGCGGTGCCGAAGTCGGCGTCGAGTCCCATCACCTCACCGGTCGACTTCATCTCGGGGCCGAGCACGGTGTCGACGTTGCTGCCGTCCGGAGCCCGGAACCGGTTGAACGGCATCACCGCCTCCTTGACCGCGATCGGCTGGTCCGGAGGCAGGGTGCCGCCGTCGCCCGTCTCGGGCAGTACGCCGGCCTCCCGGAGCTCCTTGACCGTCTCCCCCATCATCAGCCGGGCCGCGGCCTTGGCCAGCGGGGTGGCGGTCGCCTTGGAGACGAACGGCACCGTGCGGCTGGCCCGTGGGTTGGCCTCGAGCACGTAGAGCACGTCGGACCCGAGCGCGAACTGGATGTTGAGCAGACCCCGCACCCCGACCCCCCTCGCGATGGCCTCGGTGGCCTCGCGGATCCGGAGGATCTCGGCGGCACCGAGGGTGATCGGCGGCAGCGCGCACGAGGAGTCACCGGAGTGGATGCCGGCCTCCTCGATGTGCTCCATCACGCCGCCGAGGAAAAGCTCCTCGCCGTCGTACAGCGCGTCGACGTCGATCTCGACCGCGTCGTCGATGAACCGGTCGACCAGTACGGGGTGCGCCGGACTGATCTCGGTCGCGCGCTCGATGTAGCCGCGCAGAGAGCCCTCGTCGTAGACGATCTCCATGCCGCGCCCGCCCAGCACGTACGACGGGCGGACGAGCACGGGGTAGCCGATCTCCTCAGCGATCTCGCGGGCGTCGTCGAAGCTGCTCGCGGTGCCGTGCTTGGGCGCCGGCAGCCCGGCCTGGTGCAGGACCCGGCCGAAGGCACCGCGCTCCTCGGCGAGGTGGATCGCCTCGGGCGAGGTGCCGACCACGGTCACGCCGTTGTCCTTGAGCCCCTGCGCGAGCCCGAGCGGCGTCTGGCCGCCGAGCTGGCAGATGACCCCGGCCACGGGTCCGGCCTGCTCCTCGGCATGCACGACCTCGAGCACGTCCTCGAGCGTGAGCGGCTCGAAGTAGAGGCGGTCGGACGTGTCGTAGTCGGTCGACACGGTCTCGGGGTTGCAGTTGACCATCACGGTCTCGTAGCCGGCCTCGCTGAGCGCCAGCGACGCGTGCACGCAGGAGTAGTCGAACTCGATGCCCTGCCCGATCCGGTTCGGACCGCTGCCCAGGATGATCACCGCGGGCCGCTCCCGGGGCGCCACCTCGGTCTCCTCGTCGTACGACGAGTAGTGGTACGGCGTGGCCGCGGCGAACTCGGCCGCACAGGTGTCGACGGTCTTGTAGACCGGCCGCAGCCCGAGCGCGTGCCGGACGCCGCGCACCACGTCGGCGGTCATCCCACGGATCTTGCCGATCTGGGCGTCGGAGAAGCCGTGCCGCTTGGCGGTGCGCAGCAGCTCGGGGGTCAGCTCGGGCGCGGCGGTGACCTCCGTGGCGATCTCGTTGATCAGCAGCAGCTGGTCGATGAACCACGGGTCGATCCGGGTGGCCTCGAACACCTCGTCCGGCGTCGCACCGGCGCGCAGCGCGTCCATGACCTGGCGCAGCCGGCCGTCGTGCGGGGTGCTGATCTCCTCGAGCAGCCGGTCCTTGTCGAGCTCGACCCACTCCTGGTGCCAGTCGAAGACGGCGTCCTTGGACTCCAGCGAGCGCAGCGCCTTCTGCAGCGCCTCGGTGAAGTTGCGGCCGATCGCCATCGCCTCGCCCACCGACTTCATGTGCGTGGTCAGCGTCGGGTCGGCGCCGGGGAACTTCTCGAACGCGAACCGCGGCACCTTCACCACGACGTAGTCGAGGGTCGGCTCGAAACTGGCCGGGGTCTCCCGGGTGATGTCGTTCGGGATCTCGTCGAGCGTGTAGCCGATCGCGACCTTGGCCGCGATCTTGGCGATCGGAAAGCCGGTGGCCTTCGAGGCCAGCGCGCTGGACCGGGAGACCCGCGGGTTCATCTCGATCACCACGATCCGGCCGTCAGTGGGGTCGACCGCGAACTGGATGTTGCAGCCACCGGTGTCGACGCCGACCTCGCGGATCACGCCGATCGAGATGTTGCGCAGCCGCTGGTACTCGCGGTCGGTGAGCGTCATCGCCGGGGCCACCGTGATCGAGTCGCCGGTGTGCACACCCATGGGGTCCACGTTCTCGATGGAGCAGACGATCACCACGTTGTCAGCGGTGTCACGCATGACCTCGAGCTCGTACTCCTTCCAGCCGAGGATCGACTCCTCCATGAGGACCTCGGTGGTCGGGCTGGCGTCGAGGCCCGCGCCGGCGATCCGGTGCAGGTCCGCCTCGTCGTAGGCCAGTCCGGAACCGGCTCCGCCCATCGTGAAGCTCGGCCGGACCACGATCGGATAGCCGAGCTCCTCGGCGGCGGCCACGCACTCCGCCATGGTGTGGCAGATGACCGACTTGGCCACCTCGGCGCCCCACTCGGCAGGCAGCGACTCCACGACCCGTTTGAACGACTCGCGGTTCTCGCCCTTCTCGATCGCCTCGATGGAGGCGCCGATGAGCTCCACGCCGTACTTCTCCAGGACGCCGGCCTCGGCCAGGCTCATCGCCGTGTTCAGCGCCGTCTGCCCGCCCAGGGTCGCCAGCAGCGCGTCGGGGCGCTCCTTGGCGATGACCTTCTCGACGAACTCGGGGGTGATCGGCTCGACGTAGGTCGCGTCGGCGAACTCGGGGTCGGTCATGATCGTCGCCGGGTTGGAGTTGACCAGGACGACCCGCAGGCCCTCCTCCTTGAGGACCCGGCAAGCCTGGGTGCCGGAGTAGTCGAACTCGCAGGCCTGGCCGATGACGATCGGGCCGGACCCGATCACCAGGACGCTCTTGATGTCCTCACGCCTGGGCACTTTGGTCCCCCTTGGGTTGAGGTGCGAGCGAAGCGAGCCTCGAAACCATCAGGTCCACGAACCGGTCGAAGAGGTACGCCGCGTCGTGCGGCCCGGCGGCCGCCTCCGGGTGGTACTGCACCGAGAACGCCTTGAGCCGGCCGGCGTCGTCGCGGAGCTCGAGACCCTCCACCACGTCGTCGTTGAGGCAGACGTGGCTCACCGTGGCGATGCCGTACGGCGTAGGGACGGAATCGTCCAGCGGCACTCCGTCTGGCCATTGCACGGCGAACCCGTGGTTGTGCGCGGTCACCTCGACCTTGCGCGTGGTGCGGTCCATCACCGGCTGGTTGATGCCGCGGTGGCCGTACTTGAGCTTGTAGGTGCCGAACCCGAGCGCCCGTCCGAACAGCTGGTTGCCGAAGCAGATGCCGAAGTAGGGCAGCCCGCGCTCCAGGGCGCCTTGCAGCAGCTCGATCTGGTCGGTCGTCGCGGCCGGGTCACCCGGGCCGTTGGAGTAGAAGAGCCCGTCCGGGCCGACGGCCAGCACCTCGTCGAGGGTCGCGGTCGCGGGCAGCACGTGCACCTCGATGCCGCGTTCGGCCATCCGGAACGGCGTCATCGACTTGATGCCGAGGTCCAGCGCGGCCACCGTGAACCGGCGCTCGCCCTGGGCCGGGATCACGTATGCCTTGTCGGTGGAGACCTCGCCCGCCAGCTCGGCCCCCTGCATCGGCGCGGACGCCAGCACCCTCTCGAGCAGCTCGCCGGGCTCGACGCCGGCAGAGGAGATGCCGACCCGCATCGCGCCCCGCTCGCGCAGGTGCCGGGTGAGCGCCCGGGTGTCGATGCCGGAGATGCCGACGACGCCCTGGTCGCGCAGCTCGTCGTCGAGCGACCGGCGCGAGCGCCAGCTGCTCGTCCGGCGGGCAGGGTCGCGGACGACGTACCCGGCGACCCAGATCCGGCTGCTCTCGGGGTCTTCGTCGTTGACCCCGGTGTTGCCGATGTGCGGAGCCGTCATCACCACGACCTGCCGGTGGTACGACGGGTCGGTCAGCGTCTCCTGGTAGCCGGTCATGCCGGTGTTGAAGACGGCCTCGCCGAACGTCTCGCCGACGGCTCCGTAGGCCTCGCCGTGGAAGGTGCGTCCGTCCTCCAGGACCAGAACTGCCGGCGTCATGCCACCCCCACCAGGGACGCGCTGACCTCGCGCAGCTTGGCCGCCACCGCGTCGTCCTGGGCCAGCTCCGAGGGCCCTTTCAGCTTGTCGGAGTCGTAGTAGCCGCCGGTCCTGCCCTCGACCTCGGCGTCGATCGCGAGGTAGGTGATGTTGGCACCGCCGTCGGCCGGGCTGCGCATGAAGCGCTTCGCGATCGCCAGTACCGGCTTCGCGAACCACGGAGCCCCGCCCCACAGGTCGGTCGCGACCGCGCCCGGGTGCAGTGCGTTCACGGTGACGCCGGTGCCGGCCAGCTCGGCGGCGAGGCTCCGGGTGTAGAGCACGTTGGCCAGCTTCGAGCGGCTGTAGGCCCGCATGATCTGGTAACCGCTCTCGAAGCCCAGGTCGTCGAAGTTCATGGTCCCCGAGTAGTGGACGGTCGACGCGGTGTTCACGATCCGCGAGGGCGCACTGGCGACCAGGACGTCCTTGAGCTCCTCAGTGAGCAGGAAGCCGGACAAGTGGTTGACCTGGAACGTCGCCTCCTGTCCGTCACCGGTCACAGTGCGCGAGGCGTAGACCGTGCCGGCGTTGTTGACGAGCACGTCGATGTGCGGGCACAGCCGCCGGATCTCGGCGGCGGCGTCGCGGATGCTGTCGAACGACTCGAAGTCGGCGACCACGGTCTCGACGTCAGACGCCCCGGCGGCGCGGACCGCCTCGGCGGCCCGCTCCAGCTTCTCCGCGCTGCGGCCCACGAGCACCATCCGGTGACCCTCGGCCGCGATCTGCTGCGCCGACTCCAGCCCGATCCCGGCGGTGGCCCCGGTGAGGACCACGGTCTTGGGCGCGCTCACTGGAGCTTCCCGTCCAGCACGGTGGCCTTGCCGCGCAGGAACGTGGCGACGACTCTCCCGGGCAGCTCCATGCCGGCGTACGGCGTGTTCCGCGAGAGCGAGGCCGACTCCGAGGCCTCGATCGTGCGGCGGGCGGCGGGGTCGTAGAGGACCACGTTGGCCGGAGCCCCGTCCTCGATCGGCAGGCCGTGCTCGGCCACACGGCCGATCCGCGCCGGCGCGTAGGACATCCGCTCGGCGACGCCGGCCCAGTCGAGCAGGCCCGGGTCGACCATGGTCGCCTGGACGATCGAGAGCGCGGTCTCCAGACCGAGCATCCCGAACGCGGCGGCCGCCCACTCGCAGTCCTTGTCCTCGTGCGGGTGCGGCGCATGGTCGGTGGCCACGATGTCGATGGTGCCGTCGGCCAGCCCGGCCCGGAGCGCCTCGGTGTCGGCGGCCGAGCGCAGCGGCGGGTTGACCTTGTAGATCGGGTCGTACGTCGCCGCGAGCTCGTCGGTGAGCAGCAGGTGGTGCGGGCAGGCCTCGGCGGTGACGTTCCAGCCCTTGCGCTTCGCGTCGCGCACGATCTCGACGGAACCCGCGGTCGAGACGTGGCAGACATGCAGTCGGGACCCGACGTGTGCGGCGAGCAGGCAATCGCGGGCGATGATCGCCTCCTCGGCAACCGCCGGCCAGCCAGCCAGGCCGAGCCGTCCCGAGAGCTCGCCCTCGTTCATCTGCGCGTTCTCGGTCAGCCGGGGCTCCTGGGCGTGCTGTGCGACCACGCCGTCGAACGCCTTGACGTACTCCAGCGCCCGGCGCATCAGCACCGCGTCGCTCACGCACTTGCCGTCGTCGGAGAAGACCCGGACCCGGGCCGCCGAGTCGGCCATCGCCCCGAGCTCGGCCAGTCGCTCGCCGGCCAGCCCGACGGTGACCGCGCCGACGGGGTAGACGTCGCAGTAGCCGGCCTCGCGGCCCAGCCGCCATACCTGCTCGACCACGCCGGCGGTATCGGCGACCGGCTCGGTGTTGGCCATCGCGTGCACGGCGGTGAACCCGCCCAGCGCCGCGGCGCGGGTGCCGGACTCGACGGTCTCGGCATCCTCCCGGCCCGGCTCGCGGAGGTGGGTGTGCAGGTCGACCAGACCGGGCAGTGCGATCAGCCCGGTGCCGTCGACCTGCTCAACCCCGGCCTTGGCCTCGACGAAGGTTTCTTGGACGACGCCGTCCTTCAGCAGAAGGTCGGCCGGCTCCGCTCCCAGGACGGACACGTTCCGGATCAGGTAGCCGGCACTCATTCGTCGTTCTCCTCGATCGTGGTGGACTCGGATCCGCTCAGCAGCAGGTAGAGGACCGCCATCCTGACGGCCACCCCGTTGGTCACCTGCTCGACGATCACGGAGCGGTCGGAATCGGCGACGTCAGCGGTGATCTCCATGCCGCGCACCATCGGACCGGGGTGCATCACGATCGCGTGGTCCTGCAGGGTGTTCATCCGGCGGGCGTCCAGGCCGTAGCGGCGGGAGTACTCGCGGGCGGTCGGGAAGAACCCGCCGTTCATCCGCTCCTGCTGCACCCGCAGCATCATCACGACGTCGGCCTTGGGCAGCACCCCGTCGAGGTCGTAGGACGTCTCGACACCCCAGGTGTCGACCCCGACCGGGAACAGCGTGGGCGGGGCGACCAGGGTGACCTCGGCGCCCAGGGTCTGCAGGAGCAGCGCGTTGGAGCGGGCCACCCGGCTGTGCAGCACGTCGCCGACGACCGCCACCCGGCGCCCGTCGAGCGAGCCGAGGTGCCGCCACATCGTGAACGCGTCGAGCAGCGCCTGCGTGGGGTGCTCGTGGGTGCCGTCACCGGCGTTGACCACGCTGGACCGGACCCAGCCGGAGTGCGCGAGCCGATGCGGGGCGCCGCTGGCGCCGTGTCGTACGACGACCGCGTCGGCGCCCATCGCCTCGAGGGTGAGCGCGGTGTCCTTCAGGCTCTCCCCCTTCGACAGGCTCGAGCCCTTCGCAGCGAAGTTGATGACGTCGGCGGAGAGCCGCTTCGCGGCGGCCTCGAACGAGATACGGGTGCGGGTGGAGTCCTCGAAGAACAGGTTCACCACGGTGCGGCCGCGCAGGGCCGGCAGCTTCTTGATCGGCCGGTCCGCGAGCGAGCGCATCTCCTCGGCCGTGGCCAGGACCTGCTCGGCGTCGTCGCGGCTCAGGTCGGCCGCACTCAGCAGATGGCGCTTCATGAGCGGTCTCCCCCGGTCGTCTCGTCGATGGACACGGCGTCCACCCCGTCGGTCTCCTCGAGCCGCACGCTCACGCGCTCGACGAGCGAGGTGGGGAGGTTCTTGCCCACGAAGTCGGCGCGGATCGGCAGCTCCCGGTGTCCGCGGTCGACGAGGACGGCCAGGCGCACCCCGCTCGGCCGGCCGACGTCCGTGAGTGCGTCCAGGGCGGCCCGGATGGTGCGGCCGGAGAACAGCACGTCGTCGACCAGCACCACGGTCTTCCCGTCGATGCCGCCGGGCGGGATCTCGGTCGGCAGCAACGTCCGCGCGGGCTTCATCCGGAGGTCGTCGCGGTACATCGTGGTGTCCAGCGAGCCGACGGGGACGTCGAGGCCCTCCACGGCGGAGATCCGCTCGGCTATCCGCCGGGCGAGAGGTACGCCGCGACTGGGGATGCCCAGGAGCACGAGGTCGCCCGCGCCCTTGTTGCGTTCGAGGATCTCGTGGGAGATCCGAGTCAGTGCCCGGTGGATGTCACGGGCGTCGAGGACAACTCGACCGTTCGTCGGCAGATCTGCCGGTGCAGGCTGGGCGCACACGAAGCGCTCGACCTCCTTCTCCGCCTCACGGGACGGTTCGTTAAAGGATGTCTGTCGGTCGTCACCATACTGACGCGCGACGGCCGATCACGAATCGACGCTCCGACTTCTCACGAGTCGGACGACTCGTTCTTCGTGTGGGCCGAATCAGGCCTTGCGCAACCTCGCGACCACGCCGTCGACGTCGCGCTGCAGCATGTCGCGGCGGACGAAGTGGGCGCCGGGCAGCTCGTGCCACTCGTGCGGGATGCCCGCCTGCCCGAGGAGAGCCCGGAACTCGCGCTGACCGTCCCGCACAGGCGTCTCGTTGACATCCCCGTCCAGGCCGCACACCAGGAAGATCCGCTTGTTGCGGTAGCTCTCGATCCGCTGCACCGGGTTGTCCGCGCTGACCCGCCCCTCGTTCCAGACCGGCGCGCCGTAGACGGTCCCGCCGTTCAGCTCGGCGAACGCCGAGCTCGTGTTGGCCCAGTGCACGACCAGGCCGCCGTCGCGGCGCAGGCTGGCCGGTCCCGAGTGGGAGCTGACCGAGGCGAAGTGGCCGTAGTACTTCGCGGTGTACTTCAGGGCGCCAAAGCCGCCCATCGAGAACCCGGACACCGCGCGCCCGTCGTACTCGGCGTAGGTCCGGAAGTTGGCGTCGATCCACGGGATCAGCTGGTTCATGTGGAAGGTCTCCCAGTTGTGGGGACCGGCGTACGACGTGACGGGGTTGCAGTACCAGCCGGCCGGACCGCCATCGGGCATCACCACGATCAGCTTGCGCCCCGCGGTGAGGCCGATGATGTCGTCCTCCATGTGGAACTTCCGGAAGTCCTGCACCCCACCGTGCAGCAGGTACATCACCGGGTACCTGCGCCAGTTGGTGCTGAAGTAGTCGTCGGGAAGCAGCACGTTGACGCCCGGCTGCCAGGCGATCTGGTTGGTGGCGAAGCGGAAGTAGTTCAGCCGCCCGTTCAGCGCCTGGTCGGTGATCGTGAGTCCGAACCCGTTCCCTGCCGCCTGCGCGGGCGCGGCGCCCAGTCCCACTCCGACCGTGGACAGGGCAGCTGCGCCGCCCGCCATCTTGAGCAGCGTGCGCCGGCTGGGGGCTTGTAGGTCCGTCATGCGCTCATCCTCGGCAGCCACCGAGCGGTGGTCCATGACGCGACGGGCCGATGTCGTTGGCAGCTTGGGCCAGCGCCGGCGTCGTCGTGGCATCCTGACGGCATGAAGCTGGCCGAGTTCGCCAGGCCGGCGGTCCCGGTCGGGTACGCCCAGCTGATCCTCGACGTGGCCGCCACCCACGACGTGGCGAGTGACGAGCTGCTCGCGGGAGCGGAGGTTCCGCCCGAGCTCCTCGACGACCCCAACGGGCGACTCACCGGGTGGCAGGCCGGCGCCCTGCTCGTCCTGGCGATGGAGAAGAGCGGCGAACCCGCCTTCGGCTACGAGATCGGGCTGCAGAGCAGCCTGACGACGCACGGGATCATGGGCTACGGGCTGATCAGCTCGGCGACCGTGCGCCAGGCGATCGACCTGAGCGAGCGCTACATGCCGATGCGGCTCCCGATGGTCAGCTTGGCGCTGTCGGTCGAGGACGAGACCGGGGTGCTCGACATCGCCGTCACGGCGCCCGTGGGCGAGATCCGTCAGTGCCTCCTCGACCTGTACCTCGTCGGGGTCGCCCGGATGGCACCGTTCGTCAACGAGCAGCTGGGGCTCGAGGACATGGAGCTGTGGTTCGACGGCCCGGAGCCCGAGTACTACGCACGCTTCAGGCACCGGCTGCCCGCGACGCGGTTCGACATGGGTGCCAACCAGGTCCGGTTCCCGGCCAGTGACCTCGACCAGCCGCTCGCGACGGCCAACCGGATCACGGCCACCATGGTCGAGGAGCAGTGCCGCCGCGAGCTGGAGGAGCTCGGCCTGGACAGCGACCTCGTCGCCCAGGTCCGCGCTGCGCTGCGTGACGCGCGGGACGAGTTCCCGGACCTGGAGACGGTGGCCGAGCGGCTGCACCTGTCCGGCCGGACGTTCAAGCGCAAGCTCCGCGAGCACGGCACGTCGTTCCGCGAGCTCGTCGAGTCGACCCGGCGGGCCGAGGCGATGCGGCTGCTGAACACCACGCGGCGATCCGTGGCGCAGATCGCCGACCAACTGGGATACGCCGACGCGAGCAGCTTCTCCCGCGCCTTCCACAAATGGACCGCGACCTCGCCCGGAGCGTTCCGGGCCCGGGACTAGGGCAGGCCCTAGAGAGCCTCGGCCATCCCGGCGCAGGCCCGGAGCCACGAGGAGCGGGTGCCCTCGGACAGCTGCGGATAGGGCACCACCGAGCCGGAGACCAGCACGGGGTCGTAGGGCACCCGGTAGACGGCCCGGGTGCGCTGCTCGTAGACCTGCTCGAGGTCGCGGGCCAGCTTCTCGTCGACCTGGGCGGACGGGTCGGAGATCACGCTGATGGTCTTGCGCTTGAGGTCGTGGTAGCCCGCGTCCTGGAGCGCGTCGAGCATCCACAGGCCGCTGTAGCCGGTGTCCTCGCGGACCGTGCTGGTGACCACGAGCAGGTCGGCGGCCTCGGCGGCGGCGAGCCAGTTCTCGGCGCGCATGTTGTTGCCGGTGTCGACGAGGATCACCCGGTAGAAGCGCTCGAGCAGCTGGTGAACCTCCTTGAAGTCCGTCGCCCGGATCATCCCGGTCACGTCGGGCCGCTCGTCGGAGGCGAGCACGTCGAAGTGCGCGTCACCCTGCGACCGGACGAACGCGCCCAAGTCGCCGATCCGGGACTGGTAGACGTCCTTGAAGCGTCCGAGGTCCTCGAGCAGCTCCCGGGTGGTGTTGCGGTGCGAGCTGCGGGTGCCGCGGATGCCGAGGGTGCCGCGGGTCTCGTTGTTGTCCCAGGCGACCACGCCACCACCGCGCACGGTGCCGAAGGTGTAGCCGGCCGCCAGCACCCCCGTGGTCTTGGCGGCTCCGCCCTTGGGGTTGATGAACGCGATCGTGCGCGGTCCGTCGAAGTCCTTCTGGATGGCGTGCCGTGCGGTCTCGTGCGCCTCTTCCTTCGGGCCCATGTTGGGCTCTATCAGCCCACCGGACCAGCGCCGCACCCGGCCCCGCCAGCCCCAGTTGGCCGGGCCCAGCTCCTTCTCACTCTCCCGGCGGTCGAGGAAGTCCGTCGCGGTCATGAACCGCCGCGGCTCCTCCGGTGGTGCCTCGGGCGGCGGGGGCAGCTGCGGCGGCGCGGAGGGCGGCGGAGACGAAGGCGGAGGGGACGACGGGAAGCCGGGGATCGGGTCGCTCAGCGGGTCGCCCTGCACCCGCACCGGGACCGTCGGCTCCCGGGACTCTTCGAGCTGCTGGCGCGCGAACCGCTCGAGGTCCTCGGCGGTGAACAGCCGGTCGCTGGTGTCGCCGTGGACGGGATCCTGCTGGGACATCGTCGTACCTCCGAGAAGCGGTGCGAGTGGCGTCTCCTTGCCACGCCAAACCCTATGTCAGGGCTCATGCCCAGTTCAGGCGAGGTCCAACCGTCCCAGGGCCGCCTCGACCGCCCGGTGGAGCGTCGGGTAGGCGTACGGCATCGAGCGCAGCGTCGCGATCGGGACCTCGGCGTGCACGGCGGTCGCCAGCATGGACAGGATCTCGCCCGCTGACGGACCGACCACGCACGCACCGACGAGGACGCCGCGGTCCCGGTCGGCCACGACCTTGATCAGACCGCCCTGCTGGACCATCCAGCCGCGCGCGCCCAGGCCCTCGTCGAGTCCGGTGCGGACATCGAGGCCCTGCTCCTTCGCCTGAGCCTCGGAGAGACCGACGGACGCCACCTCGGGATGGGTGAAGGTCACCCGCGGCACCGCCCGGTAGTCGGCCGGCGGACCGTCCTGGTCGAGGATGTCGCGGACGGCGATCGCTGCCTGGTACATCGACATGTGGGTGAACGCGCCCTTGCCGGTCACGTCACCGACCGCCCACAGCCCGTCGGCCACTCGCATCCGCTCGTCGGTGTCGAGGCTGCGCGCCTGCGGGTCGAGGCCGACCGTCTCGAGGCCGAGGTCCGCGAGCAGCGCCTTGCGTCCGGTCGCCACTAGCAGCTTGTCCCCGGTGACCGTGTCGTCGCCCAGGTCGACGGAGAAGGTGCCGTCGGAGTAGGACACGGACCCGATGGAGACTCCCGTGCGGATCTGGATGCCGGAGGAGGTCAGCGCCTTCTCGAGGGCAGCCGAGGCCTCGGGCTCCTCCGGGGGCAGGATCCGTGGCGCTCCCTCCAGGATGGTCACGTCGACCCCGAACGCATGCAGGGCCTGCGAGAGCTCCACGCCGATCGCCCCGCCACCGATCACGATCAGCGACCCAGGCAAGGTCTTCAGCTGGACGACGTCGCGGTTGGTCCAGTACGGCGTGTCAGCGAGGCCCTCGATCGGCGGCACCGCGGGGTCGGTCCCCGGGTTGAGCACCACGCCGCGCCGGGCGACGTACGTCGTCCCACCGACCTCGACCTGCCGCTCCCCCACCAGCCGGCCCTTGCCGCGCGCGAACACGACGCCCGCGTCCTCGAGCCGTTTGACGGCGACCGTGTCGTCCCAGTCGTCGGTGGCCTCGTCGCGGATCCGGTCTGCGACCGGGGTCCAGTCGGGGTGCACCTCGGCCGTGCCTGCGCGACCGTTGACCCGACGCGCCTCGTCGAGCGACTCGGCGGCGGCCAGCATCATCTTCGAGGGCACGCACCCGTAGTAGGGACACTCGCCACCCACCAGCCGGTACTCGACCGCGACCACCTCGAGGCCGCCCTCCGCGAGACGTGCGGCCACGTGCTCGCCGCCCGGCCCCTGTCCGATCACCACGACATCAACCTCGGTGCTTGCCGTCATCGGTCCAGCCTCGCACGATGTGCCCATGCACACGCCTACTCGACGCCTCTTTCTCGGAGCCGGCATCGCCGGTGGGGCCACCCTCGTCACAGGCTGCTCCAGCGACACTCCCTCCTCCGAGCCGACGGCGCCGACGTCGTCCGCGGTCGACCCGCGCGCCTGGGATCCCCAGGACTGGGACTCGATCCGGGCGCAGTTCCTGCTCGACCCGACGCTCGCCCAGTTCGCCGCGTTCGTCCTCTCACCGCACACCCGGCTGCTGAACGCCGCGATCGCCGATCACGCCAACCATCTCGGCAGTGACACCGAGGACGCGCTCTTCGTCGGCGCCGCGAACGACGACGCGGTGCGTGCGGCCGCGGCCGCGTTCGCCGGCGGCGACTCCACGCAGTACGCGCTCACCGGCAGCACCACGATGGGCCTGGCCCTGATGTACGGCGGCCTGTCGCTGGGCAAGGACGACGAAGTGCTCACCACCACCCACGACTTCTTCTCCACCCGAGACTCACTGCGGCTGATGAGGCTGCGCACGGGCGCGAAGCTGCGGCGGATCGACCTGTACGAGGACGCGTCGGCGGCCACCGTCGACGACATGACGAAGCGGGTGCTCGACGCGGTCACGCCGAAGACCAAGGTGGTCGCACTGACCTGGGTGCACTCGAGCACCGGGGTGCGGGTGCCGATCCAGGAGATCGCCGCGGAGCTGCGAGACGACATCATCCTGTGCGTCGACGGCGTGCACGGGTTCGCCGCCGTCGACGTCGACCTGCCGGATCTCGGCTGCGACTTCCTGGCGACAGGCACGCACAAGTGGCTGTTCGGTCCGCGCGGCACCGGCATCCTGTGGGCGGCCGACTGGGAGCCGCTCAGGGAGGTCATCCCGTCATTCACCGGCCCGGTCGGCCCCAACCGACTGACGCCGGGCGGCTACCACGCCTTCGAGCACGTGTGGGCCACCAAGGACGCCTTCGAGTTCCAGTCGAGCATCGGCCGGTCCCGGGTCGTCGCCCGGACCGTCGAGCAGGCCACCCAGCTGAAGGACGGTCTCGCCGGCATCAGCGGCCTGACCGTGATCACCCCCAGCGACCCGGAGGTGTCGGCCGGCATCGTCTGCGTCGACGTCGACGGCATGCTGCCGGCGAACGCCGTCCAGGAGCTGCGCACCCGGGACGTGGTCGCCAGCGCGACGCCGTACCAGACGTCGTACCTGCGGCTGGGCCCGAGCATCGCCACCTCACCCGAGCACGTCGACCAGGCCATCGCCGCGCTCGAGGAGATCGTGGCGTAGTCCTCAGGGCGTCAACGGTCGAAGTAGCGTGCCTGCGCGAAGCAGAACAATCCGTACGCGGCGAAGCCCAGCGCGATCGCGGCAAGCAGGTACGGGCCCAGCGGCTGGTCCAGGACCTCGGACAGCGCCTGGTCGAGGCCCCCGGACTTCTTCGCCTCATGGGTTGCCGCGGCGTAGCAGAACAGACCGGCCACGATCCCGAACGCGACCCCCTTGGCCACGCAGCCGACCCTGCCCAGCCACAGGTAGACCGTGCCGCTGGTCCCGCTGAGGCCCTTGCTGTCCATCTCCTTGGCGAACCGGTCCGTCCAAGCCCGTCGTGCCAGGGACACCCCGATCACCCCGATGACCACACCGACCGCGCCGACGAGCAGCTGCCCACCGGATTGGTCCAGGAGCTTCGCGGTCGTCGAGTCGGTACCGCCGGAAGAGGAACCCGAACCGGTGGCGACGGCGACGGCCGACCACCCGATGTACCCGTAGACGACGGCACGGCCCGCGGAGACCAGGCGGCGCCGGGTCCGGGTGAAGCCGTCCTCGTCACGATGACCGAAGGCTGCTTCGGTGAGGCGCCAGACCATCAGCAGCGCCATCCCGATCGCGACCGACCACACCACGACCAGGCCGAACGATCCCTGGGCCAGCTCGCGCACCGCACCGTTGCTCGAGGCCGACCCTGAACGGTCGCCGAAGGCGAGCTGGAGCGCCAGCCAGCCGATGACGACGTGCACGACGCCGTAGGCGATCAGTCCGACCCGCGCCGCGTGGTCCAGCCAGTCGCTCCGATGCGCGCGCCTCGCCAGCGCCTCTGCCTCCCCCACAGGGCGACAGGTACCCAGATCAGGCCAGCGTGGACTTGTTCTTCTGGATGTTGCCCAGCACGCCGTTGACGAACTGCGGGGACTCGTCGGTGGAGAGCTCCCGGACCAGCGCCAGTGCCTCGCTGACCGCCACCCCGTCGGGCACGTCCTGGGCGAAGAGCAGCTCGTAGACGCCGAGCCGGAGCACGTTGCGGTCGATCGCCGGCATCCGGTCGAGCGTCCAGGCCTCCGAGTACGTCGACAGCAGCTCGTCGATGCGCGCCGAGTGCTCGACCACGCCCCGCACCAGCACCGCGGTGTAGTCGTTGCTCGGGCCCTCGCCGTCGGCAATCGCCCGGTCCAGCGCGTCGACCGCACCCTCGCCGCGCAGCTCGGCGGCGTACAGCACGTCGAGCGCTCGTTTGCGGGCCTTGGACCTGGCGCCCATCAGGGCGACCTCAGCCCTTGACGCGGCCGAGGTAGGACGAGTCGCGAGTGTCGACCTTGACCTTCTCGCCCTGGGTGATGAACAGCGGCACCTGGATCTCGTGCCCGGTCTCCAGCGTCGCAGGCTTGGTGCGGCCGGTCGCGCTGTCGCCGGCGACACCCGGCTCGGTGAAGGTGATCTCGAGCTCGACCGAGGCGGGCATCTCGATGTAGAGCACCCGGCCCTCGTTGGTGGCGATGATCGCCTCCTGGTTCTCGAGCAGGAAGTTGCTCGCGTCGCCGACGATCTCCGGCGGAACCTCGAGCTGCTCGTAGCTCACCGTGTCCATGAACACGTAGGAGGTGCCGTCGTTGTAGAGGTACTGCATGGTGCGCTTGTCGACGCTGGCGACCTCGACCTTCACGTCCGCGTTGAACGTCTTGTCCACGGTCTTGCCGGACTCGACGGCCTTGAGCTTGGTGCGCACGACCGCGCCGCCCTTGCCGGGCTTGTGGTGCTGGAACCAGATGACCTGCCAGAGCTGGCCGTCCAGGTTGAGCACCATGCCGTTCTTCAGGTCGTTCGTCGTTGCCATGCGCGCGCTTCAGCCTTCGGTCGAGTTGACGGGGATGGCCGCGAGGGCCAGCCGCCGAGTCTAACGAGAACGGCGCACGGGGCCCACTCGGCGGGAGCCGCACGATGGTTGAGGTGGGAGGCCGCCCGCGGCCGAGCCTCGAAACCACCGTGCGCCCTCGCGGGTGGTTTCGAGGCTCGCTGCCGCTCGCACCTCAACCACCGGTGCGGCTACTCGGCGAGCTCCCAGATCACCTCGACCTCCACGCTCAGCTCCGAGCGCCCGGTCCGGATCGGTAGGGCGGACACCTCGGCGGCGGTCCGTGCGAGGTCATACAGCGCGAGCCCGTCCCGGACCTGGCTCGTCGCCTGCTCCGGGTTCACCTCGACCAAGCGGATGACGGGGCCGAGCTCCTGGCCCGTGGCGGCGGCGTACTCCTCCGCCTTGGACGCTGCCTGCTCCACTGCCTTCTCCCGCGCTGCCGCGAGCGCCTTGTCGGGATCGCCGATGCGGAGCCGGATGTCGTCGACCCGCACCTCGTTGCCGCCTGCTGCGACGACAGCGGCGACCGCGTCGCCGGCCTTGTCGAGCTCCTTCACGAGGACCGCCACCGACTCGGAGACCTTGTAGCCCGTGAGCACGGGCGGCGCGTTGTCCGGGTACTCGTAGACCGGGTTCATGTCCAGACCTGTCGTCTCCACGTCACCCTTGGGCACTCCGTGCTGCTCGAGGGCCTTCAGCACCCCTGACAGCTCGGCGTTCGCTGCGTCGAGAGCCTCCGTGAGCTCGTCGCGGGTCACCCGCACGGACACGTCGAAGGCGACCTGGTCGGGCACCACGCCGGACTCACCGACGCCGGTCATGGTCAGGCTGCGCCGCTCGTCCACGGGCGGCACCCCTTCAGCGGCCTCGGCCGTGGCCGCGCCACCCGCGTCACCCAGCAGGTAGGCCACCATCAGGGCCAGCGCCGCCAGCGCGGCCACCAGCAGCCCCTTGACGCTCACCGTCACGTTCTTGTCCATCGCGTGCCTCCACGTTCGCTCGAGTTGTCCTACTCGAGCGACGGGTCGGCCGGCGGATGCGTTCCGTCAGCCCTCTGCGACGAACTCCAGGGCCATCCGGTAGCCCTCGATGCCCTGACCCTCGATCACCCGGTCGGCATGAGGGGTGACCACCGACGTGTGCCGGAACTCCTCCGGTCGGTCCTTGGGGGCGGAGATGTGCAGCTCGACCAGAGGCGCGGTGAGCTGCGCGCAGGCGTCGAAGATCGCGTAGGAGTAGTGAGTCCACGCCGCAGCATTGAGCACGACGGGCGTGACCGTGTCAGCGGCCTCGTTGAGCCAGTCGAGCAGCTCGCCCTCGTGGTTGGTCTGCCGCACTTCGACCTCGAGGCCGAGGGCAATGCCCCAGTCGACGCACAGGTGGGCCAGCTCGGCGTAGGTCGTGGTGCCGTAGATCTCCGGCTGCCGGCGGCCGAGGCGGCGCAGGTTGGGGCCGTTCAGGACGAGCACCTTGCGGTGCGCCGATCCGCTCGGGGTCGTCATGAGTCCACTCCGATCGCGTCGTACGCCGCCCGGAGGTCGTCCTCCGACGGTCCGGCCAGCACCACCGGGCGCGCGAGATCGTCCAGGACGACGAAGCGCAGCTGGTTGCCCCGAGCCTTCTTGTCGATCCTCATCGCGTCGAGCAGGTCATCGAACGACGCTCCGGAGTACGACGTCGGCAGGCCCACACGCGAGAACGCCGAGCGGTGCCGGTCGGCGACCTCGTCGGAGAGCCCGCCGACGCGGCGCGCGAGCTCTGCGACGTACACGCAGCCGATCGCCACAGCCTCGCCGTGCCTGATCTGGTAGGCCTCGACCCGCTCGATGGCGTGCGCCAGCGTGTGGCCGTAGTTCAGCACCTCGCGACCGGGATGCCCGTCGCTTCCACCGGTCTCCTTGAGGTCCGCGACCACCACGTCGATCTTCACCCGGATCGCCCGCTCGACGAGCTCACGCAGCACTGGGGATGACGGGGTCAGCTCGCCGGGGTCGGTCTCCTCGACCAGCCGCAGGATCTCCGGGTCGGCGATGAAGCCGCACTTCACGACCTCGCCCAGCCCGGCGCGCAGCTCGTCGTCCGGCAGTGTCTCGAGCAGCGCCAGGTCGCACAGCACGCCAGCCGGCTCGTGGAAGGCACCGACGAGGTTCTTGCCGGCGTCGGTGTTGATACCGGTCTTCCCGCCGACAGCGGCATCCACCATCGCCAGCAGTGTGGTGGGCACGTGCACGACGCGAACGCCGCGCAGCCAGGTGGCGGCGACGAAGCCGCCGAGATCCGTAGTGGCGCCTCCGCCCACCGTCAGCACGACGTCGGACCGGGTGAAGCCCTCCTCGCCCAGGGCCTCCCAGCACGCCTCGGCGACCTCGGCCCGCTTGGCGTCCTCGCCGTCCGGGACCGCGAGCACCGTCACGTCGAGGCCAGCGATCGGCTCGACGAGGACGTCGATCAGATCCTCGATCCGGTCCGGGCAGATCACGGCGACCCGCTCCACTCCCGGCCCGAGCATCTCCGGCAGGTGGTGGGCGAGGTCGCGCCCCACGATCACGTCGTACGGCGATGCGCCGCCGACGTGCAGGACTGTCTCAAGCATTTCGGGGTCCCCGCGGCGTTGTGTGTTGGAGGAGCGTAGCGGGGGAAACACAGAACGTCGTGGGGTGTTCGGTCATCCCTCCAGCGCCTTCCGGATCTCGTCCGCCACATCCTGGGGGGAGCGCTCGTCGGTGTCCACGGAGAAGTCCGCCACGGACGCGTAGATCGGGGTCCGCTCGTCGAGCAGCGCCTTGATCCGGGACCGGATGTTGCCGAGCAGCAGCGGACGGCCGATCCCGAGCCCGACCCGCTTCACGGCCTCGGACAGACCTACCCGGAGGAACACCACCCGGTGGTCCGCGAGCAGCTCGCGGGTGGAGGGGTCCAGCACGGCTCCCCCACCCAGCGCGAGCACTCCATCGTGCGTGGCCAGCGCCTCGGCGACCGCGGCGCGCTCCAGGTCACGGAAGTGGGCCTCGCCGGAGTCCACGAAGATGTCGGAGATCGACCTGCCCTCGGCGGCCTCCACATCCGCGTCGGTGTCGCGCGCGGTGACGCCGTACGCCTCGGCGAGCAGCCCGGCCACGGTGGACTTGCCGGCCCCCATCGGCCCGACCAGCACGACGAGCGTCATTTGAAGCGCAGCGTGTCGAGGTAGCTCTCGGCGTTCCGCCGGGTCTCGCCCACCGAGTCGCCGCCGAACTTCTCCAGCACGGCCTCGGCGAGGACCAGCGCCACCATGGCTTCGGCGACCACGCCGGCAGCCGGAACCGCACACACGTCGGAACGCTGGTGGTGGGCGACCGCCTCCTCGCCGGTGCTGACGTCGACCGTGCGCAGCGCCCGCGGGACGGTGGCGATCGGCTTCATCGCCGCCCGGACGCGCAGGATCTCGCCGGTGCTCATCCCGCCCTCGGTGCCGCCGGAGCGGCCCGACGTACGCCGGATCCCCTCGTCGGTGGGCACGATCTCGTCGTGGGCCTTCGACCCCGGCGTCGCCGCGAGCGCGAAGCCGTCGCCTACCTCGACTCCCTTGATCGCCTGGATGCCCATCAGTGCGCCCGCGAGTCGGGCGTCGAGCCGACGGTCCCAGTGCACGTGTGACCCGAGGCCCGGCGGCAGGCCGTGGACCACGACCTCGACCACGCCACCCAGGGTGTCGCCGTCCTTGTGGGCCTGGTCGATCGCGGCGACCATCGCCTCGCTCGCGCCCGGATCCAGGCATCTGACCTCGTCGGCGTCCAGCCGCTCCACGTCGTCCGGGCCGGGCCAGAGTCCGTCGGGGGCGCGCACGCCGCCGAGCTCGATCACGTGCGCGACGAGCCGGGCGCCGACCGACTGCTCGAGGAAGTTGCTGGCCACTCGGCCGAGCGCCACCCGGGCGGCCGTCTCGCGGGCGGAGGCACGCTCGAGGATCGGCCGGGCCTCGTCGAAGTCGTACTTCTGCATGCCGACCAGGTCGGCGTGGCCGGGACGAGGGCGGGTGAGCGCCTCGTTGCGGGCCAGGCCCTCGAGGATCTCCGGGGCGACCGGGTCCGCCGACATCACCGTCTCCCACTTGGGCCACTCGGTGTTGCCGATCTGGATCGCGACGGGCCCACCCTGGGTGCGGCCGTGCCGCACGCCTCCGGTGATCGTCACCTCGTCCTGCTCGAACTTCATCCGGGCGCCGCGGCCGTAGCCGAGCCGCCGGCGGGCCAGGGACGCCGCGATGTCGTCGGTGGTGATCTCGACGTGCGCCGGCAGCCCCTCCAGGATCGCGACCAGGGAGGGGCCGTGGGACTCACCGGCCGTCAGCCAACGCAGCATGGCCCCATCCTTTCATTCCCGGGGTGCGCGGCCGCGGCGGTCACCTGAGGGCGAGATCGCCGAGGAGTGGGTCACCGAAGAGGATGCCGAGCAGCGCGCCGAGCAGGAGGAACGGGCCGAAGGGGTACGCCTTCTTGAGCAGCTTGCGGTCCCAGCGCACGATCGCGAGCAGGAGACCCGGGAGCCCGAAGATCAGGAACCCCGAGTAGAGGCCGAGCGCGTACTCCGGCCACCCGAGGTAGCCGAGCACGAACCCCAGCCAGGCAGCGAGCCGTACGTCGCCGTAGCCCATGCCCGCAGAGCGGATGAACCAGAGCACTCCGAAGAACGCCCAGGCTCCTGCCATCCCGACCAGACCTCGCACGAGAGCATCGGCGTCACCCGTGAGTGGCCAGGCGACCAGTCCGTAGGCGAGCGCGGCCAGGGTCGCCGGGACCACCACGACCTTGGGCAGCAGCCGGGTCCGCAGGTCGACGACCGCGAGCAGGGTGCCGACGGGCGCGAGCGGGAGCAGCAGCAAGAGCAGCCACTCCACGCCGGTCACCCAGCCGATCAGCGCTCCGGCGATCCCGGAGACCGCGGCAGTCGTCAGCGCCAGCTGCGGGCGCGCTGCGAGATCGACGTACAGCTCCTTGGGGCCCTCGTCGCGCAGCGCCTGCTGCGCTGGGGTCAGCTCCTCGTCGGGCTCCGGCTCAGGATCCGGCTCGGGCTCCGGAAGGCGTCGGATCACGAACGGCACGACCAGGCCGCCCACCGCCCCGACCGCGCCGCCGAGGACGGCGGCCCAGACCTCGCTCATTGCAGGGCCCGGAGACCGGCGTCCCGCATCTGCTCCAGCGGAGCGGGCAGACCGGTGAAGATCGAGAACTGCAGCGCCGCCTGGTGCACGAGCAGGTCGAGGCCGCTCACCAGCACTCGATCGCCGGCAGCGGCAGCCAGCGGCGTCGGCCACGGGTCATAGACCACGTCGAAGACCACAGCGGGCTCGGCGCACCGGGACACCAGGTCGGCGTCCTGCGCCGTGGCGGGGATCGTGGACACGAGTACCTCGCCGACGGCCAGGTCCACCTCGATCGATCCGACCTCGACGGTGGGCCGCTCGGGATGGCGCTCGATCGCGGCCACCGTCTCCTCGGCCCGGACCGCATCGCGAGCCAGCAGCAGCACCGAGCGCGCGCCGAGATCGCAGAGCGCCAGCCCGACCGACGCAGCCGTGGCCCCTGCTCCCAGGATCGTGGCCGCAGTGACGGGTCCGTCGTACCGCTCGCGAAGAGCGGCCGCGGCGCCCGGCAGATCGGTGTTGTCGGCGTGCACCTCGCCGTCCACAAGCACGAGAGTGTTCGCCGCGCCCACGAGCGCCGCGCGTGCCGAGACGCTGTCGGCCAGCGGCATCGCCTCACGCTTCAACGGCATCGTCAGCGAGAGCCCGCGCCAGGTCGGGTCCAGGCCGGCGAGGTACTCGGCCAGACCGCCCGAGGGCACCTGCACCGCGTCGTAGGTCCAGTCCAGCCCGGTCGCGTCGTACGCCGCCCGGTGCAGGACCGGGGACAGCGAGTGTGCGATCGGGTCACCCAGGACGGCGCATTTCACCGGGGTGCCTCAGCAGGCTTCGGAGGATTCGCAGTACTCGTTGAGCTCCTGGACGTTCTGCGCGTGCTCCTCCGGCGTCGCGGCGAACTTCGTCTCGCCGGTCTTGAGGTTGACCGTGACGTAGTAGTACCAATCGCCGTCGGCAGGGTTGGCGGCCGCAAGCATGGCCGCGTCACCTGGGGCCTCGATCGGGCCGGGTGGCAGTCCCGCCACCGCATAGGTGTTGTACGGCGAGTCGATCAGTCGATCCTCGGAGGTGGTCCGGGCTCCGATGTCGCGGCCGTGCGCGTAGTTGACCGTGGCGTCCAGCTGCAGGCGGCCGATGGTCCCGTTGGTCCCGGGGTTCTCCAGCCGGTTGTAGATGACCCGGGCGATCTTGGGCATGTCGTCGCCCCGGCCCTCCGCCTCCACCAGGCTGGCGACCGTCATCAGCTCGTGCGGCGTGTAGCCGAGCCGCTCCGCCGCACCCTCGAGGTCGGCGTCGTCGGCGGCCTGCCGCCACCGGTCGACCATGGCCCGCAGCATGGTGGCCGGGGTGGCGTCGGGACCGAATCCATAGGTGGAGGGGAACAGATAGCCCTCGGGGTTCTCGCCGGCGTAGTCGGGCAACCCGAGCTGGTCCGGCCTGGTGAGCGCCTTCTCGAACTGGGCCTTGCTGAACTTGGTGTTCTCGACCAGGAGCTCGACGATGTCCACGACCCGGAGTCCCTCGGGGAACGTGATCTGGGTGGTGATGATCTGCGACGGATCGACCAGGATCTCGACCACGTCGGAGGCCTTCATCTCCTTCTTCAGCGGGTAGAACCCGGCCTGGATCCCGGTGGCGTCCGGGTTGTCGGAGGCGGCGTCGGTGAACGCGTCGACCGAGGCGACCACCCCGGCCTCCTCGAGGTTGCGGCCCATCTCGGAGATCGAGTCGCCCAGCTCGACCTGGAAGGTCACCGAGCCCTTGCCCGGACCCGGGTAGTCCTCGGGGTCCCCGAACTGGTCCTCGATCCAGTCCTTGCCCCACATGACGCCGAAGTAGAGAAGACCGGCGACCACGGCCAGGACCAGGAGCACCGGAATGCACCCGGAGGCCTTCCGCTTCGCCTTGCGGCCGCCACCCGCCGAACGCATCGGTGGCTCGGCGTGAGTCACCGGCTCGGGGCTGATCTCACTCATGGTTCTCCTCCACGATCTCACCGGGCGGGTGCCCCGTCGCCCGCTCGGTGTCGAGGGCGGTCTGCAGGATCAGTACGGCGGCCGCCTGGTCCACGACCGACCTTCGATCGCTGCCCTTGCGGCCCCGGTCGCGCAGCATAGCCTCGGCCGACACGGTGGTGAGCCGCTCGTCGCAGAGCCGCACCGGTATCGGCGTCACACGCCGCGCCAGTGAGCGAGCGAATTCCCGGGTCTTCACGGCCGCCGGACCCTCGCCCCCTGAGAGCGAACGCGGCAGCCCGACCACCACCTCCATCGCCTCGGACTCCTTGAGGATCTGGGCGATCCGGCGCAGGTCTCCCCTGCCCCGGCGGACCGTCTCGACGGGGCTGGCCAGGAAGCCGGACGGGTCGGACCGGGCCACCCCGATCCTGGCGTCGCCGGGGTCGATCCCGAGGCGTACGCCCGGCCTCATCCGGCCAGTCTCGCAACTTCGACTGGGACGAGCGCGAGCGCCTCGTCGAGGCGGGACGCGTCGGTGCCACCGCCCTGGGCCACGTCGGCCTTGCCGCCGCCCTTGCCCCCGACCAATGGGCCGATCGCACGGACCAGCTCGTTGGCGCTCTGTCCGCGAGCCTGGGCCTCGTCGTTGATCGCGGCGACCACCGACACCTTGCCGTCGGCCACCCCGATCACGACCACGACCCCGGGCGCGTCGGCCGGCAGCCGACCGCGGATGTCCAGCGCAAGAGTGCGTACGTCGCCACCCGCGGCGCCGTCGATCCGGTGTGCGACCACCTTGACGCCCGCGACGTCGGCCGCGCCGCCCGCAAGGTCGGTCCCAGCGGCGAGCAGCTGCTGGACGCGGACCTTGTCGATCTCCTTCTCGGCGCTGCGGAGGCGCTCCAGAATGTCGCTGACCCGCTCGGGCAGCTCTTCCGGGCGCACCTTGAGCGTCTCGGAGAGCTGCGCCACGAGGACGTGCTCCCGAGCCAGGAACCGGTAGGCGTCGCCACCCACGAGCGCCTCGACCCGGCGCACGCCGGAGCCGATCGACGCCTCACCGAGCAGCTTGACCACGCCGAGCTGGCCCGACCTGCCGGCATGGGTCCCGCCGCAGAGCTCGCGCGCCCAGTCGCCGACCGAGATGACCCGCACCTGGTCGCCGTACTTCTCGCCGAAGAGGGCCATCGCCCCGGCCTTGATCGCCTCGGACTGCGTCATCACCTCGGCGTGCACGGCCAAGTCGTCGACCACCACGTCGTTGACGCGCGCCTCGACGTCGGCCATCACCGACTGCGGGATCGCGCCGGTCGCGGAGAAGTCGAAGCGGAACCGGCCCGGTGAGTTCTCCGAGCCCGCTTGCGTCGCCGTCTCGCCGAGGGCCTCACGGAACGCCTTGTGCACCATGTGCGTCGCGGTGTGCGAGCGGGAGATCGAGCGCCGCCGCTCGAGGTCGACCAGCGACCGTGCCGCGCTGCCGATGGTCACCTCACCGGCCAGGACGGTGGCCTGGTGCACGATCAGCCCGGTGATCGGCGACTGCACGTCGCGGACCCGGACCCGGGCGCCGTTGTCGAGCTCGATCACGCCCTCGTCGGCCAGCTGGCCGCCGCCCTCCGCATAGAAGGGCGTGCGGTCCAGCACCAGCTCGATCTCGTCGCCCTCGCGGGCCGACTCGACGGCGCCGGAGTCGGCGACGATGCCGCGGACCTGTCCCTCGGAGACCACCTCGTCGTAGCCGGTGAACTCCACCGGCTTGCCGAGCGTGTCCGCGATCGCGCGGTACGCCGTGGCGTCCTTGTGCTGACCCTTCTTGGCGCGGGCGTCGGCCTTGGCGCGCTCGCGCTGCTCCGTCATCAGGCGCCGGAACTCCACCTCGTCGACAGTCAGGCCACGCTCGGCCGCCATCTCCAGGGTGAGGTCGATCGGGAACCCGTAGGTGTCGTGCAGCGCGAACGCCTTGTCACCCGAGAGGTGGGTCTGCTTCTTCTCGGTCGCCTCGGTCGCGGCCAGGTCGAAGATCTGGGTGCCGGACCGCAGGGTCTGCCGGAACGCGTCCTCCTCGGCGTAGGCCACCGTGGAGATCCGGTCCCAGTCGCGCTGGAGCTCGGTGTAGGTCTCGCCCATCTTGTCGCGGCTGACCGGCATCAGCTCCGGCAGCACCCGGTCCTCGCAGCCGAGCAGTCGCATCGAGCGGACCGCGCGCCGGAGCAACCGGCGCAGCACGTAGCCGCGGGCCTCGTTGCCGGGGGTGATGCCGTCGCTGATCAGCATCATGGAGCTGCGGATGTGGTCGGCGACCACGCGGAACCGAACGTCATCCTCGTGGTTGGCGCCGTACTGGCGGCCGGTGAGGGCCTCCGCACGCTCGATCACCGGGAACATCACGTCGATCTCGTACATGTTCTGCTTGTTCTGGAGCAGGTAGGCCACCCGCTCCAGGCCCATGCCGGTGTCGATGTTCTTCTTCGGCAGCGAGCCGACGATGTCGAAGTCCTCCTTCGACCTGACGGCGCTCAGCTCGTCCTGCATGAAGACCAGGTTCCAGATCTCGAGGTACCGGTCCTCGAGCTTCTCGGGCATCGAGGTCCGGGTCGTGGTCTCGAACTCACCGTCGGGGCCGTACTCCGGCCCGCGGTCGTAGAGGATCTCCGAGCACGGTCCGCCGGGGCCGGGGACGCCCATCGACCAGTAGTTCTCCTTGGGGCCGAGCTTCACGATCCGTTCCGACGGCAGCCCGGTCACCTTCATCCAGAGGCTGAGCGCCTCGTCGTCGCCGGCCAGCACCGACGGCCACAGCCGGCTCTCCTCGAGCCCGAAGCCGCCGTCGCTGATCGACCTGGTGACCAGGTCCCAGCCGAGCTCGATCGCGCCTTCCTTGAAGTAGTCGCCGAAGGAGAAGTTGCCGCACATCTCGAAGAACGTGCCGTGCCGCGTCGTCTTGCCGACGTCCTCGATGTCGGGCGTGCGCACGCACTTCTGCACGCTCACCGCGCGCGGGTACGGCGGCGTCTCCTGCCCGAGGAAGTAAGGCTTGAAGGGGACCATGCCCGCGTTCACGAACAGCAGGTTCGGATCATCGAGGAGCAAGGAGGCCGAGGCCACCGCCCGGTGCGCCCCCACGGTCTCGCTGTGCTCGAAATGAGCCACGAAACGGCGGCGGATCTCCGCGGTGTCCATCAGGTGTTCCCTTCGGTGGTTGAGGTGCGAGCGGAGCGAGCCTCGAAACCACCAGGCTCCAGCTCCGGTGCCCCATGAGGCACCAGTCCCAGCCGGTCGCGCAACCCGGATTCGGCGTCCACCCGGCCCTGCGCGACCTCGTCACGGAACATCCGGGCACCCACGACGGCTGCGCCCACGCGATCGCGCATCCCGTCGACGGTGAGGCTCTCGGCGGCGCGGCGGGCTCGGAGCATCCCGTAGATCCCCACCCCGGCCCCGGCGACGAACCAGAGGCCGCGGTTCATGCGGCGCTGTCCTCGTCGAGGTCGACCCGGGCGCGCTGCCGCGCCTCCCACTCGCGGCGCGCCTCACGGAGGTCGGCGCGGCGCTGCTTACGGGCCCGCTTGACCTCGCGGCGCATCTCGAAGCGGATCCGGTTGCGGCTCTCGGGCGAGAGCGCCCGGCGCAGGCCTGCGGCCAGCGCAGCTGCCTGTACGACGGTCTCGCGCAGCACCATGTCGGCGAACAACGGCGCCGGCACGGTGTCGACCTCGCTGGTCGAGTAGTCGTCGCGAGGGACGAGCGACGACGTATCGAGACCAGTGATGACGTACTCGCGGCCCTGGTCCACGGTCGGCGGCGAGCTCACCAGCCGCTGGATCTCCTCGACCTGGATACGCAGCGCCTCCGCCTCAGCGGTGGCCGCGTCCAGACGCCGGGCGATCCGTCGTCGCCCACGCACCGTGACCGCGACGAGTACGGCGACGACCAGCAGCAGGCCGGCCGCCACGGCGGCGACGGCCCACACGGGCACGCTCACGTCCTGCATAAGGCGGAACCCTACCGTCACCGGTGGTCGAGCAGCGCGCGCCAGCGAGCGTCGTCGAGACCCCGCAACTGTCCGCGGGGCCGTGTCACCTCTTGTCGCCGCGGATCAGCTGACGGATCCGCTCCCAACGCTCCTTGACCGCGGCCTCCGCGCCCAGTGACGTCGGTTGGTAGTACTCCTCGTCCAGCACCACGTCCGGCGCGTACTGCTGCTCGGCGATGCCGTACGGCGCGTCGTGGCTGTAGGCGTAGCCCGAACCGTGGCCGAGCTTCTCCGCGCCGCCGTAGTGCGCGTCACGCAGGTGGGGAGGTACGCCGCCGATCTTGCCCGCGCGGACGTCGGCGCTCGCCGCGTCGATGGCCTTGATCACCGCGTTGGACTTCGGGGCCACGGCCAGCGCGATCACGGCCTGGGCCAGGTTGAGCCGGGCCTCCGGCATGCCGATCAGCTGCACCGCCTGCGCGGCCGCCACGGCGGTCGTCAGCGCAGTGGGGTCGGCCAGTCCGATGTCCTCGCTGGCCAGGATCACCAGCCGGCGGGCGATGAACCGCGGGTCCTCCCCCGCCTCGAACATCCGGGCGAGGTAGTGCAGCGCGGCGTCCGCGTCGGAGCCGCGGATCGACTTGATGAACGCACTGATGACGTCGTAGTGCTGGTCGCCCTGGCGGTCGTAGCGGACCGCGGCCTGGTCCACCGCCGTCTCGGCTGCCTCGAGATCGATCTCCTCGGTGCCCCGCGACTCAGCTGCCCCGGCGGCGGCCTCGAGATAGGTGAGCGACCGGCGCGCGTCACCGCCGGCCAACCGGACCAGGTGTTCCAGCGCGTCGTCAGCGATCGTGACCGATCCCGCCAGGCCGCGCTCGTCGGTCAGCGCCGAGGCCAGCACCCCGCGGATGTCGTCGTCGGTCAGTGGCTGGAGCCGCAGCAGCAGGCTGCGCGAGAGCAGGGGTGAGATGACACTGAAGAACGGGTTCTCGGTGGTGGCCGCGACCAGGGTGACCCATCGGTTCTCGACCCCGGGCAGTAGCGCGTCCTGCTGCGCCTTGCTGAACCGGTGCACCTCGTCCACGAACAACACGGTCTCCCGGCCGCCACCGCCCAGCTCGGCGCGGGCCGCGTCGATCGCCGCCCGGACCTCCTTGACCCCCGCCGAGACGGCGGACACCTCCACGAACCGTCGGCCGGTGGTGCGGCTCAGGATCGAGGCGATCGTGGTCTTGCCGGTGCCCGGAGGACCCCACAGCAGCAGCGACATCGCCTGGTCGCCCTCGACCAGCTGCCGCAGCGGCGAGCCGGGGGCGCGCAGCTGCTCCTGGCCGACCAGCTCGTCGAGCGTGCGCGGCCGCATGCGTACGGCGAGCGGCGTCGACGCATGGTCCGCCGAGGTCAGTGAGCCACCGCCGACACGTGTCGGCAACGCCTCACTCGTTTCGAACAGACCCTCCACTCGGCCGAGGCTAGCGCTCGGCTCCCCCAGCCATGCGCCGACTCTCGACGTCGTACCAGATGTCGGTGTAGCCGGAGCCGGTGAGCTTCTCGAGGTCCGAGCTGGACCCCCCGGGCACGGGCACACCGTGGGCTGTCCACTCCAGACAGAGGCGTTGCGATGCGTCGGGCCGTAAAGCCGCGCCGATGTCCCCGGCGTGAAGTGAAGGGGGCGGCTGGTCGATGTAATTGACCAGCCGCCACCTCACGCACAACTGCCCGGCACAAGCGGCTATTCGTTGGCCTTTCCCACGGGTGTTTGACATTGGGCATAAGTGTCAGTTGGCCAGCAGAGGGCAGCTCGCGATATCGCTACTTCCAGGTGTCGACAAACCACATGCCTGAAACGTCGCAGGATTCAGCGGTGTAACGGATGCACCATTCGTTTAGACCCTCGTACTTCTGCAGACCGGCCCGATCGCCAGAGATTGTGATTGACCTGGTACAGGTCTTCAGCGTCAAAGTGGCACTGGTGCAGTTGGAGCTGCTCTTCTCCACACCCTGAGGGCCCTGCAAGGTCATGCCATGGTGAATCTGTCCCACTCCGTGCTGGCACGTGATCGTCCACGTGTACCTGACTTGAGTGGAACTCGGCTTTGTCGTCGAAACCGACTTTGAGCAAGATCCTCCCGACCCATCTGGGATTGCCGCAGAACTGCTCGCGGGCGTCAGCATGACCGCACAAAGTGCAATTGCTACTAGGAATCCAACAGTGCAGATGCGCTTCATCTACTCATCCTTCGCTTGGCCCCAGTGGCCGAAAGGCGGCGATGTAGCGAGCGGATCGACTTTCGCCGGCACGCGTGACCGGCAACCCGAAACCCCGAGGCGTCAATATGGCCCTTGAAGGGCAACACGACACGTCGAGCCGCGTTGTAGATCCGGGAGGAATTTTCCTTTTGGGTGACAGGAGGGCTAGACCGCGTCTCCCCGCACCATCCGCCGGGCTTCGACGTCGTACCACGTGTCGGTATAGCCGCTAGTCGTGAGCTTGTCGAGGTCCGAGCTGGACCCCCCGGGCACGGGCACACCGTGGCTGTCGACACCGAGCAGCGGTGCGGTGACAGGCTCGGCCGGGTGGTGGCCGATGTCGCCGGCGAAGTGGCAGGCCACCTTGTGGCGCTTGCCGATCTGCATCAGCGGCGGCTCGACCGCCGCGCAGATGTCCTGCGCGATCGGGCAACGGGTCCGGAAGCGGCACCCCGACGGCGGGTCGATGGGGCTGGGCACGTCGCCCTGCAGCTGGATCCGCTCGCGCCGACCACCGATCTCGGCCTGCTTGACGTCCGGCACCGCAGACAGGAGCGCCTGCGTGTAGGGGTGCTTGGCGTGCAGGTAGATCTGATCGCGCTCGCCGATCTCGACGATCTTGCCGAGGTACATCACCGCGACCTCGGGGCAGAAGTGCCGCACCACCGCGAGGTCGTGCGCGATGAACAGGAACGCGACGCCGAACTCGTCCTGGATGTCGTGGAGCAGGTTGATCACCTGCGCCTGGATCGACACGTCGAGCGCGGAGACCGGCTCGTCGGCGACCAGGAGCTTCGGCTTCAGGGTCAGCGCGCGAGCGATACCGATCCGCTGCCGCTGCCCGCCCGAGAACTCGTGCGGGTAGCGGTTGTAGTGCTCCGGGTTGAGGCCGACGATCTCGAGCAGTTCCTGCACGCGCGGCAGGATCTGCTTCTTCGGGATCGTCTGGTGAATCAGCATCGGCGCCCCGATGATGGCCGCCACCGTGTGCCGTGGGTTCAGCGAGCCGTACGGGATCCTGGAAGATCATCTGGATCTCGCGGCGTAGTGGCTTGAGCGCGCCCGCCTTCAGCTTCGCGATATCCCGACCTTCGAAGTCGATCTGGCCGCTGGTCGGCTTCTAGAGCCGGGTGATCAGGCGCCCGGTCGTCGACTTGCCGCAGCCGGACTCGCCCACCAGGCCGATCGAGCCGCCCGTCGGGACCTGGAAGCTGATTCCGTCGACCGCCTGGACGTGACCGACGGTGCGTCGGATCAGGCCGGACGACTTCACCGGGAAGTACATCTTGAGGTCTTTGACGTCCAGGATCGGCGGCGCGCCCGATGCGGTCGCCTCTGCCGCGGTCATATGCACCTGGGTCATGACGTCGCCACCTCCTCGCGATAGATCTCATCGGGGTTGACCAGGTGGCACCTCTTCAGGTGTCCTTCGCCTCGCCCTCCGGGCAGCAGCTCCGGGAGCTCAGTCGTGCACAGGTCGCCCGGCACCTTGTCCTTGTGGAGGCACCGCGGGCTGAACGAACAGCCCGTGGGGAGGTTGATCAGACTGGGCGGGGCACCCGGGATCGGCACCATCTTCTCCTCGGGGTCGCCCAATAGGTCGGGCACACTGGAAAGCAGGCCCCAGGTGTAGGGCATCTCCGGGTGCGTCAGGAGCTCCTTGCCCGCGCCGTACTCCACGGCGCGGCCGGCGTACATGACCAGGACATCGTCGGCCATCTCGGCAACGACTCCGAGGTCGTGGGTGATGATGATGACCGCGGTGTTGAACTCCCGCTGCAGGGTCTGAATCAGGTCCAGGATCTGAGCCTGAACGGTCACGTCGAGGGCCGTCGTCGGCTCGTCCGCGATCACCAGCGTCGGGTCGTTGATGAGTGCCATCGCGATCATCGCCCGCTGGCGCATGCCCCCGGAGAACTGGTGGGGATAGTCGTCGACCCGCTGCTGCGGCTGTGGGATGCCGACCAGGTCGAGCATCTCGATGACTCTCTTGCGAGCCGCCTTCTTGTTCACGTCGTGGTGCACCCGATAGGCCTCGGCGAGCTGGTTGCCGACCGAGTAGTACGGGTGCATGGCGGACAACGGGTCCTGGAAGATCATCGCCACGTCCCGACCGCGGCGTTGACGCATCTCCTCGTTGGTGAGCGTGAGCAGGTCCACGTCCTCCAGCAGGATCCGGCCGCTGACCTGGGCAGACGTCCCGCGGTGCAGACCGAGGATCGCCGAGCTCGAGACCGACTTGCCTGATCCCGACTCCCCCACAATGCCGAGGGTCTTGCCGCGTTCGAGCTCGAACGACAGACCGTCGGTCGCCTTCACGACGCCGTCGACGGTTGGGAAGTGCACCTTGAGGTCGTCGACGACCAGAAACTTCTCCATCTGGGCAGCCACTTCCTACCCGAGCCGGACCCGGGGATCGATGAAGGCGTACGAGATGTCGACCACGATATTGGCGATGATCACAGCTGAGGCAGCAACCAACACGATGCCGATGATGGTCGGTAGGTCGGATGCAGTGTTCGCCTGCAGGGTGAGGAGGCCAAGACCCTCATAGGTGAAGACCGACTCGGTGATGATTGCCCCGCCGAGCAACGTCGCGAAGTCGAGTCCGGCCATCGTCACCAGCGGCGTCAACGCCGACCGCAGCCCATGCTTGAACAGCACCTTCCGCTGTGGAAGACCTTTGGCCTTGGCGGTCCGGATGTAGTCCTCGCTCATCGACTCGAGGACGAAGGCGCGAGTCATCCGCACATAGCTGGCCGTGAACAACAGCGCAAGGGTGAAGGCAGGGGCCAGCAAGTTGACGAACCAACGTCCACAAGCCGCCCTCGGCGATGGAGATATAGGCGGGGTAGTCGATGATCTCCCACTTGATCGCCACGTACTTGAGGATGAACACGCCGATGAAGAACGACGGGAACGCGTAAGCGATCAGGGTCAGGCCGACGATGCCGCGGTCTAAGAACGATCCCTTGGTGATCGCCGCGAGGATGCCGAACAGGATCCCCCCGATCAGCCACATCACCAGGGCGACGATCGCCAGCGACAGCGTGACCGGCGCTGCTTCGCTGATCAGCTCGTTGACCGTCTTGGCGTTGATCTGTGAGTAGCCGAGGCACGGCGCTGCGCAGTCGGTCACCAGCTTCGGGTTGGCCGCTCGAAGGTCCTCGTCCGCGGGGAACTCCCGGCCGGCAACCACTCCCTTCATGAAGCTGGCCCACTGCTCGTAGACGGGCTTGTCGTAGCCGAGTGCGCGCGCCGTCACTTTGCGCTGGTCCTCGCTGCAGTTCTTCCCGCACGCGAAGCGGGCAGGATCGATCGGTGATGCGAAGAACAAGACGAACGTCACCAGGGTGACGGCCAGCACCAGGACCAGGCCCATCAGGCAACGTCGGACGATGTAGGCCCACATCTGTCGGTCTCGCCTCCTCGGATCGACACGGTGCGCCCGATCGGGCGCCTACAGTAGGTGGTGCCGGGCATGCGCCAGCCGGTGGTGCTGGGGTGGGCGCCGATGGCGCCCACCCCAGCCTCTCAAACGCGAGAGCTGGTTCAACCGAGCGTCAGTTGTCGACGCCGATCAGACCGATCTCCGGGTAGCTGCTCGACGCAGGCGTCGTGGTGAACCCGGTGACCTTGGAACCACGGAGCCAAGGGAAGCTCGTGATCTCCAGCGGGATGTAGGCGTAGTCCTGACCCAGGACCGCGTCCGCCTCCTGCGAGCTTCGCGACCTGCTCGTCCGCACTCGACGCGGCACCCGCCTCGTCAACCAGAGCCTCGAACTCGTCGCTCTGGTAGCAGCCGTAGTCCTGACCACACGTGGTGGACGAGAAGTTCGGGCGGCTGTCGAACAGCGGCGGCAGCACCGTGCTCATCGACGGCCAGTCAGCACCCCAACCGGCCCAGGTGACGTCGTAGTCGTCGTCCGGACGGGCGATGACGTCGTAGTAGGTGTCGGCCAGCGGCTCGAGCGAGACGTCGAAACCTGCAGCGTCCCAGCTCTCCTTGACCACACCCATCGCGTTGTCCATCGTCGGCGAGGACTGGTACCCGAGCTTGATCGGGTACGGGGTCTCGACGCCAGCCTCCTCGAGGAGCGCCGCAGCGGCCTCGGGGTCACCGTCGTTGTTGTTGTCCTCCGCGAACGCGGGGTTGTCCTGCGCCCCGGTCACACCCGGGTTGACGATGGTCTCGCCAGGCTCGGCCGTCTTCTCGCCACCGAGCGCGCTCACGTAGCCGTTCAAGTCCAGCGCAACGGCAAGCGCCTTGCGAACATTGACGTCCGTGAGCCGACTTGAAGTTCGGCACCAGGTAGGAGTTGTACGGCGACAGCACGTTCTTGTACCGGTCCAGGACCGGGCCTTCGAGCGAGGAGAACTGCGACGGGAACTACACGCGCGGTCGTGATCGCGTTCTGGACGTCCGGAGCGTCGGCAATCAGCCGGTCGTTGAACAGCTCACCAGCGGTGTCGGACGGGTCGACCTGGTAGTCGATCGTGTCCGGCAGCGCCAGACGCAGCTCTTCCGGGCTGTCGGTGGCCGGGTCGTACTCCTCGTTGCGAATCAGGGTCGCGCCACTTGTTCTTGTCCCAGACGCCGTCCTCGACCTTGTACGGGCCGTTGGAGAGCACCTTCCACTTGCTCTTGTCGCCCTCGTCGAACGACTCCTTGTACGGGTCCGTCATCATCATGCCGGCTGCGGCCTGGTTGAAGTCGGGCCAGGGCTTGTTGAAGTTGAACGTGATGGTCTGGCCGTCACAGCTCACGAGCCTCGTCGAACGCGGCCTGCTGCTCGTCGGTGGCCTTGTACGGGCCGGGGTAGTCTGCCGTCGCCGACGTAGCTGAGCGTGTAGTTGGGACCACCGGTAATGATGTCGTTGGCGAACACGCGCGAGGTGCCGTACTGGACGTCCTCACAGGTAATGTCGCTGCCGTCTTCCCACTTCACGCCGTCCTTCAGCGTGAACTCCCACGACGTGAAGTCATCGTTGGGCGTACCGGTGTCGGTCGCCAGGTCGGCCACCGGGGTGTTCGCCACCTCGGGGTCCTCCGACATCGGGAACGCAACCAGACCGCGGTACAGCAGCCGGCGGAACCAGGACAGCTCGACGCCGTAGTAGATGCGCTGCGGGTCCGTGCTCTCGTACGGGAAGTGCTGCAGCACGGTCAGCGTGCCGCCGGCTGCGCCGGGCTCACCGCCGTTGTTGCTGCTCGGACCGCCGTCGTCGTCCCCGCCGCATGCGGCCAGGAGAGTTAAAGCGAGGGCCGAGGCGGCACCCGCCGCCATGGTCCTCCTCAGTTTCAATCCCATTTGCTTCCTCCTTGGATGTGCAGTGCCGGATCCCGGCTGCACGTTCGACGACAGGGTGTCGACGAGTCTGTGGGTGATGTGGGCCCGTGACCCTGCTCGGGTCACTTGTGCCCCTTCGGGTCGAGCGCGTCGCGGATGCCGTCGCCGAGCAGGTTGAAGGTGACGACTATGAGCGCGATCATGAATGCGGGTACGAAGAAGAAGACGAAGTCGGCCTGCGCGTAACTCAGCGAGTAACGCAGGATGTTGCCGAGTGTCGGCGTCGGCGGGTGGATGCTGATGCCGAGGTAGCTCAGCGCCGCCTCGGCCGAGACGAACGCCGGCATGATCAGCGTGAACGACACCAGGATCGGCGCCCACAGGTTCGGCAGGATCTCCTTGAAGTAGATCCGCAACTTGGAGGCGCCCATCATGCGGGCCGCCATGACGAACTCGCGCTCGCGGATCGACAACACCTGGCCGCGGACGATCCGGGCCACCGAGGTCCAGCCGAACAGGCCGAGCACGATGATCACGTACAACGCTTGGACCGGGTCGCCCGATGGGACGTTCATGGTCTCGCTGAGGAACGCGATGCCGACCGCCGAGAGCGCCAGCAGCATCAGGGTCTGGGGGAAGGCCAGGGTGAGGTCGATGAGCCGGCCGATGATGGCGTCGACCCAGCCGCCGGAGGCCCCCGACACGATGCCCGCACGACGCCGAGGATCACCGCGATGATGGTCGCGGAGATCGAGATCAACAGCGAGAACGTGACGCCGTACCAGACCCGCGACATCACGTCCCGGCCGGTGCCGGGCTCGACGCCGAGCGGGTGGTCCCCGGAGATGCCGCCCCACTTGCCGACCGGAAGCGTGTTCACGTCCAACAGGTCGCGGTGGTACGTGTAGGGGTCGAGAACGCCCGTCTTGACGAGGATCGGGGCGGCAATGGCCGCGAGGAAGTAGAGCGCGACGATCATGAACGAGATCATCGACAGCTTGTCCTTGCGGAACCGGCCGAGCGCGAGCTGGGTGGGCGACTTGCTGACGACCGCCTTGCCCTCCTCGACGGGGACCTCTGGCTCGCCGCCGATGAGATGGCTTTCGAGCTCGCTGCCGGCTGTCATTCTCACCTCTTACGTGGTTGCCCGTCCGAGTGGCGCTGGTGTCACACCGGGATGGACTCTAGGTGAGCAACACCACCTGCGCGATCATCGATCGGTAACGATCTGGACACGCCTAAGTCCGGGCAGGCGTCCGCATATCGAGCCTCTCGGGCGCAAGGTTTCTCGTCAGAGGGCGGAACCCGCGTTACTTCTGCGCGTCCGCCTCATCGGCTCGGGACGGCGTCCACGCCGGCCTCCTTGCGCTGCTGCGGCGTGATCGGAGCCGGAGCGGCGGTCAGCGGGTCGAAGCCACCACCGGACTTCGGGAACGCGATCACGTCCCGGATCGACTCGGTGCCCGCGAGCAGCGCGACGATGCGGTCCCAGCCGAACGCGATGCCGCCGTGCGGCGGAGCGCCGAACTTGAACGCGTCGAGCAGGAACCCGAACTTCGAGCCGGCCTCGTCGTCGTCGATGCCCATCAGCGCGAGCACCCGGCGCTGCACGTCCTCGCGGTGGATACGGATGGAACCGCCACCGATCTCGTTGCCGTTGCAGACGATGTCGTAGGCCCAGGACAGGGCGCTGCCTGGGTCCTGGTCGAACGAGTCGGCGTCCTTGGGCGCGGTGAACGCGTGGTGTACGGCGGTCCAGGCGCCGCTACCGACGGCGACGTCGCCGGCGGCCGTGGCCTCGTCGGCCGGCTCGAACAAGGGCGCGTCGACGACCCACACGAAGCTCCACGCGCTCTCGTCGATCAGGTCGCAGCGGCGGCCGATCTCCAGGCGGGCGGCGCCGAGCAGCGCGCGCGATGACTTCACCGCACCCGCGCCGAAGAACACGCAGTCGCCGGGCTTCGCACCGACGTGAGCGGCCAGCCCGGCCCGCTCCTCCTCGGAGAGGTTCTTGGCGACCGGGCCGCCCAGCTCCCCGTCCTCCTGGAACAGCACGTAGGCGAGTCCCTTGGCGCCACGCTGCTTGGCCCACTCCTGCCAGGCGTCCAGCTGCTTGCGCGGCTGGCTGGCGCCGCCGGGCATCACCACGGCGCCGACGTACGCCGACTGGAAGACACGGAACGGGGTGTCCTTGAAGTAGTCGGTGCAGTCGACCAGCTCGAGGTCCACTCGCAGGTCGGGCTTGTCGGAGCCGTAGCGGGCCATCGCCTCGGCGTACGCGATCCGCGGGATCGGCGTCGTGATCTGGTAGCCGACCAGGTTCCACAGTGCGGCCAGGATCTGCTCCGACAGCGCGATCACGTCGTCCTGCTCGACGAAGCTCATCTCGATGTCGAGCTGGGTGAACTCCGGCTGCCGGTCGGCCCGGAAGTCCTCGTCGCGGTAGCACCGCGCGATCTGGAAGTAGCGCTCCATGCCCGCGACCATCAGCAGCTGCTTGAACAGCTGCGGGCTCTGCGGCAGGGCGTACCAGCTGCCCGGCTGCAGGCGAGCCGGCACCAGGAAGTCACGGGCACCCTCGGGGGTGCTCCGGGTCAGGGTGGGCGTCTCGATCTCGACGAAGCCGTTGTCGTCGAGCACGTCGCGCGCGGCCTTGTTGACCTGGCTGCGCAGCCGGATCGCGGCGTTCGGTCCGCTCCGGCGCAGGTCGAGGTAGCGGTGCTTGAGCCGGGCCTCCTCGCCGACGTCGACGTGCTCGTCGATCGGGAACGGCAACGGTGCCGCCGCGCTGAGCACCTCGAGGTCGGAGGCGACGACCTCGATCTCGCCGGTGTCGAGGTTGGGGTTCTCGTTGCCCTCCTTGCGCGCGATCACCTCGCCGGTGACCTTCACGCAGTACTCCGAGCGCAGCTCCCCCGCCACCTCGGCGTCGCGGACCACCACCTGCACGACACCACTGGCCTCGCGCAGGTCGAGGAACGCCACGCCACCGTGATCCCGCCGCTTGGCCACCCACCCGGCGAGGGTGACGGTCTGGCCGACGTGCTCGGCGCGGAGTGCGCCGGCGTCATGGGTGCGGATCACGAGTCTTGCTCCTTGTTGGGTTCGTTGACGGTCACCTGCGGTCGCAGGTCGTCGCTCGGGGGTTGCCACGTGCTGGGATCGGCGGCGACCTGGTCACCGCTGCGGATGTCCTTGACCTCGTCCTGATCGCCCGGGAACCAGACGAACGGGATGCCCCGACGCTCGGCGTACCGGATCTGCTTGCCGAACTTCTGTGCCGACGCGGCCACCTCGGTCGGGATACCGCGGGCCCGCAGGGAGGTGGCGACGGCCTCGCTCGCTCCACGCGACTCCTCCTCCACCAGCGCCACGAGTACGGCGCTCGGGACCGCTCGGCTGCCCGAGAGGACGCCCTCGGCCAGCAGCGGGATCAGGGTGCGGGAGACACCGAAGGAGACGCCCACACCGGGGTACGTCGTCTTGCCGTCGGAGGCGAGGGCGTCGTAGCGCCCGCCACCGCCGACGGACTTCAGCCGCTCGTAGCCGGCCATGAAGATCTCCACGACGGTGCCCGTGTAGTAGTCGAGCCCGCGGGCGATGCGCAGGTTGGCCTCGACCGTCACCCGCTGCCGCTCCCCCGTCGCACAGCCCTCGATCACCGCAGCGAGCTCCGCCAGACCCTCGTCGAGGAGGTCGTCCTGCACGCCGAGCGCCCGGACCGCCTCGACGAACGAGGTGTCCGACACCCGGATGGTCGCGAGCTCGAGACAGCGCTCGGCCTGCTCCGGGGTGGCACCCGCGTCGGTCACGAGCAGCTCGGCCACCGTCGCGGACGGGCAGCTTGTCGAGCTTGTCGATCGTGCGGATCGCCGCGGTCACGTCGGGAAGACCGATGCCCCGGTAGAAGCCCTGGATCAGCTTGCGGTTGTTGAACTGGAAGCTCAGCGGCGGCAGCGGAAGTGCGTCGAGAGCCTCAACCATCACCCGCATCACCTCGACGTCGTGGTGGAACGGAAGCTCGTCGCGGCCCACGATGTCGACGTCGGCCTGGGTGAACTGTCGGTACCGACCGTCCTGGGGACGGTCACCGCGCCACGCGGGCTGGATCTGGAAGCGCCGGAACGGGAACTCCAGGTGTCCGGCGTGCTCCAGCACGTAGCGCGCGAACGGCACGGTGAGGTCGAAGTGCAGCGCCAGCCCGGCGTCGCCCTCTCCCTCCTCGGCCTGGACCCGGCGGAGCACGTAGAGCTCCTTGTCGATCTCGCCGCCCTTCGCCAACCGCTCGAGCGGCTCGACGGCGCGCGTCTCGATGTTGGCGAAGCCGTGCAGCTCGAACGAGCGGGACAGCGAGCCGATCACCTCCCGCTCGACGACGCGGGCGGCAGGCAGCAACTCAGGAAACCCGCTCAGCGGGGACACCTTGGACACTGATCTACAGTCCCCGCGTGACTCGCCCGGCAACGCCGGACTCCTGCAGCTCGAGCAGGAAGGGATTGGTGGCGCGCTCGCGACCGATCATCGTCTGCTCGCCGTGGCCGGGCAGCACGACGATGTCGTCGGCCAGCGGCAGCACCTTCTCCGCGAGGCTGCGCATCATCGTCGGGTGATCGCCGCCAGGGAGGTCGGTGCGGCCGATCGAGCCGGCGAAGAGCAGGTCGCCGCTGAACATCACCTCGCTGATGTCGGCGTCGTCGTAGGGCGTGCGGAACGTGACCGAGCCTCGGGTGTGCCCCGGGGTGTGGTCGACGACGAACGTCAGTCCGGCGAGCTCGAGGTCCTGGCCGTCGCCGAGCTCGCGTACGTCGTCGGGCTCGGCCCACTGGTGGTCGGCCCCGAGCAGGCTCGGGAGCATCGACTTGGTCTCGGGCGACATCCCCGCGAGGGGGTCGGTGAAGAGGTGCCGGTCCTCGGGGTGGATCCAGGCCGTGGCGTCGTAGGTGCCGGCCACCGGCGCGACGCACCAGATGTGGTCGAGGTGGCCGTGAGTGGCCAGCACGGCGATCGGCTTGAGGCGGTGCTCCCGCACCAGCTCGGCGACTCCGTTGGCGGCGTTCTGGCCCGGATCGATCACCACGCACTCAGTGCCGGGACCGGTGGCGGCGACGAAGCAGTTCGTGGCCCACGGTCCTGCGGGGAAGCCGGCGATCAACACCGACTCAGCGTATCGAGGCGAATCGCCGGACGTCGCCCCGGTATCTGCCTCCGTGACTATCCTGGGCCACTGCGCTGCGCATGCCGATGTTGGCTATGAGGAGAAGGAACGCTTGTGACGAGCACCGAATGGGGTCGGGTCGACGAAGACGGCACCGTCTACGTGAAGACCGCCGACGGGGAGCGCTCGGTGGGGCAGTACCCCGCTGGGACCCCCGAGGAGGCGATGACCTTCTTCACCGAGCGGTACGCCGCCCTCGCATTCGAGGTGGATCTGCTCGAGCAGCGTGTCCGCTCCGGCGTGCTCTCGCCCGAGGAGGCGAACGAGTCGGTCAAGACGGTCCTCGGACAGGTCACCAACGCCAACGCGGTCGGCGACCTGGCCGCGCTCTCGACCCGGCTGGAGGCGCTGAGCCCGGTCATCGAGGAGCAGCGCGAGCTGCGCAAGGTCGAGAAGGCCAAGAAGCAGGAAGAGTCGAAGGAGCTGAAGCAGCGCCTCGTCGACGAGGCCGAGAAGATCGCCCAGGGCTCCGACTGGCGCAACGGCGCCAACAAGCTGCGCGAGCTGCTCGACCAGTGGAAGGCGCTCCCGCGCATCGACCGCGCCTCCGACGACGCGCTGTGGCGGCGCTTCTCGGGTGCGCGCACGGCGTACACCCGGCGGCGCAAGACGCACTTCGCCGAGCAGGACGAGAAGCGCGAGGGCGCGCGGGTCATCAAGGAGAAGCTGGCCAAGGAGGCCGAGGAGCTCGCCGACTCGACCGAGTGGGGTCCGACCGCCGGCCGTTACCGCGACCTGATGCGGCAGTGGAAGGCCGCCGGTCCGGCACGCAAGGACATCGACGACGAGCTGTGGAAGCGATTCCGCGGCGCGCAGGACAAGTTCTTCGGCAACCGCGACGAGACCAACGCCGCCCTCGACGCCGAGTACGCCGCCAACGCCGAGGTCAAGGAGAAGCTCCTCGTCGAGGCGGAGGCGCTGCTCCCGGTCACCGACGTGGAGGCGGCCAAGAAGGCCTTCCGCGACCTCGCCGACCGCTGGGACGCGGCCGGCAAGGTGCCGCGCGAGCGGATGAAGGAGCTCGAGGGCCGGATCCGCAAGGTGGAGACCGAGATCCGCGGCGTCGAGGAGGAGGCCTGGAAGCGCTCCGACCCGGAGAAGTCGGCCCGCGCCGACGACATGGTCGCCAAGCTCGAGGCCGCGATCGCCGAGGTCGAGGCCGACCTCGAGAAGGCCAGGACCGCCGGCAACGACAAGAAGGTCAAGGAGCTCGAGGAGAACCTCGCCTCCCGCCAGTCGTTCCTGGAGATGGCCAAGCAGGCGTCGCAGGACTACAGCGGCTGACGTCGCACGCTGGTTGAGGTGCGAGGAGCGCCAGCGACGAGCCGTCGAAACCGAGTGCGCTCTGCTGGGTGGTTTCGAGGCTCGCTTCGCTCGCACCTCAACCAGCCGGTCGACCGCCTACTGCGTCACGCGGTAGGCGTCGAAGACGCCCGGGACGCCGCGCACGGCCTTGAGAACCGTGTCGAGGTGCTTGGCCTCGGCCATCTCGAAGGTGAACCGCGACTTGGCCACCCGGTCGCGGGTGGTGTTGAGCGTGGCGCTGAGGATGTTCACGTGGGCGTCGGACAGCACCATGGTGATGTCCGAGAGCAGGCGGGCCCGGTCGAGGGCCTCCACCTGGATGTTGACCAGGAACGTCGACTGGCCGGTGGGCGCCCACTCGACCTCGAGCACCTTCTCCGGCTGCCGGAGCAGCTCGTTGGCGTTGGTGCAGTCGCGGCGGTGCACCGACACTCCCCCGCCCTTGGTGACGAAGCCGAGGATGTCGTCGGGCGGCACCGGGGTGCAGCACTTGGCGAGCTTGACCCAGACGTCCGGTGACCCCTTGACGATCACGCCCGAGTCGCCGCCCGCGAGCTTGGGACGGCCGCGCCGGCCGGTGATCGTGACCGCCTCGGCGAGGTCCTCCTGAGCACCCTGGTCGCCGCCGTGCAGCTCGACCACGCGTCGTACGACGGCCTGCGCGCTGAGGTTGCCCTCGCCCACGGTGGCGTACAGAGCGGTGACGTCGGTGAGGTTGAAGTGACCGGCCGCGAGCGACAGCGACTCGTGGGAGAGCAGGCGCTTGATCGGCAGGCCCTCCTTGCGCATCAGCTTGGCGATCTGGTCCTTGCCTCGCTCGATCGCCTCCTCGCGACGCTCCTTGGTGAACCACTGCCGGATCTTGGAGCGGGCTCGGGGCGACCGCACGAACTGGAGCCAGTCCTGCGACGGTCCGGCGTTGGCGGCCTTGGAGGTGAACACCTCGACCACGTCGCCGTTCTCGAGCGTCGACTCGAGCGGCACCAGTCGGCCGTTGACCCGGGCGCCGATCGTGTGGTGCCCGACCTCGGTGTGCACGGCGTAGGCGAAGTCGACCGGCGTCGCATCGGCGGGCAGCGCGATCACGTCGCCGCGCGGGGTGAACACATAGGTCTCTGCGCGGTTGATCTCGAAGCGCAGTGACTCCAGGAACTCGCCCGGATCCTCCACCTCGCTCTGCCAGTCGAGCAGCTGGCGCACCCACGTCATGTCGTCGAGGTCGCCGGCCTTCTCGGTCTCGCGGCCGGCGCGGCCATCTTCCTTGTACTTCCAGTGGGCCGCGACGCCGTACTCCGCCCGGCGGTGCTGGGCGAACGTGCGGATCTGCATCTCCACCGGCTTGCCCTGCGGGCCGATCACGGTGGTGTGCAGCGACTGGTACATGTTGAACTTCGGCATCGCGACGTAGTCCTTGAACCGGCCGAGCACCGGGTTCCACCGCGAGTGCAGGATGCCGAGCACCGAGTAGCAGTCGCGGTCCTCGTCGACGAGGATCCGGATGCCGACCAGGTCGTAGATGTCGGAGAACTCGCGGCCGCCGACGATCATCTTCTGGTAGATCGAGTAGTAGTGCTTCGGTCGACCGGTGACCGTGGCCTTCAGCTTCGACTCGCGCAGGTCGGCCTCGACCTGGGTGATCACCTCGGCCAGCATCTGGTCGCGCGAGGGCGCCCGCTCGGCGACCATCCGCACGATCTCGTCGTAGATCTTCGGGTGCAGGGTCGCGAACGCCAGGTCCTCGAGCTCCCACTTGATGGTGTTCATGCCCAGCCGGTGGGCCAGCGGGGCGTAGATGTCCAGCGTCTCGCGAGCAGTCCGCTCCTGGCTGCGCTGCGGCACGTAACGGAGCGTGCGCATGTTGTGCAGGCGGTCGGCGAGCTTGATGACCAGGACCCGGATGTCGCGCGACATCGCGACGATCATCTTGCGGATGGTCTCGGCCTGGGCCGAGTCGCCGTACTGGACCTTGTCGAGCTTGGTCACGCCGTCGACCATCTGCGCGACCTCGTCGCCGAAGTCCTTGCGGCACTGCTCGAGGGTGTACGGCGTGTCCTCGACCGTGTCGTGGAGCAGCGCGGCCACCAGGGTCGGCTCCGTCATCCCGATGCCGGCCAGGATCGTGGTCACGGCGAGCGGGTGGGTGATGTAAGGGTCGCCGCTCTTGCGCATCTGGGTGCCGTGCATGGTCTCGGCGGTCGCGTAAGCGCGCTCCAGCAGGGCCAGGTCGGCCTTGGGGTGGTTGGCGCGGACCGCGCGGAACAGCGGCTCGAGGACCGGGTTGGCGCCCTGGCTCCGGGTGCCCATCCGGGCCAGGCGCGCGCGCATCCCACGCCCGCCGGCCGATGTGCCTTCGGCAGCCGGCTCGGGCGCGGGCTCCCGCGTCTCCGGGACGATCCGCTCCTCGGTCACCTTTGAAGTGTAGGAGCCGGGGGAATCAGACCGTCATCAGCGAGGTGAGCGGCAGATCGCCGATCGTCTCGCGGCCGGGCAGGAACGACAGGTCCATGAGTACGGCGGCGCCCACGACGACGCCACCACACCGCTCGATCAGCTCACGGGTTGCCGCGATGGTGCCGCCGGTGGCGAGCACGTCGTCGATGAGCAGCACCCGGTCACCCGGCGAGATGGCGTCCTGATGCATCTCGAGGGTCGCCTCGCCGTACTCCAGCGAGTAGGCGACCGCATAGGTGGCTCGGGGCAGCTTGCCGGCCTTGCGCACCGGCACCATCCCGACCCCGAGCGACAGCGCGACGGGAGTGGCCAGGATGAACCCGCGGGCCTCCATGCCCACCACCTTGTCGACGGTCACCGAGCCGCCCTCGCGGCCGGCGTCGGCGAGCGCCTCGATGACCGTCCGCAGCCCGTCGGCGTCGGCGAGCAGCGGCGTGATGTCCTTGAAGACGACACCCGGCTCCGGGAAGTCGGGCACGTCCACGACGAGCCGCTTCAGCGCCGCGCGCGCCTCCTCGGTCATGAGCTACTTCTGACGCTTGGACTTCGACTGCCGCGACGGCTGCTGCCGTCCGCTGGACCGGCTCTCCTGCACGGGACGCCGGGCCTCGGGCACAGTGCGGCCCTTGCCCGTGGCACCGGGTGGAGCCTGACGGGTCGGCGAGCCGGAGACCGGCGCATCGTCGTCGAGCACCTCGTCGGCCTCGTCGACGCCCTCGGTCACCGGCAGGTCCTCGGCGAAGACCGGCACCTCGGCGTACGGGTCGGCCGCTGCCCGCGCGCGGGCCTTGGCTCGGCGCTCGGCCTCCTTGACCTCGGACTCGTTCGACTTCAGGTGGGCCACGAGCGGGGTCGCGATGAAGATCGAGGAATAGACGCCGGCAGCGGTACCCACGAACAGTGCGAGCGAGAGGTCCTTCAGGGAGCTCGCACCGAGCTGCACCGCGCTGACGTAGAGGATCACGCCGACCGGGATCAGGGCGACGATCGAGGTGTTGATCGACCGCACCAGGGTCTGGTTGATGGCCAGGTTGGCGGCCTGCGCGTAGCTCTGCCTCGATTGCCGGAGGTTCTTGGTGTTGTTGCGCACCTGGTCGAACACCACGACCGTGTCGTAGAGCGAGAACCCGAGGATGGTCAGCACACCGGTCACCGTTGCCGGCGTCACCTCGAACCCGGAGATCGCATAGACACCGACGGTGATGAGTACGTCGTGCGCGACGGCGACCAGAGCACCGACCGCCATCTTCCACTGCCGGAAGTACGCCCAGATGAAGAGCACCAGGGCGATGAGGAACACGACCAGTCCGAGCGTGGACCGTTCGGCGACCTCCTCGCCCCAGCTCGGGCCGATCTCGTTCTCGGAGATGTCCCGGTCGCGATCGACGCCCGTGACCTCCACGATCGTCTCGGCGACCTGGTCGCCCTCGTCGTCGGTCAGTGGCTCGGTCTGAACGACGATGGCCTGGTCGCCCTGGGTGGTCACGATGGGCGACGACGCGTCCTCGATCCCCGTTTCGGCGATGGCCTCACGGAGCTCGTCGGCGGTGTCCTGTGAAGCCTGGTCCTGGCCCACCACGACGGAGTACTGGTTGCCGCCGGTGAACTCGATGCCGAAGTTGAGCCCCTTGACGGTCCAGCCGCCGATGGCGATCAGCAGGATCACCGCGGAGATGGCGTACCAGAGCCAGCGTCGACCGATGAAGTCGATGGACTTCTTGCCCGTGTAGAGGTCGTTTCCGAGCCTTGAGAACTTGCCCATCAGACCCTCCCTCCCGCGGTGCCGACATTGATCGAATCGACGCCGAGGGCACTGGGGTCCAGGCCGGACAGCTTGTGACCGGAGTTGAAGAACTTGTAGCGGGCCAGCCACGACACCAACGGCTTGGTGAAGAAGAAGAAGACGACGACGTCGATGAGCGTGGACAGCCCGAGCGCGAACGCGAAGCCCTTCACGACGCCGACGGCGAAGATGAACAGCGCGATGGCGGCGAGCACGGACACCGCGTCGGCGGCGAGACAGGTGTTACGCGCCCTGACCCAACCGGACTCGACGGCGACCCGCATCGACTTGCCCTCGCGCATCTCGTCCCGGATTCGTTCGAAGTAGACGATGAACGAGTCCGCGGTGATACCGACCGCCACGATCAGTCCTGCGATGCCGGGCAGGGTCAGCGTGAAGTTGGCCGACTCCCCGAGCAGCAGCACCATCGCGTACGTGACACCCGCCGCGACCATCAGCGAGGCCAGCACCACGAGGCCCAGGCCCCGGTAGTAGATCAAGCAGTAGAGCATCACCAGGCCGAGTCCGATCAGACCCGCGGTGATGCCGGCGGCGAGCTGGTTGCCGGCGAGCGTGGGGCCGATCTCCTCGGTGGTCGTGCTGTTGTCGTCGAACGTGAGCGGCAAGGCGCCGTACTTGAGGCTGGTCGCCAGGCTGTTGGCCGAGGTCTCGGTGAAGTTGCCGCTGATCTGAGCCTGCCCGTTGGTGATCAGGCCGTCCATCGTCGGCGCCGAGATCACCGCGCCGTCGAGCACGATCGCGAATTGGCGTTCCGAGCCGAGGAGCGCCCGGGAGATCGCGGTGAACGAGTCCTGACCGTCTCCGCCGATCTCGAGGTTGACGACCCAGCTGACCTGGTTCTGCGGCACGCCGGAGCCGGCCGAGTCGAGGTCGGTGCCCTGGATCACCGCACGCGAGAGCAGGTACTTCACGGCGGGGCGGTCTTGATCTGTACCCGGGTTGTTCTCCGGCGGCTCGCAGGTGACGAGCGGCTTGCTCGGGTCGTCGACCAGCGGGATGGTCACGGGCGCGTTCGGCTTGACCGTGGCGGGTTTGCCGTCGGCGTTGACCAGCGTCCCGTCCTCGGTGCAGGCGTACTTCTCGAACTCGGCGGCCGCTTTGGGGTCCGGCGACTGCGACCAGGCGAGCTCGTCGTCGACCGGCGCGGTGAACTCCTGGTCGTCGACACCGGGTACGTCGTCCACGGGGACCGACTCGCTGGACTCCGGCTCGGTGGGTGACTCCGACCCGGTCGGCTCGTCGGAGGGGTCCCCCGTCGGGTCGGCCGTGCTGTCGAAGCCGACCGGCGGCCGGTTGTTGCCCTCAGGCTGCTCGGACTGCTGCCCGCTGGGCTGATCGGTGGGGACCGTGGCATCGGGCTGGAGCGGGTTCTCCGGCTCCGGAATGGTCGCGGTGTTGCCGCACGGGCTGAAGTCGCTGCAGCCGACCAATCGGAACCGGAGCTGCGCCTGGCGCTTCACGAGCTCCTCGAGGTCGCTGCGGCTCTCGCCCGGGATCTCGACGACGATCTGGTTGCCGCCCTGGGTGGTCACCTCGGCCTCGGCGACGCCGGTGCCGTTGACCCGCTGGTCGATGATGCTGCGCGCCTCTTCGAGGCTCTCCTGCGTGGGGTCGCCCTGCGCGGTCAGCTGGATCCGGGTGCCGCCCTGGAGGTCCAGGCCGAGCTCGGGCTTCCAGGTGCCGGTGATCGCGACCAGCCCATAGGCGATCGCGACACCGAGGAAGAAGACCACCAGGGTGCGACCCGGGCGGAGCTGCTTGCTTGCCATCAGCGCTCCTCCGAGCCTTCGTCGCCGTCGGCGGGCTCGGAGGCTTCGAGGGACTCCGGCTCCGGCTCATCGGGCCTGATGACGGATCCGATCGCGCCGCGGGCGACGCGGATCGTGACGCCCGGTGCGATGTCGACCATCAGCCGGTCGTCGGTGAGCTCGGTGACGGTGCCGAAGATTCCGGAGGTGAGCATCACCTCGTCTCCCAGGCTGACGGAGGACTGCATCCGGACTTGATCCTTCTGCCGGCGACTGGCCGGACGGATGATCAGGAGCCAGAAGAGCAGTGCGATGGCCACCAAGGGCAACAGGGAGACGAGCTCCTGCACGACAAGACCTCTCGAGCGTTTCGTGGGATTCGCGGCCGCCGCGCAAACGCAGGCAGGCCGACCGACGGGCAAGTGTAGCCGTGCGAGTAGGTCGGGACGCGAATCCCTGCCAACCCGACGTCAGTCGTCGAACAGCGGGTCGTCGCCGGGCCTCTCCGGAGGCGCCGGCGGGACCTCCAGATCGAGGTGCTCCCAGGCGGCCGGGGTGGCCACCCGACCCCGCGGCGTACGGGCCAGGAAGCCGTTGCGGACCAGGAACGGCTCCGCGACCTCCTCGACGGTCTCCCGCTCCTCTCCTACGGCGACGGCCAGGGTGGAGATGCCGACCGGCCCGCCTCCGAAGCGACGGCAGAGCGCGTCGAGGACGGCCCGGTCGAGCCGATCGAGGCCGAGCTCGTCCACTTCGTAGAGAGCCAGCGCCGCCTGGGCGACGTCGAGCGTGACGATGCCGTCGGCGCGCACCTGGGCGTAGTCGCGAACGCGACGCAGGAGTCGGTTGGCGATGCGCGGGGTGCCACGGGACCGGGACGCGATCTCGGCAGCACCCTGGTCGGTGAGGTCGACGCCGAGCAGACCTGCGGACCGGTGCACGATCACGTCGAGCTCGTCGGGGTCGTAGAACTCGAGGTGCCCGGTGTAGCCGAACCGGTCGCGCAACGGCCCGGGGAGGAGGCCGGCGCGGGTCGTGGCGCCGACCAGCGTGAACGACGGGATCTCCAGCGGGATCGCGGTGGCACCCGGCCCCTTGCCGATGACGACGTCGACCCGGAAGTCCTCCATCGCCATGTAGAGCATCTCCTCGGCGGGCCGGGACATCCGGTGGATCTCGTCGACGAACAGCACGTCGTCCTCGTTGAGGCCGGAGAGGATCGCGGCCAGGTCACCCGCATGCGTGATCGCAGGTCCGCTGGTCAGCCGAAGCGGCGCCGACATCTCGTGGGCGATGATCATCGCCAGCGTGGTCTTGCCCAAGCCGGGCGGGCCGGACAGCAACACGTGGTCGGCCGCGCGGCCGCGCTTGCGGGCTGCCTCGAGCACCAGCCCCAGCTGGGCGCGGACCCGGCCCTGACCGATGACCTCGTCGAGTGTCCGGGGGCGCAGGGCCGCCTCGACAGCTCGCTCGTCGCCCTCCGCCTCCGCGGCGGTGAGGGACTGCAGGTGGGCCTGCTCGGCCGCTTCGAGGTCGTCCACGTCAGGCCTTGCTCAGCGAGCGGAGCGCGGATCGAAGCAGCGCGGCAACGTCGGGGCTGTCGCCCGCCTCATCGGCGACCGCGTCCACGGCCTTGTCGGCGTCCTTGGTGGACCAGCCGAGGCCGACCAGTCCCTGGTGCACCTGGCCGCGCCAGGGAGCATCGGCCGGCCCGGGCGCTGCGACGTGGCCGTGCGTCGGCGCACCGATCCGGTCCTTGAGCTCGAGGATGATCCGCTGGGCGCCCTTCTGCCCCACGCCCGGTACCCGGGTGAGGGTCTTCACGTCGTCGCTCGCGACGGCGCGACGCAGGTCGTCCGGGCTCAGGCAGGCCACCATCGCCTGGGCGAGCTTCGGCCCGACTCCCGACGCGGTCTGCACTAGCTCGAAGGTCTGCTTCTCGTCGTCGTCGGCGAAGCCGAACAACGTCAAGGAGTCCTCGCGCACCACCATGCTCGTCGGCAGCGTGGCCTCGTGGCCGGTGCGCAGGCCGGCCAGCGTGCCCGGCGTACACATCACCTCGAGGCCTACTCCGCCGACCTCGAGGACGGCGCTGGACAGGGTGAGGCCGGCGACCCGGCCACGCACGAACGCGATCATGCTCTGCTCCTCACGGCCGCGACGGCCGCATCGATCCGGGCCTGGGCTCCCCCACGCCAGATGTGAGTGATCGCCAGCGCCAGCGCGTCGGCCGCGTCGGCTGGTTGGGGTACGGCGTCCAGCCGCAGGATCCGGGCCACCATCGCCCCGACCTGCGCCTTGGTGGCGCGCCCGTTGCCCGAGACCGCGGCCTTCACCTCACTGGGCGTGTGCAGCGCGATCGGGAGGCCTCGGCGGGCGGCGGCGACCAGCGCGATCCCGCTGGCCTGGGCGGTGCCCATGATGGTGCTCGAGTCGGAGCGGGCGAAGACCCGCTCTACGGCCACGGCGTCGGGCGCGTGCTCGTCCAGCCAGGCGTCGATGCCTCGCTCGATGGTCACGAGGCGCTCGGCCACCGGCACTCCCGCGGACGTCCGGATGACGCTGACGTCGACCAGTCGCAGCGGTCGCCCGACGTCGCCTTCGACGATGCCGAGCCCACAACGGGTCAGCCCCGGGTCGATCCCCAGCACGCGCACTTCGCAGCCCTTCGTCCGAACACCTGTTCGGAGACCACGCTAACCTCGGCCGGCGACGAGGCCGGGCGCGACACGCGGGTCAGGCGTCCTCGAGCTGCTCCATGATGTCGTCGGAGACGTCGTAGTTGGCGAAGACGTTCTGCACGTCGTCGAGGTCCTCGAGAGCGTCGACCAGCCGGAACATCTTGCCGGCGGCCTCGCGGTCGAGGGCCACCTGCATGTCGGGGACGAACGACGCCTCGGCGGAGTCGTAGTCGATGCCGGCGGCCTGCAGGGCGGTGCGGACGGCGACCAGGTCGGTGGCCTCCGAGATGACCTCGAAGGCCTCGCCGAGATCGTTGACGTCGTCGGCACCTGCGTCGAGCGTCGCCTCCAGCACGTCGTCCTCGTTGACCTCGCGCCCCTCCTGCCCGGTGGGCACGATCACGACGCCCTTGCGGTTGAAGAGAAACGAGACCGACCCAGGGTCCGCGAGCGAGCCGCCGTTGCGGTTCATGGCGGTCCGGACCTCCATGGCCGCTCGGTTCTTGTTGTCGGTGAGGCACTCGATGAGCATCGCGACGCCCGACGGGCCGTAGCCCTCGTACATGATCGTCTGGTAGTCGGCGCCGCCGGTGTCCTCGCCCGATCCGCGCTTGACCGCGCGGTCGATGTTGTCGTTGGGGACCGAGGACTTCTTGGCCTTCTGGATCGCGTCGTAGAGCGTCGGGTTGCCCGCCGGGTCACCGCCGCCCATCCGGGCCGCGACCTCGATGTTCTTGATGAGCTTGGCGAACATCTTGCCGCGCTTGGCGTCGACGACCGCCTTCTTGTGCTTGGTGGTCGCCCATTTGGAGTGGCCGGACATGCGGTTCCTTCTTCTGCGTCTACTTGGGGGTGCGGTCGACCGGCGCATCTCGCACCAGGTCTACGAACATCTGATGGATCCGAGTGTCGCTGCCCACCTCGGGATGGAACGCCGTCGCCAGCAACGGACCCTGCCGGACCGCGATGATCCTATCCGCGGCCGGGCCGCCGGGGACGCGAGCCAGCACTTCGACGCCGGGACCGGCCTCCTCGACCCACGGTGCCCGGATGAAGACGCCGTGCACCGGCCCGTCGATTCCGTCCATGAGCAGGTCGCCCTCGAACGAGTCGACCTGACGCCCGAACGCATTGCGGCGGACGGTGACGTCGAGCCCCCCGAAGGTCTCCTGACCGGCGATGCCGTCGACGATGCGCTCGGCCAGCAGGATCATTCCGGCGCAGGTGCCCAGGCACGGCAACCCCGCCTTGATCTGGATCCGCAGCGGCTCGAGCAGCTCGAAGGTGCGAGCGAGCTTGCCCATCGTCGTGGACTCGCCCCCGGGGATGACGAGGCCGTCGCACTCCTCCAGCTCGGAGAGCCGACGCACCGCGACCGTGCGCACTCCCAGCCGCTGCAGAGCGTGCAGGTGCTCCCGCACGTCGCCCTGCAGCGCGAGGACGCCGATCGTGGTCATCCCCTGATTTTATGGGTCGGTCAGGACAGCCGCTCGGTGGCCGTCTCCACCAGGTCCAGCCGGGCGTCCCACGGGTCCGGTTTCTGCGGCACCGGGCCGTCGTTGGTGAAGTCGATCAGGCCGTCGCCCTCAGCGGCCGGCCAGCGCGGCGCATCGCCGTGGTTGGGGTCGCCGGTCCTAGCGAAGCTCACCCAGTAGTCGCAGATCTGGTCGGCGAGCGCGCCATCAGGTGCGTTGAAGTCGAAGACGTACGGCCCCTCGGACGAGTGAAGCGCTCCACCCGAGCTCGCGATCTGTTGCGGTGAGGCGATCGAGAACCGGTACCGGTACGTCGGTGCGCGCGCCTCGTGCTGCGTGGCCAGGAACCGCGCGGGCTCGCTGAAGATGGCGTCGCTGATCAGGTGGAACACCAGCCCGAGCTCGCCGCCGTAGAGGGAGACGAACTCGGCGCGTTCGCTGCCCACGATCGCGTTCCGCGCCGCGACGGGCGACCTGCCGAGCCCGGTGAGGATCCCGTCGGGGAACTCCGCGCTGGTGGTGCCCACGAGGTACGGAACATCGGCTTCGTCGCCGGCAGCGAAGGCGTCGGCGACGCGTTGCGGCAGCACCTCGTCGACGATCGGCAGGTCGCCACCGAGCACGTCCTGCGGCGGTCCGAGGATCTTCTCGGCATCGAGGTCGCGGAGCTCGTCGGCGTCCAGGCCGGGCAGGAACTCCTCGCCCTGCTCTCTGGCCCCGTCCAACGAGATCGACGGTTCCCGGCCGAGCCCCGACTGAACGATCGCCTTGTCGAACAAGCCTTCCGCGGCGGGCGAGGTCATCAGCGCGTTGACCGACATGCCACCGGCCGACTGCCCCAGGATCGTGACGTTGCCGGGGTCCCCGCCGAAGCCGTCGATGTTGTCGCGCACCCACTCCAGTGCCGCGACCTGGTCGAGCAGGCCGAAGTTCGCGATGTCGCCGTCGAGGGACGGGTGAGCGAAGAACCCGAACCGGCCCAGGCGGTAGTTGAGGCTCACGAGGACCACGCCGCGCTTGACCAGCGCCGGCGAGTTAGCGATCGGCAGTACGCCGCTGCCGACCACGAAGCCCCCGCCGTGGATGACCACGATCACCGGCAGGTCGTCGCCCTCCTCGGGTGCGTTGACGTTGAGGTAGAGGCAGTCCTCCGCGGACCCGGCAGCGACCGTCACGCCGGTCTGGCCCGGTGTCGGTCCACCCTGGATGCAGCGCGCGCTGTAGGTCCCGCCCTTGCGGGTGCCGTCCCAGTCGTCCGGCTCCTCGGGCGGCTCCCACCGAAGGTCGCCGACCGGAGGGGCGGCGAACGGGATCGCGCGCCAGGCGCGGATGCCGTCGGTCTTGATGCCCTTGATCTTGCCGTTCTCGGTCTCCACGACCAGCGGGTCGCTGTCGTCCCACGAGAAGGAGCACGCTGCCAGGCCGGGCGCGAGGCACAGGAGCGCGGCTGCGATCGCCATGCGAACCCGGGCTCTCACGTGCCAAAGGCTACTGACTGGCAGGTGAGCCAGTGCCACTCCCCTTCAAGAACACAGACTCACGACGGCGACGGTGTAGGTCCTGGTAGTCGATGCGACCGAGGTCCAGGTCGTCGAGCCGAGGTTGCGGTTGGCGACCACCCACGCGGTGCCACCGGAGATGGCGGCCGTGATCGTCCTCGTCGTGTTGGTCGTGGTGAACGTCTGGCTGCCACCGGACCCGAAGTGCAGCGTGTAGTTCGTCGCACCCGGCACCGCCGCCCAGTTGAACGTCACCGAGAGAAGACCCAGTCCGCCACAGGTGAAGGTGGTCGGCGCCGGGACTGTTGTGGTGGCGAGGTTCCCAGTAGGCACCGCGGCGGCGTCCGTGAACGCGGCCAGTGTCGGCGTGACCCGCGAGGGCATCAGTGCGCTCGCACCCAGGACCACGACAACGACGACGGCAGCCGCGGCGACCGGCACCTGGCGACGAAACCCGACGAGCAGCAGGCCCGCGACGACGGCGCACGCCAGGAACACCACGTACGGCGAGGCCAGCGCGGCGACCACGAACCCCAGGTGGTTGGCGTGCAGCAGCACCCGGTCGGCCTCGGTCACCGGATAGGGCTCGGGATCCGGAGTGGGATTGGCGTCGCCCTGCAGCGTCAGCAGGGTCTGCCCACCCGACTCCTCGATGCCGACGATCCTGTGTGTCACCAGCTGGTCCGCCGCCGACGTCACGCTGACGACCTCCCCGATAGCCAGCTCGTCCGCGGCCACGGTCCGGGTCAGCGCGATTCCGCCCGTCTCCACGGTGGGAGCCATCGAGCCGGACTCGAAGACCAGCAACCGGATACCGAGCAAAGGCGCGACCACAGTGAGCAACAGGCACACCAGTCCGAGGCCGGCGCCGATGGTCAGCGCGACCTCGCGAGTGGCGGTGCGGGCACGAGCGCTCATGTCACTGCTGCGCGCTGAAGGAGAAGGTGAGCACGGTCGTCTTGCCCTGCATCGCGTTCGGGGCCGAGCTCAGCAACAGGGCACGGACGCAGTAGCTGCGCGTAGCGGCGCTCGCGAGGGACACAGTCGCCGCGTGCAGGCCGGACGCGGCGGTACTGACGTTCGTGTTCGTCAGGGCGGTGGAGGTGCCACCCGTGCAGCTGCCGACGCGGTTGTTGGCTGCCTGGGTGCCGGTGTTCCCCACAGTCGCGCCCTCGGCCACGGTGAGCTGGAGTCCGTTCTGAAGATCGTTGTTCGACGTGACCACGGTGGCGTTGTAGGTGAGCGCGACCGAGCCGCCGTTGCCCACGGTCAGGGGCCAAGCCGTGCTCTCCCCCGGAGCCATGGCAGCCAGGGTCAGCGTCGAGTACGTCCAGGTGCCGCCCGGGCCGCTCAGCTGGTTGGCGCTGGACTCCCCGACCGTGAGGTCGAGGGTGCCGCTCGAGATGTTGCCGCCTTGCACGGTGGCCGAGTCCGTCCACGAGGCGAGGGTGCCCACCTGGGTGATCCCGAAGAGCAGGCCCACGCTCAGCAGGGCGCGGATCCGACCGCTACGCCGGCGTCGGTGCATGGGGCGTGGTCGCCTCATCGTCCTGCTCCTCTCCCCGACGCGCCCTGTCTCGCAAAGCTCCGCCCCAGGCCATCGCGGCGTAGCCCAGGAGCAGGACCGCGACGGCGTAGATCGCCCACTGCCGCTCCTGCCCCGTCAAGACCTGGTGCACACGGCCGAGCTGCGGCACCGAGTACCAGAGCTTCCCCTTGACCTGGACCTCGCTGACCGGCTTCAGGTCGGGCTTCTCGTTGGCATCGCCCTGCGTCTGCAGGACCCGCCCGCCGTCAGCGTCGACCCCGATGCCGACCACCCGGTGCGTCACCACCGTGGGCTTCCCGGACGCCAGCTGGTAGGTGATCACGTCGCCGATCGCGATCTCGTCGATCGGTGTCGGACGAACCACGACGAGTTTCCCGGGTGGCAAATCGGGGCGCATCGACCCGGTCATGACCGCGTACGGCGTCCCGCCGGCGATGCGGGGCAGGGCGACAGACACCATGAGTGCGGCCGCGGCGGACAGGATGACCACCCAGGTCAGTAGCTGACCTGCGAGGGAGCCTGCCCGACGGGCCGCGCTCATGATCTCCGAGTCCGGTGACTAGTGACTGTCGGTCTGGGTAACCGTCATCGTGACGTCGCCGAGCGTCGCGGTGAGGTCCTGCGAGGTGTTGTCGACCCCCGAGCCGAACGGGAAGTCGACGGTGAACTCAGCGGTGATCGTCTGCGGGGTGTCGTCCTCGAAGGCGTACGGCGTGCCCGGTGTCACCGGATCGGAGCCCACGGTGAACTCCGCGTCCGTGGTCACCTTGCCCGCAAGCGTGCCGGTCCAGCTCGGCGTGGTGATCCCGAGCGACGCCTCGAGGTGGTCGCCCTCGGCGGTGAGCGTGTAGGTGCAGGTCTTGGTCAGAGTGTCGCCGGGAACGATCTCGCGGCTGCCCAGGTCCCCACCCGCGCCACCGACACCGTCGAGCTGCCAGTCGTCGCAGTCCACGACCTGAAGGTCGAGCCGGCCCGAGCCAACCGTCGTGCCCGGTACGGCCTCGCTGTCGTTCCAGTAGGCCAGCGTTCCGACCCCGCCCATCAGCAGCACGGCCGCGGAACCCGCGGCAAATGCGCCCTTGGTGCTCTTCTTCATGTGTCCCTCCCAGGATGACTACCCGTAGTAGAGCCACACGGAGGGGTCGCTTACCCAGCGATCGACGGAAGAATGGTTCGTTGTGACTAGGCAATCGAACCGTTCGGCAGCCGCCGGCGTCCTTTTCGCCACCCTCGCGGTGCTCTCCTCGTGCGGCGATGACGACGGTGGCGCATCCGAGGAGAACCGCCGATCGGTGACGAGTTCCGCACCGACCGCGACCATCGAGCCCGAGGCGTCGCCGGCCGAGGCGGCGTACCGCGCCTGGTTGACGGCCCTCGAGTCGCACGACGCAGTGGCGGCCTGCGCGCGGCACGCACCGGACTTCACCATCGCGCTGCGTCTGGAAGCGATCCTGCTCCACCGCGCTGAGCTCGGCGACCCTTGCGTCGGGTTCGTGGCCGTGCTCTGGGAGGACCCGGCGCGCGAGTACCGGCCCACTGTGATCGAGCTGACCCAGCTGACGGAGGAGGACGCCCTGCTCGCAGTCGAGTTCCCGAAGATCGACGAGACCGTGCGGATGGAGCGCCGGCACGGCAGCTGGTTCGTCGCCTCCACCGAACCGCGCGACGAGGACGGCACCGACCCGGCGCGCTGGGTGCGGAGCTGGTGCGACCTGACGGTGGGCATGGGCCGTGACGAGGTCGTCGTGCTGATGGGCGAGCCATCGGGCGAGTACACGGTCGCCAACGGCGGCGAGCCCCAGCTCTGGTGGGCCGACAGCCAGTACGACTTCCGCGCCTACCTGGACGTCGACGGGACGGTGCTCGACCTGGTCGGCGACTACGACCGACTCGAAGCGGCGGACCGAAACCGGCTCAGCTGCCCCGAGCTGCGCTGACCTACCAGCCGCGCTCGGCCAGCCGGTGCGGCTGCGGGATGTCCTCGACGTTGATGCCGACCATCGCCTCGCCCAGCCCACGGGAGACCTTGGCGACCATCGCCGGGTCGTCGTGGAATGTGGTCGCCTTGACGATCGCCTCGGCCCGCTGGGCCGGGTTGCCGGACTTGAAGATGCCGGACCCGACGAAGACGCCCTCGGCACCGAGCTGCATCATCATCGCCGCGTCCGCCGGGGTCGCGATGCCGCCCGCGGTGAAGAGCACGACGGGGAGCTTGCCGCTCTCGGCGACCTCCTTGACCAGCGAGTACGGCGCCTGCAGCTCCTTCGCCGCGACGTAGAGCTCGTCGCCCTCGAGGGCGCTCAGCCGGCGGATCTCCCGGCGGATGGTGCGCATGTGGGTGACCGCGTTGGAGACGTCGCCGGTGCCGGCCTCGCCCTTGGAGCGGATCATCGCCGCGCCCTCGGTGATCCGACGCAGCGCCTCGCCCAGGTTGGTGGCTCCGCACACGAACGGCACGGTGAACGCCCACTTGTCGATGTGGTTGGCGTAGTCGGCGGGGGTGAGCACCTCGGACTCGTCGACGTAGTCGACGCCCAGGCTCTGCAGCACCTGCGCCTCGGCGAAGTGGCCGATGCGGGCCTTGGCCATCACCGGGATCGAGACCTGGGCGATGATCCCGTCGATCATGTCGGGGTCGCTCATCCGGCTGACCCCACCCTGGGCTCGGATGTCCGCGGGCACGCGCTCGAGCGCCATCACCGCAACGGCCCCGGCGTCCTCGGCGATCTTCGCCTGCTCGGGCGTGACCACGTCCATGATCACGCCACCCTTGAGCATCTCGGCCATGCCGCGCTTCACGCGGGTGGTGCCGGTGGTGCTCTCCTGCTCCGGGGTCTCAGCCATTCCGCAATCGTACGGCGGTCAGGGCATCGACCCGACATCGGCGGCAGCCTGCTCGGCCACCACCTGCCGGTGCACCTTGAGCACCCGGAAGCCCACCGTGTAGGTGCTCGCGACGGCCAGTGCCCAGAGAGTGATGAGCATCAGGATGGGCAGGTCGAAGATCGCACCCAGCCCGGTCATCACCAGGATCGACACCAGCCGGTCCGCCCGCTCGGCCAGCCCACCCTTGGCGTTCAGGCCGAGCGACTCGGCCTTCGCCCGCGCGTACGAGGTCACCGAGCCGGTCACCAGGTTGTAGAGGCAGAGGCACAGGTAGAGGTAGCTGTCCCCCGGGCCGGCGAAGTAGAGCGCCAGCCCTCCGAAGATCGCACCGTCGCCGATCCGGTCGAGCGTCGAGTCCCAGAACGAGCCGAACTTCCCGGTGTTGCCGGTCAGCCGGGCCATGTAGCCGTCCATGATGTCGCTGAACACGAACGCCGTGATCACCAGGACGCCGATCAACAGCTCGCCCCTCGGGAAGAACACGAGCGCGCCGGCGACCACGCCGACCGTCCCGAAGAAGGTGACCTGGTTGGGGGTCACGCCGAGCCGGATCAGCAGGTGGGCAAGGGGCTTCCAGACGTTGGTCCAGAAGTCGCGGAATCTCTCGAGCATGGTGGCCGCAGGCTACCGCCGCGCCGGTCCAGACCGCTCTTGACCCGCGGTTCGTAGTGGGAGATTCTCCTAATCATGTTAGGTACGCCGAAGCGCGATAGGGTGGCCGAACGCCGTGCGGCGACGAAGCGCGAGATCCTCGATGCCGCCTGGGCGATCGCTCGTGAGTCCGGCTTGACCCAGATCACGCTGCGTGACGTCGCGGACCGGGTGGGCATGCAGGCGCCGTCCCTCTACAGCCACTTCTCATCGAAGATGGCGATCTACGACGCCATGTTCGGTGAGGCGTGGGGCGAGTACGAGACCACCCTGGAGGCCATGGACAGCCCTGTCTCCGAGCAGGCGGGTGGCGCTCGCGCCACTATCCAACTCATCTCTCGACACTTCTACGACTTCGCGGTGGCCGACCACCCGCGGTACCAGCTGATGAACGAGCGGGTGATCCCCGGCTTCGAGCCCAGCCCGGGGTCCTACGCACCGTCGGTCCGCGTCATAGAGCGCGGACGCGAGCAGGTCATGAGCCTGGGGGACATCTCGGACGCCGATTTCACGATCTGGTTGTCGATCCTCGGCGGCCTGATCAACCAGCACTTCGCGAACGACCCGGGCGGCACCCGCATCAGCGCGTTGCTCTCACCAGCCGTCGACATGTGGGCCGACGCCGTCGGCCTTCCCACCGAGAAGAGGAAACCGCCCCAGAAGTCAGGAACCAGGAAATGAGCGCGACGATGAACACCCAACAGACCGGACCTCGCAGCAGCCGGATGAACCGGCGCCTGGCGATGCGGCTCGCAGCTGACGAGTACACCCGCTTCGCCGATGCGGTCGCGGCACTCGACAGCTCTGACTGGTCGAGGCCGACCGACTGCCCCGCGTGGGACGTCCGCCAGCTCGTCTGCCACGTCGTCGGCATGGCTGAGATGGCGGCAGGAATTCGCGAGGGCAACCGTCAGCGCAAGATCGCCGGCGCCGACGCGGCCCGGGAGAAGATCCCGTTCATCGACGCACTGACCGACGTACAGGTCCGCGAGCGCGCGGACTGGACGCCGGAGCGGGCGATCGCTGGTGCCCGGGACGTGGGACCGCGCGCGGCCCGCGGCCGTCGGTTCACGCCCTTCTTCGTACGCCGCCGCACCATGCCGGTGCCGCAGCTGGTCAACGGCCGCCAGGAGGACTGGTCGATCGGCTACCTCGTCGACACGATCCTGACGCGCGACACCTGGCTGCACCGGGTCGACCTGGCCACCGCCACGGGTCGCCCCGTGCACCTGAGCCCCGAGCACGACGGCGCCATCGTCACCGACGTCGTCGAGGAGTGGGCCGAGCGTCACGGCCGTCCCTACTCCCTGATCCTCACCGGACCTACCGGCGGCTCGTGGTCGCACGGCTCGGACGGGGAGCGCATCGAGATGGATGCGATCGAGTTCTGCCGCGTGGTCTCGGGTCGCGGCGCCGCCAACGACGGGCTCCTGGCCACCCAGGTCCCGTTCTGATCCGAGAGAGGCAGCACCATGGAGAAGCACAAGATCGGCACCGACGTCACCGTCCTCAGCGACCAGGCGGAGGTGCCGGGCATCGGTCACCTCCCGGTCAACACCTTCGTCCTGCACGCCGAGCAACCGCTGGTCGTCGACACCGGGCTGAGCACCCCGGACAAGGACTTCGTCTCCGAGCTGGCCGAGGTGATCGACCCGGCCGACATCCGCTGGATCTGGATCACCCATCCCGACCGCGACCACACCGGCGGACTCTGGTCGCTGCTCGAGGCAGCGCCGAACGCGCGACTGGTCACCACGTTCATCGGCGTCGGCATCATGTCGACCGAGTGGATGGTGCCGATGGATCGCGTCTACCTCCTGAACCCGGGGCAGAAGCTCGACCTGGGCGACCGCACGGTCACCGGGTACCGGCCGCCGTTGTTCGACAACCCCGCGACGGTGGGCCTGCTCGACGACAAGACCGGCACCCTGTTCGCGTCCGACTGCTTCGGCGGCCCGATGAGCAGCGCCGAGCTCGCGATGGGCGGCGACGTCCGTGCGGTCAGCGACGACGAGCGGCGCGCGGCTCAGCTGTTGTGGGCGGCGATCGACAGCCCATGGGTACGCAACGTCGACGGCCGCAAGTTCGCGGCGACGGTCGACACGTTCCGCGGCCTCGATCCGTCCGCGATCCTCAGCACCCACCTGCCCCCGGCGATCGGGATGAACGACGCGATGTTCGCGATGCTGGACGAGGCGCCGGACGTGCCCGAGTTCGTGGGGCCGGACCAGCAGGCGCTTGAGGCCCTGCTCGCGACCTTCGAGCCGGCTTAGGACTCCGCCCAGGCAGCAGCCAGCAGGGCCCTGGTGTCGGCCAGCAGCTCCGGCAGGGTCTTGGTGCGGCCGATGATCGGCATGAAGTTCTGGTCGCCCGGCCAGCGCGGTACGACGTGCTGGTGCAGGTGAGCGGCGATGCCGGCGCCGGCGATCGCGCCCTGGTTCATACCGAGGTTGAAGCCCGCTGCCCCCGAGACCGACCGGATCACCCGCATCGCGGTGCGGGTGAGGTCGGCGATCGCGACCACCTCTGCATCAGTGGTCTCGGTGTAGTCGGCGACGTGCCGGTAGGGGCAGACCATCAGGTGTCCGGGCGAGTACGGATAGAGGTTGAGCACGACGTAGGCGAGCTTGTCGCGGTGGACGACCAGTCCGTACTCGTCGTCCATCTGCGGCACCCGGCAGAAGGGGCACTCCCCCGCGCTCTCGTCGGTCGGCTTGTTCTCACCACGGATGTAGGCCATCCGGTGTGGGGTCCACAGTCGGTCGAGGTCGTCTGGTTGCCCGACGCCCTCCTGGTGGACGCGATCGGTCACGTGCCGGTCTCCCGACCGGTCGCTGCGTCGAACAGCGCCTCGACGCTCACGTGCGGGTCGAGCTCGATGCCGAGCCGACGGGCGTGCCCGTCGATGATGTGCCAGACCGAGTCGCTGACCAGCCGGACGAACATCTCGGGATCGGGCTTGCGCTCGACCCGGGTCAGCCAGCGCCTGGTCGCGCCGAACACCGCGCCGACGAGCCCGAAGACCAGCGGGTCCAGTGCCGCGGCGTCGTCGTCGGACAGCGGTGCGCCCAGCTGCTCCGCTCCGATCGAGATGAGCTCCTCGACCTGCGCGGCGATCTGCACCACCGCGACCTCGAGGGCGCTGGAGCCGGAGGTGCCCGGTACGTCGTGCTCGGCGAACCGGTGCAGGCTGGGATGGGTGACCGTCCAGTGCACGTAGGTGCCGACGATGCGCTGGATGATCTCGTCGATCGTGCCCGCAAGGGTGACCTCGGGCAGCAGCTCACCGGCGAGCATCTCGAGGATGGCCGTCTGGACCCCTTGGTCGAGGTCGGCCCGATCGGTGAAGTGCCGGTAGACGACGGTCCGGCTGAGGCCGGCGCGCTGGGCGATCTGCTGGACGTGGATGTCCTCGCCCGGCTCGGTCTCCTCGAGCACGGCGATGGCGGCGTCGAGAATCGTCTGCCGCCGCACTTGGTTGTGCTTGTCCCACCTCAGCTGCCGACCGTCGGGACGGCGGCGCTCGGTGGGCGACATCTCAACCTCGCTTCTGCCTCAGCTTGCCTGCAGAACTGTATCGGGGACGTCGTACCTTCTCCCGCGCTACCCGCCGCAGCTCGGCCGGATCCACGAGCTTGAGCCTCGGGCGGCCGCGCTGCAGGCCGCGGCGTCGCTCCTCGTGGTCGATCGCCCGCCAGCCTGCGGCGTCGATCGGGATCACGGCACGCGACTCGAGGGTCGCGGCGAGGTCCGCACGGGTACGGGTCGGCGCGGGGAGCGCACCCGCGTCGGCGTCGTCGAGCACCCGCTCCACGGTCTCCTGCGCGCAGGACTTGTTCGTGCCGATGAAGCCGGTCGGGCCACGCTTGACCCAGCCGGCGACGTACACACCGGGGCGGACACGGCCACGGTCGTTGGGGACGGTGCCGGTCGCGGCGTCGTGAGGCAGGTCGGCAACGGGTTCACCGTGGTAGCCGATCGCCCTGAGGACGAGACCGCACTCGATCACCGCGGTGTGGCCGTCGCGGTCCACCTCGATGCCGGTCACCTCCTCGTCGCCCACGATGCGTTGCGGCGTGGTCCGGAACTGCAGGACCAGGGTGCGCCGACCTGTCACTTGCGGCCGGTCAGCGAGCTCGGCGAGGAGCCGCACCTTGGCGCCCTCGCCCTCGATGGGCAGGCCGCCGGTGTCGACCACGATGTTGATCCCGTCGAGGCCGGCCAGGCCGACCAGCTCGGGCATCGTGAACGCTGCCTCCGCCGGGCCGCGGCGACCGAGCACCACAACCTCACGCAGAGAGCCGTGGCTCAGCGTTGCCCAGGGCAGCGCCGCGATGTCGGTCCGCGCCAGGTCCTCCGGGTGCGAGGTGAGGATGCGCGCCACGTCGAGCGCGACGTTGCCGTTGCCGATCACCACCGCGCGCTCGTGGTGGAGCGGGACCCGGAGGTCCTGCTTGTCGGGGTGGCCGTTGTACCAGCCGACCAGGTCGGTGGCCGAGAGGGAGCCGGGCAGCTCCTCACCAGGGATGCCGAGCCGCCGGTCGGTGGCCGCGCCGACGGCGTACACGACACCGTCGTAGTGGCAGGCCAGCTCGTCGTGACTGAGGTCGCGCCCTACCTCGACGTCCAGCAGGTAGTCGAACCCGGCCTCGCGTTCGATCGCCTCGAACAGCTGGGTGACCTGCTTGGTCGCCTGGTGGTCGGGGGCGACGCCCGCGCGGACCAGCCCGTACGGCGTGGGCAGCCGGTCGAACACGTCGACCGTGATCTCGGGGTGCTTGAGCAGCTCGTCGGCGACGTACATCCCGGCCGGGCCCGAGCCCACCACGGCGAACCGGAGCGGAGCGTTGCGCGCCAGGCGGCGCTGGCGGGGCACCAGCGCGAGCGGGGTGCGCTCCCGGTGTGGGAACACCTCGTAGTACTCCGCGTTGAGCGCGACGAACGGCTGCTCCTCCTGCGACAGCGCCGTGTGCGGCTTGATCGCGTCGACGGGGCATGCGGTCAGGCAGGCCCCGCAGTCGACGCACGAGTTCGCGTCGACGTAGAGCATCTCGGCCTCGGCGAAGCCGGGTTCGCCGGGAGCGGGGTGGATGCAGTTGACCGGGCACGCGACGACGCAGGACGCATCGGCGCAGCAGGACTGCGTGACGACGTAGGGCATCTTCGGCCCTCAGGCTGCGGCGGACGCGGGCTCGCTGCGGTAGCGCGAGGAGCGGCCGTCGATCTTCATGAGCTTCCAGACCCGGCGGGAGACCGGGTTCATCATCTGGGTCTCCTCGGCGAGCATCCGCACGTCACCGAACAGGTCGCGCAGCATCTTCCGCGACTCGGGCTTGTCCCAGTAGAGGTCCTTGATCACGTGGCGCGGGATGCCCATGTCCCTGCGGGCCTTCTTGCTCGGGACCAGGATCTCGTCGCAGAGCCAGCGCATGATGATCGGCACCGCGACGGACAGTACGGCGCGCTCGTGCCGCTTCAGCTTGGGTGCGCGGTGCTCGAGGTACTGGTGCGCGAAGCCGATGTGGCGGGCCTCCTCGGCGACGTGGATCTGCATGATCCGCTGCAGCAGCGGGTGCATGTCGTCGCCCGCGCGCAGGATCGACTTCTGCACGTGGTCGATCGGCTCCTCACCGGCCAGCACGCCGTAGAAGAAGCCGAACGGGACCAGCCGGGCTGCCAGCGGCAGGATCGGTCCGATGGTGCGGAAGAACCGGCTGCCGCCCGGGACGTCCTGGCCGGAGCGGTTCACGAACTCCTGGAACATCTGGGTGTGGTGGCACTCCTCGGTCGCCTCGTGCGTCGAGTACCGGAACTCGGGCGAGCCGTTGGGCAGCCGGAACACGTAGTTCATCAGTCCGGCGATCAGGATCTGCTCGAACTGCAGCCCGACCTTGGTGACGTTGGCCTGGCGGTACAGCCCGACCCGGATCTGCTCGTCCTTGGGCAGCGCCTGGTACCACGGGTGCCGGCCGAGGACGTCGGCCTCGGGCAGGATCCACCGCTCGTCGTGGGGGTCGATCGCGAAGTCCGGGTGGTCCCAGTCGATGTCCAGGAACGCGTCGAAGTGCTGGGTCACGGAGGCCTCGGACAGAGTCCGGAGGCGCTGCTCGTAGGTCTGGCCGTTCTCCTGCAGTGCGGTCATGAAAACGACGTTAGTGTGACTTGGCGTCACATGTAAAGGGTATCCGCGACGTTACGTCGCGGTAACTTTCGGTGGCGGCCGTTCGATAGTCCCTGACGTTTGGCACCCCAAGACGCTCGTTTCGGGGGCCAAACGTCAGGGACTATCAGGCCGACTTCTCCCAGACCGAGACATGAGCACCGCTGAGCGCGGTGAACTCGGAGCGGTCCCACCATCCCCAGCGCTCGCGGAGCCGGAGCCCGGCGATCCGGGCCATCAGGTCGAACTCGGCCGGCCAGGCGTAGCGGAACGGCACGGACGCGCGCTCGTAAGTGCCGTCGTCGTTGCGCGTGTAGTGGTGCGACCACATCGCCTGGGTCACGACGTCGTACTCGTCGATGCCGTGGTGCCCGTCGCCGTGGCTGAACACCCGAAACCGCTCCCCGCGCGGCAGCGACAGCACGCTGGGTACGCCGGTCTCGACCACGAAGCAGCCACCCGGGCGCAGGTGGCGGGCGGCGTTCTCGAACGTCGCGACCTGGGCGTCCTGGGTCGTGACGTTCCCGATGGTGTTGTAGACGAGATAGACCAGGTCGAACTCCCCCGGCACCCGGGTGCTGGTGAAGTCCCCGATCTCGACGAACAGCTCCGCGCCGCCGGGCTTGGCCCGCAGCTGCTCCACCATCGCGGTCGACAGGTCGATGCCGGCCACCTCGACGCCGCGAGCAGCCAGCGGCAACGCCACCCGACCGGTGCCGATCGCGAGCTCCAGCGCGCGACCGCCCTCCCCTGCCAGGTCCGCGAGAAGGCCGACCTCCAGCTCGAGGTGCTCGGGTTCGAAACGCGGGTCGCCCTCGTCGTACCGAGCGGCGACGGGCTCGTCGAAGTAGTTGGGAAGCATCGCTCCGATGCTCACCCGACATCGAGTGCGGGCGCGACCTATTTAGACCTGCTCGCGCGACTCCACTGCCGCCAGCACCCGCTGGATCGCCTCGTCGATCGGCACGCCGTTGTCCTGGTGCCCGTCGCGGTAGCGGAACGAGACCGCGCCGGCTTCTACGTCGTCGTTGCCGGCGATCATCATGAACGGCACCTTCTGCAGCTGCGCGTTGCGGATCTTCTTCTGCATCCGGTCGTCGGAGTCATCCACCTCGACCCGGAGCCCGACAGCCTTCATCTGCCGAGCCACGGCGTGCAGGTAGTCGGCGAAGGTCTCGGCCACCGGGATCGCCTGCACCTGCACGGGCGCCAGCCAGGGCGGGAAGGCGCCGGCGTAGTGCTCGACGAGTACGCCGATGAAGCGCTCGATGGAACCGAACTTCGCCGAGTGGATCATCACCGGCTGCTGGCGGGTGCCGTCGCTGGCTTGGTACTCCAGCTCGAAACCGGCGGGCTGGTTGAAGTCGTACTGGATCGTCGACATCTGCCAGGTCCGGCCGATCGCGTCGCGCGCCTGCACGGAGATCTTCGGTCCGTAGAACGCGGCCCCACCGGGGTCAGGCACCAGCTCGAGGCCGGATGCGGTGGCGACGTCCTCGAGCGCCTTGGTGGCCACTGCCCACTGCTCCTCGGTGCCGACGAACTTGTCCGGCTTGGAGTCGTCGCGAGTCGACAGCTCGAGGTAGAAGTCGTCGAGCCCGAAGTCGCGGAACAGGCCCAGGCAGAAGTCGAGCAGGTGCTGGATCTCGGCCGGCGCCTGTTCCGGAGTGACGTAGGAGTGCGAGTCGTCCTGGGTCAGTCCGCGCACGCGGGTCAACCCGTGTACGACGCCCGACTTCTCGTAGCGGTAGACCGAGCCGAACTCGAACAGCCGCAGCGGCAGCTCGCGGTAAGAGCGCCCGCGCGACTTGAAGATCAGGTTGTGCATCGGGCAGTTCATGGCTTTGAGGTAGTAGTTCGCGCCCTCGAACTCCATGGGCGGGAACATCGTGTCGGCGTAGTACGGCAGGTGCCCGGAGGTGTGGAACAGCCCCTCCTTGGAGATATGCGGCGTGCCGACGTACTCGAAGCCCTCCTCGATGTGCCGGCGGCGGACGTAGTCCTCCATCTCGCGCTTCAGCACCCCGCCCTTCGGGTGGAAGACCGCGAGGCCCGAGCCGAGCTCGTCGGGGAAGCTGTACAGGTCGAGGTCGCGGCCCAGCTTGCGGTGGTCGCGGCGCTCGGCCTCCTCGATCCGGTGGAGGTGCGCCTCGAGCGCCTCCTTGGACTCCCAGGCGGTGCCGTAGATCCGCTGCAGCTGCTTGTTCTTCTCGTCACCGCGCCAGTACGCCGCCGCGGTGCGCATCAGCTTGAACGCCGGGATCCGCTTGGTGGTCGGCAGATGCGGGCCGCGGCAGAGGTCGCTCCACGCGGTCTCGCCGTCGCGCCGGATGTTGTCGTAGATGGTGAGCTCGCCGGCGCCGACCTCGACGTTCGCTCCCTCGGCGGCGTCCTCGGCCTTGCCGCCGCCCTTCAGACCGATGAGCTCGATCTTGTAGGGCTCGTCCTTCAGCTCGTTGATCGCGTCGGCGTCGGTGGTGACGCGACGGGAGAACCGCTGGCCCTCCTTGATGATCTTCCGCATCCGGGTCTCGATCTTCTCGAGGTCCTCGGGCACGAACGGGGTCTCGACGTCGAAGTCGTAGTAGAAGCCGTTCTCGACCGGGGGGCCGATGCCGAGCTTGGCCCCCGGGAACAGGTCCTGCACCGCCTGTGCCATCACGTGCGCGGTGGAGTGCCGCAGGATGTCGTGGCCGTCGGCGCTGTCGATGGCCACGGCCTCGACCTCATCGCCGTCGGCAAGCTCGTGAGCCAGGTCCTTCAGGTCGCCGCCGACCCGGGCGGCGATCACCTCAGCATCGTCCCGGAACAGCTCCCATGCCTTCGTACCCGTCGTGACCGCCTGCTCCGCGCGCTCTCCGGCGTGGATGCGGACGACCTTGATGTCGGACACGAAAGCTCCTTGGGCTGAATGATGGGCTGGGTGGTGGACCGAAGATCGATCGTATCGACCGTCCGCGCCATCCCGCCCGCCGGTTTCCGATGAGTACGACCGTGTCCTCCAGTCTGAAAGGCATGGACGAACTCCACGACCGCGCGACCCGGGCGATCACCGGCAATCGGTACCTCGTGCTGGGGACCGTCGACGACGACGGACGTCCACGGGTCTCGCCCGTGTACTTCACCCACGACGGCTCCCGCGACTTCTACTGGGTTTCCTCGCCCGGGTCCCACCACAGTCGCAACATCTCGGCCCGGCCGCGGGTGTCGTTCGTGGTCTTCGACTCGAGCGTGACGCCCGCCGAGGGTCCGCTGGCGGTGTACGTCGACGCGGACGCCGCCGAGGTCCCAGAGGCCGAGCTCCCGGAGCAGTGCGCGCAGGCCTGGGCTCATCCGCGCGACGCCGACGGCGCGCGGCCGTTCGCCCCGGACGAGCTCAGCGGCGACGCCGACCTCCGGCTGTACCGGGCCGTGGCGACGCGGCACCAGGTGCACGTGCGCGGCAGCGACCCGGCGTACGGAAAGGGGGTCGACCACCGGGAGACCGTCGAGTTGTGAGGCCTAGCGAGGAGTGAGGACGCAGAACTCGTTGCCATCGGGATCGGCCATCACGATCCAGCTGACGTCGCCCTGGCCGATGTCGATGCGCTTCGCCCCGAGGGAGGTCAGTCGCTCGACCTCGGCCCGCTGGTCCACGCCGGCGGGCGGGGCGATGTCGAAATGCAGCCGGTTCTTCCCAAGCTTCGGGGCCACCGGCGGCCCGCCCCAGGAGATCTTCGAGCCGCCGCGGGATGACTGGATCGCGGTCTCCTCGTCCTGGTCCCAGACCAGCGGCCAGCCCAGTGCCTCGGACCAGAAGTAGCCGACCGCCCTCGTGCCGTCGCTCGAGAACGCGCCGATGACCCCGGTGTCGGCCAGGAAGTTGTTGTCGGCCTCGATCACGCAGAACTCGTTTCCCTCAGGGTCGGCCAGCACCACATGACCCTCTTCTGGGCGTTGCCCGACGTCGATGTGTCGACCCCCTAGCTCGAGCGCTCTGGCCACGGTCTGCTGCTGTGCCTCCGGTGAATCGCTCGTGAGGTCGAAGTGCATCTGGTTGGGGCCGGCCTTCACCGCATCCGTGGGCTCGAAGTAGATCCGGAACTCGGTGTCGGCGTTCGGCGGGAGCGTTGGGCCCTCATCCGCGTCCACGATCAGCTCCCGGCCCAGGATCTCGGCCCAGAAGCGGGCGAGGGCCGGCGGGTCGTGCGCGTCGAAGCAGAGGGCGATGATCCGAGAGGTCTCCATGATGGAGCGCCACGCTAGGGCGGTCCGGTCCTACGCCGCACTCGAATATCCAGGCTTAAAGGGTGGGCGATACTGGGTTCGAACCAGTGACCTCTTCGGTGCAAACGGCAGAGCCGCGCTACCACTGCGCCGAGGCCGCCGTGAAGATCCGGCGGGTCAGAAGGGTGGGCGATACTGGGTTCGAACCAGTGACCTCTTCGGTGCAAACGGCAGAGCCGCGCTACCACTGCGCCGAGGCCGCCGTGAAGATCCGGCGGGTCAGAAGGGTGGGCGATACTGGGTTCGAACCAGTGACCTCTTCGGTGCAAACGGCAGAGCCGCGCTACCACTGCGCCGAGGCCGCCGTGAAGATCCGGCGGGTCAGAAGGGTGGGCGATACTGGGTTCGAACCAGTGACCTCTTCGGTGTGAACGAAGCGCGCTACCACTGCGCCAATCGCCCCTTCTTGCGGTCGCAGACTCTAACTCATGGCTGCCGCCGACTCACATTCCGGCGAAATTGGTCGGCGATCCGAGGCAACCTCCTGGGCCGGTTTCGCGTCAGAACCTGTGTCCAGGCACGTCTCTTAGAAGCCAAGTGCCTTCATCTCGGCCGAAGGAACCCCATGTCGCAGCAACATGCCGCACCCGCGGTGACGCAGGAGATCGCACTTTCGTGCGAGGACGAGCTCGGTCGCCCGCTCACGTTCATCTCCTCGTTCGGCTACGACCCGGCCGATCCCTACGCCGTCTGGCTCACGTTCCACATCCCCGGCGGCGACGTCCACTGGGTCCTGGCCCGCTCCCTGCTCGCGAAGGGCATCGACGAGCCCACCGGGGAGGGCGACGTCTGCCTGTGGCCCAACCTGGACGCCGAGGGCTGCGCGGTCGTCTCCATGGACTTCCACTCCCCCGAGGGCCGGCTGGTCGTCGAGGCTCGCTCACGCGACGTCTACCAGTTCCTGGCCCGCAGCTGGGCCGTCGTACCTCCCGGCTCCGAGGGCGACAACGTCGACCTCGACGAGCTGGTCGAGGAACTCCTCGCCGGCTAGAACCCGAGCAGCTCGGCCTCGCGCTCGCGCCAGGCCTCGGCCGCCGCGGTCGTGATCGGTCCCGGCGCTACCAGGTGGCGGTCGTCCCAGCGATGCACGGCCTGTACGTCGCGAGTGGTCGACGCGAGGAAGACCTCGCTCGCCTCGGCGATGACCTCGATGGGCTCGTCGACCTCGCGGCCGCCGTACCACTCGAGGATCAGGGCCCGGGTGACACCGGCCAGACAGCCGCTCTCGAGGGTGGGCGTGCGCAGGTCGCCATCGACGACGTAGAAGACGTTGGAGCCCGTGCCCTCGCACAGATGACCGGCGAGGTTGGCGAACACCGCCTCTCCCGCACCGCGGCGCTTCGCCTCCGCGAGCGCGATCACGTTCTCGGCGTACGACGTGGTCTTGAGCCCTGCGGTAGCGCCCAGCTCGTTGCGCGGCCAGGGCACGGTGGCCACCGCGGCCGTCGCGGGTTGCGGATCCATCGGGGCAGCGACCACCACCAGCGTCGGCTCGTGGTCACCGCGGCCGGAACCCAGCGGTGCTGGGCCTCCGGTGTAGGTGATCCGGATCCGGCCGAGGGGCAGGTCCTGGCCGTCGAGCACGGCCTTGACCCCTCGGCGTACCGACTCCTGGTCGACCTCAGGGAGCCCCAGACCGGCGGCCGACCTCGTCAGTCGGTCGAGGTGCAGGTCGAGCGCGAACGGCTGCCCGTCGACGACCTTGATCGCCTCGAACACGCCGTCCCCCACGGTGAACCCGTGGTCGGTTACCGAGATCGCTGGACCGGTCGGTTCGGGGACGAGCTCTCCATCGATCCAGGCGCGCATTCCTTCACCTTACGGACACGCCGCGGCTGGTTTTGGACCGCCTGACCGCATCGGGTACGGTTCTCACGCACTCAGGGGCAACCCTGTGTCGCAGGCGGACGTAGCTCAGTTGGTAGAGCGCAACCTTGCCAAGGTTGAGGTCGCGAGTTCGAGCCTCGTCGTCCGCTCGGAGAGGTCAGTGTCACGGCTGCACTGCACCGTGGGGGCCTTCGCGGTGGGTTGGCCGAGAGGCGAGGCAACGGACTGCAAATCCGTGTACACGGGTTCAAATCCCGTACCCACCTCCACACACAACACCAACAACTTCATCCGCAACACCCTCGGGCGATTGGCGCAGTGGTAGCGCGCTTCCTTGACACGGAAGAGGTCACTGGTTCAAACCCAGTATCGCCCACCAGACGAGAAGCCTGTGCTCAGCGGGTCACCGCGTAGAGGAAGCACTGCGGCATCCGCTCGGGCAACTCGCAGGCAGCAGCGCAGCGGCTCGCCCTTGCCCGTGGCCGGATGAACGACGAATGGGTTGCCGAACCCGTCCTCGCCGGCACGGCGTACGGCGTCCAGGTGGCGCGGAACGATCGGTCGGGCAGTGAGGGTCTGAGTGGTCGTCATACCGACCAGCCTGCCCAGCGGCCGCTGGACTTGCTGGCGGAATTCGGACACCGCCGTGGCCGGCCTTCCGCCCCTAGGATGACGCCATGGAGCTGTTCAGGCGCGGCATCAAGGACCCGGTCAACGCGGAGGCCCGCGTCACGGGTCTGGCTCCGACGGCGAAGGCCGCCAGGCAGGAGGGCAAACGCGACATCGAGTACGCGCTCGACCTCGAAGTGACGGCGCCGGACCAGGGGACGTACGCCGTCTCCGTCACCGACACGGTGCCCCACGAGAAGACGCCGATCATCGGCCAGTCGCTGCCCGTGACCGTGTCGGCAGCAGATGCCCAGCGCGTCGAGGTCGACTGGGACCGCGCCCCCGACCTGGCGTCGCGGATGCAAGCATCGGGCGACGCGGCCAAGGGCGGCGACGCGGCCGAGGCGGCTCGAGCGCTGGGCTTCGAGCTGAAGGACCCGGAGGCCTGACCCGATCGCGGCATCGTTGGGGGTGCCGCGTGAGAAGGTCACCGGCATGGTGAAATTCTCCCAATCCGATGACCTGAAGGGCGCGGAGTTCAGCTACGTCAGCCTGAGTGGCGCCCGGTTCATCGAGGCCGACCTGTCCCGTGTCGTGATGCGTGGAGTCGAGGTGGCGCAGATGGACATCGACGCCCCGTGGCTCGTGCACGGCGACTTCTTCCGCATCAACGGCATCGACGTGATCCCGCTCGTGGAGGCCGAGCTCGACAGACGCTTCCCCGGCCGTGCCGATCGCAAGGCCGAGGATCCCGACGGGCTGCGTGCGGCGTGGGACGCCGTCGAGCGCACCTGGGCGGCGACGGTCGAGCGAGCCGCGGCGATGCCGGCAGGCTCCGTCGACGAATCCGTGGACGGCGAGTGGTCGTTCGCGCAGACGCTGCGCCACCTGGTCATGGCCATCGACCTCTGGCTCGGCCAGTCGGTGCTGCAGGCCGAGAAGCCGTTCCATCCCCTCGGACTCCCCGGCCCCTATGCCGAGGACGAGGGCTTCGACATGTCGGTCTTCACGAAGGACACGCCGACGTACGACGAGGTGCTCGAGGCCTGGGAGAGCCGGTTCGGCATGGTGCGCGACTTCCTCGCGACGGTCACCTCAGACGAGCTGACGGTGACCCGGGCGAACCCGTGGGCGCCCGACCGCCCCGAGACCACCCGTTCCTGCCTGCACGTGATCCTCGAGGAAGGCTGGGAGCACCACCGCTTCGCCCTTCGCGACCTCGACGCGATCGCGGCGAAGGTCGAGGCCTGAAGCGAGGCGTCAGGCGGCAAGCGCCACGGAGCCCGGCATCCCGGTCGCGACGCACGCGCAGGTGTCACCGCAGGGAAGATGGGTGTGCGCAGCATGCCCGCAGCCCTGGCAGGGCAGGTCGTGCGAAAGGTGAACCGTGTTGGTCTGAGGGCTGTCCCACATGGCCGTACCTCCTCGTTCGTGTCCTTCTCTCACAAGGACCACGAACGGTGACGGCCGGATACGACAGGCCCACCGAGCTTTTCAGGGCTGTGAGCAGCTGCGGCGTACCTCTGCCGAGCAGGTGTCAGCGCCTGGACCGCCGTCGGCGAAGTCCCGACCCGCGCGCCCGACCAGACGGTCGCTGCCCATGCCGCCCAGCAGTCGGTCCGGACTGCCGGCTCCACGCAGCAGGTCATTGCCGGGGCCGCCGCGCTGGGTTGCGCGCTCTCCGTCGTGGCACTCGACTGCGGTGGAGATCAGGTGATCGTCTCCCGCCGCACCGTTCACCGTCTGTCGACAGGCTTCCAAGCGGATCACGTTGTCCGCTGCGCTCCCCCGGACGATGACCGTGCCCGGGTACCCGTACATCGTCAGGTTCTCGATCGCGGTCAGCCGGGCGTCGCCGAGGTTGTACTCCGCGAACCTCGCGATGTTGTCCGCGAGATCGACGAACGCGTCGTCGAACGTCTGGACCACGAAGACATCGCGGCCCGAACCCCCGTCGACGGCGCCGGCCCGGTGGATCTCCTCGCCGAAGTACGCCGATCGGATCCAGAAGTCGTCGTCGCCGCCGCGAAGCTCGACGTTGGCGAACTTGCCCGCGGTCACCGATTCGCTGCGGTCGCTGCCGAGGAACGTCACGGGGTTGTCGCGCAGATCCGGAAGGTAGAAGGTCTCAGCCGCTGACCAGCCGAACTGAGCCGTGCCGTCCCTGGTGAGGACCTGAGCACGATTGTCGACGACCCAGGCGCCGCTGACGGCTTCCGGCCAGGCGAAGCCCAGTAGGTCGTTGCCGTCGCCGAGGTCGAGCGCGCCCGTCCCGTCACCCACCGTCGCCGCCACGGACAGCTCATCGTGGCCGGGCCCGGTGTCGATCTGGTCCGTGAACGGCAAGCCGGGCTCCCCCGCCATGACCATGTCCTCGCCGCCGCCGGTCGAGATCACATCGCGCTCGCCGTCGCGCGCATCACCATCGTCGCGCTCGTCCCCTGCCCAGACGATGTCCCAGCCGTTGCTGCCCACGTAGGCGTCTGCCCCGGGACCGAGCTCGACCCAGACGTACGGGTCACGGTCACCCGGGATCTCGACGTACACGCCGTCGTCGCCTCGCCCGGCATAGATGTTGCCGGCGTCGTCGCCGGTGATGCAGACCAGGTCGTCGCCGTCGCCGGCCTGCACCTCGAAGGCGCCGTTGGTGACGATCACGTCGCGCTCAGGCGTGCCGATCAGGGTGTCCGAGCCAGGCCCGCCCACGATGGTCGCCTCCTCGCCCTGGCACGTCTCCGGCGCAGCTGAGGCCGGCGTGCCGGGCACGGTGACGAAGGCGATGACCGCGATGCCAGCGGCCAGAACGGTACGGCGAAACATGGGTGCTCCCGGGACTACGTGAGCGCATAGCGTAGGTCCGGAATTTCGGCTGCGCTGGCGAATCTGACTGTCGGTGGTCGCCCCTAGCGTTCGACCCATGGAGCACGGATGGGTGATGGCGACCTGGCGGACCGTCTACTGCAACCTGTGCCGGCGCGAGCGCAGACATTTCACCAATGCTCACGGCGAGATCTGCAGCTGGTGCGGCCACATCCGCGAGGAGGCGCGTCAGCCGCACGCCGCGTCCTAGTCGAGCTCGCGCAGACCCTCGCGTCCCCGTTCGACCCACCACGACAGCTCCGCGGCCTGGCGGGCCCGAACTGCGACGTCAGGATGCTCGGAGGCATCGAGTGCCTTGTTCCACCCTGCGTCCACCAGTCCCGACAGGAGCGCGAGGGCCATCGCGCGGTCATCGGTCTGCGGGCTGCGCGCGCGGAACGCGGCGATGACCTCCTCGGCCGACAACGTCACGTGAGCGATGGACCCGGTGAGGAACAGTGCGAGGTCCAGCGCCCCGGGCCCCTCGGTCGCGACGGCCCAGTCGAGCAGCACCACCTCATCGGGCGGCAGGGCCAGGTTCACGAGCCACAGATCCGTGTGGATCAGGGTCTGCGGCGTCTCCCGCAAGGCCGCGATGAGCGGTTCCGGGTCGGCGTGCAGAGCGGCCACCCGCTCGGCGACCTCGGCGTCGACCAGTTCGGCGAAGCGGGACCAGCCGCGCGCGATGTGGCGACCCAGCGGCTCGCTCACCGCCAGGGGGCCGAGCCGCTCGACCGACAGCAGGCCGATCCGTTGCTCGAGGGTCGCCGCCGCGGCCGGCACCTTGTCGGCGTACGTCGCGTGCACCGCCGTCATCGCGGTCAGGATCCGGCCGAGCTCATCGGGGGTGATGACCCGGCTCCATCCCGGCACGGTGTCCCCGAGGTCGCGCATCACTGTGACTGCGGTGTCCCCCTCGTCGTACGCATCGAGGATGGCGTGACCGACACCCTCCGGGAGCAGGTCGAGCGCGCCCGACCTCCAGAGCGCGTGTTCGCGCTGGATCCCACCGGTCAGGGAGACCGTGAGGTCGTCGGCCGCCCGGGAGCGCTTCACGATGAGCCGGCGCCCGTTATCGAGCACCACTCTCTCGATCAGCGCGCCGGACCGGCCGTCATGACCTTCGAGGGTCTCGCGATCGACGACCCTCTGGAGCAGGTCGCTCATGCCGGCTCCACGACCTCTGCGGCGTGCCGCTGGATCGTCGCCGCGTCCCACACACCCGTGCAGTACACCGTGAGCTCCGAGATCCCGCCGGGTCCGGATCGCAGCAGATGCACCTCGCGGGCCAGGCACTTCTCGCCGCCGCGACGGAAGTGGGCCTCGAGTTCGACAGCCGCACCCTCGTCGGCGGGCCGGATCACCGAGTGCGCGATCCGGTACCCCTCGTGGAACTCCTCGGCCGCGAGAAAGGCAGCGACGCTCTCGGCCCCAGACATCCAGAACCGCCACTCCGGCACGTTGATGTCGCACCTCACGTCACGCGCGAGGAGCTTCTCGACGGCGGCGGCGTCTGCGGCCGCGAAGGCACCCACCCAGTCGTCCCCGATGCTCACGCGTCCTCCAGCCGGTAGAAGCGGAACATGTCGTGCTCGATGGGCAGGATCTCGACGCCCGAGTACCCGGCTTGGTCCGCGTAGCCACGCAGCGTCGCGGGGCGCATCACGGTTCCGGTGGCCGCGGAGTCCGGCTCGTTGCGACCCGCCGGCAGGCAGTGCAGCACGCTCGCGACGTAGAACAACCGCTCGAGTGGGTTGTCGCTCGGCGCCACGAATGTCTCCCCGACGCGCTCGTCCACGACGAGGTACGTCGCTTCGGGGCCACCCAGCCGGCGCATCGTCTCGAGCGCCTGCACCGGCCTGGCCAGGTCGTGCAGCATCTCGAACGCGAACACCAGGTCGTGACCGCCTTCGGCGAAAGCCTCGGTGTCCGCCACGTCGGCCAGCTCGAAGTGCACCCGCTCGGCGAGGCCTGCGTCGGCGGCGTGCTGGCGAGCTGCTGCGACGGAGGCCTCGTCGAGGTCGTAGCCGTTGACCGTCACGTTCGGCCACGCCTGGGCGATGGCGATCGCGGCCCAGCCTTCACCACACCCGAGCTCGGCGACCTTCGCCGCCGGGTCGGTCAGGCGCCCGGCCAGCCCGGGGATGCTGGGCAGCCACTCGGACGCGAGCAGGTGCAGGAAGCCCGGCTTGTTGAAGCTCCCCTGGATGTCGTGGATGGCGTAGTCGGCGTACGGCACCCCGTCGCCGGTGCGATACGCACGCTCGAGCGCCGGCATGACGGCGCCGACGGCGTTGAAGAAGTCGAAGAGCGGGCCGATGGACGCGAGGCTGTCGGGCCGGCAGAGGCACTCCTGCGCGGCGAGCGACAGACCGAAGGTGCGGCGGTCGGGATCACTGTCCTCGGTCGTCACGTCGATGAGCCCTGCGACGGCCTGCTGCTCGAGCCATTCGCGGGCGTAGCGAGCATCGATGCCCGCTACCTCCGCCAGCCCCGGCGGGGTGCAGGGCCCGTGGTCGGTGAGCGCGTCGTACAGCCCGAGGCTGCGGCCCAGGGCCACGGAGGCGGTCTCGAACGCCGCCACGCTGGAGCTGAAGAGCCTCTCGGCGTACGCCCCGATCTGCGCCTCGAGCTCCTCTGTGCTGGATTCGGTGATGGTCATGTCTGCCTCCTGAGGTGTGGGTTTCACCCCTGAGGCGCCACATTCGGTGTGGCATCGCCATACGGCGCGTCGACCCGCCAGTCCACCGGCCGCTCCGGCTGGTAGGAGCAGAAGACCCCCGTTCGCACGGAGTTGCGGAGATGGGCGGCGAGAGTCGGGTGGACCCGCCCGATGCGGTCGATCGCGAGCTTGATCCGGGTGCTCACCGCCTTGCGCGCACGTTCGGCTGGGTCGCCGGTACGCCGAGCCCGGCCGCCGAGCCCGAGCGCCCCGGCGAGCTCGGCCACCAGGAAGTCGCGCTCGTTCGTCGCCTGCTCCACCCGCCCGCGGTCGTTGTCCAGCGATGCGGAGTCGATCTCCTCCTCGAGCTCCGTCAGTCGAGCCCGGTACGCCGCCCGCGCCGCCGGATCGAGCTGCTCACCGAGATCACCCTCGCGCGGCACGGCGCCGGGCTCACTGCTGACGAGGTCGAACACGTGCACCTCCCGGCCCGGCGCGGCCAGGAGCCTGGCCAGGTCGGCGAGACCCTTCGCGTCCTTGAGCCGCACCGTGTTCTGGTCGTAGGACAGCGCCCAGATCTCACCCTCGAGGCGCCAGCCTGCTCCGTCGACGGCTGGATCGAGGTCGGGCGGGGCGACGGCGGCGCCGAGTGCCTCCGCCACCTGCGTCAGCTCGCGACGCAGCCCCTCGGCGCCGCTCTCGTCGATGACTGTGCGTGCCGACTCGAGGTGAGCCTTTCCGGCCTCGACCCGACCAAGCCCCGCGGCGAGCCTGGCGAGCTCCAGCTCCACCGGACCCCAGCACACGGCGGCGATGCCGTCGACGATCCACATCGCCGCGTACGGCGCGAACGCGTCGTACATCGCCCTCATGCTGGATCGGTCGCCGAGAGCGACCGCCGTCCTGCCGAACATCAGCAGGGTTGCAAGGTGCTCCGCGTCGTCGCCGACGCGAGCGAATCCACTGTCGGCATGCAGGGCCAGGAGCTCTCCCGCGCGGGTCAGCTCACCTGCCCGCAGTGCGACGTGAGCCAGGCCGGCCGCATAGCTGGACCACGCCGCGGGATCAATATCGTCCTCCAAGAGTCCGTCGTAGACGTCGGCCGGCGTCGCGGCCCCTGTGGCGGCGTCGATCCCCACCTGCAGCGTGGTGGCGAGAAGGGCGGCGTTGACACTGCCTGTCGAGGCAGCGGCGGCGCGGGCCTGTACGGCGAACGCCTCGGCCTCGGCGAGGCGACCTCGGACCAGGGCGCGCATGCCTCGGAAGACCGGGCTGTACCAGCTGAGCAGCGGCTGGCGGAGGTACTCGACGCCACGCTCGAACGCTGCGATCTCGCGGTCGACCGCGTCGAAGTCGCCCAGCTCGAGGTGGGCGACCACGAGGAATCGGTGCCCCAGCACCTCGAGACCGCGGTCCCCGGCTGCGCTGCCGAGCTCGACGATGCGCTGGGCCATCTCCCTGCGCTCGATGGCGTGTCCGGGGCCGGCGACCGCGTCGCACATGGCCGCCAGTGCCCGCGCCTCGACAGCGGGATCGCCGGCAGCCCGGGCCAGGTCGAGCGCCTGGTCGACCAGCCGTCGTGACTCGTCGAGAGTCTCGGGAGTTGCCCGGGCGACCGACAACTGAGCCAGCAGCAGCGAGCGCAGCGCCGGCTCATCGTCCGGGACGACCGCGAGCGTCTCCTCCACGAGCTGGACGTGCCGCGCATCGTTCAGCGGCACCTCCCAGCCCGCCACTCCCGCGCTGATGCCCAGCACCGCCGCGGCCATCCGGTGCGGGTCGCCGAGCTGCCGGGCGCTGGCGGCCGCATCGACGAACCGCTGACGCGCTTCCTGAAGGGATCCGGACCTGAGCAAGGCGTCGGCCTCCGCCAGAAGCAGATCCGTCGTTCGGAGCGGTTCGTCCCTGACGCAGCCGGCTGCACGTGCAAAGCACGCCGCCGCCTCCTCGTACGCGAGCATCCCGAGAGCCCACGCTGCGGCTGCCTCCCAATGCGGTGCGGCAGCGTCCGCCGAGCCGGCACCTTCCCAATGTGCTGCGGCGAGTGCGTGCAGTGAGGAGTCGCGCTTCGCGCGCTCCGCGAGCAGCCGCGCGGCCCCGGCGTGCAGGGCAGTTGCGCGGGCGCTCGGCACCGACTCCAGGACCACGTCCCGAACCAGGTCGTGTCCGAACGCATACTCCGTGCGGGACAGCTGGGCGAGCAGCCCTCCGGAAGTGGCCTGGTCCAGCCCTTCCCTGACGCCGACGCCCGGCCCATCGTCGGCCAGCACGCCCTCGAGCATGTCCACCGAGAACCTCTTCCCCAGCACCGCCCCGCCTTGGAGCACGGCGATCACGGGCTCGCTGAACCGCGCCAGGCGTCGCCGGATGAGCGTCGCGGCTGCCGGGGGTACGGCGGCTTCCGCCACCTCGGTGCGGCCGCTGGCGCCCATGAGTCGTCCGAACTCCCAGACGAACAACGGGTTCCCTCCGCTGCGGCGGGTCACGACCCCCGCCACCTCGTCGGTGACCGTGTCGGCCATCGCCATGGCTAGCACCTCACCGACTGCACGTTCGTCGAGCCCGCCGAGGAGAACCGTCGTCCCGAGCCTGTTGAGCTGTGCGAACTCCGACTCCGACAGCTCGTCTTGTCTGCAGATGCCGACGATCAGGCAGGCGTGGCCACGGGTGGCCTCGACGACGAACGCGAGCAGCCTGAGCGATGCGACGTCCGCCCACTGCAGGTCGTCGAGCACGATCACGACGGGTGTCGACCCGGCGGTCGCGATCAGCGCGTTCCCGACCGCGTCGAACTGCTGAAAGCGGGCGGCATCGGCTTCGGCGGGCGCGACATCCGTCGTCTCGGTCAGGAGCAGCTCGCCGCAGCCGAGCTGGCGCATGGCCTGCTCCCACAGCCACAGCGGCGGCGCACCGGCGTGCTGCCATGCCGTCGCCCAGGCTGTCCGCCCGCCGCCGGCGGCGGCCTTCTCCGCCACCTCCTCGGCGAGCCGGGTCTTGCCCATGCCGGGCTCGCCGCAGATCAGGAGCAGCCCGCCGCGTCCGTTGGACAGGTCGTCGACAGCCGCCGAGACGATCTTCAGCTCCGGCTCACGGCCGACCAGATGAGCTGCCACCGCGTCACTCCTCGACCTGTCCCCGACGGTCATGGTCTCGCTACTGCGGGTGCGCTGCCAAGGAGCACGGGCGACGGATGGCGTCAGCCGGTGTACGGCACCTCGGTTCGCCAGTCGTTCTCGTCCTGGCACGCCGCTTCGTAGATCGCCTCCGCCACCCTGTCGGGGGTGAACGGTCCCTCCTTGCCGAGCGAGCCGCGCACCGTCACCGACACCGCACGGATGCCTTCGGGAGCCAAGGCGGCGTCGACGCTCTGCACGAGGTTGCGGAGCCCGGCCTTCTGTACGCCGAGCGAGGCCGCCGTGTGCGTGGGCTGGTCCGCGGCCATGCTGCCGGTCACGGTGATCCGCGAACCCGAGTGCAGGTAGGGGCGGACCGCCTGGAGGGCGGTCAGCAGGGCGCCGACGCCGAGCCCGACGTCCTCGAGCAGCTCAGGGACGGTGAGGACGAGTGGGTCGGCGGCACGGAACGCGCTCGGGTTGAAGTGCAGTACGTCGACCCGGCCGAGCCGCTCGGCCAGGCCGGCGATCGCGATCGTGGCGGCAGCGACGTCGGTGATGTCCGCGACCGCGACCTCGGCCTCGACGCCGAGCGCCCGCACCTCGTCGGCCAGCGTGTCCAGCACCTCGGAGTCGACGCCGACCAGGCCGGCGTCGTACCCCTCGCGGGCGAAGCGCCGAGCCACGGATCCGCTCACACCCGGGCCTGCGCCCACCACGACGATCGCGCGCTCGCTCATGTCGCCCAACCTCTCACAGGGGTGTCAGCAACGAGGCCGGCAGCCACTCCTCCACGAGTTGCCAGGAATCCGGCCGGAGCCGGACGGCGTAGACCACGCGTCCCTCCCACACGCCGTCCCGCTGGCGCCACTCGGAGAGCAGCCCCGGGCGCTTCACCCCATGGCGGTCAGCGGCGTCGGCGACCCAGCAGTGCCGCGCCGGGCAGTCCTCACCGGCGCGCGCCTCTCCACCGCGGACCCGCTCGGAGAGCGGGATGCCGCTGCCCTGCTTGCCCCAGCCACCACCCACCGGCCCAGGGTCTCACATGTTCGAACACCTGTTCGACTAGTCTGCGTCGTCGGCGCTGTCCTCGCCGTGCGTGCCCGGCCGCGGCGCCCACGGGAGCTCCTTGGCGGGCCGCACCACGATCAGCCGGTCACCGCGCGCCAGCAGGGTCACCACGGGGTCGAAGTAGCGGTAGACCTTCTCGTCGCGCACCACCGCGATCACCTGGTCGGGCAGCGCCTGCGGCTGCTTGCCCACCTCGGTGACCAGCAGGTCACGCTCCGCGACCTCGAGCCCCTCGCCGTAGGTCAGCAGGTCCTCCATCACCGAACCGAGCGTCGGCGACAACGACGACAGTCCGAGCAGCCGGCCGACCGCGTCGGAGGACGTGATCACCGAGTCGGCGCCGGACTGGCGCATCAACGAGGCGTTCTCCTGCTCCCGCACCGCCGACACGATGTGGGCGTCCGGGTTGAGCTGGCGCACGGTCAGCGTCACGAGCACGTTGGAGTCGTCGCGGTCGGTCGTGATGATGACCTGGTCCGCTGTCTCTACTTGGGCGCGACGGAGCACCGTCCGGCTGGTCGCGTCGCCAGTGACGACGGCGAGGCCGTCGGCGTGCGCGTCCACCTTCGCGCCGTCGCGTGGATCGACCACGATGATGTGGTCGCGCTCCAGACCGTTGTTGACGAGGGTGTCAACCGCGCTGCGGCCCTTGGTGCCGTAGCCGACGACGACGATGTGCTTACCCATCTTCTTCCTCCAACGGGCGACCCGGAACATCTCGCGGCCCTGCGAGGCGAGCACCTCGAGGGTGGTACCGATCAGCAGCACCAGGAAGCCGATGCGCAACGGGGTGATGATGAACGCGTTGATCAGTCTGGCGCCGTCGCTGGTCGGTGCGATGTCGCCGTACCCGGTCGTGCTCAGCGTGACGGTCGTGTAGTAGATCGAGTCGATGAAGCTGACAGTGAAGTTGTGCGTCGGGTCGTTGCCGTCGCGGTACCCGTCGCGGTCGAAGTAGACCAGCAGCACCGTGCCGACCAGGATGCCCAGCGCGGCCAGCAGCCGACGGCCGAGCTCCCACCACGGGGAGCGCGTGCGTTCCGGAAGTGCGATCCGGCCACGAGTGCTCTCCTCCACCTGACCACGCACGTGCCGAATCTAGTGGACCGCCCGCCGCGATCCGGTCAGGCGCGGTCCTTGGTGATCCGGTTCCGGAGCCGGTTCACGAGCTCGAGTCGCGCGGTCGTCGTGGTCTTCTGCGGGAACACCGTGTCGAAAGCTGCGTTGACGGCGGCGCCGATCAGCACCGCCAGGGCGACGATGTAGAGCCAGATCAGTACGGCGATCGGTGCGGCCAGCGGCCCGTAGATCGAGTGCGAGTCGGCAGCTGTCACGGTCAGCACCCAGCGCAGCAGGTAGGACCCGAGGATCCAGGCCACCAGCGAGAACGTCGCCCCCGGCAGGTTGAAGCTCCAGTTCGTCCGCACCGGCACCGACACGTGGTAGAGCGTGGCCAGGAAGCAGATGCACACGACGATCACCACGGGCCAGTAGAACGTCATCACGAAGTCGGCGCTGTCCGGCAGCCAGTCCCGTACCAGCGTCGGCCCGGCCACCACCAGCGGGATCGACACGCCTCCGGTGATCACCGCAAGGATGTACAGCACGAACGACAGCGCCCGGGTCTTGATGATCCCGCGGTGGCCACCGAGCCCGTGCATGATCGTGATGGTGTCCACGAAGACGTTGAGAGCCCGCGAGCCCGACCACAGGGCCAGCACGAACCCGAGCGAGATCACGTCGAAGCGCCCGCCTTCGAGGACGTCGACCATCGTCGGCTCGATCACCTCGTTGACCGCACGGTCGGTGAGGAACGTCGAGAACAGCTCGATCACCGCCTCCTGCACCTGCGCGACGGCGGTCGGCGAAAACTGGTCGGACGCGTAGCCGATCGCTCCGGCGAGGGCGAAGATCAGCGGCGGCACCGACACGATCGCGAAGAAGGCACCCTCGGCGGCCAGCCCGGTCACCCGGTACCGCAAGCACGAGCTGACGGTGGTCACTATCAGCCGCCAGACCAGCGCCCACTTGCGGCGCAACCAGCCCATGACGCGTGCGGACGCGGCGGTCTCCTGGGGCTCCGCCGTCATGCGAGCAACGTTATCCGCACCGGTCCCGGACACAGTGAAGCGCGCGGGCCGCAGCCCGCGCGCTTCACTTGGCCGAACCTCAGACGGTCGCGCCCACCGGCTGCGGCTCGCGCTCCGACTCCCCGTCCCGGTCGTCGTACTCGCCGTCGTCGTCGAGCATCGTCGTCTCGTCGAACGGGTCGTCACCAGCCAGCACGCGGTCGAGCTTGGGTCGGTCGAGCCCGCCGGTCCAGTGCCCGATCAGCACGGTGGCCACCGAGTTGCCGGCGAAGTTCGTCAGGGCTCGGGCCTCCGACATGAACCGGTCGATGCCGACGATCAGCCCGACGCCGTCGACCAGTTCGGGTCGATGCGAGCTCAGGCCACCCGCCAGCGTGGCCATGCCCGCACCCGTCACACCGGCGGCGCCCTTCGACGCGATCATCATGAACAGCAGGAGCGAGATCTGCTCACCGATGCTCAGCGGGTCATTGAGGGCCTCGGCGATGAACAGCGAAGCCATCGTCAGGTAGATCGCGGTGCCGTCGAGGTTGAAGGAGTACCCGGTCGGGACGACGACGCCGACGGTCGGCTTGTCCAGCCCGGCGTGCTCCATCTTCGCGATCAGCCGCGGCAGCGCCGACTCCGAGGAAGACGTCGACAAGATGAGCAGGAACTCGCGGGCCAGGTAGCGGAACAGGCTGAAGATGTTCACTCCGGCGGCGAACTTCAGCAGCAGCCCGAGCACCACGAACACGAAGAGCACGCAAGTGACGTAGAAGCCGATCATCAGTACGGCGAGGCTCTTCAAAGCGTCGAGCCCTGTCTCTCCGACAACCGCAGCGATCGCGCCGAAGGCGCCGATCGGGGCCGCCCACATGATCATCGCGAGCACCCGGAACACCACCCGCTGGAGGTGGCCGACTCCGGTCAGCACCGGCTTACCGGCTTTGCCCATCGCCTGCAGCGCGAAGCCGATGAGCAGTGCGACCAACAGCGTCTGCAGCACTTCGCCAGAGGTGAGCGAGGAGAAGAGCGAGGTCGGGATGATGCCGAGCAGGAACTCGGTGGTGGAGCCATGCCCCTCAGCGGCCTGCTCGGCGCCCGCAGCGCGCGCCGACTCGGTGATGTCGAGTCCGTCGCCCGGGTGCAGGATGTTGCCGACGAACAACCCGATGGCCAGTGCGACCGTCGACATCGTGACGAAGTAGCCGAGCGCGAGCCCGCCCACCTTGCCGACCCGTGCGGCACTGGCCACCGAGCCGACGCCGAGGATGATCGTGCAGAAGATGACCGGCTGGATCATCATCTTGATCAGGGCGACGAAGCCCTCGCCGAGTGGCTTGAGCTCGACCGCGAAGGACGGCGCGATCACGCCGACGGCGATACCGAGCGCGACTGCGACGATGACCGCGATGTAGAGGTAGTGGGTGCGGTTGCGCGGCGGTGCGCTCCGCTGGACCGTCTTGGCTGACTGGTCGCTCATGGCTCTCCTTAGATACCGGACCGAGTAGTTACCCGGTCCCCGAATCGTCTGAGCACATGTGACCCGGGTCACTGTTCTGGTCATAGAGTTCGCGCGTGCGCTCCCGGGACATCCCCGTTGCCCGCCAGGTCCTGGTGCTCCAGGTGCTGGTGGTCCTGGTGCTCGTCGTCGCCTCGATCGCGCTGGCGGCGTACGACGCCCGGCGCGACACCCGGGACGCCGCGACCGAGCGCGCCGTCGCCGTCGCCCGGTCGGTGGCCGACTCCCCCACGGTGGTCTCGGGGGTCACCACCGCCGACCCGACAGCCGTGTTGCTGCCCTACACCGATCAGGTGCAGACAGACGCCGACGTCGACTTCGTCGTGGTCATGAACCTCGACCGGACCCGCTACACCCACCCTGTCGAGTCGCGGATCGGCGAGAAGTTCGTCGGCAATCTCGGCGACGCACCGCAAGGCGGTGTCTTCACCGAGGAGTTCAGGGGCACCCTCGGCCCGTCGATGCGCGCGGTGGTGCCGGTGACCGACGCCACCGGAGAGGTCATCGCCCTGGTGGCCGTGGGCATCACGATCTCGACGATCAACGAGCAGCTGCGCGACGACGTCGGCCTGATCCTGCTCGCCGCGGCGGTGGTCCTGGTCGCCGGGCTCTTCGGCGCCTGGCTGGTCAGCCGGCGGCTGCGCCGGGTCACCCACGGCATGGGCGAGCGAGAGATCGCGCGGATGTACGAGTACTACAGCGCGGTGCTGCACGCGGTCCGCGAAGGCCTGCTCCTGCTCGACGACGAGGGCCGCGTGCAGCTCGTCAACGACGAGGCGCGTCGCCTGCTCGACCTGCCCGAGGACGTGATCGGCCGCAAGGTCCAGGACCTCACCCTCCCGCCCGGGCTGGTGGCCGCGGCGCTGGGCCGGGTCGCGGAGTCCGACGACGTCTACATCGCCGGCGACCGGATCCTCGTCGTCAGCTCCGCGCCGGCGTCCTGGCAGGGCCGGGAGGTCGGCGCCGTGGTCTCGCTGCGCGACCACACCGAGCTGCGCGCGGTCACCGGCGAGCTCGACGTGGTGCGCGGGCTGACCGAGAGCCTGCGCTCGCAGAACCACGAGGCGGCCAACCGGCTGCACACCGTGGTCTCCCTCATCGAGATGGGCCGGCCCGACGACGCCGTCGAGTTCGCCACCCACGAGCTGCAGATGGCCCAGCAGCTGACCGATCGCGTCGTGGGCGCCGTCGGCGATCCGGTGCTGGCCGCGCTGCTGCTGGGCAAGACCGCGCAGGCCGCCGAGCGCGGCATCGAGCTGACCATCGAGGGCGACCTGCCCGGCGCCGGTGACGAGCTGCCCGCGCGGGACCTGGTGACCGTGGTCGGCAACCTCGTCGACAACGCCATGGACGCGGTGACCGGTCGCGACCAGCGCCGGGTCGCCGTGCTCTTCGCGGGTGACGACGACGAGGTCCGGGTGATCGTCGGCGACAGCGGGCCGGGCCTCACCCCGGAGCAGGCGCAGCACGCCCAGGAGGCCGGCTGGTCCACCAAGGCCGCGACCGACGACGGCGGTCGTGGGATCGGCCTGGCGCTCGTCGGTCGCGTGGCCCATCGGTACGGCGGCGAGGTGACGATCGGCGACTCGCCCCTCGGCGGCGCCGAGTTCACGGTCGCGCTGCGAGCGGCCGTCGCCGCCGGGACGGAGCCGTCATGACGGTCCGGGTCCTGGTCGTCGAGGACGAGGAGGTCGCGGCGGAGGCGCACGCGGCGTACACCGAACGCGTCGACGGCTTCGAGGTCGCAGGCATCGCCCGCTCGGCCGGTGAGGCAGCCCGTTTCCTGGCGGCCGACGAGCGGGTCGACCTGATCCTGCTCGACCTCAACCTCCCCGACGGGCACGGCCTCGCCCTCCTGCCGAAGCTGCGCGCCTCCGGCCGGGTCACCGACGTCATCGCGGTGACCTCGGCGCGCGACGCCGAGGTGGTGCGGCACGCCGTGTCGCACGGCGTAGTGCTCTACCTGCTCAAGCCGTTCACGTTCGCGACGTTCCGGGCCAAGCTCCAGCAGTACGCCGACTACCGCGCCACCCTCGCCGCGTCACCCGACCAGGTCGTCCAGGACGAGGTCGACCGGCTGCTCGGGTCGCTCCGGTCCCCCACCGACGGTGGACTGCCCAAGGGGATGAGTGCCGAGACGCTGCGGCAGGTCGTCGTCGTGCTGCGCGCCGCCGATGCCGCCCTGTCCGCCACGGAGGCGGCAGCCCGTGTAGGCGCTTCCCGGGTCACCGCCCGGCGCTACCTCGAGCACCTCGCCGACGCCGGCCAGGTCCAGCGCGCGCCTCGGTACGGCGGCAGCGGCCGCCCCGAGATGGAGTACCGCTGGTCCGGCTGAGCTCAGCGCAGCCGCGAACGCACGAACAGCTGATGGAAGCCCAATGCGGCCAGCAGCCCCCCGAACGCGACCACGACCCACGCCTCGGCACGCGGATGCCCGGTGAGCGTCAGGAAGACGATCATCACGCCCGGCACGAAGGCCGCGATGCCGGAGGCCTGCAACGCCGCGCTGGCTCGGTCCCGCCGGAGCAGCACCACCGCCAGCAGCGCCGGCAGCACCTGGCTGAGCCCGACGGACGCGACGATGAGGACCGCCATGACCACGAGGGCGTCGCGATCGCCGGCGTACCCGATCGCGGCCAGGACCAGCACTGCTACGCCGAGCAGGAACTGGACCCCGATGACCAGCCGCGCTCGACCGATCAAGCGAGCTCGAGACCCGGGTACAGCGGGTGCTTGTCGAGCATCTCGGCCGAGGCGTCCTTGACCTTGTCGGCGACTCCGTCGGCCAGCTTGTACGTCGCCTTGGACGGCGCGCCCGCCTTGTTGGTGCCCGCCTCGGTGTTCTGCAGGACGTGCACGATCAGCTCGGCGACGTTGTCGAACTCGTCGTGCCCGAAACCGCGGGTGGTCAGAGCGGGCGTGCCGAGCCGGATGCCCGAGGTGTACCAGGCGCCGTTGGGGTCGGCAGGCACCGAGTTGCGGTTGGTGACCACGCCGGCGTCGAGCAGCGCGAACTCCGCCTGGCGACCCGTGAGCCCGAACCCCGAGACGTCGAGCAGCACGATGTGGTTGTCGGTGCCGCCGGTGACGAGCTTCGCGTCCCGCTTGAGGAAGCCGTCGGCGAGCGACTTCGCGTTGTCGGCGATCGCCTGCGCGTAGGTCTGGAACTCCGGCTGACGGGCCTCGGCCAGCGCCACCGCCTTGGCGGCCATCACGTGCGAGAGCGGACCGCCGAGCACCATCGGGCAGCCACGGTCGACCGAGTCGGCGTACTCCTCTTGGGCGAGCACCATGCCGCCGCGCGGGCCGCGCAACGACTTGTGAGTGGTCGTCGTGGTGATGTGGGCGTGCGGCACCGGGTCCTCGTCGCCGGTGAACACCTTGCCCGCGACCAGGCCTGCGAAGTGCGCCATGTCGACCATCAGGGTCGCGCCCACCTCATCGGCGATCTCGCGCATCTTGGCGAAGTTCACGCGACGCGGGTACGCCGAGTAGCCGGCCACGAGCACCATCGGCTTGAACTCCTTGGCCTTGGCGCGCACCACGTCGTAGTCGAGCAGCCCGGTCTCCGGGTCGGTGCCGTACTGCTGCTGGTGGAACATCTTGCCGCTGATGTTGGGGCGGAAGCCGTGGGTCAGGTGGCCGCCCGCGTCCAGCGACATGCCGAGCAGCCGCTGGTTGCCGAACTCGTGGCGCAGCTCCTCCCACTCCGCGTCGGTCAGCTCGTTGACGTTCTTCTTCGCCGCCTTCTCCAGCCACGGACCCTCGACCCGGTGCGCCAGGATCGACCAGTAGGCGACCAGGTTGGCGTCGATGCCGGAGTGCGGCTGGGCGTAGGCGTACGGCGCCCCGAACAGCTCGCGGGCATGCTCGGCGGCGAGCGCCTCGACGGTGTCGACGTTCTGGCAGCCGGCGTAGAAGCGGTGGCCGATCGTGCCCTCGGCGTACTTGTCGCTGAACCAGGTGCCCATCGTGAGCAGCACGGCCGGAGAGGCGTAGTTCTCGCTCGCGATCAGCTTCAGGGAGGCCCGTTGGTCGGCCAGCTCCTGCCTCGTCGCATCGGCGATCCGCGGCTCGACCGAGGCGATCACCTCGAGCGCCTGCTGGTACGCGGAACTGGTGGTCTTGGCGAGCGCGTCGGTCATGGCGACAGACTAGTTGGGAGCCTGCGGCGGGCGGTGGCACCCGCCGAATGTGACGTGGGCCGCATTGGGTCTCGGCGAGCAGGCGGGGATCGGAAACGTCGTCTCACATCGTGGCAAGCCATCTCGTGGAATGAGATTCCAGTTTGTGGGAAGCGAGTCCGAGGCTTGAGACTGCTTGACATGGTCAGTGCTGCAACGCATGCGCACCTCGTGACGCGACGTCACGTGGATCTCGGGCGCACCCGCAGCATGATGTGTCGGCCCCGCTGAACCGCCTCAGTCAGACAGTTCCGCTTCCCGCGCCCAATGGCGAGCGCGGCACCTCAGCGAAGGACCACTGTTCCTATGCCCGACCTGCGCTTCCAGGCTAAGCCGGCGGCACACACCGAGATCCCGCGCCCCAAGCGCGCAGAGGGTCAGTGGGCGCTCGGCTACACGGAGCCGCTCAACAAGAACGAGCAGTCCAAGAAGGACGACGACCCGCTCAACGTTCGCGACCGGATCCTCTACATCTACTCCAAGCGTGGCTTCGCCTCGATCGACCCCGCCGACCTGCGTGGCCGGTTCCGGTGGATGGGGCTCTACACCCAGCGCGCTCCCGGATTCGACGGCGGCAAGACCGCGATGCTCGAGGAGGAAGAGCTCGATGACGAGTTCTTCATGATGCGGGTTCGTTCCGACGGCGCGCTGCTCGACGCGAACGCCGTACGCACCCTCGGTCAGATCGGGGTCGACTTCGCCCGCGACACCGCCGACGTGACCGACCGCGAGAACATCCAGTACCACTGGATCCGGGTCGAGGACGTGCCGGAGATCTGGCAGCGGCTCGACGACGCCGGGCTGAGCAGCATGGAGGCGTGTGGCGACTCGCCGCGACCGTTCCTCGGCTCGCCGGTCGCCGGCGTCGCTGCCGACGAGATCATCGACGGCTCCTCGGCGCTCGAGGAGATCAAGCGCCGCTACCTCAACAACCCCGAGTTCTCGAACTTCCCCCGCAAGTTCAAGACCGCGCTCACCGGACACCCCGGCCACGACGTCGCGCCGGAGATCAACGACGTCTCGTTCGTCGGGTCGGTCCACCCGGAGCACGGTCCCGGCTTCGACCTCTGGGTCGGCGGCGGCCTCTCCACCAACCCGATGCTGGCCGCCAAGCTCGGCGTCTGGATCCCGCTCGACGAGGTTGCCGACGCGTGGGCCGGTGTCGCGGGCATCTTCCGCGACTACGGTTACCGCCGGCTGCGCTCACGCGCGCGGCTGAAGTTCCTGGTGGCCGACTGGGGCGGCGAGAAGTTCCTCGAGGTCCTGGAGAACGAGTACCTCGAGCACAAGCTCGTCCGGAACCCCTCCCCGGAGTCGCCGGTGGGTCACCGCGACCACATCGGCGTCCACCCGCAGAAGGACGGCAAGGTGTACGTCGGGATCGCGCCGACCGTCGGCCGCGTCTCGGGCACGCTGCTGGTCCAGCTCGCCGACGTCATCGAGGAGTTCGGTGTCGCCGGAGCGCGGCTCACGCCGTACCAGAAGATCGTGCTGATCGGCGCCGACCCGGCGACGGTCGACGCGCTGCTCGACCGGCTCGACGAGATCGGCCTCTCCGGGCGTCCGTCGAACTGGCGGCGCAACACGATGGCCTGCACCGGCATCGAGTTCTGCAAGCTCGCCATCGTCGATACCAAGGACCGCGCCCGCGACCTCGTCACCGAGCTGGAGCGCCGGTTCCCCGATCTCGACACCCCGATCACGGTCAACGTCAACGGCTGCCCGAACGCCTGCGCCCGCACCCAGGTCGCCGACATCGGCCTCAAGGGTCAGCTCGTCATGCACGACGGCGAGCAGGTCGAGGGGTTCCAGGTGCACCTCGGCGGCGCGACCGGACTGCAGGCCAACTTCGGCCGCAAGCTGCGCGCCCACAAGGTGACCAGCGCCGGACTCGACGACTACATCACCAACGTCGTCCGCAACTACCTCGCCGACCGGGTCGACGAGGATGAGAGCTTCGCGACGTGGGTCGCCCGCGCCGACGAGGAATTGCTGCGCGGGGACAAGGCGTTGGAAATCGCATGACCACTTCGCAGCGCGCGACCCCCTTCCACTGCCCCTATTGCGGGGACGAGAACCTGTGGCCCCACGAAGGGGCGCACGGGTCGTGGGAGTGCCGGTCGTGCCTGCGAGCGTTCACGCTGAAGATGCTCGGGCTCGTGCGGCCGAACGGGGCATCGTCATGACGACCTCGACCACCAACGACGCCCGGCAGAACCGCGGCATCAAGACCGAGGGCCGCTCCCCCGAGGAGCTCCGCGAGCTGGTCTCGCACTGGGGTGCCGAACTGGAGCTGGCGCCGGCCGAGCACATCATCGAGTGGGCATCCGCGACGTTCGGCGACCGCTTCTGCATCACCTCCTCGATGGGCGACGCCGTACTCGCCGACATCGCCTCCAAGGTGGTGCCCGGCATCGACGTGGTGTTCCTCGACACCGGCTACCACTTCGCGGAGACCATCGGGACCCGCGACGCCGTAGAGGCGACCCTCGACGTCAACCTGATCTCGATCACGCCGGTCCAGAGCGTGGCCGAGCAGGATGCCGCGCACGGCAAGGACCTCTACAAGACCAACCCCGACCTGTGCTGCGCGCTGCGCAAGGTCGCGCCGCTCACCGAGTCCCTGGCCGGGTACGACGCCTGGGCGACCGGACTGCGCCGCGCCGAGACCCACAACCGCGTGATCGCGCCGGTCATCGGCTGGGACGCCAAGAAGGGCAAGGTCAAGGTCTCCCCGCTGGCCCGGTGGACCGACGAGCAGATCGAGCGCTACATCGCCGAGAACGGCGTGCTCGTGAATCCGCTCGTCTACGACGGGTACCCCTCCATCGGCTGCTGGCCGTGCACCCGACGCGTCGCTCCCGGCGAGGACCCGCGCAGCGGGCGCTGGGCCGGCACCAACAAGACCGAGTGCGGGATCCACTCATGAACACCCAAAGATCCAGTCGATCCCTGCCGACAACGTGGTCGGTTCCGCTCCCCCGGAGAAAGCACGAGAGGAGGCCGCTCTGATGGCCGCCCCCGCATTGATTGCTCTCGCTCACGGCTGTCGTGACCAGCGGTCCGCACGGACCGTCACGGCGCTCGTCGACGAGGTCAAGTCCCAGCGTCCGGACCTGAAGGTCGAGAAGGCGTTCCTGGAGAAGTCGAGGCCCGAGTTCCAGAAGGTCGTCGACAGGCTGGTCCGGGCCGGCCACGACGAGATCGTCGTCGTACCGCTCCTGCTCAGCGACCCGCCGCCCACGGCGGTGACCGACGCGGTCGCCGAGGCCACCGAGAGGCACCCCGAGCTGAAGGTGCGGGTGACCGCGACCCTCGGCCTCGAGGCCTGCTTCCTCGAGGTGCTCGACGTCCGCCTGCGTGAGGCGCTGAAGGCCTCTCGCGTCCGCGAGCTCGACGCCCTGGTGCTCGCCGCCGCCGGCTCGCCCGACCCGCTGGCCAACCAGGCCGTGGCTCGGCTCGCCCGGCTGTGGGGCACGCACCACAAGCTGCCGGTGACCGCGGCGTACGCCGCCAGCGCACCCCCGGCCACCGGTGAGGCGGTCCGCGCCTTCCGGGGCGAGGGTCGCCGCAACATCGCGGTCGCCACGCTGTTCCTCACCCCGGGACCGCTCGTCGACCGGGCCACCGAGCTCGCTCTCGAGGCCGGCGCGATCGCGGTCTCCGAGCCGATGGGCGCACACCCCGAGGTCGCCCGCACGGTCCTGGCCCGCTACGCCGTCGGCGCCGTCGAGCTCGTCCCCGTCTAAGGCTGACCCGTCTCCAAAACGCTGACCCGTCGCGAACTTCGCGACGGGTCAACGTTGTTTTAGGAGACGAAGCGCTCCAGCAGGTGCTCGAGCTGGCGAGCAGGGTCGGTGGTGACGCCGCCGTGGACGGGGCCGGGCTGGATCATCGTGCTGCGCGGCGCCTTGAGGAAGCCGAAGCGCTGGCCGATCGGCTCTCGGGCCGCCGCTCCCCCGCGCTCGTCACCTGCGCAGACCCCGTCGACGAAGGCGAGCGCGTCGCAGACCTGCTCGACATCGACCTGCGCGTCCAGGGCGTGGAGGCGGCCGGCATCGACGTGCCAGACGGCGTCGAGGTAGTCGGCAGCCTGGCAGTAGAGCACCACTCCGATGTTGATGAACTCCTCGCGGTCGACGCGCGGGACGCAGCGGAGCACGACGTACTGGTACGAGACCTTCGTCATCGCGCCACCGCCTCCGGGAGCCAGGCCCGGGTGCGCAGGCGGGCCGCCAGGAAGTCGACGTACGCCGCCCGCTGAGCGTCCGGCGACTCGGCGCCCGGGACCGGCTCGAGCCACGCGTCCGGGACCAGCGCCAGAACGTCGGCCAGTGCGGCCTCGTCGACCACCGCCGAGAGCTCCTCGTCGACCGCCCCGAGTCCGCCGGCCCGCTCCATGAGCACGTGGTCGGCCGGGTCCCACGGTTGCGCGGCGAACTTCTCCGGGTCGCCGATCCCGCCGCCCCACCCGTGGTGGAAGTAGAGGCAGGCACCGTGGTCGATCACCCAGAGAGCGCCGTGCCAGACGAGCAGGTTGGGGTTGCGCCACGAGCGGTCGACGTTCGCGCACAGCGCGTCCAGCCAGACGACCTTGGCGGCGTCGACCGCACCGCCGGGCAACTCGCCGTCGTAGCCGAAGGCCCCGGGGAGGAAGTCGACTCCGAGGTTGAGCCCGGGGCTCGCGTTGAGCAGGTCCTGGACCTCCTCGTCGGCCTCGTACCGCGCGATCTCGGGGTCGAGCTCGAGCGCGACCAGCCGAGGCGTGTTGAGACCGATCCGTCGAGCCAGCTCACCTACGACCACCTCGGCGACCAGGACCCGCACGCCCTGCCCGGCACCACGGAACTTGCAGACGTAGGTGCCGAGGTCGTCGCCCTCGACGACGCCGGGCAGGCTGCCGCCTTCACGCAGCGGCGTGACGTAGCGGGTGACCGCGACCGTGGGGATCATTTGACGGGCTTCTCCTGCTCCAGGCGTCGACGCTGCTCGGCGACGTCGAAGTCGGCCTTCGGCCACTCCAGCTGCATCCCGCGCAGTACCTCCAGCAGCAGCCGGGCGATCGCCAGGTCGCGATACCACTTGTGGTCGGCCGGGATCACGTTCCACGGGGCGTGCTCGGTGCTGGTGCGCTCCAGGGCGATCTCGTACGCCGATCGGTACGCCGGCCACCGCTCGCGCTCGTCCACGTCGCCGGGGTTGAACTTCCAGTGCTTGGCCGGATCCTCCAGCCGGGCGAGCAGCCGCTCCTTCTGCTCGTCGGCGGAGATGTGCAACATGCACTTGATGATCGTCGTGCCCTCCGCCACGAGCTCGCGCTCGAACTCGTTGATCGCGTCGTACCGGCGCTCGATCTCGTCGGCGGGTGCCAGCTCGCGTACCCGGGCGATGAGCACGTCCTCGTAGTGCGAGCGGTCGAACACCCCGAGGTAGCCCGGCTCGGGAACGGCCTTGCGGATCCGCCACAGGAAGTCGTGAGCGCGTTCGTCGTCCGTGGGCGCCTTGAACGACGTGATCCGGACACCCTGCGGGTCGACCAGGCCGACGGTGTGCCGCAGGGTGCCGCCCTTGCCCGAGGTGTCCATGCCCTGCAGCACCAGCAGGATCCGCCGCTTCCCGTCGGACTTGCCCTCGGCCCAGAGTCGCTCCTGGAGGTCGGCGAGCTCGTCGCCCATCTCCTCCAGCTCGACCTGGGCGGCATCCTTGTCACCGGTGAAACCGGGTGTCGCGTCGGTGGGGATCGCGGTCAGGTCGACGGGTCCCGAGGGCACCTGCAGGCTGGTCACCAGACCAACTTAGGGCGTGCCGCTAGCCGAGCACCGTCGGCACGTCGAGCGTGCACCCGACATGGGTGTCGGTGCGGTCGTCGTTGGTCTCGTCGAACCAGACGCCTTCGGCGAAGCCGACCTTGGCCAGCACCCGCAGCGAGGCCTTGTTGCGGTGGTCCGGCGCCGCGAAGTACGACGTGGCGTCGGGGAACCTCCGCTTCGCCCGCAGCATCCAGGCCCACACCAGCCGAGGTCCGAGGCCGCGGCCGACCCACTCCGGCTCACCGATCGCGTAGTCGACGCCGATTGCTGCCGGGTCCGGGCAGAGGATCGCGTAGTCGGGGTAGTCGCCGATCACGTAGTCCTGCACGAATCCGACGGACCTGCCGTTGACCTCGATCACCCACATCCGGGTGGGCGTCATCCCATCGATCCGCGGGCCGTAGCGCTCGTCGATCTCGTCGGCGGTCGGCGGGCCGTCGCGCACCCACCACTTCATGACGTGCTCCGCCTGCCGCCAGCGGAGCAGGTCGGGGAGGTCGCCGCGACCCATCGCCCGCAGCGCCACCCGGGTGTCGCGGTCGATCCCGAAGTGCTTCACCTCGCCGGAGAGATCCTGCGGAAACGGGTCGACGTGCATGCTCGCGACAGTCCGGCGGGCCGCCACCGCCCAGGACTCCCCCGCGTGCGAGACCCCGCTGTGCTGGCGGTCGCCGTCGTGGACCACGACGTGCACCACGGGGTCACTCATCCGGGCATTGTCGCCCAGCGGCCTCCACCTCGTCGCGCACCACGGAGAACGCCAGGCCCGAGCCGTAGCCCTTGCGGGCCAACATGCCCACCAGTCGGCGAGTGGCCGTCTGGTCGTCGAGCCGGGACATGGACTTCAGCTTCTTGCGCACCAGGGCCCGCGCCGCGGTTTCCTCGGCCCCCGGATCCATCTCGTCCAGCGCCTCGCGGACCACCTCGTCGGCGACCCCCTTGCGGCGCAGCTCGTGGGACAGCGCCCGCGGCGCCAGACCCTTGGCGCGGTGCCGATCGGAGATCCAGAGCCGCGCAAACGCCTCGTCGTCGATCAGCCCGACCTCCTCGAACCGGTCGAGCAGCCTGCCGGCGATGTCTTCCGGCACGTTCTTGGTCTTCAACCGGTCGGCGAGCTCCTTGCGGCTGCGCGCCCGCCCTGTCAGCTGGTCGAGCAGGATCTTGCGCGCCACGCTCTCGGGGTCGGCCTCCGGCCCAGCAGCCTCGACGTCCTCCGGTGGCGGCTCGCCGGCGCCCCACGCCTCGACGCCGAGCCGGACGTCGCCCTTCCAGGTCATGTCTCGACCCCCAGCGGCCGGGTCTCGTGGAAGGCGTCGAACTCCACGATGAGCGGACGACCCCGCCCGATCGCCTCCTGCACAGTCGGCAGCTGGAGCGAGGCCTGATGCACCGCTCGGTCCCGCCACACCTCGGTCACCCACAGCCCGTCGGGGTCGGTCAGGTCTTCCGCGACGACGTAGGACACGCAGCCGGGCATCTCGCCGGTCCCCTCGGTGAGGATCGCGGCGAGTTCCGCGCGCCGCCCGGGCTGGACGCGGATGTGCCCGATCAGACCGAAGGGGACCGACTCAGAAGGAGTCGACACCGATCGGCTCATCGGAGAGCTCGTCGGGAGCATCGACCTGCGGGCCGACGCCGAGCTTCTCGAGGATCTTCTTCTCCAGCTCGTTGGCCAGGTCGGGGTTGTCCTTGAGGAAGGTCCGGGAGTTCTCCTTGCCCTGGCCGAGCTGGTCGCCCTCGTAGGTGTACCAAGCACCGGCCTTGCGGACCAGGCCGGCGTCGACGCCGACGTCGATCAGGCCGCCCTCGCGGCTGATGCCCTTGCCGTACATGATGTCGAACTCGGCCTGCTTGAACGGCGGCGCCACCTTGTTCTTCACGACCTTGACCCGGGTCCGGTTGCCGACCATGTCGGTGCCGTCCTTGAGGGTCTCGATCCGGCGTACGTCGAGCCGCACCGAGGAGTAGAACTTCAGGGCCTTGCCGCCCGTGGTGGTCTCGGGAGACCCGAACATCACGCCGATCTTCTCTCGCAGCTGGTTGATGAAGATCATCGTGGTCTTGGAGTTGTTGAGCGCTCCGGTCATCTTGCGCAGCGCCTGACTCATCAGCCGGGCCTGGAGGCCGACGTGGCTGTCGCCCATCTCGCCCTCGATCTCGGCGCGCGGCACCAGGGCGGCGACCGAGTCGATCACGATCAGGTCGAGCGCGCCGGAGCGGATCAGCATGTCGGCGATCTCGAGCGCCTGCTCACCGGAGTCGGGCTGGGAGACCAGGAGCGCGTCGGTGTCGACACCGAGCGCCTTGGCGTAGTCGGGGTCCAGCGCGTGCTCGGCGTCGATGAACGCGACGATGCCGCCGGCGGCCTGGGCGTTGGCCACCGCGTGCAGGGCGACCGTCGTCTTGCCGGACGACTCGGGACCGTAGATCTCCACCACCCGGCCGCGGGGCAGGCCGCCGAGGCCGAGGGCCACGTCGAGCGCGATCGACCCGGTCGGGATCACTTCCAGGGGGGCGCGCGTCTCGTCACCGAGGCGCATCACCGAGCCCTTGCCGTACTGCTTCTCGATCGTCAGCAGTGCGGCGTCGAGGGCCTTGTCGCGGTCTCCACCAGCCATGTTCGGGTCCTTTGCTCGTCGTGGTCCAGGCACATCGGCGACGCTAGGACGAGCCACCGACACCGCCTGATCAGCGGCATCACTTGCTGTGGAGAACCTCGTCGTGCGTCGTACCTGTGGAGCAAAAGTTAGCCCGAACACCTGTTCGAAGCACGCACCTGCGGCGGCGTGTCGCCCCTCTCAGGCCGGGAGCCGGACCACGAACCGGCAACCCCGGTCGACGGCGTCCGGGACGTTGACCACCTCGACCTCACCTTCGTGCGCCTCCACGATGCCCCGGACGATCGACAGGCCGAGACCGGCCCGCGCGGTAGGTACGTCGGAGCGCTCAGGAGTCCGCGCCGCGGCGCCCTGCCAAGCCAGATCGAACACCCTCGACCGCTCGGGCTCGGGGATCCCGTCGCAGCCGTCGGTCACGCTCAGCTCAACGCCGCCGACGACGGCGCAGGCGTGGATCTCGACGAGCCCTCCGGCCGGTGTATGCCGGATGCCGTTCATGATGAGGTTGTCGAGGATCCTGGCCAGGCCCGATGGATCCGCGGTCACCAGGAGTCCTGGTTCGACGACCCCGTCCAGCCGCACTCGGTGAGCTCGGGCCACGGGGTCCGCGCCGGCAATCGCCTCACTGACCAGGTCACCAACTGGCACCGCCTCCGGTTCGAAGCGCAGGCTGCCCGCGTGCATGCGGGACAGCTCGAACAAGTCGTCGACCATCCGGACCATCCGGCCCACGTCGGCAGTGATCTGGCGGTAGTAGCGATCGGGGTCGGGGGCGAGCCCGTCCTCGAGCGCCTCGCTCATGGCGCGCAGCCCGGCGAGCGGCGTGCGCAGGTCGTGCGAGACCCAGGCGACCAGCTCGCGGCGCGACTCCTCCAGGTGTGCTTCGCGTGCCCGCGACTCCGCCAGCCGTCGGTTTGCTCGGCCCAGCTCGTCGGAGAGTGCCTGGAACTCCAGGGGCAGGCCGGTCGCGGCCAACGCCGCGTCGTCGCCGCCCACGCGGCGTACCTCCTCGCGGAGAGCCAGCGACCACCGCACCAGCGCGGCCCCGAGCGCGAGCGCCACGAGCAAGGCGACTGCTCCGGCCGCGAGCGTCACCAGGGTGACGACCTCGAGGTCGTGGGAAGAGATGAACATCCGTTGCGAGATGGCCATCACCCCGGCCAGCACGGCGAGCACCGCGACCACTGCCACCAGGCCCAGCTGCCAACGTAACGACCAGCGTCGCAGCAGGTAGCCGGCCGCGAGCCCGATGGCTCCCACGCCGAGCCCGGCCATGGCTGCGGTCAACAGGATCTCGAACTGTTCAGCGTTCATCGTGCGACTCCCAGCGGTAGCCCACGCCCCATACCGTCATCAGACGTGTGGGGTTCGTCGGGTCTGTCTCTACCTTCTCGCGCAGCCGCCGGACGTGGACGGTCACGGTGGACTGGTCCCCGATCTGCCAGCCCCAGACCTCGCGCAGCAGATCCTCGCGGGACCACGCCTTGTCGGGGTGCGCGAGCAGGAACCGCAACAGGTCGTACTCGCGTCCGGTGAGGGCGATCTCTTGCACGCCGAGGTTCACCACTCTTCGTACCTGGTCAACTTTCAGGTCACCGTCGACCAGGACCTCGGGTATGTCGTCGACCGGCTCCACCGCACGGCGCAGGACCGAGTCCACGCGCAGCACGAGCTCGCGCGGGCTGAACGGCTTGGTGACGTAGTCGTCGGCCCCGATCTCGAACCCGACCACCCGGTCCTGCTCCTCCCCCAGGGCGGTGAGCATGATCACCGGGACCTCGCTGGTCTCGCGGAGCCGGCGACAGACCTGGAGGCCGTCGAGCCCGGGCAGCATCAGGTCCAGGACGACCAGGTGCGGGTCGGACGAGGCCACCTCGGCCAGCGCCGCCTCCCCGTCACCGGCCTCGGTCACGTCGTGCCCGGCGGCGCGCAGGTAGGACACGACGACCTCACGCACCGTCAGATCGTCGTCGACCACGAGAACCCTGGCCACCGTCACTCCTTCTTCTTACGCGAGCGTAGAGCGCTCGTCATCGCCACGATGAGCGCGGAGATCACGACGACGCTCAACCAGGCTGCCAGGTACGGCCGGTCGAGATGCGTCGAGTTGCCGGTGACCTCCCCGAATCCGGTCATCGCCGGTAGAGCCGTCAGCGTCAACGAGCCGACGATCACGACAGCCACCCCCGCGGGTGCCCGTGAGACTGCCGGCAGCCGCGTGAGGGCGAGACCGCCGAGAAGCGCGACCCCAGCGATCGCCAGGTCGTGTGCGACGACTCCGGAGACCAGCCAGAGCCCGGCGTTGGTGAGCTGGTCGAGATCCTGGCGGGAGAACAGCAACCAGACGCCGTACCCGGCAACAGGCAGGGAGCAGAGCCCCAGCAACCAGCGGATCACGTCATGACCTCGATCCGGCCGACCCACTTGGTCTGCAGTACGCCGGGCCGGTTGGGTGCGATCAACCGGCAGGGATATCCGTGGTCGAGCGCCAGCGGCTCGCCGTTGAGCTCCAGCGCGAGCAGTGTCCGGTCGTCGTCGGCGAAGTTGCCCTGCAGCGTGGTGTTGCGGAACGGCCCGCTCTCCTGCAGGGACGAGACGAGTACGTCGCCGTCCTCGGGCGCCCCAACGAGATCGAGAAGGTCGCGGAGCCGGACGCCGGTCCAGGTGCCGCTCGCGCTCCACCCCTCGACGCAGGCGATGGGCAGGGTCTCGGTGCGCTGCTCCATCCGAGCGAGTTCCGCGCGCGTCAGCCGGACAACTGACCCGGCATTCTCGATCTCAAGAAGGTAACCGGCCGACGTCGCCGCGGCTGCGACGTTCGCAGCCGCCGCCGTCTTGTTGATCGGGATCCCCATCGGGCCTTCGCCGGAGTTCACCGCGAACACCGAGACACGGCGCAGGAACGGGACGGAGGCGCCGGCGTTGGCCAGCACGACCGTGCCCGCCGCCAGCCAGGTCGTCCGCACGAGGCCTCGACGGGTCAGCGCACCGGACTCAACGGCGGTCGCGCGGTCGTGGGTCACGGCGTCGATGTCCGCACCCAGGACGTCGCGGATCACGACCAGCTTCACTGCGATGTGCAGCAGCAGCGACCCGATGGCGATCCATGCGACCGCGTAGTGAGTGGACCGGAAGGAGAAGTCCCAGGGGTACCACCGGGTGATATTCAGGAGTCCGGACGTGAGCTCGAAGATCGCGGCCGCGACCAGCACCGCGATCGACACGCGTTCGAGGCCGTCGACGATGAGCGCCCGGACATCGCGCGGGGGGCGGAGGAACAGCCGCGGGTAGACCGTCCAGAGCTTGACGAGCAACAGCGGAATCGCGGCGATCCCGGTCAGTACGTGCAGACCCTGGGTGACCCGGTAGCCCCATGAGGGACTGGTCGGGAAGGGAATCGGCTGTCCGGGATCCTGCGCGTAGTGGCTGATCAGCCCGGTGAGGAAGCAGATGCCGAAGCAGATGCCGAGCCAGACACCGACGCGAGCAGCAACGGCCGGGCTGCGCAGGCGCGACGGGAAGTCCTCGGGCGCCGGGATCCTCATCGGGGCTCCTCTAGAACGGCGCTGCGTCGCACCCCGTGGCTGTAGATGCCGGTGAGTGCGAGTCCGGAATGCACCGCTATCTCGTGAATGGCGTCCACGCCCACGACCGACCAGCGAAACGGCGCACTGGCCAAACCGCCGTTGACCAGAACGGCGGACCCGGTGCGCATCCCGCACTGCTGCGGATCGACCTCGACGACCACGCGGCCGCGCGGATCGAGGAGCTCACGAACCCGCTGTAGCAGGACGACGGGGTCGCCGCCGATCCCGACGTTCCCGTCGGCCAGCAGCGCGGTGTGCCAGCGACCTTCGCCTGGTAGGTCCCCGAAGACGTTGCGATGAAGGGCCACTCCCCCGCGGCCGCGGGTCTGCACCACCGCATCGCCCATGACGTCGATGCCGAGTACGACGTGACCCAGCTCGGCCAGCGCCATGGTGAGTCGTCCGGGGCCACACCCGATGTCGAGGGTGGGACCGTCGCACAGCTCAAGCATGCTCAGGTCGTCGGCATCCGCCGGCTGTGCCCAGTCCTCCAGGTACAGCCGAGTCCCCAAGAACGACGGGGTCGTGGTCACGAGCAACCCACCGCCGCCCAGGCATGCGCGAAATCGGAGTCCGGTACCTGACCGGCCACCGCCCGGGCGTCCGCGATCGTGTCGACGTCCCTCAGACCGGGGAGCGTCGCGATGGACGCGCCCGTCGACTCCAGAGCCGCCCAGGTGAGCGCGTACGTCGACGGCGTCGACATCGGCACGCCTCGGAGTCCCTGCACCACCGTGGGGTCGCGACGGGCCAGCGCCCACCACCCGCCGTCGTCGGCGGGGCCGAGCGCAACGTCGTGGTCGACCAGTGGCCGCGCTGCCGCGATCAACATCGCGCTGGTGACCTGGGGGGTGTCCATCCCGATCTGGACCACGTCGCCGGGTCCGGCGTCGGCATGGGCGTTGACCAGGCGCTCGGCGAACGTGGCGCCACGCTGCTCCGTCACGGTCCATCCACGGAGGAGGTGGCCGAGCCGCACGCCGTCGATCGCCTCGGCGAGGTCACCAGCGAGCGCCAGGTGGCAGTTGCCCGATCCGGCCGCGGTCGACGCGGCCACGAGGGTGTCCGCCAGGGCGCCCGCGGCGATCCTGGCTGCGGCATGCTCGCCGATGCTCGCACCCAGCCGGGTCTTGACCAGGCCGGCGACCGGAGCCTTGGCCACGACAAGGATCCGCATCAGTCGAGCACCTTCCAGAAGTCGTGGGCCGCGCGCAGGGTCCCTCGCACCGAACCGGAGACCTTGGAGCGAGTGCCTTCGGCACGGGGGTGATAGGCGACGTCGCGCTCGGCCAGCCGCCATCCGGCCCGGGACGCCTTCTGCAGCAGCTCGACGGGGTAGCCGAACCGTCGGTCCCGGACGTCGAGCTCGAGCAGGGCGGAGCGGCGTACGACGCGCATGGGTGCGATGTCCTGGGCCTGCAGCCCCGCGCGCCGCCGCAGCCAGGCCACCACCATGGCGTTGCCGAGCCGGGCGTGCCACGGCCAGACGCCGCGCTGGACCGGACGCCGGCGGCCGACCGCGATGTCCGCTCGTCCCGAGGCGACCTCGTCGAGAAGCGGGATCAGGTCGTCCGGGTCGAAAGAGCCATCGCCGTCCATGAACGCCACGTGGTCCTGGGTCGCGGCGAGCAGGCCGGCGTGCACCGCTGCGCCGTACCCGGGCGTGGACTCCGCCACCACCCGGGCACCGTGTGAACGCGCGACTGCCGCGGTGTCGTCTCGCGATCCGTTGTCGACGACCACTACGGAGAAGTTGGACGGGATCCGCGGCAGGAGCGCCGCGAGCGCCGGGCCTTCGTCGCGACACGGAAGCACCAGGTCGCAGGTCGGCATGCCCTCCAACGTAGAAGCCGCCGAGCGGCCGGCGGGGCACGAACTCTTACGAGTCTGTGACCTCCGCCGGCCGCCGGCCGAGCGAATCGGCACTGGTCAAGACGCAGACTGCGTGTTAACCGTGATGGTCGCGACTCCGACCAGCAGTCCAGCCTTCACCGCGTCGGTCTGGAAGGTGTCGTTCAACAGGCCGGCAGCGGGCTCGGAGATCTTCACCTCGGTGCCCTGGAGGATGGCAGTGTTGCCCTGCGTCTCCAACGGATTCAAGGTGCTGCCGTCGAGGTCGAAGATCGGCACGCTGCTCGCAGCCATCTCGCCGTTGACGAGCACATCGCCGTAGACCACGGAGACGCCCGGGTCGACGTTCAGGTTGCCGATGGTGACCTCGATGTCACCCGCGGTCAGGGTGAAGCCGGATCCTTCGTGCTGGAGCTGGCCCACGACGTAGTTGGGGACCGAGCCCGGCTCGAACACCGACACGTTGCCGCCGGTGATCGGGAAGACCAGCGATCCGTCCGTGAGCTCGGCGGTACCGGCCACGCCAGGCGTGAGCTTGAGGGACTCCAGCGCGTCGGCGAAGCCCTGGTCCAGCTTGACGGCGGTGGTCTCGCCCTGGAGCGCCTCGATCACCGCGACCGGCTCCGGCTTCTTGGCCTGGGCTCCGTCACTGGAGTCGTCGTCGGAGCACGCCGCGAGCGGCACGGCAAGCAGCGCCGCTGCTGCAAAGCCAGCGATGAGTCGTTTGTGCTTGGTGGGAGAATTCATTTGGGGCATCCAATCCTTGGGTCGATTTACGACAGTGGTTCGGTGCCATGCGCCGAGCGGTTTGCTCGTTCTAGGGTTCCTTTCATGCTGGCCCAGTACTCGTTCCGCGTCCGGGCCTTCATTCCGTGGGTCGGCCTGGTCGCTGCCCTGGCCCTGATTGCCGCCTCGATCGCGGTTCCGATGCTGACCGGTTGGGACACAGCGACGCGACGTGACGACGAGAACCAGCTCCCGCCGCTGCACGGGTATTGGGATCCCGGGTGGGGCCGCGGGACCGCAGCCGCGCTCGTCCTCGCGCTCCTGGCCTGGTGGCTCGCCACCGAATGGGCCGAGCGACTCCCCTGGCGTCGCCTGCTGCTCGCGTCGTACGTCGCGGGTCTGGCGTGGCTGCTGGCGCTCGCCTACGTGGACGGACCGGAGGGCATCGAGCGCTCGCTGGGCAACCCGTACGAGTACCTCGGCACCGCTCGTGAGGTCGACGACGTCGGGGCGATGCTCGGCGGCTTCGTGGACCGGATCCCCTACGCCGCCGGCGACAACTGGCCGACGCACGTCGCGGGCCATCCTCCCGGAGCTCTGCTGTTCTTCGTGGGCCTGGTCCGGATCGGCCTGGGCGGTGACCTCGCGGCCGGATTGGTCGTGACCGCGCTGGCCGCCACGACTGCCTGTGCGGTGCTGGTCGCGCTGCGGGCGCTCGGTGCGGAGGCGGCGGCCCGCAGGGCGGCGCCCTTCCTGGTGATGACTCCGGCTGCGGTGTTCATGGCGGTCTCCGCGGACGCGATGTTCGCCGCCGTGTCGGCCTGGGGGCTTGCCGCGCTGGCAGTCGCCGCGACCCGCACGACGTCATGGCAGGTGGCGGCCTGGTCCGCGGCCGCCGGGCTCCTCCTCGGCTACTGCGTGCTCCTGTCCTACGGCCTTCCCTTGCTCGGCTTCCTGGCCCTGGCGGTCCTGTGGAGCGCACGGTCGTGGCGACCGCTGCCCTTCGCAGTCGTTTCGGCACTGGCGGTCGTCGTGACCTTCGCACTCGCCGGGTTCTCCTGGGTCGAGGCCTTCCCGGTGCTGCGCGAGCGCTACTACGACGGGGTGGCCGCGGACCGGCCGATGTCGTACTGGTGGTGGGGCAACCTGGGCGCCCTGGCGATCTGTGCCGGACCAGTCGTCGGCGCCGGACTGGCCATGCTCCGGCGCGGCAGCGACCGAGTGGTCCTGTTGCTCGTCGGGTCCGCCGCCCTCGCGCTCGCGGCCGCCGACCTTTCAGGGATGAGCAGGTCGGAGGTGGAGCGGATCTGGCTGCCGTTCGTGCCGTGGCTGACGATCTCGGTGGCGCTGCTGCCGGAGCGGTGGCGCCGGTGGGGCCTGGGACTTCAGCTCGCCTGCGCGCTCGCGGTCCAGCACCTGCTCTACACGTCCTGGTGACCCCGCAGCGGTGCGGTCGCGAACTCTCGAAGACCCTGATCGGGCGGGATGGCAGCGGCGAAACCGAGGCCGCTCCTGGCACGTTCGGGTGACGCCACGATGTGCCGCACGTCGCCCAGCCGGTATCCACCGGTCACCTGCGGCGCCGCTCCCCCGGCGCCTGCGGCCACGTGGCGCGCCACGTCGAGAATACTGACCGGCCGACCCGAGCAGACGTTGTAGGTAGCCAGGCTTCCCGGCGCTGCCTCCGCGACGGCGCTGGTCGCGAGCAGGTTGGCGCGGGCCACGTCACTGACGTGCACGAAGTCGCGCATCTGGGCACCGTCCTCGTACACCTGGGGCGCCTCGCCGCGCTCCAGCGACGACCGGAACATCGCCGCCACCCCGGAGTACGGCGTGTCCCGCGGCATCAGCGGGCCATAGGCGTTGTGGTAGCGCAGCGCGATGGCAGAGGCGCCCGCCTGCCTGGCCCAGGCGGCGGCGTAGTTCTCCTGCGCGAGCTTGGACGAGGCGTAGCTGCTGCGCGGGTCGAGACGTGCAGACTCGTCGACGAACTCCCAGCCGAGCACCGCGCCGCAGACCCCGCAGTGGTTGTCGAAGTCGCCGGCGGCGAGCGCCTCGAGGTGGCGGGGCGGCGGCACCTGCGGACCATGCGTCGCGCATCGGTAGCGCCCCTCGCCGTAGACCACCATCGACGACGCCAGCACGAGAGCCAGCACGCCGGCCTCGCTCATCGCGGCCAGCAGGGAGGCGGTGCCGAGGTCGTTGTGCGAGGCGTACTCGGGGAGGTCCGCGACGTCGACACCGGCTCCGACGAGCGCGGCCTGGTGACACACCACATCCACCCCGCGCAGCAGCCCGGTCCAGGAGCCGGCGTCACGGACGTCGAGAGCGTGCGTGTTGTCGGGGGGCGCCGTACCCGAGCCGTGCGCCTGCTCCAGCATCAGGTCGACCCGCACCACCTCGTGGTCGTCGTCCTCGAGCGCAGAGCCGATCGCTCCGCCGATGAAACCGGCCGAGCCGGTGAGCAGTACCTTCATGCAGGGCCAGGGATCTCGTAGGTCAGCTCGACGTCGTCAGCCCACGTCGAGCAGGTGCACCCGTCGGCCGACGGGAGGCCGGCGATCACATCGGTCAGCAGTCCGGTGAGTCGGCCCAGGTTGGCCCGGAACAGCGCGAAGACCTGTTCCTGGTCGACGCCCTCCCCAGTCTCGAGACCAGCGTCCATGTCGGTCACCAGCGCGATAGCGGAGTAGCACTGCCGCAGCTCACGAGCCAGTGCCGCCTCGGGGCTCCCGGTCATGTTGATCAGTGACCAGCCTTGGGCCGAGTAGTGCTGCGACTCGGCGCGGGTGGAGAAGCGCGGCCCCTCGATCACGACCATCGTGCCGCCACGCGTGATGTCAGGGGCGGCGGTCATGACCGCGTCGCTCAGCCGGGGGCAGTAGGGATCGGCGAACGGCAGGTGCACGGCGCCGGTCTCGACGTACGACGAGATCCGGCTGTGGGTGCGGTCGACCAGCTGGTCGGGTACGACGATGTCGCCCGGCGCTACGTCGTGGCTGAGCCCGCCGACCGCGCACGGCGCGAGGACCTGACGGACACCGAGCGACCGCAGCGCCCAGAGGTTGGCGCGGTAGTTGATCGCGTGCGGAGGGAGCTCGTGGTGCTTCCCGTGCCGGGGCAGGAACGCCACCGACCTACCGGCGACGGAGCCCACGGCGACCGGCGCCGACGGGTCGCCGTACGGCGTCGGCACGGCGTGCTCGCGCGCATCGCCGAGGAAGGAGTAGAACCCGGTGCCGCCGATCACGGCGACGTCGGCAACAGGAATCACTTGGCCAACTGTGCCGCACGCACAGCCGAGGTCACGACTGCTAGTGCCAGCGCGAGCGTGACGAGTGAGAGCACGGGATAGCCGGCGAGGTCGACGACCAGGCCGGCCAACGCCCCGGCGCCCGCGGCGGTCAGGCCCATCACCAGGTCGGCCGCGCCCTGGATGTCGGTCCGAGCCTCCAACGGCGCGTGGTCGGCGATCATCGTCGAGGCGGCGACCATCGAGAACGACCAACCGACGCCGAGCAGGAACAGTCCGGCGAAGATCTGCCAGTGCGCGCCCGCGGGCGCCCACGCGCACAGGAGCAGGGACGCCACCAGGATCGCGCCGCCGGCTGCGAGCACCCGCTCCCGCCCGAGCTTGTCGGCGAGCATGCCGACGAAGGGTGAGAACGCGAACATGCCGGCCACGTGGATGCTGATCACGATCCCGATCACGTTCAGCTCGGCGCCGCCGTGCTCCATGTGCAGCGGGGTCATCACCATCACGCCGACCATCGCCGCATGGGCACACGCGAGACCGGCGATCGCGAAGCCGAGCACCGGCCGTTCGCGGGCCGTGGCCCGGGCCCGGCTCCAGGACGTGCCGGTGGGCTCGACGAGAGGCTTCCCGGCGACCTCGAGGGCCACGAGCAACGGGTCGGGACGCAGCATGAGGCCGAGGATCAGCGCCGCGAGCAGCATGCCGGCGGCACCGATCGCGAACGGGCCGGTGAGCACGGGGATGTCGAGCGCCCGCGAGACCGCCTCGGAGGGGCCGGTGAGGTTGGGGCCGACGACGGCGCCGATCGTGGTGGCCCACACCACGGTCGACAGCGCCCGAGCACGCGACGACTCCGGCGCCAGGTCGGTCGCGGCGTACCGCGCGCCGGAGTTGGCCGCGGTGGCCGAGCCGAGCAGAGCGGCGCCGGCCATCAGCAGCAGCATCGACCCGACCACGCCGGCCACCACCGCCAGCACGGCGCCGGCGCCACCGATCAGGTAACCGGTGGCCAGGCCGATACGGCGTCCGCGGCGGGACATCAGCCGCGCCAGGAGGTACGACGCCACGGCTGCGCCGAGCACCTGCGCGGTCTGCGCCAACCCGGCCAGGCTCTCCGAGCCGGACAGATCCCGGGCGAGCAGGGACGCGGTGGCGATGCCGATGGTGATGCCGATCGCCCCGACCGCCTGGCCGAGCACCAGGACCCGGACGGTGCGGCGCTGGACCAGGGCGAGGTCCGCCTCGGTCCGGGTGGTCGTCATCGCTCGCTCGGGGGCAGCCCCAGGGCGCGCCACACCGCTCGCCAGACCTGCTTGGGCGGCACGCCCGCGTCGAGCGCCTCCTGCGCGGTCCGGCGGTCCAGGTCGGCGATCACGTGCCGGTCGGCCCAGACCTTGTAGTAGCCAGGGCCGAGGTGGTGCTCGAGCCGGCTCCAGAACTCGGTGTGCCTCACCCGTCGACGTCCCAGAGGTGATGGACCACGTCGTGGAGGTGGTAGCGGCCGAAGCTCTCGATGGTGAACTCGTCGCCGTTGCTCCGCAGGCCGCGCCGGCCCCAGGCGTCGGCGGGGACGTTGTCGTAGACCGCTGCGACCCGCTCGGCCGCCGACACCAGGGCGGGAGTGACCTCGCCGGGCTCCTGCAGGTCGTAGCGCTGCTCGACTGCGGTCGCGTCCTGGTCCCAGTTGGCGAACTCGGCGCCGTCCTGGGCGAGCATCTGCTCGAGCCGTCCGACGAACAGCTCGTGGACGTCGCGCACGTGGCAGGCGTACTCGGTGGGCGACCAGACCGCGGGCTGCGGGCGCTCGGTGGCGCCGGGGCGGCCGAGCACCGACGGCCAGCCGGCGGCGTTGTCCCGGATCGCGGTGCCCAGGTCCTCGCGGGCGACCGTCGCGCCGTCGAACCCGCACTCCGGACAGGGTCGCTCGAGGACCCAGGTCCAGTCCTTGTCTTCGGGGGTGATCGGCTCAGGAGTGGACACCGCCACATCTTGGCAGGCGGCACCGACCCTCGCCTCCGGCTTTCTGCCAACGACCGGAAGAATGCCGCCATGGTGACCCGGACCGCGACCGAGCAGGATCTGCCGACGATCAAGGCGATCTACGACCACGAGGTCGAGACCGGGATAGCGACCTTCGACACCTCCCCGCCCTCGCTGGAGCACTGGGCCGCAAAGCTGTCGAGCACCGAGCCCGGCGACCACCTGCTCGTGGCCGAGGTCGACGGCGCGGTCGTCGGCTACGCCTACTCCTCGACGTACCGTCCGCGGCTGGCGTACGCGCGCACCAAGGAGACCTCCGTGTACCTCACTGCGGACGCGGTCGGACGCGGCCTGGGCCGGGCGCTGTACGACGACCTGCTCGCCCGCCTCCGCGCCGACGGGATCCACGTCGCCCTCGGGGTGATCGCGCTGCCGAACCCGGCCAGCGAGGCGCTGCACCAGGCCTTCGGTTTCGAGAGGGTCGGCATCCTGCCGGAGGTCGGCAACAAGTTCGACCGGTGGATCGACACTGCCTTCTGGGCGCTGAAGCTCTAGAGCGGTGAGGCAGGACCGATCTCGTCCCTGCACAACCGGTCCAGCTCACCGCCGCGCGACACTCAGGTCAGCAGGAGCCGGTCCAGCCGGCGGCGTACGACGACGAGGCCGAGCAGTCCCATCGCCACCAGGTAGACCACCGAGACGAGCGACTCGACGCCCACGTCGCCCAGGGTGAGCTCGCGGCACAGGACCACACCGCGGTAGAGCGGCGTGCACTCGATGATCCAGCGCACCGGTCCGCTGTAGGAGTCGATCGGGAAGAAGGTCGCCGAGAACAGGAACATCGGGAGCTGGACCAGGGTGATCTTGTCGAAGTCCTGGAAGTTGCGGATCCAGGTCGTGGCGGCCATGCAGACCGCGCTGAACGCGAATCCGATCAGCAGCACCGCCGGCAGCGCCAGCAGCGCCCACCACGACTCGATCAGCCCCATGACAGCCATCACGCCGAGGAACACGACCGCGTAGCTGCCGCCTCGGAGCTGTCCCCAGATGATCTCGCCGGTCGCCACGTCTCGCGTGCTCAGCGGGGTGGCCAGCACCTGCTCGTAGAGCTTCGTGTACTTGAGCTTGAAGAACACGTTGAACGTCGAATCGAGCATGGCGCCGTTGAACGCCGAGGCGGCCAGCATCCCGGGCGCGACGAACGCGGCGTACGACACCTCGCGGCCGCCGACCTCGAACGTCTCCACCAGGGCACCGACACCGATCCCGATCGACAGCAGGTAGAAGAACGGCTCGAGGAAGCCGGTGAGGAACAGTTTCCAGGCTCGCTTGTAGGCGTAGTAGTTGCGGAGCACCAGCAGCGCCGCGGGCGGTGTCCGACGGGCGTGCTCGACGGTGCTCACGCGATCATCCGCCGATGCAGGCCGCTGACCGACCAGCGCCACCCCACCACGCAGCAGACCAGCAGGACCGCGACGTTGACCGCGGCGATCCACCAGGTGACGTGGTCCAGTGCGAACATCCGCGAGAGGTTGACCCCGTGCCACAGCGGCGTCAGGCGAGCGAGCCAGGCACCGACGTCACCGAGGTTGCTCACCGGGAAGAACGCCCCGGAGAACAGGAACAGCGGGAACACCCCGAGCCGGAACAGCACCCCGAAGCTCTGGTCGGAGGTGACGCGGGTGCTGAAGCCGTAGACGAGCGTCGCGAACGCCATCCCGCACAGCACCTGGGCGAGGAACGCGACCAGCGGCCCCCACCAGGTCGCGAAGACCCCGAACGGCACCATCACCAGCGTGTACAGGCCGCACGTCGCGGTCAGGTGCAGCAGCACCGACCCGAGGTGCGCGGCCACCACGTGCCGTGCTTCCAGCGGGGTGGCCAGCATCGACTCGTAGACCCGCTGCCACTTGATCATCCCCATCACGGGGTACGTCGTCTCGCTGACCGCGGTCTGCATGGCGTGGGCGGCGATCAGCCCGGGCACCACGAACGCGAGGTAGGAGGACGCGCCCTCCAGGGTCTCGGAGTCCGCGTCGACGAAGTCGCCGAGCAGCACACCCATCGCCACCACGTAGAGGATCGGCGACAGGAACGAGGAGACCAGCACGCCTCTCCAGGTACGCCGCCACAGCGTCACCCAGTAGTCGACCTGCCGGCCCACGCCCACTCTGAGCGATAATCCGCTGGTCGAGTAGCCGCGAGGGACGAGCGGCGTATCGAGACCCATCAGTCCACCAGCGTCCGCCCGGTCAGCCGGAGGAACACGTCCTCCAGGGTGGACCGGCGGACCAGCGTGGCCAGCGGCGTCAGACCGCGCTCGTGCGCCTTCGCGACGACCTCGTCGCCGTCCGCTGCGTAGACCAGCAGCCGGTCGGGCAGCACCTCGACCCGCTGGCCGAGATCCTCGACCAGCGCCGCGTGCTCGGCGTGCTCGCCGACCCCGAACCGGAGCTCGGCGACCTCGCGCGTGGAGTGCTCCCGGATCAGGTCGAGCGGCGCGCCCTCGGCCACCACCACGCCCTTGTCCATGACGACCAGCCGGTCGCACAGCTGCTCGGCCTCGTCCATGTAGTGGGTCGTCAGCACCAGGGTCACGCCGGACTGCTTGAGCCGGAAGAGCTGGTCCCAGAGCAGGTGCCGGGCCTGCGGGTCGAGGCCGGTGGTGGGCTCGTCGAGCAGGAGCAGGTCGGGCTGGTTGATCAACGACCGCGCGATCGTGAGCCGTCGCTTCATCCCTCCCGAGAGCTGCTCGACCATCGACGTCGCCCGGTCGGTGAGCTTCGCGAACTCCAGCAGCTCGGCGACCCGCTCCCGGACCTCTGCCTTGGGGATCCCGAAGTAGCGCCCGTAGACGTACAGGTTGTCGCTGACGTCGAGCTCGGTGTCCAGGTTGTCCTCTTGGGGACAGACCCCGATCCGGGCGCGGATGGCCGGCCCGTCAACCGCGGGGTCCATCCCGAGGATCCGCAGCTCACCGGCGGTGACCGGGGAGACGGCCGCGATCATCCGCATCGTCGACGACTTGCCCGCGCCGTTGGGACCCAGGAAGCCGAACGACTCGCCCGGCTGGACGTCGAGGTCGATGCCTCGGACCGCCTCGAAGGTGCCGAAGTTCTTGTGCAGCCCACGGGCGCGGATCATCGACTCGGACACGGGGAGTGAGACTAGTTCTATTCGGGGGCGCGGCGAGACCTATTAGCGTCGGGACATGGAACGACGCCACGCGGCCTCAGGGTCGCCGTACGAGTCCTCGATCGGCTTCTCCCGGGCGGTGCGGCTGGGTGACGTCATCGCAGTGAGCGGCACGGCACCGGTCTGGCCCGACGGCGAGGTCGACCCCGACCCGGCGACCCAGGCACGGCGCTGCCTCGATATCGCGCTCGCCGCCCTGGCCGAGCTGGGTGGCCGCCCGGAGGACGTCGTCCGCACCCGGCAGTTCATCGTCTACCGCGACGACGCCGACGCGGTCGGTGCGGTGCATGGCGAGGTCTTCGGCGAGATCCAGCCTGCCTCGACGATGGTCGTGGTGGCCGGACTGCTCGACCCGCGTTGGCGCTACGAGCTGGAGCTGGACGCGGTCGTCACGGGCGCCGGCACGGGTGCCTGACCCAACCGACGCTGGCGCTCGACCGTGGCCAGGTAGAACGCCCATCCGAACGAGAAGCTCAGGAACAGCGTGGCGACGAAGAAGAGCCACGGGCGCTTGATGCCGAGGTAGCGCCCGGCGACCAGAGCCAGCGGCAGCACGATGACGTTGGCGATGCTGAAGTCGCCCGCGGCCGAGCTCGACGCCGGGTTGTCGAAGATCAGCTCCATGTACTGCGCCCAACTGCCGTCGCCCCACAACGGGTTCGTGATCCACCCGTCGGTGTTGTCGACGACGAACGTGATGTTGAACGTCCAGCCGACGGCGACCGAGATCACACCGACGACGTAGAGCGCCAGCTCCAGGCCCGAGAACATCGGGCCGGACTCCGGCCGGCGGAAGATCGCGGGGTTCGAGCGGACGATCAGGTAGATCACCAGGAACCCGAGCAGCATGTGCACCAGGAGGGAGAGCATGCGCACCAGCCTCGGACCACCGGCGAGTTTTGTCAAAGATGTCATTACTTGCGATACCTTCGACCCATGGCTCGGATTCCCCAGACCGTCCGCAGCACCCGCACCCGGGCGGCCCTGCACCGGGCCGCGATGGCCCGGTTCCAGGCCCAGGGCGTGGAGGCCACGACCGCCGCCGAGATCGCGGAGGACGCCGGCGTCACGCTCCGCACCTTCTACCGGCACTTCACCTCCAAGCACGACCTGCTGTTCGCCGACTACGACTCCGGGCTGCAATGGCTGCGGGGCGCGCTGGCCGCGCGACCGTCCGACGAGTCGGTGGTGGAGTCCGTGCGGACCGCGATCTTCGCGTTCCCCTACGACGTCCAGGCGGTCAGCCAGCTGGCGGCGTTCCGCGCCGAGGAGCTCGACACCGAACGGCTCGTCAGCCACCTGCGCCGGGTCGAGGCCGACCTCTCCGACGCGATCGCCGAGCACCTGCGCGAGCGCTTCGGGCACCCGGTCGAGGCGGGGAACCTCGACATCCTGCTCACCGCGCGCTGCATCTCGGCAGCGGTCTTCGGAGCCATGGAGGCGTGGATGCTCCGCCCGGACCGCTCGCTGCCAGTTCTTGCCGAGCTCTGCCACGACGCGCTCAACGCGCTGGAGCGCGGCGTCGACCAGCGTGGGCTGTTTCGTCACAATTGACGAAACTCGGCTGGCGTGCGAGTCTCCCGCCATGTCGACGTACGACGCCATCGTGGTCGGAGCCGGCCACAACGGGCTGACCGCCGCCGTCCTGCTGCAGCGGGCCGGCCTGCGCACCCTCTGTCTGGAGTCCAAGCGGTACGCGGGGGGCATGGCCTCCACTGTTGAGCTCTTCGACGGCTACCACTTCGAGATCGCCGGGTCGGTGCAGCTGCCGACCGCCGCGGTCGTCAGCCGCGAGCTGGGGCTCGACGAGCTGCCCACCGTCGACCTCGAGGTGATGTCGGTGTCGCTGCGCGGCAACGGCGACACCCCGGTCATCTACTACACCGACCTCATGGAGCTGATGACCCACCTGGACGAGGTGCACGGCTCCGAGGTGGTCGGCGGGATGGCCGAGCTGATGGCCTGGAGCCAGGCGCCGACCCGGGCACTCGGGCGCTTCGAGGCGGGCACCGCGCCCAAGACCCTCGACGAGATGTACGCCTGCGCCACCTCCGAGGCGGAGCGGGCCAGTATCACCGACATGCTCTTCGGGACTGCGAGCGAGGTGCTCGACCGGTTCCTGCCCGACAAGGAGAAGCACGGCGCCCTGCGCGGCATGCTCGCGTTCCTCGCGGTGAACTCCACCTTCCGCGGACCCGAGACGCCGGGCAGCGCCGCCGGGCTCGCGTTCGGAATGGCGGTACCGGACGAGAACACCGTGCTCACCAAGAAGCTCCAGGGCGGCATCGGCGCGCTGACCCAGCACCTCGAGAAGCTCTTCCGCGACGCCGGTGGCGAGCTGCGGTTGGACACCGCGGTCCAGGAGATCCGGGTCAGCGACGGCCAGGTCACCGGTGTCACGACCGCCGACGGCGAGGAGCTCACTGCCACCGTGGTCGTCTCGACGATCGCTCCCGACCTGACGCTGAACTCCCTGCTCCCGGAGGGCACGATCACCACCGAGCTCGCGGCCCGGCTGAACAAGACCGACCACCGCGGCAGCTACGTGCAGATGCACTTCGCCCTCGACGGCCCGCCCGAGTTTGTCGCGCCGTACGAGATGCTCAACGAGCCGCGGATGCAGAGCGCCATCGGCCTGTTCAGCACCCCCGAGGAACTCCAGCTGCAGTGGGAGGACAGCCGGCGCGGCATCGTGCCCGCCGACCCCGCAGTCGCGTTCCAGATCCCCTCGGCACAGGACCCGGGGCTGGCGCCAGCGGGCAAGTGCGCCGCGTCGGCGTTCGCGCTGTGGTTCCCGGTCGAGGCCGACCCGGCCGACTACGCGCGGCTCAAGGCCGAGATGGGCCAGCGCGTGATCGACAAGATCTCCCGGATCGCGCCGAACTTCGAGTCCCTGATCCTCAAGCACACCACCTTCACGCCCAAGCACATGGGCACGATGTTCGGCGCCCCGCAGGGCGACTACTGCCACGGGCTGATCCACCCCGAGCAGCTCGGTCAGTACCGCCCCGGACCGGCCGGGTTCCTGGACCAGCCACACGGCGTCGAGGGCCTGTTCCTCGGCAGCGCGGGTTGCTACGGCGGGCCGGGCATCACGTTCATCCCCGGCTACAACGCCGCACAGGCGGTGCTGACGAACCGCTAGGTCGTCAGCAGCTGCGCCCGGGTCGGGTGCCACGGCTTGATGAGCAGCCGCATCCGGGCCTCGGACGGCGTCTTGTTGCCCTTGCGCTCGTTGCACCGCGTGCAGGCGGCGACGGTGTTGGTCCAGGACCAGTCACCGCCGCGCGAGCGCGGGATCACATGGTCGATGGTCGCTGCGTGCGCCCGGCAGTAGGCGCAGCGGTGCCGGTCGCGGGCGAGTACGCCGCGCTTGGTCCAGCCGGCCGGGCGGTGCAGCCAGGTGGCGGCGACGTACCGCACCAGGCGGACGGCGTTGGGCCACTGGTAGGGGCCGATCATCCGCTCGCCGTGCGGCTCATGCACCACAGCGACCTGACGGACGAGCATGCGTACGGCGTGCTTGAAGGTGACCCGCCCCATCGGCTCGTAGGACGCGTTCAGCAGCTGCACCGTTCCTGCAGTCGTCGGACCCATGGCGGTCACCTCCTCGCGTGTTCAGCAGCCATGATCGTTGATCGGCGGGGCGAACGGGAAGGTTTTTCGAAGCGAACACACGGTGGTTGAGGGCGAGTCGACGCCAGCGACGAGAGAGGGCGAGACCAATGGCCGCAACGATTCACCGTCGAAGTGGAGACCGGCACGTACAGCGGCCGGGTGCACCCTCACAACGGCTACTACGCGGGCGACTTCACAGCAGCCTGATCGCACGCTCGAACCGATCGTCGAGCCCGGCCCTGTCCTGCCACCAGTCCAGCGCCGCTGCGTGATCCCCGGAGTACGCCGCGCACATCGCGTCCGCGGCCTGCACCAGTAGCCGGCCACGCTCCTCTGCGGAGGCCGCCTCCTGCGCCTGCCGGGCCAGGTCGGCGCCGCGGTCCCAGGCCGCGTGGTCCTCGGGCAGCGGTAGAGCCGCCAGCTGCTTGGCGCTGAGCTTGACCGACCGGGCCGACAGCCCGGTGCCGAGGTAGCGGGCCGCGGCGAAGGCCACGACCGGCGGCGCGAGCAGCACCGCGAGGACGTGCCAGAGGCGGTCCGACGGCGGGGCGCACACGAGCGTCGGCACCGACGGCAGCCAGGAGCCCTCGACATCGACCACTGCTTCGAGCACCGCCCCCTGCGTGGCCACCAGCACCTTCGGCACCAGACGCGAGTCCGCCCAGGACGCCAGCGAACCCTCGGCCCGCAACGCGTCGACGTCGACCACTGGCGCGTCGTACCGCTGCTTCGCGAAGCGGGTCGGGCCCTTGCCCCAGCGGCTCTCAGCGGGCTCGATCAGGCCGGTGGTGATCAACCGCCGCTCCCCCGGCGCCGGCGCCTCGGTGCCGGCGTCGCGGACGAACGGCACCAGGCCGTAGAACTGGTCGCGGAAGTCGGCGGTGCACGGCCCGAGGTCACCGAGCACGCCGTGCACGGTCGACAGCGTCACGGCCGGGATGCCGAACGATGGCGCCGCCAGCGCGCTCCACTCCTCGCCCGACCCGGGCCGGCCCCGCTCCCAGACGGGCGCGCAGGTGAGCACCGGCGTGCCCTCGAACACCGGACGGTCCGACGCCCACAGCGACACCAGGGAGCCGTCGCGGTCGAGCGCCTCCCGCACCGGCGCGGCGTCCCTGGCGGCGAGCACGGACAGCGGTTGCACCAGCCCGACCCGGCCGCCCTCGCGAACCAGCCCGGCGCACCGGAGCAGGAACACCGCGCTGGTGTCGGTGTACGGACCCACGCCCTCGACCGGCTCGGCCCGCGTCGTGGCGGTACGCAGCTGGTTCAGGAACGGCGGGTTCCCCACCACGACGTCGTACGACGCGTCGGGCGCGAGCGCCAGCCCGTCGCCCTCCACCACGAGCGCGTCCAGCACCGACCGCGGCGTCGAGGGCGCCTCGAGCCACAGCAGGAACCGGGCGATCTCGACCGCCACCGGGTCCAGGTCGACCCCGTGCACGCAGCCGACGGCATCCGCGAGCGACAGCCCGGTCGCCTCGGCGATCCGCCGCGCTGCCGGCACCAGGAACGCACCCGTCCCGCAGGCGGGGTCGATCACGCGCACCGGCTGACCAGGGCCGAGCAGCGGGGCCAGCGCCTCTTCCAGCAGGTGGTCGACGAGGAACGTGGGCGTGTAGAACGCACCCGCCGTCTTGCGCCCCGTCAGCAGCGCCTCGTGGACGGCGCCGAGGTGCGTCTCCGCACCGGGCGCCCGCCACGGTGCGAGCGCTGCGACCACCTCGGCGGGCCCGCGCGACCCCCACTCCAGGCCTCGCGCGTCGGCGATCTCGGCGCACGCCGCCCGCAGCGCCGCCGGCACTCCCCCGGTGCCGAGCAGGTCGGCCGCCTCGAGGACCGCCTCCCGCTCTGAGCGCACCCTGGCACCCTAGAGCCGTGACCCCCTCCGGGATGCGGACCGACCGCTACGAGCTCACGATGCTGAGCTCCTGGGTCGCCGACGGCACGGCCGGGCATCGCGCAGTCTTCGAGGCCTTCGCGCGGAGCCTCCCTTCGGGTCGCCGCTACGGCGTTCTCGGCGGGCTGGGCCGGTTGCTCGACCTGATCGAGAACTTCACGTTCACCGAGGAGGAGGTCGGGTGGCTGCGCGAGCAGGGCGTGGTCAACGACGCCACCGCCGACTACCTGAGCGACTTCCGGTTCACCGGCGACATCGACGCCTATCCCGAGGGCGACCTGTACTTCCCCGGCAGCCCCATCCTCACCGTCTCCGGCAGCCTCGGCGAGTGCATCGTGCTCGAGACGATCGTGCTCAGCGTGCTCAACCACGACTCCGCGATCGCCAGCGCGGCAGCCCGGATGGCCACCGCAGCGCGCGGACGGCCGCTCGTCGAGATGGGCACCCGGCGCACGCACGAGGAGGCGGCGATCGCGGCCGCGCGGGCGGCGTACGTCGCCGGCTTCTCGTCGACCAGCAACCTCGCGGCCGGCCACCGCTACGGCATCCCGACCATCGGTACCGCCGCGCACGCCTTCATCCTCGGCCACGCGAGCGAGGCGGCGGCGTTCCGCAGCCAGGTCGAGGCCCAGGGCATCGGCACGACCCTGCTGGTCGACACGTACGACATCGCCGAAGGGATCCGGACGGCGGTCGAGGTCGCCGGCCCCGGCCTCGGTGCGATCCGGATCGACTCCGGTGACCTGGCCGTGGAGTCGCACAAGGCGCGAGCCCTCCTCGACGAGCTGGGCGCGAGCGAGACCCGGATCATCGTCACCAGCGACCTCGACGAGTTCGTCATCACCGAGCTCCGCGACGCCCCCATCGACGCGTACGGCGTCGGCACGCGGCTGGTCACCGGGTCCGGGCACCCGACTGCGGCGATGGTCTACAAGCTGGTCCAGGTCGGTGACCGAGTGGTCGCCAAGACGTCGGCCGCCAAGGTCTCTGTCGGCGGCCGCAAGACCGTGCACCGCGAGTACGACGACGGCGTACTCACCCACGAGTCGTTCTCGCTCGAAGACAGCGCGAGCAACGTCCAGGTCCCGGCGGTCCGCGGCGGCACCGTGGTTCACCGCCCGAGCCTGGCCGAGATCCGCAAGCACGCCGCCGCGGCGGTCGCGACCCTGCCGGAGAGCGCGCTCGCCGTGTCCCCCGGCGACCCGTACCTCACCGTCCGACCACGAGGAGAGCAGCCATGACCCGCGCCCTGCTGATCGTCGACGTCCAGAACGACTTCGTCGAGGGCGGCTCGCTCGGCGTCGACGGCGGTCGCGCCGTGGCCACCCGGATAAGCGACCACCTGGCAGCGCACGCCGACGACTACGCGCTCGTCGTCGCGTCGCGTGACTGGCACAACGCCGACTCGAGCAACGGCGGCCACTTCCACGCGCCCGGCACCGAGCCGGACTTCTCGACCACGTGGCCGGTGCACTGCATCTCCTCCGAGGGCGGCTCCGACTACGCGCCCGAGCTCGCCACTGACCGGATCACCCATCACGTGCGCAAGGGCATGGGCGTGCCGGCGTACTCGGCATTCGAAGGAGAGCTCGACGACGGGCGCCCGCTGGCCGACCTGCTCCGCGAGCAGGGCGTCACCGACCTCGATGTCGTCGGCATCGCCACGGACTACTGCGTGCGGTCCAGCGTGCTCGACGCCAGGCGGAACGGCTTCGGCGTGCGCGTCCTCGACGGCATGCACGCGGGCGTCGCGCCCGAGTCGAGCGAGTCCGCACTCACGGAGATGGTGAGCGCCGGGGCCGAGGTCTGACTCAGGAGTCCGGGGTCATCAGATCGACGATGCCCTCGAGGACCTCGCGCGCAGTCTCGTAGTTCTCCTTGCCGAACTTGTCCATCCACTGCTGCTCGAGCGCGAACATGTGGCGCTTGCCGTCCTGAGCAACCACGCGTCCGGCCTCGGTGAAAGTGACGAGCTTGGCCCGTCGGTCGGTCGGATCCTCGGTCATCTCCAACAGACCTAGGTCGACCATGTCGCGAATCGCCTCGCCCATCGACTGCTTGGTGATGCCGGCCCGGGCTGCCATATCCGAGGCCCGCGCCCCCGCGGAGGGCAGGGTCGCGAAGACCGGGTCGTGCGCCGGCCTGATCGCATGCCCCCGCTCCTGCGCGGTTTGCACCATGTCGGCCGACAACAGCCGCAGCAACCGGTCCACGATCGCGATCATCGGCTTGCGATCGATCATCGGTCCGTCGGTGCTTGACATTGGTCAGGTTACCTTCCTATATTCGACAGGTGACCTTACCTTACCACCGGGAACACAATCCCCCAGCGACCGGGTCGGCTCCCGGCATGTCGGGGAACGACACCTCTGACGCCGAGCTAGCTGCCGGAGCCAGTGTGGAAGCCATGGCCGCCCTCTTCCCGTCGAGTCGGAACCCGCGATCCACGCGGGTTGGCATCGAACACGAGCTGCTCGCGTTCGACACCGAGACCGGCGCCGCGGTCGACATCGAGCGGGTACGCCGCGCGGTGGCCGGCACTCCCCTGGCCGGTGGCATCGCGTTCGAGCCTGGCGGCCAGGTCGAGCTCAACCTGCCGTGTGCCCCGGGCCTCACCGAGCTCGACGTCTGCTTCACCTCCGCCGTATCCGAGCTGCGGCGGCGCTGCGACGACGCGGGAGTCCGCCTCGAGGCGACACCGGTGGACCCCCGCCCCATCGAGCAGCTCCCGCTCCAGCTGCGCAGCGAGCGCTACCTCGCGATGCAGGCGCACTTCGACCGGATCGGCCCGGCCGGGCGGCGGATGATGCGCCAGACCGCGGGCACCCAGGTCTGCCTCGACTGGTGGCCCGGACGCGCCGGGCTCGAGCAGTGGAGGTTGCTGCTGCTCGCCGGTCCGTTCCTCGCTGCCGCGCTCAACAACAGCTCCCGGTTGGCCACCTGGCTCGACGTCGACCCGGGTCGTACCGGTTTCGACGACCGGCTGCTCCACGGCGACGACCCGGTGGCGGCGTACGCACAGTTCGCGGCGGAGGCGACCGCATTCGTACCGGCGGCCGATCACCTGTCGACGCTCTTCCCGCCGGTCCGGCCCCGCGGCCGCTACCTCGAGGTCCGGTTCCTCGACGTCCAGCCGGATCACCGCGTCGTGCCCATCGCCCGCATGCTCGCCGAACTGATGTACGACGACGAGCGACGCCGACGCACCCTGGCCATGCTGGCGCCCGAGCAGTCCCGGCTCGCTGAGCACTGGCGGACCGCCGCGCTGGCCCCGCACGAGATCGCGGAGGTTGCGGCGTGAGCGCGCTGTTCGTCACCGACCCGCTGCCCGGACTGGACGGCGGCATCGACAGCAGCGTCGGGCTGATGGCCGCCACCCAGGAGCACGGCGCCGCCGTCTGGGTCTGCGAGCCGCAGGACCTGGCGATCATCGGCGGGCGACTGACCGCCCGTGCGACCCGGATCGCGCTGCGGCCGCGGACGTCCCGCGGTGACCACCGTTGGCGCATCGAGCCGCAGTGGTACGACGAGCTGGAGCGCTGCACTCTCGATGTCGCGGCCGAGGTCGACGTCGTACTGCTCCGGCCCGACCCGCCGGTCGACCCGCGGTACCTGCGGACGACGTACCTCCTCGAGCTGGCGGCGCTCGCGGGCGTGCGGGTCGTCAACGACCCCGCCGGCGTACGGCAGGTGCAGGAGAAGCTGTTCCCGCTGCGCTTCCCCGAGCTGTGCCCGGACACGATCGTCACGGCCGATTCCGACGACGCGCTCGGGTTCCTGCGCCGGCACGGTGCCGCGGTGATCAAGCCCGTCGACGGCTTCTCCGGCATCGACGTCTGGCTGGTGCGGTCGGACGACCCCAACGCCCGCTCCCTCATCGAGTCGGCCACCGACCGCGGCCGTCAGCAGACGCTGGTCCAGGAGTACTTGCCCGCGGTGACCGGCGGCAACAAACGGCTGTTCCTGCTCGACGGCGAGATCATCGGTGCCGTCGACCGGGTGCCCTCGACCGAGGACTTCCGCATCGGCCCGCCCTCGGTCCCCGCGGAGCCGGACGCGAGGGACCGCGCGATCGTCGCCGCCCTCGCACCCGACCTGCTCCGGCACGGCATCGCGCTGGCCGGCCTCGACGTGATCGACGGACGGCTGATCGAGGTCAACGTCACCTGTCCCGGCGGCATGCACAAGACCGACGCCCTGCTCGGCACCGATCTCAGCGGCGAAATCGTTCGCCGGCTGATCCCGCACCACTGCAAGGAAAGGCTCCCCGCATGAACACGCTCCAGATCGTCTGCGTCGCCCTGCTCGCCCTCCCGGTCTTCGTGCTCGGCGCGAACGTCACCAGGCACCGCGCCATCCGCGGCGACACCGGCAACCAGCAGCCGACCGATCCCGCCGACCGGATGTACATCGCCCAGCGCGCGCACGGCAACGCCACCGAATACGTCCCGATGCTGGCCGTGCTGATCCTCATCTGCGGGTCGCTCTCCGACACCTGGTGGGTGGACGTGCTCGCGATCGTGGCCGTGGCCGCTCGGTACCTGCACGCCATCGGCATGCTGACCGCCAAGACGCTGGCCGGGCACGGTCCGGTGCGCGATGCGGGTGCCATGGGCACTTACGCCTCCGGCATCGCGCTGGCCATCACCGCGGTGGTGCTGGCGGTGTGAGCGGACCAGTCATCGGGATCGCGGGCGCCGGGTACGACGTCCCGCGCTTCTGGGGCACGCTCCGGGTGCGCGGCGTACCGACGGCGTACGTCGACGCTGTCGCCGCCGCCGGCGGGCGTCCGGTGATCCTGCCGCCCGGCCACGCCGTCGACCTGCTCGACGTCGTGGACGGCGTGGTGCTGGCCGGCGGCGACGACATCGGGCTCGATCCCGACCGCGACCGGGCGGAGATCGAGCTGGTGAACGCGGCTCGCGACCGGCGGCTACCCCTGCTCGCGGTCTGCCGCGGCTTGCAGCTGGCCACGGTCGCCGACGGTGGCTCGCTGATCCCCGACCTGGCACTGACCCACGTCCGGCCCGACGTCGGACACCCGGTGACGACCACGCCCGGCTCCCTGATCTCGTCGCTGCTGGGCGCGGCTCCGACAGTCAGCTCCCTGCACCACCAGGCGGCGGATCGGCTCGGCACCGGGTGGCAAGCGACCGCGTCGGCGGGAGATGGCGTCATCGAGGCGGCCGAGTGGGTCGGCAGCGAGTGGCCGGCGCTCGGCGTCCAGTGGCACCCCGAGCTAGACGCCACTGGTCCGGCGCTCTTCGGGTGGTTGGTTGAACGCGCCAGGCGCCCCACGTCCGTGCCCGCCATCTCCGTGTAACGCACCGTTTGTGCGTCCATCGAACCGCTCAAACAGCGCGGTGGACGCACGAACGGTGCGTTACTACTCGCTACGGCGACTTTCAGGCGCTATGCGCACGCCGGATCGCCTCGGCATTGCGGGCGAGGTGGGGGTGGAGCTCCGGCCCGAACCTGGCTGCGGTGACGGCGTACTCCGCTCGCAACCGGGTTATCGCCTCCGCCCGCCGATCGCCCCAGAAGTCAGCCCACACGATGCGCGACATCCCTAGACCCTCCGCACACACGAGCGTCTGGCGCTGCTTCTCGTCCCAGACGACGTCCTCTGCGGGCCGCAGAGCGAGCCCGCCACGCTCCGGACCGAGGTACTTGACGTGGCCGTCGCACTCGAACACATGGTTGCCGACCCGGATGTCGCACCATGAGATGCCACGAGCTGTCTGGACAGGAAACTGCGTCTCGGCGAAGCCGATGCCCAGCTCATGGACGAGCTCCCTGCCCAGCGACTCGATCACAGTCTGGGCGCCCGGGTCGGCCAACTCCACAGACGTGCGTGCCGCCGGAGCTCCTCCCCAATGGCGCATGGGAGCCACCGCCTCCCACAACTCCTCACGGGGCACGCCCATTCGCAGTGCGCTGTCGCAGGCGGGCAAGCCGTGTCGGACGCCCCGCTCGCGCGCGATGTCGACCGCCGTTCGGGCCAGGTCGAGCGATGGCAACCCGTTGACCGTCACCACTTGGTCCTCACGGAACCGCGCAAGGTGATGCTTGACGCCGGCCTTGGTCCAGGCGTTGGTCAGCCCTGGCCGGGTTACGTGAACCAAGGGCTGGCTGGGCGTCAGGACCTCCATGCACCACGCGTGCGCAGCTGAGTCATGGCTGAGGACCCAGCCGCGCCGCATCTTCATGACCGCCGCCCGGGCTTGAAGCAAGGGCCTCTCCCGGTACTCGTCCGACGCCGCCCACACGACCGGATCGGCGAACGCACCGCGTCGTACATGCACCAGCTCACCGCTTCTGACCATGTGACGGATCACGACAGGAGTGATGCCGAGATCGAGGAGTTGCTCTCGGGTGATCAGGCCACACTGCTGGCCGAACCATGCCTGGACGCCTGGGTGCATGACCGGATTCTCGGCATCAACTGGCGCTGATCAAACGTTGTGTCGGTGTAGCTGTGGACTACAGCAGGGTGCTGCGGTCGCGTGGACGTGTAACGCACCGTTCGTGCGTCCATCGAGCCGTTCAAACGGTGTGGTGGACGTCCGAACGGTGCGTTACACGCCCGCGGCTGTCGGTGCCCTGCGGCAGGATGGAGAGGTGCAGCAGTTCAGCGAGCCCACCCGCGCCTGGTTCGGCGCGGCGTTCGCCGAGCCCACGCCCGCGCAGTCGGGCGCGTGGGAGGCGATCGCCGCCGGTCGGCACGCCCTCGTGGTCGCGCCCACCGGCTCCGGCAAGACCCTCAGCGCGTTCCTGTGGTCGATCGACCGGCTGCTGACCCACCCTCCCAAAGACAAGACCAAGCGCTGCCGAGTCCTCTACGTCTCCCCGCTCAAGGCGCTCGCCGTCGACGTCGAGCGCAACCTGCGCGCTCCGCTGACCGGCATCAAGCACACCGCCGACCGGATGGGGGTCACCACGCCGGAGGTCAGGGTCGGCGTCCGCTCGGGCGACACCAGCGCGGCTGACCGGCGCAAGCTGACCACCCAGCCGCCCGACATCATGATCACCACCCCCGAGTCGCTGTTCCTGATGCTCACCAGCCAGGCCCGCGAGTCACTCCGGGGCATCGAGACGGTGATCGTCGACGAGGTGCACGCGGTCGCGGGCGGCAAGCGCGGCGCCCACCTGGCGCTGTCCCTGGAGCGTCTGGATGCGCTGCTCGAGACGCCGGCCCAGCGGATCGGGTTGTCGGCGACGGTCCGCCCGCTCGAGGAGGTCGCCAGGTTCCTGGGCGGTGCCGCGCCGGTGGAGATCGTCGCGCCGCCGTCAGAGAAGTCCTGGGACCTCAAGGTCGTCGTCCCGGTTGAGGACATGACCGCGCCTGACGACTACGACGAGGACTCCGAGGACGCGCAGACCCCGAGCATCTGGCCGCACGTCGAAGCATCCGTCGCCGACCTGATCGGGCAGCACCAGTCGACGATCGTGTTCGCCAACTCCCGCCGCCTCGCCGAGCGGCTGACGGCCCGCCTCAACGAGATCGCCACCGAACGCTCCGCCGCCGACCTCCCCTCGCCCGCCGAGATCGTGGCCCAGTCGGGAGTGACAGCGGGTGCCGAGACGGTGATCGCTAAAGCCCACCACGGCTCGGTCTCCAAGGAGCAACGAGCCCTGATCGAGGACGACCTCAAGCGCGGCCGCCTGCCCGCCGTGGTCGCGACCAGCAGCCTCGAGCTCGGCATCGACATGGGCGCGGTCGACCTCGTCATCCAGATCGAGTCCCCGCCGAGCGTGGCCAGCGCACTGCAACGAGTCGGAAGAGCGGGCCACCAGGTCGGCGAGACCAGCCGCGGGGTGCTGTTCCCCAAGCACCGCGGCGACCTCGCGCAGACCGCGGTGGCGGTGCAGCGGATGCGCACCGGCGGTATCGAGGCGCTGCGGATCCCCACCAACCCGCTCGACGTCCTCGCCCAGCAGATCGTCGCCGCCACCGCGCTCGACGCGTGGGACGTCGACGAGTTCTTCGAGCTCACCCGTCGCAGCGCTCCGTTCGCGAGCCTGCCCCGGTCGGCGTACGACGCCACCCTCGACCTGCTCAGCGGCCGCTACCCCAGCGACGAGTTCGCCGAGCTCCGGCCACGGATCGTCTGGGACCGGGTCACCGGCACCCTCACCGGCCGGCCGGGCGCCCAGCGGCTCGCCGTGACCAGCGGCGGCACCATCCCCGACCGCGGGCTGTTCGGGGTGTTCCTGGTCGGCGCCGAGGGTCCGGGCAAACGGGTCGGCGAGCTCGACGAGGAGATGGTCTACGAGTCCAGGGTCGGCGACGTGTTCGCGCTCGGCGCGACCAGCTGGCGGATCGAGGACATCACCCACGACCGGGTTCTGGTCACGCCCGCGCCCGGCGTGCCGGGCCGGCTGCCGTTCTGGAAGGGCGACACCCTCGGCCGACCGGCCGAGCTGGGCGCCGCGATCGGCGCCTTCACCCGCGAGCTCGGGGCGATGCCCCGGGCCAAGGCCGAGGCGGAGGCCCGCAAGCACGGCCTCGACGAGTGGGCCGCGGGCAACCTGGTCGGCTACCTCCACGAGCAGATGGAAGCCACCAATGTGCTCCCGTCCGACGCGACGCTGCTCGTGGAGCGCTTCCGCGACGAGCTGGGCGACTGGCGCCTGGTCGTGCACTCGCCCTACGGCGTCCCGGTGCACGCCCCCTGGGCGCTCGCGATCAACGCCCGGCTCCGCGAGCGCTACGGCGTCGACGGTCAGGCCGTGGCCTCCGACGACGGCATCGTGATCCGGATCCCCGACACCGACGCCGAGCCGCCCAGCGGCGACATCGTGGTCTTCGAGCCCGACGAGATCGACGACCTGGTCACCCAGGAGGTCGGCGGCTCGGCGCTGTTCGCGTCCCGGTTCCGGGAGTGCGCGGCCCGCGCGCTGCTGCTCCCCCGGCGCGACCCCGGACGCCGTTCCCCGCTGTGGCAGCAGCGCCAGCGGTCGGCGGCGCTGCTCGAGGTCGCCGTCAAGTACCCCTCGTTCCCGATCGTCCTCGAGGCCGTCCGGGAGTGCCTCCAGGACGTCTACGACCTGCCCGCGCTGGTGGCCCTGATGAAGCGGGTCGACACCCGCGAGGTCGCGGTCACCGATGTCGCCACGCACACGCCGTCGCCCTACGCCCGCAGCCTGCTGTTCGGGTACGTCGCCCAGTTCGTCTACGAAGGCGACTCCCCGATCGCCGAGCGCCGGGCGGCCGCGCTGTCGCTCGACCAGGGCCTGCTCGCCGAGCTGCTCGGCCGGGCCGAGCTGCGCGAGCTGCTCGACCCCGAGGTGCTCGGCGAGGTCGAGGCCGAGCTGCAGCGGCTCGCGCCCGACCGCCAGGCCCGCGACGCAGAGGGACTGGTGGACCTGCTCCGGTTGCTCGGCCCGCAGTCCACCGAGGAGATCACCGCCCGCAGCGTGCCCGGCGCCGACGTTGCCGGCTGGCTGTCCGCGCTGGCCGACTCCCGGCGGGTGGTCGAGGTCCGGATGGCCGGCGTCCCGAGCTGGTGCGTCGTCGAGGACGTCGGGCGGCTGCGCGACGGACTGGGGGTTCCGGTTCCTCCGGGCACTCCAGACGCCTTCGCCGAGCCCGTCGACGACCCACTGGCCGACCTGGTCGCCCGCTACGCCCGCACCCACGGCCCGTTCACCACCGACGACGTCGCCGCGCGGCTCGGGCTCGGCGCCGCGGTGGCCCGGCACACCCTGCAGCGGCTGTCCCACCAGGGGCGGGTGCTCGACGGGGAGTTCCGCCCGGCCGGCACCGGCTCCGAGTGGTGCGACGCCGAGGTGCTGCGCAAGCTCCGCCGGCGCTCGCTGGCCCGGCTCCGCAAGGAGGTCGAGCCGGTCGAGCCGGAGGCTTTGGGCCGGTTCCTCTCGGCCTGGCAGCACATCAGCGCGTCCAAGCTGCGTGGCGTCGACGGCGTACTCAGCGTCGTCGACCAGCTGGCCGGCTGCCCGGTCCCCGCTTCGGCCCTGGAGCCGCTGGTCCTGGGTGCGCGGGTCCGCGACTACGAGCCGGCGTACCTCGACGAGCTCACCGCCTCCGGCGAGGTGATCTGGGCCGGGCACGGCGCGCTGCCCGGTGCCGACGGCTGGGTCTCCCTGCATCTGGCCGACCAGGCGGCGCTGACCCTGCCCGACCCGGTCCCGTTCGAGCACAGCGAGCTGCACCAGGCGGTGCTGGACGCGCTCGAACCTGGCGGCGCCTGGTTCTTCCGGCAGCTCTCCGACACGGTGCGGTCCACCAACGACAAGGCGCTCAGCGCCGCGCTGTGGGATCTCGTCTGGGCCGGCCGGATCAGCAACGACACCCTGACCCCGCTCCGGGCGCTCACCCGCACCGGCACCCCCAGCCACCGGACCCGGCGCCCTCCACCGCGTCCCGGCCGCCCGGCCCGCACCGGTCCGCCCGAGACCGCCGGCCGCTGGGCCCTGCTGCCGCCGATCGAGACCGACCCCACCAAGCGCGCCCACGCCACCGCCGAGCGGCTGCTCGACCGACACGGCGTGGTGATCCGCGGCGCCGTGGTGAGCGAGCGGGTGCCCGGCGGGTTCGCGGCGGTCTACAAGGTGCTCTCGGCGTTCGAGGACTCCGGCCGGTGCCGTCGCGGCTACTTCGTCAGCGGGCTCGGCGCCGCACAGTTCGGCACCGCCGGCGCGATCGACCGGCTGCGCACGTTCTCCGAGCTGCCCCCAGAGGCAAAGCCGCAGGCGGTGGCGCTCGCGGCCACCGACCCGGCCAATCCCTACGGCGCGGCACTCCCCTGGCCCGCCTCCGACGGCGGCCACCGGCCAGGCCGCAAGGCCGGGGCGATGGTGGTCCTGGTCGACGGCGTACTCACTCTCTACGTCGAGCGCGGCGGCAAGACCCTGCTCACCTGGAGCGACGACGCCGACCGGCTCACCCCCGCGACCGCCGCCCTCGCCGAGGCAGCGCGCCGCGGCTCGCTCGGCCGGCTCACGGTCGAGAAGGCCGACGGCGCACAGCTGCTCGGCGGCGGCTCCACCCCGCTCCGCGAGGCCCTCGACGCGGCCGGTTTCGTGGCCACCCCGCGCGGCCTGAGGATGCGGGGTGCCTGAGGGCGACACCGTGCACCGGACCGCACACCGGCTGCACCGCGCTCTCTCCGGCCACGAGCTGACCCGCACCGACTTCCGGGTGCCTCAGCTGGCGACCACCGATCTCGCCGGCTACCGCGTGGTGGAGTCGGTCGCCCGCGGCAAGCACCTGCTCACCCGCATGGAGGGCGAGGAGCGATGGACGCTGCACACCCACCTCAAGATGGAGGGCGCCTGGCGCACCTACGCAGCGGGCCAGCGCTGGAAGCGGCCGGCCCACCAGGCCCGCGTCGTGTTGGCCACGGCCGACCTGCAGGCGGTGGGGTTCTCGCTCGGCATAGTGGAGCTCGTCCCGACCGCCGAAGAGCACACCGTCGTCGGTCACCTCGGCCCCGACCTGCTCGGCCCCGACTGGGACGAGGACGAGGCGCTGCGGCGGCTCCGCGAGGATCCCGACCGACCGCTCATCGAGGCGCTGCTCGACCAGACCCGCCTCGCCGGAATCGGCAACATGTACGCCGCCGAGCTGTGCTTCCTCAGCGGCGCGCTCCCGATGACCCCCGTCGGTCAGGTCGCCGACCTGCACCGGCTGGTCCGCCGGGCGCACCTGATGCTCGAGCAGAACGTCACCCGGGCGACCCAGGCCACCACAGGCGACCTGCGCGAGCCGCTGTGGGTCTATCGCCGCGACAAGGCACCATGTCGACGCTGCGGCACACCGATCGCGGTGGAGATGCGCGGCGAACCGGGCCGGGAGCGGGCGTCGTACTGGTGCCCGCACTGCCAGCGGTAGGGGTCAGGCAGCGGCGGAGGCGACCACTTCGCCGGCGCGGGCGCGGCTGTTGACGGAGATCGGCGTGGGCTCGAGCGCGGCCTCTTCTTGGGCAACCGCGTCGGAGACCTCGCGAAGCACCAACGAGAGCGGCATCTCGAGCGCGCCGCACAGCGAGGCGAGCAGCTCGGAAGAGGCTTCCTTCTGGCCGCGCTCGATCTCGGAGATGTAGCCCAGGCTGACCCGGGCCTCCTTGGAGACGTCGCGCAGAGTCAGGCCGAGCTCGCCGCGCCGCTCACGCAGTACGTCGCCGAGCATCCGACGGAACAGCACCATGCGCGTCTCCTTTCTTCGTCTGGTGGGCCCAACGCTACCCGACAGCGGTTTCTTCCTCGCGGAGGATTGTGTCAGCGAGCGCCGACAGCGCCTCCTGGCAGGTCCGGTCCTGGATCGTCGAGCGGTCCCCCACGAGATCCAGTGCCAACGCCGTGTCGCCACCCGGACCCGCGACCCCGACGTAGACCGTGCCGGGCTCTTTACCCTCTTGCTCGTCAGGCCCGGCTACCCCGGTCGTGCTGACGGCGTACGTCGACCGCATCAGCGACCGCACCCCCTGCGCCATCGCCCGCGCGCACTCCGCCGAGACCACCCCGTGTCGCTCCACGATCCCGGGGTCGACACCGAGAACCTCGACCTTCACGTCAGTCGCGTAGCTGACCACGCCGCCCAGGAACGTCTCGGACGCCCCCGGAGCAGCCGTGAGGAGCGCGGCGAGCTGGCCACCGGTGAGTGACTCAGCGGTGGCGACAGTCTCGCCACGTTCCTTCAGCAGGTCGTGGACGGTTTGGGCTTTGGAGGTCACGGCGGCCGGTTTCACGAAACGCCGGAGGCCATGCGCGGGGTCTTCACCCAGCCGTTGCGCCGCAGCGCCAGCCGGGCAAGTGCCCGCACCGAAGCCCATACCCAGACGTAGCTGAACAATGTGAAAGCCATTGCGGCAGCAGGCAGCTCGTACCAGCTGAACGGGTGTGCGCTGCGCCGCTGATAGACCCCGAGGAAGATCACCAGCGGGAGCACCGCGATCGCGAGGCTTGCGATTCGACGCGGAGGTCCGTAAGGGATGGCGTGCAGCGAGCCGTTGGTGACCGTCACCACGCCGAGCGCATCCAGTACACCTACGGCCAGAGTCACAGTCACAAGCAGCACGGTCACGACCAGGAGTAGGTAGACCATGAGGTCGAGCCGCGCACCGATCGGTGTATGTCTCGCTCGCGCCAAGCCGCCCAGGTGTCGCCAGCACTGGTAGTGACCTTGGATCCAGCGGGTGCGCTGACGAAGCAGCGGCTTCCAAGTCGCGAGGCCCTGCTGGTCGACATACGTCAGGTGGCAGAAGCGAGTGCGCCACCCGGCTCGCACCAACCGCAGCCCAAGGTCCAGGTCCTCGGTCAGCGCTCCGCGGCGCCATGGTTCACCGCCGAGGCCGGCCAACGCGGAGAAGCGCGCGAATTGTCCGTTACCTCCCAGACCGACCGAGCCGAGCCTGTCGCGGGCACCTTGGATCAGCCAGCTGAACGCGACGAACTCGATGTCTTGCATCCGGGTGAGGACATTGGTTCGAGCATTGGCGATGCGCACGCCGATCTGGACCGAGCCGACCTGAGGATCCGCGAAGTACGGGGCCACGCGGCGAAGCGCCGCCTGCTCGAGCTTTCCGTCGGCATCGACGATCACCAGCACAACTTCCTCGGCGTCGTGCCCGGCAAGCCAGGGATCCCGTCGATCAAGCAGGTCGGTGACGAGCTTGAACGCGTGGTTCAACACCTCGCTCTTGCCCTGTCCGGCCTCCGGTGGAACCCGACAGCTCAGTCGCACACGGTCATCACGACCAGCCCAAGCCTCGACGATGCCCGCTGTGTCGTCGGTGGAGGCATCGTCGACCACCAGGATTCGGAGCTCCCCGTCGTAACGGAGCGCAGCCAGGGCCGACAAGGTGCCGTCCAACACCAGCTGTTCGTTGCGGGCCGGCACCATGATCACCATCAGGGGGCAGGCCTCGGCCGCCGGAGGAGAACGTCGAAACACGGCAACCAGGAACAGGCACGTGTAGTAGAGAACGATCGCGGCCATCACCCAGCCGATGACGCTCATGTCGATGGTCATGTCGGCAGGATCAGGTCGGGCACGTTGGCGAGCAGGTCCGTCCCGGACAGGTCGCCGAGCTTGCGAAGCGCGCCCTTCCAGTGGCGGTCGGCCTTCTCGAGTCGGTCGAACCAGCCGTCGGGCATCGGCTGCCCGTCTTCGGCACTCCACTGGGAGAGCTCGCCGGCAAGCTCCTGGTAGTCGGTCAGCGCGTCGACAAGCTCCGCGGCGACGCTGTCCTTGGGCGGGGTCATCATGGTCGCGTCGGCGATCTGGTTCCCCAGCTCCGTAGCGATCGCTTCGGCCAGAGTCGGGATCTGGTCGCGCAGCGCGTTCAGGTCCACCGTGCCCGTGCCCATGATGTGCAGCTGGATCACCTGGTCGACGCTGCGCTGCGCCACGGCGGTGGCCGCGACGACGAACGGCCCGTTCGGGTCGGTCGCCGGGTCGACCGGCGTCGTCGGGGTGCCCGCCGTCTCGCTGGGCGTGTCCTTGGCCTTGTCGCCATCAGGTTTGGGATCAGAGTCATCGGAGCACCCGGCAAATAGACCGATCGCGAGGAGTGCGGTGGTCGCGGCCAGGACGCGGCGGAGACTAGTGGCAGACACAGGTAGCAGTTCCTCTTCGGTGATCAGTTGGGCACGAGACGGCGCGAGGTGGCAGAACGCTGGTCGGACAGTCGGTCGAGCAACGGCAGCGCGGCGACGATGCGCTCGGCGGCATGACCGTCCCCAAAGGGAAGGCTGCGGCACACCATCGCGTCGTAGGCCACCGGGTCGGAGAGCAGCCGGACCGCTTCGTCGCGGATCCGGGCGGTGTCCGTGCCGACCAGCAACAGGCCACCGGCTTCCGCACCCTCCGGACGCTCGGTGGTCTCTCGGGTGACCAGCGTGGGCGTGCCCAGAGAGCAGGCCTCCTCCTGGATGCCGCCGCTGTCGGTGACGACCAGGTCGGCCCGGTCCAGCACCCGCACCAGGTCGGCGTAGTCGAGCGGCTCGGTGAGCAGCACCCGGTCACGGCCCTCGAGCCACGGAAGTACGGCGTCCCGCACGACCGGGTTGGGATGGAGCGGGAACACGACCCGGACGTCCGGTCGCGCGGCCACCAGGGCAGCGATCCCCTCAGCGATGGCAGCCAGGCCACCGCCCCACGACTCCCGCCGGTGCGCGGTGACGAGCACGAGAGGGCCTGGTTCGGACTCGAGCTGCGTCAACGCCCCGGCGTTCGGCCCTTCGTAGGGTCGCTTGCGCTGCACGGTGGCAAACAGTGCGTCGATGCCGGTGTTGCCGGTCACCACGACAGCCTCCGGATCCACGCCCTCCGCCACCAGCCGGCCCGCAGCCAGTGAGGTGGGCGCAAGGTGCAGGTCGGCGAGCTGGGTGACGAGCCGCCGGTTGACCTCTTCCGGGTACGGCGCGAAACGGTCGCCCGTGCGCAGCCCCGCCTCGACGTGCGCCACCGGCAGCCGCTGGTAGAAACCGGCGAGCGCCCCCGCGACCGTCGTCGTGGTGTCGCCCTGGACCACCAGGGTGTCCACCCGGAGCTGGTCGAGTGCCTCGCCGATCCGGCGTACCGCCCGGCCCGCGAGGTCGGTGAGGCTCTGACCGGCGTCCATCAGGTCGAGGTCGACGTCCGGCTCGATCCCGAACGGGTGCAACACCTGGTCGAGCAGCGCCCGGTGCTGGCCGGTCGAGATCACCACCGGCGCGTACGCCGACGAGGCGGCGAGCGCGGCCACCACCGGTGCCAGCTTCACCGCTTCGGGGCGAGTGCCGAGCACCACCCCGACGCGGCGCCGGCTCTGTCGCGTCATTCTCGACCGATCAGTAAGTCCTGATGGGAACCATCGTCACGATCCCACCGTCCTGGACAACGACACCGACGCCGTAGAAGCGTTTGTGCCTGATGCCGCGCTCCTTCGACACCGTTCGCAGCTTCCCATCGGCGCGCAGGCTCATCGTGAACCGGTATCGGCCCGGCCGGAGATGAACGATCGACCGGAACGTCTTAGGCCTGCCGATGTAGATCACGGCCCGGAACTTGCGCACCTTCGCGCCGACCCCTTGCAGGGTCAGCTTCGCGTTCGTCACCGGGACGCCGTCGGGCGACACGATGAGCCCCCAGATCGTCTCCTTGTAGCGTCTCCGCTCCGCCTCGGTCGCCGCGGCAAGGGAGTACTCCGCGACGAGGTCGACGTCGTACGCGGGGATGCTGTCCAGCTCTTCGACAGTCATCTCCAGGCTCGGGTTGCTGGGCGCCACGACGTAGCCGACCCCAAGCAGTACCACCAGCAAGGAGGTAGCGCCGACTGCGAACTTGCGGGCCTTCCCACGCAGCGGCCGTTGCGGAGGCGATCCGGCGGCCGCATCAACTGCCGTCGGCTCGACGGCGGGAGGGTGCTGATCCAGCATGGCTTGGCTTCTTTCTCGTGCATTGGGAGCAGTGTTGGTTGCCCGCGCCCCGCCGGATCCGAACGGAGTCGGATGCCGGCGGGTCGCGTTCTGATCAGATCACGGAATGGGCGTCAGCTTCGCGTTGATGTTCGCCGTGGTCTGGCCGGCAACTACGGTCAACGGCGTGGCACCACCGAGGTTCGCCGCACCTGCTGGCGTCCCGGTCTTGTACCAGTGGGTCTTGAACCTGGCCTGCGGGTCCGAGATTCCGACCCGATAGTTGACGCCCGGCGCGAGGTTGGGAATCCACCACACGCCGTCGGCCCCGGTGCACGTGGCGGCCACCGACCCGGCGAAGATGTTCCGGTACAGGTACACGCACACCCCGGCCACTGGGTTGTTGCTCTGGTCGGTCAACGTTCCGGACATGATGCCGGTGGTTGCGACGCTGAGTACGCCATCGACGTCCACCGTGCCGTTGACCGGCACGTTCACCGCAACTGCGCCTCCCTGGTTGGGAGCACCAGCGGGAGCCCCGGTGTACCACTTGGTCGGGTACACCGCGGACGGGTCGAAGAACGCGACGTCGTAGTTGACACTCGCCTCCACGCCGAACATCCCGTAGTTGCCGTTGGCCGCCGTACAGCTGGCGTAGGAGGCATTGGTGGTGACGTTCTCCTCGTAGGCGAACACGCAGATGTTCGACACCGGTCCGCCTGCGGAGGGACCATTGCTGGCCGTGACGGTTCCGCTGATCGTCCCCAGGGTGAGCGCGGTGAGCACTAGGTCATAACCGGTCACCGTCTCGTCCAGGTCGACCGGCTCTTCGACCCAGAGGGTCTCGTGCTGGCCGTTCGGGTCCGACACCGCGACGACGTACTCACCGGGGACGATGCCGTCGATGTTGTACGAGCCATCGGGCTGGGTGCAGGTGCCGTACGACGCCCCCGGCGCCGCCTCCGATGTGTAGAGGTAAACGCACACGCCGGCGAGCGGGACGTCATCCTGGTTGCGCACCACACCCGAGAGTGACGGCGACTCCCTGACCGTGATCGGCACCTCGATCTCTGTGCCGGTGTTGGCGCCGGTCAGCGTCAGCGTCGCAACTCCGGGCGGAAGGGCCGGGAGTACGACGTCGACGGATGCCTTGCCGGTGGTGTCGAACCCGGGCACCGCCACCTGGGCGGCGTTGTCGAGCGGGAACGTGCCGAGCGTGGTCGCGCCGAGCTTGACCACCACGTCGGTGTCCTTGACGTCCAGGGCATTGGTCATCGACCAGGACGACACGTTGAACAGCACGTGAGCGCCGGGAGCGTACGCCGCGGGAGCGCTCCCCGGGAACGTGACTCCGACGCCGTTCTGCTTGCTGTCGACCGGGACCACGTCCGTGCCACTTCCGAAGGCGGCCATGTAGTCGACCATCCCCTGCAGGTCGATCTTGCCGGTGTCCTGCTTGTTCGCGCCGTTGCTCAGCTCGAAGAAGTTGTCACCACCGGACGCAAGGAAGGAGTTCACCGTCACCGAGTACACGGTTGCAGGCACGATCGGGCTGCCGTTGAGCCACATCCCGGTGATCCGCGAACCGACCGGCTTGGTGTCGTCGAAGGTGTACTTGAACCCCTTCGAGATACCGAGCTTCAGGAACGGCCGTGCCGCGCCACCCGGTTGCCACTGCTGCTCGAGCACTGTCTTGATCTGTGCACCGGTCAGGTCCATGTTCACCAACGTGTTGGCGAACGGCTGGACGTCAGCGGCCTGCTTGTACGTCAGGGTCCGCGGGAACGGGCCGGTACCAGTACCGACCATGTCGGCCCGCAGTCCGCCCGGGTTCATGAACGCGATCTGCGCCGAACCGGACTCCGGGTTGCGGGTGTTCCAGCGCTGAACCTCAGCGACCAGGTTGCCCAGGGTCGACTCGGCGCCACGGTTCTCGGTGGTGCCGTTCGTGAGCTTGCCGCGGAAGAACGGTCCGCCGATCTGACCCAGCGGTTGCGCACCGAGGACTGCCGCATTCGCCACAGCCGCGGAAACGATCGCCGCGGTCGCCGGGTCGGCCGGGTAGTTCGCCGTCCACACCGGAGTCGCCGGAGGCGTGCAGTTCGAGGTGCAGGACTGCAGGTTCAGCAGGGTCTGGGTCTTCGCCTGGACCTCGCCGGTGGCGGTGTCGACGGTGAAGACCAGCTTGTTCAGCGCCATGCCGTACTGACCGGCAGACACCACGGGACGCTCGGTGACGTCGCGGCCCGACCAGCCGGGCACGGCGAACGAGCAGTCGTAGGCCAGGTGGGTGTGACCGGACACGATCGCGTCGATGTTGTCGTTGACCCCGGTGATGATCGAACCGAAGTCCGAGGTCGGGTCGTCGTCCATCGCCGCACAGTTGGTGCCCGGAGCACCCTCGTGGACCAGCAGCACGATGACATCCGCACCGCCAGCCTTGAGGTCGTTCGCGGCCGCGTTCACCTCGGTCACCACGTCGGTCACGTTGATCGTGGAGATCCCGGCCGGCGAGACAAGCTCGGGCAGGTCCTCGGTCACGGCACCGACATACCCGACCTTGACCGAACCGAAGTCCTGGGTCCAGGTCGGCGCAAGCGCGTGGCTGTTGTCGGACTTCTTGCGGATGTTGGCCGCGATGTATTCCCAGTTCGCACCGCCGTACGGGTTGGTGGTGGCGTTGTAGGGCTGCATCACCCGGTTGACCAGGTCGTCGTACCCCTGGTCGAACTCGTGGTTGCCCGCGGCCGACACGTCGAGACCGGCCTCGTTGAGCGCATCGATCGTCGGCTTGTCCTTCGCGATGAACGACTCGAACGTCGATGCACCGATCAGGTCACCAGCCGCAACGAATGCCGTGTCCGGGTTCGTCGCGCGTAGCTGCTTCACAGCACCCGCGAGCACCGCGGCGCCGCCCGTCGGCCCTGCACCATCGCGAACCAAGCGACCGTGGAAGTCGTTGGTCGCCAGGATCTGGATCTGGCGCGTGGTCGGCTCCGCCGGAGCGTTGATGCCGATGATCTCCGGGTTGTGGTCGGAGGACTTGAACGGGCCGGGGTCGTACAGGTTGGTGACGTTGTAGTTGTGGCGGCTGTACTCGTAGTACACCGACTCGTAGCCGTTGATCGTCCAGATGTCGACACCGTCGACGTCGGCGAGTGCTGCGGAGTTCGCGAGCACGTGGTCGAGCGAGCCGATCTGGCCGTCGAAGTTGTAGCTCTCCTCCTCGGGGTCGCTCGTCGACTCGAGGTTGGTGTACCCCGCGTCGTTGAGGATCTGGATCGGGTCCTCTTCGGAGTAGGCGTTGAAGTCACCGGCGAGGAACACCCGGGTGATCCCGCGCAGGGTCTTGAACTCGTCGGCGAAGGCCACCAGCGAGTTGGCCTGGAGCTCGCGTCGGATATTCGCGTTGCCCTGACCGTCGGGGTCGGGAGTGCCGGAGCCCTTCGACTTGAAGTGGTTGACGATCACCGCGAACGCGGCTGAGTCCGGGCTGCCGATCATCTTGAACGCCTGCGCCAGCGGCTCACGGCCGTCGGCGAAGGCTTCGGCGCCGTCCCCAGTGCCGGTCGACTCGTCGGCAAGCACCACTGATCCGCCGACCAGCGCGACGTTGGCGGGCTTGTAGATGAAGCCGTTGCGGATCACGTCCTGCTCCGAGAGCGGCGGCAGGTCGGCCGCGCTCGGCGACGGGACGGCCGCCCAGGTGCCGGCGCCCGCGTCCGCGTTCAGCGCGGTGACCAGTGCGTCGATGGCGAAGTCGCGCGGCTTGTTGAAGTGGACGGAGTTCTCGAGCTCCTCGAGGGAGACGATGTCTGCGTCGACCGTGTTGATCGCCGAGACGATCTTGTCCCGCTGACGGACGAGGTTGGCCTCGTTCGCGGCACCACGGGGACCGTTGGGGTTGCACGAGTTGTTGGTGATCTGGTTGCCCGCGCGGTCCGTGAAGTACGTGCAGCTTCCGAGACCGGCCGTGACGTACTCGTTGCCGGTGGTCGGGAAGAAGTTCAGCACGTTGAACGTGGCGAGCTTGAGGTCACCGCCGACATCCTGTGGCGCCAGGTTGTCGGCCCGGGTCTGCTCGAACTGGGGCTGCGAGGCCGTCGGGGCACCGACGACCTGCGTCGACGGCAGGAGCTTCCAGGCTCCGAAGCCGAAGGTGAGCACCACCGGTGCGGGGAAGGTCACCGCCGCGCCGACGCGAGGGGCGTGGCTGGGGGTGTACCAGGGGAAGGGGAGGCCGGTGTTCGCGGCCGACAGGTAGCTCGTGGTCGAGCCGTCATCGAGGGTGATCCGGTGCGCGTCGTTGTAAGCGATCCGGGCGTTCTTCGCGGCCGTGTCCTGGGCGTCGATCACCTCGGTCGGCGTCACCAGCGCGAGGTCGCTGTTGGCGGCCAGGCCGATCTCACCGAACATCGAGGAGCTGAACGACTGACCGGCGACGAACGGCGAGCCGTCGTAGACGTCGGTCGCGGTCCACGGGGCTGTCGGCTGGAACGCCTCGCCCTCCGCGACCTCGCGGGCGGTGTCGAGCGCAGCGCCGGTCAGACACGCGGTGCCGGGCAGGGCGCAGTCGGTACCGGGGATCTGGGTCTTCGGGGTGACCGAGCCGGGCAGGTCCGCGATTGCGTCCACGCCGGCGTCGTTCGTCGTGATCTGGGTGGTGGTGGAGAACTCGTTGGCGGTACCGGTGACCTCGACCGAGCTACCGATGGCCGGGTAGGTCGTGAAACCCGAGGGGCCGCCGTAGACGAAGATCGCGTCGGATGCGTTGGCCGTGTCGGCACCGGGGGTCTGGATGTAGAAGCCGTTCAGGCCGCCGGTCGGGTAGGCCGCGGTGACCTCACCCTCGGTGGTGACGGTCTGGCCGTCGATCGGCGTGACAGCACCCGTGCCCTGGATGTCCTTGATCGGAGTGACACCCACGGGTGCAGCGTTGACGGTGAACGTGAACGAGACCGAGTCCGCCGCGGGTGGACCGGCGGAGTCGGCCACGCTCAGGGTGACGTTGTAGACGTTCGCGGTGGTCGGTGTGCCGGAGACGGCGCCGTTGGCGGCCAGGTTGATGCCCGGCGGAAGGGTGTTGCCCGGGTCCGTCCAGGTGTACGGCGAGGTGCCGCCGGTCGCGGCCATGTTGAAGCCGGTGATCGCCTGCCCCACCGTCCCGGTCTTGTTGCCGGGGTTGGTGGCGTCGAGAGCGGCTGGGGCGCCAGCCGTCGGCGTGGGCGCAGCCGTCGCGAAGTCGGTCGAGTTCACATCGGTGTCGGTACCTGAGGCATTGCGGTTACAGCTGACAGACGACGCGTAGCGGTTGCCGGTGGTCGCTGGTTCCTCGACACGAGTTGCTCGAGCCGTAGCCGAGCCTGTCCACGTCGGTGATGCCTGCGACGTGGCGCAGGTGGCCGTGACCGCTGGCGGTGCGTCCCAGGAAGATCGTGCCGCTCGCACCCGCCTGCGACGGCTGATCCCAGCGCGACCAGGTCAGGGGTCGGGCAGGGCCGCACCATTGGCGCCATTGCGTGCCCCTCTGGATCGAGGTAGTGGCCATGCGGCGGAATCGTGACTCCGTTGAGGCAGCGCCGCGACTCCGGACGCGATGCCAGTCTGGTCGCGACCGGTACTGCACGGCAGCCAGTGAGCGTGATCGGGCTCCCTGTCGGGTTGTAGAGCTCGACGAACTTGTCATTATCGGAGGCGCCCGTTGAGCCTCCGTTCACGTACACCTCCTTGATGACCAGGCCGGTGCTGCCGGGACGGCCTGGACTGGCGTCGCGGTGGCGACGACCGCGAGCCCCGAGAGGGCTACGGCAAAGCCGGCGAGGCCGGCGATGAAGGATCGCTTCGGTGAGGTGAAGTTCATGAGGGAGCTCTCTCGGGGAGGTGAATCATCAAGTGGTGCTGGGGCCCGGCCGGTTGACCGGGCCCCGAGAGTGGAACTGGTTACGGGTTGACGACCTTGAAGGTCACCTTGGTGGATGCGGACTTCGTGACGGCGTTCCCGAGGTACTTCACTCGAACTGTCTTCTTGCCCGTCTTTGCGAACTTGCTGAGGCGGATCACGGCGCGACCGTCGTCGAGCGTCCGCGTGTACGTCTTGCCGCCGACCTTCACCTCGACCTTGCCTCTGGCGGCATCGCCCCCGGAGTCGGCGCGTACGACGACCTTGGCCCGGGTGCGGTCCACCTTGATCGTGCCTGGCCTGATCTTGACCGACAGGTCGGCCGCAGCCTTGACGACCTTGAGCTCGGCAGCCTCCGCGGAGGTGCTCACCTCCGTGTTGCCGTCGCCGAGGTAGTGAGCGGTCACCTCGAACGTGCCGGTGGCGTTGATCGGGCCGCCCACCAGGGTGGCGGCGCCCTCCTCGAGAGGCGCCGTGCCGAGAGACACGCCGTTGAGCTTGAACTCGACCTCGCCGCCCGGAGTGAAGCCGGTCGCATCGACGGTCGAGGTCAGGGTGATCTGGTCCTGCCCGGCGACCGCGACCTCAGGCTCCACCGACACCGACGTCGTGGACGCAGCCTTCGCGACCGTGACGTCGAAGGTGTCCTCCGACGCCGCGTAGGTGGTGTCTCCGAGGTACCGGACGGTCAGGGTGTGGGCGCCTCCGGACAGCGCCGTCCCGTCGATCGCCACAACGGCATTCCCGTCGTTGTCTGCGGGCGCCGTGCCGAGCGAGGTGGTCCCGTTGAGGATCTCAACGGTGCCCGTGGCCGCGTTCGGATCGATGTTCACGTTCGCAGTCCAGTCGGTGCCGTACGTCACGGGTGGCGCAGTTGCGGCGACGCCGGACGCCTGCAACACGTTCACCACGGCTTCGGTTCCAGTGGTCGCTCCGACGACCCGCAGCACGTGACCCGTCCCGAGGTTCGGGTTCGGCAGGGTCGCGGTGCCGGACTCGTCGAACGGCGTGGTCGTGAGGTCGCTCGTCACCGGGAAGGTGCCGAGTGATGTGACACCTTCGAAGACCTCGACCTCGGTGTCCTTCACGTCGTTCGCGCCGGTCATCGACAGCGACGTCAACGTGATGTTCACCGTGTCCGTCATCTTCGCCCCGACCGAGTGCTGGCTGGAGTCGACAGGCAGCGGGTCCGTTTCGGTGAACTCCTCCATGTAGTCGACCATCGCCTGGAGGTCGACCTGGCCGGTGTCCCTCTTGTCGGTGCCGTTGGCGAACTCGCGGAAGTTGTCACCGCCCGCGGCGAGGAACGAGTTCACGGTGACGGAGAACGTCTCCCCCGGCAGCACCGGGTCGTCGTTCAGCCAGATACCGGTGACCTTCGAGCCCTCCCGGGCGATGGGGTCGTAGGAGTACTCGAAACCATCGGACGTGCCGAGGCGCAGGAACGGTCGGCTCGGCACGTTGCCACCCGCGTCGCGTTGCCACTGCTGCTCCAGCACCGTCTTGATCTGGGCACCGGTCAGGGTCATGTTGACCAGGGTGTTCGCGAACGGCTGGACGTTGGCCGCCTGCCGATAGGTCACTGTCAGGCCGGTCATGTTGGCCCGCAGACCGCCGGGGTTCATGAACGCGATCTCGGCGGCACCGAACTCTGCCGGCTCGGTGGCCCAGCGCTGGACCTCGGCAACCAGGTTGCCGAGAGTGGACTCGCCGCCACGGTTCTCGACGATGTCTCGTTCGGTTCCCGCGTCGTCACCGTCCGGGGCGGACCAGCGTGCGCGGTCGAAGGGGCCCTCGATCTCGCCGAGCTCCACCGCTCCGAGCACGTTGGCCTCGGTCACCGCGTCGGCGACGATCTGCGTGACTACCGGGTCGGCCGGGTAGAGCGACGGCGGGACGCCAGGGCCGCTGCCGTCGGGGTCGGGACCCTCGAGCGGCAGGATCTCCTGCGTCACCGCGGAGATCGCCCCGTCGTCGGGGTCGACCGTGAAGACGAGCTTGTTGAGGTTGGTGCCGTACTGCCCGGCCGAGACGACCGGACGCTCGTGCGAGAGCCCCGCCACGGGGAACTGGCAGTTGTAGGCCAGGTGCGTGTGCCCGGAGACGATCGCGTTCACATCGGAGCTGACGTTGTTGATGATGTCGGCCCAAGCGCCGGAGTCGTCCATCGTGGCGCAGTTGGTGCTGGGCGCGCCCTCGTGCACGAGCATCACCACGACGTCGGCGCCGTCTGCTTGCAGCGCGGCGGCCGAGGCGTTGACCTCGGTGACGATGTCGGTGACGTCGAGCGTGGAGATGCCGGCCGGAGACACCAGCGCAGGCAGGTCCTCGGTCACCGCGCCGACGTAGCCGACGGTCACGCCGCCGATCTCGTTGGTCCAGGTGGGCGCCAGGGCGTGGGCGCCGCCGGCCTTCAGCCGCAGGTTGGCGACGATGTACTCCCAGTCGGCCAGGTTCTGCACTCGCACGTTGAGGTCGTCGAAGCCTTGGTCCAGCTCGTGGTTGCCCACGGCGGAGACGTCGAGGCTTGCCTCGTTGAGCGCTTCGATGGTCGGCACGTCCTGCTGGATGAACGACTCGAACGTCGAGGCGCCGATCAGGTCACCGGCAGCAACGAAGTTCGTGTTGGGGTTCTCGGTGCGCAGCTGCTTGACCGCTCCGGAGAGCACCGCGGCGCCGGCCTCGTTGTTGGTGTTGTTCGTGAGGCGACCGTGGAAGTCGTTGGTGGCCAGGATCTGGATGTCGATCGGATCGGCGGCCTGCGCAGGAGTGGCAGTGAGGACTGCGAGAGAGGACGCCGCGAGCGCCACCCCCAGTGCTGCTGCCAAAGAACGTCGGCCGCGACGCGACCGGGGGGTGAGAAGCACGAGTGTGGAACCTTTCGCCTGTGGGATTCATCGCACCCTAACCCCGGGTCATCGAAAAGGGTCCGAAACTCAGGATGAAGTTTGGGAGAGGCTCCTGCGGGCCCGCCAGACGTCCCGGAAGAACTCGTATCCTGACCAGAGAGTCAGTGCGACGGCCGCCACCAGGAAGGCCTGGCCGACGTAGAACAGCCCCTCGCCGACCGCGCCGAACTGGTCGAACTCGCCGCCGTGTGCCTCGTCGCCGTGCGGCAACGGCAGCATCAGCAGCCCCAGGGCCACCGCCTGCACCGTGGTCTTGATCTTGCCGAGCTCGGCGGCCTGGATGACCACGGACTTGAGGACCGAGAGCCGGAGCAGCGTCACGCTCCACTCGCGGACCAGCACCACGATGGTCACCCACCACCAGATGTCGCCCACGATCGACAGCGCGATGAAGGCCATGCCCGTGATCGCCTTGTCGGCGATCGGGTCGGCGATCTTGCCGAAGTTGGTGACGATGCCGCGCTTGCGGGCGATGTCGCCGTCGATCTTGTCGGTCACCATGGCCAGGCCGAAGATCACCCAGGCGACGAGGCGCCAAGTGATCGACTCACCGTCGTCCATGAGGAGCGCTGCGCCGAAGAACGGCACCGCCACGATCCGCAAGGTCGTCAGCGCGTTGGGCAGGTTCCAGTTGCTGCCCTGCTGCTGGACCTCGCTCATGCGCTCTCCTTCGCCACCAGGTCGACGCCATCGGTCTCGACGACCATGGCCCGGACGAGATCGCCCACCCGCGCCGTGCTCTCTATTAGATAGGTGGCGCCGTCGACCTCGGGACCCTGGTGGGCCGCGCGACCGATCACGTCGCCGTCCTCGAGCGACTCGACGAGCACCTCGACCTCCTCGCCGATCCGCTCCTCGGCGCGCTGGCCGTTGAGCTGCTCGACCAGGTCGGTGACGTGCCGGACCCGGGCGGCGATCTCGTCGTCGTCCAGCTTGTCGTCGTACGACGCCGCCTCGGTGCCGTCCTCGTCGGAGTAGCCGAACACGCCGGTGACGTCCATGCGTGCGGCCTCGAGGAAGTCGCAGAGGATCTGGAAGTCGTCGTCGGTCTCGCCGGGGAAGCCGACGATCACGTTGGAGCGGACGCCGGCCGTCGGCGAGTAGGACCGCACCTGGTCGAGCAGGCCGAGGAAGCTCTCGGGGTCGCCGAAGCGGCGCATCCGGCGCAGCACCGTGGGGCTGGCGTGCTGGAACGAGAGGTCGAAGTACGGCGCGACCCCGGGCGTCGTGGCGATCGCCTCGATCAGACCGGGCCGGGTCTCGGCGGGCTGGAGGTAGGAGACGCGGACGCGCTCGACGCCGTCGATCGCGGCGATCTCCGGAAGCATCGTCTCGAGCAGCCGGAGGTCGCCGAGGTCCTTGCCGTAGGACGTGGAGTTCTCGGAGACCAGGAACAGCTCCTTGGCACCCTGGCCAGCGAGCCACCGGGCCTCGGTCAGGACGTCGCTCGGACGGCGGCTGACGAACGAGCCACGGAAAGTCGGGATCGCGCAGAACGTGCAGCGCCGGTCGCAGCCGCTGGCCAGCTTGAGGGGCGACATCGGCCCGGAGTCCAGCCGGCGGCGATGCACCTCGGCCGGCTCGGTCGGCTCGGTCTGACGCTCGGCGGGGCTGATCGGGAGCAGCCGGCGGCGGTCCTGCGGGGTGTGCGGGTGGTGCTTCTCCCCCGCCACGATCGACCGCAGCCGGGCGGCTATGTCGGGGTAGTCGTCGAAGCCGAGGACGGCGTCAGCCTCGGGCAGCGAGTCGGCGAGCTCGGCGCCGTACCGCTCGGCCAGGCAGCCGACGGCAACGACCGCGCGGGTGCGCCCGTCCTGCTTGAGGTCGGCGGCCTGGAGCAGGGTGTCGACCGAGTCCTTCTTGGCCGCCTCGACGAAGCCACAGGTGTTGACCACCACGGTGTCGGCGTCCTCAGCGTCGGCCACCAGCCGGAACCCGCCCTCCGCGAGCCGGGCGGCCAGCTCCTCGGAGTCGACCTCGTTGCGCGCGCACCCGAGGGTGAGCAGCGCCACGGAGAGGTCGGTGTCGGTCATGTCTACCGAGGAGTATGACGGCCGGAGCAGCCCGAGGACGAACCGGCGAAGGACGTTCTAGGACCCGGAGCCGGCGTATGTGCCGGACGTCTCCTGGCCGGTGTCGCCGAGCGCGCCGCGCTCCTCGCCGTCGATCGTCGCGGTGACCGAGCCGTCGCTCGTCCAGACCCGGACCGGCGGGGAGACCTCGAGGCGGGTGCTCTGGCCGAAGGCCAGCTCGCCGTCGAACACCAGGTCGCCCTGGCCGTCGCGCACCTTCAGCTTCGCGCCGCCACCGGCAGCGGTGAACACCACCGGGATCTCGGCAGCCGCTCCGGGTCCTTGGCCGGCATTGCTCGGAGAGCCGTTCAGGACAGGGGCCTTGCTGAGCTCGACCGGGCCGTCCTCGATCAGCCGGGCCACCGACCAGACCAGGATCGCGGCCATCACAGCGGCCACCAGGACCGACCAGTTCAGGCCGCCGCGGGTGCCGCGGATCGCGCCCCCCTTGCCGGTGGCCAGCTCGGCCTCGAAGATCCGGCGCGGGTCGATGGGTGCGTCGGCGTAGTGCTGGTCGTAGGACCGGAGCAGCGGCGCCGCGTCGGCGCCGAGGACGCGGGCCAGGGTGCGCAAGTGGCCACGTGCGTAGAAGTCGCCACCGCACGGGGCGAAGTCGTCGATCTCGATCGACTCGATGACGTGCGGCCGGATCCGGGTCCGCTCGGCGAGCTGGTCGACGGACAGGGAGAGGTGACGTCGGGCCGCGGCCAGCTCCGGGCCGATGACCGGGTCCGTGACGCGGACGTCCTCGAGCACGACGGTCGGCTCGGGGTCGGCCACTGCGCCGATGGCGACGACGGACTCCACCCATTCGGCGTCGGGATCCCGCTGCAGCTCGGCCACCTCGGGCAGGCTCGAGACCGGCATGGCGACCGGGTGGTGCTTGAGAGCGTTGGCGCCGGAGGTGAGGTGCCGCATCTCGGCACGGACCCCGACGGCGAGCCGGCGGAGGTGACTGGGGCTGTAGCTGCGGGGACTCGGCACGGACCGGCGGGCGTCGTCGAACGAGCTGCTCGACGGCGGTGGGTCGTCGTCGGTCGGGGTGTCGTCCGGGAAGGGCTCCAGCTCGACGACCTCGGTGGTGCTGCCCGCGAGATCGCGAAGTGCCTCGGTGAGCTCGTCCCAGTCGGCGCCGACGAGCCGGGTGGCCAACGAGAGCCGCAGGGTCAGCTCGGGTTTGCGGCCGGTGATCACCATGACCCGGCCGTCGCGCAGGAGCCCGCTCCGGGGCAGGTGCTCGATGCGCTCGACCTCGGTCCAGGCGACGCCGCGCCAGGACCGCCCGGAGCGCATCCGGATGCCCTGCTGGTCGGCGAGCAGCAGCGGCGCTCGCGCATCGAGGAACGACGTCAGGTAGAGACCGGCGATGCCGCCGAGCACTGCCATCAGCACCCAGTCCAGCCAGCCGCCGTCGGATCCGGTCGCGCGAGCCAGGTAGGCGATCGCCAGGGCCGCGGCGCCGAGGCCGATGACCGCGGCGAGCGGTCCGTCGCGGCGTACCTCGACGTCTTCGTTCTCGTATCTTTCGCTCACGACGCCTCCCCCTGGATGGTCATGATCACGGCATCGATCTCGTCGGGCTTGACCAGCACGTCGCGGGCCTTGGAGCCCTCGCTCGGGCCGACCACTCCCCTGCTCTCGAGGATGTCCATCAGCCGGCCCGCCTTGGCGAAGCCGACCCGGAGCTTGCGCTGCAGCATCGACGTCGAGCCGAACTGGGTGGAGACCACCAGCTCGATCGCCTGCACGACCAGGTCGAGGTCGTCGCCGATGTCGTCGTCGAGCTCGCGCTTGCTCTGCTGCGGCACGGTCACGTCGTCGCGGTAGACCGGCTCCAGCTGGGTCTTGCAGTGCTTGACCACCTGGTGGATCTCGGCCTCGGTGACCCACGACCCCTGGACGCGGACCGCCTTGGAGGCGCCCATCGGCAGGAACAGTCCGTCACCCTGGCCGACCAGCTTCTCGGCGCCCGGCTGGTCGAGGATCACCCGGCTGTCGGCCAGCGACGAGGTGGCGAACGCCAGCCGCGAGGGCACGTTCGCCTTGATCAGACCGGTGACCACATCGACCGACGGTCGCTGGGTGGCGAGCACCAGGTGGATGCCGGCCGCGCGGGCGAGCTGGGTGATCCGGACGATCGAGTCCTCCACGTCGCGGGGCGAGACCATCATCAGGTCGGCGAGCTCGTCGACGATCACCAGCAGATAGGGGTACGGCGTCGGCACCCGCTCGCTGCCCGCCGGCACCTTGACCTTGCCGGCCCGGACCGCCTTGTTGAAGTCGTCGATGTGTCGGAACCCGAAGTTGGCCAGGTCGTCGTAGCGCAGGTCCATCTCGCGCACGACCCACTGCAGCGCCTCGGCCGCCTTCTTCGGGCTGGTGATGATCGGGGTGATCAGGTGCGGCACGCCTTCGTAGGCGTTCAGCTCGACCCGCTTGGGGTCGATCATGACCATCCGCACCTCGTCGGGCGTGGACCGCATCAGCACCGAGGTGATGACGGAGTTGATGAAGCTCGACTTGCCGGATCCCGTGGCGCCGGCGACCAGCAGGTGCGGCATCTTCGCCAGGTTGGCGACCACGAAACCGCCCTCGACGTCCTTGCCGAGGCCGGCCACCATCGGGTGGTGGTCGGAGCGCGCCGTGTTCGACCGCAGCACGTCACCGAGCGACACGATCTCCTTGTCGCTGTTGGGGATCTCGATGCCGATCGCGGACTTGCCGGGGATCGGGCTCAGGATCCGCACGTCGGCCGAGGCGACGGCGTACGCGATGTTCTTGGAGAGCGCGGTGACCTTCTCGACCTTGACGGCCGGGCCGAGCTCGACCTCGTAGCGGGTCACGGTGGGACCGCGCATGTAGCCGGTCACCTGGGCGTCGATGTCGAACTCCTCGAGCACCTGGGTGAGGCGCTCGACCACGTCGTCGCTGGCCTTGGAGCGCGCCTTGTGGGGCGAGCCCGGCTTGAGCACGTCGTTGGCCGGCAGTGAGTAGGCGATGTCGCCGGAGAGCGCGAGCTGCTCGACGCGGGCCGGGATCGGGGTGTGCGGTGGCGGCTCGAGCTCGCCGGTCGAGTCCGCGTCGACGACGACGGAAGGCACCTCGAGCCCGGAATCGGGCTCGGGCTCGACGGCGTCCTTCTTCTTGCGCTTCTTGCGCTCGCGGTCCTCCAGGACCGGGCTGTCGTAGGCGGGGTCGCCCAGCTCGAGACCGTCGAGGTCCGGGTCGGACCGACGCCGGCGGATCGGCTGGGTCTCCTCCGACGCACCGGCGTCGGCGTCGTCCCGGTTCCGGCCGAGCATCCGGTCGCGAGCGGCCGCAAGGCGCTCCGGCACGCGGTAGAGAGGCGTCGCGGTGATCACCAGCACGCCGAAGAAGGTCAGCAGCACCAGTAGCGGCACCACGATCAGGTCGGAGCGGAGCAGGTCGAGCAGCAGCGAGGAGACGACGAAGCCGACGGCCCCACCGCCCTCACGCAGCGGAGTGGTGTCGCCGCTGATCGGCTCCGGGCTCCCGTTGGCGATGTGGACGAGCCCGAGCACGCCGAAGCAGAACGACGTCCAGCCGATCACCTGGCGCCCGGCGGGCCCGTTGCGGATCGGGTCGCGCATCACCCGCCAGCCGATCAGGACCACGAGCAGGGGCACCAGCCAGCCGACCTTGCCGACCGAGCCGGAGACGACAGTGCGCACGAACTCGAGCAGTCCGCCGGGCGCACCGAACCAGACCGCGGAGGCAATCACGATCGCCAGGCCGAAGAGGAAGAGTCCGGCTCCGTCGCGACGGTGCTCGGGGTCGAGGTCGCGGGCGGTGTGCCCGATACCGCGTGCGGCCGAGCCGACGCCGTGGGCGATCCCCAACCAGACGGCGGTCAGCCCCCGGAAGAGTGCGTGGAAGAACCGCGAGACCGGGCCGGGCCCGTTGCGCACGGCTCGCGGCGCCGGCCTCCGCTTCGCGGCAGGTCGGCGCTTGCTGTTCTTCTTCTTCGTACTCCGGGTGCGGTTGCTCGAGCCGCCTCGACCACTTTTCGACCTGGACGAGGACGTGCTCCTGCTCCGCGATCCCGGCGGGGAAGACGTACGGGTCGCCATGGTGACCACACTAGGGCGCTGTCACACCAGTCACACGCACCACACGGAGCGTGTCTTGCACTAGACCGACCCCGGCTTGCCGCCTAAGGTGCGGGCGGCGCGTGAGCCACATCACGCCTGCCATTCTCGGGAAGGAATCACTTCAGTGAAACTTTTTAAGCAGGGACTCGGCCTGGTACTCCTGGGCGCGACTCTCTCGGCCGTACCGGCGCTGCAGACCGCAGCCGCTGGGTCCCCGGCCCCTGCAGATGATCGGTCGTTGGTGCGCGAGATGCGCAGCACCGCCTCGAAAGACGTGAACGTCAGCTTCGAGCGTGCGACCGGCAAGGTCACGTTCGTCCGGACCGCACGCGGCGGGGACCTCCTGCCCGACGTGAAGGCGAGCAGCCGCAGCGCGGCCGTCGACAAGGCGTCCGGCTATCTCGACTCGTACGCCGACGCGTTCGGCGCGAGCTCGGCCGACCTGGTCGAGTCCGGCGTCACCCACGACCGGCTCGGCACCACGATCCGCTACCGCCAGGAGTTCGAGGGCGTTCCCGTCTTCGGCAGCTCTTTGCGCGCCCACCTCGACGCCCAGGGCAACCTGACGGCCGTCAACGGCGAGCTGGTTCCGATGAAGGATGTCGACACTGACGCCGCTCTCAGCGTTGCCGACGCCGGCGCCCGCGCGGTCAGCCTGGTGAAGGCTCAGCCGCCCACCGACGCCGACGGCAACTCCCACACCGACGGCGTCCGTGCGAAGTCGACCGACCTGGTCGTGTACAAGCAGGGCATGGTGCAGGGCCTCCCCGGTGGGGCGACCCGACTCGTCTACCTGGTCGAGGTCTCCAACGACGCCAACGTGCGCGACATGGTCTTCGTCGACGCCGACACCGGCAAGGTCGTCAACCGCTACTCGATGATCCACGACGCACTCGACCGCGAGCTCTACGAGGAGTCCCCCGACACCACGCCCGTCTGGTCGGAAGGCGACGCCTTCCCGGGGACCCTGAACGCAGACCAGCAGGCTCTGGTGGAGACCACTGGTCAGTCCTACTGGCTGTACCACAACGCGTTCGGCCGCGACTCCTACGACGGAGCCGGCGCGACCATGAAGACGGTCAACAACGACCCTGACATCGCGTGCCCGAACGCCAACTGGAACGGCGCGACCACCAACTATTGCGACGGGGTCACCTCCGACGACGTGGTCTCCCACGAGTGGGGGCACGCCTACACGGAGTACACGCACGGGCTGATCTACCAGTGGCAGTCGGGTGCCCTCAACGAGGCGTACTCCGACATCTTCGGCGAGACGCTCGACCTCATCAACGGTCAGCAGGACGAAGGTGAGGGCGACATCACGACGCCTCGCCCCGACGGTCTCTGCTCGAAGTTCACCCGCGGTGCGATCGGCGCGACGATCAACTCCCCCGCGCCGATCGCCGGGCCCTGTGCCGGCGCTGCCGCGGCCTCGTTCGGTCCGGTCTTCGACAAGACCGGTACCACCACCGACGTCGTGGTCGGCACGGACCCTGCCGACGAGGCTGGCCCGAGCCCGACCGACGGCTGTGGCACGCTGACCAACGGAGCCGAGGTCGCCGGCAACTTCGTGTACGTCGACCGCGGCACCTGCCCGTTCTCCTTCAAGATCCAGAACGCCGAGGACGCCGGCGCGACCGGCATCATCGTGGGCGACAACCAGCCGAACCGAGACCCGATCTCGATCGCGGGCGTCTCCGACATCTACGGACTGATGGTCACCCAGGCCGACGGCACCAAGATCAAGTCGGTGCCCGGCCCGGTCAACATGACGATCCAGGACGTCGAGGTCGAGGACAAGGCCGACTCCTACCGCTGGCTGATGGGTGAGAAGTCGGACGCCTTCGGCGGCGCGATCCGCGACATGTGGAACCCGACCTGCTACGGCCACCCGGGCAAGGTCTCTGACGCGGAGTACCACTGCACCGCAGACGACTCCGGTGGCGTGCACCGCAACTCCGGTGTGGTCAACCACGGGTACGCGTTCCTGGTCGACGGCGGCACGTTCAACGGCACCACGATCGCCGGCATGGGCATGACCAAGGCGCTGCCGATCTACTACCGGGCGATGACGCAGTACCAGGGCGACATCAGCGACTTCTCGGACCACGCGGACGCGTTGCTGTCCTCCTGCGATGACCTCACTGGAGCCCCGCTGAAGGAGCTCAGCGTCGACGCCAACGACTCCGTGGTCTCGGCCGAGGTCATCTCGGCCGCCGACTGTGCGCAGGTGACGTCGATGATCGACGCGATGCAGCTGCGCGTCGACCCGACCGATCAGTGCAACTGGGAGCAGATGCTGAAGCCCGGTGTCTCTGACGGCTGTGGCGACGGGTTCACCACGGAGACCTTCTACACGGAAGACTTCGAGGACGGCCTGGGCGGTTGGACGCAGACCAATGAGAGCGTCTTCGGCGGTGACACCTTCGACTGGGAGACCCGCACGACGTATCCCATCGAGGAGCCGGTCGGAGACGGGCACACAGGTCAGGTGGCCTTCGGCCCGGCACCCGACGAGGGTGACTGCTCGGGTACGGCGACTGACATCAGCAGCGTCAACTACCTGACAAGTGGTGACATCGCGGTGCCGGCGGGCACGCAGGCTCCGCGACTGTCGTTCGACCACTACGTCGTGACCGAGCTCGGCTTTGACGGCGGCAACGTCCAGCTGAGCATCGACGGTGCTGACTTCGCGCCGATCGCGGCCGATGCCTACGTCGAGAACGGTCCGGACGTGCTGACCTCGGAGCCGGAGGGCAATACCAACCCGCTCGCCGGCCAGGACGGGTTCACCGGCACCAACCCGGGTCACGCGTTCGGCAGCTGGGGCACCTCCGTGGTGAACCTCGCTGCCGCCGGCGTCACCGCGGGCGACACCGTGAAGCTGCGGTTCGCCATCGGTCGCGACGGTTGTGGCGCCGGCATCGACGGGTCCGGTTGGTACGTCGACAACGTGGAGCTCGCCTCGTGCGACTCGACGGGTCGCGACGCCACCGACACCAAGGTCGTGAAGTACACGCCCAAGCCGGTTCCGGCCGGGCGCGACTTCCGGGTGACGGTCAAGGTGACCTCCGACGAGGGCACGCCGAAGGGCAAGGTGCAGATCAGGAAGGGCACCAAGGTCATCGGCACCGCCACGCTCAAGAACGGCCGGGCCGTGGTCCTGGTCAAGCGGAACTTCCCGCCTGGCAAGGTCAGCCTGAACGCGAAGTACGTCGGCAACGACAACTTCAAGCCGAGCACCGACGGCTTCAAGGTGCGCGTCGTGAAGCGTCGCTGACCCGTCGCTAAAGCGCTGACCCGTCGTGAACTTCGCGACGGGTCAGCGTCTTTCGGAGGTTGCTCAGGCCTCGATGACGATGGGGATGATCATCGGGCGGCGGCGGTGCTTGCCGCTGACCCAGCGGCCGACCACGCGTCGTACGGTCTGCTGGAGCTGGTACTCGTCGGTGTTGCCCTCGCGGACAGCGGCGTCGAGGGCGTCGATGATCGGCTGCTTGACGTCGTCGAACGTCGAGTCGTCCTCGGCGAAACCGCGGGCGTGGATCTCCGGGCCGCCGGCCACCTTGCCGCTGACCGAGTCGATCACCACGATCACCGAGATGAAGCCCTCCTCACCGAGGATCCGCCGGTCCTTCAGCATGCTCTCCGTGATGTCACCGACCGAGGCGCCGTCGACGAACACGTAGCCGCAGTCGACCTTGCCGGCGATGGCGGCCACGCCGTCGATGAGATCGATGACGACGCCGTCCTCGCCGATCACGACGTTCTCGACGCCGGTCTGCCGGGCCAGCTCGGCGTTGGCCAGCATGTGCCGGATCTCGCCGTGCACCGGCAGCACGTTCTTGGGCTTCACGATGTTGTAGCAATAGAGGAGCTCGCCGGCGCTGGCGTGGCCACTGACGTGCACCAGCGCGTTGCCTTTGTGTACGACGTGGGCGCCCCAACGGGCCAGCCCGTTGATCACCCGGTAGACGGCGTTCTCGTTGCCGGGGATCAGGCTCGAGGCGAGCAGGACGGTGTCGCCCTCCTCGATGTGCACGAAGTTGTGGTTGCGCTGGGCGATCCGGCTGAGCGCACTCATCGGCTCGCCCTGCGATCCGGTGGAGATCAGCACCTGGCGTTCGGGCGGCAGGTCCGCGAGCTCCTTGGCCTCGACCATCACGCCGCCCGGCACCTTGAGGTAGCCGAGGTCGCGGGCGATGCCCATGTTGCGGACCATCGAGCGGCCGACGTAGGCGACCTTGCGGTCGTGCGCCACCGCGGCATCCAGGATCTGCTGGACCCGGTGCACGTGCGAGGCGAAGCAGGCCACGATGACGCGCTGCTTGGAGTCGCGGAAGACCTGGTTGATGACCGGGGTGATCGACTTCTCGGCGGGCGTGAAGCCGGGAGTCTCGGCGTTGGTCGAGTCGGTCAGGAAGAGGTCGACGCCCTCCTCCCCCAGCCGCGCGAACGCCCGCAGGTCGGTGATCCGGCCGTCGAGCGGCAGCTGGTCCATCTTGAAGTCGCCGGTGTGCAGCACCAACCCCGCACCGGTGCGGATCGCCACCGCGAGCGCGTCGGGGATCGAGTGGTTGACCGCGACGAACTCGAGGTCGAACGGGCCGAGCGTGAGCCGGTCACCCTCGCGCACCTTGTGGTGGACGGTCTCGCGGAGCCGGTGCTCGCGCAGCTTGCTGTCCAGCAACGCCAGGGTCAGCTCGGAGCCGACGAGCGGAATGTCCTGCCGCTCCCTGAGGAGGTACGGCGCCGCGCCGATGTGGTCCTCGTGCCCGTGGGTCAGGACCAGCGCCTCGACGTCGGCCAGCCGGTCCCGGATCGGCGTGAAGTCGGGAAGGATCAGGTCGACGCCGGGGTGATGGTCCTCGGGGAACAGCACGCCGCAGTCGACGATGAGCAACCGGCCGTCGTACTCGAAGACGGTCATGTTGCGACCGATCTCTCCGAGCCCGCCGAGCGGAATGACCCGCAGACCCCCCTTCGGCAACGGTGCCGGTGCGGATAGTTCGGGGTGGGGGTGACTCAAGTGGATTCCTTGTCTGAGGTCAGATGAGGCCGGAGGCCGCGAGGCCTGCACGCAGGTCCGCCACCTCCGAGTCATCCAGCGGCACTAGTGGTGCGCGAACGTTGCGGTTGTCGAGTACGCCGAGCAGCTGGAGCGCGGCCTTGGCCGTGGTGGCGCCGTAGTTGGGTACCCCCATCACCGCCTCCATAGCCGGGACGAGCTTGCTGAAGATGCGGAGTGCCTCGGCGTGGTCGCCGGCGGCATAGGCGTCGGCCATCGCCGCGAACTCCTTGCCGGCCGCGTGGCCGACGACGCTCACGAACCCGGAGCCGCCGTGGGCCAGCCAGCCCAGGTTGGCGACGTCGTCACCGGAGTAGACGGCGTAGCCCATCTCGATGAGCTTCACACCGCGGACGTAGTCGCCGACGGCATCCTTGACCGCGACGACGGGGTCCCAGGTGATCGCCTCTGCGTAGGTCTCGAGCGCGATCTCGGTGGCAGTGCGGCCCGGGACGTCGTAGAGCATCACGGGCACGTTGGTGGCCTCGACGACGGTGCGGAAGTGGTGCAGCACGCCGGCCTGGCCGGGCTTGTTGTAGTACGGCGTCACGAGCAGCACGCCGTCCACGCCGATCTTCTCCGCCTGGAGCGCCAGCTCCACGGAGTGGGCGGTCGAGTTGGTGCCGACGCCGGCGATCACGGTGGCTCGGTCGCCCACTGCGTCCTTGACTGCCGCGAGGATCTGTCCGTCCTCGGCGACAGTGGTCGTCGGCGACTCACCGGTCGTGCCCGACACGACGACGCCGTCGTTGCCGTTGTCGACCAGGTGGCAGGCAATGGCCGCGGTGCCCTCGAGATCGACGGAGCCGTCGTCGGCGAAGGCGGTCGCCATCGCGGTGAGGACCCGGCCGAAAGGCGTGGCGGGTGCGGTCGTCATGGGTTCAGGTTATCGCTGCGGCCTGCGGGAGTAGCTCAGCCGCCACCAACCGGAGGTGGTCGAGGTCGCTGAGGTCTAGCACCTGGAGGTAGAGGCGCTCGCTGCCGAGGGCGGCGTACCGGCCGATCTTGTCGAGGACCTCGGACGGCGTGCCGGCCAGACCGTTCTCGCGGAGCTCGTCGGGTTCGCGGCCGATCGCCTTGGCCCGCTGGGCGACCTCGTGCTCGTCGGCGCCGACGCAGAGCACCAACGCGTTGGAGTAGATCAGCGTGTCCGGGTCACGGTCCCGTGCCTCACAGGCCTCCCGGACCCGCGCGAACTGGGCCTCGGTCACGGCCTCGTCGACGAACGGCAGGTTGAACTCGTCGGCGTACGTCGCGGCCAGTGCGGGCGTACGACGCGGGCCCTTGCCGCCGATCAGCACCGGCGGCTTCGCCTGGACCGGCTTCGGCAACCCGGGACTGTCGGTGACCTGGTAGTGCTTCCCGTCGTAGGAGAAGCCACCCTCGGTCGCCCACAGGCCGGTGATGATCGCGAGCTGCTCCTCGAGCACGTCGAATCGCTCGCCCGTGTCGGGGAACGGGATGCCGTACTTGTCGTGCTCCTCCTTGAACCAGCCGGCGCCGATGCCGAGCTCGACCCGGCCCCCGCTCATCTGGTCGACGTTGGCGACGCTGATCGCGAGCGGGCCGGGGTGCCGGAAGGTCGCGCTGGTCATCATCGTGCCGAGCCGGATCGTGCTCGTGTCGCGGGCGAGACCCGCCAGCGTCACCCAGGCGTCGCTCGGTCCGGGGAGTCCTTCGGTACCCATCCCGAGGTAGTGGTCGGAGCGGAAGAACGCGCCGAAGCCGAGCTTCTCGGCCTCGAGGGCGACCTTCAGCAGGTCGTCGTACGTCGCACCTTGTTGGGGTTCGGTGAAGATCCGCAGCTCCATGCCTCCCACCCTGTCACGGCGTCCCGAACCCGCCCGAAGGCAAAGGTCTATTCCACCTCTATGCAGCGCGGGGCCGTGGATGGATGATGCCGAGATCATGGGGATGAGCTGAATGCCAGCCCCCCGCTACTCGGATCGGGGAAACATGTCTCGTCGCAAAGCAGGTCTCGCTTCTTTCCTGATCACGGCCTTCGCCGCAGCCGCTCTCGCCGCCCCGTCGGTGGCCAGCGGTGCGCAGGGCCCTGATCCATCGAAACCACTCTCCCGATTCACCAGCGTGCCAACCAAGCATGTGGACGGCGCCGGCCTGAAGGCGTTCGACGAGTCGCCCACCACCGTGATGGTCCAGGTGGCCGGTAGGCCGATCACGCGCGTGGAGGCCAAGGTCGGCCACCGCGTCTCCAACCAGAAGCGAGCAGCGATCCGCAGCGACCTCCGCAGCACCCAGCGCGGCGTGGCCGCCCGGGTGCAGGCGCTGGGCGGCAAGGTGGGCACGTCCTACCAGGCCGCCTACAACGGCATGCGCGTCACCATCGCCGGCAAGGACGTCGCGAAGCTGCGCGAGATCCCCGACGTCGTCGGGGTGCACGCGATCACCCCCAAGAAGCTCGACAACGTCAACGGCGTCCCGCTCGTCGGCGCGCCAGCAGCGTGGGACGGCGTCGCCGGCTTCCACGGTGAGGGCATGAAGGTCGCGATCATCGACACCGGCCTCGACTACACCCATGCCGACTTCGCCGGGCCCGGCACCGTGGCGGCGTACGACGCGGAGGACGCCAACGACACCGACGCGCCCAACCCGGCTCTGATCGGTCCCGGCGCGCCCCGCGTGAAGGGCGGGATCGACCTGGTCGGCGACGACTACAACGCCGATCCCGGCAGCCCCGGCTACCAGCCGGTGCCGCACCCGGACCCCGACCCGCTCGACTGCAACGGCCACGGCACTCACGTCGCCGGCTCGGCGGCCGGCTCGGGCGTGCTCGCCAACGGCAGCACGTACACCGGCCCGTACAACGCCGCCACCGTCTCCGGCAGCAGCTGGAAGGTCGGCCCCGGCGTCGCACCCAAGGCCGACCTGTACGGCGTCCGCGTGTTCGGCTGCGACGGCTCGACCGACGTCGTCGTCGATGCCATCGAGTGGGCCGTGAACAACGACATGGACGTCATCAACATGTCGCTCGGTTCGTCCTTCGGCGGCAACAACGACCCTGACTCGGTGGCGACGAACAACGCCGTCGCGGCCGGCGTCATCGTGGCGACCTCCTCGGGCAACTCCGGGGACAACCCGTACATGACCGGCTCGCCCGGCACCGCCACCGGCACGATCAGCTCCGCCGCCAGCGACTCCTCGCCAGGCTTCGCCGGCGCGAACATCGCGCTCCCTGGTGGCGTGAACCTGACCGCGATCAACGCCAACGGAGTCCCGGTCAACAGCCTGAGCGCGCCGCTCGTGGTGCTCAAGACCGGGTCCAACATCTCCTTGGGCTGCGATCCAGCCGAGTACGCGGCGCAGAACGTGACCGGCAAGATCGTGGTGACCCGGCGCGGCACCTGCGCACGGGTGGCACGCGCCGTCTTCGCGCAGCAGGCCGGAGCCGTTGGCGCGATCATGGTCAACAACGCCGACAGCCTGCCGCCGTACGAGGGTCCGATCACCGGCAATCCCGACACCGGCGAGCAGTACAACGTGACGGTCCCGTTCCTCGGCGTCAAGTCGAGTGACGGACCCGCTCTGGTCGCTGCGGACGGCGGCACTGCCACCCTCACCGACGAGCTGCTCGCCAACCCGAACTACCTCGCCACGGCGAGCTTCAGCTCGGGGGGCCCGCGCACTGGTGACAGCGCGCTCAAGCCCGACATCACCTCGCCGGGCGTCAGCATCTCCTCGGCCGGCGTGGGCACGGGCAACGGGCCGGCGATCATCTCCGGTACGTCGATGGCGTCGCCGCACACCGCCGGCGCGGCCGCGCTGGTCCGGCAGGCGCACCCGAGCTGGGCCCTGGTGAAGTACTGGAAGGCGGCGTTGGTCAACACCGCCGACGCCGGCATGGTCAGCGACTACTCGACCCGGATCAACGGCGCCGGGCTCACCCAGGTGCAGAAGGCCGTGAAGACCCAGGTCGTGGCCAATGGTCCGGACGGCACGGCGACCGTGAGCTACGGCTTCGTCGAGGCCGCGTCCGGTCAGCTGAACCTGGTCAAGAGGGTCACGCTGCGCAACTTCGGGTCCACATTCGCGACCTTCAACATCGAGCCCGTCCGCGCTGGGGGAAGCCCGCACACGGTCACGACGTCGTCCAAGCAGATCAGGGTCAACGCCAGATCACAGGCCTCGTTCACGGTGACCGTCAAGGCGCCCGTGGCCACGATCGGTAACTCGAGCGCCTTCCGCGACATCTCCGGGCTGATCCGCCTGACGCCGACCGCGGGTGGCAACAGTGGCATCGCGCTGTCGGTCCCGTACTACGCGGTGCCACGTGCTGCGTCGAACGTGAGGGTCGGGCTCAACACCACGACGCTCAAGACCAGGGGCACGGCGCCGGCGAGGATCACCAACCCGTCGACCAATGTTGCAGGCACCGCGGACTGGTACGCGTGGGGCATCACCGACCCGGTCGAGACGGGTCTGGGCTCGGAGGACGTCAAGGCGGTGGGCGCGCAGACGTTCCCGGCTGACGGTGTGATGGTCTTCGGGCTGAGCACTCACAAGCGCTGGTCGAACGCCGCCGCCAACGAGTACGACATCTACGTCGATGTCGACAGCGACGGCGACGACGACTACGTCGTGGTCATGGCCGACTTCGGAGCGCTCACAGCCGGATCGCCGGACGGCGATCCCGCGGTGGCCGTCTTCGACCTGGAGACCGGTGGCGGCACGATCGAGTTCCTCGCCGACGCACCCACGGACAGCTCGACGATGGCACTACCGGTGCTCTTCGACCAGCTCTGCACGTCGGCTTGCGTGTCCGCGGGCACTCCGATCACCTACTACGCGGTCGGCTTCGGCAACGGCAACGTGGACCTACCGACGAGCGACGCGTCGTTCAACGTGATCGAGCCGGCGCTGAGCACGGGGATGTTCAACACGGTCGGCCCGTCGCAGGTGGTGACCCAGCAGGTCACGCTCGACAAGGAGCGCTTCGCCATCACACGCAGCCTGGGCCTGATGGTGATGTCGCACGACAACAGGAGCGTCGGTGAGGTGGCCCTCCTCAAGATCCCGTAGGCCGAACGGCTCGCCGGCCGCCTGCCTCAGTGCAGGTGGTCGGCGAGCCGGCCCTCGGGTCCGAACAACTCGTCGCGCCACCGGTCGAGCAGGTCGGTCGCGTCGATGTCGTCGGGGTGGAAGCCATCGCGGGTGTAGGCGCGCAGGTGCTGGATCACGTCGCGCTCCAAGAACGGCGAGTGACGCAGGCGGGCGAAGCTGCGCACCAACCGCACCGGGTTGTACGTCGACCGGTCGGTCAGGAGCATCGACAGCAGCGTCGCGACCACGACCAGGCCGAGCAGGCCGACCGACATGATCCGGAAGCCCCAGCGCCGCATCCGCTCCGTGCCGCCGACGGCCCGGTAGGCGTCGAACGCGACGGCCTTGTGCTCGGACTCCTCGAGCGCGTGCCAGAGCAGGATCGAGCGGACCTCGGTCTCCCCCAGCAGCGCCTGCGCGGCCGGCTTCCGCAGCAGCGCCTCCGCGATGGTGGCGGTGTAGTGCTCGAGCGCCGCCGTGTAGGCCAGGCGGAGCTTCGGCGGCAGCCGCTTCTCCGCGTCGAGCAGCGACCACTTCACGTACCGGGCGATCCGGTGCGTCGGGTAGCCCATCTCCTGAAGCCGCCGGTTGAGCTCCCGGTGCTCCCGGCCGTGGGTGACCTCCTGGCCGATGAAACCGGCCACCTGCCGCTTGAGCTCGGGGTCGGTGATCTCGTCGCTGAAGTTGCGCACCGAACGCACGAAGAAGTCCTCACCCGGCGGGAACGTCGCCGAGAGCACCGCCACGACGTGGCTCATCACCAGGTCGCCGTCGACGTAGTGCTTGCGCAGCGCGCCTTCGGGATAGGCGAACCTGATCCGCCGGGTCTGCACGTCGCGGTGCGGGATGCCTTGGGTCATGTGTCCTCATGCTCCCGGCGCGGCAGAGGTCGTGCAATGGCAGTTTGGGCCAGTCGCAGCCGGGGCAATTCACCGCCTGGGCGGTGAAATGGTCTCCTCTGTCGAGAAGCTTCTCGACACAAGCGGGCATTTCACCGCCTGGGCGGTGAAACTTCCCTCCGCACCCACCTCACGACATCGAAGCCTTCATGCGACGCTCGTTCCGCCTCGACCCACTCGTTCCGGTCGAACGGCGGGTAGAACGTGTCACCGGTTGGCGACAGCCGTACTTCGGTGAGGATCTGCTCGTCGGCGAGAGGCAGGGCCAGCGCGTAGATCGCGGCGCCGCCGGCGACGTACACGTCCCCAGGTAGGTCGGCCGCGAGGGCGAGTGCATCGTCGAAGGACCCCGCCACCAGTACCCCGTCGGCGGACCACTCCGGATCGCGCGACAGCACGATCGTGGTTCGACCCGGGAGCGGCCGCCCGATCGAGTCGTACGTCGCCCGGCCCATCACCAGGGTGTGACCGAGGGTGGTCCGCTTGAAGTGGGCGAAGTCGTCCGGCAGGTGCCACGGGATGGTCCCGGCATCGCCGATCACGCCGTTCTCGGCGACCGCGGCGATCAGCACCACCCGCGGACTGCCGCTAGACGGCAATGGGTGCCTTGATGCCGGGGTGCGGGTCGTAGCCGGTGACCGAGATGTGCTCGAGGTCGAACTCGTCGAGCGCCCCGACCGACGGGTCCAGCACCAGCGTCGGCAGCGGTCGCGGGTCGCGGGTGAGCTGCAGCTGCGCCTGCTCGAGGTGGTTGTTGTAGAGGTGCGCGTCGCCCAGCGTGTGCACGAAGTCGCCGACGCCGAGACCGGTGACCTGCGCGACCATGTGCGTGAGCAGCGCGTACGACGCGATGTTGAACGGCACCCCGAGGAAGACGTCGGCCGAGCGTTGGTAGAGCTGGCAGGAGAGCCGGCCGTCGGCGACGTAGAACTGGAACAGCGCGTGGCAAGGCGCCAACGCCATCTGCGGGATGTCGGCGACGTTCCAGGCCGAGACGATGTGCCGCCGGGAGTCGGGGTCGCGGCGGATCTGCTCGACGATCTGGGCGATCTGGTCGAGGTGCGCGCCGTCGGGTGTCGGCCAGGAGCGCCACTGGTAGCCGTAGACCGGTCCCAGGTCACCGTCGGCGTCGGCCCACTCGTCCCAGATGGTCACCCCGCGGTCCTGCAGCCACTTCACGTTGGTGTCGCCGCGGAGGAACCACAGCAGCTCGGCGAAGACCGACCGGGTGTGGACCTTCTTCGTGGTGACCAGCGGGAACCCCGCGGTCAGGTCGAAGCGCATCTGGTGGCCGAAGACACTGCGGGTCCCGGTGCCGGTGCGGTCGCCCTTCTCGACGCCCTCGTCGAGGATCCGGCGGAGGAGATCGAGGTAGCCCTGCACGGTGTCAACCTATCCGTTAGAGGGGCAGGAGTGAGCGAGCACCGCCGGCCGGGAAGAACGCCGTCAGCCGGCAGTACTCGTACGGCGGCTCGCAGCGCCGTACCTCGCTGATCCGGGCCTTCGGGGGCTCGACCAGCAGCATCACCGAGCCGTCCGGGGCGAACCGGGCGTCCGACACGCTCAGGGGGTCGTCGATGTCGAGCGGGATCGGCCTATCGGTGAGCGTGTCGTAGAGCCGGAGCCGGGCGGTGGCCGCGCCGCCACCTTCGCGGGTCAGGGCAAGGGACTCGAAGCGGTCGAGCTCACCGGGCAGCCGGATGTCCGTTGCGGGATCGATCACGCCGTCCTCGAGGTCGACCCGGACGAACTCGTCTCCGTAGTTCAGGAACGCAAACCCCTCCTCGACGAAGGCGATGCTGCTGGACTGCTCGCTCAGCTCGCGCTCGAGCACCCGCTCGTCGGCGGCGAGGTCGTAGACGACCAGCTCCGGCACCACCGGATCGACCCACACCACCAGGTCGTCCTCGTCGAAGACCGCGAACGTCGCCGCCAGCCCCAGCGTCGCGATCCGGACGCGCGAACCGTCGGGGCCGACCGTGACCAAGTTGCCACGGATGTCGAGGTAGACCGCGCCCTCGCCCCACTGCGCGAACTCGCGGACGTCGCGCACGTCGACCCGGGACTCCAGGAGGTACATGGTCCCGGTGGCGTAGAACGCGATTGGCGAAGGGTTGCGATATTCCGCGCTCGCGACGGTCGCGAACCTCTCGGGCTCGTCCTTCTGCTCCGGCTCCTCGTGGGTCGCGACGAGGAGCGCGACCACCCCGACCACCAGCACGACGGCGAACGCGGCAGCGATCGACGTACGACGGCGGCCGCGCCTCCGTCGCGCGGACGCCGCGATCATCGCCTCGACCGGCGGCGGGTCCACCGGAATCAGCTCGAGGACCGGCAGCAGGTCGGGGACACGCGCGTAGTCGGGTCGGCGCACCGGACCGCCGGTCAGCTCCCGGACCTGGTCGGGGCCGAGTCCCACCACCCGTTCCAGCACCAGCGCCCGGCGCTCGGCCGGCTCCAGCCGATCGAGCTCCGCCTCGACCTCCGGCCACCCGGCATCGTCGAGCTCCTCGGTCTCGGAGGCTGCTACCGGGACGTCCCACCACGCGTCCCGCCGCCCGTCCCAGCGGTCGAAGAGGTCCTGGATCACGTGGACGTCGATGTCCGCCCACTCGTCGCGCTCGTCCCAGTCGTCGTGGATGCGGGAGAACGTGTCGGCCGTGGCGTCCTGCGCCAGCCCGGGCGGTACGCCGACCGCGATCAGGCAGTGCACGAGCTGAGCCCAGCGCGCGGTGACGTACGACGTGAAGTCCAGGTCGTCCGTCATGGCCGGAGGTGCTACGCCCGGAGGGACATCGGCCCGTAGACCTGTCGCTCCAGCTCGAACAGCGTGACCGCGTCGACCCCGACCTCGGCCAGCTCGGACCAGATCTCGCCCACCCACGACTCGGCGTCGGCCTGGCTCGCGAACCGCTGGTCCGCCAGCTCCCCGGTCACCTCGACCTCGTTGCCGTCGGGATCCTCCAGGCGCCACCACCACGGCCGCTCGGCCGGGTTGGGCTTGCGGAACGTGGCGGGCTGCTCGGGGAGGTTCATGCGGAGCCCTCACGGACGGAGGTGTCGACGAACGGGAGCTGGGTGAGCTCGAAGATCTCGCGCCGACCGCGCACGTCGACGCCCACCTGGGCGTCGGGAGCGATCACCGACGAGACCAGGGCGAGCCCGATCCCGCACTTCAGCGTCGGGGAGAACGTGCCGGACGTGACCTCGCCGAGGAGCACGTCCGGGGTCAGGCTCACCGACATGTGCGGGCGTGGGATAGCCCGGCCGGTGGACTTGATCGCGACCAGCCTCCGCCGCGGCCCGGACTCCTTCTCCTTCAGCAGCGCGTCCTTGCCCCAGAACGTTTCCTTGCCCCAGCCGACCGCCCAGCCGAGCCTGGCCTCGTTGGGGGTGACATCGAGGGAGATGTCCTGCCCGTGCAGCGGGTAGCCCATCTCGGTGCGCAGGGTGTCGCGGGCGCCGAGGCCGCACGGCAGGATGCCGAAGTCCGCGCCGGCTTCCATCAGCCGGTCCCACAGGACCCCCGCGGCCGCGTTGGCACCGATCAGCTCGTAGCCGCGCTCGCCGGTGTAGCCGGTGCGGCAGACCACGACGTCGGTGCCTTCGACGGAGGTCTCCGCGAACGTCATGTAGTCGTGCCCGACGGGCAGCCCCGCTCGGGTGAGCACCTCGTCGGAGTTGGTGCCCTGGACAGCGAGCACGAAGTCGTCACGGTGGAGGTTGCGGACCGTGACGCCCTCGGGTGCATGCGCCTCCAGGCGGCGCACGACCTCGCTGGTGTTGGCCGCGTTCGGCACCAGCAGCACGTGGTCGTCGTCGTGGTAGTAGGCGATCAGGTCGTCGACGATGCCGCCGGTCTCGTCGTCGCAGCACAGCGTGTACTGCGCCCGTCCCGGCTCGATCTTGCCGAGGTCGTTGGTCAGGGTCGCGTTGACGTACGCCGCCGCGCCGGGGCCGGAGACGATGGCCTTGCCGAGATGGCTGACGTCGAAGATCCCGACGCTCTCCCGGACCGCGGTGTGCTCCTTGACGACGCCCGAGGAGTACTCGAGCGGCATCGTCCAGCCGCCGAACTCGGCGAACTTCGCACCCAGCGCGACGTGCCGATCGTGCAACGGGGAGCGCAGCAGATCGGTCTCCTCAGCCATGGCCGGAAACTTACAGCAGCCCGCTGGCTATCCTGCGCCTGATGAGCACCTACGTACTACGGACCGCCAACCCCGCCAAGACGCGTGCCGACGCGGTCGTCGTGGGGGTGCTCTCGGGAGAGGGTGGACCGACGATCGCGCCCGGGGGCGAGCCGGTCGCCAAGGCCTACGGCCGGAAGCTCGCGCCGCTGCTCGCCACCCTCGACGTGAAGGGCAAGCCGGGCGAGGTGGTTCGGGTGCCCACCACCGGCATCATCTCCTCGCCGCTGCTGGTGCTGGTCGGCCTCGGGGACGAGGTGACCACCAAGTCGGTACGCCGTGCCGCCGGCGTGGCTGCCCGCGCCGTCACCAACGCGGCCTCTGTGGCGCTGGCCCTGCCGGCCGACTCTCCCGAGCTGGTGCGCGCGGTTGCGGAGGGCTACCGACTCGGCGGCTACACGTTCACGACGTACAAGAAGACCTCGAAGCGGACCACGCCCGGCGACGTCGTGGTGCTCAGCGCGGTCGCGCGGCGCAAGGACGCGATCGCGGCGTTCGACGAGGCTCAGCTGCTGGCGGACGCGGTCGCCACCACCCGCGACTGGGTGAACATGCCGCCCGGCGACTTCACGCCGGCCGACTTCGCGGACGCGGTCGTCGAGGCCGCGTCGCCGTACTCGAGGGGCAAGGGCAAGGTCACCGTGAAGGTGCTCGACGAGCGGAAGCTCGCCGAGCTCGGCTGCGGCGGGCTGCTCGGTGTCGGCGGCGGCTCGGCCGCTCCCCCGCGGCTCGTCGAGCTGAGCTACGCACCGCGCGGCGCCAAGCCGCACCTCGCGCTGGTGGGCAAGGGCATCACCTACGACTCGGGCGGCCTCACGATCAAGCCCGCCACGAGCATGGGTGACATGAAGTCGGACATGGCCGGCGCGGCCGCGGTCGCCCAGGCCGTGTTCGTGATCGCCCAGCTCGGGCTGCCCCTGAAGGTCAGTGCGTTCCTGCCGATGGCCGAGAACATGATCGGCGGCGCGTCGATGCGGCCCGGCGACGTGCTCACGTTGTACGGCGGCACCACCGTCGAGGTCCTCAACACCGATGCCGAGGGGCGTCTGGTCCTGGGCGACGCGTTGGTGATGGCGACCGAGCGCAAGCCGGACGTGCTCCTCGACGTGGCCACGCTGACCGGCCACATGGTCGTCGCGCTGGGCGACAAGCTCGGCGGCGTGATGGGCGACCCCGACCTGGTGGACCGGGTGCTGGCCGCCTCGGCGGTGGCGGGCGAGGACAACTGGCCGATGCCGATCCCCGAGCACATGGACGAGCGGATCCACAGCAGCAAGATCGCCGACCTCGCCCAGCACGACTGGATCCGTTGGGGCGGCGGCCTGTTCGCAGCCGCGTTCCTGCGTGAGTTCACCGCCGGGATCCCGTGGGCGCACCTCGACATCGCCGGCCCGTCATTCAACAGCGGCGGCGCCTACGGGCACGTGACGTCCGGCGGCACCGGCGTCTCGGTCACCACGCTGGTGGAGTTCGCCCGCGCGATGAGCGCGTCCTAGCGCAGCAGCGACCGGTCGGTCGGCAGCGCCCGGATCGTCTGCTGCACCGGACCCGGCGGCGGCGTACGACGATCGATGCGGACCGTGACGTCGACGCCCTCGATGATGGGCAGCCGAGGGAACGTGTTCTCCGCATGCAGGGTGCTGAGAAGTGCCACCGGGGCGTCCGCGCCGTCCTCCGGGGGGCCGTCGTAGACCGTGATGGTCAGCTCGGTGAGCGACTCGCCGCTCTCCGGTCGCGTCGCGGGAAGCTGCAGGATGCTCGGCTCGAGGAGCAGCACGTCGTCACTGTCGATCATCGTGTCGACGGCCGCGGGGCCGTGCTCCTTCCAGACGGGTCCGTCGTAGAAGTCGGTCAGCGCCTGCTTGCGGCTCTCCATGTCGGAGAACCCGCGCAGCCACACGAACCAGTCGGGACGGTCGAGGTCGCGAAACTGCCCGATGACCCGCATCCCGCACGCCTCCTGGGTCTCCACCAGCTCGCGGTCGAAGACCTCGACCAGGTCGTCGGTGCGACCGGGCTTGAGCAGGTACTGACGGAGCTCGACCACACGGATGTCCATGCCGGAGACCGTAGGTGCGGCCACCGACGGCCCGCGCCTCGTTCGGACTCATAGCCAACTGCCACGCGCGCCACTAGCGTCGAAGTTCCTCACTACGAAGGAGCTGCCATGCGCGTCAAGTCTGCCCTCTCCACCCTCGGTGTCGGGCTCATGCTGGTCGTCGGGCTCGACTACGTGTCCTACGCCGCCACCGGTCAGAGCATGGTGCTCGGTAAGGCCAACGAGGCCTCCAAGGTCACCGCGCTCAAGCGCACCACTTCCGGCCCGGCCCTCAAGCTCACGGTGAAGCCGGGATCGGCACCGCTCGCCGTGAACAGCAGCAAGAAGGTTGCCAAGCTCAACGCCGACCGGCTCGACGGCCTCGACGCGGCCGCGCTCAGCGGGCACGTGACGGGCTTCGTCTCGCAGGCCTGCGACAACGTGGGGCCGATCCCCACCACGTACGTCAAGCTCCTCGACATCGGCGCTCTGAACACGCGCCCGTCGACCCGCTGGACGCGGATCGAGTACTCGTCGACCTTCTCAGCCGTGCAGGGCAACTCCACCTCTGTCGTCTTCCAGCTGCGGGTCGACGACGAGCCGAGCACGGTGCACCAAGGCACCTACATGGTGCGGGACGACAACCTTCACCATGACGACCTCACCGGCGTCTTCAAGGGCCTCACCCCCGGGGCACACACCATCAGCGTGTGGGCCAAGGCGGTCAATGACCCGGCCGACGACGCCCGTCTCAACTCCGGCTGCTTCTCCGACTTCAACAACGTGCTGGTGACGCAGTCGCGCTGACCCTTCAGCCGCTCAGGAGTCTGCGCCGCTAGGACAGCCCTTGCTGCTTCTTCCGGCGGTTGTAGTCGCGCATCCGCTGCGGAATGCCGACCACGGCGGCGTCGTACGACGGCACCTGGTGCTTGTTCGCGAAGTCGTGGGCCCAGCCGACCGACGGCACCCGGCGCCGCGTCCACTCACCGTCGTGCGCGACCAGCAGCAGGGTCACCTCGCTGACCGCCGTCCGCGGCTCGACGAAGCCCTCGACGCCTCGACGCGCGACGACGAACTCGTGCAGGTGCTGCTCGTCGACCTTGTCGGAGGCGCGCACCCGCGTGGAGCCGGTGCGGTACGCATCGCGAGCAGGCCCACTCATGCGCGTTCGCGACCCGCGACGGAACCGGTCCATGAAACCCATGGGGTTGATTCTGCCCAATGACCCCAGCCGGTGTCCGATGGATGCGTCACCAGGGGTAGTGCAAGGATGGGCGAGACCCATTTCTCATGACGAATCTCACGGAGGGTTGAGAGTGGCCGACGGCAACTTCGACGTACTCATTCTCGGGGCGGGATCAGGGGGTTACGCCTGCGCGCTGCGCGCGGCCCAGCTCGGCCTGAGCGTCGGACTCGTCGAGAAGGGCAACCTGGGCGGCACCTGCCTGCACGTCGGCTGCATCCCCACCAAGGCGCTCCTGCACGCCGCCGAGATCGCGGACTCGACGCGCGACTCCGCCGAGTTCGGGGTCCGCGCCACCCTCGACGGCATCGACATGGCAGGCGTGAACTCCTACAAGGACGGCGTGGTCTCGCGGCTCTTCAAGGGGCTGGCCGGGCTGATCAAGTCCCGCGGCATCACCGTCATCGAGGGCGAGGGCCGGCTGACCGGCCCGAAGCAGGTCACGGTCGACGGCACCGACTACACCGGCACGCACGTCGTACTCGCCTCCGGGTCGTACGCCCGCAGCCTGCCCGGCCTCGACGTCGACGGCGACCGCATCCTCACGTCCGAGCACGCGCTCCGGCTCGAGTCGGTGCCGGCATCGGTCGTCGTACTCGGCGGCGGCGTGATCGGCTGCGAGTTCGCCAGCGTGTGGCGCAGCTTCGGCGCCGAGGTCACCATCGTCGAGGCGCTCCCCCGACTGGTGCCCACCGAGGACGAGGCGTCGTCCAAGGCCCTCGAGCGGGCGTTCCGCAAGCGAAAGATCGTGTTCCGCACCGGCACGCCGTTCCAGAGCGTCAAGACCACCGACAGCGGCGTCGCGGTCACCGTCGAGGGCGGTGACGTGATCGAGGCCGACCTGTTGCTGGTCGCCGTGGGTCGCGGCCCCGTCACCGACGGCCTGGGCTACGACGAACAGGGCGTCGCGATGGACCGCGGCTTCGTGCTCGCCGACGAGCGGTGCCGCACCAACCTCGACGGGGTGTACGCCGTCGGCGACATCGTCCCCGGCCTGCAGCTCGCGCACCGCGGCTTCCAGCAGGGCGTCTTCGTGGCGGAGGACATCGCCGGGCTCGACCCGCAGCCGATCGACGAGACCGGCATCCCGCGGGTCACCTACTCCCACCCCGAGGTCGCCTCCGTCGGGCTCGACGAGGCCGCGGCGACCGAGAAGTACGGCGCCGACGGCATCGAGTCCCTCACCTACGACCTCGGCGGCAACGGCAAGAGCCAGATCCTCAAGACCCAGGGCTTCGTGAAGCTGGTCCGCCGCAAGGACGGCCCCGTCGTCGGCGTCCACATGGTCGGCGACCGGGTCGGGGAGCTGATCGGCGAAGCACAGCTGATCTACAACTGGGAGGCTTACGCCGAGGACGTCGCTCCTCTGGTGCACGCCCACCCGACCCAGAACGAAGCACTCGGCGAGGCGCACCTGGCCCTGGCCGGCAAACCCCTGCACGCGCACTCCTGATCCCACCTCGAGCAAACAGGAAGCAGACACATGGCCACCGAAGTCAACCTCCCGGCCCTCGGCGAGAGCGTCACCGAAGGCACCGTCACCCGCTGGCTGAAGTCGGTCGGGGACTCCGTCGCGGTCGACGAGCCGTTGCTCGAGGTCTCCACCGACAAGGTCGACACCGAGATCCCCTCCCCGGTCGCCGGCACCCTGCTCGAGATCAAGGCGCAGGAAGACGACACGGTCGAGGTGGGCGCGATCCTCGCGGTGATCGGCGAGGAGGGCGAGTCGTCTGGTGACTCGGGCGGCGGCGAGTCCGAGTCCGAGTCCGAGCCGGAGCCGGAGCCGGAGCCGGAGAAGGAAGAGGAGCCCGAGCCCGAGCCGGAGAAGGAAGCCGAGCCGGAGCCCGAGCCCGAGCAAGAAGAGAAGCAGGAAGAGGAGCAGGCGCCCGCCGCGAGCAGTGACGACGGTGGCGGAGGCGGTGGCGGCGGAGAGTCGACGTCGGTGAAGCTGCCCGCGCTCGGCGAGTCCGTCACGGAGGGCACGGTCACCCGCTGGCTGAAGTCGGTGGGCGACGACGTCGCCGTCGACGAGCCGCTGCTCGAGGTCTCCACCGACAAGGTCGACACCGAGATCCCCTCCCCGGTCGCGGGCAAGCTGCTCGAGATCAAGGTCGAGGAGGACGAGACCGTCGAGGTGGGCGCCGAGCTGGCCGTGATCGGTTCCGGTGACGGTGCCCCGGCCGCGAAGGAGGAGCCGACGGAGGAGAAGGAGCCCGAGGAGGAGCCGGAGCCGGAGCCGGAGCCTGAGCCTGAGCCTGAGCCCGAGCCCGAGAAGGAGCCCGAGCCGGAGCCGGAGCAGAAGGACGCTGAGCCCGAGCCGGAGCCTGAGCCCGAGAAGGAGGAGAAGCAGGAGGAGCCGAGCCAGCCCGCTGCTTCGACCTCGGCGGCCGGCAGCGCCGGCTACGTCACTCCCCTGGTCCGCAAGCTCGCCGAACAGCACGGCGTAGACCTCGGCAGCGTCACCGGCAGCGGTGTCGGCGGCCGGATCCGCAAGCAGGACGTGCTCGACGCGGCCAAGGCGAGCGAGGCGCCCGCAGCGGCACCGGCGGCCTCGGGAGCCCCCGCGGGAGGGAAGGCGCCCAGCGTGACGCCGTCGCCCCTGCGCGGCACCACTGAGAAGATCTCCCGGCTGCGGAAGATCATCGCCGAGCGGATGGTCGACTCGCTGCAGACCGGCGCCCAGCTCACCCAGGTGGTCGAGGTCGACGTCACCCGCATCGCGCGGCTCCGCAACGCGACGAAGGCCGACTTCCTGGCCCGCGAGGGCGTGAAACTGTCCTACCTGCCGTTCTTCGCGAAGGCGGCGGTCGACGCGCTCAAGGAGCACCCCAAGCTCAACGCGACGATCGACACCGATGCCGGCGAGATCACCTACTACGACGTCGAGCACATCGCGTTCGCCGTCGACACGGAGAAGGGCCTGATCACACCCGTGGTCAAGGACGCCGGTGACCTCTCGATCGCCGGTCTGGCGAAGAAGATCGCCGACGTCGCTGAGCGGACCCGCACCAACAAGATCGGGCCCGACGAGCTCAGCGGCGGCACGTTCACCATCACCAACCTGGGCAGCGTGGGCGCGCTCTTCGACACCCCGATCATCAACAAGCCCCAGGTCGCGATCCTCGGCCCCGGCGCGGTGGTCAAGCGGGCGGTCGTGGTCGACGACGCCGATCTCGGCGAGACGATCGCCGTACGCCACATGCTCTACCTGGCGCTGACCTACGACCACCGCCTCGTCGACGGCGCCGACGCCGGCCGCTTCCTCCAGGACATCAAGGCCCGCCTCGAAGCCGGCCAGTTCGAGGTCTAAATCGTCGACCCGGCTCTTGTTCGCGCCAGAACACGCCGACCCGGCTCGTGTTGCGGCAATACGAGCCGGGTCGGCGTGTTTTTGTGGGCAGTTCGAGCCGGGTCGGCGTTTAGAAGTCCTCGTCGAAGCCGACGGAACCGGTGACGCCGACCTGGTACGCCGAGACCTTGCGCTCGAAGAAGTTCGACAGCTCCTGGACGTCCTGGAGCTCCATGAACCCGAGCGGGTTCTTGGAGCCGTAGATCTGCGGGAGTCCCAGGCGCTCCATGCGGCGGTCCGCGACGTACTCCAGGTAGGAGCGCATGTCGGCGGGTGAGAGACCGGCGACGCCCATCCCGAGGAGGTCCTCGGCGAACTGCGCCTCGGCGTCCACGCCGTCGATCAGCATCTGCCGGACCTGCTCCTTCATCTCGTCGTCGAAGAGGTCCGGCTCCTCCTCACGCACCGTGTCGACCACGTCGAATGCGAACGCCATGTGCATCGACTCGTCGCGGAAGACCCAGTTCGTGCCGGAGGCCAGCCCGTTGAGCAGACCGCGGGACCGCAGGAAGTAGACGTAGGCGAACGCGCCGTAGAAGAACAGCCCCTCGATCACCGCCGCGAAGCAGATCAGGTTGAGCAGGAACGCCCGGCGGTGCTCCCGGGTCTCCAGCTTGTCCAGGTCGAAGACCGAGTCGATCCACTTGAAGCAGAAGTCGGCCTTGTGCTTGATCGAGGGGATGTTGTCGACGGCGGCGAACGCCTCGTGCCGCTCCTTCTCGTCAGGGACGTAGGTGTCCAGCAGGGTCAGGTAGAACTGCACGTGCACCGCCTCCTCGAAGAGCTGGCGGGAGAGGTAGAGCCGGCCCTCGGGGCTGTTGATGTGCTGGTACAGGTTCAACACCAGGTTGTTGGCCACGATCGTGTCCCCGGTCGCGAAGAACGCCACCAGCCGCGAGACGAGGTGCCGCTCGGCCTCGGTGAGCCGCTGCAGGTCCTTGAGGTCGGAGTGCAGGTCGACCTCCTCGACGGTCCAGGTGTTCTTGATGGCGTCGCGGTAGCGGTCGTAGAAGTGCGGGTAGCGCATCGGCCGCAGGGTCAGGTCCATGCCGGGGTCGAGCAGCATCTGGTTCACAGTGTTGGTTTTCATTGGCAGGCCTCACAGGTCTCGGGGTTCTCGAGGGAGCAGGCGACGGCCGCGACCGGTGTCGGTTCGTTGACGGCGGTCGTCGTCTGCGTGATCCGGGTCGCTGGTCGCGACCGGAGGTAGTACGTCGTCTTCAGGCCGGACTTCCACGCGTGGAGGTACATCGACGAGAGCTTCCCGATCGACGGTCCGGCGATGAACAGGTTGAGCGACTGGCTCTGGTCGATGAACGCCGAGCGCTCGGCCGCCATGTCGATCAGCGCCCGTTGCGGGAGCTCCCACGCGGTCCGATACAGCAGCCGTACGTCGTCGGGCAGCGCCGCCACGCCCTGCACCGAGCCCTCGGCCCGCTTGATCGCCTCCCGGATCTCGGCCGTCCAGAGACCGCGCGACTTGAGCTCACGGACCAGCGCCGAGTTGATCTGGACGAACTCGCCGGAGAGCGTCTCGCGCTTGAACAGGTTCGACACCTGCGGCTCGATGCACTCGTAACAGCCGGCGATGCTCGCGATCGTCGCGGTTGGCGCGATCGCGATCAGCAGCGAGTTGCGCAGGCCGTGCTCGGCGATCGCCTCGCGGACGGCCGCCCAGCGCTCGACCTGGGTCACCGGGACCGGCCAGTGGTCGGGCTGCAGGACGCCACGCGCTGCGCGCGTCTCGTCGTACGCCGGGTGCGCGCCGTGCCGCTGGGCCAGCTCGCACGAGACCTCGAGGGCGGTCAGGTAGATCTCCTCGGAGATCTGCGTCGACAGCGCCCGTGCCTCGTCGGAGTCGAACGGCAGCCCGTGTGCGAAGAACACGTCCTGCAGCCCCATCAGCCCGAGCCCGACCGGCCGCCACCGCGGGTTCGACGCGGCGGCCTCGTCGCTGGGGTAGAAGTTCACGTCGATCACCCGGTCGAGCAGGGGCAGCGCGGTCCGCACCGTCTCTCGCAGCTTGGCCCAGTCCACCCCGTCCGGCCCGAGGTGCCGCCCGAGGTTGATCGAGCCGAGGTTGCACACGGCCGTCTCGCCGTCGCTGGAGACCTCGATGATCTCGGTGCACAGGTTGGAGAGATGGACGACCGGACCACCCGGCGATCCCGCCACGGGATCGCAGGTCTGGTTGCAGGTCCGGTTGGCGGCGTCCTTGAACGTCATCCAACCGTTGCCGGTCTGCGCCAGCGTGCGCATCATCTTGGCGTAGAGCTCGCGCGCCGGGACCTGCCGCACGACCCGGCCTTCCTCCTCGGCCCGGCGGTACGCCGCCTCGAACGCCTCGCCCCAGAGGTCGGGCAGCTCCGGAGCCTGGTCGGGATCGATCAGCGACCACGGCTCGTCGGCCTCCACCCGGCGCATGAACTCGTCGGGCACCCAGTTGGCGAGGTTGAGGTTGTGCGCCCGGCGCGCATCCTCGCCGGTGTTGTCGCGCAGCTCCAGGAACTCCTCGACGTCGGGGTGCCACGGCTCCAGGTAGACGCACGCCGCGCCCTTGCGGCGGCCGCCCTGGTTGACCGCGGCCACCGACGAGTCGAGGGTCCGCAGGAACGGCACGATGCCGTTGGACTGCCCGTTGGTGCCGCGGATCAGGGCACCGCGCGACCGCACCCGCGAGAAGCCGATCCCGATCCCACCCGCGAACTTCGACAGCTTCGCGACCTGCGCATAGCGCGAGTAGATCGAGTCCAGGTCGTCGCGCGGGCTGTCGACGAGGTAGCACGACGACATCTGGGTGTGCCGGGTGCCGGAGTTGAACAGCGTCGGGCTGCTCGGCAGGTAGGCCAGCGACGACATCAGCCGGTAGAACCCGATCGCCTCCCCCGGCGAATGGGCCAGCCCGCAGGCCACCCGCAGCAGGAAGTACTGAGGCGTCTCGATCACCAGCCGGGTCGACGGATGCCGCAGCAGGTAGCGGTCGTAGACCGTGCGCAGCCCGAAGTACTCGAACCGATGATCCGCCTCCCCCTCGATCGCGAAGTCGAGCTTGCGCGCGTTGTCCTTGACGAACCGCGCGGTCTCGTCGCCGATCAGACCCTCGGCCTGACCCAGCGCGATCGACTGGCTGAACGAGGCGACGCCCTGATTGCGGACCTCCTTGTCGACGTACCCCGAGAGCAGCCGAGCCGCGAGCCGTGAGTACTGCGGCTCCTCGCCGATCATCTCCGCGGCGGTCTGGATCGACAGCCGGTCCAGCTCTGCCGTCGTGGCGCCGTCGTACAGGCCGCTGATGGTGCGGGTGGCGACCCGCATCGGGTCGACGTCGTCCAGGTCGCCGCACACGCGGTCGACCGCCCGCACGATCTTGTTGACGTCGACGGGTTCGCTGTCGCCGTTGCGTTTCCGCACGCTCATGGAGGTGCGGGTGGGAACTTCGGTGACCGTCATTTCTCTCTCCTCGCGAGATCGGTCCTGACGGTCCGGGATCACGCGAGAGGGGGACGGGAGCGCAGACACACCAAGCGCTCAGCCGTCGGCCGTCCCACGAGGCCTCGGACCACCGCACCCGACGGGTGCGGCGCGCTGGCAGGTCTTCGGACTCGTGGGCACACGCTCGACCCCTACTGACCGTCGCTTCCCAGGTCTCCCCATCGGGTTGGCCCAGTGCTGTTGACGGCGTTCGTTCCCACTCACCGCTGCGGGGCAGTCCCGGTCTCACACCGGGTTCCCTCTTGCCTCCGACCGTCTGGCTGACGGCCGGAACCAGCTGCACTCGGCACCATATGTAGTGGTTCGCCGGATCGTTGGGACCAGATGTGGGGTCGGCGTGTCGGTGGACGGGCAAGGTCGAAACGGGTCAGCTCGTGGTCTGGGGCAGCAGGGTGACCGTGAGTGGGCCTTCCTCGGCCTCCCCCACAGTCATCTCGCCGCTGGCGCCGGCGTATGCGCCGGTGCCGCCGGTGACGGCGAACGCCTCAACGCCCGGGTCGATGCCCTCGATGGACTTGTGCTCGCCCGCGTTCTGGACGGTCAGGGTGCCACCGTCGAGGAGCAGCACGCCGGTGCACATCTGACCTTCGTACGTCGGGTCTGCCACCGTGCAGTCCATGAGCGCCCGGCCGGCGACGGCTCCGTCATCGAGCATCGTCATCGCGGCGTAGTGGTGGTTGCCGACTGCCTCGCCCTTTCCGCCGACGGCCAGCTCGTCGAAGTCCCCTCCCTCGATGTCGAGGAGGAACTCCATGGTGGTCGGTTCGGACTTCTCCGGTGTGGAAGCGGACGCAGGGCCGTCCGAGTCCGAGCACGCCGAGAGCGCGCCGAACGCGGCGACGGCCGCGACGGCGATCATGAGCTGACTGCGGTGCGGGGTGGTGGTCATGAGGACTCCTGGGTAGTGGGGTGCTGACACGTCCAGCCTCGGCAATGCGACGTCATCGGTCGTCACGCGCAGGAGTGGTTTGCAGTAGTCCCCGCGGGTGAGCCCGACCTCGTCCGCGCGGGTGAGGGGCTGCCTGGCAGGGTTGAGACATGCGCATCGTGATGGCCGGCGCCTCCGGACTCCTGGGCACCTCGCTCGCCGAGCGGTTCCAGGCCGACGGGCACGACGTCGTCCAGCTCGTACGACGCCCGGCCACCGGCGCCCACGAGTCGCAGTGGGACCCGGACGCAGGCAGCGTCGACCAGGCCGTGGTGGAGTCCGCGGACGTCGTCGTCAACACCGCCGGCGTCTCCCTCGTCGGCAACGTGCACTCGTCGAAGTGGAAGAAGGCGGTGGTCGGCAGTCGGGTGCGGACCACCACCGTGCTCGCCGAGGCGATCGCCCGCTCGGGCGGCCGCGCGGCGTTCCTGGTCAGCAACGGCATCGCCTACTACGGCGACCACGGCCCCGAGATCGTCACCGAGGAGTCGCCGAGCCTCGGCGACGCGTTCCTCACGGGCGTCACGCAGGCCTGGCAGGAGGCCGCCACCCCGGCCGTCGACGCCGGCTCGAGGGTCTGCGTGCTCCGCACCTCGCCCGTCGCCACCAAGGACAACCCGCTCTTCAAGCTTCAGATGCCGCTGTTCAAGCTCGGCCTCGGCGCCCGGATGGGATCGGGTCGCCAGTACGCACCGCTGATCTCCCTGCGCGACTGGGTCGGAGCGGTCGCCTTCCTCGCCGGCCACCCGACCGCGGCCGGCCCGTTCAACCTGTGCTGCCCGGTGACACCCACCAACCGGGAGTTCACCGACGCGCTGGCGACGGCGCTGAACCGTAAGGCCTTCCTCGCCGCGCCGGCACCGATCCTGCGCCTCGCCGCGGGGCCGATGGCGCCGGAGGTGCTGAGCTCGATCAACCTCCGGCCCGCCGCGCTCATGGACGCGGGCTACGAGTTCCAGGACCGTGACGTGCAGTGCCGTGCTCGCCGCGATGCTCAGCGACTGACGGCCGCGACCCTCCACTCACCTGCAACCCGGCGCATCCGGATCCGCCACGTGCTCGGGGCATCGTCGGGAAGTCGCAGCCCGCTCGTCAGGTCCGCGCGAGCGACCCGGTCGGTCACCGCGAGTAGTACGGCGTCCCGTCGTTCCGCGAGCACCCGCACCCGCAGCAGCTGGGTCTCCAGTCGGCGTACGCGCAGGCCCTGGTCGAGCCATCGCGACAGGCGCGCGGCATCCCGCTCCCCCGCCGTCGACCTCGGAACATAGAGCGACCGCAGGTCACCGACCTCCCCCGCCGCCCACGCCGAGGCCCGCCGCCGGTCCCACTCGCGGAGCAGCGCCACCGGCCCGTCCGTCACCGGGGTGGCCACCGGGACCGGGTCCTGCGGCTCCGCCTGGCCGGGCTCCGAGAGCGTCACCACCCCCACACCCAGCCCGGTACAGGCGAGGATCAGCAGCGCGAGAAGGAGCAGTCGCCGGAAGCCCACCTCGCAATTCCTACCCAATCGACCGTGCCCCTGCCGAAGTCCTCCACAGCCACCTGGCAACCTGGGGCGGGTGCTGAGTCGACGTGCCCTGCTCACCGGAGGCGCACTGGCCTCGGGGGTCGGCGCGGCGACCGGTCTCGGCATCTTCGAGGGCACGCTGCCTGGCCGACCCCAGCTCCAGGACCTGCTCAGGCTCAACGGCGACCCGGGCGTGGTGCCGGACATCGAGCCGGGACCGGTCATCAGCGGGTCGTTCAAATCGGAGCTCCGCCTCGGTGAGGAGACCGGGTGGTCGCTGATCCGCCCTCCCGGTCGAGAGAAGGCGATGGGACTGCCGTTGGTCGTCTCGCTGCACGCACGCGGCTGGGACCACACGACGGTGCTCGGACCGAGCATCGGGCTGCCTCAGTTCCTGGCGCAGGCCGTGGCGCGCGGCGTACCGCCCTTCCAGATCCTCAGCGTCGACGGCGGCACGAGCTACTGGCACCGCCGCGCGTCCGGTGAGGACGCCGGCGCGATGATCTTCGAGGAGCTCCTTCCCCGGCTGAAGATCGTCGGCGACGATTTCCGGCTCGGGCTGCTGGGCTGGTCCATGGGCGGGTACGGCGCCCTGCGCCAGGCCGCCTACTACGGCCGCCGGCGGGTCGCAGCCGTCGTCGCGGTCAGCCCCGCGGTCTGGCGCGACGCCTCGGACGCCAGCGAGCAGGGCTTCGCCGACGAGGCGGAGTACGAGCGCTACTCGGTGATGGACCAGCAGGACGAGCTGGCAGGGATCCCGGTGCGCGTCGACTGCGGCACCGGCGACCCGCTCTACCGCGAGGTCGAGGCGTACGTCGACGGCTTCCCGGACAACGCGGACCTCACCAGCACGTTCGAGCCGGGCGCGCACAACGCGGCGTACTGGCGTCGGATGCTCCCCGCGCAGCTGGAGTTCCTGGGCACGCGAGTAGCGTTGTGACCGTGAGCAGCTTGGAGTTCCGGACCGTCGGTCTCGGCGACGACGCGGTCGACTACGTGACTGCCTGGGAGCTCCAGCGCGACGTGCACACGCAGGTGGCCGATGGCGACGTGGCACCCACCGTGCTCCTGCTGGAGCACCCGCCCGTCTACACCGCCGGCAAGCGCACGCTGCCCGACGAGCGGCCCCTCGACTCCGGCGGCGCGCCCGTCATCGAGGTCGACCGTGGCGGCAAGATCACCTTCCACGGCCCAGGGCAGCTGGTCGGCTACCCGATCGTGCCGCTGCCCGACCACGTCAAGGTGGTCGACTACGTACGCCGCGTCGAGGAGGCACTCATCCAGGTGTGCGGCGACCTCGGCGTCACGACCGCCCGGGTGCCCGGCCGCAGCGGCGTGTGGCTGCGCACCGACGAGCGCGGACCTGAGCGCAAGGTCGCAGCTCTCGGGATCCGGGTGAGCCGCGGCGTCACCATGCACGGCTTCGCGCTCAACTGCGACGTCGACCTGGCCTGGTACGACCGGTTCGTGCCCTGCGGGATCGCCGACGCCGGCGTCACCACGCTCAGCCAGGAGCTCGGGCGACGGGTCACCGTCGACGAGGTGCTGCCGTCGGTGCACCGACACCTGGCGCACTACCTCGACTGGACGCCGTACACCCCGACGCCGGACTACGACGCCCGCCCCGACCCGGCGAAGCGGCCCCGCATCGACCTGGTCCGGCCCGGCGGGTGAGCTACGGACCCTCGGTGAATGCCCAGGTTCCGTAGAAGAAGGTCTGCGCGGTGTCGAACGATGCCCAGGAGACGAAGAACCCGAACCTGCCGATGGGCTCGATGAAGTGACTTTCCGGGCCCAGAACCGGATTGATCGCGGCATGGGGATAGATGCACACCGTGTTCGGAGGCGCTGTCGGAGTCACCTCGGAGCGGGTTCACCCCTGGGTGAAGGCCCAGGTCGCCCGGACGTACGTGTCGCCCGTCTGGGCGGAGGTCCAGCTGATCGAGAAGCCGAACCGGTTGCGACCGAGGAAGTGGGTTCCGGGTCCGGCGTCGGGATTGTTGGACCCGTTGATGTAGACGCACAGGACGTTCGGCGGCGCCGTGGGGTTGTCGGCGTTCCCCGTGCAGGTCTCCCCCGGGGAGACGCCGTCGATGAAGCCCTGGCCCGGCTGGCCGGGGAGCTGGACCGGGAACGAGTCCGAGGCCTGCCAGTCGGCACCCGCCGCTGGTGAGTCGAAGTCGGCGTGGATGAAACCGTAGATCGTGGTGCCCGACCGGAGCGGCTCGTCCAGCCGCTGCGGGAGCGTCCCGGGCTTCAGGTCGGCCGGGCGGAGGCTGCCGTTCTTGACCTCGTCGCTGCGGACCGCGTTCGACGCGATCTGCGGGGCCTTCACGGAGTTTTTGGGCAGCTGTGCCGCTGCGTACGACGTACCGCCGACCGCCACCAGAAGGGCGATCAGCGCGATGGCGTTGTGGCGAAGGAAGGTGACCATGACGAGACGCTACGGCTCCGCGCGGCATCCGGGGAGAGGGCAGCCGGTGACGGATACTCCTGGCGTGACAGACCTCGTGATCGAGGCCTCCGGGCTGCGCAAGGTGTTCCGCAACCGCCGTGGCGTCACCCGGGTGGCCGTCGACGGCCTGGACCTCGCGGTGCCCGCCGGCGGAGTGCACGGCTTCCTGGGTCCGAACGGATCGGGCAAGACCACCACGATCCGGATGCTGCTCGGGCTGGCGCACGCCACCGCGGGCTCGATGCAGCTCTTCGGGCGACCGGTGCCGCACGAGCTGCCCGCGGTCATCGGCCGGGTCGGCGCGGTGGTCGAGTCACCGAAGTTCTCACCCAACCTCACCGGGGAGCGCAACCTGCGCCTGCTCGCGGGGGTGATCGCAGCCCCAGCGGACGCCGTACCCCGGGCGCTCGAGACGGTCGGGCTGACCGGCCGGGAGAAGGACCGCTACAAGACCTACTCGCTGGGCATGAAACAGCGCCTCGCGATCGCCGCGACCCTGCTCAAGGACCCACAGCTGCTCATCCTCGACGAGCCGACCAACGGCCTGGACCCGGCGGGGATCCGGGAGATCCGGGAGATGATCCGCGGTCTCGGCGAGCAGGGCGTGACCGTCTTGCTCAGCTCGCACATCCTGGCCGAGGTGCAGCAGGTGTGTACGTCGGCCACGATCATCGGCAACGGCCGCCTGCTCGCCAGCGGCCGCGTCGAGGACCTGGTCAGCGGTAGCGACGCCTACCGCGTCGACGTACCCGACCCGAGGCCGGCGCAGGCGGCCCTGGTCGCTGCCGGGCTGGAGGTGACTCTCGACGACACCGCTCTCCTGGTCGCGACCGACAGCCCCGCAGAGGTGACCCGCGCGCTAGCCGCGGCGGACATCTGGCTCACCGGCCTCACACCCGTACGACGAGACCTCGAGTCGGTGTTCCTCGAGCTCACCGCCGACGACCGACTGGGGCGCGAGTCATGATCCGGCTGCTGAAGGTCGAGCTGAACCGGCTGCGCTGGCGCCGGGCGGTCGTGGTCCTGCTCGTCGCGGCGATCGTGGTCCCGATCCTGATCTTCTTCGCGGTCGCCTACGACACCCGGCCCGTCTCCGACGCGGAGCGAGAGCGCGTCGAGCAGATGGTGGCCGAGGAGGCCGGGGCGGGCTACGTCCAGCGGGAGCTGAAGCGTTGCCTCCGCTCCCCGGACGACTACGGGCTGGCGCCCGACGAGGATGTCCAGCCGTTCTGCGAGGAGATGGTGCTGCCGCAGGCGGAGTGGTATCTCACCCGCACTCCCCTCGACCTGCGACAGCAGCTCGCCGACGGTGCCGGCATCGGAGTCGCCGCGGTCCTCGCGGTGCTGATGCTGCTGGTCGGCACGACCTTCGTCGGCCACGACTGGAATACCGGGTCGATGGGCAACCAGCTCCTCTTCGAGTCCCGCCGGGTGCGGGTGTGGCTCGCCAAGGCCGCCGCCGTGCTCGGCGTCAGCGCCGTGCTCTCCGGGCTGGTGCTGTTCTCCTACTGGGGCGGCCTGCTGGCCCTCGCCCACCAGCGCGACCTCCCGGTGCCAGACGGGATCGTGAGCGATGTCTACGGCCAGGCTCTGCGCGCCACCCTGCTGGTCGCCGTCGCCGGGCTGGCCGGGTACGTGCTGACCATGCTGTTCCGCAGCACCGTGGCGACGCTGGGCGTCCTGTTCGCAGTGGCCGTCGCCGTGCCGATCCTGTTCACCGTGTTCGTCTTCCCGGGGCACATCAGCCTCCAGCCGCAGAACAACGGCTGGGCCCTGATCCGGGGCGGCATCGAGATCACCGACTACGACGACGAGAAGTGCTACGAGGACCCCTTCAACACGGAGGGCTGCGTCGTCGAGATCACCACAGCTGACTCGTCGCTGTACTTCGGAGGCCTGCTCCTGGCGACCGGCGTACCGTCCCTGCTGCTGTACCGGCGCCGCGACGTCCCCTGACCGAGCCCCGCGTACAGTTGACCGACGTGACCACCGCCCCATCGTCCGAAGGCCGCAAGCTGCTGCGGCTCGAGGTCCGCAACGCCGAGACACCCATCGAACGCAAGCCCGAATGGATCAAGACCCGGGCGAAAATGGGGCCGGAGTACAACGCGCTCCAGGCGTTGGTGAAGTCCGAGGGACTGCACACCGTGTGCCAGGAGGCGGGCTGTCCCAACATCTTCGAGTGTTGGGAGGACCGCGAGGCGACGTTCCTGATCGGCGGCGACCAGTGCACCCGGCGCTGCGACTTCTGCCAGATCGACACCGGCAAGCCGCAGCCCCTCGACCGCGACGAGCCGCGGCGGGTGGCGGAGTCGGTGCAGAAGATGGAGCTGCGCTACGCGACCATCACCGGCGTTGCGCGTGACGACCTCGAGGACGGCGGGGCCTGGCTGTACGCCGAGACCGTGCGCGTCATCCACGAGCTCAACCCCGACACCGGCGTCGAGAACCTGATCCCCGACTTCAACGGCAAGCCCGACCTGCTCCGCGAGGTGTTCGAGTCGCGGCCCGAGGTGCTCGCGCACAACGTCGAGACGGTCCCCCGCATCTTCAAGCGGATCCGGCCGGCGTTCCGCTACGACCGCTCGCTCGACGTGCTGACCCAGGCCCGCGACTTCGGGCTGGTCACCAAGTCCAACCTGATCCTCGGCATGGGCGAGACCCGCGAGGAGGTCTCGCAGGCGCTGCAGGACCTGTACGACGCCGGCTGCGAGCTCGTGACGATCACCCAGTACCTCCGTCCGTCGGCTCGGCACCACCCCGTGGAGCGGTGGGTCAAGCCGGAGGAGTTCGTCGAGCTCAAGGACGAGGCCGACCAGATCGGCTTCTCCGGGGTGCTCTCAGGGCCGCTCGTGCGTTCGTCGTACCGCGCCGGACGGTTGTACCGTCAGGCCATGGAGGCCCGCGAGGGCGCCTCCGCCTGACCCACAGATCCAGGGGTCAGGTTCACCACTCGAGCAGTGAGGGCGCACCACAGCATGGCCAAGAAGGACAAGGGACCCGCCAGCGACGATCCCACCGAGATGAGCCGACGCCGGCAGATCGTCGAGACCTACCGGATGAGCAAGGAGTCCGACAAGGTCATCGGGCTGTGGATGCTCGGCGCCTTCCTGATCTTCGGCGCGATCGGCTTCGGGATCTTCTGGATCCTGCCCGGCTCCGGGACGTTCGCCCTGGTCATCTCGATCATCGGCGGGGTGCTGATCGGCCTGCTGGCCATGATGATCGTGTTCAGCCGTCGCGCCCAGCGGGCGGCGTACAACCGCCTCAACGGTCAGATCGGCGCCGCTGCTCGGGCGCTGACGATGCTCAAGCGTGGCTGGAAGACCGAAGAGATGGTCGGCTTCAACAAGCAGCAGGACCTCGTGCACCGGGTGGTCGGCCCCCCGGGCATCGTGCTCGTCGGTGAGGGCAACCCCAACCGGCTGCGCCAGCTGATGCTGAGCGAGCGGAAGCGGCACGAGCGCGTGGCCGCCGATACCCCGATCCACGAGATCTACGTCGGCGAGGAAGAGGGCCAGGTCCGGCTGAGCAAGCTGGTCCGGCACGTCCAGAAGCTCGGCCGTCAGGTCAAGCCGGCCGAGATGACCGACGTTCTGGCCCGGCTCCGGGCGCTCGACGCCGCTCGCCCGAAGGTGCCGATGCCCAAGGGCCCGGTCCCGACCAGCATGAAGGGCATGCGCTCGCAGATGCGCGGGCGTTGAGTCAGGGCCGCCCGACCAAGCCCCGGAACGTCGGCATCGTGACCGTCGCCGTGCCCGCGAACATGTCGTGCAGCCCGCGGCCGTCGCCGCGGAAGACGAGCGGCGGGATCACCAGCGCGATCAGAACCTGACGCGCCAGGATCTTCAGCGGGTTGATCGGCCGCGGCGGCCCGAACGCGGGTACGACGCGCAGCCCGGTCACCAGCTTGCCGAACGATCCGGCGGCCAGCCAGGTGAGCACGGCCGACTCCACGACGTACACCCCCAGCACCAGGAACTGGTCCGGGCCGCCGGTGTCGGTGTACTCGTCGAGCCCGACCAGCGCGATGACGATCAGCGTCGAGACGGTCCAATCGACGATCAGGGCCAGGACCCGGCGCAGCCAGGAAGCGGTCTCGAAGGCGGCCTCGGTCACCGCGCCAGACTAGAGGTGGCGGGCGAACCGCCGACCTGGGGGCCGCCCATTCCATGTAACACGCTGTCCACCACCCTTTTTGGCCCCCGGGACGGCCGAAATTGGGGGTCAACAACGTGTTACATACGCGGAGGCCGCCACGCCTGTTTCCGCCCTCAGGACAGGTGTTACATCCCCGAAACAAACCAGATACGGTCGAGAAACCGCCCGAACGTAGTTTGCGGGCAACGCACTTCGGCGCAGCGTCGCGCCGGGGGCCTCACGCACAGCACTTGCCGGCCTGCGCCCACAAGGCCCCAGGCCAAGGAGGATGAATGTTCAGCAACAGCGACGAGGTGCTCGCCTACATCAAGGACGAGGGCGTCGAGATGGTCGACATCCGGTTCTGCGACCTGCCCGGCATCCAGCAGCACTTCACCGTCCCCGTGTCGTCCTTCGGCCAGGACGTGTTCGACAACGGTCTGGCCTTCGACGGCTCGTCGATCCGGGGGTTCCAGGCGATCAACGAGTCCGACATGGCGCTGTTCCCGGACCCGACGACGGCGTTCCTCGACCCGTTCCGCACCGCCAAGACGTTGGTGATGGACTTCTTCATCCACGACCCGATCACCGGCGAGGCCTACTCGCGCGATCCGCGCAACATCGCCCGCAAGGCGCTCGCCTACCTCGGCACCACAGGTATCGCCGACACGGCGTTCTTCGCTCCGGAGGCCGAGTTCTACATCTTCGACTCGGTCCGCTACTCCACGGGACCCAACGAGGGCTACTTCCACATCGACTCGATCGAAGGCTGGTGGAACTCCGGCAAGGAGGGCGACAACCTCGGTTACAAGACCCGGTTCAAGGGCGGCTACTTCCCGGTGGCGCCGTACGACCACTACAGCGACCTGCGCGACGAGATGGTCAAGAACCTCGAGGCGTCGGGCCTGCTCGTCGAGCGCGCCCACCACGAGGTCGGCACCGCGGGCCAGGCGGAGATCAACTACCGCTTCGACACGCTGCTCAAGGCCGCCGACGACGTGATGAAGTTCAAGTACATCATCAAGAACACGGCCTGGCACAACAACAAGTCGGTCACCTTCATGCCGAAGCCGATCTTCGGCGACAACGGCTCCGGCATGCACGTCCACCAGTCCCTCTGGAAGGACGGCGAGCCGCTGTTCTACGACGAGTCCGGGTACGGCGGTCTGTCCGACATGGCTCGCTGGTACGTCGGCGGCATCCTCAAGCACGCGCCGTCACTGCTGGCGTTCACCAACCCCACCGTGAACTCCTACCACCGACTGGTTCCGGGCTTCGAGGCGCCGATCTCCCTGGTGTACTCGTCGCGGAACCGCTCCGCATCGGTGCGCATCCCGATCACCGGCTCGAACCCCAAGGCCAAGCGCATCGAGACGCGCTTCCCCGACCCGTCGGCGAACCCTTATCTCGCGTTCTCCGCGCTGATGCTCGCGGGCATCGACGGCATCAAGAACAAGATCGAGCCGGCCGACCCGATCGACAAGGACATCTACGAGCTCCCGCCGGACGAGATGGCCGAGATCGCCCAGGTCCCGACCTCGCTCAACGACGTTCTCGTGGCCCTCGAGGAGGACCACGACTACCTCACCGTGGGCGACGTGTTTACCCCCGACCTGATCGAGACCTGGGTCGACTACAAGCGTGAGCACGAGATCTCGCCGGTGCAGCAACGCCCGCACCCGCACGAGTTCGAGCTCTACTACGACATCTGAGCGTCGTACGACGGCCCGCACCCTCAGGGTGCGGGTCGTCGCGCATCTCAGTCCGAACCGGCCGTGACCAGGCCCGACTCGTACGCGAGGACGGCGAGCTGGACGCGATCGCGTACGCCGAGCTTGGTGAGCAGGCGCGAGACATAGGTCTTCACGGTGGCCTCGGAGATGTAGAGCTCCTCGCCGATGGAGCCGTTCGGCAGGCCCCTCGCTACGAGTCGGAGCACCTCGAGCTCTCGCTCGGTCACGTCAGAGAGCCCGGGCGGCACTGCGCCCGGTTCCGGTCCCGAGGTGAACCTCTCCAGAAGGCGTCGGGTCAGTGCAGGAGCCAGGATCGTCTCCCCCGCCGCGGCCGCGTGGACCGCGTGGACGAGATCGTCGGGCGAGACGTCCTTGAGCAGAAACCCGCAGGCGCCGGCACGGACCGCGGCGTAGACGTACTCGTCGAGGTCGAACGTCGTCAGCGCCACCACCCGCGTGTCCGGCACCGAAGCCGTGAGTTGCCGCGTCGCCTCGATCCCGTCGAGGCGCGGCATCCGCACGTCCATGAGCACGACATCGGGGTGAGTCTCCTGCACCACCTCGATGGCCTCGACTCCATCACCGGCCTGGCCGACGACCAGCATGCCCGCGCGCTCCAGGATCAGCGCGAACCCACTCCTGACGAGCTCCTGGTCATCGACCACCACCACCCGGAGCCCGGTCATGCCGTCGCTACCGGCAGCACGGCTCGGACAGCAAAGCCGGAGCCGTTGACCGAAGCGGCCTCGACCTGACCGCCATACAGGGCGGCGCGCTCGCGCATCCCGACTATCCCGTGGCCACCCGAGGGGTCCACAGCGCCGACCCCGTCATCGACCACCTCGATCCGGACGTCTGACTCGCCATAGGTGAGTTCGACCCTCACTGCTGAGGCGGAGGCATGCCGCCGTACGTTCGTCAGCGCCTCCTGCACGATCCGGTACGCCGCCAGGTCCAGGCCCGCGGGAAGGTGGCGACGCTCTCCCTCCACCTGGAGCTCGACGGCAAGGCCCGAAGCTCGTGCGTCGTCCACGAGCACAGGCACGGCCGCCAGCCCCGGCTGCGGCGTGAGGGCGCCGGGCTCGTCACCATCGCGGAGCATCGCGACGACCTTGCGCATCTCGGCGAGCGCCGAGGTGCCCGTCGAACGGATTGTCTCGAGCGCCTGCCGCGCGAACGCTGGGTCGTCGTCGACCACCTGCTCCGCGGCGCCTGCTTGGACGACCATCACGCTCACCGAGTGAGCGACGATGTCATGCAGCTCACGGGCGATCCGCGTGCGTTCCTCGGCGACCGCTGCCATCGCCTGCTCGGCCGCGGCCACCTCCGTGGCGATGGCCCGCGCAGTCGACTCCCGAGCTCGCCATTCGAACCTGCGCAACCCGTAGCCGAACACCCAGACCACGGTGAACACGCCCCAGTGGAAGACGATCTCGCCGGGCTCTTGAAGGGATTCGACGAAGAAGTCGAAGTAGAGGAGCGTGAGCGCTCCGGCTGCGGCGCCGAAGTAGGGGACTCGTCCCCGGCCGTACCGTGCCGCCGCGTACAGAGCCATCCCCATCGGGACGAACTGACCCCAGAACAGCACGTACATCGGCACGATCTCGACGGCCAGCGGCCAGGACCACAACACCACGAGCGCGGCCGGCAACGGGAACACCCTGCGCTGGGTAAGAGCCAGCCCGGCGACCACCGTTCCCACTGTGCTGGCGACGGCGGACCCATCCGCTTGACGCGAGACAAACGGCACCCAGATCTCAGCGAGTCCGACCGCGGTGATCGCCGCAGCAAGCGCTATGTCGAGGACCGGTGGTCGGAGCGCCTTCACATGATCACGATAGGGCGGTCCGGCCGAACCCGTGGTCACCCTGCAGTTGACGGCCGGATCAACTTCGGGAGACCGCACGCACCACTCGGCGCCGATGACGGGCGACAACTTGCCCGGGTTTGCTCAGGACAGACACCAACCCTCGCAAGGAGCAAGCCATGAGAGACACCGCCACCTTCCGCCGTACGGCCGTCGGAGTGAGCATGATCGCTGCCGGGATCACCTCCGCCATCTGGACCCTGACCATGCCGGCGTTCCCGGCCGACTACGCCGAGCGATTGGACGCCATCGACGAGGCGGGAGCGTCCGGCACCGTCTCGGCCGTCTTCTTCTGCGTCTCGCAGCTCTTCTGGCTCGGTGTCGTGCTCGGCATCGCGCACCTGATCCGGAGGGGCTCGCCGACGCTCTCCAACATCGGTGGCGCAGTCGCCGTCGTGGGAACCCTTGGTCACGCCGTCTTCGGCGGCGCCAACCTGATCACGCTCGGCATGGCGCAGGACACCGCCAACCGCGAGCTGTACGCAGCGCTGATCGAGGACTTCGAGTCCTCGCCGATGATGATCTTCGCCATGGCCGGCCTCCTCGGCACTGTGCTGGGCCTGCTGCTGCTCAGCATCGGCCTGTTCCGCTCCCGGGTGGTACCGCGCTGGATCCCGGCCCTGCTGTGGGCCTTCCTGGTCGTGGAGTTCATCGGGACCGCGCTCAGCGACTACGCGTCATACGTGTCCGTCATCGCCCTGGTGCTCGTCTTCGGAGCGCTGGCCCACCACGTGTGGCAGTCGCCGGTGAGCGACTGGGCGCTCGCCGAGGCAGCGGCCGCTTCACCTGGCTCTCACGACGCGACCCAGCACCTCCGTCGCGCGACCTCGGAGTCGCTGGTCGAGTAGTCAGTCGCAGCGTTACGACGCGCCCCGATCCGCTGGCCCGGGGCGCGTCGCTGCGTTCTCGGACTCCGCAGCGCGGTCCAGCAGCAAGGCTTGTTCGCTCTCGTTGCGGGTCAGTGAGGCTGCGTCACGGAACGACGCAGCCGCTTCGGCGTGGCGACCGGCACGTGCGAGCAGATCACCGCGAACGCTGGGGAGCAGGTGCGAGCCGGCGAGCGCACCGTCCGGTAGGTCGTCCAGCACTGCCAGTCCGGCATCGGGGCCGGACGCGCGCCCACGGGCGACGGCGCGGTTGACCTCCACGACCGGACCGGGTGCGGCCTGGGCCAGCACGTCGTACAGGTCCGCGATGGCGCGCCAGTCGGTGTCACCAGGAGTGGTGGCGCGGGCGTGCCGCGAGGCGATCGCCGCCTGCAGGTAGTACCGACCGACCGGCTTCCCGCGCGCTGCGAGCTGCTCGGCGCGCGCCAGGGCGGCCAGTCCACGGCGGATCAGCAGCTCGTCCCAGAGACCGCGGTCCTGGTCATCGAGGAGGACCGGCCGGCCCTCGGCGTCGATGCGGGCAGCGCCGCGTGAGGCCTGCAGCTCCAGCAGCGCCTGGAGTCCGTGCACCTCCGGCTCGTCGGGCATCAGGTCGGCGAGCATCCTGGCGAGCCTGATCGCCTCGTGGGTCAGCTCCGGGCGCATCCAGTCGTCGCCGGCCGTCGCGGTGTAGCCCTCGTTGAAGATCAGGTAGACCACGGCCATCACGTCGTCGAGCCGGGCGGTGCGCTCCCCGCCGACGGGGAGCTCGAACTCCGCATGGGCCTCGCTGAGCGTCTTCTTCGCCCGGGAGATCCGTTGGCCGGTCGTGGTCTCGGTGGCCAGGAAGGCACGCGCGATCTCGGCGGTCGTCAGTCCGCCGACCAGACGAAGGGTCAGCGCGGCCCGCGACTCCGGAGTGAGCTGCGGGTGGCAGGACAGGAAGATCAGCCGGAGGACGTCGTCCTCGATGAAGTCCACCTGTGCGGTGAGGTCGGGCATGCCGTCCTCCTCCCTCAGCTTGCGACCCATCTCCTCGGTCTTGCGGCGCAGGTTGTCGGTGCGCCGATAGGTGTCGACCGCACGGCGCTTGGCGGTGGTCATCAGCCAGGCGCCGGGATTCGCAGGGATGCCGTTGGTCGGCCAGTGCTCGAGCGCGCTGACCAGTGCGTCCTGCGCGAGGTCCTCGGCCAGGTCGAGATCCCGGGTCATCCGGGTCAGGGCACCGACCAACCGCGCGGACTGATCACGCCAGGTGGCGGTGACGGCGTCCGCGGTGGTCTCGGCCATGCGGCCACCCTAGGGCGGCCGCACGGCCGGATCCGGCCGTCTTTCAGGCGTCGTCCGCCTGCGGGGGCTCGTCCGCGACCTGTCGCAACGTGGCGACCATCTTGCACTCGGGCCAGTACTTGGCGTGCAGCTCGGCGAACTCCTGCTGCGCCGCGACCGCGTCCTCCAGGCTGTCGTACTGCAGGAGTGACCAGCCACCGACGACCTCCTTGGCCTCTGCGTAGGGGCCGTCGACCCGGGTCGTCTCACCCTCGCGGACCACGAAGTTGACCGAATCCTCGGTGCCGAACAGGCCACCGCCGTCGAGGAAGGCCCCGGATCCGGCCTGCTCCCCGATGTACTTGTCCATCGCATCGAACAGCGCCTGCGGCGGCGCGCCGATGCCCTCTTCCATCCTGACGAAACCCATGAACCGCGGCATTGCTCGCTCCTCAATCATTGGTGTCCACCGCTCCTCGGTGGCCGACTCACCCCCACGTCGAACAGCATCCCCCGACTTCGACATCGCCCCTGAAGGTTTTCTTTGCGCGCAGTGACAGGAGTAACTGACTGACCGTACAGTTAGCGAATGGCCACGGACGTTCGGAAGACGCTTCCCGGGGCGGCGTACCACTCCGCTGAGACCTACGCGCTCGACACCGAGCGGGTGTTCTACCGCAACTGGATGTACGTCGGACGTGCCGAGCGAGTCGCCCGTCCCGGCGCGTGGCTGCGGGTGGAGATCGCCGACGAGAGCATCCTGGTCGTGCGTGGCAAGGACGAGCAGATCCGGGCGTTCTACAACGTCTGCCGGCATCGTGGCTCCCGGATCTGCGACGACGAGCAGGGTGAGGTGCGCAGCCACCTGCGCTGTCCCTACCACGCCTGGGGCTACGCCCTGGATGGCACGCTCGTGACCACCCCGATGATCGAGAAGGACGAGATCGACCGCGCATCGACCTCCCTCTGGCCGGTCCATGTCGACGTCTGGGAGGGGTTCGTCTTCGTCAACCTCTCGCGTGAGGAGCCGCGTCCCCTGCTCGAGCACCTCGCCGACCAGCAGGACGAGCCGCTGGGGCTGGGCCGGTTCGGACTGGCCGACCTGCGGATCGCCAAGGTCACCGTCAACGAGGTCCAGGCCAACTGGAAGATCGTCCTCGAGAACTACAACGAGTGCCTGCACTGCCCGACGATCCATCCCGAGCTGGTGGCCGTGGTGCCGGCGTACAAGAAGGGCGACATCTTCGAGAGCGGCCGGACCGACGGCGGGGTCTCGCTCGCCGACGGACGCACCGCGATCGTCGACGACCCCCGGCTGAGGCTGCCGCTGCTGCCCGGCTTCAAGAAGGACGGCGACCCGGAGTCCTACTACGGCGCCGGCATCTACCCCACGATGTTCCTCGACGTCGACGGGTCCAGCTGCCTGGCCACGGCGGTGTTCCCGACCGGCCCGCAGAGCTGCAAGCTGGTCACGGAGTACTTGTTCAGCCCCGAGGCACTCGACAACCCCGACTTCGACCCGTCGCCGGTCGTGGAGTTCAACGAGCGCGTGACCCGGCAGGACAGCGAGGCGTGCGAGCGCGTCCAGCGCGGCGTCACCTCGCGCACGTTCGACCACGGCGTCTTCCCGGCCAAGGACTCCTGGGTCTACGGCTTCGACCAGCGCTACCTGCGCGACGTCACCTGAGCACGACCCGCGCGTCCAGGGCGAGTACGCCGTCGGGGCCCGCGAGCACCGGGTTGAGCTCCAGCTCCAGGAGTTCAGGGTGGGCGGCAGCCAACAGGGAGACGCGTGCGACCACCTCGGCCAGCGCGTCCAGGTCGAGGGGCGGCCTTCCTCGCGCGCCGAGCAGGACCGGAGCGCCGCGGAGCGAGAGCAGCAGCTCCCGGGCAGCGTCCGCCGACACCGGCGCGATGCCGCAGGCGGTGTCCCCGAGCACCTCGGCGAAGACGCCGCCGAGGCCGACCATGACCACCGCCCCGAACTTCGGGTCGCGCACGCTACCCACGATCAGCTCGACCCCGCCGCCGAGATCAGCCATCTCCTCGACGAAGACGGCGGGTGGGGCCAGCCTCGCGACCAGGTCGTCGTAGGCCGCCCGCGCCGCTTCCCCGTCGACGAGGCCCAGGACCACTCCGCCGTCGTCGGACTTGTGCAGCCGACCTGCCGCCTTGAGGACGACCGGGAAGCGCATCTCCTCGAGTGCCGCCTCCAGCTGAGCGGTATCCGTGACCGACCTCGCCGTCGGGAACGCGATGCCGGCATCGGCGAACAACCCGCGCGCGCCGTCGTACGACGTGTCGGTGACCGGCAGCGCAGCGGGTGGGAGCGGCTCGGCGAGGCCGACCGACCCGGGTTCGACGAGGCCGGCGAGCACCACGCACGCGCGGTCGACATCGCGGTGCACGGGGATGCCCGCTGCATGCAGCGCCCGGCTCGACGGGCTGTCGGGGTGGATCGTCTGTACGACGAGTGCCTTGCCTTGCGCCCTGACCACCTTGCTCATCTGCCGCGCGGCAGCCAGCTCCGACTCGGCGAGGCCGGACTGGTCCGCGGAGTAACTGCCGAAGTAGCCCGTCAGCAGCACCCCGTCGACCTGGTCGGAGGACAGCAGGATCTCGACCGCCCGGGCGTAGCGCTCGACGTCCTGCTCCCCCGCGCCGGCGAGGTCGACCGGGTTGGTGACCGTCGCCTGCGCCCACAGCGCCGTCTCGAGCTCGGTCGTGAGCGCGCCGGTCAGCACGGGAGTCTGGAGCCCGGCCGCGACCAGCGCGTCCGCCGCGACCGCCCCGTGGCCGCCCCCGTCGGTGAGTACGACGGCCCGGCGGCCGGTCAGCCGCCGGGGCCACCGCAGGGCCGCCAGCAGGTCGGCCATCTGGGTCGGGTGGTCCACCCGGTGCGCACCCACCGCCGCGCAGGCGGCGTCCACCACCATCGATGACGTGGTGAGCGAACCGGTGTGGGACGCCGCGCTCCGCACCGCGGCATCGGTGCGGCCGGGGGCCAGCAGGACCAGCGGCTTGCCGGCGTCGCGCAACGCTCGAGCGGCGTCGAGGAAGGCGCGGCCGTCGACGACGTCCTCGGTGTAGACGGCGACGGCTCTGGTCCCCTCGTGGGACACGCACGCCTGCAGGAAGTCGACCAGGCAGAGATCGGCCTGGTTGCCGAGAGAGACGAACCGGGACACCCCGAGTCCACGGTCGGCTAGCAGGCCGGCGAGGTCGAGCACCAGGTTGCCGCTCTGGCTGAGCACTGCCACGTCACCAGGTGGGAGCTCGGCGTGCGCCAGCTGAAGGCCGGTCGTGGTGTCGACGACCCCGAGGCAGTTGGGACCGACCAGTACCGCTCCGGCGGCCCGAGTGATCGCCAGCGCCTCGGCCTCGAGCCTGGCCCCCTCCGCCCCCGACTCGGAGAGTCCGGCGGTGATGCCCACGATCGCCCTGGCCCCGGCAGCGACCGCGTCGGACACCGACGCCACGAACCCCTCGGCCGGGACGCAGAGCACGGCCAGGTCGACGCGGAGGTCGTGCGCGGCGGCGGCGGCCACCGCGGATGGGTGCGCCGGCTCCCCGAGCACCTCACCGCCACGGCGGTTGACGAGCAGCACGGTGCGATCGCCACGTGAGGACAGAGCCCGGCTGGCGATGATGTGGCCCCACTTGGCGGGGTTGTCGCTGGCGCCCACGATCGCGACCGAGCGAGGCGAGAAGACGGCCTCGAGCGAGCGGTCCGGCGATCCTTGACGCCTCACGCGCCGAACCCTAGCATCACTGACTGACTGAACAGTCAAAGTTAGCGGAGGCCATGGCAGCCAAGTCGTCGACCCGTTCGAGCCAGCGCGAGCAGGCTGCCTCGGAAGCGCGCACCAGGATCCTCGTGGCCGCCGCCAACTGCATCGTCCGCGACGGCCTGGCCCAGGTCCGGATGGCCTCGATCGCCCGCACGGCGGGAGTCTCGGCCGGCCTGCTCCACTACCACTTCGACACCAAGGTGCGCCTCTTCGGAGAGGTGCTGAAGTACTCCCACGAGGCCTCCGCCGAGCTCAACCAGCGCGCCCTCGACGGTGCAGGCGAAGGTCCGGCCGAACGGTTGTCGTCGTTCCTGGATCGATGCCTCCCCAGCGACCGGCAGCGTGCGGCCGAGTGGCTGCTGTGGCAGGAGCTGGCGCTGCTCTGCATCCGCGACCCGCACCTCGCCAAGGTCGGGGCGGAGCTCTACGAGGACCTCTATGTCACGGTCACCGACATCGTCCGCGAAGGCCTGAAGGTCGGCGTCTTCGAGACGCCGCTCGAGCCGAGGCTGATCGCCGAGACCGCGGTAGCGCTCACCGACGGGCTGGGCGCCCGGGTCCTGGCAGGCGACCCCATCCTCGGTCTGGAGGAGGCGAGAAGCGCGATCGCAACCGCGGTCGGCGTCCTGGTCGGCCACGACGGACCCCTGCCCGCACCTGCGGCGCTCGAAGGCGGAGCCGGAGCGTGACCCCGCCCCCCGGTCTCGGCGTCACCCGTCCCTCGAGGCGGGGCCTACTGACCGGGGGCTTGGCGCTGGGGGCGTCGATGACGCTGCCCGGATGCGCCTACATCCGCGACGATGCGCCGACCGACGCCCCGCTGCCACCGTCGGCGAAGGCGAAGATCGACGGCGACCTCATCTACTTCAACTGGGCGGACTACCTCGCGCCGAGCGTCGTCAAAGGCTTCAAGGAGGAGTACGGCGTCGACGTCATCGAGTCCAACTACGACTCGATGGAGGGCATGTACGCGAAGCTCGCAGCCGGCAACCAGTACGACATCGTCTTCCCGATCGCCAAGTGGGTCGTCAAGCTCAAGCGCGAGGGCAAGCTCCGCTCCATCGACCCTGCCCAGCTCAAGAACGCCGACCAGGTCTTCTACTCCGGCTCGTACTTCAACGAGCCCTGGTACGACGCTGGATCCGAGGTGTCGGTCCCCTTCACCGTCTACAAGACCGGGATCGGCTGGCGCACCGACAAGGTGTCGTCGATGACCGGCAGCTGGCAGGACCTCTGGAACGAGGAGGCCCGCGGCCACGTTTTCACGCTCGACGACCAGGACGAGGCGCTGGCAATGGCCGCCCTCCTGCTCGGTCACGACGTCAACACCGCTGAGCCGTCGGAGCTCGACGAGATGAAGGACCTGCTCATCAGCCAGAAGGAGTACCTCCGCGCCTACTCCTCCGATGACATCAACAACATGCTCAGCGGCGACGCGTGGGTGCACCACATGTGGAGCGGCGACTTCCTCTACCTCAGGGACGGGCTTGCCGACGACCCGACCGCATACGACTTCCAGGCTCCTAGCGAGGGTGTGCCGATCAACTCCGACGCCTACGCGATCCCCACCAACGCCAAGCACCCCGGCACCGCGATGGTGTTCATCGACTACCTGTTGAGGCCCGAGAACGCGATCAAGAACATGGGCTACCTCTACTACCCGTTCCCGGTGAAGGACGCGCTCCCGGCGTTCGCCGACCTGGCCAAGGACGTGCCGGCGTGCAACGTCGAGATCTCCGACCTGGAGAACGAGAACGTCTTCCGCCTGCTCGACACCGACGAGGTCCAGCGCCGCGCGGCGATGTGGACCGAAGTGAAGGCGAGCTGACGTGGCGGTCCAGCAGTCGGCGCCCCGCTCGGCGCAGCGCACCAAGCTGTGGGGCGCGCTGCTCGCGCTGCCGACCGCCTGGATGGTCGCGTTCTTCGTCTCCAGCATGGCCATCGTCGTCCTGCTGTCGTTCGGCCGCACGACCAACGACGGGTTCCCCGTCTTCGCCACCAGCTCGGCGAACTACGAGGCGCTGTGGAACGAGGTCTACCTCGAGCTGTTCCTGCGCTCGCTGGGCTACGCCCTCGCGACGGTCGTCATCTCCCTGCTCATCGCGTACCCGGTCGCGTACGCCATCGCGCTCCACGGCGGTCGCTACAAGAACGCCCTGATCGCGGCGATCGTGGTGCCGTTCTTCGCCAGCTACCTGATTCGGATGTACGCCTGGAAGGCGTTGCTCTCCGACGACGGCCTGGTCAACAGCGGCCTGCGCGAGGTCGGGCTGAGCGACGGGATCACCTTCCTCAACACGTCGTACGCCGTCGTCGGCGGGCTGGTCTACGGCTACGTCGTGTTCATGATCCTGCCGATCTACGCCTCCTTGGAACGCCTCGACGTCTCGCTCATCGAGGCCGGCAAGGACCTCTACCACGGTCCGGTACGCACGTTCTTCTTCGTGACCCTGCCGGCCACCCGCGCCGGTCTGTACGGCGGCATCCTGCTGGTCTTCCTGCCTGCTCTCGGCGACTTCGTCAGCGCGCAGCTGCTCGGCGGCGCGAGCACCTTCATGCTGGGCAACCTGGTGCAGCAGCAGTTCATGGAGGGCCAGAACTGGCCGCTCGGCTCGGCACTGACCGTGGGACTGATGGTCGCGCTGACCGTGCTGATGGTCGCCTACCTGCGCGCCACCTCGACCAAGGCGCGTGAGGCGTGATGGCGGGCAAGATGGAGCGCAGGCCTCGGTTCGCCGTGGCGGTGACGGTCGTGTTCTTCGCCTGGCTCTACCTGCCGATCCTCGCCGTCGCGCTGTTCAGCTTCAACGACAAGAAGTCGCTGTCGTCGTTCTCCGGCTTCAGCATGCAGTGGTACGACGCCCTGGTGCACGACAGCGCTCTGCTCGACTCCCTGATGGCCAGCCTCAAGATCGCCTCCGTCGCGACGCTCGGCTCGCTCGTCCTGGGCACCATGCTGGCTCTCGGCCTCGAGCGGGTCCGGTCGCGCCGCGGCCGGATCATCGGGGCGGTAACGCTATTGCCGCTCGTGACACCCGAGATCGTCACCGGCGTCGCGGCCCTGCTGCTGTTCACCGGGATCGGGCTCAAGCTCTCGATGACCACGGTCATCCTCGCGGAGGTCACGTTCTCGATCGCCTACGTCACGGTGATCGTGCGCGGCCGGCTGGCAGGCATCGCGCTGGAGGTGGAGGAAGCCGCGCGCGACCTGGGCTGCACCCCGACGCAGGCCCTGCGCCTGGTCACCATCCCGATGCTCGCCCCGGCTCTGCTCGGCGCGGGCCTCCTCGTGTTCGCGCTGGTGTTCGACGACTTCGTGCTCGCGTTCTTCACCACGGGCGTCGAGCCCCAGCCGCTGCCGGTGCGCGTCTACTCCTCGATCCGCTTCGGGGTCTCCCCCGCCATCAACGCGATCGGCACCCTCATGCTCCTCGCTTCTGCCCTGCTCATCGTGGCCGCGCTGGTGGTTCCGCGCCTGTTCGGCCGCGGGACGTCCAGCCTGGACCTGATCACCGGAGGCCAGAAGTGAGCACAGCGCCAGTGAGCACCCCCTCAGTCACCTTGCGTGGCCTGACCAAGGTCTTCGGCGGCACGACCGTGGTCGACCACCTCGACCTCGACATCGCGAGCGGCGAGTTCTTCTCCCTGCTCGGCCCGTCGGGCTGCGGCAAGACCACCACGTTGCGGATGATCGCCGGCTTCAGCGACCCGACCGAGGGGACGATCCTCGTGGACGGGCAGGACGTCACCAGCACTCCCCCGCACAAGCGGGACGTCAACACCGTCTTCCAGAGCTACGCCCTGTTCGAGCACCTCGACGTCCGCCGCAACGTCGGGTTCGGCCTGCGCCGCAAGGGCATCGACAAGACAGCCATCGACAAGCGCGTCGCCGACATGCTCGAGCTGGTGGAGCTCGGCGACCGCGCGAAGGAGCGGCCGAGCCGGCTCTCCGGTGGTCAGCGGCAGCGCGTCGCTCTGGCCCGCGCCCTGATCAACGAGCCCAAGGTGCTGCTGCTCGACGAGCCCCTGGCGGCGCTCGACCTCAAGCTGCGACACGCGATGCAGGCCGAGCTCAAGGCCATCCAGCGCGAGGTCGGCATCACCTTCCTCTTCGTCACCCACGACCAGGACGAGGCGCTCAGCATGAGTGACCGAGTCGCGATCATGAACGACGGTGTCGTCGAGCAGTGCGGGACGCCCGAGGACGTCTACGAACGGCCGACCTCGGTCTTCGCGGCTGGCTTCATCGGCACCAGCAACTTGATGAGCGGCTCGTGGTCCGACGGCTCCGTCACGGTTTCCCCGGAAGTGCGGATCCCGGCACCGGAACACCGGGGCTCGGCCGACGGCGACGCCGTCAGCATCACTGTGCGTCCCGAGAAGATCTGGCTCACCGAGCTCACGCCCGAGATGTTCCGTCTTCCAGGCACCATCGTGGCCACCAGCTACCACGGCCCCACCACTCGGTACGTCGTCGCGATCGCCCCCGATCTCACCCTCACCGTCCTCGAGCAGAACCTCCCGCGGATGCGGGCCGAGGACCGGTGGAACCAGGGCGACCGCGTGGAGATGGGCTGGCTGCCCGAGCACACGGTGGTGCTCCGATGAGCCGTGCGGACGTCGTGGTCGTGGGTGCCGGCCTGGCCGGGCTGGCGGCCGCGCGCGACCTGGAGGCGGGCGGAGCCCAGGTCACGGTGCTCGAGGCACGGCCCCGGGTCGGCGGGCGCGTCGAGCAGGTCCAGCTTGCCGACGGCCGGCTCGTCCAGCTGGGTGGCGAGGTGGTGGGCAACGCTCACACCAGCTACCTCGGGCTCGTGGAGGAGCTCGGGCTGACGCTCACCGCGTCGTACGTCGCGGAGCCGGGCGAGATCACCCGCCAGGTGCCGGACTCGGTCGACGTAGGCGACTGGCCGTCGTGGTGCACCTCGACCGACCGGACGTCCTATGCCGACGTGGAAGCCGCACTCGACAAGGTGTGCGCCGCCATCGATCCCGACGATCCCTGGTCGTGCCCGGACCTCGGCCGCCTGGACCGGCTCAGCGTCGGTGACTGGTTGCGAGAGGTCGGAGCCTCGCCCGGCGTCCTGCGGCTGTGGGAGCTGGTGCACCTGAGCCTCGCCGACGGCTCGATCGAGCGGCAGAGCCTGTTCGCGTACGCCCGCAAGATCGTCGTGGGTGGCACCACCGGCAGCTACGACGTCGAGCAGTGGGAGAACCTGCGGGTCGCCGAGGGCTCCGCCACCGTGGCGCTGGCGATGGCCGACGCACTGCGCGACGTCCGCCTCTCCACGCCGGTCAGCAGCATCCGGATCGGCCGGGCGGGCAGCGCCGTCAAGACGAGCGACGGCGAGGAGATCCGCGCCGACGCGGTCGTCCTCGCCGTGCCGGCGGGCCCGGCCCGGGACATCGACATCCAAGGCGTGAGCGATGCGCGGCTCACGTCTCTGCGGCGGCAGCGGCACGCGTTGGCGGCCAAGTTCGTCGCGGCCTACGACGAGCCGTTCTGGCGGGCCCGCGGCCAGAACGCGCTGGCCGAGAGCGAGGGGGTGCTCGGCTCCACCTGGCCGCAGCAGCACGGCGTGCTCTCAGCGCTGGTCCCGCCCGAGCGGTACGCAGCCTTCGCAGCCGCCGACCCTGACACGCGGACTCGTGAGGCGCTCGCGCAGGTCGCAGAGCTCTACGGGCCGGAGGCGACCGCGCCACTGGAGACCTGGACCCGGTTGTGGGGCACCGACCCGTGGACGCAGGGCTACGTCACGAACTGGCGCCCGGGCGACGTCGAGGCCGTCGGGCCCCTGCACGGCACCCACGAGCCACCCTTCTACGTCTGCGGCTCCGACCAGTGGGTCGCCGGCTACATGGAGGGGGCGGTCCGCACCGGCCGCGGCGCCGCCGCGGCCGTACTGGCAGCCACTGGAGAAGGTGCCGCATGGACTTCGGACTGACCGACGAGCAGCGCAGCATCGTCGAGGTGACGCGCTCGTTCGTCGAGCGCGAGCTCTACCCCCACGAGGAGGAGGTGGAGCGCACCGGTGTCCTGCGACCCGAGCTGGTCACCCACATCCGATCGAAGGCGCTGGCCGCCGGTCTGTACGCCGCCAACATGCCCGAGGACGTCGGAGGTGCCGGACTCGACACGGTCACGTGGGTGCTTTACGAGAAGGAGCTCGGCCGGGCTAACTACGCGCTGCACTACTGCGGCGTACCGCGACCCTCCAACATCCTGCTGGCCGGCACCGAGGCCCAGCGCGAGAAGTACCTCTACCCGTGCGTGCGCGGCGAGAAGGTCGACTGCCTGGCGATGACCGAGCCCGGCGCCGGCTCCGACATGCGCGGCATGCGTACGACCGCGACCCGGGACGGCGACGGCTGGCGGATCAAGGGGACCAAGCACTTCATCAGCCACGCCGACGAGGCGGACTTCGTGATCCTGGTGGCGGTCACCGACCGGGACGACGCCGGCCGCGCCCAGATGTCGATGTTCCTGGTCGATCTGGACACGCCGGGCGTGGCGGTGCACGACGGCTACCGCAACGTCTCGCACCGGGGCTACACCAACTCGATCCTCGACTTCGACGACGTCCGGGTCGGTGCCGACGCGCTTCTCGGAGAGGAGGGCAAGGGGTTCGAGCTGGCCGGCGAGTGGCTCGGGAACACCCGCCTGCAGGTCGCGGCGTCCTGCCTGGGCCGAGCCGAGCGGGCCCTCGAGCTCTCGATCAAGCACGCGGCCACGCGCGAGCAGTTCGGCCAGCCGATCGGGAAGTTCCAGGGTGTCGGCTTCAAGCTCGCGGACATGGCGACCGAGCTGGAGGCCGCCGAGCTGATGACGCTGCACGCCGCGTGGAAGTGCGACCAGGGCACGGCCACCGATGCCGACATCGCGATGGCCAAGCTCAAGGCGACCGAGATGTTGGCCATGGTCGCCGACGAGGCGATCCAGATCCACGGCGGCATGGGGCTGATGGACGAGCTCCCCCTGGAGCGGATCTGGCGCGACGCGCGCATCGAGCGGATCTGGGACGGCACCTCGGAGATCCAGAGACACATCATCAGCCGGTCGCTGCTGCGGCCGTTGGGAGCCTGACATGAGCGACGCCCAGGAATCAGCAGTGCGCACCCGCAGCGAGGACGGCGTACTCGAGGTCACCCTCGACCGGCCGAAGGCCAACGCCATCGACCTCGCGACCAGCCGGGAGATGGGGCAGGTCTTCGCGTCGTTCCGCGACGATCCCGACCTCAAGGTGGCGATCGTGCGCACCGAGGGCGACAAGTTCTTCTGCGCCGGCTGGGACCTCAAGGCGGCTGCCGGCGGCGACGCGGTCGACGGTGACTACGGCGTCGGCGGTTTCGGCGGCCTCCAGGAGCTGCCCGACCTCAACAAGCCCGTGATCGCCGCGGTCCACGGCCTGGCGATGGGCGGGGGGTTCGAGCTGGCGCTGGCCTGCGACCTCATCTACGCCTCGGAGGCGACCCAGTTCGGGCTGCCGGAGATCAATGCAGGCACCCTCGCCGACGCGGCGACGATCAAGCTGCCCAAGCGGATCCCGTACCACGTGGCGATGGAGCTGCTCCTGACCGGACGCTGGATGGGGGCGACGGAGGCGGCGCGCTGGGGGGTGGTCAACGAGGTGCTGCCCGACGAGGAGGCGGTCCGGGCTCGGGCCTGGGAGACCGCGAGGCTGCTCGCCTCCGGTCCCCCGCTGGTCTTCGCGGCGATCAAGGAGACCGCTCGCGTGGCCGAGTCGCTCCGGTTCCAGGAGGCCATGGACCTGGTCACGAAGAGCAAGCTCCCGACCGTGGCGACCCTCTACACCTCCGAGGACAACCAGGAGGGCTTCCGGGCCTTCGCCGAGAAGCGCACGCCGGTCTGGAAGGGCCGCTGACCACACGTCCGCACGAGAAGGAGACCCATCCGTGAACCGCAACGTCATGATCACCTGCGCCCTCACCGGGGCAGGCGACACCGTCGGCCGGTCCGAGCACGTGCCGGTGACGCCCGAGGAGATCGCCGAGTCCGGGATCGCCGCCGCCCGTGCCGGTGCCACGATCGTCCACGTCCACGTGCGCGATCCGCAGACCGGGAAGGGGTCCAGGGACGTCGCGCTGTACCGCGAGGTCGTCGAGCGGATCCGGGCCTCCGACGTGGATGTCATCGTCAACACCACCGCCGGGATGGGCGGCGACCTGGTGCTCGACCCGAGCGATCCCACGACGTTCCTCGACGGCACCGACCTGGTCAGTGGTGTCGACCGGCTCCCCCACGTCGAGGAGCTGCTCCCCGACATCTGCACGCTCGACTGCGGCAGCCTCAACTTCGGCGAGGGCAGCCTGGTCTACGTCAGCACCCCCGACATGCTCCGCGAGGGTGCGAAGAGGATCCAGGAGCTCGGCGTCCGCTGCGAGATGGAGATCTTCGACACCGGTCACCTGTGGTTCGCGAAAACGCTCGTGGAGGAAGGCCTGATCGATTCCCCGGCGATGTACCAGCTCTGCATGGGGATCCCGTACGGCGCGCCGGCCGACCCGCTGACGCTGGCCGCGATGGTCAACCAGCTGCCTGAGGACGCCGTGTGGGCATCGTTCGCGCTCGGCCCGATGCAGATGCCCTGGGTCGCCCAGTCGGTGCTGCTCGGCGGGCACGTCCGGGTCGGCCTGGAGGACAACCTCTACCTGGCCAAAGGCGTCAAGGCGACCAACGCGCAGCTCGTCGAGCGGGCGCGGACCATCGTGGAGAGCATGGGCGCTCGTGTGGCGACTCCCGACGAGGGCCGCGAGATCCTCGCGCTGAAGCCCCGATGAGCCGTCCGGCACCGGAAGACGTCCGGACGGTCACCTGCATCGGAGCCGGCGTGATCGGCGGCGGCTGGGCGGCGTACTTCCTGGCGCGCGGCTACCGCGTGGTCGCCTGGGACCCGGCAGAGGACGCCGAGCCACGACTGCGACATCTGGTCCAGGCCGCGTGGCCCGCGTTGACCGAGCTCGGGCTCGCCGAGGGGGCGAGCCTCGACCACCTCACCGTCGAGCACGACCTGGCTACCGCCTGCGCCGCGGCGGACTTCATCCAGGAGAGCGCTCCCGAGGACCTCGAGCTCAAGCGCTCGCTGCTGGCCGACATCGACGCCGTCACACCGGTGGACGTCGTCATCTCGTCGTCGACGTCCGGCTACGGCATGAGTGAGATGCAGGTCCGGTGCGCCCATCCCGAACGCACCGTGGTCGGGCACCCGTTCAACCCGCCGTACCTCATCCCGCTCGTCGAGGTGGTCGGCGGCGAGAAGACCTCGCCGGACGCTGTCGCGTGGACCTCGGACTTCTTCCGGCACATCGGCAAGTCCGTGATCACCATGGACCGCGAGGTGCCGGGCTTCATCGCCAACCGGCTGCAGGAGGCGATCTGGCGAGAGGCGCTGCACATGGTCGCGGCGGGTGAGGCCACCGTCGAGCAGATCGACCTCTCCATCACCGACGGTCCGGGGCTGCGGTGGCCGATCTTCGGCCCGATGCTCACCTTCCACCTCGCGGGCGGCCAGGGCGGGATGGCGCACATGCTCGACCACTTCGGCCCGTCGCTGCAGTCCCCGTGGACCCGCCTCGTCGCCGCCGAGCTCACCCCGGAACTGCGGGACGCCGTCGTCGACGGCTGCGAGCGGGAGGCGGACGGCCGCAGCATCGACGACCTCGTGGCTGAGCGGGACCGAGGCGTGATCGCCGTCCTGCGCGCCCTGGGCCGCGCGTGACGATCGAGCCGGTCGTCTGGCGTGAGCCCGTCCAAGACGCCTGGATCGACTACAACGGCCACCTGTCCGAGCCCTACTACGTGCTGGTCTTCGGGCACGCCACCGATGCGGTGATGGACGTGGTCGGCCTGGACTCGGAGTACCGCGACGCGAACGACGCGTCGCTCTACACCGTCGAGGCGCACGTCCGTTACCTCGACGAGGTCTCTGCCGGCAGCGACCTCGAGGTGAGGTCCTCCGTCATCGGCGGCACCGGGAAGCTGCTGTGGATCTGGCACGAGCTGTGGGTCGACGGCTCGTTGTGCGCCACCGAGGAGGTGCTCGGCGTGCACGTCGTCGGCCGGAGCTCGGCACCCTTTCCCGAGGACATCGCGGCCCGGGTGCGAGCCGCGTGTGTCGCGGCGCCCGAGGAGGCCGGCGGTCGGATCCGGCCAGTGGGTCACCCGCAGTAGGTCGCCTGGGCGATCAGGAGCCTTACGCTGGCGACGATCACCATGACGCCCACCGACCCACCCGACCGCAAGCTGCTGCTGGTCGTCGATGCCCCCTCGCTGTTGCACCGCAACCACCATGCCCGCGCACACACGCGGATCACGGACCGCTCCGGCCGGCCTGCCTGGGCCCTGCACGGGATGCTGCGACAGATCATCGAGGCGATCGACGGGTTCGCTCCGGACGCCGTGATCTTCGGGCTCGACGACCGCACGGCGTCGGTGCGCAGGGACATCTACCCCGAGTACAAGGCGGGTCGGACCGAGAAGGACCCCGAGCTCGTCGACCAGCTCGACCGCGCGGGGGCCCTGCTCGACGCGCTCGGTCTGGCCACCCTCACTCCTCCTGGGCTCGAGGCAGACGACGTCAACGCTTCCGGGGCATCGTGGGCGAGCGCCAACGACTGGAACTGCGTCATCATCACCTCCGACCGGGACGCGTTCGCCCAGATCAGCGACCACACCAAGGTGCTGCGCCTGATCGACGGCGGGCTCAACGGGTCTCCCCTGCTCAACCCGGCTCGCCTCTACGCCATGTACGGCGTCGCCGCCGAGCGCTACCTCGAGTACGCCGCCCTGCGGGGTGACGCCAGCGACAACCTGCCCGGCGTCTCGGGCATCGGTGAGAAGACCGCCGCCGTCCTGCTCGAGCAGGCCGGGTCCATGCAGTCCGTCTGGGCCGACATCGACCGCAACGGGGGCGCCGCGCTCATCGCGGCCCTGGACGGGTGGGCCGAGGAGACCGGCGTACGCCGACTGGGGTCCAACGTCGTACGACGGCTCACGGCGCCCGGGGCCAGGGAGCGCTACGACTTCAACGTCCGCATGATGTCCGGTCGCGACGACCTCGACCTCGGGCTGACCCCCGACGTACCCGGCAGCCCGGGCCTGCTCCCGCTCGACCTCGACCGGGTCAGCCAGGTGGTCGGCTTCCTCAACGTGGAGGCGACCACGGAGCTCGCGATCCGGGTGCTCAGCACCAACCCGGCGTCGGTCGGCAATGCGTCTGTGAGCGGAAGCACGTCCCCGCCCTCTTGAGCAGCACGGTCGTGAGGTGTTGCCCTTGATGCAGCAGATCGAGCACGAGGAGCGAGCCATGCCAGACGTATCCGACCTGACCAACAAGGGCCAAGACATCGTCGCGAAGGCCGTCGGCGCAGCCGATGCGGTCGTCGGAGCCGCGCGAGACGCGATCCGCGACAAGGCACCCGGCTTGGAGAGGGTCACCGATCTCGTGCCCGACCCGAGCGATGTCGTCGATCAGGTCACCGCCACCGCGAACGAGCTGCTCAGCCTCGCGCAGGACGTCCAGAACAAGGTCGTCGCCGCGCTCACCGCCAACGCCTGACCTGATCCGGATCTAGGGCTCGCGCAACATCCTGATCCCGGCGCCGACGGCCACGAGCAGCCCGCCGATGAACAGAACAGCGAGCCAGATCCACCGAGGTACGTCGTCGAGCGGCCCCCAGGCTAGGAAAGCGCCGACAAAGATCAGCGCGAGGCCGATACGGAGTGCTCCAACCGGCGCGAACTTCGCTGATGGAGATGCGGTCATCCGCGCAGTCTGCCTCACGCTGCAAGTTGCGCCGCGGCTTGGCCCTAGATTGCTGAGCATGTCCGACACCAAGATCACCCACATCGGCGGTCCGACCACCCTCATCGAGGTCGGTGGCTGGCGGATCCTGAGCGATCCGACGTTCGACCCGCCGGGGAAGCGCTACTTCTTCGGCTGGGGTACGACCTCGCGCAAGCTCGTCGGGCCGTCGATCGCTGCCGCAGACCTGGGTCCGATCGATGCCGTGCTCGTCAGCCACCACCACCATGGCGACAACCTGGACCCGTCAGCGGCGGCGCTGCTGCCGACCTGGGGCACCACGTTCACGACCAAGAAGGCAGCGGCCAAGCTCGGAGCGCATTGCGTCGGGCTGGCGGCGTGGGAGACCACGACGTTGGAGGCGCCGGGCAAGGAGACGATCACGATCACCGCCACCCCGTGCCGGCACGGACCCGTGGGCAGCGAACCGATCACCGGACCCGTCGTCGGATTCTCGCTCGCCTGGGCCGGGCAGGAGCACGGCGAGCTGTGGGTGACCGGCGACACCGTCCTCTACCCGCAGCTGCGTGAGGTCGCGTCGAGACTGAAGATCGGGACGATGCTGCTGCACCTGGGCTCGGTCCGGTTCCGCTACCTCTCCGGCTGGTTCCGCTACACGATGGACGCTCGCGAGGGCGCGGAGCTGATCGAGCTGGTGCAGCCGACCCACGTCGTACCCGTGCACTACGAGGGGTGGTCGCACTTCCAGCAGGGCCGCGACGCCGCCGAGCCGATCATCAAGGCGTCGCCGTACGCCGACCGCGTGACCTGGCTCGACCCTGGGCAGGACGTCACGCTGCGGGTCTGAGTGGGCCTTCAGGGCAGGCACTGGTTCTGATGGCCGACCGGTTCCCACCCGTGCCATCGTCGGGACGTGGGCATGACGGAACCTCAGAAGACGGTGACGGTCCTGTTCACCGACCTGGTGGACTCGACGAAGCTTCGGTGGGCTCGACGCGCACCGCGCCGAGTCCGTGCGGCTCGCCCACGTCTGGCTGCTGCGCGAGGCACTCGAGGCCCACGGTGGTCACGAGGTGAAGACGGCCAGCCGGCAACCGCTCTCCCGGTGGCCGTAACACCTGCCCAGGCCCCACGTTGTCTAGGCGTGCGGCTCGGCGCGCAGAGGTTCACGACCCTCAACTCGTCCAGGCGGTGTGATGGCTCAGCTCTCCGAGATGGTCCGAAACGACGGGGTCTGCGTTGTCAGCGTTGTCGGGGATCTCGACCTGGCGGCGGTCGAGCAGTTCCTGACGGTCACGCGACGGTCCAGCGAGGCCTGTTCCTCGCTCGAGATCGACTTCCATGGTTTGTCGTTCGTCGACTCCACCGGTCTTAGCGCGTTGTTGCAACTGCGAAAAGAGAGCATGGTGCGCGGGCTTCAGTTGAGCCTGACCAACGTGGGGCCGTCTACCCACCGCTTGTTGCGTATCACCGGGCTTCTCGACGCCTTCGACATTCGCGCGATCAACCAGTAGAGATGACTGGGGTACGGCACGAAGCTGGGGTGCGGCGTGAGATGACCGCTGCCCCCGCTGCAGTGGAGTCCAAGCGGGATCGAGACGAGGCGCCTTCTCACGCTCTGCCTCGTGGCGCGAAGCGACCAGTCCGGGTCGTCGCCATCATCTGCAGCGTCGGCTTCGTGCTGACGCTTCTCGCGAGCTGGGCCGTCGCCCGGGTCGATCGCAACACCGAACAGCGACTGCTGGAGGTCCAGACGCGCCAGGCGGCCACGGTGCTGTCGGTGGCCATCCTGGTGATCCAACAGCCACTGACGACGGCACTCGGGATTCAAGTCGCCGGCGGCCCGGAGCCTGACGCTGCTGCGTTCCGGCAATTGATGTCCCCATCGGTCGGTGGCGAGGAGCAGCCGTTCGTCACTGCCTCTCTGTGGCGTCGGGGCCAGCAGGGGGCAGACCGAGTGGCTTCGGTCGGCGTGAAGCCCTGGATGGATGCGGACGGCGCCGAGGTCCAGGCATTCCTGGACGGTGCGCTCGACAGCTCGACCTCCGTCGTCGAGCGCGTCATGAAGGGCGACCGGTCACACATCGCCTATGCCGTCGCCGACCCGGCGACGGGGCTCGTCGTCTACGCGGAGAGCGCCATCCCTGCCGACCGCAGGTCGCCGGCGGACGGCGATGTCGCCTTCGCGGACCTCGATTACGCCATCTACCTCGGCAGCGAGACCGACCTGGCTGACATGACCACCACCGACGTCGACCCAGCCACGCTGCCCCTGGACGGACTCACGTACCGGACAACCGTGCCCTTCGGCGACACGGTGGTCACCCTCGTCGCCACACCGCATCACCACCTCGGGAGCTCCCTGAGCCATCGGCTGCCGCTGATCCTCCTGTTCGGCGGACTCTTCCTCACAGCCGCGGCGGCCCTCGTCGCCCGGAAGCTGGTCGGTGCCCGAGCCCAGGCCGAGAGCAACACGGCGACCATCACCGGCCTGTACAAGCGCGTTGACACGCTCTACGAAGAGCAGCGCGCGCTCTCCGTGCGTCTCCAACGCGCACTACTGCCACAGATGAATCCCAGCATTCCGCAGCTCGAGATCGCCGCCGAGTACGTCGCGGGTGCCCAAGGCGTCGATATCGGTGGGGACTGGTACAGCATCCTCGACATCGGGAACGACCAGTTCGCGTTCGTGGTGGGTGACGTCTCCGGTCGCGGCGTCGACGCGGTCGCTGAGATGGCGCGCGCGAGGTTCACCCTGCGTGCCTACTTGGTCGACGGGAACAGCGCGCAGCAGGCACTCGAGAAGTGTTCACGGCAGTTCGACGTCTCCAGCGACGGGCACATGATCACGGCCGCGGTGGGAGTCGGGAATGCGCGCACCGGCGAGATCACGTTAGCCAACGCCGGCCACCCTCCACCGCTCCTCGTGTTCGGTGGAGGCTCTGAGTACCTCGAAGTACCCGCGGGCCATCCGCTGGGCTTGGGCCCCTCGTCGTATCGCCCGGCCACGGTCACCATGCCCGTGGGGTCCACCCTGCTGCTCTACACCGACGGGCTCATCGAGCGTCGCTCGGAGGGGATCGACGTCGGAATGCGCCGCCTTGCCGACCTCGCCGAACCCCTGGCCGACGAGTCCGTCGCGAACATGGTCTCCCAGGTCGTGACCACACTCCGCCATGCGGACGCACCCGACGACATCGCCGTCCTCGCATTCCGACGAGCACACTCGTGAAGGCCAGACTGGCGGCGGACGCGAGCGCACCACGTGAGGCTCGCGCATTCGTCATCGCCCACCTCACCTCGACGCGACTGCCCCCGGATGTCGCCGCAGAGGACGTCGTACTCGTGACCAGCGAGCTGGTCACCAACGCCGTCAACGCAGGCGGAACCACGCTCGAGGTCGAGATACTGGCCAGTCCTCATCGGGTCGAGCTCGTCGTCTCCGACGACGCCGAAGGCTGGCCGGCGCCGAACACTGCCGACGTGAACGACCTCACCGGACGGGGACTACAGATCGTGGACCACCTCGCGCACTCGTGGGGCACCACTCGAAGATCCCGAGGGAAGTCCGTGGTGGCCCGCTGGTTCGACCAGAAGCGCCAGCCCGCCAACCCGGGATAGGGGCTCATCGAGGCTGGCCCTACGCGACCCTGAGCGGAACGATGGGCGCGTGAACCAGGCGGACGACACCGCGATCCTGCTCTGCACGGTCCACGACACCGTGGTCCGCGACTCGTCGAGACGACGTCCCGGATGCCGGTGGCCCAGGTGTGGGTGCGCGCGCATCGGGGCTGGGTCTGCCTCGCCGGGCATGCCGGGCCGGAGCAGCCGGCCTGAGCCAGCTAGTCGACTCCAATCCGGTCTCGGATCAGGTCGGCGATCACCTGTGGGTCACGAAGGTGCGGCTGGTGCGGGAAGCCGGCCAGCGTCACCTGCTGCGACCCCGGGAGGGCAGCTGACCACCGCCGCCGCATCCACTCCGGCACGATGAAGTCCCTGCCGCCCCAGACCAGGGTCGCCCGCGTGGGATCGATCTGGGAGAAATCGGGCATCCCCGGGCCGCGTCGACCGGCGTTGGCCCCGACGCGGTAGAACGGAAACCTGCTCCACGACTCCAGGAGCACCGCGACATCGGCCGGATCGATCTGCGGCGGGGTCCGCGACTGATGGAACCAGAGCCCGTTGATCGTGCCGGATCGCGTCGTTCTCGGCCAGAGCGGTCGGCTCAGGCCGAGCGCCGGCAGTCCTGCGAACAGGGCGCCGTAGAAGGCCAGCGACGCGCCAACGGTCCATGGCGGAGCGAGCGCAACCGACGACCGCGCTCGTCCACGGGCCAGCAGCTCGAGCGAGAGCACGCCACCGAATGAGCTCCCGACCGCATCAACCGGTTCGTCCAACCCCAGCTCATCGAGGACGGACTCCACGTAGGCCGCGTGCTCCCCCAGCATCGACGCGCGTACGTCGAGCGGCGGGCCGCCCAGGCTGCCGGGCAGGGTCGGCGCGACGACCTCGAAGTCGGACGCGAGCAGGTCGATCAGGCGCCGAAACTCCACCCAGGTGCAGAACCCGCTGTGCAGCAGCAACAACCGGCGGCCGCTGCCGACGCGAAGGACCTCGGGTTCCATGGACCCAGGATGCCCTGACCGCAGGCCCCAGGCGTCGAACCCGGGGACCTGCGGCGACTCAGGCGTCGACCTCGTTGTGCGAGTGCACCTCACACCACGGATCGAAACCGCCCGCATCGAGGTGCTCCGGGCTGCAGGTGCAGACGGCCTGTGGCGCCGACTCGTTCATTCGCCGCCACCTCCCGGTTCGAACATCAGCCGCTGCGAAACCATCGGGCACTCGAACGGCCCGCGCGCCCGCAGCCCGACGTTGTTGAGGTAGCCCACGACGATCCGGTAGGCCTCCCACAGGCCCACCTCGGCGTAGCTCACCTTGTGCTCCAGGCAGTAGGCGCGCACGATCGGCCGGGCGTAGCGGAGGTTCGGGCGGGGCATGCTCGGGAACAGGTGGTGCTCGATCTGGTAGTTGAGACCGCCCAGCGCGAAGTCCACCCACAGCCCGCCGCGGACGTTGCGCGACATCAGCACCTGCCGGCGCAGGAAGTCGATCTTCGAGGTCGGCGGCACGATCGGCATCCCCGTGTGGTTGGGGGCGAACGAGCCACCCAGGCACAGGCCGAAGATCGCAGACTGCACGGCGATGAAGGCCGCCGCCATACCGAGGGGCAACACCAGCAGCAGCACCGCGACGTACGCCGCCAGCCGAACCGCCACCAGCCCGGCTTCGATCCGCTGCGGGAATGGGGTTCCCTTGGCGAACGCCGGCTGCACGCTCGATACGTGCAGGTTGAGCCCCTCCAGGGTCAGCAGCGGGAAGAAGAACCATCCCTGGTGCCGCCCGAGCCATCGGGTGAGTGCGGTCCGCCTGCTGTCGACCGCGTCCGGGGTGAACGCGACGTAGCCGGGGGCGATGTCCGGATCCTTGGTCTCCTGGTTGGGTGCCGCGTGGTGCGCGTTGTGCTTGCCGCGCCACCACGCGTGGCTCAAGCCGGCCAGACCGGCCATCGCGCGAGAGGCCCAGGTGTTCCAGGCCCCGGACCGGAACATCTGCCGGTGCGCCGCGTCGTGGCCGAGGAAGCCGAACTGGGTCATGACCACGCCCATCGCTCCGGCGAGGATCAGCTGCAGCCAGGAGTCCCCGAGGAGGAAGAAGCCGACCCACAGTCCTGCGAAGGCGCCCACGGTGGCCGCGATCCGGGTCCAGTAGTACGTGTAGCGGCGAGCCAGCAGTCCGCTGTCGCGGATCTCGGTCGCCAGATTCGTGTAGAGACTCCGGGCGTTCTGCTGCGCCGCAGGCGTGAGCGTCTCGGTCACCGGCGTCTCCTCGACATCCAAAGCGATGTCGTCAGGGTCCGGGACGACGTTCGTCACACGACGCGACGAGCTCACTCTCGACTGTACAGGCGTGCCTGCGCTACGACGAAGGAATGTCGGCCGTCCCTGCAACGATCTCCCGCGCGAGGTCGGCCAGGCGCAGCTGGCTGCGGCGGGCGTGCGCCCGGAGCCGGTCGAACGCCTCGTCGACGTCCACTCCGTGGCGGTGCGCAATCATGCCCTTGGCCTGCTCGATCGCCACCCGACTGTTGAGGGCGCCCTGGAGCTGCTCGGTCAACGTCTCCGCGCGGCTGATAGCGCGCTCCTGGATGATCGCGATCGTGGCCACGTCAGCCAACGCCTGCACCACCTTGATGTCCTCCGAGCGGAACGGCATCGGGTCCTCGTCGAACACGTTCAGGGCGCCGATCACCCGGTTCCGCAGTCGCATCGGGAAGGCATGTACGGAGCGGATGCCCGCCTCCCAGGCGCGGGGGGTGAAGGCCGGCCATCGGGTGTCGTTCTCCGACAGATCGGCGATCGTCACCGGCTGGCCGGTGCGGAAGCAGTCAAGGCACGGGCCCTCGTCGTGCTGCAGCTGGAACAGTTCGAGGTGCCGAGCGCTCTCGGTGGAGGCGGCCATGTAGTGCAGCTGGCCGTTCTCGTCGGCGAGCATCAACCCGACCGACGCGGCATCGCTCACGGCCGCGGTGTGGTCGGCGAGCTTGTGCAGGAACTCGATCAAGTCGAAGTCGGCGACCAGCGTGTCAGCGACTTCGACAAACACGCGTGACAGACGTTGCGCGGAGATCATCTCGACCAGCCCCTTCCGTTGAGCAGTCTAGGCGCACCAGGCTGTCTCATTCGTCCTCCAGAAGCTGGTGGCCGGCCAGAATCTCCATGGCCAGTCCGAGTAGAGCCTGGTTGCGGGCGAAGGCGTGCGCGCGCATCCGGGCCAACGCGTCTGCGGCATCGACCCCGCGCGCGGCCATGATCATGCCTTGGGCCTGGTAGATCTCGGCCCGGTTGTCGATCGCGTCTCCAAATCCCGGCCCGCCGTCGAGCAGGATCTCGGTTGCGCGGCGCACACAAGCCAGCACTACCAGTACCTCCTCCTCGCTGAGCGAGCCCGAACGTACGCCGTACACGTCCAGCACCCCGAGACACAGAGCGCCCACCTGAAGGGGGAACGCGAAGACCCCTGAGACGCCGGCCTCGATGGCCGCGGACGCATATCCCGGCCATCGGCCGACTTCCGCGGAGAGATCGGGCGTGAGGACCGGGCGGGTGAGCAGCACGGCGTCGTAGCACGGTCCCTCCCCCGCGCTGAACTGTAGCTCCGCGAGCCGCCGGCAGTGGTCGTCCGACGCCGCAATCACGCCCGCCGAACCGCGACCGGACGTGAGGTTGACCGCCACGCCCTTGAAGCCAAGGCGCTCGGTCAGCCCGCGGCACACGTCCTGCAGGGCCGTCACCGACGGCGAGACGTCCTCGGGGACTGCCATCGCGGACCTTCGCTGGTGAGACCACCAGGGACCGGGGTGGCGCCGGAGCACGTCCGGCACCCCCAACCTACTCGCGTATCACTCCCAGAAGACTCGGTCGACGACACCGCGGGCTCGGCGGGTCGCCCGCAGGTAGTCGTTGACCATCTCGTCGGTGCCGCCCGGCGGGAAGCCGAGGATCGTAGCCACCGCAGCCCGCTCGCGGGTGTCACGGGGCAGCTGGTCGCCGCTCTTGCCACGCGCCAGCGTCACCGCGTTGCGCATCCGGCTGACCATTCGCCAACCGGTCGCCAGGATCTCGGCGTCGTCGCGGGTGATGAGGTCGGCCGCTGTTGCCGCCTCGAGCGCGGCCAGGGTCTGCGTGGTGCGCAGCTCCGGCACCTGGCCGGCGTACCGCATCTGGAGCAGCTGGATCGTCCACTCGATGTCGGCGAGGCCGCCTCGGCCGAGCTTGAGATGCAGCTGGGGATCGGCCCCCTTGGGCATCCGCTCCTGGTCGATCCGGCCCTTGATCCGGCGCACCTCGATCACGTCGTCCTCGGTGATCCCGGCTTCGGGGAATCGCAGCGGGTTGATCAGCTCCTCGAACCGGCGGCGCAGGTCGAGGTCGCCGACGACGGCGTCCGCGCGGAGCAGGGCCTGGGCCTCCCAGACCTTCGACCACTTCGCGTAGTAGGCGGCGTAGGAGTCGAGGGTGCGGACCAGCGCACCCTGCTTGCCCTCCGGACGCAGGTCGGCGTCGACCTCCAATGGCGGGTCGCCGCCGGGCGCCGCCAGCATCCGGCGGAGCTCGTTGGCCACGGCGGTGGCGTACGACGTCGCCTCGTGCGCGTCGACACCTTCCTCTGCCTCATGGACGAACAGCACGTCGGCGTCGGAGCCGTAGGAGAGCTCAAACCCGCCGTACCGGCCCATCGCCACGATCGCGATCCGCGCCGGGGCCGCATCGAACTTGCGCTGCACGCGCACGGCCCGATGGGCGACCGCAAGAGTGGCTTCGAGGGTGGCGTCGGTGAGCCGCGACAGCCCGACACCGACGTCGGCGACGTCGACCAGGCCGAGCACGTCTCCGGCCCCGATCCGTAGCAGCTCGCGCTGGCGCACCCCGCGCACCGCGCGGATCGCCGTCTCTGCGTCGTCCTCGTGTCGGCCGGCACTGGCCAGCATCTCCTCGGTCATCGCCTCGGCGGTCAGCGGAACGAGGTCCTCGGCCAGCATCCGGACGCCCTGCGGCTCGCGCTCGAGCAGGTCGGTGACGTACCGCGAGGTGGCCAGCAGGTGGGCGAGCCGCTCGGCCACCTGGCCCTCGTCGCGGAGGGTCTTGAGGTACCACGGCGTGCGGCCGAGGGTCTCGCTCAGCCGTCGGAAGCCGAACAGCCCCGCATCCGGGTCGGGTCCCTCGGCCAGCCACTGCAGCATCGCCGGCAGCAACGCCTTCTGGATCGAGGCGGTGCGGGTCACCCCGCTGCTGAGCGCCTCGAGGTTGCGCAGCGCGGCCTTCGGGTCGGCGTACCCGAGGGCGGCCAGCCGGTCGCCGGCGGCCTCGGAGGACAACCGCACTTCGGGGCCGGGGATCTGGGCGACGGCGGCCAGCAGCGGACGGTAGAACAGCTTCTCGTGCAGCCGGCGGACCTCGCGACGATGATGCTGCCAGGTGCGGTCCAGGGCCTCGACCGACTCCTTGTACATGCCCATGCTCCGGCCCAGCCGACGCAGCGCCGTCTCGTCCGAAGGCACCACGTGGAGGCGACGGAGCTGGCGCAGCTGGATCCGGTGCTCGAGGGTCCGCAGGAAGGCGTAGGCCTCGTGCAGCGCCTCGCCGTCCTCGCGGCCGACGTACCCACCCCTGGTCAGGTCGGCCAGCGCGGAGAGGGTGGCGCCGGATCGCAACGATGGGTCGGCTCGTCCGTGGACGAGCTGGAGCAGCTGCACCGCGAACTCGACGTCCCGCAACCCGCCGGCGCCGAGCTTGAGCTGGCGGTCCGCGTCCCGGGCAGGGATGTGCTCCAGCACCCGACGGCGCATCGCCTGGGTGTCGGCGACGAAGCCTTCCCGCTCGGCCGCGCTCCAGACCATTGGCGAGACCAGCTCGACGTACTCCCGACCGAGGGCCAGGTCGCCGGCAACCGGCCGCGCCTTGAGCAGCGCCTGGAACTCCCAGGTCTTCGCCCAGCGCTCGTAGTAGCCGCGGTGGCTGGCCAGGGTGCGGCTCAGCGGCCCCGCCTTGCCCTCGGGTCGAAGGGCCGCGTCGACCTCCCACAGGGTCCCTTCGGCGGTCGGGTTGGTGCAGACCCGCATCAGCTGGCTCGCCAGCTGCGTGGCGGCGCGCGCGGCCGCGGTCTCGTCCGCGCCCTCGGCGGGTTCGTGCACGAAAATCACGTCGACGTCGGAGACGTAGTTGAGCTCGCGGCCTCCGCACTTGCCCATGGCGATCACGGCGAGCCGGACCAGGTCGGCCGACTCCCCCACCTCCTGACGGGCGATCGCCAGCGCCGCCTCGAGGGTGCCTGCGGCCAGATCGGCCAGCTCGGCAGCCGCGTCGTCGACGCCGAGGCCGTGGGCCAGGTCGCGGGCGACGAGCCGGAGCAGCACCCGGCGATACTCGACCCGCAGCGCGTCGGCCGCTGCTGCCCGGTCGAGAGTGGCAGTCGGCCGCTCGTCGTCGGGGTCGGCTCCGACAGCGCGCACCAGCCCGGCACGTACGGCGAACGCGGGCGGGCGGGTCGACCCGAGCAGCGGGTCGCTCAGCTCGCGCCACTGCTCCGGGTGCCGCACGAGGTGGTCGGTGAGGGCCTCGCTGGCGCCGAGCACGCTGAGGAGCCGCATGGCAGTGCCCTCGTCGTCGATCAGCTCGTTGACGAGCGCGTCGCCGTCGTCGGTCGCCTCGCGGAGCCGGACCAGGCCGGCCAGGGCCGCGTCCGGGTCGGCGGTCTGCGAGAGCGGCGCGAGCAGTGCCTCCGCCTCGGGCCCGAACTCGCGGAGGTCGGCCAGCGCGGCGTCTGTGTCCTGGAAGCCCAGCCGCAGCAGGTTGCCTTTGCCGGTGGCGGGGCGCATCATCGGCGGCTCCCGGCCAGCGACGCGAGCTGCTCGGCCAGCGGCCGCCAGGCCTTCTCGAGCTCTGCGGCCGCGGCCCCGATGTCGGACAGCACCCGCTCCTGGTCGATGCCCGCCGCCACGTGCCGTTCCTCATCGTCGCGTGCCCAGACCTCGAGCACGCCTCGGTCGACCTCGGGGTGCCACTGCACGCCCCAGACCGTCGGAGCGAAGCGTGCTGCCTGGGTCTCCCCCTCCGGGGTGAGCGCGAGTACGACGGTGCCGTCGGGCAGTTGGGTGACCACGTCGTCGTTCCACTGCACCGCGCGACGGGGCGTGCTCACCGGCCCGAGCAGCAGATCGTCGGCGGCCGCTTCGGTCCAGCCGACGTCGAGCAGCCCGAGCTGCTGTCCACGCGGGTTGGGCTCGACGGTGCCGCCGAACGCGACCGCGCAGACCTGGTGCCCCAGGCAGATGCCGAGCGTGGGCACTTGCGCCGCAGCTGCGGCGCGGACGAGATCGCGCAGCGGCGCCAGCCACGGGTGCTCGTCGGTGGCCGCCATCGGGCCGCCGAGCACCAGCAGCGCGTCGTACTCCTCCAGGGTGGGTAGCGGGTCGCCGACGTAGGGACGGCAGACGGTGACGGAGCAGCCCGCGTCCTCGAGCCAGGTCCCGAACAGCGCAGGCGGGCAGTCGGCCTCGTGCTCGACCACGAGCACCCGGGGGCCGGACACGGGCCTCAGATCACCGGCAGCATGCGGTCGCGCTCGTAGGCGGAGACCTGGACGCGGTACTCGTCCCACTCGGCGCGCTTGTTGCGCAGGAAGAAGTCGAAGACGTGCTCGCCCAGGGTCTCGGCCAGGAGCTCGGATTTCTCCGCGATCTCGATCGCCTCGTTGAGGTTCTTGGGCAGCGGCTCCATGCCGAGACTCTGCCGCTCCTTCTCGCTGAGGCCCCAGACATCGTCCTCCGCCTCGCGTGGCAGGTCGTAGCCCTCCTCGATCCCCTTCATCCCGGCGGCCAGCATCACCGCGAACGCGAGGTAGGGGTTGCACGCAGCGTCGACCGTGCGCAGCTCGATCCGGGTGGACTGACCCTTGAGTGGCTTGTACATCGGCACCCGGACCATGGCGGAGCGGTTGTTGTGGCCCCAGCAGACGAACGACGGGGCCTCGCCGCCGGACATCATCCGCTTGTAGCTGTTGACCCACTGGTTGGTGATCACGCTGATCTCGCGGGCGTGGTGGAGGACACCGGCCGTGAAGCCGCGGCCGATCTTGGACAGCTGGTACTCCGAGCCGGCCTCGTAGAAGGCGTTCTGGTCGCCCTCGAACAGCGACACGTGGGTGTGCATGCCGGACCCGGGGTGGGTGGTGAACGGCTTGGGCATGAACGTCGCCCAGATGCCCTGGCTCAGCGCCACCTCTCGGATCACCGTGCGGAACGTCATGATGTTGTCGGCGGTGGTGAGCGCGTCGGCGTACCGGAGGTCGATCTCCTGTTGGCCGGGTCCGCCCTCGTGGTGGCTGAACTCCACCGAGATGCCCATCGACTCCAGCATCGTGATCGCCTCGCGGCGGAAGTCGGAGCCCATCGACTGCGCGGTGTGGTCGAAGAAGCCGCTGCGGTCGACCGGGACCGGATCGGTGCCGTCGGTCGGGGCGTCCTTGAAGAGATAGAACTCGATCTCGGGGTGCGTGTAGAACGTGAACCCCTTGTCGGCCGCCTTGGCCAGCGTGCGCTTGAGCACGTACCGCGGGTCGGCGTACGACGGGCTGCCGTCGGGCATCTCGATGTCGCAGAACATCCGGGCCGTCGCCGGGCCCTCGCCGCGCCACGGCAGGATCTGGAAGGTCGCGGGGTCCGGCTTGGCCAGCATGTCGGCCTCGTAGACCCGGGCGAAGCCCTCGACCGCGGAGCCGTCGAAACCGATGCCCTCGGAGAACGCGCCCTCGAGCTCGGCAGGCGCCACCGCGACCGACTTCAGGAAGCCCAGGACGTCGGTGAACCACAGCCGGACGAAGCGGACGTCACGCTCCTCGAGCGCCCGGAGTACGAAGTCTTCCTGCTTGCCCATGGCCTTAGCCTAGTGGCGGCTACTTCTCCGGGACGTTGGCCTCGATTTCGGCGAGCCAGGCTGTCGGCTTCGCGTCCGAGGGCATCCGCCAGTCACCGCGCGGGGACATGGTGCCGCCGGAGCTCACCTTGGGTCCGTTGGGCAGTGCGGAGCGCTTGAACTGGCTGGCGAAGAAGCGCTCCGTGAACACCACCAGCCAGCGCCGGATGGTGGCCAGGTCGAACGCCGTACGACTGTCCTCGGGGAAGCCCGGCGGCCAGTCGCCCGCGTTCTCGTCGCGCCAGGCGTGCCAGGCGAGGAAGGCGATCTTGGCCGGGCGGTAGCCGCGCCGGATCACGTGGAAGAGCGTGAAGTCCTGGAGGGCGTACGGCCCGACGGAGTCCTCGGTGCGCTGCGGGATCTGGTCCTCGCGAGAAGGAATCAGCTCGGGGGTGATCTCCTGGTCGAGGATCTCGCGGAGCACCTCGTTGGTCTGCTCCTCGAACTGGCCGTCGTCGATCACCCAGCGGATCAGGTGCTGGATCAGCGTCTTGGGTACGCCGGCGTTGACGCCGTAGTGGGACATCTGGTCGCCGACACCGTAGGTGCACCAGCCGAGCGCGAGCTCGGAGAGGTCGCCGGTCCCGAGGACGATGCCGCCACGGTGGTTGGCGAGGCGGAACAGGTAGTCGGTCCGGAGGCCGGCCTGGACGTTCTCGAAGGTGATGTCGTAGACCTCCTCACCCTCCGCGAACGGGTGGTCGAGGTCCTTGAGCATCTGCTCGGCGGCGGCGGTGATGTCGATCTCCTCGAACGTCACACCGAGCGAGGTCGAGAGCCGGGTCGCGTAGTCCTTCGTCGTCTTGCCGGTCGCGAACCCCGGGAGCGTGAACCCGTGGATGTCGCTCCGCGGGCGACCCAGCCGGTCCATCGCCTTGGCGGCCACGATCAGCGCGTGCGTGGAGTCGAGGCCACCGCTGACGCCGATGATGATCTTCGGCTGGCCGATCGCGTCGAGCCGCTGCTCGAGGGCGGAGACCTGGATGTTGTAGGCCTCGTAACAGTCGAGAGCCAGGCGCGCCGGGTCGTCGGGCACGAACGGGTAGCGGTCGACCTTGCGGCGCAGCCCGATGTCGCCCGCCGGTGGGTTGAGCTCCAGGGGGATCGTGCGGAACTCCGGCACGCCCAGCCCGCGACGGTTGTCGTCGAACGTGCCCTGCCGCAGGCGCTCTTGGCGGATGCGGTCGAGGTCGACGTCGGCGACGCTCATCCGCGGCCCGTCGGGGAATCGCTCGGTCTCGGCGAGCAGGTCCCCGCACTCGTAGACCATCGTCTGGCCGTCCCATGACAGGTCGGTGGAGGACTCCCCCTGGCCGGCGGCCGCGAAGACGTACGCCGCGTTGCACCGGAAGCTTGCGCTGCGCACCAGCAGCCGGCGGTCCTCGGCCCGGGCCACGGTGATCGGGCTGCCGGAGAGGTTGGCGAGCACTGTGGCACCCGACAGCGCTGCCCACGCGCTCGGCGGCACCGGCACCCACATGTCCTCGCAGACCTCGACGTGCAGGCGCAGCCCGGGCACGTCCGTCACGTCGAAGATGAGGTCGGGACCGAACGGCACCTCCACTCCGCCGAGATCGATGGTCGAACCGGCGTGGTCGTCACCCGGCGCGAACCAGCGGCGCTCGTAGAACTCGCGGTACGTCGGCAGGTAGGACTTCGGCGAGACCCCGAGCACCTGGCCGCGATGGATGACCACCGCGCAGTTGAAGATCCGGTTGCCGTGGGCGAGCGGGGCCCCCACCACGAGGACCGGTCGCAACCCGGTGCTCGCCTCGGCGATCTCGCGGATCGCGCGGTGGACGGCATCGAGCAACGTGTCCTGCATGAACAGGTCGTCGATGGCGTAGCCGCTCAGAGACAGCTCGGGGAACACCACCACCGCGACGTTGTCGTCGTCGCACTTCTGCGCTTCCGCGAGCACGGCGGCAGCGTTCGCGGCGGGGTCGGCGACCGTCACCGGCAGCGTGCACGCGGCCACCCGCGCGAACCCCTGGGCGTACGCCGAGTAGAAGTCCACGGTTCGAGTCTAGGGTTCGAGAGCTTCGTACCGATGAGTCGGCGCCGCTCGGCCGGTCACAACGGGCATGAACAGCTCCATCAGCCCCTGCCTGTGGTTCGACGACAACCTGGAGGAAGCCGCCACCTTCTACACCTCGATCTTCCCGAACTCCTCGATCGGGCACCTGAGCCGCTACAGCGACGCGGGCCCGGGCGAGTCAGGGAAGGTGATGGCCGGTGAGTTCACGATCGACGGGATGACGTTCCGGGGCATCAACGGCGGCCCGGAGCACGCCCGCTTCTCCGAGTCGATCTCGTTCAGCATCACGTGCCGGGACCAGGCCGAGGTCGACTACTACTGGGACTCGCTCGTCGACGGCGGCGAGGAGTCGGTCTGCGGATGGCTGAAGGACCGGTTCGGGCTCTCCTGGCAGATCGTCCCGCAGCGGCTCTATGAGCTGGTCTCCGATCCTGACCCGACGCGAGCCCGCGCCGCGACCGAGGCGATGTTCACGATGCGCAAGATCGTGATCGCCGAGATGGAGGCCGCAGCCAACGCTGCCGCCTAGCTCCGCGGTACTCCGCCAGCCAGCGCGGGCCCTCCACCTCGTCGAGGCGCTCGAGCTCGAGGGTGCCCGTGCCCAGCGACTCCATGAAGTCGCGGCCGAGGGCGAACGGCGGACCCTGGTCGCTCGACTCCGCCCCATCGGCACGGAAGGCCACAGCCACGAGCCGGCCGCCGGGCCGGACCAGTCCCACCACGGCCTCGGCCGCCTGGTCGCGGGGCGGGTCCGGGAGCGCCTGAGCGTGAAGATCTCGACCACCAGGTCGAACCCGCCCGCCACCTGGGGCGACAGGTCCAGCAGGTCCTCCACCCGGTAGGTGACCCCGCTGTCGGGGTGCCGGCGCCGGGCCTCCTCGATCGCCGCAGACGCGACGTCGAAACCGGTCGTCTCGAACCCGAGCCGGGCCAGGAACTCCGCATCTGCGCCGAGCCCGCAGCCGACCACGACGGCGGTCCGGCCGGAGCCGTCGAGCCCGACCTCCTGCGCCCAGGCCGCGAACTGCGGGTTGGGGTCCTCACGGTCCCACGGCACCGAGATCTCGCCGGCCAGCCCCTCGGCGTACAGGCGGTCGAACCATGCGGTCGGCTCGCCGCTCCCGATCGCCTCGGCGGCCAGCTCGTCGGCGCGCAGGTCCCAGTCTCGAGTCATGCCGGCCAGCCTAGGAGGCCGCGTGACGAGCGACACAGACCGTCGTACGGCGTTTCCGGGCTAGCCTGGATGCGAGTCCGTGGACTCCATCAGGGAGCCGCGAGATGACCGCAAGGAGCTCGATCATGAGCACGCCCGAGGAGACCGCGCCCTACGGCAGCGGACCGGCCCAGCAGCAGACACCCGTCAAGCGGGTGCGCACCCATCACCTGCGCGAGATGAAGGAGCGCGGTGAACGGTTCTCGATGCTCACGGCCTACGAGCAGTACGCCGCGGCGACGTTCGACGAGGCCGGCATCGAGGTGCTGCTCGTCGGCGACAGCGCGTCCAACAACGTGTTCGGCAACGAGACTTCGCTGCCCGTGACCGTCGACGAGCTGATCCCGCTCACCCGCGCGGTCAGCCGCTCGGTGAAGCGCGCACTGGTCGTGGGCGACCTGCCGTTCGGGAGCTACCAGGCCTCCCCGAAGCAGGCCTACCTCACCGCCGTCCGCTTCATGAAGGAGGGCGGCGCGCATTGCGTGAAGCTCGAGGGCGGCGTCGAGATGGTGCCGCAGATCGAGCGGCTCACCCAAGGCGGCGTTCCCGTGATGGCGCACATCGGGTTCACCCCTCAGTCCGAGCACACGCTCGGCGGCTACCGGGTCCAGGGTCGTGGCGACACCGCCACCGGGTGCTCGCGGACGCGCACGCGATCCAGGAGGCCGGCGCCTTCGCGGTGGTGATGGAGATGGTGCCGGGCGACGTCGCCGCTCAGGTCACCAAGGAGCTCATCATCCCCACGATCGGCATCGGCGCCGGCGCCGACTGCGACGGCCAGGTGCTGGTCTGGCAGGACGCGTTCGGGCTGCCAACGGCCGGATGGCCAAGTTCGTCAAGCAGTACGCCGACGTGCACGCCGTACTGCTCCAGGCCGCGAAGGACTTCGACGCCGACGTCAAGGGCGGTTCCTTCCCCGGCCCGGAGCACACCTTCTGACTGTCGGTGGTCGGGTGCATGCTGGCATCCCCCACCCCAGCAGGAGGAACGATGCCTGTTCAGCTCGACCCCTACCTCAGCTTCGGTGACGGCAAGGCCCGCGATGCGCTGGAGTTCTACAACTCCGTCTTCGGCGGCAGCCTCGAGCTCAACACCTTCGGCGAGCAGCCCGACATGTCCGGCAACGACCCCTCGCTGGGCGACAAGATCATGCACGCCCAGCTGACCGGCGACCACGGCGTGCACCTCATGGGCGCCGACGCGGCGCCCGGCATGGGTGAGCCGACCGCCACCTCGACCCAGATCTCCCTGAGCGGCGACGACGACGCGGTGCTCCGCGGCTACTGGGAGGCGCTGGTCGACGGCGGCACGGTCACTGTTCCGCTCGAGCAGGCGCCATGGGGCGACACCTTCGGGATGCTGGTCGACAAGTTCGGCGTCCCCTG
>CAWEHX010000007.1:0-167293 GCA_963809015.1 uncultured Actinomycetota bacterium
CGGCGCGACGAGGTTCAGCATCGCGGCGCGATCATTCCACCCTGATCCCGCCCCGGATCGCTTGCTTCTCCGGATACTCGACGGGGTTGATGACCTTGATCAGCCTCTCGCCTACCTCGACGCCCGGGTGCGCGACCACGGTCACGATGAGTTCATCGAGGTCGACCCACTCCACCTTGATCACATCGAAGTCCGGGTCGTCCTCCCACCCAGTGATGCCTGCTCGCTGGACGGACACCTGCGTTCCTGCCGCGTGGGGCTGCCAGGGCACGAAGTTCGTCCCGGTCAACCGGAGTGTGTAGGTGCCTGGTCCATTCATGACCTGGCCCGGGACCGGCGTCACCACGGTCACGTCGTCGAGCCTCGGGTCGGGACAGACCCTCCTCTGCATGTCGATCCCATAGTCCTCCTGCAGCTGGAAGCCCGCAGGGCACACCATCCGGCCGCCCGTTTGAGCCCCGAAGGGGGGGAGGTAGAGCTCCACGAAGCGGCCGTAAGCGCGCAGGCCCGGCGGGATAACCAGGTTGAGTAGGCGGTTGCCCTGCATGCCGTTCTCGCTTTCGTGCACCTTGAAGACATTCGGGTGCGAACCGTCGCCGCCGACCGGGTGGCCGTTCGTGTCGAGGAAGATGAAGACGTTGTCGTCGGCGCCGATAGCGCACGTGGCGTTGCCCTCCTCCACCTCCTTGGAGAAGAAGAGCTCGCGGCTGATGTCGAGCCTCGCCGTGATGATCAGTGGTGGCGACCCGCAGAAGAAGCCGTCCGTCTCCGGAAGGGTGGCGTTGACCTGCAGGTACACCGGTTCGCTGACCAGGACCTCAGCGGATATCTCGCCGTCCGTGGCGCCCGTCACCTCTTCATGCCTGGTCGCCGGGTCGTTGCACCACATGGAGTCGGGGGTGAAGCAGGCCTTCAGGCCAGGGTTCTCCAGGGTTCCTCCGCCGGCCGGGACTGGCGAGACAGTGATGTCGAGGTAATCGAGCTTCGCCCCTACATCTGTGGAGAAGTACACCTCGCCCCCGGAGGCCGAACCCCAAGACCTGACGTCGAACTTCGTCGCGTCGCCAGCGGTGTGCCTGATCCAGAATCCAAGACGAGCGGGCGGATCGGTGTAGCTCACCCACATCGAGTCGTATATGTACGTCTTCGTTCCATTGATGTCGTGTTCCACATTGCCGGCCGGGTTCGACGTCCTGACGTCGACGAGCAGCGGCATGATGGCGCCCGTCCGGTTCAGTTCGATGCGCCGGTCCTGGACCGTGCCGCCGGTCGCGTTCAGGTCGTCCAGAGTCGACACAAATCGCTGCAGCCTGGTCACCTTGACGACAAGAGCGAACAAGTCGTCCACCGGCTCCCCGCCCACGCCGTCGAAGTCGCTCATGTCCCAGAGCATCACCCCGTCGCTCGACCCCGAGACGACACCGTGGCTGGCGATGTTCGGAAGCGCCAGAAGGCTGGGGTCGCTCAACAGGTCTAGTGAGATGTGACCCACCGACTTCGTGCCGGCATCGATGATGAGCCTCTCCCTCGAGCCGAGGAACTGGAAGGTGAGGTCGAGATCGGTGGGCAGTCCCTCGAGCACCAGGTGGGCGCGCTTCGCTCGCCCGACGATGGGGTTGCCGTTCGTCCAGTGGTTGGCCTCGATCCTGGCGATGTCGGTCGATCCCTTGTACGTGATGCGCTGGGTGGCGGGGGTGTACGTCACTCGCGCGTCGGCGGGGAGATCGTCGATGGTCACGCCCGTGTGGGTCGTGTAGTACGTGACCTGCGGTGTCGGCTCCTCGCCCGGATCGCAGACTCGCCAGTCCGAGCACGGGGGGTCGATGGGCGGGTCACACACGTCTCCGGGCGGGCAGGGGTCGCCGGGCCCGCCGGGGTCATCGACGGCCAGCGTCGTCTTCCGGAACGGGCTACCCGGCGAAGGGGGACGGGGCTTGTCCTGATTCAGGGTGATGTCGAAGGGCCGGGCGTCGTGCCCGAGGTGGACACCGACCTGGTCGCCCCAGTCGAGCCCGAGGGCCGTCAGCCCTGTGACGGAGATCTTGGCGTGGTAGCTCTGGCTGAGTTCGTTGACTGTGAGGCCGTCGCGCTGCGGCATCAGGATGCTAGGCCCGTTGGGGTCCGGGACGGGCGGCGCGTCGCATGCTCCTGGAGAGCAGACCTCCAGATGGAGCGTTCCGAGGCGTCCGGGAACTCCGGGCGTGCCGTTGTCGGTCGTGACGTCGGCGTGCTTGATGTTGTGGAAGAGCGTGACGACCAGACCGCGAGGAAGACTCGTGGCGTCGAGATGCGCCTCGGTGGCCCGTCCGAAGAGCGGAGCCGAGCTCACCACGTCGAAGTCGACTGTGCCGATCACGGCCGAGCCCTTGTAGACGAACGACGACTTGCCGGCGCCCTGTCCGGGCTCCTGCTGGTCGAGGTCGCCGACGTGCACGGGCAGGATGGAGGGGTCCACGGGGATGGGCGTGAGCGACGGAGCGCCGGGGCCGTAGGACACGAACGCGGTGCGCGGAAGGTCTTGGATCAGGCCATCGACGTCGAGGTCGGTCCCCTCGGCATCGATGTCGTCGGCCTCGATCTGCATCACGAACGAACCGGCGGTGTGCACCAGGTCGGCCTTCTGTGTGTCTCCCCAGGCGACGGTCGCCTTCTCCAGGCCCAGCACTCGCACGAATGCGTCGTAGCTCGTGTCGGCGTGGTCCTCGAGGAGCAGGCCCTGTTGGCCATCCATGAGTCGCTGGTTGAGCCCGCTCGAGACTCCGACCTCGAGCGTGCCGATGGCGCCGCCCGTCATGTCCACGGTCAGGGTCTTGCCATTCGTGTCGAGGCGGCCGGTGAGGCCGGTGGGCAGGTCCAAGATTCTCAAGTGGGACTCGTCGGCATTTCCAACGAATGGCACCGACGAAGTGACGTCCGCGGTCAGCTCACCGATCTCAGCGGAGCCGGTGTACGTGAAGGTCTGGGCTTGCGGCGAGTAGGTCACGCTGGCGGTCGCCGGCAGGTTGAGCACGTCGACGTTCAGGTGCCGTGTCTCGGTGCCGACCAGATCTGCGACGACGTGGAACGGGCCTGCGGTGTGCTTCACGTCGACCAGTACCGGATCACCGGAGTCGATGTCGGCTCGCGAGAGCCCCAGCACTTTGGCCGTCGCCACGTTGAAGTGCGGCTCGATACGCGTGACCAGGTACTGGTCCGGGGCCGGACTCAGCGTGGGTACGACGACGGCCAAGGCCGGGTCCGGGTCGAACTGGGAGAAGGTCAGGACCGCGGTACCGATCCTCGTCGTCGCGATCCCGGGACCGGTCGGCGTGGTGAAGGTCAGATGTGTCGGGCTCGGTCGGAGCAACGTGGCCGCTGCCGGGACGCCGGTGAGGTTCACGTTCATCCGGCTCGTCCATTCGCCCGGGGTCACCGACTCTATCGCCAGGTCCACCTTGTTCATCGGAGCCGATGCTGTGTAGGCGATCTTCTCGTCGGTGAATGTCAGGTCGAGTTCGCCCGGGAACGTCGTGATGCCGGCATCGGCCACGGTGCGGTCGGCGCCGTCTGCGTTGGTGTATTTCAGCTTCAGGTCCGTGGGTCGGTTGGTCTCCACATGGGCGCGGTAGCTGCTCGGCCCGTCAATGTTGATGCGCGCCTTCACGCACGGTGGTACGGGCGAAACTCGGGCGTCGACAGTCGTGGCGTTGGTCCGGGCGGAGCCGACGGCGTCGTAGGCCGCGCCGATGATCGTGAGGTTCGGTGGGGGTGCAACGGTGTTGGCCAGGACCGTCAGCTTGTCGGCTTTCGACGTCACGGTGGCTGAGAAGATCCCTGGTAAGCCGCTCTCGCAACCGTCGGGTCCAGCCGCGACACGGCCAGGGAGGGAGGAGCCGTCAGGACTGAGGATGACTTCCACAAGGGCACGCACCGGACGGAGCTTGGTCACCAGGATCTCTGCCACCGTGGGCGCTGCGCCGATGCCGGGAACTGCGATCACGGTGACCGAGACATCGGGCAACAGATTGCCGCCGACGTCAACGAGACTCGGCACGCCGATGAGCGCCGGCACCGTCCGTTCGCCCGCGCACGCGCTCATCCCATCGGCGGCGTACTTGGTTCGGATCGAGTAGGCCAACGGGTTGCTCGCGGCCGATGGGCCTGTGGCCGCGGGCGCGCGCCCTGTGGGCGACGGGCCTTCGAGGGCGGAGGCGATCCCGAGACACGCGACGGAGAGACCTGCGCCACCGAGCAGCACACCGATCGCGAGCACGAGTCGTCGCGCAGATCGAAGAGACAAGATCGTGCGGAGGATCGGGTACATGGGCGTGCTCCTAGCGCAGCATGCTCCCGAGCAGCTGGTGTGGTCCTGTCCGCAGCTGTGCGATCAGGGGTGGAGTCTCAGTTCAGAAGTTCGGCGATGCGCTCTGCTGCCCGGCGGGCTCCGTCCGTCTCGACCGGGAGGTAGTCGACCTTTCGTCCGATCTCCTCGGCGATGGCCTGGGCGATGGAGGCGGGCGTGGACTCGTCGTAGTCCATCCGCCGACCCGCCCCGTAGCGGTCGAGTCGATGGCTGACGTGGAAGCTTTGCTCGAAGTGGTGGCGAAGCGGGAAGTAGAGGAACGGGCGTCCGGCAGCCGTCAGCTCCATGGATGTCGTCAAGCCGCCCTGGACGACGGCGAGGTCGCACGCGGCCAGGTGTCGGTAGAGGTCGGGAACGAAGGCGCGCACCTCGAGGCCGGCGGAGTCGGGAAGCGTGGTGAGGTCGATGCGCGGACCGGCGACGACGACCATTCGCAGCTCCGGAACGAGCTCTCTTGCCGCCGGGAATGCAGCCATTACCTTGCGCAGCAGATGTCCACCGACGCCGGACCCGCCGACGGTGACGAGACAGACGCGCTCCTCCGGAAGGTAGCCGAGCTCGGCGCGGAGCCGGTCCGTGTCGGCCAGCTCGGACTGGTTGAATCCGGTGATGTACCCAGTGAAGTCGAAGTGCTTCTCGGTCCACTCCCGGATGTCCGGCAGCCCGGCTCCGAGCCCACCGGGTACGACGTCATCGGGGTTGCCCACGAAGATGGAGCGGTCGCGAACCTGTGGTTGCTGGGCGATGTGCTCGACCATCTCGGCGTTGTAGTCAGTGGTGAGGAACTTCTCGCGGTCGCCACCCTCGGACATCGGCAGCCAGCCGACGAAGTCGGTGAGCCAGGCGAACGGGGTGTACTTGAGCTGCGGGTTCTCGTGCAGGTGGTAGTCGAGCTCCCAGGCCTCGTCTCCGACCCAGAGGTCGTAGCCTTCGTCGCGAACCAGGTCGTCGAAGACCATGAAGTTGGACATCAGGATCTCGTCCATCCGCCGGATCGCCTGGAACGCGTGCAGGTCGTGCTCAGCGGACTCCGCTTCGATGTGCCCGGACTCGCTGGCCAGGTGGGCGCTCGCTGGGTGGATGCGCTCACCCTCCGACTCCAAGACCCGGGTGACCGGGTCCTGAGCCAGCCAGTCGATCTGCAGGTCTGGCACCAGGCGCCGTAGCTCCTGGGCGATGGCGACGTCACGCCGCGCGTGCCCGAGACCGATGGGGGAGCACACGAACAGAGCGCGGGCTCGGCCGGGGCGACGGCGCGCCCGGGCGCCTGGGATGAAGGATGGAGTGACGAAGTGTCGGATCGCGTGGTTGACCTTGACGGGGTGCCGGGCCTCGGGCACGTGGTCGCCGCCCCTGATCGCGAGCAGTTCACCGCCGGTGATGGTGGCGAGGACCTTCGCTTCGGCGTGCGAGGTGATCTTGTCGTCGGTACCGCTGATCACCAGGACCGGGCACTGCACCCGTTGGGCCAGGTTCCGCTGGCCCTGACGTGTCATCGGGGCGGCCGCCTCGGCGAGGGTGCTCAGGATCAGGGTCTCGGGGTCCGTCTCCATGGCCCAATCGACCATGTCGTCGTAGCCCTTCGTGGTGTGCTTCTCGCGAGTCGCGAGTCCGCAGAACCACTCGACGAAGTCGCGGTAGTCGTTCCGAATGTGTGAGGCGTTGAACTTCGCCCAGCCTCGGGTGCTGATCGGCGCGCGGAGGAAGAGCGGTGTGAGCCGTGGATTCGCCATGATCCGCCAGCGCAGGGAGGCCCAGGTCAAGGCGGCCGGGAACGATGGACCGATCAGCACCAAGCCGATGACGCGCTCGGGATGCTCGGCAGCGAGCAGCAAAGAGCGTTGGGTACCGCGGGAGAGACCGACGACGATCGCCTGCTCGGTGCCGGTCGCGTCCAACACGTCGACCGCGTCCTGAGCGAACTCTCGCTCGGCGTACGCCTCGAGGATTTGGGGACGGTCGCTACGGCCGTTGCCTCGCGGATCGAAGACGATGACCCGATGGTGCCGAGCGAGGTACGGGATCTGCATCTTCCACACTCGCGAGTGCACGAGCGTCCAGGTAGGGCAGAACAGGATCGTGGGATCGCCGCTGCCGTAGACCTCGTAGAAGATGCGCACGCCGTCGCGTTCGATGTAGCCCTCGCTGTTGGGGTACATCGCGCGCGTCTGTTCTGCCGTCGCGGCCGGGACCACCGCGGAGGCTCGCCCACTCATGACACGTTCCAGACGACCTCGTAGGGGAAGGCTGGAAAGCCCTCGATCTCGCCGAAGGTCGACCCGAGAGCACGGATCTGGGTGCGGTACGCCGAGACGGCACGCAGCTTCCGCTTCTGCTCGGCGGCGCTCAGGTGATGGACGGCCGGTTGCGGGGGCTGCTCAACTCCTGCGTCGCTCAGCCGTCGGTCCCAGTGCGCAGCCACGTCGCGGCCGGTCTCAGTCTCGGTCCCGTCGATCCACGTGGGCCATCCCCGCTGCACCGCATGGGGGTGATCGGCGTAGAGACGAACGCGTTGCCCGGAGGCGGCCAGCTCGAGCGCCGCGTTCCGGACACTTTCGTGGTCACGGTGCTCACCGAGCGCTGCCGGTGCGTAGACGACGGCTCGCGGGTCGATGAGCTCTCGCAGCCGCGAGACGATCGCCTCGATCGGCTGGTTGGTCGGCTCGTACTGGTCATCGAGGAAGTCGAGATCGATCGCGGAGCGTCCTGCGATCGCGAAGGCCTCACGATCCTCGGCTCGCCGCTCCTCCATCCTCAAGACCGAGTCCGTCGCACCCGATAACCGGTCCCACCAGGTGGGGCCCGATCCGGGTGGCGGGGTGCCCGCGAACACGTTGATCACTGCGACGTCGTCGCGACCACTCAGGAGGTGCCAGCACGACAGCACGGCATCGTCCAGGTGAGGGGACAAGATGACTGCTTGTCGGCGCGGCATTCTCGGAGCGTAGGCCCCGTGCGCGACCCCGCATATGTATTCGTACACGCAGCGGGGTCCGGATGTTCAGCCCTATGCTCCATGGGTGGGAGCCGAGAGTTGCCCTCAGTGTGGCAAGGAGCTTCCACGGGAAGCACGCTTCTGCGCGTACTGCGGTGTGGCCGTCGAGGTAGTTCCCTCGCCGACCACGCACCGCGAGGAACGCCGTATCATCACGGCACTGTTCGCCGACCTCGCCGGCTCCACCCAGCTTGGGGAACGCCTCGACCCCGAGGACTTCCGCGACCTCACGGGGGGCGCGCTGGCAATCATGGGGGCGGCGATCGAAGGAGTCGGCGGAACCGTTCGCGGCACGGCCGGCGACGGAGTGCTTGGCCTCTTCGGCGCGCCGACGGCCCACGAGGACGACGCCGAGCGGGCAGTGATTGCCGGACTGCGACTGGTGCGGGAGATGCGCGCCTACGCCATCGAGGCCGCCCAACGCTGGGACGTGCCGGAGCTTCATGTGCGCGTCGGCATCGAGACGGGCCTCGCCGTGCTCGGCGAGGTGCGCGCGGGCAGCCAGGTCCAGTACGACGCCAGCGGCGACTGCCTCAACACCGCAGCCCGACTGGAGGGGTCGGCCAGCATGGACGGTGTTCTGGTCGGCCCGCTGACCCATCGTCTGGTCAGCGACGCGTTCGAGTGGGGTCACCCGCACCCGCTGGCACTCAAGGGCAAGGCGGAACCGGTCCTGGCGCGCCACGCCCTGTCGCCACGACTCGACCCCCAGCCGTCGAGGCGTGGCGCCGAATCAGGATCCAGGTTGGTCGGGCGGGACGACGAGCTCACGATCGCCGACCAGATCGTGACCGATGTGAGCGCGAAGCGCGCCCAGACGGTGTTCGTGACCGGCCATGCCGGCATCGGCAAGACGCGCATCATGCGGGAGTTCCGCTCGCGGTTCGAGTCTGTCGGCCACGACGGCCCGGCGCCGGCCTGGCTCGAGGGAACCTGCCTGTCCTACGGCTTGGACGAGCCCTACCTCCCATTCCGACAGATCCTGCGGCAGGCCCTCGGGCGGGGGGTCGAGTCCACCGCGGAGGTGCGTGCTGCCGTGGCGGAGCTGGTGGAACCGGCGCGTGCGGATGAGGTCGCCGAAGTGCTGGGAATGATCCTGGGGTTGGTTCCTGCCGGAGAGGCCCAGTCGCGCATCGCCGCACTCTCCGCCGAGTCGCTCCAGCGGGCCGTGATCGACGTGGTTGTCGAGCTGGTGGTCGGTCTCGCCGGCCGCGGACGCGTCGCCATTGCCATCGACGATCTCCACTGGGCCGACGCCGCATCCTTGCGCCTGGCCGAGGGGTTGATCTCCGAGCTGAGTGACGATGTTCCCGTGCTGCTGATCCTGGCCATGCGCCCAGAGCACGACCGCGCCGCGTGGAGGTTGCGCGAAAACACGCTGGACGGCCATCCCGGCCGCGCGAATGAGCTGCCACTGTCCGCCCTCGATCGCGATGCAGAGCGGCGCCTGATCTCGGATCTAGTCGGTGAAGGAACCCTTCCGGAGGAACTCGAGTCGATCCTGCTGGGGCGAGCAACAGGCAACCCGTTCTACCTCCGCGAGCTGCTTCGCTCCCTACAGGACACGGGCGCGATCATGGAGGAGGAGGGGCGTTGGAGTTTTGACCACGAGGTGGCCGTCGAGGTACCGGAGACAGTCGAGCGGGTGGTGCTCGCCCGCATCGACCTGCTCCCGCCGTGGGATCGCGACCTGCTCAACGCGGCCGCTGTGATCGGTCGCGAGTTCGACCTCCTCCTTCTCGGCCGGATCGCCGGCGCGGATCTCTCGCCTGAGTCATTGTCGAAGCTGACTCGTCTCGGGCTGTTCGAGGCGGAGGGTTCGGAGTACCGCTTCAGCCACCCGCTGATCCAAGAGACTGCCTACCTGAGCATGCTGCGGCGTGGACGGGCCGACCTGCACGCGCGGGCCGCGTCCGCGATCGAGGAACTGTCCGAGGAAGGCTCGGATGGGCACCACGCCGTCCTGGCGCGCCACCACGCTGCTGCCGGCCAGATGGCCGAGGCCGTCACGCACTACCGACTGGCCGCGATCGCGTCGCAGCGTGTCGTCGCCCTGGACGAGGCACTGAACCAGCTCGACCTCGCGATCGACGCTGCCGGCACGCTCGAACCTGAGGCGACGCGTGCCCAACTGCCGGAGTTGCACCTGCTCAGGGGACGGGTCAAGGGGGTCAACGGGGACTACGCCGGTGGGACGGACGACTTCACGAACGCGCTGGCCGGTTCCCGGCTGATCGGTGACCGAGAGATCGAGATGCGTGCGCTCACCGATCTGGGCTGGTTGACCCGGACGCACAGCTACGAGCAGGCGCTCGGTCACCACGAAGCGTCCTTCCGCATCGCAGCAGAGCTCGGCGACCCGGCCACCCAGGTCACCGCGCTCGGTCGCATGTCGATGATCAACCTGAATCGACTCCGGCTCGACGACGGGCTCGCCCTTGCGCACCGAGCACTCGACATCGCGCGAGCAACAGGCGTCGATTCACTGCTGGGTGCTGCTCTCGACTGCCTGAAGTTCGCGGCGCTGCAGCTGGGGCACCTCGAGCTTCTGGAGCGGACGGTGGCCGAGATCATCGACGTACACGAACGAACCGGCGACGACTTCCTGCTCCAGTGGGGCTACATGGAGGCCGCTACGGTGCCGCTTGCTCGCGGTGACCTCGACCAGGCCCGAGAACGGATCGGCAAGGCCGCCGAGATCAACAGTCGGTTCGTCTCCGACCGGATCGCCCGGGCCATGATCATCGAGGCGCGCTCGTGGATCGACCGCGCCGGCGGTGACCCCCACGCCGCCGTGGCGACGATGCACGCGGCGCTGGACACGATCGGGGCACAGACCACCCCGGAGTTCTCATCCTGGCTGGAGGCCAGCCTCGGATCGCATTTGATCGCCGATGGGAAGGCGTCCGAGGCCATTCCCGTCCTGGAGTCCGCGCTGGAGCACTCCGAGGAGACCGAGAGCCCCAACCGCACCTTCCGGGCGGCCAGCCACCTGGCTTGGTCGCGCTGGCTCGTCGGGGACGCCCACGGCTCGAGGGTGGCACTCACGCGGGGGCAGCGGGTCCTCGCCACGATCACCGCGCCGGAGGGATCGGTGTTCCTGGACGGTTACCACTCCTACCTCGCCATGGCCCGAACCTGCCTGGTCCTGGGTGACACACGCGGAGCCGAGGGCCTGCTGGTTCCCCTTGTCAATGCGGCCCGACGGTATGGCTGGCGGGATGCGGAACGCGAGGCGTCCGAGGTGCTTGTCGAGGTGGAGGCCGGCGCCGCGGCTCAGGTCACTGGGAGCGGCGTTCCAGGCCCTGCAGATCGAGGACCGTAAACCGGCGCCGCTCGGTGGTGATCAGGCCGAGCTCGCGAAGCGAGTGCAGGGCCTTCGCCACCGCCTCCCGCGATGCCCCTGTCCAGCCGGCCAGCTCGTCCTGCGTGATCGGCAGGTCGATGACATGACCAGCCGCCGTGACCGTCCCGAATCGATCAGCCATCTCGACGAGCCGGGCGGCCACCCTTCCGATGGTGTGTGACGCGCCGAACTCGACCACCTTGCGATCCGAGTCTCGGAAACGGCGAATGATGTTCTGTAACAGCTGATTGGCGAGGGTAGGGCGGCTCGCCACCAAGGCCCTGAAGTCCGCAGCCGGAAGCACCAGTGCTTCGACGTCCTCGATCGTCTCGACGGTGCCTGAGCGAGGGTTCCCGTCGAGCACCGCCATCTCTCCCAGCAGATCGCCGGCGCCGCGAAAGTCGAGAATCATCTCGCGACCATCCCTCGTCAGGTACGTCACCTTGACCCGTCCCGAGAGGAGGACCAAGACCTCGGTGCCGGTCTGCCCCTCGTGCATCAGCAGGGACCCGACGCGGAATCGACGTCGTTGCGAGCGGGTCCTGATCGCCTCGCGGTCCGTGGAACCAAGCTCTCCGAAAAAGCCCTCGCCGGGGTCCACGGAACTTGTCTCCATTGGGAGACGTTAGCGCCCGGCGCACACCTCCCCCGTACGCTAGATCGGTCATGACCGTCTACCTCGACCACGCAGCGACGACGCCGATGCTGCCGGCGGCGATCGAGGCGATGACGGCGCACCTGGCCGAGGTGGGCAACCCGAGCTCGCTGCACGCCTCCGGCCGGCACGCCCGTCGGGTCGTCGAGGAGTCCCGCGAGACGATCGCGCAGGCACTCAACTGCCGTCCGGTCGAGGTGGTCTTCACCTCGGGCGGCACCGACGCCGACAACCTCGCGCTCAAGGGCATCTTCTGGTCGCGCCGGGCGGCCGACCCGCGTCGTACCCGGATCCTGTCGACCACTATCGAGCACCACGCCGTGATCGACCCGCTCGAGTGGCTGGCCGAGCACGAGGACGCCCGCGTCGAGCTGATGCCGGTCGACAGCCGCGCCCGGCTCGACGTCGACGCCCTGCGTGCGGCGGTCGAGCGCGAGCCCGAGTCGGTCGCGCTGATCTCGGTGATGTGGGCCAACAACGAGGTCGGCACCATCCAGCCGATCGACGAGGTGGTCGCGATCGCGGCCGAGCACGGCATCCCCGTGCACACCGACGCGGTGCAGGCAGTGGGCGCCGTACCCGTCGACTTCGCGGCCTCCGGTGTCGACGCGCTGACCCTGACCGGCCACAAGCTCGGCGGCCCCTACGGCGTCGGCGCGCTGCTCGTACGCCGCGAGGTGGACGTCACGCCGATCTCGCACGGCGGCGGTCAGGAGCGCGACATCCGCTCGGGCACCCTCGACACTCCCGGCATCGCGGCGTTCGCGGCCGCCGTCGAGCTCTCGGTCAAGGAGCAGCCCGCGCACGCCGCCAAGGTGGCCGCGCTGCGCGACGACCTGGTCCGCCGGGTGATCGAGCAGGTCCCCGACGCGCACCTCCACGGCGACCCCGAGCTCCGGCTGCCCGGCAACGCCCACCTCGGCTTCCCCGACTGTGAGGGCGACTCGCTGCTGATGCTGCTCGACGCCCGCGGCATCGAGTGCTCCACCGGGTCCGCCTGCTCTGCCGGCGTTCCCCAGCCGTCGCATGTGCTGCTCGCGATGGGCTGCACCGACGAGGCGGCACGGCACTCGCTGCGGTTCACCCTGGGCCACACCAGCACGGCCGCGGACGTCGACGCTCTGGTGCGGGAGATCGCGCCGGTCGTCGAGCGGGCCAGGGGCGCGCGAGCGCAATGAAGGTCCTCGCCGCCATGTCCGGGGGCGTCGACTCGGCAGTAGCCGCGGCCCGGGCGGCCGAGGCGGGCCACGACGTCACCGGCATCCACCTCGCGCTCTCGCGCAACCCGAAGTCCTACCGCTCGGGTGCCCGCGGCTGCTGCACGATCGAGGACAGCAACGACGCCCGGCGCGCTGCCGACGTGATCGGTATCCCGTTCTACGTGTGGGATCTCAGCGAGCGATTTCACGAGGACGTCGTCGAGGACTTCATGGACGAGTACGCCGCCGGGCGGACGCCCAACCCGTGCCTGCGCTGCAACGAGAAGATCAAGTTCGCGGCCGTGCTCGAGCGCGCTCTCGCCCTCGGCTTCGACGCCGTGGCGACCGGACACTACGCGCGGCTGCGGACCGGCCCGGACGGGCTGATCGAGATGCACCGGGCCATCGACCATGGCAAGGACCAGTCCTACGTCCTCGGCGTGCTCGACCAGCACCAGCTCGCGCACTCGCTGTTCCCCTTGGGCGACACCACCAAGGAAGCGGTGCGCGCCGAGGCTGCCGAGCGGGGGCTGCTGGTCGCCGACAAGCCCGACAGCCACGACATCTGCTTCGTCGCCGACGGCGACAACGCCGGCTGGCTGCGGGAGAAGCTCCCAGAGAGATTGGGGAGTGACCGGGCTCGTCAGCTCAGCGGCGACATCGTCGATGACGCAACCGGCGAGGTGCTCGGCTCGCACGAGGGCACCTACGGCTTCACGATCGGCCAGCGCAAGGGACTGCGGATCGGCCGGCCCGCGCCCGACGGGAAGCCGCGCTTCGTGCTCGACATCGAGCCCGTCTCCGGCACCGTCACCGTGGGGCCGCGGGAGCGGCTCGCGGTGGGTCGGCTCTCGGCGATCAGGCCCCGGTGGTGCGGCACCATGCCCGGTCGCCTCGAGGGCACCGTCCAGCTGCGAGCGCACGGCGGTGAGCACCGGGCGGTGGTGACCACGAACGACGGCGCCGTCGACATCGAGCTGCTCGACCCGGCCTACGGCATCGCGCCGGGACAGGCCGCCGTGGTCTACGACGGCACCCGAGTGGTCGGCTCCGCGACGATCTCCGCCACCGCCTGATGACCTTCGCCACCGGCGTGGGCTCGATGCCCGGGGACGATCAGCCTGCCTACGACGAGGCCGTGCAGCTCCTGCTCACCGAGCTGCCGGACCTGCCGCACCTGCCCGAGGTGCCCGGCCGCGGACCCACGGCCTCGATGACCGGCCGGGCGCTGGCGATCGTCGCCGACCTCGGCGCCGACCTGCAGCCCGCCGGCTGGCGGCTCACCGACGCTCCCGGCATCGACCAACGGCGGGCGCGCAGCCTGCTGGCCCAGGACCTCGATGCGCTCGAGGAGGCGGCCGAGGGGTACGTCGGCGCCTTCAAGGTGCAGGTGGCCGGGCCGTGGACACTGGCCGCCACGGTCGAGCGGCCCCGCGGGGACCGGATCCTGGCGGACCACGGCGCCCGACGCGACCTGGCCCAGGCGTTGGCCGAGGGCCTGCGCGGCCACATCCATGACCTACGTCGGCGGCTGCCCGGCGTCGACCGCCTCGTCGTCCAGGTGGACGAGCCGGCGCTGGCCGGCGTCCTCGGCGGCCAGGTGCCGACCGCGTCGGGCTTCGGGCGTCATCGGACCGTCGACAAGCCAGAAGCGTCGGACACGCTCGGCTGGGTGCTGTCCGCGATCGCCGACGAGGGCGCCGAGCCGTGGGTGCACACTTGCGCGCCTGGCACGCCGCTCGACCTGCTGCGTGGCGCCGGTGCTCGCGGCCTGTCGGTGGACCTGGATCAACAGGGGCCTGCGGATCACGACGTACTGGCCGAGGCGTTGGAGGCCGGGGACACCGTTGTCCTGGGTCTGGTGCCGACGGCCGAGGCCGAGATCGGCGAGGCGGTCGTCGTGGAGCGGGTGCTCCGCTGGCTCGACATGCTCGGGCTCGACCCGGCGACCGTGGGGGAACGGCTGGGCGTCTCCGGCTCGTGCGGGCTCGCGGGCTCCACAAAGGCGTGGGCCCGGCGGGTGATCGAGATCTCCCGCCGGGCCGCCGTTGAGCTGACCGACTAGACGTGTACCGGGGTCTCCGGACCGTCCGTCGCCAGCTCGGTGTGCTTCACGTTCAGGAACAGCCAGACGACCAGCGAAGCGCCAGCCATCATGATCGCTCCCAGCAGGAAGGCATCGGTCGCGCCCTCCGTGAAGATCTGGCCCTGGGCCACGGGATCGAGACCGCCCGCTGTTGCGAGCTCCTTGCCGCGGTCCGTGAACGTCTGCGTGGCCAGCGTCGAGAGAACCGCCAGACCCAGCGCGCCGCCCACCTGCTGCATGGTGTTGAGCACGCCCGAGCCGATGCCGGAGTCCTCATCGCGCAGGTGGTGCACCGCGGTCAGCGTCAGCGGCACGAACACCAGGCCCATACCGAACGACATCAACAGGATGCCCGGCAGGATGTCGCTGGCGTAGCTGCCCTCGACGAAGTTCACCGGGGCCGTCGTGTCGAACGGCAGCCGCGAGAACAGGAAGAGGCCGGCCGCCGCGAGCATCGTGCCGATACCCGAGAGGTAGCGGGGGTCGAACCGGTTGATCAGGCTCGACGCCATCCCGGCAGCGGCCACCAGGCCGAAGCAGAACGGCAGGAACGCGACGCCCGCCTCGAGAGAGCTGTAGCCCATGATGTTCTGGATGTACTGGCTCAGGAAGTAGAACATCGCGAACATCGCTGCCGGCGCCAGGAACATCGCACCGAAGCTGGCCGCTCGGGTGCGGTTCAGGAAGACCCGCGAGGGCAGCAGCGGGTGCTCGACCCGGCTCTCGATGTAGAGGAACACGGCGAGTACGACGGCACCGGCGATCAGGCTCGCGAGGGTCCAGGTGTCGCCCCAGCCCTCACTGCCCGCACGGCTGAACCCGTAGACCAGGCCGAGCAGACCCAGGGTGCCGGTGACGGCGCCCGGGATGTCGAGCCAGCCCTTGTGGGGCTCGGACTCGCGCAGGAAGCGCGGCGCCAGCAGCGCGGCGGCGATGCCGATCGGGGTGTTGATCAGCAGCGTGATCCGCCAGCCCTCGATGTCCAGGCCGGCGACGCCGTTGAGGCCGGTGAGCCAGCCGCCGAGGATCAGGCCGACGGCTGCGCCGGCGCCCGACATGGCGGCGTACACGGCGAACGCGCGGTTGCGCTGCGGTCCGGCCGGGAAGGTGGTGGCGATCAGCGCGAGGGCGGCCGGCGACGCGAGTGCGGCACCGAGACCCTGCAGACCACGGGCGGCCAGCAGCAGACCCTCGCTGGTGGCGAGGCCACCGAGCAGTGAGGCGATGCCGAAGACCGTCAGGCCGATGATGAAGATGCGCCGGCGGCCGTAGAGGTCACCGAGGCGGCCACCGAGCAGCAGCAGGCTGCCGAACGCGAGGGCGTAGCCAGTGACCACCCAGGTCAGGTTGGCGTTGGAGATGCCCAGGTCGGCCTGGATGTAGGGGAGGGCGATATTGACGATGGTGCCGTCCAGCACCACCATCAGCTGCGCCACAGAGATGAGCACGAGGGCCCATCCGAGGTGGAGCTCCTTGGGCTGTTTGCCCGGAGCGACCTCCTCGGTTGCGAGAACGTCGGTCATGATTCCGCTTTCTTGGTGGGGGGCGGTTGGGAGATGCCGCTGGTAGCGGCGGGGATGATGACTTGGTCGATCACCTGGGTGATCACTTCCTCGGTGGGCGTCTGGCCCATGAGGAAGAGCCGGTGGAGGATGATGCCGGGCAGTGCGGGCGCGATCAGGTCGAGATCGAGGTCCTTGCGGACCTCGCCGCGGGCCCGCGCCCGCTCGTAGATCGCCCGGCCGATCGCGACCTTCGGAGCGATGAACTCCGTGCGCCAGGCCTCGGCGAAGTCGGCGTCCCGGGCGATTGCCGTGATGACCGCGCCCAGGATCGCCATCTGTCGTTCGTCGGTCAGGCCGCCCATGCCGCAGAAGGTCTCGAGCAGGTCCCCGCGGAGCGATCCGGTGTCGGCCTGGAGGGCGGGGCCCTTCTGGGAGAGCAGCGCCTCGATGATCAGGCTGACCTTGCTGTTCCAGCGACGGTAGAGCGTGGCCTTGGAGGCCCGGGCCGCGGTGGCGACGGCGTCCATTGTGAGCCGGTCGTAACCGACCTCGGCCAGCACGTCGAGGGTCGCGTCCAGGATCTCCTGTTCGCGATCTCCCTCGACCCTGGGGCGAGTTTGCTCGACGGCGGTCATGGTGGCTCCAACTGGGTGATAGAACGATACGGTTTCGTTTCTTCGAACAGAGTACGGATCCGTTTCATTCTCTGCAAATCGAATAAATTCGCGGTCTGGACCGGGGGCGGGCTACGGCAAGATGTCCCCGTGACCGACACGGCTCCGACCCCCGCAACCGCCGAGGCCCGCGATGAGCACCAGCAGCTGGTGGACACGATCGAGGACGCTCGCTGGCGCTACTTCGTCAAGGACGACCCCACGCTCTCCGACGCCGAGTACGACAAGACACTGCGTCGGCTGCAGGAGCTTGAGGAGGAGTTCCCGGAGCTGCGGACGCCCGACTCGCCCACCCAGAAGGTCGGCGGCGCCGTCTCCACGGAGTTCACCTCGATCGAGCACCTGCAGCGGATGGAGAGCCTCGACAACGCGTTCAGCCTCGAAGAGGTGGAGTCCTGGCACGCCCGGCTGGGGCGTGACGGGGTCGAGTCGCCGGCTCTGCTGTGCGAGCTGAAGGTCGACGGGCTGGCCATCAACCTGCTCTACGAGAAGGGCCGGCTCACCCGGGCGCTGACCCGCGGCGACGGGACCACGGGTGAGGACGTCACTCCCAACGTCAAGACCATCGACCCGATCCCGCACCGGCTGACCGGCACCAAGAAGTACCCCGTGCCCGACCTGCTCGAGGTGCGCGGCGAGGTGTTCCTCACGGCCGATGCGTTCGAGCGGCTGAATTCCTCGATGGCCGACGCCGGCAAGCCGATGTTCGCCAACCCGCGCAACGCGGCCGCCGGGTCGCTGCGGCAGAAGGACCCGCGGGTCACCGCCAGCCGCGAGCTCGGCATGGTCTGCCACGGGATCGGCGCCCGCACCGGCTTCGAGCCGAAGGCCCAGTCACAGGGCTACGCGGCGCTCAAGGCCTGGGGTCTGCCCACCTCCGACCAGGTCAAGGTGCTCGACTCGCTCAAGGAGGTCGAGGGCTACATCGAGCATGCGGGAGAACACCGGCACGACCTCGTCGACTACGACATCGACGGCGTGGTGATCAAGGTCGACGACGTCAGCCTGCAGCGCCGGCTCGGCTCCACGAGCCGCGCCCCGCGGTGGGCGATCGCGTTCAAGTACCCGCCCGAGGAGGTCAACACCAAGCTCCTCGAGATTCGGGTCAACGTCGGCCGCACCGGCCGTGTGACGCCCTACGGCGTGATGGAGCCGACGCTGGTGGCGGGCTCGACCGTCGAGAACGCGACGCTCCACAACGCGCACGAGGTCAAGCGCAAGGACGTCCGGCCGGGCGACACGGTGATCCTGCGCAAGGCCGGCGACGTCATCCCCGAGATCCTCGGACCGGTGCTCGGCCTGCGGCCGAAGGGGCTCAAGCCCTGGCGGATGCCGACCAAGTGCCCGTCCTGCGCGACGCCGCTGGCCCAGCAGAAGGAGGGCGACAAGGACCTGCGCTGCCCCAACCACGAGGTGTGTCCCGCGCAGGTGCGCGAGCGGGTCTTCCACGTGGCCGGCCGGGGCGCCTTCGACATCGAGGGGCTGGGCTACGAGGCCGCGGTGGCTCTGCTCGACGCGAAGGCGATCGCCAACGAGGGCGACCTGTTCGACCTCGACGAACCCCAGCTGCTGACGGCGCCGCTCTTCACCCGGGCTCCCAAGAAGGGCGAGGAAGGGCCGCAGCTGTCGGCCAACGGCGCGCGCCTGGTCGCCAACCTCCGCACCGCCAAGGAGAAGGCTCCGTTGTGGCGGGTCCTGGTCGCACTCTCCATCCGGCACGTAGGGCCCAAAGCGGCGCGGGCGCTGGCCCAGGAGTTCGGCTCGATGGAAGCGATCCGAGCAGCGTCCGAGGCCGATCTCGCCGCCGCGGAGGGCGTCGGCCCGACAATCGCCGAGGCCGTGATCGAGTGGTTCAAGATCGACTGGCACGTCGAGATCGTCGACAAGTGGGACGCCGCCGGCGTACGGATGGCCGACGAGCGGGACGAGTCGGTCGAGCGCACGCTCGAGGGGCTGTCCGTGGTGGTGACCGGCTCACTCGTCGACTTCTCCCGGGACTCGGCCAAGGAAGCGATCCTCGTGCGCGGTGGCAAGGCCGCCGGCTCGGTGTCGAAGAAGACCGACTACGTCGTGGTCGGCGAGAACGCCGGCTCCAAGGCCGACAAGGCCGAGGAGCTCGGCGTTCCGGTGCTCGACGAGGCCGGGTTCGTGAAGCTGCTGGAGGGCGGCCCGGACGGCGTCTGAAGTACGTTCACATGTTGTGGAAAAGTGTCAGTCCTCGTGTCTTCTCAGGAGCCGTCGGTGAGAGGGTGCTTGCGCAGCCGGGTCTGGATCAGGCGGCGCTCGGCCTCGTTCGTCGTGAGCTCCAACGCTTGCTGGTCGGCCTCGTCGGCCTCCGGGTCGCGACCGTTGAGCCGGAGCAGCTCCGCCCTGGTCGCGTGCCAAAGGTGGTAGCCGCCGAGCCGGTCGGCGAGCGCCTCGACCTCGGCGAGAGCGTGCGCGGCCTGGCGCGGGCCGAGCTGGGCGAGCGCGATCGCCGCGTTGAGCCGCACCACCGGCGACGGGTCCTGCTCGAGGAGGACGCCGTACAACGTGACGATCTGCAGCCAGTCGGTCTCCTTCCAGGACTCGGCCTCCGCATGACACGCGGCGATGGCGGCCTGGAGCTGGTAGCTGCCGGGGGATCGAAGCGTGGCCGCGCGCTCGAGGTAGTGGGTGCCCTGCTCGACGGCGCCCCGGTCCCACAGGCTGCGGTCCTGGTCGCGCAGCAGGATCAGCCGGCCGGAGGGGCTGAACCGCGCGGCGGCCCGGCCGTGCTGGATCGTGAGGAGTGCCGCGAGACCCCAGGCTTCCGCCTGCTCGGGGAGGCTGGCGGCGACCACCCCGGCGAGCCACACGGCGTCGGCGCCGAGGTCGCGGTCCTGGGTGCGGCCGGTCGAGGAGACGAAGCCCTCGTTGAACATCAGGTAGATCACGGCGAGTACGTCGGGCAGCCGCTCCTCGAGGCGGTCGGGGACTCGCAGGTCGATGCCGGTCGACACGATCTTGCGCTTGGCCCGCACGATCCGCTGGGCCAGCGTCTGCTCGTTGACCAGGAACGCCCGGGCGATCTGAGGAGTGGTGAGGCCGATGACGGCGCGGAGGGTGAGCGGGAGCCGGGCCTCCGGCGCGAGCGCCGGGTGACAGCAGGCGAACAGCAGGGACAACCGGTCGTCGGTGGCGGACTCGTCGGCTGCGTCCAGGGTCGAGGTGCCCTCCGCGAGCCGTCCGGTCGCCCGGTCCCGCCGGCCGCGGGAGCGGAACAGGTCCTGGGCGTTGCGCTGGGCGGCGGTGTTCAGCCAGGCGCCGGGCCGGTCCGGCGTACCGTCCCTTCGCCAGACGGTGAGGGCCTCCATGACCGCGCCCTGCACCGCCTCCTCGGCGACGTCGAAGTCACCGTGGCGGCGGTACAGGGCGGCGACCAGTCGACCCGACTCCTCGCGGATCGTGGTCGCCAGCAGCTCGTCGCTCGGAGTCATGCTGGGGTCATTCGAACTGGCTGTAGTCCTCGACCATCGGCCGGATCTCGACGCCGACACCCGGGAACTCGAGGTGCGGCCAGGACTTGGCGAGCTCGATCGCCGCGTCCATGTCAGGTACGTCGATCACGCTGAACCCGCCGACGACCTCCTTGGCCTCGTTGAACGGACCGTCGACGACCACGCCGCCGTGCTTGACGGTCGTCGCGGTCTCGATGCCCTGGAGCTCGGCACCCTGGTCGGCGAACACCGCTTGGTGCTCGCCGAACCAGGCGTAGACCTTGCCGTAGACCTCTTCAGCCCTCGCGGGGTCGACCTCGGCAAGCAGGGCCGGCTCGCTGGTGAACATCAGCACGTACTTCATCGGGATTCCTCTCGTCGGAACGGATCTTTCACCCGTTCGTCGCCGGTCACCGACGGAAATCGACAGAGAGGAGAGAAAAGTTTCGCTGAGTCAGGACTCGTAGGTCTTACCGCCGAACTTGACGAAGGCGTCCTGCGGTAGATCTACGCGGTTCTGCGTGCAGTCGCCGGTGTCCAGGTCGCAGGTCGTCAGCTTCCCCCGCGAGACCGTGAACGCGTCGCCTGCGGCGGTCCAGCCGAGGTCCTGGGCTTGAGCCAGCTCACCGAGGTCGGCGAGCTCACCCGTGGCGATGTCGTAGACGCTGAGGTTGTAGCCGAAGGTCTCGTCGTCGAACGTCGAAACGGCCAGGTGGCCTCCGTCCGGCGAGAGCGTCCCGAACGCGTCGTGCCCGACCTCGAACGTGCGCACGAGCTCGCCGGTGTCCGCCTCGAGCACCGAGAGGCTGGTGCCCTGGGCGGCGAGGATCCGGCCGCCCAACACATCGGGGATCCCACCGGACATGCCCTCGACGACATGGTGCTCGCCCGTCGTGAGATCCACGGCAGCGGTCTCGTCCTTGTACCCGGCGTACACGGTGTCGCCATCGAACGCGAGCGGCGGCACGGGCCAGTAGCTCATGGGCAGGTCGGGAAGAGCCACTTCGTCGACGGTCTCGCCGGTGGTGGCATTCCGGACCACGGCGACGAAGCCGCCGTCCCGGGCCTCGGCCAGCACGTAGACCGGCTGCTCCGGGTCGGTGGCCGGCCCGGCGCCTTCCGGGATCGTGCCGAGATCGGCCGTGGAGCCGTCGTACCGCACCAGCGTGAGCGACTCGGGGCCGGAACCGTCCGAGGCGCCGTCGTTGGGGTTGCTGCGGACCAGCACCCCCTCGGACGTGTAGTGCAGCGAGTGCACGGTGTCGGGCACGGTCGCGGTCTTGTCGCCGAGGTAGACCTTCGACTGGAAGCCGAAGGCGGGGACGTTCGCGGCGTCTGCGGAGGCGCCCAGCGGGCTCGGTGGCCCGATCGTCGTCGTCGTTGCCTCCGATGGCGACCAGCACGGTCCCCCCGATCACCGCGAGCACCGCGACGGTGGCACCCGCCGTCGCGAAGGTACGGCGGCGGCGCATCCCGCGGCCGCGGGAGAGCGCCGCGTCGGCGGCGACGGGCGGGATGTCGAGCTGGTCGGCCTCGGCGACCATCAGCTGGTTCAGGCGTTCAGTCATGGGTGGCTCCCAGGGTTTGCGGGACGACCGCGTCGCCGAGCAGCGTGCGCAGGCGGGCGAGGGCGTCGGAGGTCTGGCTCTTGACGGTGCCCTCGGTGACTCCAAGGGCGGTGGCGGCCTGGGCGACGCTCAGGTCCTCATAGAAGCGCAGCACGATCACGGCCCGCTGCCGCGGGGGCAGTACGGCGAGCGCACTCATCAGCGCCGGCCGGTCGCTCGGGTCGGACTCGTGGACGAGGTCAGGGGGCTCGGCGGTGGGTCTCTCGTTGCGCCACGAGCGCTTGCGGAACCACGAGGTGGCGGTGTTCACCAGCACCGTGCGGGCGTACCCGGGTGCGGCGTTCACGTCCCGGACCTTCGACCATGATGCGTAGGTCTTGGCCAGGGTCGTCTGCACCAGGTCCTCTGCCTCCGCCGCGTCGCCTATCAACAGGTAGGCGGTGCGGTAGAGCGAGGCCCAGGAAGCATGGGCGAACTCTGTGAACTCCCCATCGGAGGGACTGCGTGGCATCGGCGACTCCCTTGTTCGTCACCCTGTCAGATGCGGTGCTGGCCGCATCGGTTGGGTGGCCGCACGAACAGAGGGGAGCCGCCGATGGTTCAGGGGTCAGGACAGGAGCTTCCTCGAGACGTCGAGGGCCCTCACCACGAGGTGGTCGAGCGCCTCGTGGTCGTCGTCGTCAAGGTCGGTGCTCTCACCGGTGACCTTCGAGACGCCGTACGGGTTGCCCTCGCGGAACTTCACCGGGTCGGTGTAGCCGGGCGGCACGATGATCCCGCCGAAGTGGGCGAACGTCGTGTGCAGCGCCTGGATCGTCGTCTCCTGGCCGCCATGCGCGGTCTGCGTCGAGGTGAACGCCGTGTAGACCTTGTCGGCGAGCTTGCCTTCCTGCCACAGCGGCCCGAGCGTGTCGAGGAACGCCTGCAGCTGGCTGGTCACGTGCCCGTAGCGGGTGGGTGACCCGAAGACGGCGACATCCGCCCAGGCGAGGTCGTCCGGCTCCGCGACCGGTTCACCGCTGAGTGCGTCGCGGTGCGCCTGCCACGCCTCCTGTCCCTTGACCACGTCGTCCGGCGCCGTCTCGGCGACGTGCCGCAGCCGGACCTCGGCGCCCTCCTTCTCGGCGGTCGAGGCGATGCGTTCGGCCATCGCATGGGTGGTGCCGTACGACGAGTAGTAGATGATCGCGAGCTTGGTCGGCATGGTTGGTCGGTACCCGACGCAACTGGGAGCATGACTCCATGGATGCGCTGCGGACGCCGGAAGAGCGTTTCACCGACCTCCCCGACTACGCGTTCGCACCGCACTACGCGACCGTGGGCACCGGGCTCCGGATGCACTACGTCGACGAGGGTCCGTCGGAGGCGGCGCCGGTGCTGATGCTGCACGGGGAGCCGTCCTGGAGCTATCTGTACCGGCACATGATCCCGGTCTTCACGGCTGCAGGGCACCGGGCCGTCGCGCCCGACCTGATCGGGTTCGGGAAGTCGGACAAGCCGAAGCGGGTGGCCGACTACAGCTATCAGGCCCACGTCGACTGGGTGCGGGAGTGGATCGAGGCGCTGGACCTGCGCGGCATCACGCTGATCTGCCAGGACTGGGGCTCGCTGATCGGCCTTCGGCTCGCAGCCGAGCACGAGGAACGTTTCGACCGGATCGTGGTCGCCAACGGATTCCTGCCCACCGCCGAGCACGGCACCCCGTTCGCGTTCCGGGTCTGGCGCACGTTCGCCCGCCGGACCCCGGTGTTCCGGGCCGGGTTCATCGTCGCCACCGGCAGCCACCGCAAGCTCAGCAAGGCCGAGCGCGCGGCCTACGACGCGCCGTACCCGAGCTCGGCGTACCAAGCGGGGGCGCGCGCGTTCCCGGGGCTGGTTCCGACATCGCCGGAGAACCCGGCGGTCCCGGCCAACCGGGCCGCCTGGGAGCGCTTGGGCCATTGGGACAAGCCGTTCCTCACGCTGTTCGGCCGTCGTGACCCGATCCTCGGCAGGGCCGACGGTCCGCTGCAAGGTCACGTGCCCGGCGCCAAGGGACAGCCGCACGCGCGGCTGGACGGCAGCCACTTCGTGCAAGAGGACGTCGGCATCGAGATCGCCCAACGCACGTTGGCCTGGATGTGAGCCTCCCGTACTCACCCCGCCGGATCGCGATGCTGGTGCTCGGGTGCCTCGTGCTCGGCACCGGGGTTGCGATGCTTCTGACCGCCGACCTCGGCTCGGACGGCTACTCGACGCTCGTCAACGGGGTGTCCAAGGCCACGGACATCTCGTTCCTGCTGGCGAACACTCTGATCAGCCTGCTGTTCCTGCTGGTTGCGGCGGTACGCCGGGTCTACCCGGGCCTCGGCACGATCGTCCAGGTCGTCGTGGTCGGCTGGACCGTCTCGTACCTGATCGACGTGCTGGACACGCCTGACGACCTCCCGTGGCGGTTCGCGCTGCTGGCGGCGGCGTTCCCCGTGCTCGCGCTGGGCATCGCGGCGTACCTCGGCGCCAACACCGGCGCCGGCCCCGCTGAGGGGGCCGCGCTGGCCTGGGACCCGCCGGTCCCGTTCAAGTGGAGCTACAGCATGGTCCAGGGCGGCGGGGCACTCGTCGGGTGGCTGCTGGGCGCGACGATCGGGGTGGGCACGATCGCGGTGATCGTGCTGCTGGGGCCGGCCGTCGACCTCACCGCGCGGCTGCTCCGGGTGGACGTGCATCAGGGCCCTGAAGCCGAGACCCAGGCACCCTCCTAGGATTGCCTCCATGCCTGAGATCACCCGTGACGAGGTCGCCCACCTGGCGGTCCTCGCGCGCATCGACCTGGACGACGCCGAGCTCGACCACCTGGCGCCCCAGCTGACGGTGATCCTCGAGTCCGTCGCCTCGATCGCAGGCGTCGCCGGCGACGACGTACCGCCCACCTCGCACCCGATGCCGCTCACCAACGTGTTCCGCGACGACGTCGTGGTGCCGTGCCTGACCGCCGAGGAGGCGCTGTCGGGCGCGCCCGAGGTCGAGCAGCAGCGGTTCGCCGTCCCGCGGATCCTGGGGGACGAACAGTGAGTGACGACCTGACCAGGAAGACGGCATCCGAGCTATCCGACCTGCTGGTGGCGGGCGAGACCACCTCGGTCGCGCTGACCCAGGCGCACCTCGACCGGATCGCGGCGGTCGACGGTGCCGTGCACGCGTTCCTGCACGTCGACACCGACGGTGCCCTCGCGCAGGCAGCGGAGTCCGACGAGCGCCGGGCGTCGGGCAAGCCCGCGAGCGTGCTCGACGGGGTGCCGATCGCGGTCAAGGACGTGCTCGCGACCCGTGGGCTGCCGACCACCTGCGGCTCACGGATCCTCGAGGGCTGGATCCCGCCGTACGACGCCACGGTCGTCACCAAGCTGCGCAAGGCGGGCCTGCCGATCCTGGGCAAGACCAACATGGACGAGTTCGCGATGGGCTCCTCGACCGAGCACTCGGCGTACGGCCCGACCCACAACCCGTGGGACCTCGACCGGATCCCGGGTGGTTCCGGCGGTGGCTCGGCCGCGGCGCTGGCCTCCTACGAGGCGCCGCTCGCGCTCGGCACCGACACCGGCGGCTCGATCCGCCAGCCCGGCGCAGTGACCGGCACGGTGGGCGTGAAGCCGACCTACGGCTCGGTGTCCCGCTACGGGCTGGTGGCGCTGGCCAACTCCCTCGACCAGGTCGGCCCGGTGACCCGCACGGTCTACGACGCCGCACTCCTGCACGAGATCATCGGCGGCCACGACCCGATGGACTCGACCTCGGTCCAGGACAAGGTGCCCGACCTCACCGACGCGGCCCTCCGCGGAGCCGGCGGTGACCTGACCGGCGTCCGGATCGGCGTGGTCAAGGAGCTCGGCGGTGATGGCCTGGAAAATGAGGGATGGCAGGACGGTGTGCTCGCGCGCTTCCAGGAGTCGCTGGACCTGATGGTCAAGGCCGGCGCCGAGGTCGTCGAGGTCTCCTGCCCGACGTTCGTGCACGCGCTGGCGACGTACTACCTGATCCTGCCGGCGGAGGCGTCGAGCAACCTCGCGAAGTTCGACGCCATGCGCTACGGCCTGCGCGTGCTGCCGGAGGGGGTCGACAGCCCGAGCGCCGAGGAGGTGATGCGGGCGACCCGCGACGCCGGCTTCGGCGACGAGGTGAAGCGCCGGATCATCCTCGGCACCTACGCCCTGTCCAGCGGCTACTACGACGCCTACTACGGCCAGGCGCAGAAGGTGCGGACGCTGGTGATCCGCGACTTCGACGCCGCGTTCGAGCAGGCCGACGTGCTGGTCTCGCCCACTGCGCCGACCACGGCGTTCGAGATCGGCGCCAAGGTCGACGACCCGCTGGCGATGTACCTCAACGACCTGGCCACGATCCCGGCCAACCTGTCCGGCGTCCCCGGCATCTCGATCCCGAGCGGCCTGGCCGAGGAGGACGGGCTGCCGACCGGCGTACAGATCCTGGCGCCGGCGCTGGCCGACGACCGGGTCTACCGGGTGGGCGCCGCGCTCGAGACGCTGTTGCGCGACCAGTGGGGCGGGCCGCTGCTGGCCCAGGCCCCCGAGCTCGAAGGAGGCGCGGCATGACCGCCACCCTGGTCCCGTTCGAGGAGGTCCTCGAGAAGTACGACCCGGCGCTCGGGCTCGAGGTCCACGTCGAGCTCAACACCAACACCAAGATGTTCTGTGGCTGCCCCGCGTCGTTCGGCGAGGAGCCCAACACCTCGGTCTGCCCGGTCTGCCTCGGGCTGCCGGGCGCGATGCCGGTGGTCAACGGCAAGGCCGTCGAGTCGGCGATCCGGATCGGCCTCGCGCTGAACTGCGACATCGCCGAGTGGTGCCGGTTCGCCCGGAAGAACTACTTCTACCCGGACATGCCGAAGAACTTCCAGACCAGCCAGTACGACGAGCCGATCGCGTTCGAGGGCTACATGGACGTCGAGGTGGGCGGCGAGACCGTTCGCGTCGAGATCGAGCGCGCGCACATGGAGGAGGACACCGGCAAGTCGCTCCACGTCGGTGGAGCCACCGGCCGGATCCACGGCGCCGACTACTCGTTGGTCGACTACAACCGGGCCGGCATCCCCCTGATCGAGATCGTCACCAAGCCGATCGTCGGCGCCGGCGCCAAGGCCCCTGACGTCGCTCGGGCCTACGTGCAGCAGCTTCGCGACCTGATCGTCGCGCTCGGCGTCTCCGAGGCGCGGATGGACCAGGGCAACCTGCGTGCCGACGTCAACCTGTCGCTCGCTCCCAAGGGCACCGACGTGCTGGGCACCCGCACCGAGACCAAGAACGTGAACTCGTTCCGCTCGGTCGAGCGCGCGGTGCGCTACGAGATGTCCCGGCACGCCGCCGTACTCGACGCGGGGGACAAGATCCTGCAGGAGACCCGGCACTGGCACGAGGACACCGGGGTCACCACCAGCGGCCGGGAGAAGTCGGACGCCGAGGACTACCGCTACTTCCCCGAGCCCGACCTGGTGCCGATGGCGCCGAGCCGGGAGTGGGTGGACGAGCTGCGCGGCACGCTGCCGGAGAACCCCGCCCAGAAGCGGGCCCGGCTGCAGGCCGAATGGGGCTTCTCGGACCTCGAGATGCGCGACACCGTCGGTGCGGGGGCGCTGGGCCTGGTCGAGGAGACCATCGCCGCAGGTGCCGCCCCGGCGGCTGCGAAGAAGTGGTGGCTCTCCGAGCTGGCTCGTCGCGCCAACGACACCGGCGTCGACATCGCCGACCTCGGAGTGACGCCCCAGCAGGTGGCCGAGGTCCAGGCCCTCGTCGACGGCGGGCAGATCAACGACAAGCTGGCCCGCCAGGTCTTCGACGGGCTGCTCGACGGCGAGGGCACGCCCGCGGAGATCGTCGCGGCCCGTGGGCTCGCGATCGTCTCCGACGAGGGCGCGCTGAGCGCCGCCGTCGACGCAGCGATCGCGGCCAACCCCGACGTCGCGGACAAGATCCGCGACGGCAAGGTCGCCGCCGCCGGCGCGCTGATCGGTGCCGTCATGAAGGAGATGCGCGGCCAGGCGGACGCCAACCGGGTCCGCGAGCTGATCCTGGAGAAGCTCTCCTGAACCACGAGCGGTAGGCTGCGCGACACCATCAACCACGCCCGTGGTGGGGGAAGCCGGTCGAATTCCGGCGCTGACCCGCAACCGTAGGCCTGCACCGACTCGGCGGTGCGCGCAAGCCGGAGCACCCGTCGCGACGCGTCCTGAAATACACGCTGTCGAGGAAACCAGCGGGCGGGCCCATCCCTCCTGCTGTGCAGCGGGAAGGATCCACATGTCACCCCGTCTCCTTCGGGCGCTCGGCCTCACCGCCGTGCCCGCACTCGCGCTGAGCTCGCTCGCCGCGCTCAGCTCTGCTCCGGCCCAGGCCGCCGAGCCGGACCCGGCCCCCGAACTGGCCGGCGGCACCTGGCTGGCCGGCCAGGTCACCGAGGGCCTGGTCCACAACAACCAGTTCAACTTCGACGACTACGGCCTCTCGATCGACGTCGCGCTCGGCCTCGAGGCCACGGGTGATCAGGACGCCACCATCCAGGACATCGCCGACGCGATTGCCACGAACCTCGACTTCTACGTCGGCTACGACTACTTCCCGGCCCCGGCGGAGGGCGAGACCCGGCACGTGCTCGCCGGCTCGATCGCCAAGGCGCTGCACTTCGCGCAGGCCGTAGGAGAGGACCCCACGGCGTACGGCGGGCATGACCTGGTCGCCGACCTGGCCGACCAGATCGTCGAGACCGGTCCAGCCATCGGCCGGATCCAGGACACGTTCAACGACACCGTGGACTTCGAGGCCGACTTCTCCAACACGTTCGGCCAGACCTACGCGGTCCGTGGCCTCGAGCTCGCCGGCAGTCCGTTGGCCGAGTCGGCCACCGAGTTCCTGATCGCCCAGCAGTGTGACGAGGGCTTCTTCCGGCAGGACTTCGCGGCGATCGACGCCGCCGACCAGGACTGCGACGCCGACCCGAACGCGGCTCCGTCGACCGATGTCACCGCGCTCGCCGTACTCGCGCTGCTGCCGCAGGACGACGACACCGACGTCGAGGAAGTCATCGACGACGCCCTGGCCTGGCTGGTCAGCGAGCAGGCCGCCAACGGTTCGTTCGGGTCCGGCTCGGACATCCCGACGCCGAACGCCAACAGCACCGGCCTGGCCGGTTGGGCGCTCGGTGAGGCCGGGCAGACCGCCGCCGCGGAGAAGGCGGCCGTATTCGTCCGCGCCCTCCAGGTCGACGAGCCCCTCGAGTGCCCGAGTGAGCTCGCGGACGACCAGGGTGCCATCGCGTACGACGTGGCGGCGCACGCCGCCGGCCGACAGGACGGCATCACCGTTCAGCTGGAAGACCAGTGGCGGCGGGCCTCGGCGCAGGGTTTGCCCGCACTGCAGTACGCGCCGGCCACGGGTACCGGACCGGTCACGCCCATCGACACGAGCGGTTTCCGCCAGGCCGGCACGAAGGTGACCCTCGGCGCCGACGGGCTCGCGCCCGGTGACACCGTCTGCTTCCGTCGCGGCGGTCAGGACAAGGTCCTGGCCCTCGCCGGGTTCAACGGTCAGGCGCTCGCGCGGGTGACTCTGCCGCCGGGGACCGCCAAGCGGACCTACCAGTCCAGCACCGGCGAGTCCGAGGGCCAGCCGATGACGTTCGACGTCCTCGACGCGAAGAAGCTGCCGGTCGAGCTCAAGGCGCGCGTCGCCAAGGGCGGCACCCAGGTCGTGAAGATCAGCGGGCTCGCCGAGGGCGAGAGCTTCAAGGTGAGCTACCGCGGCAAGCGGGTCGGCAAGGGCCTCGCCAACGCCAAGGGCCGGGCAGTCGCCCGGTTCTCGGTCGGCCAGAAGACCGGTGAGGTCAAGGTCGTGGTGCTCGGGGAGTTCAAGAACCGGCGCGCCACGAAGGCCTTCACCGTTACCCGATGAAGGCGCTCGTCCGCCTCGTCGCCGCGGCCCTGGTGGCCGCGGCGGCGGGCGTCGCCCTGCCCGCTGCGCCGGCGCACTCCGCTCCCTGCTCGGGGGAGAACGGCGTGAGCGTCGTCGTCGACTTCAACGGTCTCGGTGGCGGTGTGCAACAGGTCTGCGTCGCGGGGGGCGGTGGTGACGCGGCGTCCTCGTTGTTCCCCGCCGCGGGCTTCTCGCTCAACTACGCCTCGCGCCAGCCGGGCTTCGTGTGCCGGGTCAACGGCGTGCCGGCCAGCGATCCGTGCGTCAACACGGCGCCGGCCAACGCGTTCTGGGGCCTGTGGTGGTCCGACGGTGACGCCTCGAGCTGGACCTACAGCTCGCTCGGTGCGGGATCGCTGAACGTGCCCGACGGCGGCATGGTCGCCTTCTCGTGGGACGACGTGGACGGCACCGCCCCGCCGAGTGCGAGCGCCAGCCATCCGGACGCGCCGCCGACGCAGCAACCGGACCAGCCGGAACCCGACAACTCGCCCGCACCCGGGCCGGGGTCCTCGTCGGCTCCGGATGGCACGCCCAGCTCGGACGCCGACCCGCCCTCTTCGCCGTCCGCCTCGGGCGAGGTCGAGCGCGGGAAGGGCGGGATGGACCAGGAGCGCAAGCCCAAGCCGGACAAGACGTCGCCCGACGCGTCGCCGACGGTGCCGGCGGCTGACCCGTCGGATCCGGGCTCGGCCGAACCCGGCTCCGTGGCGGACCCGGTGGACTCCGACGGCCTCCCCGGATGGGTGGCCCCGGGCCTGATCGGCGCGCTGTTCGCGGCGGCCGGTGTGGTCCTGCTCCTGCGGCGGAGGCGGTCCGGCACATGAATCACGGTCCGTGAACGCGCGGCTGCCCCGTGACCTGCATCCCGTCGCCTGGTGGCTGTGGGCGCTGGGTCTCGCGGTGGCGGCGTCGTTCACGACCAACCCGCTGCTCCTGCTGGTCCTCGTCGGAGTCGCGACGCTGGTCGTGATGGCGCGCCGCTCGGCCCAGCCCTGGGGCGCGTCGTTCCGCCTGTACGTGATGCTCGGCGTGGTGATCGTCGTGCTCCGGGTGGTGTTCCGGATCGTGTTCGCCGGCACCTATCCCGGCACGGTGATCCTGGACCTGCCCGCGGTGACGCTGCCGGACTGGGTGCGGGGCTTCTCGTTGCTCGGTCCGGTCACCCGCGAGGCACTGCTGGCCGGGCTCTACGACGGCATGCGGCTGGCCACGATCGTGATCTGTGTCGGCGCCGCCAACTCGCTGGCCAACCCGAAGCGACTGCTCCGCTCGGTCCCGCCGGCGCTCTACGAGATCGGTACGGCGCTCGTCGTCGCGGTCACGGTGCTGCCGCAGTTCGTCGAGAGCGTGCGCAGGGTCCGGGCCGCGCAGGCCCTGCGAGCGGGGGAGACCGGCCGGGTCCGGCGGCTGCGCCGGTTCCTGGTGCCGGTCCTCGAGGACGCGCTCGAGCGGTCGCTCGCTCTCGCTGCGGGCATGGACACGCGTGGCTACGGCCGCTCCGGCGGTGCGTCGCGACCGCAGCGCAGGGTCACCGGCGGGCTGATGCTCGTCGGCCTGGTCGGGGTGTGCGTCGGCGTCTACGCGCTGCTCGACAAGACCGCGCCGCGGGTGCTGGCCCTGCCGATGCTGCTCGCGGGCGTGGTCGTGGCCGTGGCGGGCCTGGTCAACGCCGGCCGTCGCGTCCAGCGCACCCACTACCGCCCCGACCGCTGGCGGGCGCCGGAGCTCGCGGTCATCGCCTGTGGCCTGGCGGTCGCGGCGATCGGCTGGTGGGTCAACCGCTACCAGCTGCCGATCGCCTATCCGGACCTCTCCGTCGCGCCCGAGGTGAGCCTGGTCGCGCTGGTCGGTGGCATGGTCGGCGTACTGGCCGCGGTCGCGGCTCCGCGCCCGAAGGAGGTCGCCGGATGATCGAGCTGCGGGGCGTCACGTTCGGGTACGACCTCCCCGATCAGGAGCCTGTACTCGCCGGCGTCGATCTGACCGTCGAGGAGGGCGAGCTGGTCCTGGTGTCGGGCCCGACCGGCGTCGGCAAGTCCACGCTGCTGGGCGTGGTCACCGGTCTGGTGCCGAGGTTCACCGGCGGCACCCTCGTGGGCGACGTCCTGCTCGACGGGGTCAGCATCATCGAGACCCCGCCGCGAGAGCGCGCCCACGTGATCGGGTACGTCGGCCAGGACCCGGCCGCCGGGTTCGTCACCGACACCGTCGAGGAGGAGCTCGCCTACGGCATGGAGCAGCTCGGCGTACCGGCTGAGACCATGCGCCGCCGGGTCGAGGAGACCCTCGACCTGCTCGGCATCGCCGCGCTGCGCGACCGCGACCTGCGCACGCTCTCGGGCGGAGAGCAGCAGCGGGTCGCCATCGGCGCGGTGCTGCCGATGCACCCGCGGCTGCTGGTGCTCGACGAGCCGACCTCGGCGCTCGACCCGACGGCGGCCGAGGACGTGCTGGCCACGCTGACCCGCCTCGTGCACGACCTCGGCATCTCGGTGCTGCTGGCCGAGCACCGGCTCGAACGGGTCGTCCCGTTCGCCGACCGCATGTGCCTGCTCACCGGGGAGGGACGGGTGCGTGTCGGCGCGACCGCTGAACTGCTCGCCGACTCGCCGGTGGTGCCGCCGATCGTCGAGCTCGGGCGGGCGGCGGGCTGGGATCCGCTGCCGTTGACGGTGCGCGACGCACGACGCTTCGCCCGGACCCTCGCGGTCGCGCCACCCGAGGTCACCGAGCTCGAGACGGCGCCGTCGGCGCTCACGGCGAAGCGGGTCACGGTCACCCATGGCCGCACGGTCGCGGTGCGCGAGCTCGACCTGGCGCTCGGCCAGGGTCGGGTGACGGCGCTGATGGGCCGCAACGGCTCCGGCAAGTCCTCACTGCTCTGGGCGCTGCAGGGCACCGGGCGCCGTCGCGACGGCGCGATCCGGATCGACGACCGCGACCCGGCGGACCTCGAAGGCGCCGAACGCCGCCAGGTCGTCGGGCTGCTGCCGCAGACCGCCACCGACCTGCTCTACCTCGAGACCGTCGACGAGGAGTGCGCGGCGGGCGGTCCCGGGACCCGCGAGATCCTCGACCGCCTGGTGCCCGACATCGCGGGCGACACGCATCCCCGCGACCTGTCCGAGGGACAGCGGCTCGCCCTCGCGCTTGCCCTCGTTCTCGTTGCCGAGCCGAGCGTGCTGCTCCTCGACGAGCCGACCCGCGGCCTCGACTACGCCGCGAAGGGCGCGCTGGCAGGCATCCTGCGCCGGCTGGCCGACGAGGGTCGGGCGGTGCTGGTGGCGACCCACGACGTGGAGTTCGTCGCGCGGGCCGCCGACGAGGTGGTCGTGCTGGCCGACGGCGAGGTCGTCTCCTCCGGTCCGGTACGCCGCGTGGTGGCCGAGTCGCCGGCGTTCGCGCCACAGGTCACCAAGGTGCTCGGGCCGCCGTGGCTGCGGGTGGCCGAGGTCGTGGCGGCGATGGAGACGGCGTGACCACCCATCTGACTGGCCGAGCGCACGCTGTCCCGATCACCCCGCGCAGCGCCGCAGTGCTCGGCACCGCATCGGTCGCGGGCCTGATGATGCTCTGCTGGCCGCTGCTGCTGCGAGTCAACCCCGGTGAGACGCGGATCGACCCGCCCTTCGTCTTCCTGGCGCTGTTGCCGGTCGTGATCTTCGTGGTGCTCGCCGAGCTGAGCGAGGGCGGCATGGACTCCCGGATCCTGGCGATCCTCGGGGTGCTCAGCGCCATCAACGCGATCCTGCGGGTGTTCTCCGCCGGCACCGCCGGCGTGGAGTTCGTGTTCTTCCTGCTGATCCTGGCCGGCCGGGTCTTCGGGCCCGGGTTCGGCTTCGTGCTGGGCTGCACGTCGCTGTTCGCATCGGCCCTGATGACTGCCGGCGTCGGCCCGTGGCTGCCGTACCAGATGCTCGTGGCCGCCTGGATCGGGATGGGGGCCGGGCTGCTGCCGCGGCGCGTCTCCGGCCGGGCCGAGATCGCGATGCTGGTGATGTACGGCGTGGTGGCGGCGTACGCCTTCGGGGTGCTGATGAACCTCTCCGGCTGGCCGTTCCTGCTCGGCGTCGAGGTGCCGGGCCACGAGGGCTCGCTGTCGTACGTCGCGGGCGCACCGCTGCTCGACAACCTCGAGCGGTTCGCCGCCTACACGCTGATCACGTCGACCGGAAGCTTCGACACCGGTCGCGCCATCACCAACTCGGTGGCCCTGATCGTGCTCGGGCCCGCCGTGCTCACCACGCTGCGACGTGCGTCGCGGCGGGTCACCGTCAAGGCTGAATGAGCAGGATCCGGTCGTCGTCGTCGGCCGGGCTGCCCCGGCCGTCGAGGTTGCTGGTGGTCAACCAGAGCATCCCGTCGGGGGCGACGGCGATCGTGCGCATCCGGCCGTACTCACCGATGAGGAAGCCCTCGGGGTCCCGCGCCCGGTCGCCGGTCACCTGCACCCGCCACAGCCGCTGGCCCCTCAGCGCAGCCATCCAGAGATAGCCGTCGGCGTACGCCAGCCCGCTGGGGGAGGCCTGGCTGGTCGACCAGGTGACCTGCGGGTCGACGAACTCGGGCTCGCCGCCCTCGCCCTCGACCTCGGGCCAGCCGTAGTTCTGGCGCTCCCGGATCAGGTTCAGCTCGTCGAAGGTGTCCTGCCCGAACTCGGAGGCCCACAGCCGGTCGCCGTCGTCGAAGGCCAGGCCCTGGACGTTGCGGTGCCCGTAGGACCAGACCTCCGTGCCGAACGGGTTGCCGGGCGCGGGGTCGCCGTCGGGGGTGATCCGCAGGATCTTCCCGGCCAGCGAGTCCCGGTCCTGGGCGAGCTCGCCGCTCCCGGTCTCACCGGTGGAGACGTAGAGGAAGCCGTCGGGGCCGAACTCGATGCGCCCGCCGTCGTGGATCTGGCCCACCGGGATCCCGGTCAGGATCGGCTCCGGCTCACCGAGGGTGTTGCCGTCGATCTCGGCGCGGAGCACCCGGTTGTCGTCGCCGGTGCTGGCGTAGAAGTACGCCGTCCGGTCGCTCTCGAAGTCGGGGGACAGGGCCACACCCAGCAGTCCTGCCTCGGTGATCGGCTCCGCCACCTCGATGGTGCCGAGCTCGGTGATCTCGTGGTCACCCCCGGCATCGATCCGGAGCACCCTCTTGCTGTCGCGCTCGGTGACGATCGCGTCCCCGTCGGGGAAGAAGTCGAGGCCCCAGGGGACCTCGAGCCCGGTGGCGATCGTCTCCACGACCTGCGGGTCGGGGGAGTCGGACGACGTCGGGTCGGTCGGGTCGGTCTGCGCGCTGCTGGAGCCGCCGGGCTCCGCCGGCGTCGTGCCGGTCGTCTCGAGGGTGCTCTCGTTGCCACCCTGGTCGCAGGCGGTCAGCACTGCTGCGCAGACCAGGGCACCGAGAGCCCGGCGCATCAGCCGATCCGCTCGAGGAAGTCCAGGAGGAGCTGGTGGACCTGCTCCGGTTGCTCCATCGCGATGAAGTGGGTGCCCCGCAGCTCGACGTACTCGCCCTCCTCCAGGCGCTTGGCCGCCGAGGCCATGTCGCGGGTGCCGGCGAGGATGTCGTAGGAGCCCGCGACGAACAGTGCCGGCACGTGCACCTTGCTCAGCGACACGCGAGCGTGCTTGGACGTGCTCAGCGCGAGGTGGAAGTACCAGTCGACCGGGGTCGTCAGGAACTCCTTGACCGCCCGCGCCGCCAGTTCCGCGTCGGGCACGGGGAACATGAACCCGGAGTGCGAGATGACCTTGATCGCGCGCGGCCCCACGGGGAGCCGGGAGCTGACCGGGGTGATCGCCTTGCCGGCGTACTTGAGCACGGTGGAGAAGCCGACCGTGATGGTACGGGCGAGGACACGGGGGACGTAGAGCGGCCCGAGCATCGTCGCGAACGTGTCGCCCGGCACGCCGGCGACCGCGAACAGACCCCGCACCCGCTCGGGGTGGTGCACGGCGAGCTCGAACATCGTGTTCACGCCCATCGACCAGCCCATCAGCACGGCCTGGTCGATGCCGAAGTGGTCCATCACGGAGAGCCCGTCCTGGACGAAGTGCTGGATCTCCACGTGGCCAGGGTCCGCGGGCCGGTCGGAGCCGCCGGTGCCGCGGTGGTTCCAGGACACGACCCGGACCCCGCACGAGGGATCCAGCAGCGCCGGCCAGGCGTACGGGCTGGTGCCCAGGCCGTTGCACAGGACCACGGTCGGGCCGTCGATCAGACCCTCGGGGTCGTTGGTCCAGGCACGGAGGAGGGTGCCGTCGTCGGAGAGCACGTCGCGGAACCCGAGCGCGGCGATGGTGTCGGCGGCGCGGGCCGCGGAGGTGGACATTCCTCAATTCTGCCCGAGCACGCACGCCGGGCAGGCCACCGACCTGGGATTAGGTGGCGCGGACCTTCGCCGAGTCGGGCTCTGCCGGGCGGTGGAGCGAGGCGAAGTAGTCCTCCACCTCCTGGCGTTCGACGCGTCGCTGGGCGCAGGCGGTGGCCGCAACCATCGCGTTGCGGCGGGCCTGCTCCTGGGAGGTCTGGGGCCAGGCGCGGAGGTCGTGGATGAGTGCGGCGAACGGGGCAGGTGCATACATGGGGGCGGCTCCGAGTGGCGGGTTCTTCCGAACGTAGACCCGTTCCAGTGCCTTGCGCATCACCGGGACGTGACTTCTGCGTGAACTCGCGGCCAGGTCATCAGTCAGGCAATGGTTCGCTCATCACAGGCTGGCTGCGGGTGGCCCCGATGCTCGCCACGACGACGCACGCGACCGCCAGCCACTGGATGCCGGTGAGGAACTCGCTGACCACCAGCATCCCGACCAGGGCCGCCGCGGCCGGCTCGAGGCTCATCAGGATGCTGAGCGCCGATGCCGAGAGGCTGCGCAGCGCGATCATCTCGCAGCCGTAGGGGATGACCGAGCTGAGCAGACCCACCGCCGCGCCGATCAGGAGGATCCGGGGGTCACCGAGTCCCTCGCCACCGCCGACAGCCATGACCGGGGTCAGCAGAACGGTCGCGACGACGCTCGCCATCGCCAAGCCGTCGAGGCCCTGCCAGCGCCGGCCCGTCTGCACCGTGAGCAGGATGTACGCCGCCCAGGCCGCGCCGGCCAGCAGCGCGAACAGCACCCCGACGAGGTCCAGGTCTGCCCGCTCCAGGCCGAGCAGTCCCACGCCGAGCGCCGCCAGCCCGACCCAGGCGAGGTCGCGGGCCCGGCGCGAGAAGAAGACCGCGAGCGCCAGGGGTCCGATGAACTCGATGGTGACCGCGATCCCGAGCGGGATGCGCGCGAAGGACTGGTAGATCGACCAGTTCATCAGCGCGAGGGTGGCGCCGAAGGCGAGCACCACGAGCCAGTCCGTGCCGGTTCGACCGCGCAGCGCCGGGCGGCAGGCGAGGGCCAGGATCACCGCGCTGGTGGCCAGCCGCAGCCAGACGATCGTGACCGGCTCGACCTCGTCGAAAAGGTTCTTGGCCAGGCCGGCCCCGAACTGGACGGAGGCGATCCCTATCAGCACCAGCCAGATCGGTGAGACTCTGGCCGATGGATTCGGAGTCGCCACCGAGTCAATGTAGGTGGACTGCCAGGTGGGCGCCTACGCAATAAGGAGTGTCGATGAGCACGGTGTTGATGGTCGGAACCCGCAAGGGCCTGTGGATCGGAACGTCGGACGACGCCCGCGCGGACTGGGAGTTCTCCGGTCCGCACCACGACATGGAGGAGGTGTACTCCTGCATGGTCGACACCCGCGGCGACAGCCCGCGGCTGCTCTCCGGGGCCTCGTCGAGCTGGCTCGGCCCGCAGGTCCGTCGTACCGACGACCTGGGCGCGACCTGGCAGGAGTCGCCGGACGGCGCGATCCGCTTTCCCGAGGGCGAGGAAGCGTCGGTCGAGCGCATCTGGCAGCTGGCACCCGGAGCCGAGCCCGGTGTGGTGTACGCCGGCACCGAGCCCGGCGCCGTCTGGCGCTCCGCGGACAACGGTGAGTCCTTCGCCCTTGAACAGGCCTTGTGGAACCACCCGCAGCGGCCGGAGTGGGGTGCCGGCTTCGGCGGCCAGGCGTTCCACACAATCCTCCCGCACCCGGCCGACCCGCAGTCGGTGACGGTCGCGATCTCGACCGGTGGCGTCTACCAGACCACCGACGGCGGCAGTTCCTGGACGGCCCGCAACCAGGGGATCCGCGCGGAGTTCCTCCCGGAGGGACAGCAGTACCCCGAGATCGGCCAGTGCGTGCACAAGGTGACCCGGCACCCCGCGAACCCCGAGCGGCTCTACCTGCAGAACCACGGCGGCGTCTACCGGTCCGACGACCACGCCGCGAGCTGGCAGTACATCGGGGACGGGCTCCCGTCTGACTTCGGCTTCGCCATCGTCGTCCACCCGCACGAGCCGGAGACGATCTTCGTGTTCCCGATCGGCAGCGGCGCCGGTCGCTACCCGCCGGACGCCAAGGCCAGGGTGTGGCGCTCCCGCGATGCCGGCGACTCCTGGGAGGAGCTGGGCAACGGGCTCCCGGACAACTTCTTCGTCGGCGTGATGCGCGATGGGATGTGCGCGGACACCCACGACCCGGCCGGCCTCTACTTCGGGGCCCGCAACGGCACGGTGTGGGGCTCGGCTGACGCAGGGGAGAGCTGGCAGCAGGTCGTCGCCGACCTGCCCGACGTGATGGTGGTCCGCGCCGCGAAGGTCTGACGAGACGGTCCCGGCCCGCCCCGTACCCTTCAGGCATGGATCAGCCGGACATCAAGCCGCGCTCGCGCGACGTCACCGACGGGCTGGAGAAAGCCGCCGCCCGCGGGATGCTGCGTGCGGTCGGCATGCAGGACGAGGACTTCCTCAAGCCCCAGATCGGCGTCGCGTCGAGCTGGAACGAGATCACCCCCTGCAACCTCTCCCTCGACCGGCTGGCCAAGGCCGTGAAGAACGGCGTGCACGCGGCGGGCGGCTACCCGCTCGAGTTCGGCACCATCTCCGTCTCCGACGGCATCTCGATGGGCCACGAGGGCATGCACTTCTCGCTGGTGTCCCGCGAGGTGATCGCCGACTCCGTTGAGACCGTGATGATGGCCGAGCGGCTCGACGGGTCGGTGCTGCTGGCCGGCTGCGACAAGTCCCTGCCGGGGATGATGATGGCCGCTGCCCGGCTCGACCTCGCCTCGGTGTTCTTGTACGCCGGTTCGATCATGCCCGGCCAGGTCGACGGCCGGGACGTCACGATCATCGACGCGTTCGAGGCGGTCGGCGCCTGCCTCGCCGGCAAGATCAGCCGCGAGGAGGTCGACCGGATCGAGCGGGCGATCTGTCCCGGTGAGGGTGCCTGTGGCGGCATGTACACCGCCAACACGATGGCCGCCGTCGGCGAGGCGATCGGCATGTCGCTGCCCGGTTCGGCCGCCCCGCCCGCAGTCGACCGGCGTCGCGACGGGTTCGCGCATCGGTCCGGTGAGGCCGTCGTCGGTCTCCTGCGCAAGGGCATCACCGCCCGGCAGATCATGACCAAGGAGGCCTTCGAGAACGCGATCACCGTGGTGATGGCCCTCGGCGGCTCGACCAACGCCGTGCTCCACCTGCTGGCGATGGCCCGCGAGGCCGAGGTCGACCTGAACCTCGACGACTTCAACCGGATCGGCGACAAGGTGCCGCACCTCGGCGACCTGAAGCCGTTCGGCAAGTACGTGATGAACGACGTCGACAAGGTCGGCGGCATCCCGATGGTGATGAAGGCACTGCTCGACGCCGGGCTGATGCACGGCGACGCGCTCACGGTCACCGGCAAGACGATGGCCGAGAACCTCGCCGAGATCGCCCCGCCGATGGTCGACGACGACGTGATCCGCACCCTCGACCGGCCGATCCACAAGACCGGCGGGCTGACCATCCTCAAGGGCTCGCTCGCGCCCGAGGGCGCCGTCGTGAAGTCGGCGGGCTTCGACGACTCGGTGTTCACCGGCACCGCCCGGGTGTTCGACGGCGAGCGCGCCGCGCTGGACGCGCTCACCGCGGGCAAGATCAAGGCCAAGGACGTCGTGGTGATCCGCTACGAGGGTCCGAAGGGCGGCCCGGGGATGCGCGAGATGCTCGCGATCACCGGGGCGATCAAGGGCGCCGGGCTGGGCAAGGACGTGCTGCTGGTGACCGACGGCCGCTTCTCCGGCGGCACCACGGGTCTCTGCGTCGGCCACATCGCCCCCGAGGCAGTCGACGCCGGCCCGATCGCGTTCGTGCGCGACGGCGACCCGATCACCCTCGACGTCCTCAACCGGACCCTCGAGGTCGAGATGCCGGACCTCGAGGACCGGAAGGTCGGCTGGGAGCCGCTGCCGCCGAAGTACACCCGCGGGGTGCTCGGCAAGTACGCCAAGGTCGTGCAGTCGGCCGCGCACGGAGCAGTGACCTCCTGACGCCGTGACTCCTCGTCTCGATCTCGAACGCCACGGAGTACTGGTCTCGCTGGCGGCCATGGCGGTGCTGATCGCCATCGCCGGGTTGGTCCGGGTCACCGACTCCGACGACTCGCGTGAGCCGACGCTGTCCGAGGCCGCGCCCCGGGCCGGGTACGCGCTGCCGTTGCCGCCGGTCGTCGGGCCGCCGTCGAGCCGGCCTGGCGGCGTGGTGAAGACGGAGCCCGGACCGGGCATCTTCGACGACGGGCGGTTCCTGGTGGCCTACTACGGAACGGCGGGCACTGGTTCCCTCGGTGTGCTGGGGGAGACCAGCCCGGACGTGATGCACGAGCGGCTCCGGGTCGCGGCCAAGGCGTTCAAGGGAGCGGACCGGCCGGTGCGGCTGGTCTACGAGCTGATCGTGACCGTCGCCGACCGCACGGCCGGGTCCGACGGCAGCTACAGCCACGACATCGCCCGCGAGGACGTCGCCCGGTACGTCGAGGCGGCCCGCCGCAACAACGCGCTGCTGCTGCTCGACATCCAGCCCGGCCACAGCCACTTCCTGGACGTGGCGAAGCGCTGGCAGTGGGCGCTCGAGGAGCCGCACGTGGGGCTGGCCCTCGATCCTGAGTGGCGGATGCGTCGTGCGGTGCCGGGCACCGTGATCGGCTCGGTCACCGCCTACGAGGTCAACCAGACCGCACGCTGGCTCTCGCAGCTCACCAAGCGGCACGGCCTTCCGGAGAAGCTGTTCGTGCTGCACCAGTTCCGGACCTCGATGATCGAGAAGATCGGCCGGATCGGGCCGCGCGCGAACCTCGCGATGGTGCAGCACGTCGACGGCTTCGGCACCCCCGGCCAGAAGCGCGCGACGTATCACGCCGTGGCCCGGCCGAGCCAGTTCGCGATGGGCTTCAAGCTCTTCTACGACGAGGACGTCAACCGGATGGGCCCGGCCGAGGTGCACCGGCTGCGCCCCGAGGTCAGATTCGTGTCGTTCCAATGAGGACCGGAGCCGGGCTCGACCGGGACGACCCGCTGGCGGACTACCGCGAGCAGTTCGTCGGCGCGGAGTCGTCGCTCGTCTACTTCGACGGCAACTCGCTGGGCCGGCCGCTCAACGTCACCGGTCCGCGGCTGCAGCGGTTCGTCGACGAGGAGTGGGGCGGCCGGTTGATCCGCGGCTGGGACGAGGGCTGGTTCGAGCTGCCCGAGGTGATCGGCGACGACCTGGGCCGGATCGCCATCGGGGCTGCCGCGGGGCAGACCGTGGTCGGCGACTCCACCACCGTGCTGCTCTACAAGCTATTGCGCGCGGCCGTCGCGCTGCGCCCCGGCCGCAGCGAGATCGTCGTCGACCGCGACAACTTCCCGACCGACCGCTACGTCGCCGAAGGCGTCGCGCGTGAGTGCGGGCTGGCCCTCCGCTGGGTGGACGTGGACCCGAGCGAGGGGATCACCGCGGACCAGCTCGCGGCGGTGCTCGGCCCGCAGACCGCTGTCGTGCTTCTGAGCCACGTCGCCTACCGATCGGCCTGGGTCGCCGACGTACCGACCCTGACGGCGATGACCCACGACGCCGGCGCGCTGATGCTGTGGGACCTGTGCCACTCCGCAGGTGCGATGCCGGTGCTCCTCGACGAGTGGGACGTCGACCTGGCGGTCGGCTGCACCTACAAGTACCTCAACGGCGGGCCTGGCTCGCCCGCGTTCTGCTACGTCGCCGCCCGCCTGGTCGACGACGTGACGCAGCCGATCCAGGGCTGGATGGGGGCCAGCGACCCGTTCCTGATGGGACCGGCGTACCTGCCGGCGCCGGGCATCCGGCGGATGCTGAGCGGCACCCCGCCGATCGTCGGCATGCTCGCTCTCCAGGACATGCTCGCGCTGGTTGAGCAGGCCGGCATCGACGCGGTGCGGGCGAAGTCGGTCGGGCTGACCGAGCACGCCCTCGCGCTCGCGGACCGGGACCTGCCCGACGTCGAGGTGGCCTCGCCCCGCGATCCGGAGCGCCGCGGGGGACACGTGACGCTGAGGCACCCACGGATGCGCGAGGTGACCGCGGCGCTGTGGCGGCGCGACGTGATCCCTGACTACCGCGACCCCGACGGGCTGCGGCTCGGGCTGTCACCGCTGTCGACGTCGTACGACGAAGTGGAGCGCGGGATCGCCGCTATCCGCGAGGAGCTCGACCGCGCCTAGTCCTGGCCCAGGCCCTCGTCGCGGGCGTCAGGGCGGCGCGTCCCGATCCGACGGGACGCTTGCGCGGGCCGCGGCTGCGGGGGAGGGTCGATGGAATGGAGCAACGGATCAGCCTGGTCACGCTCGCGGTCGCTGACCTCGAGGCGACGCGGCGCTTCTACCTCGACGGTCTCGGCTGGGAGGCGTTCGCCTACGTCCCCGGCGACGTCCTGATGATCAGGGCCGGCGAGCACCTGCTGCTGTCGCTGTGGGTGGAGCCGCACTTCGAGGCCGAGGTGGGCGCCATCCGGCGTGGCGAGGGGGTCGCGCCGATCACGATCGCCCACAACGTCGCGAGCGATGCAGAGGTGGACGGCGTACTGGAAACGGCGCGGGCGGCCGGAGCAGACCCGGTGGTGCCTGCGATGAAGCGTGAGTGGGGTGGCTACAGCGGCTACTTTGGCGACCCGGACGGGTACCGCTGGGAGATCGCCCACGCGCCCGGAGAGATCACGGAAGTGGTGGTGCCACGGTGAACGACGAGGCCAAGCGCAGACTCACGCCGCAGGAGATCGAGGCCGAGAGCCTCGCTGACTGGCGGATCCTGTTCGCCGAGCTGCACGCTCGGTTCGAGACCGGGAGCTTCGTCAAGGGCCTCGAGCTGGTGAACCGGATCGGCGCCGCGGCCGAGGAGAGCAACCACCACCCCGACATCGACCTCAGCTACCCCCGCGTGGTGGTGCGGCTGACCAGCCACGACACCGGAGGAGTGACCCGCCGGGACGTCGACCTGGCCCGCACCATCAGCCAGTACGCCGCCGAGCTCGGCGCGACGGCCGACCCGACCGCCGTACAGGTCCTCGAGATCGGGCTGGACTCGGCCGACCATGCGGAGATCAAGCCGTTCTGGGCCGCTGTGCTCGGGCTGCAGCCCTCCGAGCAGGACGACGTCGAGCTGTTCGACGGCTCGGGTCGGCTCCCCACGCTGTGGTTCCAGGAGACCGACCCGCACGACGAGCCCCGCCAGCGTTTCCACCTCGACATCCGAGTGCCCCCGGAGGTCGCCGAGGTACGCATCCAGGCGGCGCTGGACGCCGGCGGCACGCTGGTCAGCGACGAGCGCGCGCCGACGTTCTGGGTGCTCGCCGACGCGCAGGGCAACAAGTGCTGCGTGACCACCTGGCAGGGCCGGACGGGGTGACGGTCGCCGCCACCACATGCTGGGATCGACGTCCCGTATCCTGGGACGCCTGACAGACTCGATGACGAGACGACGAACCGACGGCTACCGTGTCCGCATGCACCAGCACCTTGTACGCATCGGACGCGCCGGCTGACCCACTAGCCCGCGCGTCGCCCCTCGTTGCCTAGCAACAGAGGGGCCTTTCTATGTATACGGAGTGTTGGGACAAGGCGTTGGATTCGATCGAGGACCGAGGACAGGACAGATGACGGAGCAGATGACCGGGGCGCAGAGCCTCATCCGGTCGCTGGAGGCAGCGGGCGTCACCGATATCTTCGGCATCCCCGGTGGCGCCATCCTGCCGGCGTACGACCCGCTGATGGACTCCTCCATCCGGCACATCCTGGTGCGGCACGAACAGGGTGCCGGGCACGCCGCGCAGGGCTACGCCGCGGCCACCGGTCGCGTCGGCGTCTGCATGGCCACGTCCGGCCCGGGCGCGACCAACCTGGTCACCCCGATCGCCGACGCGCTGATGGACTCGGTGCCGATCGTGGCCGTGACCGGACAGGTCGGGGCCGCGGCGATCGGCACCGACGCGTTCCAGGAGGCCGACATCCGCGGCATCACGATGCCGATCACCAAGCACAACTTCCTGGTCACCGACCCGCTGGACATCCCGCGCACCGTCGCCGAGGCGTTCTACATCGCGTCGACGGGACGACCCGGACCGGTCCTGGTCGACGTGGCCAAGTCGGCGCTCCAGTCCATGACCGACTACGACTGGCCGTCCGAGCTGCACCTCCCCGGCTACAAGCCCGTCTCCCGTCCGCACGCCAAGCAGATCCGGGAGGCCGCGAAGCTCATGCTCGAGGCGCGCCGGCCCGTTCTGTACGTCGGCGGCGGCGCGATCCGGGCCCGCGCGTCCGCTGAGCTGAAGGCGTTGGCCGAGCTCACCGGCATGCCGGTGGTCACCACGCTGATGGCGCGCGGCGCCTTCCCCGACAGCCACGCGCAGCACCTCGGAATGCCCGGCATGCACGGCACCGTGGCCGCGGTGGCCGGCCTGCAGAAGAGCGACCTGATCATCAGCCTGGGCGCCCGCTTCGACGACCGGGTGACCGGCAACCTCGACTCGTTCGCGCCCGGAGCCAAGGTCATCCACGCCGACATCGACCCCGCGGAGATCGGCAAGAACCGCTACACCGACGTCCCGATCGTCGGTGACGTGCGCGAGGTGATCGGCGACCTGATCGTGGCGCTGCGCGCCGAGGCCGACGCCGGCAACACCGGCGACTACGAGGCCTGGGTCGCGTTCCTGTCCGGCGTGAAGTCGAAGTACCCCCTCGGCTACGACGTGCCCTCCGACGCGCTCGCCCCGCAGTACGTCATCGAGCGGCTCGGCGTGATCTCCGGCCCGGACACCGTCTACACGGCCGGCGTGGGCCAGCACCAGATGTGGGCCGCGCACTACGTGCCGTTCGAGCGGCCGAACACGTGGATCAACTCCGGCGGCCTCGGAACCATGGGCTACGCCGTGCCCGCCGCGATGGGCGCCAAGGTCGGCGTCCCCGACCAGACGGTCTGGGCGATCGACGGCGACGGCTGCTTCCAGATGACCAACCAGGAGCTGGCCACCTGCGCGATCAACAACATCCCGATCAAGGTCGCGGTGATCAACAACGAGTCGCTCGGCATGGTGCGCCAGTGGCAGACGCTGTTCTACAACAGCCGCTACTCCAACACCGACCTGGACTCCAAGCGGATCCCCGACTTCGTCAAGCTCGCCGACGCCTACGGCTGCGTGGGGCTGGCGTGCGACTCGGCCGACGACGTCGACTCCACGATCGAGAAAGCCATGGAGATCAACGACGTCCCGGTCGTCGTCGACTTCCGGGTGCACCGCGACGCCATGGTCTGGCCGATGGTCGCCGCCGGCACCAGCAACGACGACATCAAGTACGCGCGCGACCTGGCGCCTGACTTCGACGAGGACGAGCTATGAACACCCCACGACGTTCTTCGCCTCCCCCGCTTCGCTCCTCCGCCGAACAACGCCGCGGGGGCCCCGAATGAGTACTCATACGTTGTCTGTTCTAGTCGAGAACAAGCCGGGCGTCCTGGCCCGGATCGCCGGGTTGTTCAGCCGGCGCGGCTTCAACATCGACTCCCTGGCGGTCGGCCCGACCGAGCACGCCGAGATCTCCCGGATGACGATCGTGGTCAACGTGGAGTCCTCGCCGCTGGAGCAGGTCACCAAGCAGCTCAACAAGCTGATCGAGGTGCTCAAGATCGTCGAGCTCGACCCGGATGCCTCGGTCAACCGCGAGCTGATCATGGTCAAGGTGTCCGCCACCGCGGAGACCCGCGGTCAGGTCCTCGACACCGCGCAGATCTTCCGGGCCACCGTGATCGACGTGGCCCCCGACGCGGTCACCATCCAGATGATCGGCAACTCCGGCAAGATCGCCGACTTCATGCGGGTCATCGAGCCTTTCGGGGTTCGCGAGCTCGTGCAGTCCGGCCAGGTCGCCATCGGCCGAGGCTCCCGTTCCATCTCCGAGCGCACGCTGCGCCCGGTCGCCGTACCCACCCCGCCTGCCAACGCTGGTTGAGGCGCGAGCGCCAGCGAGCCTCGAAACCAAGTTCACCAACAAGAAGGAGAAGCCCACCGTGGCTGAGATGTTCTACGACGACGACGCCGACCTCGCCCTGATCCAGGGCAAGAACGTGGCCGTGATCGGCTACGGCAGCCAGGGCCACGCGCACGCGCTGTCGCTGCGCGACTCGGGCGTTGATGTGCGGGTCGGCCTGCAGCCGGGCTCCAAGAGCCGGGCCAAGGCGGAGGCCGAGGGGCTCCGGGTCGTGACTCCGGCCGAGGCGGCCGAGGAAGCCGACGTGATCGTGATCCTGGCTCCCGACCAGCACCAGCGGAAGCTGTACGCCGAGGAGATCGAGCCGCAGCTCGCCGAGGGCGACACCCTGGTCTTCGGCCACGGCTTCAACATCCGCTTCGGCTACATCACCCCGCCCGCCGGCGTCGACGTGTTCATGGTCGCCCCCAAGGGCCCCGGCCACCTGGTGCGTCGCGAGTACGTCGACGGCCGTGGCGTCCCGGTCCTGGTCGCGGTGGAGAAGGACGAGTCCGGCACCGCCTGGCCGCTCGCGCTGTCCTACGCCAAGGGCATCGGTGGTCTGCGCGCCGGCGGCATCAAGACGACGTTCACCGAGGAGACCGAGACCGACCTGTTCGGCGAGCAGGCCGTGCTCTGTGGAGGCGCCTCCCAGCTGGTCATGTACGGCTTCGAGGTGCTGACCGAGGCCGGCTACCAGCCCGAGGTGGCCTACTTCGAGTGCCTGCACGAGCTCAAGCTGATCGTCGACCTGATGTACGAGGGTGGCATCGCCAAGCAGCGCTGGTCGGTCTCCGACACCGCCGAGTTCGGTGACTACGTCTCCGGCCCGCGGGTGATCACCCCGGACGTGAAGGCCAACATGGTCGCGGTGCTCGAGGACATCAAGAACGGCAAGTTCGCCGAGCGCTTCATCGGCGACATGGACAACGGCTCGCCGGAGTTCACGAAGTTCCGTGAGACGGCCGAGCAGCACCCGATCGAGACCACCGGCCGCGAGCTCCGCAAGCTGATGGCCTGGGTGAAGTCCCACGACTCCGACTACGTCGAGGGCTCCTCCGCCCGATAGAGCCGAGGGCTGGCCCAGAACTAGAACAGGTTCTAGGGTGCTGGCATGGATCTTGCCGCGATCGAGGAGATCAAGCGCCTCAAGCACCGCTACTTCCGCACCCTCGACCTGAAGCTGTGGGACGAGTTCGGGGACTGCCTCGCCGAGGACGTCGTCGCTCGCTACGGCACCCAGGCGATGGACAAGCCGTTGCACTACGACAACCGCGCCGACGTCGTGGCGTTCATGTCGGAGAACCTCGGTACGTCGATCATCACGATCCACATCGCCAACCACCCCGAGATCGACGTCGACGGCGACACCGCCAAGGGGTCCTGGGCGTTCGAGGACACCGTGATCGTGCCTGACTTCAAGGTGCAGATCCGCGGCGGCGGCTACTACGTCGACACCTACCGCAAGGAGCCGGACGGCGCCTGGCGGATCGCGTCGACGCAGTACGAGCGCATCTACGAGGCGATGACCTCGCTCGACGACACCCCGAGCTTCAAGCTGATCGCCAACCGCTGGGACCCCTCGCTCAAGCACTAGCCAGGCCCTACGATCGTTGCCTGAACTTCGACCACTGGAGTGCACCCATGGGCGGGACCTGGTTGGTACGCGGCGCGGCCGGCGCAGTCGTCGCCGTCCTCGCGGGCGCCTGGGCAGTGGGAGTGGCCGGCCAAGGCGACGAAACTCGCCCGCCGGGGCAGGAAAGCCCCACCCCGTCGTCCCCCGACACCTCGTCGCCGCCGGAGAACGAGCGTTCGGTCGACAGCAAGAAGGTGAAGCCTCCTCGCGTCCGAGAGGTCGCCGAGTCTCCGGACAACGCGGTCACCGAGCCGACCCCCGCCACCGACGTCGAACCCACGGACGAAGTCCCCAGCACACCGGTCCCGACGAGCCCTGAGCCCACCCCCGACGAGCCGTCCATCGACCCGCCCCCGCCACCGCCGGCTCCGAGCGACCCGCCGAGCGAGCCCTCCGACGAGTGCACCGACCTTCTCGGGACCCTCGACTGCGTGCTGAACCCCATCACTGCTCAGCCCTGAAATCACGCTGACCCGTCACTGAGTTAGTGACGGGTCAACGTGAGTTCGAGATCAGCAGGTGGGCTACTTGATCTCGGAGCGGAGCAGGAAGCGCATCCCGATGGCGAGGGGGATGGCGACCCAGACCAGGGTGGTGACGCCGGCCTGCGCCCAGGCCTGGAGGGTCATGCCGTCGGCACCGTCGAAGAGCCGGCCGGTCGCGGTGTTGAAGTCGAGCCACGCACCGTTGTCGGCGAACCACTCCGAGGCCGCGCTGAGCGCCGCGGCGATCCCCGTGAGGACGAACGAGAACACGAAGTACCCCACGATGGCACCGGGTGAGTTGCGGAACACCACGCCGAGCATGAAGCCGACCAGCATGCCCAGCACGTTGGCCAGGATGATCAGTGAGAAGTCGACCACCGGCATGTTCCAGGTGGTCTCGACACCGGCGATGTTGCTGCCGATGACGTTACCGACGGCGCCGATGGCTGCCGCGAGCAGCATCGAGACGACGCCGATCGCGACCGCGAGGAACGCCTTGACCGCGATCACCCGGCCTCGGCTCGGCACCAGCGTGAACGTCGTCAGCGCGCTGCGCTGGCTCCACTCGCTGGTGACCGACAGCACCGCGATCATCGGCAGCACCACCGCCATCGGGAAGCCGACCGAAGCAGCGAACGCTTCGTAGGTCAGCTCGTCGTCGGGGGCGAAGATGATCGTCGCCGCGGTGGCGAGGACCGAGAGGATCACGATGCTCGCCATCAGCCAGAAGCCGGCGCGGGTGTCGAACATCTTGCGCAGCTCGACGCTGATGATCCGGGAGGTGGGGATCGGGTCGGGTACGACGCGCTCCCGGGTGGGGGAGGCGATCGCGCCGCTGGGGGCGGTCAGGGTCGTGGTGCTCATGCTGCGGCTCCTTCGGTGCCGTCGAGGTGGTCGCGCTGGCTCTCTGCGGTCAGCGTCAGGAACATCTCCTCGAGCCCGGCGCCGTCTGCGGCCCGGAGCTCGGTGAGGGGGAAGCCGCCCGCGAAGGCGATCTGCCCCACGGTGGCGAGGTCGGAGTCGACCAGGATCGCGCCGTCGGTGGCCGGCGTGGCCTCGATGCCGTTGACCGCCAGCACCTGGGCGAGGCCTGCCGGGTCGGTCGAGCGGGCGAGGATGCCGCCGGCAGCCGCAAGCAGCTCCTGCTTGGTGCCCTGCGCGACGATCCGGCCGTTGCCGATGACCAGGATGTCGTCGGCGATCACCTCGATCTCGTGCAGCAGGTGCGAGGAGAGCAGCACGGTGCCGCCCTCGTCGGCGAAGCCACGGAGCAGGTCGCGCATCCAGCGGATGCCCGCCGGGTCGAGACCGTTGGCGGGCTCGTCGAGGATGAGCACCTCCGGGTCGCCGATCAGGGCGGTGGCGATGCCGAGGCGCTGGCGCATGCCGAGCGAGTAGTTGCGCACCCGGCGACCGGCCTCTTCGGGGGTCAGGCTGACCCGCTCGAGCATCGCGTCGACGGCCGAGGACGGAAGTCCCATCGTCCGCTGGGCGATGGTCAGGATCTCGCGGCCGGTCCGGCCGGCGTGCTGCGCCGACGCGTCGAGGAGTACGCCGACCTCGCGCCCCGGGTTCGGGAGGTCCGCGAACCGCCGCCCGAGGATGGTGGCGTGGCCCGAGGTCGGCTCGGTGAGCCCGACCAGCACGCGCATGGTCGTGGACTTGCCGGCACCGTTGGGGCCGAGGAAGCCGGTCACCCGACCGGGCTCGGCCGTGAACGTGATGTCGTCGACGGCGGTGAAGGCGCCGTACTTCCTGGTCAGAGAGTCAATGGTGATCATGTCCCGAAGACTCGCGGTCGGGAGGGCCTCGACGCTTCGGGCAGGTCCCTGGGACCACCCCCGAGCGGACCCCTAGGTGACCCAGGGGTAGCGAGGCGTCCCTCTAGGGGGCCGTGGCCCGGAACAGCTGGGAGGGGCCGTCGTACCACTTCTCGACCACGCCCTGGTGCTGCATCCGGAGCCGCTGGCAGACGGCCATCGAGGCGTAGTTGTCGAGGTGGGTGACCGCGAGGATCTCGGGGAGCCCGTTCGCGAACCCGTGCGCCAGGATCGTGCGCGCGGCCTCGCTGGCGTAGCCGTGACCCCATGCGTCCGGATGCAGGTGCCAGCCGATCTCAACCTCGCCGTCGTCGTCGTTCGGCATGGTCAGCAGCAGGACCGTGCCGGCGGGCGGCCCGCCGTCCTTGGGCACGATCGCCCAGAACCCCCTCGGCGCGGTGTCGGAGCGCGCGGCGTAGCTGTCGATCCGGGCGTGCGCCTCGTCGAGATCCTTCATCAGCTTCGGCTCGCCGTCGCCGAGCCACTTCATCACCTCGACCCGGCTCTGCATGTCGAGGAGCCGGGCGGCGTCGTCGTGGGCCCAGGGACGGAGCACGAGGCGTTCGGTCTCCAGGATCTGCTGCATCCTGGGATTATCAACGCGGTGGCGCGCGTTTCAACTACATGCGCATAGAGATCTGGTCCGACATCGTCTGTCCGTGGTGCTACATCGGGAAGCGCCGACTGGAGACGGCGCTCGCGGACTTCCCGTACGCCGACCAGGTCGAGATCGTCTGGCGCTCCTTCCAGCTCGACCCCTCGGCCCCGACCACGCCGGTCGAGACCGTCGCCGACCACCTCGGCCGCAAGTACGGCGGCGGCCCGGCCGCCGGCCGGCAGATGATCGAGCGGGTGACGGCCATGGCCGCAGCCGAGGGCATGAGCTGGCGGCACGACGAGTCGCTCCGCGTCGGCACGATCGACGCCCACCGCCTCCTGCATGCGGCCGGTGACCAGCGCGGTGAGCTCAAGGAGGCGCTGTTGCACGCCTACTTCGCCGAGGCCCAGAACGTCGCCGACCACGAGACTCTGACGAGGATCGCGACCGAGGTGGGGCTCGACGAGGTGCTCGTCAAGGAGGTCCTCACCACCGATCAGTACGCCGCCGAGGTCGAGGCCGACGTACGCCAGGCCGCGGCGTACGGCGCCACCGGCGTGCCCTTCTTCGTCATCGACGAGAAGTTCGGCATCTCGGGCGCCCAGCCGGCCGAGACGTTCCTCCAGGTGCTCGAGCGGGCCTGGACCGACACTCACCCGACGCTCGAGGTGGTCGGCGGGGAGGACGCCTGCGGTCCAGACGGCTGTCCCATCTGACAGGCTAGGTTAGGCACACCTAACCGACAGTCGTAGAATGACCGCTCGTGGTCGCCAACTTCCTGATCGGACTCCGCGAGGGGCTCGAGGCAGCGCTCGTCGTGAGCATCCTGATGGCCTATCTGGTGAAGTCCGACCGGCGGCATTTGCTCAAGTGGATCTGGCTAGGCGTCGGCACCGCGGTGGCGCTGAGCGTCGGGTTCACGCTGGCCCTCGGGCTCCAGTCGCGCCAGCTCACGTTCAAGACCCAGGAGCTCATGGGCGGCGTCCTCTCGATCGTCGCGTGCGTCTTCGTCACCTGGATGATCTTCTGGATGGCGACCGCCGCGAAGTCGATCGCGGGCGACCTGCGCGGGCGGATCGACGCGGCCAGCGGGCGCTGGTGGTCGTTGGGTCTGGTGGCGTTCCTCGCGGTCGGGCGCGAGGGCATGGAGACCGCCCTGATCCTCTGGACGGCCACCCGTACGGCGACCGGCCGGGACCTCCCGGACAGTGCGCCCGTGACCAGTGAGCCGTTGATCGCCGCGGTGCTGGGGATCCTGGTCGCCGTACTTATCGGCTACCTGATCTACCGCGGTGCGATCACGCTCAACCTCACGAAGTTCTTCACCTGGACCGGTGCCTTCCTGATCCTGGTCGCTGCCGGCGTGCTGTCGTACGGCGTCCACGACCTGCAGGAGGCCGACTACCTGCCCGGCCTCAACGACCACCTGTTCGACGTCTCGAAAGTGATCGAGCCGGGCTCGTGGTACGCGACGCTGCTCAAGGGGATCTTCAACTTCTCCCCGCAGACGACCTACCTCGAAGGCGCGGTCTGGCTTGCCTACGTCGCGATCGTCTTCCCACTCTTCCTGCGGCTGATCTACGTCCGCTCGCATCCTGCCGACCGACACCCCGTCGCGGCCGACAAGTAAGGAACCACGTTGAAGCGCTCCACTCTCACCCTGGCCGCCGTCGTGGCCCTCACTCCCGTGCTTGCCGCGTGCGGCACCGAGAGCACGGACAGCGACGGGGGCAAGGACGGCGACGCCCGCTCGCTGACCGTCAGCTCCACCGAGGACGACTGCGAGCTCTCCGCGACCGAGGCGCCGGCGGGCACGCTGACCTTCGACGTGACCAACAACGGCTCCCAGGTGACCGAGTTCTACCTGCTCGGCGAGGACGGCCTCCGGATCGTCGCCGAGGTCGAGAACATCGGGCCCCAGAACACCGCACCGCTGACCGTCAACGCGCCGGCCGGGGACTACATCACCGCCTGCAAGCCCGGCATGAGGGGCGAGGGGATCCGCGCCGACTTCACGGTGACCGACTCCGACGAGGAGGTCGAGGTCTCCGAGGACGACGCCGAGCTCATCGAGCAGGCCCAGGCCAACTACTCGGCATACGTCGAGGACCAGTCCGCGCAGCTGCTGGTCAAGACCCGCGAGTTCGTCGAGCTCTACAAGGCCGGCGACCAGGACGACGCCGCTCGCGAGCTCTACCCCGACGCCCGCACGCACTGGGAGCGGATCGAGACCGTGGCCGAGTCGTTCGGCGACCTCGACCCGAAGATGGACGCCCGCGAGGCGGACCTCGAGCCCGGCCAGCAGTGGACCGGTTGGCACGCGATCGAGAAGGACCTCTGGCCCGCCCGTGCCGAGAAGTACCAGGCGTTCACGCCCGAGGAGCGGGCGGCGTACGCCGACGACCTGCTCGCCAACACCGAGATTCTCGACAAGCGCATCCAGAAGCTCGAGTACCCCGTCGACGCGATCGCCAACGGATCCCGCGGCCTGCTCGAGGAGGTCGCCACCGGAAAGGTGACCGGTGAAGAGGAGTACTGGTCGCGGACCGACCTCTGGGACTTCCAGGCCAATGTCGACGGCGCCTACGTCGGCTTCGAGGGCGTCAAGGCGCTGCTCGAGAAGAAGGACCCCGACCTGGCCGACGAGCTGCAGACCCGGTTCGACGAATTGCAAGCGCTGCTCGACCAGCACCGGGTCGGCGACGGGTTCAAGTACTACGACGAGCTCAGCGAGGACGAGATCAAGGATCTGGCCGACGCGGTCAACGCGCTCTCGGAGCCGTTGTCCCGCCTGACCGCGGCGGTGGTCTCCTGACTGCCAGGGTTTCCCGACGAGGTCTCCTCGGCGGCGGCGCGGCCGCTGCCGGGGTGGCCGGCGCGTTCGTGGCCGGCCGGGCGACCGCCGACGACGCGACGACGAGCCAGGCGGCTGCGTCGGTCGTCGACCGGCAGTACGAGTTCCACGGGGCGCACCAGGCCGGCATCGTCACGCCGGCCCAGGACCGCCTGCACTTCGCGGTGTTCGACGTGACCACCGACGACCGCGAGTCCCTGGTCCGGCTGCTGCAGCAGTGGACCGAAGCGGCCGAGCGGATGACGCGAGGTGCGCCGGCCGGCGAGATCGGCCCGGTCGAGGGAGCGCGCGACCTGCCGCCCGACGACACCGGCGAGGCCATCGGGCTGCCACCGAGCGGCCTCACGATCACGTTCGGGTTCGGCCCGGGACTGTTCCGCGACGAGAACGGCCGGGACCGGTTCGGCATCGCCGACCGGCGGCCTGAGGCTCTCGAGCCGCTGCCGCACTTCCCGGCCGACAACCTCGACCCGGCGCGCACCGGCGGCGACCTGTGCGTGCAGGCCTGCGCCGACGACCCGCAGGTGGCGGTGCACGCGATCCGCAACCTGGCCCGGATCGGCTTCGGCACGGTTGCCATCCGCTGGTCGCAGCTCGGCTTCGGCCGCACGTCCAGCACCACCACCCAGCAGACGACCCCGCGCAACCTGTTCGGGTTCAAGGACGGCACCGCCAACATCAAGGCCGAGGAGACCGACGCTCTCGACGAGCACGTGTGGGTCTCGGCCGACGATGACGCCAGGGGCGCCTGGCTCGCCGGTGGCTCCTACCTCGCCGTTCGCCGCATCAACATGACGATCGAGGTCTGGGACCGTCAGCCGCTCCTGGACCAGGAGGAGTTCGTCGGCCGCACCAAGGGCGAGGGCTCCCCGCTGTCCGGTGGCGGCGAGTTCACCGATCCAGACTTCGAGCTGCCCGGACGTGGCGGGCCGATCATCCCTCGGGACGCACACATCCGGATGGTGCACCCCGACTTCCACAACGGCGCCCGGATGCTCCGCCGCGGCTACAACTTCGTCGACGGCAGCGACTCCATCGGCGGGCTCAACGCCGGGCTGTTCTTCATCGGGTACTTCCGCGACCCGCGCACCCACTTCATCCCGATCCAGCTCGCCATGGCCAAGGCCGACGCGCTGATGGAGTACCTCAAGGTCACCGGCTCCGCGCTGTTCGCCGTGCCTGCCGGCACCGCGCCGGGGGAGTACGTCGGCCAGTCGCTGTTCGCGTGACCCGCGCGGTCACTCGGGGCGGATGAGCAGCACCGGACCGTCCGACGCACGGGTCGGCAGCAGCTGAGCCTTCCGCAGCCGCCCGTGCACCTCGGAGTGGGTGCGGCCGGAGTGCAGCACCTCGGCCGTCCCGGTGCGGCCGTCGTCGAGTCGCACCTGGGGATCGCTGTTGATGACCTGGAGGATCTCGGGCGTCGCCGCGCAGCCGAGCCGGCCGTCGCCCAGGGTCACCGTGCGGACCTGCAGCCCCCCGATCTCCATTTCCGCAGCGTAGGGCAGGGCGGTCCTCACAGATCGATGGTTCGTCGGATGCCGATGTCCTCGAGGAACGCCGGGTCGTGGCTGGCCACGATCAGCGCCCCGCGGTAGCCGTTCAACGCCGACACGAGGGCGTCGTACGACGCGAAGTCGAGGTTGTTGGTCGGCTCGTCGAGGAGCAGCAGCCGAGGAGCCGGGTCCGCGAGCAGCAGGGCGGCGAGGGTGGCGCGGAACCGCTCGCCGCCTGACAGCACGCCCACCTGCTGGTCGGCGGCCGCGCCGCGGAACAGGAACCTGGCCAGCCGCGCCCGGATCGCGTTGGCATCGGCGGCCGGCGCTCGGAGCGCGACGTTCTCGAAGACCGAGCGCTCGTCGTCGAGCACGTCCAACCGCTGGGGGAGCAGCGCGACCGGCACCAGGGCCTCCGACATCCCGGCGCGCGGCTCGAGCCGGCCGGCGATGGTGTGCAGCAGGGTCGTCTTGCCTGCCCCGTTGGGCCCGGTCACCGCGATCCGCTCCGGGCCGCTCAGCTCGAGGTCGAGCCGGGTGCCGTTGCGCAGCACCAGCGACTCGGTCGTCAGCACCGGCTGACCCCGGTGCACCTCGGTGTCGGGCAGGTCGATCCGGATCTCACGATCCTCCCGCAGCCGGGACTCGGCCTGGTCCAGCCGGTCGCGGGCGTCGTCGAGCCGCGCTTCGTGCACCTTGCGGTAGGCCGCCGCGGAGTTCTCGGCGGAGCGCTTCTTCGCGCCGGACAGGATCTTCGGCATGCTTCCGGACAGCTGCGCGGCACGCCCCTGTCGCTTCCGCTGGGCGAGTACCCGCTCGGCCTCGACCCGGTCCGCCTTCTGGCGGCGCACGTCGGCGCGGGCGGACGTCGCCGCCTGCTCGGCTGCCGCCTGCTCGACGCCCACCTGCTCGACGTACGCCGAGTAGCCACCGCCGTACCACCGCACCGCGCCGCCGCGGAGGTCACCGATCCGGTCGACCCGCTCAAGGAGGTCCCGGTCGTGGCTGACGACGAGCATCGTGCCGCGCCAGGTCTCCACGACGTCGTACAGGCGCTCCCGAGCCGACGCATCGAGGTTGTTGGTCGGCTCGTCGAGCAGCAGCACGTCGGGTCGCTCGAGCAGCAGGCGGGCGAGACCGAGCTGTACGACCTCGCCACCGGAGAGCTCGCCCATCGAACGGGTCAGCGTGTCGGCCGGCAGCCCGAGCCGGGCGAGCTCGGCGGTGGCGCGCTCCTCGATGTCCCACCCGTCGCCGATGGCGTCGAAGTGGGCCGGGTCGGTCGACCCCGCCGCCACCGCCCGGATCGCGTCCAGGGTGCGGTCGATGCCGAGAAACTCGGGCACCGGTTGCTGGTGGCGCAGGGTCAGGTCCTGAGGGAGGTAGCCGATCCGGCCGGCCACGGAGACGTGCCCCGATGCCGGGGTGAGCTCGCCGGTGACCAGGCGCAGCAGCGTGGACTTGCCAGAACCGTTGGTGCCGACCAGGCCCGAGCGGCCGGGGCCGACGAGCAGGTCGAGATCGTCGAACGCGAGGGTGCCGTCGGGCCAGGCGTAGCCGACCGACGACAGGCTGATGACAGCAGACATGGAAGCTCCAGGAGACGAGGGAATGGGGCAGGGCGGCCTCAGAGCTTCACGGGGTCGAGAATAGGTGTGACTCGTCCACCGGCAAAGCACTTTTCTGCCGGTCCACCGGGGTGGGGACGAATCAGGTGGCCGGGTTTGTTCCGGTAGGGTGGGCGACCGGCACAGCGTCGTGCGACCACCTCTGCCATCCCTACCGAGGAAGCGCCGTGACTGACGCCACCAACCGTCCTGTCGTACTCATCGCCGAAGAGCTGAGCCCCGCCACCGTCGAGGCGCTCGGACCGGACTTCGAGATCCGCAACTGCGACGGCGCCGACCGCGCCCAGCTGCTCGCGGCCATCGTCGACGCCGACGCGATCCTGGTCCGCTCCGCCACCAAGGTCGACGAGGAGGCGCTCGGCGCCGCCCAGCGGCTCAAGGTCGTGGCCCGGGCCGGAGTCGGCCTCGACAACGTCGACGTGAAGGCCGCGACCCAAGCCGGCGTCATGGTCGTCAACGCCCCCACCTCCAACATCGTCTCGGCCGCCGAGCTCGCGGTGGCGCTGATGCTGGCCGCCGCCCGCCACCTCTCGCCCGCGCACGCCGCGCTCAAGAACGGCGAGTGGAAGCGGTCGAAGTACACCGGCATCGAGCTTTACGAGAAGACCGTCGGCATCGTCGGCCTGGGCCGGATCGGCGTCCTCGTCGCCCAGCGGCTCACGGCGTTCGGCATGAACGTGATCGCCTACGACCCCTACGTGCAGGCCGGCCGCGCCGCGCAGATGGGTGTCCGCCTGGTCGACCTGGACACCCTGCTCGCCGAGGCCGACTTCATGTCGGTCCACCTCCCCAAGACTCCCGAGACGCTGGGCCTGATCGGCGCCGACGAGCTCGACAAGGCCAAGCCGAGCCTGGTGCTCGTCAACGCGGCCCGTGGCGGCATCGTCGACGAGACCGCGCTCTACGACGCGCTCAAGACGGGCGCGATCGCTGCCGCCGGACTCGACGTGTTCGCCTCGGAGCCGTGCACCGACAGCCCGCTCTTCGAGCTCGAGAACGTCGTGGCCACCCCGCACCTCGGGGCGTCGACCGACGAGGCCCAGGAGAAGGCCGGCATCGCCGTCGCCCGCTCGGTGCGCCTCGCCCTGTCCGGTGAGCTGGTCCCGGACGCCGTCAACGTCCAGGGCGGCGTGATCGCCGAGGACGTGCGCCCGGGCATCCCGCTGACCGAGAAGCTCGGCCGGATCTTCACCGGCGTCGCCGGCGAGGTCGCCCAGCAGCTCGACGTCGAGGTGCGCGGCGAGATCACCGAGTACGACGTCAAGGTGCTCGAGCTGGCCGCGCTCAAGGGCGTGTTCAGCGACATCGTCGAGGACCAGGTCTCCTACGTGAACGCCCCGCTGCTGGCGGCCGAGCGCGGCACCGCCGTACGCCTGGTCATCGAGCCGGAGAGCCCCGACCACCGCAACCTGATCACGATCCGCGGCACCCTCGCCGATGGCTCGCAGGTCTCGGTGAGCGGCACGCTGGTCGGCATCAACCAGCGGGAGCGGATCGTCGAGGTCAACGGCTTCGACGTCGACATCGAGCCCACCGAGCACCTGGCGTTCTTCAACTACAGCGACCGTCCCGGCATGGTCGGCACCGTCGGCCAGATCCTCGGCGACGCCGGCGTCAACATCGCCGGCATGCAGGTCTCCCGGGACGCCAAGGGCGGCCACGCGCTGGTCGCACTCTCGGTCGACTCCGCGATCCCAGCCGAGACGCTCAACGAGATCGAGCAGGCGATCGACGCCGTCGCGGCTCGCGCGGTCGACCTCGGCTGACGGCGTAAATCGGGATAGTCCGGCACGTGGAGCACCCCTTTTGGGCGCATCGGGGTGCTCTACGTGCCGGACTATCCCGATTTTGCACCCTCGGTTGACATTAGTTCAAGTGTCGTACTAAATAGGGGCATGGCCCTCGCCCTTGGTGTCGACTCCTCGACGCAGTCGACCAAGGCACTGCTGGTCGACACCGATGACGGCAGCGTCGTCGGTGCAGGTCAGGCCCCCCATCCGGCGGGGACCGAGGTGGATCCGCGGGCCTGGCTGACCGCGGTCGACCAAGCCGCCGATGGCCTGATCGAGCGCGCCGACGCGGTCGCGGTCGGGGGCCAGCAGCACGGCCTGGTCGCGCTCGGTGAAGACGGCGAGCCGGTGCGTGACGCGCTGCTCTGGAACGACACCAGGTCGGCCCCCGAGGCCGCGGCCCTGATCGCCGAGATGGGCGGACCGCAGGCGTGCGCCGACGTGACCGGCAGCGTCCTGGTGGCATCGTTCACGGTCACCAAGCTGCGCTGGCTGCGCGACCACGAGCCCGAGCTGGCAGCGCGCGTCGCCGAGGTGCTGCTGCCGCACGACTACGTCGCCCGGCACCTGTCGGCGCCCGGCACCGACGCGTTCACCGATCGCGGCGACGCCTCCGGGACCGGGTACTTCGCCACCCACGAGGGCGCCTGGCGCCCCGACCTGGCCAAGGCCGCGCTGGGCCACGAGCCGCGGCTGCCTCGCGTCGTACCTCCCGGCGACATCGCCGCGCAGACCGCCGCGGGCCGGCCGATGGCCGCCGGCACCGGCGACAACATGGCCGCCGCACTGGGGCTGGGCCTGACACCGGGAGACGTCCTGGTCTCGATCGGGACCTCCGGGGTCGCCTCGACCGTCAGCAGCCGACCGGTCGCCGACGGCACCGGCGTGGTGACCGGGTTCGCGGATGCCGCGGGCGGCTTCCTGCCGATGGTGACCACGATGAACGCGGCCGGGATCCTCGACCTCCAGGCGTCCTGGCTCGGAGTCGACCACGACGAGCTGGCGGCCCTGGCCCTCAGCGCCCCGTCCGGCTCGAACGGCGTCACCCTGCTGCCCTACTACGGCGGCGAGCGCACCCCCAACCGCCCCGACGCGGTCGGCACCTGGACCGGACTCACCTCGCGCACCACACGCGCCGACCTGGCCCGGGCGGCGTTCGAGGCGCTGTTGTGCTCGCTGGCCGACGCGGTGGACGCCCTGCTCGCAGCGACAGGCGAACAGCCCCGCCGCGTGCTCCTCGTGGGCGGCGCCGCCCGCAGCGCTGCAGTACGCGCACTGGCCCCCGCGATCCTCGGCCGCACGGTGGTCCTCCCACCCCCGGGCGAGTACGTCGCCCGCGGTGCCGCTCGCCAGGCCGCGTGGGCGCTCTCCGGAGCCGCCGAGCCGCCGGCATGGCCGCTGCCGGACACCGAGACGCTCGAGGCCGAGCCAACCCCCGCCGTACGAGAGCGGTACGCCGCGCTCCGCGACCACCCCGCACTGACGACTGAGAGGCAGCAATGACCCCCCCGACTTCAGCCGACATCCCGGCGCCCACGCCTGACGACAAGTTCTCCTTCGGGCTGTGGACCGTCGGCTGGCAGGCCCGTGACCCGTTCGGCGACGCCACCCGGCCGCCGATGGACCCGGTCTACGCGCTGGACCGGCTCGCCGGCATCGGTGCGTACGGCGTGAACTTCCACGACGACGACCTGATCCCGTTCGGCAGTGACGACAACGCCCGGGCCACGATCATCGACCGGTTCAAGAAGGGCCTGGCCGACACCGGGCTGGTGGTCACCACCGCGACGACCAACTTGTTCACGCATCCGGTCTTCAAGGACGGCGGCTTCACCAACAACGACCGTGACGTACGCCGGTTCGCGATCCGCAAGGTGATGCGCAACATCGACCTGGCCGCCGAGCTCGGCGCCAAGGTCTACGTCGCGTGGGGTGGCCGCGAGGGTGCCGAGTACGGCGCGTCGAAGGACGTGCCGGCTGCACTGGACCGCTACCAGGAGGCGTTCAACCTGCTCGGCGAGTACGTCGTCGACCGCGGCTACGACCTGAGGTTCGCGATCGAGCCGAAGCCCAACGAGCCGCGCGGCGACATCCTGCTGCCGACGGTCGGCCACGCGCTGGCGTTCATCGAGACCCTGGACCGGCCCGAGCTGGTCGGGCTCAACCCCGAGATCGGGCACGAGGAGATGGCCGGGCTCAGCGCGGCCGCCGGGTATGCGCAGGCGCTGTGGCACGGCAAGCTCTTCCACATCGACCTCAACGGCCAGAACGGCCCGAAGTACGACCAGGACCTGCGGTTCGGCGCCGGCAACGCCCGGGGCGCCTTCTGGGTCGTCGACACCCTGCTCGCCGGCGGGTACGACGGCCCCGTCCACTTCGACTTCAAGCCGGCCCGCACCGAGGACGACGACGGGGTCTGGGTCTCGGCCAAGGCCTGCATCGACAACTACCTGATCCTGCGCGAGAAGGTCCGGGCGTTCCGCGCGGATCCCGAGGTGCGCCAGGCGCTCGACGAGGCGAAGCTTCCGGAGCTGGCCAAGGCGACGCTCGGCGCGGGCGAGACCTGGGAGCAGCTGCTCGAGTGGGAGCTCCCGGACGTGGACACGCTCGCGACCAGAGGCGCTGGGTTCGAGCGGCTGGACCAGCTCGCGCTCGAGCACCTCTACGGGGTTCGTGGCTAGCCCGGAGCCTGATGTCCGGAGCCGCAATGCCGCGGCGGTGCTCCGGTCGCTCCGTCACGACGGGCCTGCCAGCCGAGCCGAGCTCGCCGGTCGCACCGGCCTGGCCAAGGCCACCGTGGGCGCGATCGTGGGCGACCTCGAGCTGGCCGGCGCGGTCCGTGAGGCCGAGCAGGTGCGCAGCGGCGACCGGGGCCGCCCCGGGCACCGGCTGACCCTGGCCGGAGGCCGGCCTGTGGGCGTCGGGTTCGAGGCCAACGTCGAGTACGCCGCCGCCGTGGTCGTCGACCTGTCCGGCGCCGTCCGGCACCGGATGACCCGCACCGTCGTCGACATCCGCAACGTCGAGGCGACCCTGGCCGGGCTCGCCCGCGAGGTCGCCGCGCTGCTCGCCGAGGACGGCGCGCACCCCGTCGGTGCGGCGGTCGCCGTACCCGGGCTGATCGCCGAGGACGAGCGCACCATCGCCTGGACCCCCAACCTCGGGGTCACCGGGACGTCGCTGGCCGCCGAGGTCGACGACGCGTTCGGGTGGCAGGGCCGGACCTGGGTCGGCAACGACGCGGACTGCGGGGCGCTCGCCGAGCTCCACCACGGTGCCGGCCGGGACACCGAGCACCTGCTCTACCTCACCGGCACCGTCGGCATCGGAGCCGGTCTGGTCGAGGGAGGCCGGCTCGTGCGCGGCGCCCGAGGCTTCGCCGGCGAGGTCGGCCACCTGCCGATCGGCGAGCGCGGGGCGCGCTGTGGATGCGGGCGGCTGGGCTGCTGGGAGGCGACGATCGGCCTGCACGCCGTCCTCGCCCGGGTCGGGCTGGCCGAGCTCAACACTCCGGAGTCCACGGCCCGTGCGGTGGCCGAGGTCGCGGCTCACGACGAAGGGGTGCGCGCGTCCCTGGAGGACATCGGCGCCCATCTCGGCCGTGGCCTGGCGATCCTGTCCGGCGTGCTCGACCCCGGCGTCATCGTGCTCGGCGGCTACTTCGGGCCGCTCGCCGACATCGTGCTCGGGCCAGCACGCGAAGTGCTGCGAGCCTCGCTCGCGGCACCGGTGCAGGAGGCACCCGAGCTCCGCCCGGGAGAGCTCGGCACTGGATCGGCCGCGCTCGGCGCCGCCGAGCGCGCGCTCGACGAGGTCTATGCCGGCCATCAGGCGATCGCCTGAGCGGCAGTTAGCCCGCCAGCCGTGCGTGCGCGTCGGTGACCGCGGTGGCCAGGCTGGCGACCGGGTCATCGAAGACCGGCTCCAGCGCCATCTCGGCGGCGCCCAGGAGCACCGAGTCGGTGCCGAGGCCGGGTAGCGCCAGGCGGACGGACTCCAGAGCAGAGGCCAGCGCCCGGTCGGCGAGGCCGGCCTGCACCTCGGCGCGCATCAGCCGGTACAGCGGCCGGAAGTAGCCGCCCAGGATCACCATGCTCGGGTTGAACGCATTGACGACCGCGCCGATCCCGCGCCCGATGTTGGCGGCGACCGGGCGCAGCTCTCGAGGTGCGGTGCTGAGCTGGTCCAGCGCCTGGTCGAGCCGCACCACGTCGTCGGCGGGGAAGGAGATGCTCGCGGCGATCGCGTGCGCACCGACCACCGTCTCCCAGCAGCCGCGGCTCCCGCAGTGGCAGAGCTGGCCGTCCGGGTCGAAGTTGAGGTGGCCGACCTCACCGGCGTACCCGCCCGCGCCCTCGAGCCGTACTCCGCCGAGGATCACGCCGGCACCGACACCGACGTTGCCGGAGATGTAGATGAGGTCGTCGATCCCGACCGCGGCGCCACGACGATGCTCCGACAGCGCGCCGAGGTCGGCGTCGTTGCCAAGACTCACGGGGACGTCGAGCGACAGCGCGGCCAGCACGATGGACCCGAACGAGACGTCCAGCCAGCCGAGGTTGGGCGCCTGGCGGACCAACCCGTCGCTGCGCCGCACCAGACCGGGGACTCCGATGCCGATCCCGAGCAGGGGAGCCGTCGGCGGAGCCCACGACACCACGTGGCGGATGAGCGTCGCCACGGACGCCCCCACCTGCCAGGCCTCGGGGTCGTGGGGGATCGCCGCCTGGGCGCGCTCCCACACCCGGCCGCCGAGACCGACCCTGGCCACCACGGCCCGGTCGACGCCGAGGTCGACGGCCACGACGTACGGCCCTTCCTCGGTCATCCGGACCCCGGCCGACGGGCGGCCCGCGCCGCGCGGCCCAGCGGCGGGCCGGCCCTGCTCGATCAGACCCAGGGTCTCCAGCTCGGTGACCAGCCCACCGATGGTGCTGCGGTTGAGCCCCATCAGGTTCGTCAGCTCCGCGCGCGAGGGCTCCCCGGTGCGGTGCACATGCCGCAGAAGGGTGCCGAGGTTGTGGCGACGGACGGCCTCCTGGTTGGTGCCGGTGCCACCGCGCCCTGTGGTGGCCATGGGTTACACGCCCGCTGCGGAACGCCGCCGCCGGGAGATCGCGTCCACGCTCGCCGCCAGTAGGAGCACGCCGCCGGTCACCATGAAGTTGATGTAGCTCGCCTGGTTGAGGAGCCCGAGTCCGTTGGGGATGGTCGCGATCACGAGCCCGCCGATCACGCCGTCGATCGCCCGGCCGCGGCCGCCGAAGAGGCTGGTGCCGCCGATGACCGCCGCGGCGACGGCGTAGAGCAGCTCGTTGCCGCCGCCCGAGCCGGGGGAGACCTTGCCGGAGTACGACGCGCTGAGGATGCCGGCGATCGCCGCCATGCCGGAGCAGATCATGAACGCGCTGATCTTGACCCTGGTGACGTTGATGCCAGCACGACGCGCTGCCTCGGCGTTGCCGCCGACGGCGTACAGGTGCCGGCCGAAGCGGGTCCGGTTGAGCATGAACGTCCAGAACAGCAGCAGCGCGACCACGACCGGCGCCACCCACGGGATGCCGCTGATGGTGAAGTTGGGGTTGGGGGCGCGGTTCTGGCTGAGCAGGTAGGTCAGCCCGAGCGCGATGCCCGCGAGTAGCGCGATCTGCAGGATCACCAGGGCGAACGGCTTGTGCACGAGACCCTTGGCGGCCTGTGACCTGTACTTCCACAGCGACAGGGCGGCATAGCCGACCACGATCACGATGGCCGCGATCCAGCCAGCTGTGACCGGGACGTTCTTGATCGCGAGTCCCCGGATCACCTCGTCGTTGACGCGGATCGAGCCACCGGCGCCGATCAGCTTGAGCGGGACGGCCTGGAGCGCCAGGAAGAACGCCAATGTCACCACGAACGATGGGATGCCTAACAGTGCGACCAATGGCCCGATCGCCAGGCCGATGACGATGCCGAAGCCGATGGCGGCGAGCACCGCGATCCACCAGGTCCACCCGTGGTCGACCATCAGGACGCCCATGATCGACGCGGAGGCACCGCCGGCCACACCGGCGGACAGGTCGATCTCCCCGAGCAGCAGCACGAAGACCAGGCCCATCGCGAGCACACAAGTCGACGCGGCCTGGATCACCAGGTTGGCCATGTTGTAGGTGTTGAGGAACCTGTCGTGCGCGATGCTGAAGATGACGAACAGCACCACTAGGCCGAGGAGCGCGGGCAGTGAGCCCATGTCGCCGCCGCGCAGCCGGTTGACGTAGTCACGGGCCGCCTCCGACAGGGAGGTCGCCTGGTGGGTGTCGATGCTGAAGTCGGTGTCGGTCTTCTCGGACGTCGCGTTCATCGCTCTCCTCCCTCAGATCGCCGCGGAAGCGGCGTCCTTGATCCCGAGGTCGCCCGATCGTCCGGCCGTGATCAGCTCGACGATCTGGTTGTGGGTGACGTCCTTGGCGGGCACGTCGGCGGCGACCCGGCCGAGGTAGAGCGCCGTGATCCGGTCGGCCACCTCGAGGACGTCGTTCATGTTGTGCGAGATCAGGACGACGCCCAGGCCGCGGTCGGCGAGGCGTCGTACGAGGTCGAGCACCTGCCGGGTCTGGGCCACGCCCAGTGCGGCGGTCGGCTCGTCGAGGAGCACGATCCTGGAGTTCCAGAGGACGGCCTTGGCGATCGCCACTGTCTGGCGCTGGCCCCCGGAGAGGCTGGCCACGCTCTGGCGCACCGATTTCACCGTGCGCACGGAGAGGGAGGCGAGGGTCTCCCGGGCCTGGGTCTCCATGGACAGGTCGTCGAGCGTGATGGTGTTGCGCAGCTCGCGGCCGAGGAACATGTTCTCGACGATGTCGAGGTTGTCGCACAGCGCGAGGTCCTGGTAGACGACCTCGATGCCGAGCGCGGCGACGTCGCGCGGGCCGTGCACGTTGACCGGCTCGCCGTCGAACAGGTAGTCACCGCTGTCCCGGCCGTAGATTCCGGCCATCACCTTCACCAGGGTGGACTTGCCCGCGCCGTTGTCGCCGACGAGAGCCGTCACCTGCCCCGGGTATACGGCGAAGTCGACGTCGTGGAGCACGTGGACCACGCCGAAGCTCTTGTTGATCTTCCGCAGCTCCAGCAAGGGGGTCGAGGCCGGGTAGTAGTTCGGCTCCGCGCCGTGCTCGCTCATGATCCGCTCACTCCATACATACGTCGCTGAGGGGCCCTATCGGGGCCTGGAAATGTTGTACCGAACAACGAACCGCGGTGGCACCCGCGCCCCCAAATGGGAAGAGGCGCGGGTGCCCCCGAGCGTCGGGATCAGCCGACGCCGTTCTCCTCACAGAGCTGGGCGAAGTCGCCCGCGCACACGTCGGCCGCGGTCTGGCCGCCGTCGTCGATGACGCTCTGCACGTTGTCGATGGTGATCGACTGCGGCTCGAGGAGGATCGAAGGAACGTCCCGACCACCCTCGGAGTCCTCGACCGTTCCCGTGGTCTCGGCCTCCTCGCCCGAAGCCAGCGCGATCGCGGCCTCGGCCAGGGCGTTGGCCTCCTGCGTGGCCGACTTGTAGACGGTCATGCACTGACGGCCGGCGAGGATGTTCTGCAGCCCCTCGACCGTCGCGTCCTGGCCGGTGACCGGAACGTTGCCGGCCTGTCCCGCGCCTTCCAGGATCGAGATCACGGCGCCGCCGAGACCGTCGTTCGCGGCCAGCACGCCGTCCACCTTGCCGTCAGCAGCGGTGTAGAGCTGCTGGAAGATGACCGCGGCCTCGTCGTTGTCCCAGTCCGGGACGGCCTGCTCGCCGACGACCTTGTAGTTGCTCATACCGTCGAGCACGCTGTGCGCACCCGCCGAGAACAGCGTGGCGTTGTTGTCGGTCGGCGAACCGTTCAGGTAGATGATGTTGGCGTCCTTCTCGCCGAGGCAGTTGGCCAGACCCTGGCCCTGGAGCTCGCCGACGACGGTGTTGTCGAAGGAGACGTAGTAGTCCGCGGACCCGCCCAGCGTGAGCCGGTCGTAGTCGATGGTCGACACGCCTTGCGAGGCTGCCTTCTCCTGGATCGCCGCGCCGGATGCAGAGTCGAGGTTGACGATCGCGAGCACGGTGACGCCGTCGGCGATCATCGAGTCGGCGATCTGCGCCATCTTCTCGGCGTCGCCCTCCGCGTTCTGGATGTCGGCCTCGACACCTGCCGCGTCGAAGGCCGCTTCGAGAGCCGGTCGGTCGGCGCTCTCCCAGCGGACCGAGGACTCGGTGTCGGGGAGGATCACGCCGACCTTGCCGACGTCGCTTCCCCCGTCGTTGTTGTCGCTGCCCGAGCCGCCGTCGCCGTCGTCGTCGCCACACGCCGTCAGCGACAGCGCCAGAGCGAGTCCTAGAGCAGCTATCCCGCTGTACCTGCGCTTCACTATCAACCGCCTCCTAGCGATCCTGAGGCCGCGCCCGTCGGGGTTGTTGTTGGTGGGTGACTGTGACGGCGGCCATATGTTGTTCGCCACAACATATTGAGTGACTGCGGTCACGTAAAGGGCTCGAAGGAAAACTTTTCGTCAGGCCACCAGCACGCGGTCGGTGGGGCGGTCGGGGCCGGCGCCGCGGCGCGCGACCCGCTCCCAGGCCTGCGCCAGGCGGCGTACCGCCTCCTCCAGCTCGTCGCCGGAGCGGGTCCACGGGATCCGGATGAACCTGTCCAGCCCACCCTCGACGGCGAACGCCGGACCGGGGGCGACGATCACGCCGAGCCGGTCGGCCTCGTCGGCGACCGCGGTGCCGAGGGCGGCCGGCAGCTCGCACCACATCGCCAGCCCGCCGCCCGGAAGCCGGTAGCGCCACTCCGGGAGGTGCTCGGTGAGCGCCGCGGCCAGCCGGTCGCGCTGCTCGCGCAGTCGGCGCCGGTGCTCGGCCACGATCGTGTCGGCGTCCGCCAGCAGCCGGGCGAGGACCAGCTGCTCCATCACCGGGGCGCCGAGATCGAGGCCGACCCGGGCCCGGGTCAGACCGTCCATCCGGTCGCGCGGCGCCCGGATCCAGCCGAGCCGGAGGCCGCCCCAGAACGTCTTGCTGGCGCTGCCGATCGTGATCGCATCGGGAGCGAAGGCCGCGAACGGCGCCGGCATCTCCTGGCCGTCGAGTGCCAGCGCCTGGTGTGCCTCGTCGACGACGGCGATGACCTGGCCGCGCTTCAGGTGCCGGGCGCAGGCACGCCGCTCCGCCTCGGTCATCACGTGGCCTGTGGGGTTCTGGAAGTCGGGGATCAGGTAGGCGAGCCGCGGACTCACCTGGCGCACCGCGGCACCGACGAGGTCCAGGTCCCAGCCGTCCGGGTCGACGGTCACGCCGGTCACCCGGGCGCCGGCGTGCCGGATCGCCTGGGTGGCGTTCGGGTAGACCGGGCTCTCCACCAGCACCCGGTCGCGGGGGCCGGTGAACGCCTGCGCGACGATCGCGGCGGCGGACAGCGCGCCCGGCGTCACCATGATCTGCTCGGGCGCCGTGGCCAGACCGCGCTGCTCGTAGGTCGCCGCGATCGCGGCCTGCAGCTGGGGCAGTCCGGCAGGGAAGTAGCCGTGGCCGCCGAGGTACGCCGGCAGCTGGGCCGCCGCGTCTGTGTACGCCGACGCGACACCGGGAGGAGCCGAGGCCGCCGCGCAGTTGAGGTCGATCGCGTCGTGGTCGCCGGGCCGGGGGAGCAGCGCCCGGTCGTGGGCGCGAGCCCGGCCGCCGGGCACCCGGGTGAACGTGCCGGAGCCCTGGAGTGCCTCGGCGTACCCGCTGTCCCGCAACGCGGCGTACGCCCGGGTCACCGTCGTCCGGGACACCCCGAGCCGGTCGGTCAGGTCGCGCTCGCTCGGCAGCCGGACGCCGAGGCCGATCCGGCCGTCGCCGATCAGGAGGCGGAGCGCCTCAGCGAGGCCGGCGTACGCCGGGCTGCGGTCGAAGCCGTCGACCAGGGTGGCGGTCCGGGTCGCACTGATGGCCTGGGTCATGCAGGCCACTATCCCATGATTGGCTATTTATCAGAAGGCCAATCGGGGTCAGGCTGGACGGGTGACCGAGACCGCCACCCCTGCTGCCGCGCCCACCCCGCTCCTCATGGAGCTGGGTCCGCTGGCGCAGCTGCGGGCGGGTCGGCTGCCGCTCCGGCTGAGCCAGCTGTACGTCGGCCTGGTGGCGTACGGCGTCTCGCTGGGCCTGATGGTCCGCGGCGACCTAGGGCTGGCACCGTGGGACGTGCTGCACTCCGGCTTCATCCGGCACGTGCCGATCACCCTGGGCCAGGCGGTCATCCTCTTCAGCTTCGTGGTGCTGATCCTCTGGATCCCGCTGCGGGAGATGCCGGGCATCGGCACCATCTCCAACGCACTGGTCGTGGGCCTCAGCGCCGATGCGACCCTCGCCCTGCTGGACCGCCCCGACGCGATGGTCCCGCGGATCGCGTTGATGATCGGCGGCGTCGCGCTCTGCGGCCTGGCCACCGCCGTCTACGTCGGCGCCCAGCTCGGCCGCGGCCCCCGCGACGGGCTGATGACCGGGCTGCACCGCCGCACCGGCCTGTCGCTGCGGTTGGTGCGCACCGGGCTCGAGGTCGCGGTGGTGCTGATCGGCCTGGCGATGGGCGGCGTACTCGGGATCGGCACGCTCGTCTACGCGTTCACGATCGGTCCGATCGCACAGTGGCTCATCCCCTACTTCCTCGTGGAACTCAGACCCAGAGACGTCCCGCCCCCGGTGCGGCTACGCTCCGGGCATGAGCAACCCTGAGCCTCCTGCCGCGCCCCCTGCCGCGGAGCCCGAAGGTGCGGCGGCCGCCGCTGTGGCCCCGCTCGCCCCGCCGGACCAGGTCGTCCAGTTGACCGCTGTCGAGGCGCCGGCGAAGGTCGCCGAGACCGCGGCGCCCAAGATGGCCCCCCAGGTATCCGCAGAGGTGGTGCCGGAGCTCGACAGCAAGGTCGACTCGTTCATGGAGGCGCTCGGGTCCGCCGATGCCCGCAGCCCCGAGTTCGCAGCCCAGGCCGAGGCGGTCCGCACGATGGGCGACGCCGACATCCGCAAGGCTGCCGAAACCTCCAACCGGATGCTCGAGCGGCCGGTGCGCGCGCTCAAGGAGGGCGGCATCGCCCAGGGCTCGCAGGTCGGCAAGACCCTGCTCGAGCTGCGCCGGACGATCGAGGACCTCGACCCCAGCCAGGCGACCGGCGCCAAGCGCTGGCTCGACATCCTGCCGTTCGGCGACAAGATCACCGACTACTTCCGCAAGTACCAAAGCTCCCAGAGCCAGCTCAACGGGATCCTGCACAGCCTGCGCAACGGCCAGGACGAGCTCACCAAGGACAACGTGGCGCTCAACCTCGAGAAGACCAACCTCTGGGCGACGATGGGGCGGCTCAACCAGTACGTCTACGTCGCCGAGCGCCTCGACGCCAAGCTTGCGGCCAAGATCGCCGAGCTCGAGCTGAGCGACCCCGAGGGGGCCAAGGCGCTGTCGCAGGACGTGCTCTTCTACGTCCGGCAGAAGCACCAGGACCTGCTCACCCAGCTCGCCGTGTCGATCCAGAGCTACCTCGCGATCGACGTGATCATCAAGAACAACATCGAGCTGATCAAGGGCGTCGACCGGGCCTCGACCACGACGGTCTCCGCACTGCGTACGGCGGTCATCGTGGCCCAGGCGCTGGGCAACCAGAAGCTGGTGCTCGACCAGATCACCGCGCTCAACACCACGACGTCCGGGATGATCCAGCGGACCTCGGAGATGCTCAAGGAGAACTCCGCGGCGATCCAGGAACAGGCGGCCAACTCCACGATCGGCATCGAGCAGCTGCAGGCGGCCTTCGCCAACATCTACGCGACGATGGACTCCATCGACGAGTTCAAGCTGAAGGCGCTCGACAACATGTCGACGACGATCGGCGTGCTCGAGACCGAGGTCGAGAAGTCCCGCGAGTACCTTCAGCGGGTGCAGAAGCACGACGCCCGCAACGCAGCTGGTGCACTCGACCTGTCGTCGCTGCCCAACAGCTGAACGGACTCGGAGACCAGGTGGGGCTGAAGTCGTGGTGGCAAGGGCTGCGCGGCGCCAAGGAACCCGAGGGCCCGCCCGTCCCGGCGGCGCCGACCGAGCAGGACATCCTGGCGGCGCTGAACCGGGTGAACGCGATGCTGCGTGACGGCAACGCGCCACCGGTCGTCAGCTCGCGGGTGGTCCGGATCGCGCGCACCATCAACGCGACGCTGCCCCGGTTGCGCCAGCTCGGCCAGGGCAGCCTCGACGGGTACGCCGTGGTGGCGACGGCGACCGACTACCTCCCCGAGGCCGTCGGTGGCTACCTGCGGCTGCCTCGCGAGTGGGCCGACACCCGGCCGATTGACGGCTACAAGACCTCGCTGATGGTGCTCATCGACCAGCTCGAGCTGCTCGGCTCGACGATGGACAAGATCTTCGACGCGGCCAACCGCGCCGACGCCCAGGAGCTGTTGCTGCACGGCAAGTTCCTCGAGGCGAAGTTCGGGCACGGCCCGGACGAGCTCACGCTGGGACCGCCGGCATGAGCGCCCTCTCCCTGGCCGACGCGCTGGCCGCGCTGGAGTCGGTGGCAAGTGAAGCCGACATCGACCCCGCTGCCGCGCGCCGCGAGGGCGAGGCGCTGGCAGCGACCGTGTCGGAACGTTCCCCGGGCGCCTTCGTCGTCTGGTGCGAGGAGACCGGCCGCGAGAGGTCCGCCGAGGAGCATGCCGTCGCTGCCAAGCAGGGGAACCGGTTCCGCGGCGGACCGACGCCGACGATGGCCGCTCTTCAGCACGCACGCAGCTCGCACGTCGACGCCTACTGGGATGCCCTGAACGAGGTGGCCGCGGTCGCCCTGACACTGGGTGAACCAGGCGAAGCCGCTGCTGGTGCCGCGCAGGTCGTGATGGCCGCGCAACGCGGAGCGACGACGATGCTGCCTCCAGTGGCCGCGACGGACCGGAAACCGGTTCCGGGAGTGGGCTCCCACCTGGTCACCCGCGTGCTCGAGGAGCTCGGCCAGGTGCAGAAGAAGCTCACCAACATGGACCTCGTCGACGTGCCGCCAGAGACTCCCGGCGCTTTTCCGCTGGAGAGCCTGACCGGCCAGGAGGAGCAGAAGGACCCGACCCAGGTCGCGCCGACCGAGCCACCGAAGGACGAGAAGCCGGAGGAGCCGGCCGAGCCGGAGCCGCCGCCGAAGACCGTCGACGAGCTGCTCGCCGAGCTCGACGAGCTCGTGGGGCTGACCGCGGTGAAGGCGGAGATCCACCGGCAGGCTGCGGTACTGCGGGTCGAAGGGCTGCGCAAGGACGCCGGCCTGGCCGCGCCGACGATCACCCGGCACATGATCTTCAACGGCAACCCGGGCACCGGCAAGACCACCGTCGCCCGGCTCGTAGCAGGCATCTATCGGGCGCTCGGCCTGCTCTCGAAGGGTCAGCTGGTCGAGGTCGACCGCTCCGAGATGGTGGCCGGCTTCCTCGGGCAGACCGCGATGAAGACCGCCGACCTGGTGAAGTCCGCCGAGGGTGGCGTCCTGTTCATCGACGAGGCCTACTCGCTCTCCGGCGACCAGTACGGCACCGAGGCGATCGACACGCTAGTGAAGGAGATGGAGGACAAGCGCGACGACCTCGTGGTCATCGTGGCCGGCTACCCCGTGCCGATGGCCGTCTTCATCTCGCAGAACCCCGGCCTGGAGAGCAGGTTCCGCACCCAGATCGACTTCGCCGACTACACCGACGACGAGCTGGTGCAGATCTTCGAGGTGCTGGCCAAGGGCGCCGAGTACGACGTCGACCAGCCGGTCCTCGACCGGCTGCGCGAGCTGCTCGAGGCACAGGAGCGCGGCCCGACCTTCGGCAACGCCCGCTACGTGCGCAACGTGCTCGAGGCAGCGATCGGCCGGCACGCCTGGCGGCTGCGCGAGATCGACAAGCCGACCGTCGAGCAGCTGCGCAAGCTCGCCGCCGACGACCTCGACACGGTCGAGGAGGCGGGAGTCGGTCCGACCGAGCCGGTGGCGTGGGAGCCGAACCCCGTCGAGGGCGACGACCAGACCAAGGAGGCGACGACGTGAGCCAAGGCCAATCGGCACCGGCACCGGCACCTGCCGCGCCCGCCACCACCGTCGCCAAGGTGGGTGTGCCGTCACCCGCGGTCGCTCCGAAGGGCTTCGAGGACGTCCCGAAGCTGCTCAACCGCTGGCAGGTCGCAGCGGTCGCCGCGTGCCTGATCTTCGGTGTCGTGTCGGCGCTGCTGCAGTTCGTCGGCTGGCAGGCCAACGGCCGCGCCGCCGACAACACCGAGCAGCTGGTGCGTGTCCAGGAGATCCAGTCCTCGCTGCTGCGCGCCGACGCGCTCGCCACCAACGCCTTCCTGGTCGGCGGCCTCGAGGCGTCCGAGCAGCGTGCCGAGTACGACAAGGCTCTCGACGACGTGCTCCGCGGCATCACTGACGCGGCCGAGGCGCAGCCCGCGGACCGCGAGGCGCTGGCTGCGCTCAACAGCGAGGTGGCGGCGTACGCGAGTGCGATCGCCCAGGCCCGCGACAACAACAGGCAGGGTTTCCCGATCGGCTCCGAGTACCTCCTGCAGGCGGGGTCCACCCTGCGCGCCGAGGCGGTGCCGATCATCCAGGAATTGGTGAAGGCCAACTCCCAGCGGACCGAGGACGAGATGTCCGGGCAGCACCCGATCTGGATCTTCTGGATCGGCATCGTGGCGCTGGTCGCGCTGTGGTGGCTCAACCGTCAGATCGCGCGGCGCTTCCACCGCCGGCTCAACGTCGGCATCGCGGTCGCGTGGGTCGCGATCGCAGTGCTCACGGTGGTCGCCACCTTCCTGGCCCAGGACCAGTCCGGGGACAACGACGAGCTGGTCGACGGCAGCTACCAGCAGGCCGCCGACGCCGCCGAGGTCCGCACCCTGGCCAACGACGCGAAGGCCAACGAGAGCCTGCGGCTGATCAAACGCGGGTCGGGGGAGACCTACGAGGTCCTGTGGGAGACCGCAGCCGAGCAGGTCGTCGATCAGGCCACCCCGGGGACCCTCCGGACCTGGGAACGGTACGCCGCCCTGCACGGCGAGATCGTGCAGCTGGACGCCAGCGGCAGCTGGCTGGACGCTGTCGACAAGGCGACCACGCAGGAGGACGACGGCGCCTCCGCGGCCCTCGACAGTGTCGACCGCCTGAGCCAGGCCAACGTGGACCGGGCCGCCGCGGTCACGACCGAGACGCTGCGATCGGGTCGGGGCTTCGCGCTCGGCCTCGCCTCTCTGACCCTGCTGCTCGGCCTGGTCGCGGCCGTGATCTGCGCCTGGGGCGTCAACCAGCGACGCAAGGAGTACGCATGAGGCGCCTCGTGGGCGCGGTCGCCGCGTCCGCCGTCCTGCTCGCCGGCTGCGGGGGCTACGACGACACCGCGGTGCCGGAGCCCCCGGCAGCCGGGGACCCGTCCCTGCCGGCCGCTGCCGAGCCCGTCGACTGCGGCGACCCGACCGAGAGCTACGAACCGAGCGGCTCGGTCGACGACCTCCGCGCCGGCGCCCTCGACGAGATCCGCGAGCGCGACCGCCTGATCGCGGGTGTCTCGGCCGACTCGTTCCTGCTCGGCTCCAACAACCCGTTCACCGGCGACATCGAGGGCTTCGACATCGACCTGGTCAACGAGATCGCGGCGGCGATCTTCGGGACCGCGTCCGGACATGTCGAGCTGCGGGTGATCACCGCTGCGGAGCGGATCCCGCTGCTGGAGGAGGGCGCGATCGACATCGTCGCCCGCAACATGACGATCAACTGCGACCGCTGGGAACAGGTCGCGTTCTCGGCGGAGTACTACCGGGCGGGCCAGAAGATTCTGGTCCGCCGGGACCTCGCGGAGCGCAAGAACCCGATCGACTCGGTCGAGGAGCTCTCCGGCCTGCGCGTGTGCGCGCCCAACGGCACCACCAGCCTGCAGAACCTCGTCAACGAGGCGCCCGACGCCGTGGTCGTCACCGCCGCCAACCACACCGGCTGCCTGGCGAAGCTGCAGCGCGGTGAGGCCGACGCGATCACCGGCGACGACACGGTGCTCGCCGGCCTGGCCGCCCAGGACCCGTACGCCGTGGTGCCCGAGCAGGACGCGTTCACCGCCGAGCCCTACGGCATCGCGGCCAACAAGAACGACTTCGACCTGGTCGAGCTCGTCAACGCGGTGCTCGAGGACATGCGGGCCGACGGGTCCTGGCAGGACAGCTACGACAAGTGGCTGGGCCCGACGCTGGGAGAGGGGACCGGGCAGCCCCGGCCCGTCTACGGGCGCACGCACCCATGAACACGGCGCCCGTCGCTCCGGGAGCGATCGGCCAGGCGATCGAGCCGGCCGTGATCCAGGAGTACCTGCGCGACCTGGAGGCCTGGGTGCGCGCCCGGCGTACCGAGCTCGACGAGCTCGACGCCGCCGCGATCGCCGCCGGCCGCGGGTCCGACGTCGGCTCCGACATGGCGCTGTCCCTGTCCACCTGGAAAGCGGTGTCCGACCGCTACCAGCTGATCTTCGCGACCTGGGACGGCGGCCGGGTGCTCGAGAACGAGCGAATGCGGATCTCGACGCTGATCTGGGGCCGGCTCGACGGGGCGAGTGACCTGCCCGGCGGGCTCGCGGTCTCGCTGCCGGAGGCCTGCCGGCTCTCCGACGCGCTGGCCGGGCAGCTGCACACCAAGCTCTCGCTGGTCCCTGGCGCCGATGCGTCCGCCGCCCGGATCAAGCAGCTCCGCGCCCAGCTGGTCCGGCTCCGCGACCAGGTGCTGCTCGAGCCCGCCACGGTCCGCGACGCCGCCGAGTCGAAGCTCGGCGCGCTCGCCGAGCGGCTCGCGCAGATCACCGAGCGGGCCCGCAGCGGCGGCGACGTCGGCGGGATGCTCGGTCCGCTGGAGAACGAGGCCACGACGTACGAGCGGGACCTGATCGTCGGCAACGCCCAGCGCCGCGACGCCCGCGACCGGGTGATCGGCGCGCGCGAGCTGCGCGCCGACCTCGAGGCGCGCGAGGCGGCCCTGGAGAAGCTGGCCGGCCAGTGCGTCGAGACCGTCGACCCGGCACCGCACTACGCGATCCCCGACGTCGAAGCGCTCGGCCCGGTGCCCAACACGCCCGACACGATCGGCCCCTACCTCGAGCGCCTCGACCGGGTGGCCCGGGCGATGACGCTCGCCCAGGACAAGTACGCCGCGGCGCTCGCCGAGCACACCGAGCTGGCCGACCTGCTCGACGCCTACGTCGCCAAGGCGCGCAGCCTCGGACTCGCCGACACCGCCGACCTCGCCGACAGCGAGCGGCAGGCCCGCGAGATGCTGGCCCGCCGCCCGGCGCCGATCGCGGTGTGCCGACAGCTCGTCACGACGTACCAGACCTGGCTGACGAAGGAGACCGCATGAAGTGCCAACAGCCGGGGTGCTCCGGGAACATCGTCGACGGCTACTGCGACGTCTGTGGCATGGCGGCCGCAGACGGCGGCACTCCGGTGGTTGAGGTGCGAGCGGAGCGAGCCTCGAAACCACCCGAGAGCACGGTCGCCGACGGCACCCGCTGCGGTCAGCCCGGCTGCACCGGCACCATCGTCGACGGCTACTGCGACACCTGCGGCATGGCCGGCGACTCGCCCGCGCCCGCCGCGCAGGAGGCCCAGCCGCTGAGCGGTGGCGAGTCGGTCGCCACGTCGGCCAGCAAGGTGCAGTCCGCGACCTACGGCTCGGCGCGGGCCACGCACTCCACCCTCGCCACGCGGCGTACTCGCACCGGCTCGCAGCGGATGCGCGCGGCCCGGCTCGGCGCCGGACTGACCAGCGTGCCGCCCGCGCCTCCGGTCGACCCGACCAAGTCGATCATCGAGAACCCCAACGTCCCCGAGGACAAGCGCACCTGCTCCAAGTGCGGCACCTCGATCGGCCGCGGTCGCGACGGCCAGCCCGGCCGGCCCGAGGGCTTCTGCCCGCAGTGCGGCCAGCAGTTCTCGTTCACCCCCAAGCTCAAGGGCGGCGACCTGATCGCCGGGCAGTACGAAGTGGCCGGCGCGATCGCGCACGGCGGCCTGGGCTGGATCTACCTCGCCCGGGACCGCAACGTCTCTGACCGCTGGGTCGTGCTCAAGGGCCTGCTGAACTCCGGCGACCCCGACGCGCTGGCGGCAGCGATTGCCGAGCAGCGGTTCCTCGCCCAGGTCGAGCACCCCCTGATCGTCGAGATCTACAACTTCGTCACCCACGAGGGTGCCGGCTACATCGTGATGGAGTACGTCGGCGGCCGGTCGCTCAAGCAGGTCCTCAAGCAGCGGATGAAGGACAACAAGGGTGCCTACGACCCGCTGCCCGTAGACCAGGCGCTCGCCTACATCCTCGAGCTGCTGCCGGCCTTCCAGTACCTCCACGACCTCGGCCTCGTCTACTGCGACTTCAAGCCCGACAACATGATCCAGGTCGGCGACGCGATGAAGCTGATCGACCTCGGCGGCGTCCGGAGGATCGACGACCAGGAGTCGGCGATCTACGGGACGGTCGGCTACCAGGCGCCCGAGGTGGCTCAGGTCGGACCGAGCGTGGCCTCCGACATCTACACGATCGGCCGCACGCTGGTCGTGCTCTGCATGGAGTTCCGCGGTTACCAGGGCACCTACCTGAACACGCTGCCGCCGCCGGAGTCGACGCCGCTGTTCGCGACGTACGACTCGTTGTACTGGCTGATCGCGAAGTGCTGCGCGCCCGACCCGGCCGACAGGTTCGCATCCGCCGACGAGCTGCGCACCCAGCTGCTCGGCGTGCTCCGCGAGGTGGTCGCCCGCAAGACGTCCGGCACCGCTCTCACGTCCGCGGCGTCCGTGCTGTTCGAGCCGCCGAGCACGTCACGCGCGGTCCTCGAGTGGTCGCAGCTGCCCAGCCTGCACCCCGACAGCACCGACCCCCAGCACTCGTGGCTGTCGGGCGTCCCTGACGACGACCCGAAGGAGCGGCTCGCGCTCCTCGACCAGGCGCCCGAGAACACCGCCGAGGTGTGGCTGGCGAAGTCGCTCACCGCGCTGAAGGGCGGGTTCGCCGATCTCTCCAAGAAGCACGCTGCCTCGCTGCTCGCCGAGGACCCGTGGGAGTGGCGGGCGCTCTGGATGGACGGTCTCGCGTCGATGGAGCTGAAGGACTGGGAAGTCGCGATGGCGTCGTTCAACGCTGTCTACCAGCAGATCCCCGGCGAGCTGGCCCCCAAGCTCGCGCTCGCGGTCGCCTGCGAGCGCGGCAACCTGCCGGACGTCGCCGAGGGGCTCTACGCCACGTGTGCGGCCACCGACGCGGCGTACGTCGCGCCCGCGTCGTTCGGGATGGCGCGGGTCCGGGCGCAGCGCCAGGACGCGTCGGGTGCGGTGGCTGCGCTCGACCAGGTGCCGAAGACCAGCCGCGGCTACCCCGAGAGCAGGCAGCTGCGTGCGGAGGTGCTGCTCGCCGGCAGCGGCAGCGACCTCGGTGTGCTCGACCAGGCGATGAAGAGCATCGAGTCGGTGCCGATGGACGGGATCACGCGTCAGCAGTACACCGTCCGGATCCTCCAGCACGCCCTCACCGTCGTGAAGGCGGGCAAGGGCAAGGTCAACGTCAAGATCGGCTCGTACGACGCCTCGGAGTCGGGCATCCGCCAGGGTCTCGAGCACGCGTTCCGGGCGCTGGCGCGCGATGCTCCCGACCTCGAGGCCAGGGTCGAGCTGGTCAACCAAGCCAACGCCGTACGAGCCTGGACGCTGACATGAGTGACACGAAGTGCCCGAACTGCGACGCCGACGTCGCAGCCGACGCAAAGTTCTGCGAGACGTGCGGCAAGCCCATCGGCGACCCGGCTTCGGCTCCGGCGCCCACCGACGCGCCGGCTCCACAGGGCGGCGACGACCTCGGCAGCGGTCCGATCAGCGCGCCCACCCACATCACGCCGGTGACCACCGAGGCGCCGCCCACGGGCGGGCGGCGCCCGTGCGTGAGCTGCGGCGGTGGCGTGGGTCCGGACGGCTACTGCGAGAGCTGCGGTGCCAAGCAGGCGAGCGAGCGGGACCACTTCCGCGAGGCGCCGGCGCCCTGGGTGGCCGGCGTCTGCGACCGGGGCATCCGGCACTCCCGCAACGAGGACGCGATGGCGCTGATGGCCAGTCCGACTCCCGGAGAGCGGGCGGTCCTCGTGGTGCTCGACGGGGTGTCGAACACCGACGACTCGCACCTGGCGTCGCTGGCCGGCGCCCGGGCTGCTCGCGAGGTGCTCCGTACCCCGTTGCCGCGGGGGATGGGGACGCCCGACAGCCGACTGTCGGCGGTGACCAAGGTGTTCGCGGACGCGGTCGAGGCTGCCAACGAGGCCGTCGTCGGCTTCACGCCAGAAGGGTCAGAGCACCCGCCGTCCGCCACGTTCGTCGCGGCGATCATCGAGGGTTCGGTGCTGTCGTACGCGAACGTCGGCGACTCCCGTGCGTACTGGCTTCCCGACGGCGCTCCGGGGGTCCAGCTCTCGGTCGACGACTCGGCCGCGCAGATGCAGATCGAGGCCGGGATGTCGCGCTTGGAGGCCGAGTCCGGTCCCCAGGGCCACGCCATCACCCGCTGGCTGGGCAAGGACGCTCCTGACCTCAGCCCGCGGGTCGGCGAGCTGACGCTCGATGCGCCCGGGTGGGTGCTCGTGTGCAGCGACGGGCTGTGGAACTACGCCTCGGAGCCGGAGGCGCTGGTCGCACAGATCGCCGCCGCCGGGACCACCGAACCAGCTGCATTGGCGCTCGCACTCACCGACTTTGCCAACGCGCAGGGCGGACAGGACAACATCACCGTCGTCTTCGCCCGCGTCGACGGGCAGAATGCCGGTGCACCCCCCGACACAGCCGAGAAGAAGGAGTCCGATGGCTGAGTTCACCGCCGCCGTCTACCAGAACGAGTTCCTTCCCGACGGTGGTACCGACGTCAACGCGATCGTGACGGTCAGCTGTGCGGGAGCCGGCACCGCCGGCCAGACCGGCGGCGGCTCGGCCGGCGAGATCATCATCGTCGACACCTCGGGCTCGATGGGCCCGCAGACGATGGCGGCCGCCAAGCAGGCGGCCCAGGCAGCCCTGGCCGAGATCGTCGACGGCACCTGGTTCGCGGTCGTCGCCGGATCGGACCGCGCGATGCTCGCGTTCCCGCAGGTGTCATCGGGACCGGGCATGGTGCCGATGGACTCCAACACTCGCGCCCAGGCGTCGGAGGCGATCGGCGCGTTCGTGGGCAGCGGCGGTACGGCGATCAGCACCTGGCTCGACCTGGCGATCACGCTGTTCGCGTCGGTGCCCGAGGTGAGCCAACGGCACGCCATCCTGCTGACCGACGGCGAGAACCGCGAGGACTCCAACAAGCTGGACGCCGCCATCCGCAAGGCGACCGGCGTGTTTCAGTGCGACTGCCGCGGGGCCGGCACCGACTGGCAGGTCGAGGAGATCCGCCGGATCGCCCAGGCGCTGCTGGGCACCGTCGACATCATTCCCGAGCCCGCTCAGATGCAGGCGCAGTTCCAGGAGATGATGCGCACCTCGATGAGCCGGGGCGTCGCCGACGCCCAGCTCCGGGTGTGGACGCCGCAGGGCGCTCAGGTGCTGTTCGTGCGGCAGGTCTCGCCCACGGTCGAGGACCTCACCGACCGGCGTACCGAGGTCGACGCGCTGACCGGCAGCTACCCCACGGGCGCCTGGTCCGACGAGTCGCGGGACTACCACATCGGGGTCCGGGTCGCGGCGAAGGCGATCGGCCAGGAGCAGCTCGCCGCCCGCGTGCAGCTCGCGCTCGGCACCGACATCGTGACCCAGGGGCTGGTCAAGGCCACCTGGTCCAACGACTCCGAGCTCACCGCCAAGATCGACCAGCAGGTCGCCCACTACACCGGGCAGACCGAGCTCGCGGCGATGATCCAGGAGGGGCTGGCAGCCAAGGCGGCCGGCGACGAGGCCACCGCCACCACCAAGCTCGGCAGGGCGGTCCAGCTCGCCGCGGAGACCGGCAACGACGAGGCCACCTCCAAGCTGCGCAAGGTGGTCGACGTGGACGACGAGAAGGAAGGCACGGTGCGCCTCAAGGCTGCCGTCGCCAAGGCCGACGAGATGGCGCTCGACACCGCGTCGACCAAGACCACCCGGATCAAGAAGTCAGGCTGAGGCGGTGAAGCTGAGTTGATGAAAAGCTGCCCGGCCGGACACGAGACGAAGGCCACCGACTACTGCGACGTCTGCGGCATCGCCATGGACGAGGCGCCCACGCCCGCTCCGGACGACACCGCGACGTTCAGCACGCTCGACCCGGCTGACGCGGGCGGCGCCGACGGGGCCTGCCCGAACTGCAAGGCCAGCAACCCCGTGGACGCACTGTTCTGCGAGGCCTGCGGCTACGACTTCACCACCGGCAGCATGCCGCGGACGCTGACCCCGCCCGGAGCCGCGAAGGACAAGGGCGACAAGCCGGACGCCGACGACAACCCCTCGGCGACGCTCGACACCGGCTGGGTGGCCGAGATCTGGATCGACCCGGACTGGTACGCCGACCAGAAGAGCACCGACCCGCTGCCCTCGCCGGGCATGCCGACCGTCGTACACCTCAAGCATGCGTCGATCCTGATCGGCCGCGCGTCGCGCAGCCGCAACATCACCCCCGACATCGACCTCTCGTCCGACAACGGCATCAGCCGTCGGCACGCCCAGCTGACGACCGACGGCAAGCGCTGGTGGGTCGAGGACCTCGGCTCCTCCAACGGCACCTACGTCGGCGGCTCCGTCGGGCCGCTGCCCGCCACGCCGATCGCGCCGGGCAAGAAGCAGGAGGTCGCCTCCGACGACCGGGTCTACCTGGGCGCCTGGACCCGGATCGTGATCCGCAAGGCGGCGGACGGCGAGGTCTGACATGGTGGCCAGTCGAGCCGCTCGGGAGCGGAAGGCCGCCGCAGACGCCGGCCCGCTCGCGACGGTGAAGATCCAGGTGGGTGACGACGGCCAGTTCGTCTACAAGATCGGCTGCGTCGAGTGCGTCGTCCGCGGCGACCGCAGCTGGTCCGCCTATCGCTCCGGCGAGGACAACGGCTTCATGGCCGCCATGGACCGGTGGATCTTCCACCTCACCGAGAAGCATCCCGGGGCCGAGGCGCCGTGCCTCGCGTTCCTTCCCGCGGCGCAAGAGCGGCTGCACCAGCGGAGGGAAGGCATTCCGCCGCCCTCCAACTAGGCCATGGAGGTGTCACACTTCAGCCTGCGCTTCACCTGTGTCCTGACTGGTAGGCGAGCACCACCGCCTGCAACCGGTCGCGCACCCCGAGCTTCATCAGGATCCGGGCGACGTGGGTCTTGACGGTGCCTTCGCCGATGGTCAGGGATTCGGCGATCTCTGCGTTGGAGCAACCGTCCGCCATGAGCCCGAGCACCTCGTGCTCTCGCTCGGTGAGCGTGGCCAGCGCGTCGAGACGCTCCGGTGTCCGCCGCCGGGCCAGCTCGTCGGCCACCCGCCGCGCCGCGGAGGCTGCGAGGACGGAGTCACCGGCCGCGGCCGCTCTGATCGCCGTCACCAGGCGGTCAGCCGGGGTGTCCTTGAGCAGGAAGCCGCTGGCTCCCGCCCCCAGGGCGTCATAGACGTTCCGGTCCGTGTCGAACGTCGTCAGGATCAGCACTCGGGCCCGGGCGCCGGATGCGGTCAGCCTGCGGGTCGCCTCCAGACCATCCAGCGTCGGCATCCGCAGATCGAGCAGCAGCACGTCAGGGTCCAGACGAGCGACCAGGTCGACGGCTGCTGCGCCATCCTCGGCCTCGCCGACGACCTCTAGGTCCGGCTCGGTGCTCAGGATCATCCTCAGGCCAGCACGGACCAGTGCCTCGTCGTCCGCGACAGCCACAGTGATCACGAGACCACCAGGGGCAGGGTGGCGTGTACCCGGAACTCACCCTCCGAACGCTCACCCGCTTCCAGCTCGCCGCCGTACAGCGCCGCTCGCTCGCGCATTCCGATGAGACCGTGCCCGACGCGGGAGCCGTCGGATCCGGCCTGCGGCGCCATGGGATTGGTGATCGTGAGGGCGAGGACCTCGGCGCCGTACCCGACGCGAACGCTGGCCGGGGCGCGGGCTCCGTGCTTGAGCGCGTTCGTGAGCGCCTCCTGGACGATGCGGTACGCCGACAGGTCGAGGCCGGGCGGCAACGCGCAGGGTTGCCCGGCTACGTGGACCGACACCTCGAGGCCGGCGGCTTGTACCTGGTCCACGAGGTCGTCGAGTTGGGCGAGGCTGGGCCGTCGGCTCTCCGCAGTCTCGTCGTCAGGGACGAGCAGGACGTCCAGGAGCCGGCGGAGCTCGGACATGCCTTCACGGCCCATCAACTCGATCGCCGAGAGCGCGCGCACCGCGGCCTCGATGTCAGCCGGCAGGACGCGCTGGCCGGCCTGGGCCTGCAGCACGATCACAGCCATGCTGTGTGCCACCAGGTCATGGAGCTCACGGGCGATCCGCGCCCGTTCGTAGGCGGCGGCCGCGCGACCGGCCTCCTCCCGATCCCGCTCGAGGGCAGCGTTGTGCGCGAGGAGCTCGGCGTGCTCGGCCCGCCGGTGCTGCATCCACCTCCCCAGGCCCCAGACGCCGACGAACACGAACCAGGCCGGCACCACCTCATCGATGCTCGCGCCGTCCTGGAGCCGGGGCAGGTCGACCGAGAGGAACCCGAGTGCGACCAGGGCCATCCCAACGCCTGACGCTCTTCGCGTCGCCCAGCTGCCGAGTCCGTAGACCGCGAGCAGGACCGCGAAGAACACTTGGCCGAGACCCGTGTCCGAGGCGTACTCGAGCACCGCTCCGGCCAGCACCACGAGGAGCACCGGCAGAGGCCACCGGCGAGCCCAGACGAGCGGCACCGTGATCAGGAGAACGGTGGCCGCGGGCGCGACGTCATCGGGCTCGGGCTCAGCCCAGACCTGTGCCTGACCGCTCACCAGCAATACGACGACGACGGCAAGAAGCGCCCAGCGGGCGATCGTCGGCCAGTTCATCACCCGAATGTATGCGTCCCCGTGGTCACGTGCGTCTGCCTTTCGGCAGACCGACGAACCTGTCCCGATGCAGACGACGGGAGGCCGGTCCGGTTCATAGCGTCTGGTGCGTTCCCGCCGCCACTCCGAGAGGATCATCATGACCATCACTGCCCGGTCGGCCATTGCAGCCGTCGTTCTGATCGTGCCCGTAGCCCTGGAGACCTTGTTCTCTTCCGACGGCGACGCCACCTGGTCACACGTGGCGTTCGCCGCGAGTCAGTTGGTCGGCTGGGTGCTGTTGCTGACTGTCACGCTCGCCCTGAGGGACCGCGTCGGCGGCTCCCGCTGGGGTGCGCGGCTGGTGGCCACCGGCTGTGCTCTGCAGATCGCGTTCGCTGTCGCCTACGGCGCGCTGAGCGCCGCACGGGGTGAGCCCGACGAGTCGGTCTTCGTGCTGTTCCTCGCCGCCTTCCTTTCACTCACCGTCGGCGGTCTCGTGTGGGGTCTGCGCATCGTGCGACGTGAGTCGCTTGCGGGGCGCGGTCTGATTGCGGTCGCAACCCTCGGCTTCCTGGCGATTGCCGCGGGGGTCGATCCGTTCCACGACCTGCTGCTGCTGTCGTCGTACGCCGCGTGGATCGTGGTCGGTCGCGCGAGCGATGCAGCCATCGTCCCCGCGACGGTTGGCGGCGAGTCGCGATCAGTGGACGGCCGGCTCAGCCGTTAGTCGCGGCGTACCGGAGCAGTGCGACGCCGGAGCGGAGCGCGCGCGACTCGAGCAGCTCGAGGTGGGGAAACGAGGTGCCCTCGGCGACCAGGCCCTTTCCGCGGCCCTGGACGGCGGGATAGATGAGCAGCCGGATCTCGTCGACGAGCCCGGCTGCGAGCACCGTGTGCGCCAACGTGATGCTCCCGGGCAACATGATGTCGCCGCCGTCGGAGTCCTTGAGCCGACGCACCTCTTCGACCGGGTCACCGGAGAGGATCGTCGAGTTGCGCCACTGCGGGTCGGTCATCGAAGAGGAGACGACGTACTTCTGCACCTGGTCGAGGTACGCGCCTGCCGACTCGTCGGTGTGCTGGGGCCAGTGGCCGCGGAAGTCCTCGAAGGTCTGCCTGCCCACCAACACCGCGTCGGAGGATGAGCCCAAGTGGTCCATCCCCTCCAGCCAGTCCTCGATGTTCCCGTCGGGCGATGGGTCGAACCACTCGTCGAGCATCTCGATCCGACCGTCGGCGGTGATGTTCTCGGTCAGAAGCAAGCGGCGCATGTCACCGGTCTATCACCACAGCAGAAGCGCCTGCCCCAACGCAAGGGCGATCAGGCGGCTGAGATGAGTTGGCCCTGCTTGTCGGTGCAGAGAGCTGGTCTCCCACTACCGTCGCGTCGTGGACCTCGCCGCTCGTATCAGCTCCGGACAGGGGGACTTTGTCCTCTTCGCGGTCACGCCGCCCCGGGAGTCGACGCCGGCGGACCGTCTGCCGAAGATCGCCCGCGCCACCGTCGAACGACTGGAGCACCTCGATCTCGACGGCCTGGTCCTCTACGACATCGACGACGAGAGTTCACGCAACCTGGATGAACGTCCGTTCCCGTTCAGCCCCACGATCGACCCCGCCGCGTACCGAGTGGACCACCTGCACCAGTGGCCCACCCCAGTGATCGTCTACCGGGCTGTCGGCAAGTACGAGGGCGAGCATCTGGGCTCCTGGATAGCCGAGCAGGACCCCGGGCGCACCTTGTCGGTGATGGTCGGCGCCGCCTCGAGCGACTCTTCTCCTGCTGTCTCGCTCGCTGATGCGCAAGCGATGAGCGCCGAGCTGAATCCGGACCTGCTCCTCGGAGGGGTCGCGATCCCGGAACGTCACAGCCGCCGTGAGAACGAGCACCTGCGGCTGATCGCGAAGCAGGAAGCGGGCTGTCGATTCTTCGTCACGCAGGTCGTGTACGACCTCAACGCGGCCAAGAACCTCGTCTCGGACTACAGGTACGAAAGCGAGTCGCGGGGGCTCGCTCCGGTACCGATCGTGTTCACGTTCTCTGTCTGTGGCTCCATGAAGACCCTGGAGTTTCTGCGTTGGCTAGGGGTCGATGTGCCGAGGTGGATCGAGAACGACCTCCGCCACGCGACGAACCCCCTTGCGGCCTCGTTGGAGCAGGCTGCTGCGACAGCGGTAGAGCTCATCGACTTCTGCCGACGTCTCGACGTTCCGTTCGGCCTCAACGTCGAGAGCGTCTCGATCCGGCGCGAGGAGATCGAGGCATCGGTGGAGCTGGCGACTCAGCTGGCCCGGCACCTGCGAGGGTCACAGTGACCGGCCCTGCGGACCGGGCGATCCGTCATCGAGCAGCTGCCTCAGCTTCTGAGTAGCGCAGAACCGGTAGCTCTCGGTCACCAGCTCGGTCACCTCGGCCCAGTCGGTGCCTCCGTCGAGCACCATGCCGACGACGGTGGGCGACCACGGCGGCTGGTAGAACGGCGGCCCGGAGTTGGTCAGGGCCAGCAGCTCGTCGCCGGACGACCTGAAGGTCAGCACTGTGGTGGGCTCGGTCACCCCGGTCATGTCGCGGTACGACGACGTGTATCCCTCTTGGGCGACCAAGACGTGGGCGAAGGTCTTGCTCCGGACCCGCCACCGCACGCCGGTCCAGGCGTCCTCCTCGTAGGCGTCGGGCAGCGACAACGCGGTGGACGCAATCCGGGCGACCACGTCGCCGGACGGCTCGATGCGCGGCGGCCGGGACACGCCCCGAGTCTGTCAGCGGGCGCCGACAAGTAGCCCACTCCCAGCGGGCCTAGTGTCGATCCATGGAGGGCAACGAGATGCGACCACTTCGATACTCGATCAACGTGACGCTCGACGGCTGCTGCCATCACGAGGCCGGGCTCCCCCCTGACGAGGAGTCGATGCGCTACTGGACCGCTGAGATGGAGCGAGCCGATGCTCTGCTGTTCGGCCGGGTGACCTACGAGATGATGGAGTCGGCATGGCGCAGGCCGGCCACTGGCACGTGGCCCGACTGGATGGATGAGTCGCAGCTCCCGTTCGCCGAGACCATCGACCGGGCGAAGAAGTACGTCGTGTCGAGCACGCTGAGCGAGGTCGACTGGAATGCCGAGCGGCTGCGAGGCGACCTGGGACCAGCGGTTCAGCGGCTCAAGCAGGAGGCAGGCGAGGGTCTGTGGGTTGGTGGCGTGACGCTCCCCTTGGCGTTGGCGGATCTAGGACTGATCGACGAGTACGAGTTCGTTGTGCACCCGGTCCTTGCTGGTCACGGTCCGACATTGCTCTCCGGTCTGCGCGAGCGCATCCAGCTCGAGCTGGTGAACCGCCAGGAGTTCCGGTCCGGGCCGGTCGCCCTGCGATACCGGCCCACGCGAGCTGCTTGACGACCGACGGGCCCGCGGGGCTCAGATCAGTGCATCGGGGTCGCTGCGGGGCGGCAGGTGGTCGAGGGCGGACTGCACCAACATGGTGCGCGCCTTGATGACGACAGCGCGGCGCATCCGGCCGTGTCCGTCCTCGAGCCGTGACTCGACGGCCTCGCGGATCTGGGCGGAGGAGTACGTCGGCCGGGTGCCTGCTTCGACGTGGACGTCGGGTAGCGCCACCAGGACCGGCAGGATCTGGTCGCCGAGTCCGTCCAGGAGCTGGAACCGCTGGTAGCGGGACATCTCGTTCCAGACGGTGTCGATGTCGGTGCGACCCCGACGTACGTCCTTGCGGCGGGCCGCCAGCATCGCCTTGGCCGCGCCGGTGAGCGCCGCGGTCAGCTCGTGCTCGGTGAATCGCATGGCACCTAGCGACGCGTGGCGATCAGCGTGGCCGCATCGGTGGCCACCATCACCTCGACGGTCGTGAACCGCTCGTCGGTCAGCCAGCGCTCGCGCAGGGTGTCGACCCGGCCACCGGAGACGGGAGGCCAGACCTCGCACGGGGTGAAGTCGTCGAGCACCACGAGCCCGCCCTCCTCGACCAGGTCGGCGACGGCGTCGACGCCGACCTCGTTGGGCTGGCCGGCATCGAGGAACAGCAACGAGAACGGCCCCTTGTCGAGCAGCGTCGACCAGTCCGCGGCCAGCACCTCGACCTGCGGGTCGTCCACGAAGATCTCCTGGGCGGCGTGCGCGAGCTTCGGGTCGAGCTCGGCGGTGAGGATCCGGGCCTGGTCACCGCGTACGCCGGAGCGCAACCAGGCGGTGCCGACGCCGCAGCCGGTGCCGAACTCGGCCATCGTGCCGCCGCGGGTCGCGGCAAGCGTGGCCAGCAGCCGGCCGGTCTCGTTGCGACAGAACGAGACGTAGCCGGCCTTCCGAGAGACGTCGAAGGCGCGGTGCACCACGTCGGGCAGGTCGGGTGGGGCGCTCATGCGGCGAGTCTCTCATCGCAGGACGATCGTCTCGGATCGCGAACAGATGCCGGAAACACCCTGCGCCACCGAGGGGGTACGCCGTACGGTGTCTACATCATGCGGAGCGTGTTCGTACTCATCGGCTGCCGCGGCGAGGCTCGTTAGAGGAGCCACCTCGCCGCGGTGGACGGCGTTGTACGGCTTCTCGACACATCTTCATCATCGAAGCCGGTGACGCCCTCCGCGGCGGGTCAGCCTCTTGCACCTCGCGCGATCCGCATCTCTCGTAGGCCAGTTCACCCGTGCGATCCACGGGTCCGACCGTTCCCCACTGCGGCGGGCCTCTCCGGCTTCGATGGTCGACACGATCAAGGAGTGGATCCATGTACGAGATGTATCCGGCCGAATGGGGTCCGGCGAAGCACGACCCCGAGAACGCCCAGCACGCGCAGGCACTGCAGGCCGCGCTTGACCTGCGAGACAACGGGGCCGAGCGCCCCGACGACAACTAGCGTTCCGCCACATGACGACCCCCGCGACTCTCGGTACTGGCAGCACGCTCGCGCTCGCCGTCATCCCCGGCGACGGCATCGGGCAGGAGGTCACCGCCGAGGCACTCAAGGTGCTCGAGGTGGCGGCTCCGGCCGGCGTGAAGTTCGAGCCGACCCGCTACGACCTGGGCGCCGAGCGCTACCTCGCGACCGGTGAGGTGCTTCCCGATGCGGTGCTCGCGGAGATCCGCGACCACGACGCGATCCTGCTGGGCGCGGTGGGTGGCAAGCCCAACGACCCGAACCTGCCTCCGGGCATCCTCGAGCGCGGACTGCTGCTGCGGCTGCGCTTCGAGCTCGACCACTACGTCAACCTGCGTCCCTCCCGGATCTTCCCGGGCGTGACCTCACCTCTGGCGAATCCCGGTGAGGTCGACTTCGTCGTCGTCCGCGAGGGGACCGAAGGCCCGTACACCGGCAACGGCGGCGCGCTGCGCGTCGGTACGCCCCAGGAGGTCGCCACCGAGGTCTCGGTCAACACCGCGTTCGGCGTCGAGCGGGTCGTCCGGGACGCGTTCGCGCGGGCCGACCGACGTACCCGCAAGAAGCTCACGCTCGTCCACAAGACCAACGTGCTGGTCAACGCCGGCTCGGTCTGGTGGCGGCTGTTCGAGTCGGTCGGCCGGGAGTTCCCCGACGTGACCACCGACTACATGCACATCGACGCGGCGATGATCTTCATGACCACCGACCCGTCCCGTTTCGACGTGATCGTCACCGACAACCTGTTCGGCGACATCATCACCGACCTCGCCGCCGCCATCACCGGTGGCATCGGTCTCGCCGCGTCCGGCAACGTGAACCCGGACCGCACCACGCCCTCCATGTTCGAGCCGGTGCACGGCTCGGCGCCCGACATCGCCGGCCAGCAGAAGGCCGACCCCACCGCCGCGATCCTGTCCGCGTCCCTGCTGCTCGACCACCTCGGGTACGCCGACGACGCCGCCGTGATCGAGAACGCCGTGATCGACGACCTCGCCGCCCGAGTACCGGGCACCGCCCGGACGACCTCCGAGGTCGGCGACGCCATCGCCGCCGCCATTTCGGGATAGTCCGGCACGTAGAGCACCACTAGGACGGCTCAGATGGTGCTTCACGTACCGGACTATCGACCCAGTCCCATTTAGTAGGAAGACCGACTAAATTGAGCGCCATGCAGATCAGCTCCACGCTCTCCGAGCGGCAGGTCGACGACGCGAGGCTCGCGGAGATCCTGGCCAACCCGGGTTTCGGCGTGCACTTCACCGACCACATGTTCACCGTGGAGTGGACCCCTGACCGCGGCTGGTACGACGCCCGGATCACGCCGTACGGCCCGCTCTCCCTCGACCCGGCGACCGCGGTGCTCCACTACGCGCAGGAGACCTTCGAGGGGATGAAGGCCTACCGGCGCGACGACGGCTCGATATGGACCTTCCGTCCCGAGGAGAACGCCGCCCGGATGGTGCGCTCCAGCAAGCGGCTGGCGTTCCCCGAGCTGCCCGTCGACGACTTCGTGCAGGCCGTCGACGAGCTGGTGACGGTCGACCGCCGCTGGGTCCCGGACCCGGCGGGGGAGAAGAGCCTCTACGTGCGGCCCTTCATGATCGCGACCGAGAAGTTTCTCGGCGTCCGGCCCGCGGAGCACGTGACGTTCATGGTCATCTGCAGCCCGGCCGGTGCCTACTTCAAGGGCGGCGTGAAGCCGGTGACGCTGTGGCTCACCGAGGAGTACACCCGCGCCGGCCGCGGCGGCATGGGCGCGGCCAAGACCGGCGGCAACTACGCCAGCTCGCTCGTGGCCCAGCAGGAGGCGACCGCCCAGGGCTGCGACCAGGTCGTCTTCCTCGACGGCCAGGAGGGCAAGTACGTCGAGGAGCTCGGCGGCATGAACATGTACTACGTCTTCGACGACGGCCGCATCGTCACCCCCGAGACCGGCACCATCCTCGAAGGCATCACCCGGGCCAGCATCATCGAGCTGGCCGGCAAGCTGGGCCACCAGGTCGAGGAGCGGAAGTTCTCGATCGACGAGTGGCGCGACGGCGTGACCAGCGGCCGGATCCGGGAGATCTTCGCCTGCGGCACCGCCGCGGTGGTCACCCCCGTCGGCGCACTCAAGTCGGCAGCCGGCGAGGTGCCGGCGCCGCCGTCCCAGGACCTGACCATGCGGATCCGGCAGGCCCTCGTCGACGTCCAGTACGGCCGCGCAGAGGACACCTTCGGCTGGATGCATCAGGTCTGCTGAGCGGCTACCTCGGCACCCGGTAGCGCAGGTGCGTGACCAGGTCGGTGTGCCGCGCCTCGATGATCTCGAGGTCAGCCATCGGCGCTCCGTCGAACAGGCGCGCACCGGCGCCCATGATCACCGGTGCGACGTGCAGCCACAGCTCGTCGACGAGCCCCGCGTGCAGCGCCTCGTTGACCACTTCGGCGCCGCCTGAGATCAGCACGTAGCCGTCACCTGCCGCCTCCTTGGCCCGCTCGACCGCGGCCGCCACGCCGTCGGTGACGAAGTGGAACGTGGTGCCGCCCTCCATGGGCAGGGGCTCCCGCCCGTGGTGGGTGACCACGAAGACCGGCGCGTGGTACGGCGGGTCCTCGCCCCACCAGCCGTGCCAGTCAGGCGCCCAGTCCCCGGGACCCGGACCGGCGTACATGTTGCGGCCCATCACGTAGGCGCTGGCCTCGAGGATCGACGCCACCTCGACGGCGTTGTCCTCCTCCGGGTCGAACATCCAGGTGTGCAGGCGCTCCTCGGCGTGCTCGCCGAGCGGCTCCTCGCGGCTCTGGTTGGGGCCGGCGACATAGCCGTCCAGCGAGGTGCCAATGCTGACCAGGACGGTGCCCGGCCGGATCGGGATGCTGTTCACGATGTGCTCCTTCGGGAGTTGTTGCGTTCACCCTTTCCACGAATCAGCCTGCCCGAATCCAACACGACCCACGGGTAATCTCTCGGTGTGACGACGCAATCCGGGAGCGGAGCGTCCGCGGGGCCGACCACCGTGGGCGACTACACGCTCCTGCACCGGATCGGTGAGGGTGGCATGGGCGTCGTCCACCTGGCCCGCCGCCCCGGCGGCGAGCGGGTCGCGCTCAAGATGCTGCGGCCGCACATCGTCGGCGACGAGGAGGCCCGGGCCCGCCTGGCCCGCGAGGTCGGCTCGCTGAGCCGGGTCCGCAGCGCCTGGGTCGCCGAGATCGTGGACGCGGACCCGTGGGCCGACATCCCGTACGTCGCGACCCGCTACGTCCCGGGTCTCTCCCTGCACGACCACGTGGGGGAGGAGGGGCCGATCGAGGCCGACGACCTGCTCTGGTTCGCGGCCTGCTTGGCCGAGGGGCTGGCCTCGGTGCACGCGGTCGGCGTGCTGCACCGCGACATCAAGCCCTCCAACGTCCTGATGGAGGGCCGAACGCCGATCCTCATCGACTTCGGGCTGGCCCGGGTCGCCGACGACCCCAAGCTCACCCACACCGGCTGGCTGCTCGGCACCCCGGGCTACCTCGCCCCGGAGATCCTGTACGGCGAGGACGCCACGCCCGCGGCCGACGTGCACTCGTGGGCCGCGACCGTGGCCTTCGCCGCCACCGGCTCGCCGCCCTTCGGTCGCGGTCCCTCGATGGCGATCATGGACCGGGTCCGCCGGGGCGAGTTCGACCTCAGCGGCATGACCGGCCCGCTGCGCGACGTGGTTGCCGGCTCCCTGCGACCCGACCCGCTCGAGCGGCCCAGCCTCGACGCGATCCTGGCCTGGCTCCGGCCGCAGACCACGCGTCCGCAGCCGCTGCTGGTGCCGCCGCCGGTGGGCGCCGACGACGACCCGTTCACGGTGCCACTTTCGATCGCAGGCCCGCCCGCCCCCGACGGACTCACCCGCCCCGAGACCGCTCCGCCGCAGACGCTGATGCTGCCCGGCTCCGAGCCGCCGGCGCCCGCTCCGCCGACGATCGGCTACCTCGACCCGCCGTCCCCGCTCGCCGCGAAGCCGCTCCCGCAACGCCTCGACCACCCGTGGGAGCAGGCCTGGGACCAGGCCGCCGCCCACCCGCCCGCCAAGCCGCCACTGGCGGAGCGGATCCGGCGCGGCACTCTCGTCTTCGCGGGGGCGCTGCTCGTCGGCGCCGCGTGCGCGGCCGCCCCGTGGGTGGCCGCCGCCGTGATCGTCACGATCGTCTGGCTGCTCCGCAGCGGTTCGCTGGCCGGGACCGCTGCCGGTGACCGGCGGCTGCGTCGCGGTCGCAAGTGGTACGACGGCGCGCAGCTCGTCGTACACACGCCGTGGCACCTCGTGCAGTCGATCCCGGGCACCCTGATGCTGGTGCTCTGGGCCGCCGGGCTGGCCGTCTCGGTGGCGCTGATCTGCTACGCCGTCGCGGCCGCCGACGGGGTGACGCTGTTCGCGAGTGGCGTGGTGCTCGCCGGGTCCCTCTGGTGGGGTCCGGGCGGGAGCCGGCTGCGCTCGCCGGTCAACCGGGCCGTGGTACCGGTGGCGAAGTCGGGCGGGCTGTGGGTCGCGGGTCTGGTCCTGCTCCTGGTCGCTGCTGCCGGGCTGGGACTGGTCGCCGCCGACCGCAGCGTGTCGTGGTGGCCCGACAAGGACCAGCCGTTCCGCAACGTGTCCCTCTGACCGCAGGCAGAGGCGGAGTTCTGCCCTCGGGTCGATGTGCGACGGCGTCCGCGACGGAACGCTGGAGCCATGACCATTCCCATGACAAGTCCCCAGCAGATCGTGAGCGTCCGAGGGCTGACCAAGACCTACGGCGGACGCACCGTCGTCGACCATCTGGACCTGGACGTCGCTCCGGGTGAGGTGGTCGGCCTGATCGGCGCCAACGGTGCCGGCAAGACCACGACCGTCGAGTGCCTCCAGGGACTCCGACGGCCCGACAGCGGCACCGTCCAGGTGCTCGGCCTCGACCCGATCCGGGACGCGGACCGGCTGCGGCCGATGATCGGCAGCCAGCTCCAGGAGTCCGGGCTCCCGGACCGGCTCAAGGTCCGCGAGGCGGTCCGGCTGTTCGCCGGGCCTGACGCGGTCGACGCCGACGAGCTGCTCGAGCGGTTCGGGCTGGGGCACCGGCGCGGCTACGCCTTCGGCACCATGAGCGGCGGCGAGAAGCAGCGTCTGTTCCTGGTGCTCGCCCTGCTCAACCGGCCCCGGCTGGTGATCCTCGACGAGCTCACCCAGGGACTCGACCCGGCCGCTCGCCGCGAGGTGTGGTCCTCGATCACCCGGCTCCGTGACGCAGGCACCACCGTCCTGCTCGTGACCCACGAGCTCGACGAGGCCGAGGAGCTCTGCGACCGCGTCGTCGCGATGCGAGCCGGCAAGGTGCTCGACACCGGCACTCCCGCCGAGCTCGTCGCCCGCCATGCTGCAGCCGCCACGGTCCGGTTCGGGCTGCCGGCAGGCCGCCCCGGACGCGACCTCGCCGGGCTCCGCGACCTCAACGGCGTCGTGGACGTCGTTCGCACCGGGGATCAGGTCGCGGTCGTCGGGGACCGCTCGACGATCGCCCACGTCGGCGCCTGGCTGGTCGGTCGCGGGCCGATCCCAGGCGACCTGCGCGTCGAGGCGCCTGACCTCGAGGACGCCCTGCTCACCCTGCTCGAAGGCCCCACTGACACGAAAGAGGCTGCCTGATGACCACCGAGACCCTGACCCGCCCTGCCGAGCCAGCCACTCCCGCGCGGACCAAGCGGCACCCATCCGCCGGCCGCCGGCTGCTCATCACCGAGCTCCGGCTCATCGGGCGCGACCCGATGACCCTGACGTTCGTGCTGATGTTCCCGATCGTGTCGATGCTGATCATCGGCGGCTCGTTCGGCACCGAGCCGGACGAGGTGTTCCCGGTGAACCCGTCGCACTGGTACGTCGCGTCGTACTTCTCGGTGGTGATCGGCGCGACCGGGCTGATCATGCTGCCGGTCCGGATCGCCACCTACCGCGAGCGCGGCGTGCTCCGCCGGTTCGCCGCGGCGGGCTTCCCGCGCTGGTCCTTCGCGGTGGCGCAGATGGCGGTCGGGCTGACCGCGATCGCGATCTCGGGCGCGGTGCTGCTCGTCGCCGCGGCCCCGGTGTACGGCGTGCCGGCGATCGAGGACCCGGTCCAGGTCGCGGCCGGTGTGCTGATCGGCTCGATCGGGTTCGTGAGCCTAGGCGTGCTGCTCGGGACGCTGCTCCCCTCCGCACGCGCCGCGCAGGCCGTCGGCCTGATGCTGTTCTTCCCCTCGTTCCTGCTCGGTGTCGGCGGTCCGCCGCCTGCCGTGATGTCCGACGCGCTCGCCACGATCGCCGACAAGCTGCCGCTGGCGATGGTCAACGACGTGGTGCGGCAGGGCTGGCTCGGCCTGGGCGACGCCTACGGCACCCTGGCCACGGTCGGCGTCCTTGCGGTCGTCGCCACGGCGCTAGCCGCCCGGCGTACCGCACTCTGAGTCCCTAGGCTGAACCTCGTGATCAATCGAACGGCGCGGCTCGCGGCTCCGGCCGCGGTCGCGCTGTTCGCCATCATCGGGTTCAGCCTCGCCGAACCCGATTGGAAGGACATCGTCTCGTTGGCGCTGCTCCTCGGGGGCGTCGCCATCCCGGCGGCGCTGCGCCTCGAGGGCTGGACGCTGGTCGGTCTCCTGGTCCCGACCGGGGCCCTGCTCGTCACGATCTGCGACGGCCAGCCATCCAACGTGGGCTGGTTCGGCATCTGTGCGCTGGCTGCCTGGGCGGGAATCGCAGCCCCGCTCGCGCCCGCTGTCTTCGTCACCGGGGCCGGCGTCGCGTCGTTCGTCGGCCAATGGCTGGTGCTCAGTGAGGAGCAGGGGTGGGGCGCCTGGATCGCCGGCACCGTGTTCACCGGCGTGGCCTGCATCTTTGCCCGCCGTCAACAGGAGCTCCTCGACCAGCTGCGCGAGGCGCAGGCAGGGCTCGCCGCGAGGGCCGCTGCGGAGGAGCGCAACCGGATCGCCCACGACCTGCACGACGTGATCGGGCACGCGCTGACGGTGTCGCTGCTGCACATCACCGCGGCCCGGCTGGCACTCGACGAGGATCCGGCCGAGGCCGGCGAGTCGCTCGCCCAGGCCGAGCGGCTCTCCCAGCGGAGCCTCGCCGACGTCCGCGCCGTGGTGGGGCTGATGAAGGACCCGTCGAGCGCCGCCCCGCTGCCGGGAGTCGACCAGATCGACGAGCTGGTCGCGTCGTTCCGCGGGGCCGGGTCGCCGGTCGATCTCGAGGTGGTCGGCGACCTCACCTCGCTCACCGCCACCGAGGGGCTCACTGTCTACCGGATCCTCCAGGAGGCGCTGACGAACGTCGCCCGGCACGCCCCCGGCTCGCCGGCCACGGTGCGCCTGGAGGTGGCGGACGGACACACCACCGTGCAGGTCGACAGCTCGGGGGCACCCGGCGGTCCCAGTCCGGACGGCGCCGGTCTCGCGGGGATGCGCGAGCGGGCCGAGGCGATGGGCGGCCGGCTGACGGCAGGTCCCTGGGGCAACGGCTGGCGCGTGGAGGCGGTCCTGTGACCGAACCGTTGAAGGTGCTGCTCGTCGACGACCAGGAGCTGATCCGCGCAGGTCTCCGCGGGATCCTGCGGCCCAGCCACGGTTTCGACATCGTCGGCGAGCTCGGTGACGGCGCTGGCGTCGTCGCCGCCGCGGCGGAGCTCCGGCCGGACGTGGTCGTGATGGACGTCCGGATGCCCGGGGTCGACGGCGTGACCGCGACCGAGTCGCTGCGCGGCCAGCCGACCGCGCCACCGGTGCTGGTGCTCACGACCTTCGAGGACGACGAGGTGCTGGCCGGTGCGCTGCGCGCCGGCGCGGCCGGGTTCCTGCTCAAGGGGGTGCCTGCCGAGGACCTGCAGCGCGCGGTCCGGGCCGTGGCCGCCGGTGACTCCTGGCTGGACCCGGCGGTGACGGGCCGGGTGCTCGCGGCCTATCGGGACGGTACGACACCTGCCGGGCCCGGCCCGGCGCTCGACGTACTCACCCCGCGGGAGCGCGAGGTGCTCGCGCTGATCGGGGCCGGGCTGAGCAACGGCGAGATCGCCGACGAGCTGGTGCTCGGCGAAGGCACGGTCAAGACGCACGTGGGACACGTGTTCGCGAAGCTCGGGCTGCGCGATCGGGCAGCCGCCGTGGTCTTCGCGTTCGACCACGGTCTGGTGACGCCGCGCGGGCGGTGACCGGATGGCGGAAGTCCTGCGCGGGACGTCGCAGCCGTGGCAGCATGGAGGACATGCAGTACCAGGAGTCGATTATTTGCTAGCGCGCCGAGCCCACCGCCCGACGCGCTGACCTCTCGTTGTCCGAGAGGTTTTTTTGTTGTGATTCCATCCTCGACGAAGAAGTGACCAATGGACCTGCACGGCGAGTTCCACGTCTACGACACCACCCTGCGCGACGGTGCCCAGCAGGAGGGGCTGAACCTCTCGGTCGCCGACAAGATGTCGATCGCGCGGCACCTCGACGGTCTCGGCGTGGGCTACATCGAGGGCGGCTGGCCGGGCGCCAACCCCAAGGACACGGCGTTCTTCCGCCGCGCCAAGGAGGAGCTGGACCTGCGGCACGCCAAGCTGGCGGCGTTCGGAGCCACCCGGCGAGCGGGGATGAAGGCGGCGGACGACCCGTTGACGGGGGCACTGCGCGACAGCGGGGCGAGCGTCGTCACGCTGGTCGCCAAGTCGCACGCTCGGCACGTCGAGCTGGCGCTGCGGACCACGCTCGAGGAGAACCTCGCGATGGTCCGCGACACGATCACCCACCTGCGTGCGGAGGGCCAGCAGGTCTTCCTCGACGCCGAGCACTTCTTCGACGGCTACCGGCTCGACCGTGGCTACGCCCTCGAGGTCCTGCGGACCGCCGCAGAGGCGGGGGCGGACGTGGTCGCGCTGTGCGACACCAACGGCGGGATGCTGCCGCCCTGGGTCTCCGACGTGGTGCACGACGTCATCGAGACGACCGGCGTACGCGTCGGCATCCACTGCCACAACGACACCGGCTGTGCCGTGGCCAACACGCTTGCGGCAGTCGACGCCGGCGCCAGCCACGTCCAGGGCACCATCAACGGGTACGGCGAGCGCACCGGCAACGCCGACCTGATCGCGGTGGTGGCCAACCTCGAGCTCAAGCTCGACCGGGCGGTGCTGCCGCAGGGGCTGCTCCGGGACTCCACCCGGATCGCGCACGCGGTCGCCGAGGTCACCAACATCCCGCCTGCGTCCCGGCAGCCGTACGTCGGCTCCTCGGCGTTCGCGCACAAGGCGGGCCTGCACGCCAGCGCGATCAAGGTCGACCCGAACCTCTACCAGCACATGGACCCGGTCGGCGTCGGCAACGACATGCGGCTGCTGATCTCCGACATGGCCGGTCGTGCGTCCATCGAGCTCAAGGGCCGCGAGCTGGGTTATGACATCTCCGACGACAAGGAAGTCGTCGTCCGGATCACCAACCGGGTGAAGGACCTCGAGTCCCGCGGCTACACGTTCGAGGCGGCCGACGCGTCCTTCGAGCTGCTGCTGGCCGAGGAGGTGGAGGGTCGCCGTCCGACGTTCTTCGAGGTCGAGTCCTGGCGGGTGATCACCGAGACGCTCACCCACGCCCAGCCCGACGAGGAAGCGGTCTCCGAGGCCGTGGTGAAGCTCCTCTCCGAGGGGGTGCGTTACGTCGTCACCGGCGAGGGCAACGGCCCGGTCAACGCGCTCGACTGCGCGCTGCGCGCCGCCATCGGCCAGGCCTTCCCGGAGGTCGCGAAGTTCGAGCTCGTCGACTACAAGGTCCGGATCCTCGACTGGGGCCACGGCACCGACGCGATCACGCGGGTGCTGATCACGACGAGCGACGGCGAGACGAGCTGGGTCACGGTCGGCGTCGGCGCCAACGTCATCGAGGCGTCCTGGGAGGCGCTGGTCGACGCCCTGACCTACGGACTGCGACGGCACCACAAGTCCTAGGACCTGTGGTGCCGCCGGGAGCCCTTCTCAGCCGTTGAACGAAGGCTGGGACTGCGGGTTGAACTCGTTCATCCGCTGCGCCTTCTTGACGCGCTTGTCATCCAGCTTCAGGACGTCCAGACCCTTCTGGATGTCGTTGGAGTAGATGTAGCCGTTGTACCAATAGGCCGACCACGAGCCGCCGAGGATCAGCCGGCTGGCGTCGAGCGTGCCGCGGTCGAACCAGCCGATCTCCTTGGGCTTGGCGGAGTTCGTGAAGTCCCAGACGGAGATGCCGCCCTGGTACCAGGCCTGCACCATCAGGTCCTTGCCCTTCACCGGGATCAGCGAGCCGTTGTGGGCCACGCAGTTCTCGGTGTTGGCCTGGGTCCGGCTGATCTTGTAGTAGCTCCGGAACTCCAGCTGGCCGGCGACGATGTCGTAGACGCCGTCGGCGCCCTTCACATCGCCGACCGTCGGGTTGCAGGTCGGTCCGCCACCGCCGCCGAGCTCGTCGGTGAAGACCACCTTGCGGCCGTTGTTGCTGAACGTGGCCGAGTGCCAGAACGCGAAGTTCTGGGTGTCGGCGGTCACCTCGGTGACCACCGGGTTCACCCGGTCGGAGATGTCCATCAGGATGCCGTTGCCCATGCACGCGCCGGCCGCGATGTCGCGCTGCGGGTAGGCGGTGATGTCGTGGCAGCCGCTGGTCTCACTCGAGTAGCCGCCGCCCGGCATGCCACCGTCGGGGAACAGGACCGGCGTGGCCGCGAGGTAGGCCGCGTCCGGTGCGCTGCGCGGCACCTTGACGACGCTGATCTTGTCGTGGGGCGGCTGGCAGTCGGGGAAGTCGGCGCTCGGGCGGTACGACGACACGTAGACGAACAGGTTCTGCCCGCGCTGGTCCGGAGCGAGCGTGTGGGTGTGCGACCCGCACGGGGTCTCCACAGCGGCGACGTACTGGGGCGACGCCGGGTCGGAGATGTCGAACACCCGGACGCCCTCCCAGGCCTCCTCGTTGGTGGCCGGCAGCCCGGTGCTGGCGCACGAGTCGTCACTGCGACTGGAGTCGACGCTGAGAACCAGCAGGTTCTTCCAGACCGAGATGTCGTTCTGCGAGCCCGGGCAGACCACCTGGGTCACGACCTTCGGCCGCGTGGGCTTGCGGATGTCGTAGACCATGAAGCCGTTGTAGTTGCCGGCGAAGGCGTACTTGCCCTTGAACGCGAGGTCGCTGTTGAACGCGTCCTCAGCCGCGAACGCACCCTCCTTGGGGAGGTTGGCGACCAGGCCCATGTTCTTGCTGCTGGCGACCGCGCCCGGCGGCAGCACGGTGTCGCTGTCGTCGAGCTTCGCGAGGTTGCCGCCCGCGAGGTCGCAGCCCATGCCGAAGTTGTCGCCGGAGCGCTCGAGCTTCTTGACCAGCGAGGGCGGGCAGCCCTTCAGATGGCCACCGGATTCCGAGTGGTCATGCTCGTCGTGGGCGGAGGAGATGCCCGGCACCATGGTGAGGGCCAGGGCGAGAGAGGCGAGGAGGGCGAGGAGTGGTCGCCGGATCGCCACCAGGGTCGAAGACATGGCAGGGTCCTTCCCGAGAACAGCCAATGCACCCCTCTAGTTGAGAGGTGAGTAATCGTCGTACCTTGAAAGAACCATGAAAGTAAAGACTCGGGCTTACAGAACTTTCGGAACTTCGGTGGCGGCCGCCGCCTTCTTGCTGCTGGCTGCCTGCAGCGGAGGGTCGGATGACGACGCTGCGTCCGGCCCCAGCGAGGGCTCGACGCAGGACGATCTGACGATCATCCAGCCGGGTGAGCCCGGAGAGGAGGCCAGCACCGGCACCCCGGAGGAGCCGGTCGACGAGGAGCCGAGCCACGCCGACATCGCGTTCATGCAGATGATGGTTCCGCACCACGCGCAGGCGGTGGAGATGTCCGAGCTGGCCAAGCGGTACGCCGCCGACCCGGCCGTCCGTCGGATGGCCGCGCGGATCCGGGCCGCGCAGGGGCCGGAGATCCTGATGATGTCGGCCTGGCTGGAGCGCGAGGGCGTCGAGGTGTCGCAGCCCGGCGACGACCCGCACGACTACGACCACAGCGAGCACGGCCACGACCCGATGATGGGGATGATGACGAAGGCTCAGATGGCCGAGCTCGCCAAGGCGCGCGGGACCCGGTTCGACCGGTTGTTCCTGGAAGGGATGATCCGACACCACCAGGGCGCAGTGCGGATGTCCGAGAACCTCGCTGCCGAGGGCGTCGACGTACTCGTGACCGAGCTCGCCGCCGATGTGCACGTCACCCAGAACGCCGAGATCGCCCAGATGCGTGAGCTGCTCCGCAACCTCTAACGAGGAGCGGGGCCGGGCGATGCCGAGCGACCGACGATCAGCAGCACCAGCCCGCAGACGGTGATGAGGATCCAGCCGGGCTCGGTGGCTGCCGCCAGTTGATCAGGCCGTGCGCCCGCAACGAGTCCACCGCCGATGGCGATGCCCATCGCCGCGCCCACCTGGCGCGCGGTGGAGGTGATGCCGCCCGCGACTCCTGCCCGCTCGGGCGGGAGGCTGCTCACGGCGGTGTTGGTGATGGGTGCATTCGCGAACCCGATGCCGATCCCGACGAGGAGGTACGCGACCAGCAGGAGCGTGACGCTGAACCCCTCGCTGATCGAGGCCAAGCAGACGCCGCCCCCAGCCAGGGAGACGCCTGCCATCACGAGCGGGAGCCGGGCGCCGCCACGGCTCACGAGAATCCCGGACAGGGGCGCACAGAACGTCGCCCCGACTGCCATGGGGAGGGTCGCTGCCCCCGCCGTGAGTGGCGACCAATCTCGCGAGCTCTGCAGATAGAACGTGGTGAGCAGCAGGGTCAGGCTCAGTGCGACGAACACGGCGATCGCCGCCAGGACCGCGCCGGTGAAGCTGGGGACGCGGAACAGTGCGGGGTCGACCAAGGGTTCGACACGACGAGACTCGACCCACACGAACGCAACCAGCGCCGCCGCACCGAGCGCGTACCCCGTCACCGACATCGACGACGTCCATCCGAGGTGCGGTCCCTCGATCAGCAGCCCCACCGCCAGGCCGATCAGGGCGATGAGCAGGATCTGCCCTGGAACGTCGAGGCGTCGCGCGCGTTGGCCGCGCGACTCCGGGACGAAGGCCGCCACCAGCACGACCGCGATGACCACCAGAGGGGCGTTGAGCCAGAACACCGCGCGCCAGTCGAGGATCGCGACGAGTGCTCCGCCGATGACCGGTCCTGCGGCCATGCTCAGCCCGAACACCGATCCCCAGACCCCGATCGCCTTCGCGCGCTCCCTCGGATCCGGCATCGCGTTCACGACGATCGCCAACGCGACCGGGCTCAGCATCGAGGCCCCCACGCCCTGGAGCACTCGCGCGGCGACCAAGAGCTCGGCGGACGGAGCGAAGGCGCACAGGGTTGACGCGATCCCGAACGTGACCAGACCGGTCCGGAACACTCGACGTCGCCCCCACCTGTCCGCGATTGCACCCGAGGTGATGAGCAGGCTGGCGAACGCGATCGTGTACGCGTCGACCACCCACTCCAGCGCGCGGGTGCTCGCCCCCAGGTCGGCACCGATCTCCGGGAGGGCCACGTTCACGATCGTCGTGTCGAGCCCGACCAGGAAGATCGCGGCTGCGCAGACGACCAGCACCGCCCAGCGACGGCGCCTGCTCAGGGCCGGCGCGGGAGGCGACAACGTTACTGACATGAGCCACCATCCAGTCCTCGGAAGCGAGCGCTTCGTGGCTCCCAGCCTGGATCGGGGAGGTGCTCGCGAGCCAGGAAATTTGCGGATACTGCAAACTGGTGCCGTGAACGTGGACGTGGACGAGGTCCTTGGCGCCATCGGCCCCCGCCTGCGTCGGCTACGCCGCGACCGCGGGGTCACCCTGCAGGCTCTGGCGGACGAGACCGGCCTCTCGACCAGCACCCTGTCGCGCCTGGAGTCCGGTAAGCGGAACCCGACCCTCGATCTGCTCATCCCTCTGGCCCAGGCCCATCGCGTCGCGCTCGACCAGCTGGTGGCCGCACCTGCGACCGGTGATCCCCGGGTCCACCTCAAGGCCCATCGGCACAAGCGAGGGAGCGTCGTGGTCCCGTTGACGACGTACCCAGGCCGGGTCCAGGTGTTCAAACAAGTGCTCGCCCCTCGCGAGCCACAGCTCGTCACCCATGAGGGCTACGAATGGCTCTACGTCCTGGCCGGGAAGCTTCGGCTCATCATCGGGGAGAGCCATTACGACCTGTTGCCTGGTGAGGTCGCGGAGTTCGACACGAGCGAACCGCACTGGTTCGGGCCAGCCGACACCGATGCCGTCGAGATCCTGCATCTGTTCGGGCCGCGCGGTGGCCAGGCCGTGAACCGCACCCTCTAGAGCGGCCGGATCACGCGGCGGACCAGGTCGTCCCAGCCGGCGCGGACCCGGTCCAGGGGGAGCTGCTCCCGCTCGGTCTGCTGGACCAGGATGATCGCCTCCAGGGGCGAGAGCAGTGCGGCCGCAAGTAGCGCGATGTCGCCGCGCACACCGAGCTCGTCGAGCAGGTAGCGCACGTGCATCGCTGCGAACGACTCCGCCGCGTAGCTGCGCGCCCCGGCAGCACCGGCGGCCTCGATCAGCCGGGCGTGCTTGAGGTTCAGCTCCATCCGGGAGTGCCCGAAGGCGAGCAGGCGGTCCAGCGCGGGTGCGCCCGGTCCGAGCGGCGGGGGGCCGGAGATCACCTGTCCTTGCCACTCCGTCTCGGAACGGTTGAGCAACGCGGCCATCAGCCCCTCGCGGGACTCGAAGCGCCGGAAGACCGTGCCCTTGCCGACGCCGGCCTTGGCGGCCACGGCGTCCATCGTCACGCTCGCGATGCCGCAGTGGTCGATCAGCTCGGTGGCCGCGCGCAGCAGCGCCTCCCGGTTGCGGGCGGCGTCGCTCCGCTCCGGTGTGGGTCCGTCGGCGAGGGGGAGCAGGTCCATGACGGGGACATCTTGGCGTGAAGTCGCCGGGAATTCGTGGGAATAGAAACGGACTACGGTCCGTTTAGCCGTCATGACCGACACAACCACTCGTATCGCCGTCCTGGTCGGCAGCCTTCGCGCCGACTCCCTCAACCGCCGTATCGCCGAGGCGTTGCGCGACCAGGCTCCCGACGACGTCGTCGTCGAGATCGCCGACGGGCTGCACGAACTGCCCTTCTACAACGAGGACCTCGACGCCGAGGCAGTCCCGGCCGCGGCCCAGGCGCTGCGCGACCTGGTCGCCGGAGCGGACGCCGTACTGGCCGTCACGCCTGAGTACAACGGCACCATGCCGGCCGTGCTGAACAACGCCATCGACTGGCTGTCCCGTCCGTACGGCGTCGGCGCCATCACCGGCAAGCGCTTCGGCGTCGTCGGCGCCACACCCACGCCGTACGGCGGCAAGTGGGCGCACGAGGACGCGCGCCGTTCCGCGACGGTCGCGGGCGCCGAGGTCGTCGACGCCGCGCTGGTGTCGCAGTCGGCGATGGAGGTCGACGTGCTCACCGACCCGCTGGTGATCGCCCGCTTCACCGAGGCGCTGAAGTCGCTGTCCGCGGTCCCGACCGCCGCCTGAGCATCAACCGAGAACGACGCGTCCGGGCGTCTCGTCCCCTAGGAAGGTGGCGAGGCGCCCGGCCTCTTCGTGAACCTCGTCGCGCTCGCCGCGAGCCAGCGGCCGGAACGGCTCGACCCTCACGGTGACACCGCTTTCGGCATCTCCCGACGTGGTCCAGGCCCCGGCCACCCTGCCGTCCACGAGCAGGTAGCGGGTGCCCATGATGCTGAGCCCCTTGTGCTCGTCGTCGATGATGCGGGACCGGTCGTCGTACCCCAGGACCGCGTTGTCGAACGCCGGCAGGAACCGTGGCGGCGCGGGGAGGTCGGGGTCCGGGAGCGCGGCATCGGCGAGGTCCAGCAGCTCGCGGCCGCGCTCGTCGCGAAAGCTCACAAGCTCGGGTCGCAGTCGCTTGATCACTGCGGGCAGGCCGGTCAGCCCGGACCACGATCGGACGTCGGAGCTGCTGGCCGGCCCGTAGGCGCGGAGGTAGCGACGCACCACGTCGTCGACAGTCGTGTCCGGGCGGGCCTCGGCGCCCAGCCACGCCTCGATCGTGGTGTTCGCGGCTGGCGCCTGATGGCCCCAGACGCCGCGCGGCGGCACCTGGACCAGCCCGACCAGCGAGCTGAGCGCGTCGCCGAGGTCGCGCACGGCCGCGTGCGGCCAGCGGTCCGCGACCGCGCGGGCCACCTCGTTGAGGATCTGCGGCTGTTCGTGGAAGTGCGGGCGACCGGCCGCGGCAAGCTCGTCGAGGTCGACACCGTCCAGCCTCCGGCCGAGCCCGCTGCGGACCTTCTGCACCAGCATCGCGTGGAACAGCGGCCGCATCGATACGCAGTCGTCGGCACTCAGCAGGTGCAGGGTGCGGCGCATCATCAGCGTGCGCACCGCTCGCCGGCTCTCGAGCAGGTCGACGAGCTCGGCCGGCTGGAAGTCCTGCAGCCGGGACCAGAGCCCGGCGTACGGCTCGAGTGGTTCCTGCGCCTGCAGCCCGACGAGGTGGTCGATGGCGTCGGCGGCCGAGGCGGGTCGGCGGGCCGCCAGCCACTGGCGTTCGAGCGTGGCGCGGTTGAGGGTGCGGCGGTCCAGCGTCTGCACGACGATCAAGGTAGTGGTGGGTACGGTCAGCGGCATGGCCGACCTGCACGACCTGACCGCGCTCGAGCAGGGAGCGCTGGTCCGCAAGGGCGAGATCTCGGCGCTCGAGCTGACCGAGCACTACCTCGACCGGATCGAGCGGCTCGACGATGTCGGCGCGTTCGTGACGACGACCGGCGACCAGGCGCGTGAGCGATCGGCGACGCTCCCCGAGGCCGATGGCCCGCTGTGGGGTGTGCCGACGGCGATCAAGGACCTCAACATGACGGCCGGCGTGCCGACGATGTTCGGGTCCGAGGTGTTCCGAGACTTCGTGCCCGATGTCTCCGATGGCATCACGCTCTCGATCGAGGCGGCCGGGATGGTCAGCCTCGGCAAGACCAACACGCCAGAGTTCGGCTCGCCCTGCTACACCGAGCCGGACGTGGCCCCGCCGGCCGTGACGCCGTGGGACCGGACCCGGATGGCCGGCGGCTCCTCGGGAGGTGCGGCCGCTGCGGTGGCGGCCGGGCTGGTGCCGGTCGCGCAGGGCTCCGACGGCGGTGGCTCGATCCGGATCCCGGCCTCCTGCTGCGGGCTGGTCGGACTCAAGCCGACCCGTGGCCGGATCAGCGGCTACCCGATGTACGGCGACCCGATAGGCCTGGCCACCGGCGGCTCGCTCGCGCGCACCGTCCGGGATGCCGCGGCGATGCTCGACGTCCTCGCCGGCAGACGGGCCGGTGACCCTGCCTGGGCGCCACCGCCGAGCGGGACGTTCCTCGCGGCCTGCGACCGGGAGCCGGGCAGGCTGCGGATCGCGCGCTTCGTTGCCCCGGTGATCGCCGACGTCGACGTCGACCCGGAGTGCGTGGCGGCCTACGAGGCGGCGAGCGCGGTGTTGGAGTCCTTGGGCCACGAGGTGTCCGACGTGCCGGTGCCGCTGCCGCCGGAGGCCGTGCCGGTGTTCGAGACCTGCTGGGCGGTGCTCACCGCGCTGTCCCTGGTACCGCCCGAGCGCGAGCATCTGATCCGGCCGCTGACCCGCTGGCTGACCGAGCGCGGCCAGGCCGTGAGCGGACCCGAGTTCGGTCTGGCGATCGGGGAGATGCGCCGGTTCGCTGCCGAGGCGATGACCGCGCTGGCGCCGTACGACGCGGTGCTCACGCCGACGCTCGCCGTACCCCCGCTGCCGGTGGGTGCGATCCGCAACGACGCCGACCCCGCCGCCGACTTCGAGGCCCAGAAGGCCTTCACGCCGTGGACCTCGGCCTGGAACGTCACCGGCATGCCGGCCGTCTCGCTGCCGACGCACTGGACTCCGTCGGGGCTGCCGGTCGGCGTGATGCTGGCCGCCCGGCCGGCCGAGGAGGAGCTGCTGCTGTCGCTCTCGGCGCAGGTGGAGACGGCAGTGCCGTGGCACGACCGGCGCGCACCGGGCTGGTGATCCGCCGCTCAGCGCGCCCGAACGCCGACCTTCACCCCAGATGGCGCCGGCACCTTGTCCCCGAGCGGGGGCAACCACGACGAGACGGAGCCGTCCGCACCCCACACGTCGGAGAACACGACGACACCCTCGTCCGTCTCCTCACGGCCGGTGGCCCGCACGCCGACGCGCACCGAGCGGGGGTTGCGTAGGCACGTCCGGGGCAGGACGGCGCGGAGTGCGTTCTCAGCCAGGTCCACCTGCGGCCGCACGTGGCAGTTGGTCGGGGTGATCCGGACGGTCTCCCCGCACTCGTCGTCCTCGCCGGGAAGCACGGCCGCCCGCGCGAGGTACGCCGCCACCTGGAAGACGTCGGTGTCGAAGTCGCGGAAGCGGGTCACGTCGAGGAGCCATCTCCGCTTCCCGGTCCTGAGGTGGATGGCGATGTGCTGCCCGAGCTCGCGGTCGAGGTCCTGGAAGCGGACGACGAGCTTGATCTCCCTGCGCTGGTGGCTGGCGATCAGCTTCGTCACGTCCTGGTTCGTGTTCGCCGAGGCGTCGACGCTCGTGGCGCTGCCGCACGGCTGGGGCTCGGGGTCGAGTAGCCGGCCCTCGACATCGCCGACGCCGTCGCTGCTGCTCCACCGCTCGGCGTGGGCGGTGGTCGGGACGAGCAAGCCTGCCGCGACGGCGAGGGCCACGATGGCGACCCGAAGACGTGGGGACACGAAGAAGATTGTTGCCCCCGGGCCTCGCTCAGACAGCAGAACGTTCGAACCACCCAGGGGCTGCGTCGACGAACGCCTCGCGAGTCATCGCGCCGGCACCTTCGGGGATGACCGCCAGCAGGGGCACGCCGCTCACGCGAGGAAGGTCCTCGAGGTTGCAGCGCTCGGCCAGGTCCGGCTCCGCCGGCCAGCTGCCGAGAATCAGCCCGCTGGGCTCGATGCCGCGGGCGCGGAGCGCGTTCACGGTGAGCTCGGTGTGGTTGAGGGTGCCCAGCCCGGCAGCCACGACGACGACCACCTCGACCGGCGCTAGTGCCGCCGCGAGGTCGAGCAGGGTGCCGCCGTCCGTGTCCAAGCGGACCAGCAGGCCGCCCGCACCCTCGACGATCGTCGTCCCGTCCGCGTCGGCGTGCAGGGCCAGCCGCTCGGCGTACTCACCGACCCGCGGGATCTGGACGCCGGCCTGCCGGGCAGCGGTGTCGGGTGCGAGTGGTTCGTCCAGCCGCGTCCACTCCTCGACCGAGCATCCGGTCAGGCCGTGCACCACCTCGGCATCGCCCGGTGATCCGTCGCCGACCCCCGTCTGCACCGGCTTCACGACGGTGACCGGGCCGGGTCGGGTCGCGGCCAGGGCCGCGGTCGCGATCGTCTTGCCGACGCCGGTCCCGGTGCCGGTCACGACGACGATCAACTGTGCTCCTTGACCACCGCGACGAGCACCTCGGTGGCCCGCGACCAGGCGTCGTCGGAGACGCCGGCGCCGACCGTGATCCGCAGCCGCGAGACGCCGTCGGGGACCGACGGCGGCCGGAAGCAGCCGACCCGGACGCCCTGCTCGAGCGCGGACGCCTGCGCGGCCAGCGCCACCTGGGGTGACGGCATCGGCACCGACAGCACGGCACCCGCGGCCGGCTCGACCCCGAGGGCGGCGGCCAGGTCGTGGGCGCGGCGTCGTACGACGTCGGGCAGCTCGGGCCGGGCCTTCAGCACACCCAGCGCGGCGAGCGCACCGGCCGCGGCGGCCGGGGCCAGCGCGGTGTCGTAGATGAACGGTCGAGCCTTGTTGATCAGTTGCTCACGGATGGCGGGGGAGCACAGCACCGCGCCGCCCTGTGAACCGAGCGCTTTGGAGAGTGTGGCGGTCACGACGATGTGGGCCGCGGCGGCCAGACCGTAGTGGCGCACGAGGCCGGGTCCGCGGACGCCGAGCGCGTGCGCCTCGTCGACCAGCAGCAGCGCGTCGTGCTCGGCGCAGGCCGCGGCCAGCTCGGTCAGGGGCGCCTCGTCGCCGAGCACCGAGTAGATCGACTCGGCCAGGACCAGCGCGCGTCCGTCGTGCGCGGCCAGCGCGGCACGCACCGCCGCGACATCGCTGTGCGGCACGATCGCGAGCCGGGCCCGGGACAGGCGGACCGCGTCGACCAGCGAGGCGTGGATGTGGGCATCGGAGACAACAAGGGTGTCGCGGTCGGCGAGCGCGGTCACCGCGGCGAGGTTGGCGTGGTAGCCGGTCGAGAGGACCAGCGCGGCAGGCCGGCCGGTGAAGTCGGCAAGCGCTGTCTCCAGCTGCGCGTGCAGCGCCAGCGAGCCGGTCACCAGCGGCGAGGCCCCGGATCCCGCGCCCCACAGCAGAGCGGCATCGGCCGCGGCGGCGGTCACTGCCGGGTCGCGGGACAGCCCGAGGTAGTCGTTGCCGGCCAGGTCGAGGACGCGGTCGTTGGCGGCCCGCGGAGCGAGGGCGCGCCGGAGCCCGGCCGCACCGCGCTCGTCGGCCTGCGCCGAGAGCCACTTCTCCCACTTGGTCATCCGACCGTCACCGCCCTGTTGATCGCCGCGCAGATCCGGGCGAGGTCGTCATCGTCGGTGATGTACGGCGGCATCGTGTAGATCAGGTCGCGGAACGGCCGCAGCCACACGCCCTCCTCGACCGCGGCGTCGCTCGCCTTGACGACGTCGACCGGGTGGTCGAGCTGGACCACGCCGACCGCGCCGATGGTGCGGACATCGGCCACGCCAGGGAGGTCCCGGCACTCGGCCAGCCCGTCGGTGAGGCCGCGGTTGATCCGGGCCACCTCGCCGGCCCAGTCGGAGGCCGCGAGCAGGTCGAGGTTGGCCAGTGCGACCGCGCAGGCCAGCGGGTTGCCCATGTACGTCGGCCCGTGCATCAGCACCCCGGACTCCGACGCCGAGATCCGCTCGCCGATCGCCGGCGTACACAGCACCGCGGCGAGGGTGAGGTAGCCGCCGGTCAGCGCCTTGCCGACGCACATGATGTCGGGCGAGACCCCGGCGGCGTCGGCGGCGAACATCGTGCCGGTGCGGCCGAAGCCGGTGGCGATCTCGTCGAAGACCAGGATCAGGTCGTGCTCGTCGGCGATGCGGCGCAGCACCCGGAGGCACTCGGCGGGGTAGATGTACATGCCGCCGGCGCCCTGCAGGATCGGCTCGACGATGATCCCGGCCAGCTCGTGCGCGTGCGCGGCGGCGAGCATCGAGACCTCGGAGGCCCAGCGGTCGACGCCCGACTCGTCGGCGGGCGGCTGCGGCACGAACAGCTGGCGAGGCAGCGTCTCCGCGAACATGCCGTGCATCCCGCCCACCGGGTCGCACACGCTCATGCAGCCGAACGTGTCGCCGTGGTAGCCGCCGCGGACGGTCAGCATCCGAGAGCGACCGGACCGACCAGCTCCGCGCTGCGCCTGGATGACCATCTTGAGCGCGACCTCGACCGACACCGATCCCGAGTCGGCGAGGAAGACGCGCTCCAGGCCGGCCGGGCTGATCTCGATGAGCCGCTCGGCCAGCCGGACCGCAGGTTCGTGGGTCAGCCCTCCGAACATGACGTGCGAGAACTCCTGCGCCTGTGCAGCGAGCGCGGCGTCGAGCGCCGGGTGCCGGTAGCCGTGGATCGCCGCCCACCAGGACGACATCCCGTCGACCAGCTCGGTGCCGTCGGCGAGCCGAAGCCGCACACCCTCGGCACCCACCACCTGCCGGACCGGCATCGGGTCGGTCATCGAGGTGTAGGGGTGCCAGAGGTGCTCGCGGTCGTACGCGAGCAGGCCGTCGTCCGGCGTCGTCACAGAGGCCTAGGCGTTGGGGAGTACGTCGGTGCCGGCGCCGCGGCGACGCGACTCGGTGTGATGGGCCGCCTGGTCGGCGGGGGAGCCGGCCACGAGGGGCTCCTCGGCGCCGAGCACCACGAAGCCGTTGTCGCGGATCATCTCGAGGTCGGCCTCGGCGGCCTGGCCCTCGGAGGTGAGGTAGTCGCCCAGGAAGATCGAGTTCGCCACGTTCAGCGCCATGCCCTGCAGCGACCGCAGGTGCATCTCGCGACCGCCCGCGATCCGGACCTCCTTGTCGGGGCACACGAACCGGGCCATCGCCAGGATCTTCAGGCACCGGGCCGGGGTGAGCTCCCAGGTGTTCTCGAGAGGCGTGCCGTCGAACGGCATCAGGAAGTTGACCGGGATCGAGTCGGAGTCGAGCTCGCGAAGCGCGAAGAGCGCCTCCACGAGCTGCTCGTCGGTCTCACCGAGGCCGGCGATCAGGCCGCTGCACGGCGAGAGGCCGGCGGTCTTGGCCTTGGTCACGGTGTCGACGCGGTCGGCGTACGTGTGGGTCTGGACGATCGTGTCGTGGTGGGACTCGGCGGTGTTGATGTTGTGGTTGTAGGCGTCGACGCCGGCCTCGCGGAGTCGCTCGGCCTGGCCGTCCTTGAGCAGCCCCAGGCACGCGCAGACCTCCACGCCGGGGTGCTCGGACTTGAGCGCGCCGACCATGTCGGCGACGCGGTCGACGTCCTTGTCGGTGGGGCCGCGGCCGCTGGAGACCATGCACACCCGGGTGGCACCGCCGCGGAGTCCTGCGGCAGCCTGCTCGATCGCCTCGTCGGTCTTGAGCCAGGTGTACTTCAAGATGTCGGCGGTCGAGCCGAGGGCCTGTGAGCAGTAGCTGCAGTTCTCGGGACACAGGCCGGACTTGAGGTTGACCAGGTAGTTGACCTTGACCGTGTTGCCGAAGTGCTCGCGGCGCAGCCGGCCGGCGGCCGCGACCAGGTCGATCAGCTCGTCGTCATGGGCCCGCAGGACCGCGAGTGCGTCGTCCTCGGTCGCCGGTTTGCCGTCGAGGATGTTGCTCGCGAGCTGGTCGAACGACTGGGTCATGGGCACTCCTGAGCGGTCGGACATCGCCGTCAGTATGTCCGATCCGGGCGGGCGGCCCGGCCCGAGGGTCACACGGCGAACGTGCCGCCGCTGCGCCAGTAGACGTTGGCCTCGCGGGTGAGGAACTCGTCGTCGACCAGGTAGCGGCGCAGCGCGGCGTGGTCGGAGTGGAAGCGCAGGAGAACGGCGTCCACCTCGCTCTCCGGGTAGGTCCGTCCCGGCTCGAACGACTGGGCCACGTGGTCGAGCACCAGGAGACGCTTGGCCCGACGCCGGGGGATCGCCGTCAACCGGCCATCCGCGTCCAGGAACCGGTCGAGAACCCGATCGTCCATGCAGCCCATTCTCGTCAGCGGGTCGCGGGACGTCATGCGGATTGAGCAAGCGGTTGCACCGCCCGTATGACGTCCTTGGAACGTCCGCGCGTGCCGCTGACGGCGCGCTCGCCTCAGGTGCTCGTGTCGACGTCTGCGCCAGACAGCTCGGCGAGGAGTACGGCGCCCGCCAGGTCGAGCTTGGTCGCCTTGAGCTTGGCGGCCGCGAGGTCGACGCCGGAGAGAGTGGCGCCGCGCAGGTCGGCCTCGGTCAGATCGGTCTCCCGCAGCGTGGCGCCGTCAAGGCGGGCGTCGCGGAGCACCGCACCCGAGAGATCGGAGAGGGAGAGGTCCGACTCACGAAGGTCGAGGCCGGTGAGGTCGAGCTTGGAGAGGTTGGCGCCACGGATCGTGACGCCGCGCCACACCCCGCCGACCACCTTCAGCGGTCGCATCGTGCAGTCCTCGAACACCGAGCCGGTGAGCTTGCAGCCGTCGAGGACCGCGTCGAAGAGGTTGCAGGCCCGGAACGTGCTGGCGACGAAGGCCGTCGAGGTGTGAACCGATGCGTTGAACCTGCAGTTGCGGAAGACGCAGTCCTCGAAGTGCGCGCCCTGACTGGTGGCCTCGGTGAGGTCGACGTCATCGAAGGTGACGCCGACGTGCCGGACCGCGCCGAGGTCCTCGGCGTACCAGTCCTCGCCGCGGACGTTCACTCGTCGATCACGCGCAGCGCCACGGAGGCGGTGTCGCCGACCTCGAGGGCCTCTGCTTTCCGCACCGCCTTCTTGAGCGGCAGCGCGAAGGTCCCGGCCTCGTCGCTGTTGGGGAAGACGGAAGTGCGCCACGTCGTCGCGCCGATGGTCACCTCGACGCGGACCGAGCCGAAGCCCCGCGGTGGTCCGCCGCGATCACGGATCTCGTCGCTCACGTCCTCGGGCACGGTCACGAAGATCCAGGAGTCGCTGTTGCCGTCCTTGGCCGTCCACAGCCACAGCTCCGCCTCGAACTCCATCCGCCCAGTCTGGACCCGGCCGCCGACATGACCTCTCAGCGGTACGGCGCGATCGGGTTGGGCAGGGTGCCGGCGTACATCAGCGACGCGGCCTGGTCGGTGAGGTCGACCATCTCGAGGGTGTTGCGCAGCTGGAGCCGGTTCAGGCAGCTGTGGTCGAACTCCGCCCGGAACAGGTCGTACGACGCGACGGCGTCCGCGAGCTCGGGGTGCTGGTCCTCGTGCTGGGCGAGGCAGCGGGCCACCTCGGTCCAGAACGTCGCCTCGGCCAGCACCTCGTCGGTGTCCAGGATCGCGGCGAGGTGGCGCAGGAACCCGTCGAACACGTCGGTGTGCAGGGCCAGCGCCTTCACGTCGTCGGTCACCTTGATCCGGATCCGCTCGACATCGGGCGGCAGCGGCGTCCGGTCGTTCATCACCGCCACCTCCTCGCCGATGTCCTTCATCAGCGCGCGGACCGGGACGCCGTCGCGCAGCACCAGCACGAGGTTCTCCCCGTGCGGCATGAACGCCAGGTCATAGGCGAGCAGGCAGTGCGCCACGGGTCGGAGATAGGCGTGCAGGAAGGTGCGCAGCCAGGAAGTCGCGCTCAGCCCGGACAGCTCGATCAGCTCGCCCACCAGTGCCGTGCCCTCCGCGTCTCGGTGCAACAGCGCGGCCATGGTGAACAGCCGTTCGCCTTCGGCGAGCCGCGGCACCGGGCTCTCCCGCCACAGCGCGGCCAGCATCTTCTGCTGGGGCGAGCGCACGCCGTGGCTCTCCCACAGGCCGTGGAAGGCATCGCCGGTGTAGCCGATCGCGGCATGCTCGCGGAGCACCCCGAACCCGCAGCCGCGCAGCGTCGGGTCCGCCTCGACGACCGATGCCACCCAGTCGTTGATCGCCGGAGTCGGGCCCATGTAGCCGGGCGACAGGCCGCGCAGGAAGCCCATGTTCTGGATCGCCACCGCCGTCTTGGTGTAGCTGCGCTCCGGCACGCACACGTTGAAGAACGTGCGGATCGACTGCTGCGCCCGGTGCAGGTCGCTGCCCTCACCGAGGAGCACCAGGTCGCGGCGGGCCAGGTCGGGGGCGAACGTGATCGCCACCTTGTTGGTCCACTGCCACGGGTGCAGCGGCAGGTAGAGGTAGTCGTCGGGGTCGAGTCCCAGCTCGACGAGCCGCTCCGCAAAGCGCGCACGGGTCGCCTCGCCGAGCTCGGCGGCGTAGTGCTCGGCCTCGGTCCGACCCGCGGCCAGTGACAGCCGGGTGTGGTCACGGTGGGCGGCGACCCACACGAGCCGGAGGGCCGCGCCCGCCTCGGGTGCGTATGCCGTGTAGTCGTCCAGCCCGTAGCCGATCCGCCCGTTGTTGGCCACGAACGCGGGATGGCCCTCGGTCATCGCCGCCTCGACGTCCTGGTAGTCCGCGGTCGCCAGCTCGGCCGACGGGATGGCCCGGTGGTGCAGCTTCCACGCGGCGCTCGCGAGCGTGCTCGCCAGCTCCTCGAGGTACGTCGGCAGCAGAGCGTCCGGGATCCCCAGCCGCTCGGCGAACTCGACCACGAAGGCCTGTACGTCGAGCTCTGCCGGTACGCCGCCCACGTGCCGCTCGAGCGTCGTCTCGTCGATCGCCCAGTGCTCGAGCGCGAGGCGGCGCGCACTGAACGAGTACGTCGTCCGGCCGTCCGAGCTCGTGAGGGCGTAGTAGTCCGTGGGCTCGAGCAGCCGCTCGTGCGAGAACTCGGCGATCGCCTTCGCCACCAGGTGCCGTTGCGCCGCGGCGAGGGTGTCGGGGTTGAGGTGGTCGACGTTCACAGCTCTGCCTCCTCCCATGCGGCGCGGGTGCAGAACGACAGCGCCGCCTCCTTGGTGCGCAGCTGCACGGTCCGCGCGACCTCGAACCCGGCCGCCTTGTTGAGCATCGCGATCCGCTCGTTGCGGACGTCGGGCTCGACGACCACGCGTCGTACCGACGGCTCGGCGAAGCAGTGCGCCATCACCTCGCGGAACACCCGGTGGGTGAAGCCGGGCACCGGCGTCTCGGTGGGAGCCACCAGGACGTGCATGCCCAGGTCGCCGGGCCGCAGCTCCGGCAGCGCGCCCAGCTCGGTGTAGTAGGGGTCGTAGGTCTCGGCCAGGAACGCCGCCTCGCCGTCGACCCGACCCAGCCATGCGTCGTGGTGCGGGTTGTCGCCGATCAGGGTGTACTCGGTGGCGACGTCCTGCACGCTCGCGCCCTGCATGTCCCAGTAGACGGCCTTCGGGTGCGTCACCCAGGCGTGCAGCCGGCCCAGGTCGCGCGGCAGCTGGAGCGGCTCGAGCGTCATCGGGCCCTCCGCAGGTGGTCGGGGACGCCGAAGCTCTGGACCGCGATCCGCTTCTCGATCGGGTAGACCTCGCGGCCGGCCATGGCGGCCACCAGCACCGAGTTGCGGTAGGCGCCCATACCGAGGTCGGGCGCCACGAAGCCGTGGCTGTGCTCCTCGGCGTTCTGCACGAAGATCTCGTCGCCGCCCTTGTCCACGGCGTAGGTCGGCGACACGACGTAGCGGCCATGCTCGTCGAACGCGATCCGGTCGCGTACGCCGTCCAGGAACGCCGGCACCTGCGCGGAGTATCCGGTCGCGAGCACCAGCCCGTCGGTCCGGAGGCCGAACCGCTCGTCGGTCTCCTCGTGGTGCAGCTCGAGGTCGTAGTGGCCATCGGTCTGCGTCGCGCCGACCACAGCGGTGTTGGTGATCATCGTGGTGCGCGGCCCGCCGCCGCTCACCCGCAACCGGTAGTGCAGGTCGAAGATCGCGTCGACCAGGTCGCCGCTGATCCCCTTGTAGAGCGAGCGCTGCTCGCGCAGCAGCCGGCGCCGGGTGAGGTCGGGCAGCCCCTGGAAGTACGACGTGTACTCCGGCGAGGTCAGCTCCAGCGTGAGCTTGGTGTACTCCATCGAGAAGAACCGCGGGCTGCGGGTGAGCCAGGTCAGCGTGTAGTCGTGGGCCGGGCTCTCGGTCAGCAGGTCGTAGTAGATCTCCGCCGCGCTCTGCCCGCTGCCGACGATGGTGATCGAGTCGAGTGACTGGAGCCGCTCCTTGTGTGACAGGTACTCCGCCGAGTGCAGTGCGGTCCCACCGGTGGTTGAGGTGCGAGGCGCGCCAGCGCCGAGCCTCGAAACCACCCCTTCGAGGCACTCCGGCACCGACGGCGAGGTCCCCACGCCGAGCACCAGCCGTCGCGCCCGGTGCTCGTCGCCGTTCCCGGTCCGCACGACGTACGCCGCGCCGTCGTGCTCCACCGCCACCACCGGCTGGCCGAACCTGACGTTGCCGAGCCGCTCCGCGGCCCAGCGGCAGTAGTCGTCGTACTCCGTGCGCAGTGGATAGAACGACTCGCGGATGTAGAAGGGGTAGAGGTGACCGGTCTGCTTCAGGTAGTTGAGGAACGACCAGCGCGAGGTCGGGTCGGCCATGGTCACCAGGTCGGCGAGGAACGGCACCTGCAGGGTCGCCTCGTCGAGCAGCATGCCGGGGTGCCAGGCGAGCTCCTCGCGGGCCTCGAGGAAGAGACCGTCGAGCTCGTCGACGGGGTCGGTGAGGCAGGCCAGGCCGAGGTTGAACGGGCCCAGGCCGATGCCGATGAAGTCGTGCGCGGTGTCTGTCATCAGGCTGCCGCCTCCCGCGCCGCGGCCAGCTCGTCGCCGACGGCGGTCACCTCGCCGAGGATGCCGAGCACGTCGTCGGCCGTGGTGAGGGGGTTGAGCAGGGTGAGCTTCAGCCACGGGCGGCCACCGACCTTGGTGCCGGCGACCATCGCGGTCCCGCGCTCGTAGAGCGCGCTGCGGATCCGCGGCGTCAGGAGGTCGACCTCGTCGTCGCTGAGGCTGTCCCTCCGGTATCGGAAGACCAGGGTGCTCAGCTGCGGGGGAGCCGCGAGCTCGATCGACGGCATGTGCCGGAGCCGTTCCGCGACCTCGGCCGCCAGGTCGACCACGGTGTCGACGTACTCGCCGATCCGGTCGGGTCCCATCACCCGGAGGGTGAGCCACAGCTTGAGCGCGTCGAAGCGACGGGTGGTCTGCAGGCTCTTGTCGACCTGGTTGGGATGCGCCGCTTCCCCTTTCACTGGCTGGGGGTTGAGGTAGTCGGCGTGCCAGGTCACGTGCCGCAAGTGGCTCCGGTCCCGCACCACGAGCGCGCTGGCGGAGACCGGCTGGAACCAGGTCTTGTGGTAGTCGATCGTCACCGAGTCGGCGTACTCGATGCCGTCGAGCAGGTGCCGGCGGGTGGGCGAGACGAGCAGGCCGCCGCCGTACGCCGCGTCGACGTGCAGCCAGGCGTCGTACCCGCCGCACAGGCCGGCGATCTCGGGCAGTGGGTCGATCGCGCCGAAGTCCGTGGTGCCCGCTGTCGCGACCACGGCCATCGGCACCAGCCCGGCGTCCGAGAGCGACGCCAGCGTGCGGCTGAGCGCCGCCACGTCCATCCGTCGCTCGGCGTCGACGGGCACCGTGACCACCGCGGCGTCGCCCAGCCCGAGCAGCCGGGCCGCCTTCTGCACGCTGAAGTGACCGTCGGCGGAGGCCAGGATCCGTAGTCGCGCGGGGTCGCCCTGGATCGCGAGCGCTCGGTCGCGGGCCAGCAGCAACCCCTGCAGGTTGGACTGGGTTCCACCGCTGGTGAAGATGCCGTCGGCCTCGGGACCGAACCCGATCCGCTGCGCGGTCCAGTCGACGAGGTGCCGCTCGACGAACGTCCCGCCGACGCTCTGGTCGAAGGTGTCCAGGCTGGAGTTGACCGCACTGACGAACACCTCCGCCAGCAGCGCGGGTACGACGACGGGGCAGTTCAGGTGGGCGGCGTACGTCGGCTCGTGGAACCACACCGCGTCGTCGAGGTAGATCCGGCTCATCTCGACCAGGGCCTGCTCCGCATCGAGCAGCGGCCGGTCCAGGTCGATGTCGGCCACGAGCTTGGCCGCCTGCTCGGGTCGGACACCGGTGGCCGCCCCCGTCACCCGACGCAGGGTCTCCGCGAGGTGATCGACACCGAGCCGCATGGTGGCGACGTACTCGTCGACGTGCTCTGGGTGGAAGAGGTGCGAGGACGAGTCGGGGGGAGCGACCACCGGTCAACCTTCCGAGTGTGAATTAGGTAAGGCTTACCTTATTCATTTCCCGACCCGGTCCCACAACCCCGCCGGCCCGAATGGGTTCTTCCTCACACGGCCGGCGGCACGCCGACCGCGACCACGGCGATGTCGTCACGCGTGGAGGAACCCTGGAACGTGACCGCGTCCGCCACCACCCCGTCCACCAGGGTCAGGGGCGTCGGGCCGAGCTCCGCGACCCTGCGGAGGAGGCGCTCGTCGCCGTAGTAGCCGTCCGGCCCACGTGCCTCGGTGATGCCGTCGGTGTGGAAGAGGAGGGTCTGGTCGGGGCCGAGCACGAGCTCGACGTCGGCGAACTCGGCGGCGGGAAAGATGCCGACCAGTGGACCCTGCGCCTCGAGCGCCACCGGCGTCTCGTCACCGCTGACCAGGAGTGGAGGCGGGTGGCCGCCAACGGAGATCGTCACCCGCCATTGCGGGCCCTCGGCACGCAGGGTGGCGAGCACCACCGTGCAGAAGCGCTCCGACTCGTACCGCCGCACGACCTCGTTGAGGTGGGACAGGACTTCGGCCGGCCCGTCGTGGGTCACCGCGAGGGCGCGCACGGTGTTCCGCGCGAGCGCGGTGACGACGGCCGCCTCGGCGCCCTTGCCGCAGACGTCGCCCAGCAGCACGGCCCAGGTGCCGTTGCCGACGGGGAAGAGGTCGTAGAAGTCGCCGCCCACCTCGGTCCCGTCGCCCGACGGCCGGTACGCGGCGGCGACGGCGAGGCCAGGGATCTGCGGCAGGCTGGCCGGCATGAGCGTCTGCTGCAGGGTCAGCGCCAGCGTTCGGGCGCGCCGCTCGGACTCCTCGGCACGATCCTTGGCTGACATCAGCTCACGCTCGTAGCGGCGGCGTTCGGTCGCGTCGAACACCGCGATCCGCACCATCGGGACCTGGCCCTCGGTGGTGTCCATCATCGCGTTGAGGAGCACGGGCAACGCCTCGCCGTCGCTCCGGACCAGGTCGACAGCGATCTCCCGCACCTCGCCGTGCATCCGCAGCATCGGCTGCAGGTGCGTCTGCTCGAAGATCTGCCCGCCCGGCGTCAGCAGGTCGCGGAGGGGGCGTGCGAGGAGGTCGTCGCGGTCGTGGCCGGTAAGGGTCAGGAACGTCTGGTTCACCTTGACGATACGGCCGTCGAGATCGGTGGAGAGGTAGCCGCACGGTGCTCGTTCGTACAGCGCAACGGGGTCATCCGCCTGCAGCGCTACCTGGAAGGCGTCGGCTGCCCTCTCACGCGTCACGCTCAGCCACCGGCTGGGGATCGAGGAATGCGGCGATGGCGGCGGTGGTCTCGTCGGGTGCGCTCAGGTTGGGGCAGTGGCCCGTCGCGTCGAGCACCACGAGCTCGGCCCGCGGGATCTCGGCGGCGACGTACTGCCCGACGCTCACCGGCGCGATGACGTCGTCACTGCACTGGAGCACGAGCGTGGGCACCGAGATCCGAGGGAGCACGTCGCGGTGGTCGGAGAGGAACGTCGCCGTGGCGAAACCTTCTGCCACGGCAGGGTCCATGCGACAGAAGCTCTCCGTGAGCTCCGCGCCGAGCTCGGGCCGGTCGGCGTTCCCGATGATCAGCGGCGCCATCGAGGCGGACCAGCCGAGGTAGTTGCTGCGCAGCGCGTCGAGGAGCCCGAGGATCGCCGGCTCGTCGAAGCCACCGACGTACGGGTCGTCGTCGATGTAGCGGGGCGAGGGCCCGACCATGACCAGTCGGTCGAACAGCTCGGGCGTATCGATCTGAGCCAGCGCGCCGATCATCGCCGAGACCGAGTGACCCACGAAGACGACGTCGCGAAGGTCCAGACCCCGGATGATCTCGAGCACGTCGGCGGCGTACCCGTCGAGCGTGGCGTACTTGTCGGCGTCGTACGGCACGGTGCTGCCGCCCGCTCCCACGAAGTCGAACAGGACGACCCGGTGGGTGCTCTCGAACGCCGGCGCCACGTGCCGCCACATGTGCTGGTCGCAGCCGAACCCGTGCGCGAAGACGAGGGGCGACCCGTCCGCCAGGCCGGACACGACGACGTTGTGCCGAGCGGTCAGGTCCATGCGGCCGACCTTAGTCGCGCCGGTCCGCTGCCATCGCAATGTCGAGCAACCGGTCGCACTCGGCGATCAGCCGTTCCCGCAGCGGGGCTCCCCGGTCGGCGAACGCCCGCTGGGCCTCGGCGTACTCGCGCTTGCCCTCGGCGGTCTCGATCGGGACCGGGTCGAGGCCCAGGTCCGCCAGGTCGTACGGCGAGGCGCGCATGTCGAGCACCCGGATGTCCTGGGCGAGCTCGAAGCAGTCGGCGACCAGGTCGGAGGAGATCATCGGGCTGAGCCGGAACGCGTGCTTGTAGAGGTCCATCCCCGCGTGCAGGCAGCCCGGCTGCTCGTACGCCGCCCGGTCGTCCGGGCCGGGGGAGAGGGTGTTGCGTGGCCGGGCGGGCGCGGTGAAGAACCGGAAGGCGTCGAAGTGGGTGCAGGCGACCCGGTGCCCCTCGACCACCTCGTCGGTGCCCGCCGCGCCGAGACGGAGCGGGAAGTCGGCGTGCCGGGTCTCGTCCTCCTCGAGGCGGTAGACCATCGCCCATTCGTGCAGGCCGAGGCAGCCGAGGTTGGCCGGGCGGGCCGCGGTCGCGGTCAGGAGCCGGTGCAGGGACTCGAGGAGCGGGCGCTGTGCGTCGACGTGCTCACCGGTGACCCCGGCGGCGCCGGAGTCGATCTCGTAGCCCTTGAGCTCTGCGTACTCGTGCCCGCCGGCCAGCCCGACGCCCTGCCCGGGGTGCCAGCGGCGCAGCTGAGCGGGTCGGTAGGAGTAGTAGGTGAACAGGAAGTCGTGGACGGGGTGCTTCTCGCCCGCCCGGCGCCGCTCGAGATGCGGCGCGACGAACGCGTCGACCCGGGCGCGATGGGCCTCGGCCCGCGCCCGCCAGGTCGGCTCGTCCAGCACTCTCATGGCCACCAACCGTAGGTGGATAGGCTCGCCTGGTGCGTATTGCCAGGTTCACTACAGGAGACGAGCCGGCGTACGGCGTGATCACCGGCGATCTCGACGATCTCGGCCAGCCGGAGGACGACGCGGTCATCGTCGCGCTCGCGGGTGACCCGCTCTACGTCGGCGTCAAGCTGCTCGACCAGGAGCACAAGCTCCAGGATGTCCGGCTGCTCGCGCCCGTGCTGCCGCGGAGCAAGGTGATCGGCATCGGCCGCAACTACCGCGCGCACGCCGCCGAGCTCGGCCACGAAGTGCCCGACGAGCCGCTGTTCTTCATCAAGCCCAACACCAGCGTCTGCGGCCCCGGGGACCCGATCTCCTACCCGCACCAGACCAAGGACCTGCACTACGAAGGCGAGCTGGCGGTCGTGATCGGGCGGATCTGCCGCGACGTACCCGCCGAGAAGGCGACCGACGTGATCCACGGCTACACGATCGGCAACGACGTCACCGCCCGTGACCTCCAGCGCTCCGACGTGCAGTTCACGCGGGCCAAGGGCTTCGACACCTTCTGCCCGCTGGGTCCCTGGATCGAGACCGACCTCGACCCGCAGCACTTCGCCGACGGCGTCTCCATCCAGACCCACCTCAACGGCGAGGTCGTGCAGGACGGCAGCACCGCCGACATGGTCTTCGACATCCCCACGCTGGTCGCCTACGTCTCCAGCGTGATGACGTTGCTCCCGGGCGACGTGATCCTCACCGGCACCCCAGAGGGTGTCGGGCCCATGGAGGTGGGCGACGAGGTCGAGGTCTCGGTCGCCGGCCTCGGCTCGTTGACGAACAAGGTGGTGGCACGTTGAGCAAGGTCCGCGTCCGGATGGCGCCCAGCCCGACCGGGAGCCCGCACGTCGGGCTGGTACGGACGGCGCTCTACAACTGGGCGTTCGCGCGCCACCACGGTGGCACGTTCGTGCTGCGGATCGAGGACACCGACGCGGCTCGCAACACCCAGGAGTCCTACGACGCGCTCTTCGACCTGTTCCGCTGGCTCGGTCTCGACTGGGACGAGGGCCCGGCGATCGGCGGCCCGTATGCCCCCTACCGTCAGTCGGAGCGCGCCGACCTCTACCTCGATGCGCTGTCCCGGCTGAAGGAGTCGCAGTTCACCTACGACTGCTACTGCACCACCGAGGAGGTCGAGGAGCGCCGCAAGGCGTCCGGCTCCAAGGTGATGGGGTACGACGGCCACTGCCGGGAGCTCACCGATGAGCAGGTCGCGGCCTTCCGGGCCGACGAGCGCGCCCCGGTCGTCAGGTTCCGGATGCCCGATGGCTCGATCACGTGGAACGACCTGGTCCGCGGCGAGATCACGTTCGAGACCCAGTTCGTGCCCGACTACGCGCTCTGCCGCGCCAACGGTGACCCGCTCTACACGCTGGTCAACCCTGTCGACGACGCGCTGATGAACATCACCCACGTGCTCCGCGGCGAGGACCTGCTCTCCAGCACTCCGCGCCAGATCCCGCTGCACCAGGCGCTCGTCGAGCTGGGGGTCTCGGACTCCGTACCCGAGTTCGGCCACCTGCCCTACGTGATGGGCCAGGGCAACAAGAAGCTTTCCAAGCGCGACCCCGAGGCCAACGCGCTCGGCTACCGCGATGCCGGCTTCCTCCCCGAGGGGCTGCTCAACTACATGGCCCTGCTCGGCTGGGCGATCGCCGCGGACCGCGACATCTTCGACCTCGAGGAGATGGTCGAGAAGTTCGACATCAAGGACGTGAACCCCAACCCGGCGCGGTTCGACCTGAAGAAGGCCGACGCGATCAACGCCGCGCACATGCGCCTGCTGTCGACGGACGAGATCACCCATCGGGCGCTGCCGTTCCTCAAGGCGGCCGGCGTCGTCTCCGACCCCGTCAACGACGCGGACGCCCAGCTCTTGGAGCTGGCGATGCCGCTGGTCGCCGAGCGGATCAGCAAGCTGACCGAGGCGGCCGACATGCTCGGGTTCCTCTTCGTCGACGAGGCGAAGTTCACCCGCGACACCGCCGACGTCGAGAAGCTGCTCGACGAGGACGGCCGCCAGGTCGTGCAGGCGTCGTACGACGCACTGGCCGACGTGCACCCCTGGTCCACTGCCGAGATCCAGGCTGCCCTGCAGGCCAGCCTCGTGGACGGGCTCGGGCTCAAGCCGCGCAACGCGTTCGGGCCGGTGCGGGTGGCGATCACCGGCAGCCGCGTGTCGCCGCCGCTGTTCGAGTCCATGGAGCTGCTCGGCCGCGACCGCAGCATGGCGCGGCTCCAGAGCGCGCTGCAGTGACGCAGGCCGCACCCGGCGGACAGCCGTACCACCGCGTCCAGCGCGCGGTGGCCGGCCCGGGGGACTGGTGGCGACCGATCGCCGGTGTGGTTGCCCTCGCGTTCGGGGTCGTGGTGCTCGCGCCGGTCGTCGTGCTGGCCGGGTTCTCGGTCGGGTACGCCGTGGCCGGTGCGGACCTCGACGTCGACCGGCTGATCGACACCGACCACGTCACCCCGGCAGGCCTCGCCTACGTCTTCCTGGTGCTGGCCAGCGCCATCCCGGTCACCTGGGCGATCAGCCGAGTCCTGCACGGGCTGCGGCCGCGCTGGCTCTCGTCGGTGGCGCCGCGAATCCGGTGGCGCTGGTTCGCGACCTGCCTGGGGATCGCCGTACTCGCGCTGGTGGCGACGGTGGTGGTGTCTGGGCTGCTGCCCGATCAGGGCGGCGCCGAGCTGTCGGGCGAGCGCAACGACTTCACCAGCACGACCCGAGACTTCGCGCTGATCGTGCTGCTGCTCACGCCGTTGCAGGCGGCGGGGGAGGAGTACGCGTTCCGCGGCTACCTCACCCAGGCGTTCGGAGGTCTCACCCGGCGCCCGTGGGTCGCGGTCGTGGTCCCGTCGATGCTCTTCGCGCTCGCTCACGGTCTCGGCCAGAGCTGGCCGATCTTCTTCGACCGGCTCGCGTTCGGGCTGGTCGCCGGGACGCTGGTGATCGTGACCGGCGGCCTGGAGGCCGGCCTCGCCATGCACGTGCTGAACAACTGGCTCGCCTTCGGGCTGGCGCTCACGTACGACGACATGAGCACCGCCCTGAACCCCACCGACGGCACCTGGTGGAGCATCCCGGTGACGTTGACCCAGTCGCTCGTCTTCCTGGGCTTCGCGGTCCTCGTAGCGCGCCGGATGGGGTTGCAGACCACGACGAATCCGGGCGTTTTGGAGGCCTCCCGCGGGCGCGTGTAAGGTTTCCCGTCGGCCCTCCGGACCGCGTCGCAAGCGTCGTCAGGGAGGGCCGAACACCAGTAAGTCAGTGGGATATGGTGTAATTGGCAGCACGACTGGTTCTGGTCCAGTTAGTCTAGGTTCGAGTCCTAGTATCCCAGCGAACGAGCCGCGATTTTGTCGCGGTTCCGGCCGCTCGATAGAGTGTCCGGGAAGTGCTTGCCCCCGTTGTGTAGCGGCCTAGCACGGCGCCCTCTCACGGCGTTAGCGCCGGTTCGAATCCGGTCGGGGGTACCAACATGGCAACGGGCTGTGCTTGGCCTGCGACGCCTGGGTGTCAGCAGCTCGCGTTGTAGTACCACCACTTGAAAACGTCGCCGTAGCGGAAAGTAAGCCCCGCGGAGGACGCCAAGGAGCCGTCAAGCTTCTGGTAGTCCTGTCGGTAGATCACGCTGTACTGGTTCGCCGGGATGCCGGGTTGAGGCGTGGTAGTGCATCCGAACGCGATCTTCGGACCGAGGTGGCTGATGTTGGGGACCGGCTCTGAGCAGTCGGGATCGCCATCGCAGCCGTAGAGCCCGTAGTAGCTAGGCATCACGAACGCCGTGTCGTAGACGACCCAGCTGTATGACTTGGCCGTGATCTGGCCATTGGCCTTGGCTGCCAAGACGAAACGGAACGTCTTGGGCTGGATGTTGTGATAGCTGTCGGTGGAGTTCACGGCCCCTGCCGGGATCCTCCCAGTGACGACCCCCTTCATGGCGTTGAGACGCAGCCCTTGGGGAAGTCTGCCGCTCTTGATGGAGTACCTCACTCTCGCGCCGTGACTGTTACCCGCGAAGGAGACCTTGACCGCGTCCAGTTCGTCGTTGGTGCTTTTGCGGAGCGGCGGCAGACGAGTGCCGGTGACGCCTTGGCAGCTGCTGGTCGGCTTGCTCATCGAGCTGTAGTGCGCCACGACGTGCGTTGCCTGGCCCTGCACGATTGCCTTGTTGCGGTCATTGAAGTACCAGTTGATGGTCTCGACGACTCGGTACTTCGTGTTCGGGGCGCCGGAAACGCGCGGGATCGACTGTGCCGGCAGCGGGCCAAATTGCCCGGAGTCACGCACAGGGGCCTCGGAGTAGTGGACGCCGCCGACAGATCGCCAACCGGCCGAACCGGTTTTCGCCTGCACGCGCGCGCTCCAGAGGACGTACTGGCCGAGCGGATCCCACTGCGGGCGTCCTCCCGCGCTAGGTGCCTTGAGATTGATCGCTTTCAGGCGGCCCTTGTTGTAGACGCAGACCGCGCCGGGAGACCCCTTCGTGTCAGGGAAACTGAAGGCTCCCACCTCCCCCGAGGTTGTGGTGCGAGCGTAAACGTCTTGGTCTGTCGGCGTTGTCGCCGCTACCGGCACCGCTGTGGCAGCGGCGCAGATCGAGAGGGTCATGACTGCGATTAGGCGTCGGTTCATCGGTGTGATCCTTGCGGCTGTTGTGTGAAGGGTGCGATCGGATTCGGGCTCGGCGGGAGCGAATGGCCGCCGCCGTTTCCGTTGTCGTTCCCGCCACCGTTGTCAGGCTCGGGATCGGGAGTCGTGTCGGGCAACGTGACCACCGGGAGGGGCGCAACGTAGAGCCGCCGGCTGGTTGCCCGCTTGCAAACGCCGTTCTGCACGCCCTGCTCGGCCAGCACGACCTGGTAGGTCCTGTCGGTCGACCTGGACCTCAGCATCTCCGGTCTGGGCGATCTTCAACTGGTTGCCCTGATTCTTGAAGCCTCGGTCGGACTCCACCTGGAGCCGGGCGGTTCCCGGGAGGCACGCGGAATGCTTGGGCGAGACGACGGCGATCGACACCGTGCCCTGGGTGGATGTGCTGTTCGTCGAGGCCACCTTCACGATCGGTGCCCACGATCCAGCCGTACGACGGTAGTTGCCGGTGCTCCGGTCTCACCGTCCTGGCTGGAGACAACCGAGATGGTGAACTTTCCGCTCTTCTTGAACGTGTGTTTCAGCGTTGGCCCCGGCTCCGGCTGGGGAACCCCGTTGATGGTCCAGCGCCACTGGGCGCCGTCGGGAAGCGGGGTCGGTGAGGTGACAGTGAATTTGCAAACGAGGCCTCTGCATCCGTCCTTGGTACTGATCGTCCCCGCGGGCAGAGCCACGGCTTCATTGGTGTCGTCCGTGCTGGGTTTGTCCGCATCAGTCGGCGTGTCACCGCCACGCGAGGCGAGGGCGGCCGCGCCGGCGCCGACGAGAGCCAAGGCCGCCACTGAGGCAACCACGAGGGGCCATCGCCGCCGCTTTCGCGTCTCCGGGACGGACTCATCGCGGGGCACGACCACCCGGTCCCGGGGCACGTCGACGGTCATCCCGGCGTCAGTCGGCGTGGGCGGGCCGACCGCGATCGTCGCAGCTGCCTCGGCCACCTGGTCGGCGTCCCCGAGCGGCACCTCTACGTTCGGAATCCCGATCGCCAGAGCGCAGTCGCGTAGCGCGAAGCCGAAGGCGGCGGCAGACGGGAAACGTTCCTCGGGTCGCTTCGCCAGCGCACGCTCGACCACGGCGGCCAGCTCGGTAGGTACTCCGAGTCCCACCAGATCGGGGGGTGACGCGGTAGCGATCCGGGCGATGAGTGGCGCCAGGCTCTCCTCACCCCCGCGGTCGAACGGCGCGTTTCCGGAGAGCATCGTGAACAACACGGAGGCAAGCGAGTAGACGTCAGCACTGGGCGAGACCGAAGCGCCCGCAACGATCTCGGGAGCCGCGTGGTTCAAGGTGGCAGAGACGAATCCAGTTCGCGTCTCATAGGCGCTCCGCATCCTCGCGATCCCGAAGTCGACCAGTTTTGGCACGCCGTACTCAGAAAAGAGAATGTTCTCGGGCTTCACGTCTCGGTGCACGATCCCCGACCGGTGCGCGGTCTCCAAGGCCCCGGCGAGCGCTGCGCCCCACACTGTGGCTTCCGCAGCGCCGACTCGTCCACGCGAGGCGAGGCGCTGGGCGAACGACCCACCACTGAGAAACTCCATCACCAGGTAGAGATCCCCGTCTTGGGTCTCTCCCTGGTCGTAGACCGAGACGATGTTGGGGTGGCCCGACAGGCTCCCGAGCGCCAGGCACTCGCGTTCGAACCGCGCTACGACGTCCCGACCGACCCCCGCGTCGCGGATCACCTTCACGGCAATCTTGCGTCCGAACCGCTTATCGGTCGCAGAGAACACGGTGCCGAACCCGCCCCGACCGACCTCAGTCAGGTCTTCGAAACCAACGATCCTGGGTGGCATTGCCCCCACCTTTGCCCCATAGTGTCCGGCCGAACCCCAGAGCTCCGGTGGTGCCTGATGCTAGAGGTTCCCCCCGGGACCCCGCTCGGTATTGACGACACCCGACGTCCGAAGTGAGCTATATGGTCTAGACGAGAGTTCGCCGCTTCCGTGAAAGCGTTGGTCATCGTCGGGTGCAGCCATCCCGTTGTAGGTGCGCAGTAGCTCGCGTGGTGCTGCCTGACCGACGACTGCCGCAATGTTCGCTGGTCATCATCCCGAGGTTCCGAGGTAGCCCAGGAGTCGCTTGCGGATTGCGGCGCGGTCAACATTGACGATCTCCACGGCTCCATTCTCCGAAGCGGCCACCAAAATGGTCCCGCGGCCGGCGCCGGAGGCCATCAGCATCGTCGCGGAGGGCATTTCACCCGCAGCGCCCGACTCCCCGGGCGCAATGACCTGGACCGACGCCATGGAGCAGGTCGCGACCAAATCGTCGACGAACGCTTCCAGCTCTTCATCGCTCGGATCGACGGGTAGGTCGGAGCCGGATCCGCTGGCGCCGGGCTCGGCGGCCGGGACGACCGAGCTGAGCGTCTCGTTGAGGGCGCTGCGTAGGTTGCGAAGGCGGAACGTATGCACGCCGACGTTGTCCCACCGATGCTCCAGGAGCGTCGACTGGGTCACCAAGGTCCAGAGGAACGAGCCGTTCCCCGAGTCCTCAGGCATTAGCCACAGGGCACGCACGAGGGGCGCGACGACACCGTTCCGGATGAATGCTCCTGTCTCGAGGAGACGAAACTCGTCCTGCGCCAACTCGGCGAGGCCAGCGGCGGCCAGAGCTCGCATTCCGGGCAGCAGTTCATCGAGCGCGGACGGGTCCATTTCGAGCCGCTCCACCGTGAAGAGTGCGTCGAAGGCCTCCTCACTCAGGCTGGCGACGTCCATATCGGAAGCTCTGAGTGCTTCGTCAGCACTCCCTAGCAACTCCTCGAATGTGCCTTGCGACATCAGTTCACACGCTTTCCGGTCTTAACGTCAACTGTGTATTGGGTCATACCCTCGACGGTAGGCAGAGATACCGTGTACGTGCCGACTTTGATATCGGAAACGACCTTCGCACCCGGGAACCGTGCCTTGAGCCCGGCGTTGATAATCGCGAGTTGTTGCGGCGAAAGGCCGATGTCCGGCTTGTACTCTGGCACACCAAAAAAGTGTTCCCCGGCCTCCCGCCGGGTTTTCGCGGTCAGCACGTTGTAGCCTCCCACAGGCTTGGCATACCACGGCCTGTCACTGAGGTCCTGCTTTGCGATGCCTACTGTGTCCAGGCCCTTCGCCTCCTGCTCGATAAGAGTGTCGGCGCGACCCTTGCCGACTTGGTAGCCGACGATATTGGCCTGGAGGCCGAGGGCAATCGGGTTCACTCTGCCCGCGAACTTGCCGACAGTTGCCCACTTCGGTGACGAATTCGCCAAAGGCTTCATCAGGGTCGCGAACCCCTTGGTTCCCGCGGCGCCGGCGCCTGTAAGCCCGAGGCCAGCGTTGGCTGCTTTGAGATTGTCGTCGAGGTTCCACCTTTTCGCCCGGATTACCTCGGCGAGATCCTTGGCGCTGTACGCGACCCCGTAGGCGACGAGAATCTTATTGAACACCCGAACCCGCGCCAGGGTTTCCGCGTCGCCCGCTTTTGCTTTCGAAAGGTCCTCGAGGGAAATGTTCGACGCCTCATGGCGAGGTTCTCTGCTGTGAACCCGACCGCCTTCATGGCGCTGTCGTCGAGTTTGCGCTGCCCGAGTAGGGCCGCGAGCAGCGTCTCCAGCTGGATGCCACGAACGATGTAATCGTTCAACTGTTTGCTGGCCTTGCTGAGGTCGCTGGCGGCGGCATTAAGCTTGGCGTGGATGGCCGTGTACTGGTTCGCGATGGCACCGCGCTCGGGAATATCTGACCTGTTAAGAACCCCGCGGACAGCCGACTCCAGGTTGCCGGATATCTGGTCGACCTGTTGGGCGAGGCCCGAGGACCTCTTCTGCCAGGCTCGGAGCGAGTCAAAGTCCTTCTTAATCGTTGACGACATTGGGCTCACCCCTTCTGCTTCTTGGCCGCTGCCGCCGCCGCAGCTGCAGCCGCGGCCGCCGCCTGCTGACGGGCTTGGTCCTCGTAGTAGATGCGCACAGAAGCGTTCTTGGTTGCCATCCGCAAGGTGTCGCGAGTGCAGCGCACTTGCTCGACTGGGTACGCAGGTCTGTCATGACCTTCGAAGGTTGGGGCGGCCTGTGCAGCCGCGGCGCCCGACCACCCGATGCTCAGTGGATGGGTTAGAAGGATCACCTGGGTATTAGCGGTGGCCAGTTGGCTGGCCAGACCGTCCACCCGGGAAGCCGCCGTGCTAAGCAGGTCCGGGAGGGCTCGTCCGTTGACATGGCCTGACTCCGAAAGGGCCTGAGGTGGCGTCCGGTCAGCCATGCCTTGTAGGCGGCCTCAGTCGAGTCATAGTTCTGGGCCATCTTGGAGGCCGCGCCGCCGAGTTGGTAAGGGCCGCTCAAGGTTCGTCAGGGCCTTGACGTATGAGTGTTCCAGTCGTGCTCGAACTTGGTGGCCGCTGGCGACTTCCAGCCGCTGTTGCCGATCGCCGACGTAATGTTGCTCTTAACAGTGCCGACCGCCTTCGCTTCGTTGCCGAGGGTTTTGGCCAGCGTGCGGAGTTTGTCGGGGGTGACCTGGATGTTCGCCATTTCGTTTCTCCTGTGCTGCGGGTTACCAGTGCGTTGGCAGGAATCTGTCTCAGGCTCCTTAAGAAGTGCCAAGACCGGCTCAAGGCCGTCAGCAGCGACGATAGGTGAGGCGATGCGGTCCGATCTCGATCTGGTCACCGTCCTCGAGCAAACGGTGCAGCACCGGCTCGCCAGCCACGGAGGTACCGTTCGACGAGGACAGGTCTGACAACAGGTGATGCCGAAGGCAGCGCGGATCTGGGCGTTTGCGTCGCCGAGCGTCTTCCAGGACGACGTCCGAGCTTGGATGGCGACCGATGGTTGGATGTCCACGACTGGACCGACATGCCTGAGGCGAGAAGCTCGGCAGGCGCTTCGCTGCGATGAAGGTGGCCGGCATTTTAGCCTGGGGAGACGTGGCGGACCTCGCGGAGTGCGTCTCCAGTTCGAGAGCGGGTTATGGAGGTTCTGTCCGAGCGGCTGATGCTGGGGTCGGATCGACCCCCAGCTCGTTGAGGAGCCGCGCGCGGCAGTCCTGATAAGCATCCAGGGCCTCGGCTTGGCGTCCGCTCGGTAGAGCGCCAGCATGCGCTGCCCCCACAGAGTCTCGCGCAGCGGCTCGGTGACCAGCTGCATTTCGATGACGTCCAGGGCGTCTGGTGCCTGCCGCACGCCAGCAGTGCCCTCGCACGGGCTTGCTGCCTGCGAGCCGCCGCTGCTCCAGGAGAGCTACTGTGTTGCGGTGGAGCTTGCATTGCTGATGTCCGACAAAGGATCTCCGCGCCAGAGACCCTCCGCCTCCTCCAACAGGCCAGTGCTTGGTCGGGGGTTGTGGTCGAGATCGTCTGCGGAAGTCCCTGATCTCCAAGTGGAGGAGGTCGAACTGCGCTGTGGTCAGCAAACGTATTCCGGCGCTGCGTGATGATGGTTGGCCGACCGTCACCGAGCCTCCGGCGCAAGTTGGAGATGTGCACTTGAAGGGTCGCGACCGCACGATCAGGAGGGTTCTCCCCCAGAGCACGTCCACCAGCCGGTCGACCGACACGACCCGTCCTTTCGCCATCAGAAGCGCAGCCAGGATGAGCCGTTCCTTGGGGCCACCGAGCTTGACGAGGTCTCCGTCCATGAACTGCCACCGGCCGAGCACGCCATACCACAGGGCGCTGTTCACAGCGGATCCTCGCTGGTCGCGATCTGTGCGAGCTCGACGCGGCCAGCCGCGATGATCGCCGCTCGACCGGTGGCCCCCGCGGGCTCGGCGCTCGAGCTGCACATCGAACAGGTCGCCGTCGATGTCGGGATCTGGTTGGAGCACTACACCGGCTCGCTCGGCTTCAGGACTGGTATGAACCCGCCATACGCGCGGTGGGCGGCGTTCTTGTCGGCTGCCGCCAGTACGCGTACGCCGCGCTCCACGCCCTTCTGAGTAGCTTGCCAGGCGGCTGTCGGCCATTTCGTCGGCCAACTCGTGACCGTCGTCGACCACAATGACCAGTGGCCGCCTGTCGGGCCCCGGCTGTCCAGCTCCCGTAGCACCTCGTCGACATAGTCCGAGGCCGAGTCGTTTCCTCGATGGACCGCTGCCCACACGTCGAGCTTGAGCAGCGGCGTGCTCGACGGGGCCAGCAGCACCAGCTCGATCGAGTTCACCGGACGAGAGCGCACGGGTGAGCGTACGGAGTGCCGTGGACTTGCCGGAACGGCGAGCGCCGACGAACAGCATGCCGCCCCGTGAGATGTCGATCGTTGCTGGGTCGAACTAAGGTTGCGCGTACCGAGCGGCACTGCCTCCAGCCGTGTACCGGCGGGAAGCCGCCTCCGGGATGTGGCTCGGGAGCAGTTGGATGGCGTTGGGCGCGAACCGCTTTGCGAGTTGCGTTGAGCTTGGTCGCCAGCTCGTGCAGTGCCCGGTTGATCTCGGTGGCCCCGTACGTGCCATACACGGCCACCTGGACCTCGTCCGCGTCCGCTGAGAATCCTCGCTCGGGTGGCGGTGGGCGTCAACAGTCTTGGCACGAGCAGCCGATCGTCGTACTCATCGACGTCGTTGCACTGAGGATGAGCCGCTGCGGCAGGGCGGCCTGCACCGCGGCCGGCACGGCTAGGCGACGGTCTCCGGTGACGACCCAATGCACGCCGATGGGTCTCCCTTCGAAATGAGGGTCGCCACGCGTTCCACCCACACCCCGTTTCGACGCGGTCGAACGCTTGCACGAAGGAGGCGTACCCGTCCAAAGGATCACAAGTGTGGCGTCAGGTCACCTCCGCTGCGCGCCTCCACTTCTCTGAGCTGGTCGAACGAGGTGACAGCGCGTGCGCCATCCGCACACGGCGCTGTTTGGTGGTTCGCTCAGGGTTGTCAGCAGTCGCACCACACGATCGGTGTTCTCGCCCGCTACCACGTCTCCTACGTGCGGCAACGCGGCGAGCGGTGCGAGTGCGCGAGAGCCGAAGTCGAGGCCGTAGACGTGCAGATCGAGGGCCGATTCTGTTCTGCGAGCTGGGTAACGAGAGTGCGCAGAAACGTGGTCTTGCCGGAGCCGGTGGAACCCATGACAGGAGTCGTCGAACCGGCGCGACATCGACGATGTGCCTGAGTTGCGCCTGCTGCTGCGGTTCGTCGCGGAGCCCGAACGCCACCGAGGTTCCGTTATCGGTCGCGAGCTCGTCGAGTGGGATCTGCGCGTGGAGCGCCGCCAGCCACGGCACTCAGGCTCGGCAGCTTTGGAGGTCAGGAACGCGTCGCGAATCGTGCCGACGAGCGACTGGAGGTCGGTGGCGAGCTCCTGCCGAGCTCGACGGTCCGGACCGCGGCGGACGGGGTCGTGCCACGCATCGCGACGGAGACGCGAGCGTCTGCCCGAAAGCGAACTCAAGCCCACCGCCGAAGCCGACCTGCACCTCGACCAGCTCCGTCGAGCCGTTGCGCACGTACGCGCGGCCGGGAGAGTCGCGCGGCAGCTGCGCCGCGGCGGGCGAGTTGATGACGTCGTCGCTGTCACCGACGTCGTTCATCCGCAGCGAGATGCGCAGGTTCGTGTTGGCGCGGATGCGGTCGTTGATGACGCCCGCAGGACGTTGCGTCGCAGCACGAGGTGCATGCCCAGCGACCGGCCGCGTTGCGCGAGATTGACGACGCCCTCGACGAACTCGGGGAGCTCGGTCGCAGCGCGGCGAACTCGTCCACCACGACGACGAGGGCCGGTGGTGCGTCGTCGGGAGCCGTCCGTTCCATATCGCTCGAGGTCCTTGGCACCGGCAGCAGCCAGCACGCGCTCGCGGTGCTAGCTCGGCACCGAGCGACACGAGCACTCGTTCCACGAGCCGGCCGTCGAGGTCGGTCACCGAGCCGACGACGTGCGGGAGGTCGAGGCAGTCCGGAACGCCGCCCCGCCCTTGTAATCGACAAGGAGGAACGTCAGGCGTGTCGGGCGGCAGCGTCACTGCCAGCCGGCCACGAAGGTCTGCAACAGCTCCGACTTGCCAGCGCCGTCGTGCCGCCGACAGAGCGTGCGGGCCGTCAGAGACTTGGCACCTCGGCCGCCGGTCGCGTGACGAGGCATCGCGGAGACCGTCAGCAGCCATGACGCTCGTCCACTGTTTGCGTCGGACGTGGTCGAGCGAGGCCCCCAGGATCAGTGCTCCGTACGGGTCCAGTTGCTCGGTCAACGTTCCGAGGTCTTGAGCCCACGCCGCAGTGACCGGACACCGTCCCGGCTATCCTAAACCAGAGCGTGCACCCGACCGCGGGGCCTCCTCGAGAAGGTTTCACCAGATTGCGCGGCAGTTCGACCGTGTCATCCACGAGCTCCGAGAGCCGGCAGTTGGCCGTGGCCTGTCCCGCCATGTGAGCGGCCTGTGCTGCTCGCTCGACGATCGCGCCACCTCCGCCCAGTTCGCGGCTCAACCGGCCGCGGCGACCGCCCGCGTTCGCGCCACTGTGCGTGGGGAACGGTAGCCCACTCGGCCGTCCGGACACGGCCGCCAGCAGCCCTCGCGCGGGCTATTGAGCCTGAGCTGGAACATTGGCCATGTCTGGCGCGTCAGGGCCATAGCCGCTTCGGGCACCACCCCGAGTGTCGACCTCGTCGGAGGGACCACCGGGGACAGATGGAGGTAACCGTTTGCGTGTTCTTTTGTGAGCCGGGATCGCCACCTTCGCCGACCTCATAGCCCACTTCCGTGGGGGTCTCCCCACGAAACCGCAGTGAGATAAGTTACTGTCGTGCGGACGTCGTTCCCACAGCGCCGTGGTCGGTATCGCCCGATTCGCCACCTCGTGTGGGTCGGGCGCGGTCGCCCAGCGCAGTTGCGCATTGGCGCGCACCGCCTCCGCGACCTGCTCGGCGGAATCATCGAGCGCAAGGCGATAGTCGGCAACGCCCGCCCGGTGGTCCTTCCCTCCGTGAATTCGATCCTCCCACCACGACACCAGCATGGTCAGCGGGCTGAGGAGAGCGAGCGCGAGGAAGCCGATCCCACCTCCCAGCAACACAAAAGCCGGAGCTGCCACGAGTGGCGCGAGCGATGCGAGCAGCGGGATCCGGGTGCGGCTTTGCTTATGCGGCGGAGCCGACAGCTCAATCGGGTGCGACGTCCACTGTGCGCCACTCGTGGGGTCCGGTTGTACTGGCCCAACCCGCCGATGACTTGGATGCGGGGCTCATCCGGCGCCTGCTCCTGCAGTTCGACTCGGAACAAGCTGTTGCCAGCCTCGATCGGCAGGTCCGGTACCAGGTCCACATCACGGTCGCCGACGCGGGAGCCAGCGTGGAATGTCCCATTGTGCGAGCCCAGATCTCGGACAACCCACCGGTCATCTCGGTGGGCGACCTCGAAGTGCGCCCGCGACAGCCCGGGGTCAGTGAGCTTGATATAGGTGTCCACATCACGACCAATGGTCACGCCCGCAGGAGGGACTACGAACGATCGCCCCTCATCAGGGCCGGAGCCCACGACCAGGCGGACCTCCGGGCGGGTGAGTTGCTCGGAGGTGATGGGTGACGGTGACCACCCTGCTTGCGTGGTGAGCAGATCGCCGTGCCGGATCCCCAGGTCAGACAGGCTCGTTTGCGTGTCGATTCGCCGACCGGTCCGGTGGAGGAGTAGGTCGCCCCGTGCATTCGCGCGGATCAGCCCAGCAGACACGAGGGCGTCGACTAGGTCCGCGCCCCAGGGATCGCCGTCGAGATGCACGTCCAGCGGCTGAGCGGGCTCGCCGCCCAGCTTCAGTCGGAGTTGCACACCAATTCCCCCATCGCTCTGGCGGCCACTCCGAGTCTGTGCCAGATGTCAGGATGCTAGTGCGATTCGGTCGTGCGAATTGGGTAATCGGTCAGGGGCGCTTTGACGCTAAGGCGCCCTCCCAATAGCGGCGACCGAGGAGTCGGGAAGGCGACACCGCGGGTTGGCCCCCAGAGGCATCGCCGCGATGTCAACTTTTGGTCTGCGACGAGCCGGAGCTTGCCCGTTGTGACCGGCGCAGCCACTCCGCCGATTCCAACATCCAGCTGATCGTTCTTCCCGACGTCCTGAAGCCGGTCCCTAGACTGGAGTCGCGGAGTCGAAAAAGCGCCCCCGACAAACGCAGTTTCAGGCGTGGTTTGCCGGACTCAGGGCGGCCCGCCGTCTGTTCGAAGCCACTAAGGGGCGCTAGGCAGGAGAGCTCCTGGACTGACTCGCCAGTCAGTTTCGGTCGTCAGCCCCTGGTCGACGTAAGCCTTTTCTTTAACTGATTTGTGAAAGTAAAATCTTTTGTTGTCCGGCAGGCCGAATCGCCTAGCTGCGTCATAGCGATACGGACCAGGGCATCCGAGGCCGGCTGGGTCGACGGTGCACCCCAAGATCCGATCGCGGGTCCGTCGTCCGTGCGGGTCCAGGAACTTCTGGTGAGCTGCGCCCTTCATGTGAGGACAATCTGGCCGGCGCGGCGAGATTTGTCAGAAACTTCTTGGAGTTTTGTCTCACCCAACGCTCAGTTTTCGCCTACGATTCTCCCGTTGTGAGTCAAGTCGACACTCGATCCGCGGTGACCTTGGGGACGCTCGATCCAGTCGTCCTCGGTTCACGCTTGCGCGCGGCACGCGTCGCCCGTGGTTGGACGCAGTCCGATCTGGCCGGTGACACGTTCTCCGTCGGCTATGTCTCGCGCATCGAAACCGGCTCCCGACGGCCGAGGATGACGGCGCTCACCGCCCTTGCCGAGCGTCTCGGGCTCACTGTCGACGAGCTCCTCCAGGGCGCCTCGGAGGCCGAGCTCGACGAGATCAGGCTGGGGCTCAGCTACGCCGAGCTCGCGCTGCAGAACGGCGAAGCCCTCGATGCCGAGCACCAGGCCCGCCAGTACGTCGCGCGGGCCGAGAAGGCTTCCTTGTCCGACCTTGTCGAGGAAGGGCGCTTCGTGGCCGCGCGGGCCTTGGAGTCACTCGGCCAGCTCGATGACGCGATCATCGAGCTCGAGTCGCTGCTGAAGGACGGCGGCGGCCTGCTGGCGATCAAGTGCGGCATCGCGTTGAGTCGCTGCTACCGCGAGGTGGGGGACCTCAACCTGGCGACCGATGTCGGTGAGCGGCTGCAACCGGTGCTGATCGAGAGTGGGCTCGAGCGCACCGACGAGGCGATCCAGCTCGCCATGACGGTCGCCCTGGCCTACATCGAGCGCGGAGACCTCAGCCGCGCGGCGCGGATCTGCACCGACGCGATCCACGTCGCCGAGGAGATCGCGTCCCCCGCCGCCCGGAGCGCGGCGTACTGGAACGCCAGCATCGTCTATTCCGAGCGCGGCGAGACCCAAGCCGCGCTGACCCTGGCCGACCGGGCGCTCGGGCTGCTCGGTGAGGGACAGGACGCCCGCAACCTCGCGCGCCTGCGCCTCGAGCTCGGCCGGCTGCAGCTCAACCTCGATCCGCCGAAGGTCACCGAGGCGCTCGAGCAGATCCGGCGAGGGTCCGGCGAGCTGCGGGCCACCAGTGCCAGCCAGGTCGAGGTGGCTCAGGGCGACGTGGCCCTGGCCCGGGCGCTGCTGCTCGACGGGCAGCCCCGCCAGGCGGAAGTGACTGCGGGGGCTGCGCGGGACTCGAGCCCGAGCGACGCCTCCCTCGGGATGGCCGAGGCGATCATCGTCCACGGTGAGGCGCTCGCCGAGCTGGGCCGAGAGGACGAGGCGCGCTCGGCGTACGCACAAGCAGCGGAGATCCTGTCGCGGCTCAGCAGCTCCGACCGATGGGTCGCCCAGGCCTGGTGCGAGCTCGCGGAGCTCAACGAGGCGCTGGGCGACTACGGAGCAGCCCGGACGGCGTTCCGCGCGGCTGCGTCGGCGAGCGGCCTTCGGGTCGGCCGACGGGACCGGACGCGCGTCGCGCCGGCCTTGCTCGACTGATCAGGGCCGCCGGTCCGTTCAGCAGCAACCGAAGGGCCGGTCCGCCCGCACGCCCGCGTCGGCCGGGGTAGCGGCCAGGCCCACCGTGAGCACCGTCGCGAGCGCGACGGCGATGGAGGCGATGGTCATCCGGATCTTGTTCATGCGTTCTCCTTGGGGTGGCTCCGAGCGGCCGCCTTGCTCTGCGTCGGCGGTGCTGCAGCGATCTGTTCGTGCGGTTGCCTACATTTTGTCAAATTTTGGCAAGTCTTATGGTGCACCCTGGACAAGCCCAGGGATAGTGCTAATTTCCTAGGGAGTCACAACGCGGTCACGGACACCCGGTCCACGTGACTTTCTGGTTCTGCGCGCGCCGAATTGCGTTCCCGGGACCGACCGACGGAATGGCTTCGGGGGGTCGAAGGACCGGAGAGGAGCTACCAACCTGTTCGGCTGTGGACATGCCCGACTAGTGCGCGATCCGTCGTCAATTGATCCAAGAGCGAAGCGTTCCGCAGAACTTCTTCGCTTGTCGGCACCCCTACCCGGAGTTACTGTCACCTTCGACCCGAGGGCCACCGCCCCGGTTCGCTCGAATGAACGGGCCTAAGGAACTGGGCCTGGTCATTTGATCTCGGCGGATCGTTTGCACCACAGGCGTTGGTCCATCACCTCGGAACACCACTGACCCCGGTGTTCCAGAAGTACATATGGGGACCAGATGACGTCGTTGAGCGAGCGCCCGACCCACGTACCAAAGCTGCGAAGTATCAGCTCTCCTCGCGCTCCAGGACGGCACCAACAGGCAGGCTCTCCGAGCCGGCCGGCCGGGCAGGACACGGATGCCGACCTGCTGCGTCGCTGCCGGCGTCGCGACGCCGAGGCATGGAACCAGCTGGTCGGCAGATATGAGCGGCTCGTCTACACCGTCGCCCTGCGCAACGGCCTGAGTGCCGACGATGCCGCCGACGTCACCCAGAGCACGTTCGTCGCCCTCGTCGACTCGCTCGACAAGATCCGCGAGGAGGAGAAGCTCCCCTCGTGGCTGATGACGGTCGCCCGGCGCCAGGCCTGGCGCATCCGCAACCTCAACCGCCGGACCACCCCACTCGAGGTCGCCCCCGAGGGCTCGACCGACCCCTTCGCCGACTGGTCGACGACGACCGCCATCCACGACGCGCTGGCCACGCTGGGCGGCACCTGCCGAGACCTGCTCCTGGCGCTGTACTTCGAACCCGACGAGCCCAGTTACGCGGAGATCGCCCGACGCTTCGGCCGGTCGATCGGCGGCATCGGGCCGCTACGGGGCCGCTGCCTCGACAAGCTGCGCGTGATTCTCGAGGACGAGTCATGATCGCCTGGAAGCCGACCTTCACCGACCTGCTCGACTGGGTCGAGGGCCGACTGCAACCCGAGCAGTCCGAGCTGGTGTCGGCGTACGTCGACACGGCCGACCCCGCCACACTGGAGACCGTCGACTGGATCCGCACCTTCCTAGAGGACGCGCGGTCGACGCCTCTCGCGCAGCCGCCGGCGGAGCTCAGCGCGCGGCTGCGGGACGTTTTCGTCGGGCTGCACAGCCCCGAGCAGAGCTCCGACTGGACCGACGCGGCACTTCTCTACGACACCCGGATGGGGATGGCCGCGGCCGGCGTCCGATCGGCCGACGACGGAGTGCACCTCGCCTTCGACAGCGAGCTCGGACGGTTCGTCATCGACGCGGTCACCGCAGCTCCCGGAGAGGTCGACGTCCAAGGCCTGATCATGCTCGACGGCGTCGACGAGACCGGCGTCGACCTGGCGTTCCTCCAGGCGGGGTCGCTGCGCCGGGCGGCGCGCACCACGAAGGACGGCAGGATCGACGTGCGCGGAGTGCCCGTCGACGTTGATGAGATGTGGCTGACATCAGGAGGCACGCGGGTTCGCGCAAGACTCGATCTCCAGGGCAGCTGAGAGGGTTCCATGGGGCTCGGAACAGAACCCGTCAGTGTGGCCGGGACCGAGGTCGACCGCCTCATCGAGGAGGCGACGACCTGGAGCGACCGCGATGCCGACCGCGGCGCGGCACTGCTCGACCAGGCCGAGGCGGCGATGGACGGACGCCGCGATCTCGGCCGGGCAGCCCGGATCGACGAGCTCCGCGGTGACCTCGCCCTGGCGCAGGGCCACCTCGGTGATGCGGCGACGGCCTACCGGCTGGCCCGCCGCAACTGGCTGGCTGTAGGCCGGCGGCTGGATGCCATCCGCGCCGCGCTGCGCTTCACCGCCGTACAGGTGCTGCTCGGCGAGTTCGAAGAGGCCGAGGTGGCGGTGCTCAGGATCCAGGCGCAGCTGGGACGCGAGGCCCACGAGGACGGCCGCATGGCGTGGCTGGACGCCGCCGTGCAGCTCCTGCTCGCCGACACTCGAGCTGGTATGGGCGACCTCGCGACGGCGACCCGTCACTACGACACCGCCGAGAACCTGTTCGTGGCCCTCGGTGACGACGGGGGGCTTGCCCTCGTGAACGTGCGCCGGGGCCTCGCGGCGCTCGACGCCGGGCTGGCTCACAACGCGTTGCGTGAGTTCAACCGCGCCCGGTCGGCCAGCATGAGCTTGGGCCTCGATCGCGTGGCGGCGATCGTGGCGGTCCTGACGGCAGAGGCGCTGGCCGAGACGGGGCAGGTCTCCAGAGCGCTGGAGGTCCTCGACTGCGTCGAGCCGGACATGGGGGGCAACCGATGGCTCGTCGGCGTCCACCGACTGGCGCGGTCCAACGCCTTGCTGCGTGCCGGACTACCCGCAGAGGCCATCGCCGACGCGCGCGCCGCCGAGGAGATGTTCACCAAGATCGGCGCCGTGGAGTACTCGGCCCGGGCGGAGCTCGCCTGCGCTCAGGCCTCCCTCCGGCTGGAGCGCACCAACGCCGCTGCCGCCGAGCTGGCGGGTGCCGAACGGCTCTTCGCGGAGTGCAACAGTCACCTGATGCGGGCGTGCACCTGGCTCGCGCAAGCCAAGCTCGCACTGTCCGTCGAGGACCAGCAGGCGGCCCGCGCCAGATGCCAGAAGGTGCTCGTCGCGAACGTCGACGACAGCGCCCCGTATCTCGGAGTGCAGACTCGGTTGACCCTCGCTCGGGTAGCGGATCCGTCCACGGCATCGGACCTACTCGAAACCGCGGCGGAGCTGGCGGCAAGGACCGGGGTCCCGGAGCTGCGGGTCGATGTGCTGGTAGCACGCGCCCGCCACGAGCGTCGGCTCGGCGACAGCGACACGGCGATCGAGCTGCTGCGCAGCGCACTGGGTGTCGGCAACGCCTGGGGGCGCCAACTCGGAGAGCGTGGCGCGGGCGCGGTGCTGCCCTCGCTGAACGAGGCGACCGACGAGCTGATCGAGCTGTTGCTGGAGCGCAACGACCACGCCGGGCGGCTCGAGGCCTGGCGGCGGGCGCGGGCGGTCAAGCGCCAGTCGCTGGTGCCGCTCGGCACCCGCGGTGCGGTACCGGCCACCATCGAGCTCCGGCGGCGGCGGCTCGAAGAGCTCCTCGGCGACCCGCAGTCGGTCTCCTTCAGCGACGGCGATCGCGAGGAGCCGCTGCCTGCGGTGCCCTGGCAGAGCATCATCGAGTACTGCGTCAGCGGCGAGGACGTCGTCGCGTTCGTCCTCCGCGACGGTCAGGTCGACGCGCGGATCCTGCGCGACACTGCGGGGGAGACCCAGCGGATGGTTCGCGCCTGGCAGCAGGAGTGCCGCCTGATGGCGCCGGGCTGGCGGATCGAGTCGCAGCTGGACGCCTCCTCGCCCGCGCTGGACGGCCTCTACGAGATGCTGCTCGCACCGATCGCCGACCTGTTGGCCGACCTCGACGACGAGCTCACGGTCGTCGCCCACCGGCATCTCGATGCCGTTCCCTTCGATGCCCTTCTCGACGAGGTCGGGCCGTGGTTCGCCCGGCTCGGGCTGACCGCGTCGGGGCAGGCGGGACCCACCAGGGAAGAGGACGGGTCCGCCACACGGGTGGCTGCGCTGGTCCTCGCGGTCCCGGACGACAACGCGCCGCTCATCACGGACGAGGCGCAGATGATCTTCCGGACGTTGCCCTCCGCGGAGATCGTGGTCGGCGCCGAAGCCACCAGGGAAGCACTGGTACGACACGCTCGCTCCGCCGATGTCGTCCACCTGGCCTGTCACGGCGTGTTCCGCCAGGACGACCCGCTCTCGTCGGCGCTCCGGCTCGGAGACGGCTGGCTGCACGCCCGCGACATCGTCAACGGATCGCTCGGGCTCGAGGGATCGGTCGTCGTGCTCAGCGCGTGCGGGTCCGGGCTCTCGCCCGACTACGTGTCGGAGCCGATCGGCCTGGCATCGGCATGCCTCGCGGCCGGCGCCTCCGGCGTCATCGCGGCGCTGTGGACTGTTGACGACGCGGTCACCCTTGAGCTGATGACGTTCTTCTACCAGTCCCTTTCAGAGGGCTTGGACGCGCGATCGGCGCTGGGGGAGGCCCGTCGGCAGGTCGCCCGCGAGCACCCGCACCCCTACTACTGGGCTGCGTTCCGCTACGTCTCGGATCCGGACGAGCACTGACAGCCTGCCGACGCAGGCGTCGGCACGTGCGGGAAACGGAACGGCTCCGTGTGGATCAAACCTGCGGCTCCCTGCACCAGTGATTTGACGCCCGCAACGGCGTTGCTCGCGTCCTGTGTCAGCACGGGTCGCCCCGCGCCCGCACGATCTCCCGAGGGAATGGTTAGAACGTGGCCCCAAAGTCCGACGATCCAACGGGTTCCGAACCGCCGGAGGGCGAGGGGTCCTCGTGGCCGCCCAGCTTCCCGCACCTGGAGATCGACCGGCTGATCGAACGCCTCGAGCGCGGCCGCACCCTCGACAGTGCCGAGGCTTACCGGTTGCTCGCCCTCATCGCCCGCGAGGCGCAACGGCTGCGGGCCACTGCGGTGAGGTTGGCGACGGCGAAGCTCTCCGAGGCCGACCAGGAGGCGCGGCAGATCGTCTCGGACGCTTTGGGTCGGGCGGACGAGCTGCGCAACGTCGGCCTGTGGGTCCTCAACACCCGGGTCGACGAGGGGGAGCGTCTGCTCTCGACGATGCGCGAGGCCTTCCAGGTGGAGCTGCGGGCTACCCGTCTCGCCCGTAAGGAGGACGAGCAGAGCTGGTCGTTCCCGACGCTCGGCGACGATGGAGCCGACTCGTGAGCGCGCAGACGATGCCGGCCAGCACAAACTTCGAAGAGGTCGGATCAACGGCCCTTCGCCGCGCACTAGTCGGATATGTTCAGTCGCCCCCGTTCCCCTTCAGAAGGTGAGCCACCGGCCGGTGCGCCGAGGCCCTCCGAGCCCAGCGGCTCCGACGCCGCCCGCGCGTTCGACCAGGTGTTGAGCGAGCTCCAGCCTCCGGGCAAGCCACCCCCCGAGCCGCACGCGGACAGTGCCACCGCGTCGGCCACCGAGCATGCCGACACGCTCCGTGCGACCCGCGGAGCGCATCAGGAGGCCCAGCAGATGCTGGCGATGGCGACCGAGGCCCGGTCCGCTGCCAGCGAGGAGGCCGAGCGGATCGTCATCGAGGCCCGCGACGCCGCCGATCGAACCCGCCAGGAGCTCTCCGGTTGGGCCGCCGCCCAGCGCGCCAAGGTCGACGCGCTCGTGGCGGACCTGGTCGAGTCGGCCAACCGGGATGCCGACGCGATCCGCGCCGAGGCGCTGCGGACCTCGATGGCCGAGGCCGAGGAGACGGCGCGGGCGCACATCGCCGAGGCCGCCGAGCGCGCGCAGCAAGAGGCGGCGGAGATCCGCGGCGACGCCCGGAACGTGCTGAACCGAGCGGTCGAGCTCGGCGACGAGGTGTCCGAGGTGTTCGAGGACCTGTCCACGAGGGTGGGCGACATCATGACCCGGCTGCACGAGGCCCGCGTCTCGATGGAGCAGCTTCTCGACGAGGCCGGTGCGCCGGACGACGAGCCAGCTGACGACGACGTCGAAGACGACGACGCCGACGACATCGCGGACGAGTCCGCCGACGAGGAGACCGACGAGGACACGGAGTCCGACGAGGACACCGACGGCGACGACGAGGACGACGACGAACAGGACGAGACGGTGACGACGGTGACGACGACGAGGACACCTCCGACGACGAACCGTCCGACGCCGAGGGCCGCTACCCCGCAGTGGACGAGCAGATGGACCGCCAGCTCGGGTCTCTGTTCCGGCGCCATGGTCCACGTAGCGAGTGAGGACCGCGTCAGCGGCCTGCCCGATCAAGTACTCGTACAGCCGGAGGCGGGATGACGGCGTTGGCGCAGCGACCTGAGGTACCCGTCCGACCCCGGACGCCCGACCGCGAGCTCGCCTGCGCGGCCGCGGGCCTGTACTCCGCCTTCCGGGCCGCAGCGCTGCCGCTGTCGCTCCCCGGTGCCGGGTCGCTCCGCGACGAGCGGGCGCAGGTCCTCGCCCAGGCCGACGACTACGTGCTGCCCCGGCTGGCCGCGATCGACGCGCCCGCCCTGGTCGTCGTCGCGGGTCCGACGGGCGTGGGCAAGTCGACTCTCGTCAACAGCCTGGCGGGACGCAAGGTCACCAGCCCTGGGCTGCTTCGCCCGACGACCCGGTCGCCGGTGCTGGTGCACCACCCGGCCGACCGCGAGTGGTTCGGACCGGATCGGGTGCTCCCGACACTCGACCGGGTGGACCAGCCGACCACCGACCCCCAAGCGATCCAGCTCGTCGCGTGCGAGACCGTGCCGCGTGGCGTCGCGATCCTGGACGCTCCTGACTTCGACTCGATCGACGACCGCAACCGCGAGCTCGCCACCAAGCTGCTGGGCGCGGCGGACCTGGTCCTCTTCGTGACGTCAGCCGCTCGCTACTCCGACCAGGTCGCGTGGCTCCAGCTGTCCCTGGCCATCGAGCGCGAGACCGCCGTCGCGGTCGTCATGAACCGCCTCCCCGCCGAGGACCGCGCGACGGTGATGCCCCACCTCACCCGCATGCTGGACAAGACAGGTGTGCCGACCGAGCAGGTGTTCTTCGTGGAGCACGGCCCGGTGGCGGACGACACGCTGCTGCCGGCGCCGTACGTCGCGGACGTCAGGGAGTGGATCGACGCGCTGGCCGCGAGTGTCGCCGACCGATCGACCGCCGTCCGCCAGACCGTGAGGGGCGCCGTACGGCGCGCGATCACCGTCGCCGAGCCGGTCGCGGACGCTGCTCGGCTGCAGGTCGAGGCGGTCAGCGAGCTGCTGGCCATCACCGCCCACGTCTATGCCAAGGCCGCCGACCACCTGCGGAGCGCGCTGGACGAGGGGACGCTCGTCCGCGGCGACCTGCTGGTCCAGTGGCGAGACCTCGTCGGTACCGACATCTCCGCAGCACCGGACGCGTTGCGACAGCGACTCACCCGGGACGAGTCAGGGCTGGAGGCCGAGGTCAACCGGCTGGGCTTGGCGCTGGACCTCGCTCTCGAGACTCTCCTGATGGACCACGCCGAGAGGGCTGCCGAGCGTGCCCACCGAAAGCTGCGAGGCGCCGCAAGCGGCGCGGCGCTGCTGGACTGGAGCACCGAGGACCTCAGCGGGCCCGGCCGAGGCCTGGCATCACGCGCCCGCAAGGCCATCAGGGCCTGGCGGCAGAACCTGGCGACGCAGGTCGCCGACGACACCAAGGGCGCCGCGGCACTCGGAGCGGTGGGCTGCGACGCGATCGCCGTCGCCCTGATCCTGCAAGCGTCGGCGGAACCGACCACCGGCGGCTCGGGCATGGTGGCCACCGCAGGCGCAGGCGTCACCCGGACGCTGACGGCACTGCTCGCGGAGGAGCGGGACCGCTACCTCCAACCCGTCCTGGACTGGAACCTGACGCCGGATGCGCCCACCCGCCTCCGGGACGCCGCGAGCGACGTCGCTCGGGCGCTGGCACGACATGAGGACGCATCGAACGGACGAGGGAGCTGGGAAAGATGAGCGGTCGGGGACTCGGTTCGACGATGGTGGCGGCTGCGCCGCCGCGGCTCCGGACCGACGGGAGCAGCCTCGAGCCCCGGTTGGAAGGCCTGGAGAGCGCCGTCGCCTCCGCGCGGGGGAAGCTCGACGACGACATGCTCGACGCCGTGGAGGCGTCGGTCGCCCGTTCCACCGGGCGGCTCCAGCTGTCGGCCTCGCACACGATCGTCGCGATCGCGGGCTCGACCGGCTCCGGCAAGTCCACGATGTTCAACGCACTCGCCGGCGCCGACCTATCTGCGTCCAGTGCCGCGCGCCCGACGACGTCGACGACCAAGGCACTGGTGTGGAGCGACGACGACCTCCAAGAGATGCTCGAGTGGCTCGGCGTCCCGATCTCGAACCAACACAGCCGACGCTCGCTGACGGACGCGTCGCGTACTCGGCTTCCCGAGGGGCTGCTGCTCCTCGACCTGCCCGACCACGACTCGATCGAGGTCGCGCACCACGAGGAGGCGGAGCGGATCGTCGAGCTCGCCGACCTGCTGATCTGGGTCGTCGACCCGCAGAAGTACGCCGATGCGGCCATCCACCGCCGCTTCATCCAGCCGCTCTCCGAGCACCGCGCGATCAGCATCGTCGTGCTCAACCACATCGACGAGGTTCCTGAGGAGCGCCGCGCTGGCATGATCCGCGACCTGCGCAAGCTGCTGGTCGCCGACGGCATGCGCGACCCGCGGATCCTCGCGACCAGCGCAAAGCACGGCACCGGCATGAAGGAACTGCGCACGGCGCTCCGGCGTCGGGTCGAGGAGAAGCAGAACGCCAGGCTCCGGGTCGAAGCCGACATCCGTGCCGCTGCTCTCCGTCTCGAGAGGGTGAGCGGCGACGCGCCGCCTTCGGTCCCCGGACCCTGGGTCGCCGACCTGGAACGACGCGTGGCGGCTGCCGCCGGCGTCACCTCCCTCGTTGCTACGACCGAACGAGCCGTCCGCACGGAGGCGGCGCGCCGGATGGCGCTGCCGATCCTCCGGCGTCGCGGTACGAGCGAGCCCACGCCGGAGCGACGTCCGCTCGGCCCGGTGGACCGCCCCGCGGTGGACACCGCGGTCCGCAACCTCGTCGCGAAGGTGAGCCGGAACCTGCCCCCGGCCTGGGCGTTCCCCATCTGGGCCGCCGCGGCCGAACGGCTGAAGGAGACCGACGACCGGCTCGACGCCGAGCTCTCGGCCTTGAGGTTCGACGAGCTCCGAGTGCCCAGGTGGCTTCCCTTCGTGGGTGTGCTCCGGGCCGTCCTGACCGTGGGCATCGTGGCCGGAGCGCTGTTCCTGGGTGCGACCGCGCTGCAGGGCGGTTCCCTGACGACGCCGCTGGTCGCACTCGGCGTGTTTCTCGGCGCCGGCGCGGCAGTTCTGCGCCTCGGGAAGTACGCCGTCGCGCGGGTCGCCGCACGAGAGGCCGCCGCGGTCGCGGACGAGTGCCACCGGGTCATTGCCCGGGTGATGCGCGGTCACGTGATCGCACCGGTGCGCGCCGAGCTGGCGACGTATGCCCGGTTCCGCAACAGCGTCAGCTCTGCGAAGGCTTGAGCAGCCAAATTTCTCGGCCCGCGTGGATCACGGAGACGCCTGCCCTGCACAAGTAGTACGTGAAGGGACAAACGTCGAAGTCTGGTCGAGGGACGCACCGATGAGCATCGCTCGGGTGCCTCTCCACCCCGTCAACGAGCTCCCGGTCCTGGCCCCGCCGGCTGTCGCCGAAGCGGACCACGGGCTGGCGCGGCGAGTCCTGGAGCTGACCGTCGCAGTGATCGCCATACTCGTGCTGGCCCCGCTGCTCCTGACCATCGCGCTCGTCATCGTGACCACGAGCCGAGGCCCCGTCATCTACCGCCAGCAACGGGTCGGCCAGGGCGGACGGCCCTTCGACATCCTGAAGTTCCGCACCATGACCCCCGGCGCGGACGGGGTCGCCGAGGTCCTGTTCGCACGATTCGACAACGGCTCGGGCCCCCTCAACAAGCTGTACGACGACCCGCGGGTGACGCGGGTCGGCCGCTGGTTGCGGCGATCGTCCCTGGACGAGCTGCCGCAGCTGTGGAACGTCGTCAACGGGACCATGGCGCTGGTCGGACCCCGGCCGTCCACGCCGCGGGAGGTCGCGCGATTCGCGCCACGCGACCACGGCCGGCACGCCGTACGTCCTGGTGTCACCGGCATCACCCAGGTGAGCGGCCGCAGTGACCTCGAGTGGGAGGAAGCGATCCGGCTCGACCTCCAGTACGTGGAGCACCGATCAATGTGGCTCGACCTCCGGATCCTCCTACGCACGCTGCCCGCGGTGCTCCGCGGGCGCGGTGCCTACTGAGTCGGGGGCGTTGATGTCGTTTCGCGTTCTACATGTCGTGGAGTCCCTCGGAGGGGGAGTGACCAGCTCCGTCCTCGCGATGGTGGACTCCACTCCGGACCTCGACCATCACCTGGCGGTCTGGCCGCGGCGCAGCCACGCCGACACCGGCGATCCGCTGGCCGCGTTCGCCGGCACCACGTTCCTGTCGAGCTCGCCGGTCTCGGCGGTACGCGAGCTGCGCGACCTGGTTCGTACGCTGCGCCCCGACCGGGTGCACGCGCACTCGTCCTACGCGGGGATCCTGGCCCGGACCGGGAACCTGGGTGTGGACGTGGTCTACAGCCCGCACTGCTTCGCTTTCGAGCGGCGCGACCTCGCCCCTACCGTTCGCACCGTCATCCGCCGGGTCGAGCGGGCACTGGTGCCGCGGACCGAGGTGCTCGTCGCCTGCTCGCCGCAAGAGGCTGTGCTGGCCGCGGACCTCGGGCATCGCGACGTCGTGACGGTGCCCAACCGAGCCGTGTCGCCGCCCGCCGTCCGCGCCCACTACTCGGACCCGTTCCGCGTCGTCACCGTCGGCCGCGTCGCCGCGCAGAAGGACTGGCGCTACCTGCTCGCGGTCAAGGGCTACCTCGAGGGGGTGCTCCGGCGGCGAGTCGTGTGGCAGTGGCTCGGTGGCGGCGACCACGCCGCGGAGCGCGACCTGCGCGGCCACGGCGTGGACGTTGCCGGCTGGCTGCCGCGCGACGAGGTGGTACGCCGGCTCGGCGACGCCCAGGCCTACGTGCACACCGCGGCGTGGGAAGGCGCACCGATCAGCCTGCTCGAGGCGTCGGCGGCCGGTCTGCCGATCGCCGCGCGGAGCATCCCGACCCTGGAGAGCCTCGGGGTTCCCGGGCTCGCCGCCACCGCCGCCGGCCTGGCGGCCCGGATCGCCGACCTCCACAGCCCAGATCTCTGGGCGGCGGAGCAACAGCGCTCCCTGCTTTTCGAGGCGCGCCACTCGGCCGCCGAACAGCGTGACCAGCTCCACTCTGCCTACCGGCGCGCCCACGCAGAGCTCGCTCTCAGATAGGAATGCCAATGTCGACGACATCCGTTGCCCCCGCCGAACAGAGCACCACGGCCCCCACTGCCGTGCGCGGGGGGTTCCGAGTGCTGGGTGCGCTGCTGTGGCGCCGCAGGTGGATCGTCCTGCTGGTCTTCGCGCTGGTCGCGAACGCCATCGCCGCGGGCCTCATCCTCGCCGACCGGGAGTACACGGCGTCGGCGCGGATCGCCGCCACGCCGCAGGAGCTCTCCTCCTCACCGGCGAGCTACGAGGACCTGCTGGGCACCGTTGCCGACGTCGCACATTCGTGGCCGGTGCTGGAAGAGGTTGCCGACGAGGTCGGCGGACGGTCGGCCGACGAGCTGCGTGACGACGTCGACGGCGAGGTCGTGCCGGGCACCGTGATCATCCAGGTGTCGGTCACCGACACCGATGCCGAGCGGGCGGCCGAGATCGCCAACGAGATCGTGGCCCTGCTCCCGGCACACGACCCGAGCAGTGGTTCGTTCGAGTACAGCGTGACCGAGGAGGCCGTCGTTCCCGACGAGCCGAGCTCGCCGAACGTACCGGTGACGATGCTGGCCGGACTCGGTCTTGGGCTGGTGCTCGCGGTCGCCGCCGCTGTCACGGCGGACCGCGTCTTCCGCACGGTCTCCGATCCCGAGGAGATGGGCGAGGTCTCCGACACCGCCGTCCTCGGCGTGATCCCGAAGCCCGCCGATCCTCGCGGCCTGCCCGCGATCGACGACCTGGCCGAGGAGTACCAGGCGATCCGCGCGTTGCGGTTCGCGATCGAGTTCGCCAGCGCTGAGGACCCGACCCGGCTGCTGGTCGTCACGTCCGCCAGCGGGTCGGACCCGTGGGCCGGCTGGATCGAGGTCAACCTGGCGGCCGCGCTGGCCGAGGTGGGACATCGCGTGCTGGTGGTCAACACCAACCGTGAGGGTGATGTGCACCCGGCGCTCGAGGCGCCCGGTGAGCCCGGCCTGTACGACGTGCTCGCCGGAGAGACCAGCTTCGAGGACGCCGTCCGCGGCGGACCGACCGAGATGGTCGACGTACTGCCCCTCGGTCAGACCGACCTGGCCGCCCCCAGCCTCCTCGAGATGCGCTTCGGCGTGCTGCTGGAGGAGACCGAGGACGCCTACGACGTCGTCATCGCGCACGCCGCTCCGGTGTCGACCTCGGAGGACGCCCGGTTCATGGCGATCCACGGCGCCCTCCTGCTCACCGTGCCGTCCGGCACCGTGCACCCGCGGTTCGTGCGTCGCGCCGCCGAGCACCTGCGCGGAATCCGGCTGCGGGTCCTGGGCAGTGTTCTCCTGGGTGTCCGCCCGACCCGTCGTCCGCGTCGCACCGGGGTCGGGGCCTGACGTGACCCAGCATCGCGCGGACCGGCTCCGGGTGACGATCGTCCAGCAGGGCGGCGTCCTCGGCGGTGCGGAGCGTTGGCAGCTCCACCTCGCCGACGCCACCGACCGGCTCGACGTGAACGTTCTCGGGCTGGGGCACGGCCCCACGACGGACGAGTGGAACGCGCGTGGCTGGCCGGTGGTCACGCTCCCGAACGAGCGCGGCGCCCTCCGGTTGGCGGCAGTGGCCGCACGCGCGACACCCGCGCTCCGCCGGCTCCGCCCCGAGGTGGTGGTGGCGCACGGTGTGAAGGCCGGGTTGGTCGCGGTTCCGGCCGCCCTCCTGCTCGGCATCAAGGTCGTCTGGGTGCGCCACGACGCGTCGTTCTCGGGCCGACTCACGGGGCTCCTGGACCGACTGACCGACGGTCAGGTCGCGTCCAGCGGCTGGCTCCTCGAGGGACGGACCGCTCGCGGCGCGACGGTCGTGAACCCACCCCGGATGCCGCCGCCGGTGCCGCGCGACGTCGCCCGTGAACATCTCGGCATCACCCTCGCCCCGGGTGAGCTCCTGCTCGGCATGGCTGCGCGGATCACTCGTTACAAGGGCATCGAGGACGCCGTACGCGCGCTGGCGGATCCCGCCGCTGCCGCGTGGGTGCTGGCGGTCGCGGGGATCGAGGACCCGGCCGACCGCGACGAGCAGGACCGGCTGCTGAAGCTGGCTGCCGATCTCGGCGTTGCCGAACGCGTCCGGTTCCTCGGGGAGGTCCCTGCCTTCCACCGTTTCGTCAGCGCCTTCGACGCGGTCGCAGTGCTCACCCGGCCGACGGCCGAGGTGCCGTGGGCCAGCGAGGGGTTCGGGATGTCCGCACTCGAGGCCCTCACAGGAGGCGTGCCGGTGATCGCCACGCCGCCGGTAGACGTCATCGCCGGACCCGGCGGCCTGGCGGTCGCCGCCGGCAGCCCGAGTGAGATCGCGCAGGCGCTCGCGACGCTGACCGACGAGGACGCGCGTCACCGGCTCGGTGCGGCCGCCGGACAGCGCGCACTGGACTTCCCGGACGCCGCCCAGGCCGCCGGACAGCTGGCCGACTTCCTCGCGTTCCTCGCGCGACGGCCCGGAGCCGGCCACCACGCCACCGCGCCCCCGATCAGCGTCGTGACCACGGTGCTCGACGACGCGGACGGCCTGGCCGACCTGCTGACCGGCGTGGTGCCGCAGCTCGGCCCGGACGACGAGCTGGTCGTGGTCGACGGCGGCTCCTCCGAGGGCACCCTTTCCGTCGCTCGGAGGGCCGCGCAGGTCGACCCGCGCGTCCGGCTCTTCGTCGAGCCCGGCGCCGGTATCTCGCGCGGTCGCAACGTCGGCATCGCGCTCGCCCGGCACGACGCCGTGGCCTGCACCGACGCGGGCTGCGTCCCGGACCCGGGCTGGCTCGCGGCTCTGCGCCGCGCGTTCGACCGGCACCCCGAGGTCGGTCTGTGGACGGGCACCTATCGAGTCGCCGCCAACAAGCCGTGGGAGCTGGCCATGGTCGCGGTCGGCTACCCCTCCGTCGAGGAGCTCGAACGATCGACGCCGCTCGTCCGGGCCTACGGCCGGTACCTCGGCCGCCGCTTCGACGCGTCCATGCCCACCGGCCGTTCGGTGGCGTTCCGCCGCCAGGCCTGGCAGGCCGCGGGCGGCTTTCCCGAGCACCTGGCCACGGGCGAGGACGTGCTCTTCGGACGAAGCATCGTCAGCGCCGGACACTCGGCCGGCCTGGTCCGCGACGCCGAGGTCGTCTGGGCACAGCGACCCACCGTGGGCGCCAACCTGACCATGCTGCGCCGGTACGGCGAGGGCAGCGGCTACTCGCTCGACAGCCGGTTGATGGGCCGCGACCTCGCCCGGGTCGCTGCCTACACGGGAGGTGCCGCACTCGCGGTCGGCGGCCGCCCGGCGGTCCGCTCGCTCGTCGCGACGGGCGCGGCGGCGTACCTCTCCCTGCCCGTGCTCCGCGCGCTTCGCGGTCCGCGGCCGCTGGCCACCGCAGCCCTGGTGCCCCCGCTCGCCGCGGCGCGCGATCTCGTGAAGGCCTACGGCGCGCTGACCGCGGCCGCACGGCGGCGCGGACGAGGTAGCCGATGACTGTCGACGCCACGGCATCCACGCGAGCGTTGCGTCCGCGCGCGCTCCCACTCTCGGTGGGGGCCGTCATCGTGCTCTTGCCCGTCGGCGACGCCAACGTGCCCGGCCTTGGTCTGCCCTTGATCTACGTCGCGATGTTGGTCCCGGCCGGCCTCGCCCTGCGCACCCTGGTGCTGGACGAGGCCCCGGTGCCTCCGTCCCTCGTCCTGCTCGGTTCCAGCCTCGGCGCGGTCGCAGGCATGATGTCCGCCGCCGTCGGCATCACGCCGGACCGGTCCGGTCCGCTGGTGGTCATCTCGGGCATCACCCTGGGCTACGCGGTCGCCGTACTGCTCGCGTTCCGTCCCGGTCTCGAGGTCGACGGAACCGACCTCCTGGTCGTGGTCGGCGGCGTGGTCGCCGCCCTCGCCGTGACCTCGGCCGGCAAGCTCCAGGCCGCGGAGGGCGGCAACGTCGTGGTCGGCCGCCTGACCGGACCGTTCGCCCAACCCAACGAGCTCGGGATGTTCTGCGCCGCGTTGCTACCGCTGGCAGTTGCCTGCGCGGTGACGACGGTCCGCACGCGACGCAGGCTCGTCCTCGGCCTGGCCGCGGCCTGCCTGGCCGTCGCCTGCCTGATGAGCATGTCCCGCGGCGCGTGGCTCGGCGCCGGTGCCGCACTGATCCTTCTTGCCGTGTGTGAGCCGACGACCCGGCGCGCGCTCCGGAACGTCGGGCTGGCCATCGCCGCCGTCTGCGTGACGGCCTTGGCGGTGCCGCCGAACACGGCTCTGCTGGGCGTGCTGGGTTCCCGGATCCGCTCCCTGGGCGACCCGACCCAGAACCAGTACGACGACCGCCCGCTCACCTGGGCAGAGGCGGTGCGCCAGGCGGGAGAGCACCCGTGGTTCGGCGTCGGGCCCGGCGGCTTCCACGATGCCGCCACGGTGTCGGCGAGCGCGGTGTCGGCACACGCCCCGGAGCACCCGCACAACCTGATCCTCACGGTGCTGACCGACCGCGGGGTGATCGGTGTCGCGCTCGGACTGGTCGTAGTGGTCGGTTGCGTGTTCGCCGCCCGCCGCCACCTCGCGGCACGGTCGGGACCGGACCGGGCGTCCACGGTGCTGCCCACCCGCGCCCTGGCGGTGGTCGCCTCCCTCACCGCGGTCGCTGTCCACGGCGCCATCGACATGCCCCTTCGCAATCCGATCGTGTCCGGCCTGGTCTGGACGCTCATCGGCATGGTCATGGTCGCCGAGACCACTCGCCCGCCCGACCCGGAGCCGGCCGTGTCCGGCCGAGACGCACCGGGTGACCGCATCACAAGGAGCTTGAAGTGAATTCCACGATTTGGATGGCGACCAGAACCGCGCTGCGGCAGCGCGACCGGTGGCGGTACGCCAGCCTCCTGGTCGGCAGCATGGCGCTACTGGTGGTCCTCGGACTCCAGCTGATCCTGCTCATCCCGACGACGTACACCGCCACCAGCGCGATCGCGCTGCGCCCGCTCACGGCGGAGCAGTCCGCCGAGAACATCGAGATGCAGGCACACGAGTACAGCGTCGCGCTCGGCTCGAAGGAAGCCGCCGCGGAGGTGCTGGACGCGATCACCGCCTCGAGCAACCGACCTGAGGTCTCGGTGACCACCACCCGCGACGCGGGGACGTCGACGGTTCGGATCGAGACCTCGTCGACGAACCGGGACGCGGCGGTCGACGTCGCCAACGGGCTGGCAGAGAAGGCCGAGGAGATCGGCGAGGACGACGAGACCGCCCGGGTGGTCGTGGTGGTCGAAGCGGGCACCGAAGGCGTGACGTCCCAGCCGCCACGCAAGCTGTACATCGCCGCGCTCCTGGCCACTGCCGCGCTGGTGCTCGCTGGTGGCCTCTACCGGATCAGGGAGCGCACCTCATGAGCCGCCGACCGGCGCTGGTCCTGATGTACCACGGCATCGACCACGTCCCTGCCGAGCGTGACCCACACGCCATGTTCGTCAAACCGGCCGCGTTCCGAGCGCAGGTCGAGCGGCTGCTCGAGGCCGGCTTCGTCCCCATCTCCGAGCTGGACTACCTGGCCGGCCTGCGGGGAGCGCCGCTACCGCGGCGCGCGGTGCTCATCACCTTCGACGACGGCTACACCGGTGTCGGCGAACACGCCGCGCCGTTCCTCGCGTCGCTCGGCGTGCCGAGCGTGCTCTACGTGCCGGCCGGGCTGCTCGGTGGCAAGTCCGAATGGTTGGCGCCCCGGGACCAGCACCAGCTGATGTCGGAGGACGAGGTGCGCGAAGCGGCGCGGCACGGCATGTCGGTTGGCGCCCACGGTTTCGACCACAGCGACCTGACCGGGCTGCCCGACAGCGACGTACGACGACACACCCTGGAGACGAAGGTGGCCCTCGAGAGCATTGTCGGCGAGCCGGTCCGGTCGTTCGCCTTTCCGTACGGCGCCCACGACCGGCGCGTTCGCGAGGCCGTGCGCGCCTCGGGCTTCGAAGCCGCGTTCGCCGTGCATGACCCGGGCGGTGACTTCGCCGTCCGGCGGGTCGACGTCAACGCGCTCGACACGATGCGCACGTTCGGTCTGAAGCTGCGCAGGTTCTATCCGGTCGCCCGCACGGCGACCGACCGGTTCCCGGCCGCCCGCACCCTGGCCCACGAGCTCCTCGGACGGGCGCCCCGCGACGGCCAGGGCGACCCTCCGGTTCCGGCAGGTGTGCGGTGACCGCCCACATGAAGCGCGCAGTGTTCTTCGTTCTCGCCGCCGTGCTGGGCGCATGGTTGTTGGGCACGACGCTCCCGACTCGGACCGGCGCCGTGTCGGAGCAGACCGGCCCCGGCGCGGGAGCGTCGCCCTCCGAGCCGGTCGACCCCGCCCCCGACCCCGATAGCGACCCGGTCCGCGACCGCGGCCTGGGTGTCCAGCTCTCCGCTCACCACGGCGTGCAGGCCGCTCCGGCGCTCGCCGTGATGGACCGGCTCCAGCAGGCGGGTGCCGGCTGGGTCCGCATCGACGTCGGCTGGTCCGCGCTGCAGCCCAACGGACCCGGCGCCTTCGACGAGTGGTACGCCGAGCTGCTCGACGACGTCATCGCCGGCGCCCGCGCAAGGGACCTGCGGGTCATCGTCAGTCTCTGGCTGACGCCCGCGTGGGCCTCGGAGAGCGGCAGCGCCTACGCACCACCGAGCGACGTGTCCGACTACGCGGACGCGATGGCCGGCGCCTCCCGGCGGTGGGGTCCCGACGTCGATGCCTGGGAGGTGTGGAACGAGCCGAACTTCGACACGTTCTTCGAAGGCGCCGACCCCGCTACCTACACCCGTCTGCTGTGCGCGGCGTACGGCGCCGTCAAGGAGCACGACGACTCACCTGTCCTCTTCGGCGGGCTGATGTACAACGACGACGCCTGGCTGGACGATGCCTACGAGGCCGGGGCCAAGGACTGCTTCGACGCGCTGGCGACCCATCCGTACGTCGGGCCGAGCGACGCCTCGCCGGACACCCCGTCGGTCGGCGCGATCTGGCGGCTCACCCACACGCCGGCGATGCGCGACGTGATGGACGAGTGGGGTGACACCGGGAAGCGGATCTGGGTCACCGAGCTCGGTTGGTCGTCGGGTCCCGACAACCTGGGCAACACCTGGGACCGGCCCGTGAGCCCGCGGCGGCAGGCCCGCTTCCTTCGCGAGGCAGTCGAGCTGATCCGCACCGAGTACCCCTACGTCGGCCCGATCATCTGGTACCGCGACGTCGACGGCCCGACCGAGTCCTACCCGGACGGTTTCGGCCTCATGCACGCCGACCTCAGCCCGAAGCCGGCACTGGCGGCGTTCCGGGCGGCCGCGCGCGGCAGCGGGGGGTGACCGTGCTCGCACCAGCGCCTCGCGCACCCACTGCCCCTTCCGTCGTGACGGGAGCGGGGTGGCTGGCGACCGGTGCGGTCGTGTCCAAGACCGCGCAGACGGTCGTCCTGCTGGCGTTCGCCGCCGCGCTCGCACCGGATGCCTTCGGCGTGATCTCGCTCGGCACGGTCGCCCTGAACGTGACGACAGTGGTGGCCGACCTGGGCACCGCGTCCGCGCTGGTGCACTATCGCGGCGAGGCGGAGCGGGCCGCGCGGACCGCGGTGACCATCGCCCTGACCACGTCGCTCTGCCTGGTCCTCCTCGTGTGGACCGTCGCCCCGTGGCTCTCGGGCCAGCTGCAGGCCGGCGACCTGGGCGCCGACGTGCTCCGCGGCGTGGTCCTGTGCGTCCCGCTCGCCGCCGTCGCCGGTGTCAGCGGGGAGCTCCTGCGCCGTGCCCTCGACTTCCGTCGGCGGGTGATCCCGGACATCGGTGGCAACGTCGTCGGGGCCGGTGCGACGATCGCCGCGCTGGCGGCGGGGGAGGGCGCCTACTCGTTGATCTACGGGCAGCTGACCCAGGCTGTCGTCGTCCTGGTCCTCTACTGGTGGATGCGGCCCCCGGTTCGGCTCGGCTGGTCGCGGAACGACGCCGAGGCGCTGGTGTCGTACGGCGCCGGTCTCGCGGGTAGCGGCCTGCTCACGCTGGTCGTGCTCAGTGCGGGCTACGTCGTCATCGCGCATCGCCTCGGGGTGCACGAGGTGGGCCTCTACTCGATGGCATTCCGGATCGCGTACATGCCGTACCTCCTCATCGCGATGGTCATCGGTGGCGCGGTCTTCGCCCACCTGTGCCGGATGCGCGGCGCGACGGTAGGACGGGCGGCGACCGACGCGGCAGTGCGGGTGCACACGCTCGTCGTACCCGTGTACGTCGGGTTGATCGTGTTCGCACCTCAGCTGGCCCTGCTCGGCGAGAAGTGGGAGCCGGCGGTGCCGGCGCTGCGGTGGCTGGCCGGCTACGGGCTGCTCCTCAGCGGGTTGGAGGTGCTGCTCGTGACCCTCAAGGCGGTCGGGCGGACCTCGGACGTGCTGAGGCTCAGCGCGCTGCACCTCCTCGTCGTGGTCGCGCTGCTCCTGGTCTTCGTCGACCGGGGCGTCACGATCGCGGCGGTGGCGCAGTTCGTCGCCGGCTCCGTCACCCTGATCGCCGCCGGCGTCGTGGTGAACCGCCGGGTCGCCGGCACCGAATGGCCCGTCCTCGCGCGACGGCTGGCTCCGGTGGTCGCCGCCGGAGCGGCGCTCGCCGTCACCGCGCTCGCGTTGCAGCTGGTCCTTCCGTGGACCGAGGTCTCAGTGACCGGCCTCCTGGTGGTCGGAACGTGCTCCGTCGTGGCGTACGGAGGCACCTTCCTCGCGCTGGACCGCGCCGACCTGGACGGTCTCGCCCGGCTGCGCCGGACGCCCCAGGCCGGCCTGTACGCCGCCATCGTGGCGCTCGGGCTCGGGGCCGGGGCGCTCGCCGTCGTGGCGCCGTACGCCGTGCTGGTGGGGCTGGTCGCGACCGCGGTCGTGGCTCTGGCCATCTACCGGGTCGAGTGGGCAGCGATCGGCTACGTGGTCGCGGAGCCCTTCGGGGATCTGCTCCGCGACGTCCATCCGGCCGCGGTCAAGGTGATCGGCGCGCTCCTCTTCGTCTCCTGGCTGGCGCGGCTGGCACGCGACCCGCACCCGACGGGTCTGCGGCACCCGGGCGTGTACGCCGTCTGCGCGCTGGTCGCGGCGGTCCTCGCATCCTTCGTCGTCCATGGCGCCGACCTGGCGACCGCGCAGGACCACACCGTCAGCTACCTCGCCTACGCATTGGTCCTCGTGGTGCTGGTCGACACGGTGCGCCGCGCCCGACCGGACCCGGTCACGTTCGCGCGCCGGCTCGGCCTCGCCTTCCTGCTCTCCTGCACTGCAGCAGGGGCAGTCGCAGTCATCGACTTCCTCGCTGACGGGGGCCGCGCCGGCGGTCCGCTGTCCGACCCCAACGACCTGGCGTTCTTCATGATCGCGGCCTTGCCCTTCGCCCTGGTGGCCGGGCGGGGCTCGGCGGTCACGAGGTGGGCATGGGCCGCTTGCGGTGCCGTGCTGGTGGTCGCCACGTTCGCGACCTTCTCCCGCGGGGCGCTGCTGGGGCTGGTCGTGATGGTCGTGGTCGCGCTGCTGCTCGGAGCAGTGCGCCTCACGACGGTCCTGGGTGTCGGCGCGGCCGCAATGGTGGCGCTGGGTCTCCTGTGGGTCTCCCACGCCGACGTCGTCGAGCGCAGCATCCAGGAGAAGCAGCACGTCGCTTCGACCAACGCAGACATGCGGGTCACGACCGCGACGGTGGCGGCCGGGATGACGGTCGACAGCCCGCTGTTCGGGCAGGGACCAGGTGGCTTCGAGGCTGCGCTGCCCCGGTTCGTCCCGCCCGGCACGACGGGCGTGCAGCAGACCGTCGCGCACCAGATGTACCTCGACGTGAGTGCCGAGCTCGGCCTGCTCGGGCTCGGCGCGTTCCTCGCGGTGCTGGTCCTCGGCACCCGCGGCGCGCTGCGGGCGCGCTTGGTCCCGGACCGTCGAAGGCTGGCGGACGCGGTCGTCATCGCGCTCTCCGGCACGCTGGTGTCCGCCTGCTTCCTCAGCGAGCAGTTCTACGTGCCTGTCTGGCTGCTCGTGGCGCTCGGCATCGCGCTCGACCCGGCGCCTGTCGCCCGGTTCGGGAGGTCGTGACCGTGCGCGTTCTCCAGCTCGTCACCCAGACCAGAGGAGGTCCGGTCGACCACGCCGTCGACCACGCCGTCGAGCTCGCCCGCCTCGGCCACGAGAGTCATCTGGTCGGGCCGAACCAGGCGAGCCAGGACGCCCCACCCGGCGACCGGTTCGCAGCCGCCGCCGACCTCGGCGTGCACGTCCACACGGCCGACATCAGCAGCAAGATAGATCTGACCGGTAGTCACGCCTTCGGCGAGGTGGTCGCCAGGGTCCGACCCGACGTACTCCACTTCCAGGACCGGCGCGCCGGGCTCGTCGGCCGACTGCTCGCGGTACGCCGCGGGGTCCCGTCCGTCTACACCCTGCACGGAGTGCCCGACGAGTTCGCCCGGCTGGTGCCGGGCAACCTCGCCGTCGCCACGGCGGGAGTGCGCGACCGGTGGCAGTACCTGTGGCTCGAGCGGCTGCTCGCCCGCGCTCCGCGCTCGATCGTGGTGACCCCTTGTGACGCGATGACGCGGTACGCGCACGAGCATGTCGGCGTACCCGTCGACCGCGTGCGCACGGTGCCCAACGGCGTCGGGCCCTACTGGTTGTCAGGGTCCGGGCGACCACGGCCGGCTCCGGTCGGCGGGTCGCTCCGGGCGACCTGGCTCGGTGTCATGCAGCCGGTGAAGAGGGTCCCCGACCTGGTGCGCGCGGCGGCGCGGGTGCCGGACCTGGAGCTCGAGCTGGTCGGCGACGGCCCCGAGCGCGGGCGGATCGAACAGACCGTCGCGGCGGCCGGGAGCACCGACCGGGTGCACTTCGCCGGCTACCGCCCCGACCCCAGGCCGTGCCTGCGCGACACCGACATCGTCGTGCTCACCTCGGCCGCCGAGGCGTGCCCGATGGCTCTGTTGCAGGCGATGGCGTGCGGCGTTCCGGTCGTGGCCACCCGCGTGGGCGGGGTGCCCGAGATCGTCCGCAACGGTGTCGACGGACTCCTCGTCGACCCGGGCGCGGAGGACCAGCTGGTCGCCGCACTCTCGATGCTCACCGCGGACCCCGTCCTCCGCCGTCGGCTCGGCCAGTCCGGACGGCGCCGGGTCGCCGAGCGGTTCGACGTCGCCACCACCTCCCGGTCGTTGCTCGCCATCTACGAGGGGCTCGCGACATGAAGGTGCTCACGGTCATCTCCGAGCTCGGCGTGGGCGGCGCGGAAACCATCGCGGTGACGCTCGCGACCGCGGCGGCCGCCGACGGTCACGAAGTCGTCGTCGCGAGCGGGCCTGGACACCGGATCGAAGAGCTGCGTCCCGCGGGCGTGCAGCACCTCCCGGTCCCGCTCGTGGGCCGAAGTCCCCTCGACCTGGCGCGCACCCTCGGGACACTGCGCTCGGTCGGGCAGGTGGACCTGGTGCACGCTCACAACCCCAAGGCGACACTCCTCGCGCGACTGGCAGTCGGCCGCGAGGTCCCGATCCTCACCACTCTGCACGGGGTGCCGTCGGAGGAGCGGGCAACGGCTGCGCGGATCCTTCGCTGGGCCAGCGACCGGGTGGTCGCGGTGTCGCAGTACGTCGGTGACCGGCTCGCCCGCGACGGCGTTCCGGCGGCGCGGATCGAGGTCGTCAACAACGCCGTCGAGCCGCTGCCGCCGTACTCCCGGGACAGGGCGCGCGCCGAGCTCGGCCTGGCGGCGGACGCCATCGTCGGTCTCTGCCTGGCGCGCATGGTCGACCAGAAGCGGCACGACCTGCTCGTCGACGCCTGGTCCCGGGTCGGCGGGGGCGGCGTGCTGCTCCTGGCGGGCGACGGGCCCCGCCGTGCCGAGGTCGCCGCCGCCGTTGTGCGCCGAGGCCTCGGGCCCAGCGTCCAGCTGCTCGGTGAGCGCTCCGACGTGCCGCGGCTGCTGGCCGCCAGCGACTTCCTCGTCCTGCCGACGGACTGGGAGGGCCTTCCGATCTCGGTCCTGGAAGCGCTCTCCGCAGGTTTGCCGGTCGTCGCCTCGCGGGTGGCCGGCCTGGTCGAGCACTTCGCGGGCGCGGTGCGGTTCGTCGAACCGGGCTCGGTCGCCTCGCTCGCCGAGGGGCTGGACGAGGTCCTCGGCAGCCCGGCTGTCCGCGCCGAGCTGGCTGCCCGCGGCCGCATGGCCGCCACGACGTACAGCGCGGTCGCGATGGTCGACCGCTACCGCGAGATCTACGCATGCATGGCCGGTTCACCGACCGGTCAGCTGATGGGCACTGGAGGAAGTCGATGAGTCCTTGGAACGTGAAGCAGCGATCGATGGGGCTGCTCTATACGGGCGTGGTCCTCGTCGTGGTCGCTCTCGTCATGGGCTATCTCGCGCTCACCGGCGTGATCGGGAACTACGACGGCGGCGACGACGACGGTTCCCGTCCCGGCGCGTCGACCCCGACCGGCACGCCGACGACCGACGAACCGACGGACCCGCCGCCAGGTGTGCTCGACGTGGTGTCGTGGGGCCGTTCGAGCGGCCAGCTGGCACTCGTCGTTCGCAACATCTCGGATCAGCACGTCGACAGGGTGCGAGTGCGCATCACGGCTCGCGACGCAGACGGAGACGTGCTGCTCACCACGACCGGCACGCCTCGCGATGTCTGCTGCACGGTCGTGGGCCTGCCGCCGGACGGCCAGTACGGCCTCTTCGCCGAGGTGGCTCCCGACGTCGGCCAGATCGACACGGTCGAGGTGGTGCCGTTCGAGATCGAAGGCCGCCGGACCGCGGCGACTCCGCGGGTGACGACGCGCGACCCCCGACTGATGCGCTCCGATGACGACACCGTCGTCACTGCCGTGGTCACCGCTCGTGGATGGCTGTCGGGGTACATGGCCGTTCAGGCGATCCTGACCGACGCCGACCGGAAGGTCGCCCAGGTCATCTCCGGACGCTTCTACTGCTTCGAGGCCGGGAAGCCTCAGGAGGTCCGGCTCCAGCTGTTCCACTCCGTGCCGCGGTCGCTGCAGCTGGCCCGCGTCCTCGCGCACCCGATTCCCGACGGCGTACCAGCCCACGTGGCCGGAAGGTGCGACTGAGGTGACCGCGCCGTCGAGGTACACCGCCGATACCACCCTGCACGTCTACGAGGCCGAGGACGCTCGCGACGTCCGGCGGATCCGGCGCGAGGTCGAAGGGCGGCAGTGGGCGGCCAGCCACGGGATCCCGACGGTCGAGACCATCGACAAGGACCCCGACGACCGATGGCTAGTCAGCCGAAGAGTCTGGGACGAACCCGGCGAGCCCGCGACGTACGTCGTGGCTGCGCAGGAGATGTCGCAGCGCATCCAACGCCTGCCCCATCCGCACTTCGCCACGTCCGGCCAGGCCTGGCGCGCGCCGCGACGCTCACTGGCGGTGCGGGTGGCACGGCTGCTGCGCGCCGGCGTCGACTTGCCGGCGTTTGCGAGCACGCGCAGCGCCTACGAGCGACTGGCGTGTGATACGACGCTGCACGGGGACTACCACCGAGACAACGTGCTCAACACCACGGGCAGCCTTGGACACGTCACCGTGATCGACTGGGAGTTCACCGGCGTCGGACCGCGACACCAGGACATGGTCCGGATGGTCGTCGACCTGCGCGACGTCGCCGTTGCGCGCGATGCGTGGAACCGTCTCGTCGGTTCGGTGCCTTCCGCGGACCGGCCCGCCCTGGCGATCCAGCTGCGCTGGCTGGCCCTGCGCACTTATGCCAGCGAGGTCACAGTCCCGCCGTCGAGGCTGGACCCGGTCAGGTGCGAGCGGCGCCGCGCACGCTGGTCGGACGTGCAGGAGTGGGCCGCAGAGCTGGCTCCGGTCAAGACCGGACGATGAGGAGATCGATGACTGACCTGATGGTGGCAAGTGTCGCGGAAGGCGACGAGGCGATGGCAGAGCTCGACGAGCTGGCGGAGTACGTCGACCGGCGGAGCACGGCCTTCTGCACGTCGTCCGCGTGGCTCGACGCCGCAGCCCGGCACCTGCTGGGCACGCCGGTGACGATCACGGTGCGCTCGGGCGGGGCGCCGGTGGCGCTCGCTGCGCTCCGCACGGTGCACCGGAGAGGCGTACGGCGGGTTGAGCTCCTCGGCGGCGACCTCAACGATTACGGGCCACTCTTCCACGACACCGACGCGGCGGCGGTCGCGCTGGCTGAGGCCGTTGTCGGGTGGGTGCGCGAACAGCGCCGGTGGTCGTTGACGTTCGAGCAGCTTGCCCCCGACGACCCGGTACTTGCCGCGCTCGCGGACCTGCTCCCTCGGGCGTCCCTGGAGCCAGGCCCCCCGATGCCGCAGATCGTGGGGGCAGGCACGGAATATCGGATCAGCCGTAACCGCCGGAAGAAGACGAGCAACGCGACCAACCGCATCGCCGCCGATGGGCACCCGTGGGAGCAGATCGTGGTCGACGATCCCGACGAGCTGGAGCGCTGGCTGCCCACAGTGATCGACGTGCGACGTGACCGCGACCACGCGTCCGGGCGCCGCAGCCACCTCGACGACCCGACGGTGCTGGCGTTCCACGAGGCCGTTGTGCGTGACGCGGTCCTCCGCGGCCGGGCGGCGGTCGACCTCCTCGTCATCGACGGAAGGGTCGGCGGCTACTCCGTGGCGATGTACGACGGTCCGGTCCACCGGCTCTTCGACGGCCGGGTCGCCGAAGACCTCCAGCGCTACCGCGGCGGGATGGTCTGCGACCTGATGGCGGCATCGCGGGCGGTCGAGTGCCCCGACGTGACGACGTTCGACTGGTTGCGCGGCGTCACGCCGTCCAAGTTCGGCAATCACGTCAATCATCAAATGGGACTGCGGGCCGCCTCCAGCGCCTTGGTCACGGCCGCCCAGGACTGGGAGGACGCCGCCCGGCGGCGCATCAAGGCGGCACTGCCGGGGGCGGCAGTACGCAAGCTCGTGGCGCGATGACCGTGACCGCGGGCCAGCCCGACACCCTCCGCCGTGCGGGTGCGGCGGTCCTGGCCCTCGGTGCGTCCGAGCTGCTCGGCAAGGTCGCGACGTTCCTCATGTTCCTCGTCCTGGCACGGCTGCTCCAGGTCGCCGAGTTCGGGGTGCTCTCCTTCGGACTGAGCCTGGGCCTGCTGCTTGCGGTGCTGTCGTCACTCGGCCTCGACTCCCGAGTGGTCCAGCTCGGGAGCGCCCAACCGGAGCTGCTCGACCGCTGCTACGGCGCGCTGGTCGCGATCCGGGTGCTGCTCTCGGCGGCGGTGCTGGGCGTGGCCACGATGGTCCTCCTGCTCACGATGAGCCGCGCGAACGCGATCGCGGTCGCCCTGCTCGTGGCCAGCTGCCTTCTGGACACGATCGTCGACGCCTCTCGCGCGGCCTGCGGCGCCCGGCAGCGGCAGCAGCTCTCCGCCGTCGTCCTGGTGGTGCAGCGGTTCGCGGCGCTCGGGCTCTCAGCCGGCGCGGTGGTTGTCACGAGGAACGCCGACTACGCCGCGCTCGGCTACTTCCTCGCGACCTGCGTGGGCGTGGTCGGGATGCACGTCGCGGCGCGGCGGGCCGGTGCGCGACTGCGGATCCGCGGCAGCCGCGCCGAGGCGAGGCTGATCCTCCAAGCGGCGCCGGTCATGGGACCGGGCGCGATCGCCGCGATGGGGGTGTTCCGGCTCGACGCCGCGCTGATCGGAGTCATTCTCGGCACGGGGGCCGTCGGCGTGTACGGCGCGAGCTATCGGGTGTTCGAGTCGGTCCTCTTCGTGAGCTGGACCCTGTCCCGCGTGTTCATGCCGGTGATCGCGTCCCGACCCGATGACATCGAGCACGTGCGGGTGTGGGCGCGCCGTGCCCTCGTCGTCGTGTGCGCGATCTACCTGCCGTACGGCGCGGCACTGGCCCTGCACGGTGACGACCTCGTCGGTCTGCTCTTCGGCGCCGAGTACGTCCACACGGGGGTGCTGGTGGCGCTGGCCGCGGCACCGTTGCTCTTCGGCATCAGCCACCTCGGAGCATCGGTGCTCCTGGCGTTGCGGCCCGATCCGGTCGTCTTGATCGCGAGCGTCGTGGCGCTCGTCGTCAACCTCGTCCTCAACCTGTGGCTGATCCCGGTCTGGGGGCTGACCGCGGCAGCGCTCGCCTCCACGCTCGCGTTCTTCGTGCAGTCGGTGATCCTGATGACCGCGCTGACCCGGATCACCGGCAGCATCATGTCGGCGCGCGCTCTGGTGGCGGTGGTTGTCGCGACGGGTGCTGCGGCTCTCGTCTCCGTGCTGGTCGACGGCGCGGTCCAGGCGTTCCTCGCCAGCGCGGTCGCGTTCCTGCTGGCCTGGTTGGTGGCAGGCCGGATCTTCGACCCGCACGGCTTCGCCGGGGCCCGGATGGTGCTGGGTCGCCCGCTCGCCCACGCGCTCCCCGAACCCGACTCGCGGTTGGCCTGAGCGGAGCGTCGGGCCTGGATTCCTTGCGAAGGAACGGCGTGCGGCGACCATCACAAAACCTGTTGTCACATTCGGGGCGGCTGAGGCGTCATGTGTGGTGAATCGAGAATCTGACAAGGAGAAGCCCCATGGACGCCCGCATGAACCTGTTCGAGAACCCGGTCGCGACCAAGTTCTTCAAGCGACTTGCCGCCGCGAACCAGCCCGTCACCGAGTCGGAGCTGCCGCACGCGACCCAGGAGCTGGTCAAGCTCCGGGCCAGCCAGATCAACGGCTGCGGTGTCTGCACCGACATGCACTCCAAGGACGCCACCGCGGCGGGCGAGACCCAGCTGCGTCTGAACATGGTGGCGGCCTGGCGGGAGGCGACGGTCTTCACCGAGGCCGAGCGCGCTGCGCTCGAGCTCGCCGAGGAAGGCACCCGGATCGCCGACGCCTCCGGTGGTGTCCCCGACGAGGTGTGGGACCGCGCCGCCCAGCACTACGACGAGGAGCAGCTCGGGGCCCTGGTCTCGCTGATCGCCTCGATCAATGCCTGGAACCGGATCAACGTCATCACCCGCCAGCCGGCCGGCGACTACACCCCCGGTCAGTGGGGCTGAGCCGGTGAGCACGATGGAAACCTTCCGACCCGGCGACGACGGGTACGACGACGCAGCTCGGGTCTTCATGGGCCAGGGCACGCCGGCGCTGGTGGTCCGGCCCCGAGACCCGGACGAGGTCACGGAGGCGATCGCGGACGCCGTACGGAACGGCCTCGAGGTCTCCGTGCGCTCCGGCGGCCACAGCTTCATGGCCCACGGCACCAACACCGGCGGCATGGTGATCGACCTCGGCCACCTCGACGGCATCGAGGTCCTCGATGCGGAGCGCCGGCTCGTGCGCATCGGGGGAGGGGCGACCTGGTCCAAGGTCGCGGCGGCCCTCGAGCCGCACGGCTGGGGTCTGACGTCCGGCGACACGACCAGCGTCGGCGTCGGCGGGCTCACGCTCGGTGGCGGGATCGGCTGGATGGTGCGCCGGCACGGCCTCACCATCGACAACCTGCACGCCGCTCGGGTCGTGACCGCCGATGGCCGGCTGGTCACTGCTTCGGACGCCGAGAACCCGGATCTGTTCTGGGCACTGCGTGGCGGCGGAGGCAACTTCGGCGTCGTCGTCGACTTCGACTTCGTCGTGCACGAGACGGCGAGCGTCCACCACGGTGCGGTCACCTACGCCCTCGGCGACGCGGTCGACCTGCTGACCCGGTGGCGGGACGCGATGCGAGTCGCGCCGGACGAGCTCTCCAGCACGCTGGCCCTGCTTCCGCAGTTCCCGGGTGCGCCGCCGTCGGCTCAGCTGTTCGTCTGCTACGCGGGCGATCCCGGTGCGTCGGTGTCCGAGGCCGATGCGGCGATCGAGCCGCTGCTGGAGCTCGGGACGGTCACCGAGGCGAGCATCACCGAGCGGCGGTACGCCGAGATCCTCGAGGAACCGTTCCGTCCACCGGGTATCCGGCCGGTCGCGCGCAACACCCTGGTGCCTGACCTCAGCGACGAAGTGATCGCCGCAGTAGTCGCCGTGCACGAGGCGCCGCAGCCGAATGCCGTGGCGATCCGCAGCCTCGGTGGTGCCTTCGGACGGGTGCCGGCGGACGCCACGGCTTTCGCCCATCGCGATGCCGAGGCGATGGTCTTCCGAGGCGTGTTCCTCCCGGAGGACGCGACGGACCAGGACGTCGACGCTGCGCTCGAGTCCTGGCAGTCGGTGGTTGCACTCGGTTCCGGTACGTACGTCAACTTCCAGGGGTCGGCGACCGCGGAGGATGTCGCGCTGGCCTACCCGCCGGCGACGCTCGAGCGGCTCACCGAGGTGAAGCGCGCCTACGACCCGGACAACGTGTTCGCGGGCAACCTCAACATCGAGCCGGTGGGCAGCTCGCAGGTGGCCGTCTAGGGCTTCACCGACAGCACCGGGCAGGTGGCCTCGAGGATCACCCGCTGGGCGACGCTGCCCATCAGCAGCTTGCCCACCGCGGTGCGATGCCGGACGCCGATCACGATCATCTCGGCGTCCGCATCCTCCGCGGCGGTGATCAGCTGGTCGGGTACGTCGGCGCCCATGCCCTGGCGCACCTCCGCCCGGACGTCGAGCCCGGCGAGCTGGGTGCGGAGCTCCTCGATGCGGTCCGCTCCGGCGAACCGCTCGTCAACGTAGGCGTCGCCGCGGGTCGCATTCACGACGAGCAGGGGTAGGCCCCGCAGCCGTGCCTCGGCGATGCCGCGGTCGAGCGCGGCGTCGC
>CAWEHX010000008.1:0-592264 GCA_963809015.1 uncultured Actinomycetota bacterium
AAGGGGTTCAGGAGTCGGCTGGCCGACCACCTGTCCGCGATGGAGGACGACGACATCTTGTGTGTCGAGCTCGAGACGGTCGATGACGCGACGAGCGGGACGGCGCGGCGCCGTACGTGCAGTTCTGCGCCTACGGCCGACGACCTGCTGCGCGTCGAGGCGGTGAGCAACTGGTACCTCGACGACGCCTTCCTGCTCTCCACCGAGGGCGAGGACCGCCTGGTCGCGTTGGGCTGGGACCGTCCGCGCGAGGACGAGGATGGCCGGCCCGAGGAGGGCTGGGCCAACTTCTCCTTCGAGGCCGAGCGGCGGGACGCCGACCGGGTGGCCACGCTGACCGTGGCGGCGCTGCGTGAGGTGTACGGCGCCATTCACCCTTCCTTCCTCGACGCCGCAGGACTGGAGTTCGACCCCGACGCACCGGCTTCCGAGCCGGCAGCGCAGGAGGGCGAGAAGCCCGAGCTGCCCGTGGTCGCGTTCCCCTCGACCCCGAGGAGCTCGAAGAGCTCGTCAGCGCGGCCGTCGCCGACCTGCTCGAAGTGATGGAGGTGCGCCACGATGACGATGGCGACATCCCCGTCCGGGCAGGGCAGTCGGTGCTGTTCGTCCGGGTGCTGAAGGACCGCCCCGCCGTGCAGATCTTCGGCGACCTCGTGGTCGACGTCGAGAATCATGAACGGGTTCCGGTCGAGCTCGGCATCCTCAACGCCGGTCACCCGTTCGCGACCTTCTTCGCCCAGGACACCCGGGTCTCGGTCAAGCACCTGATCTGTGCCGCGCCGTTCGCGCCGAAGCAGCTGCAGCTGGTGCTCAACTCGATGCTCAACGAGGTCGACGACCTGGCTCGCGACCTGGCAATGCGAGTGCAGGGGCGGCGGTTCCTCGACGAGGACCCCGAAGACGTCGCCGCACAGGGGCACGAGGTGGAGCACCCGGCGCTGGACGGGCTGATGGAGGTTCTGCACGCGCGATCGATGTCTGCGGCCGCCGTCGCCTCACTGTTCGACCACGACAAGGCCGCGGTGCTCGACGCGCTCGCCGGGCTGCGCAGTGGGCGGATCGAGTGCCTCGACCACGACCCCGAGGTGGTGCTCGACCCGCTCCGCCGGGCGCTGAGCCTCATCGTTGCCCGGGAGGCCCGCTCCGGCGGCGCTCGCCGCGAACCGAGCCGGCGGAGCCAGCAGCTGTCACTCATGCCCCCGTCCGACACGCTGGACGACGGCGAGTGGGAGCACAACGCCTCGTGACCCCCGACGACTGGGACGACTTCTCCGACCCAGCCGGCGCGATGGGTGGAGGCTGGGGCGCCTGGCTCTGCGCGGACTGCGGGGAGGACGGCGAGCGCGAGGAGCTGGTCGAAGGTCGGTGTCCCAACTGCAACGGTGCGGTCGAGCTCACCTAGCCGCGGTGGTGGCGGGCATCCACTACTGGGCAGGCGTGTGGTCCGGGTCCCACAGGGTCCAGTCGGGCCGCGGGGGGTAGACGTGCTCGATCCACGTCGGTCCGGGGATCCAGTTGACGGACTTCCGGTACCAGGCCGGTGGAGGCCCGGGCCGCTGGTAGAGACGGTTCGCGGACCACATCGCAGCTACTGCTATCGCCCCAGCCGTTGCCAGTGAGCCGAGCCCGGCCAGACCGCCGCCGGAGAGCGCACCGGCACGGGCGGCGCCGCGGCCGGCAACAGCTCGCCCAATGCGCCGTAGAACGCCTCATCGGGTTCGGTGCTGGTCTCTACTTCGTCCAGCAGCATCCGAAACGCGCCCGGCCGGCCGATCGCCCAGCGCTTGAAGCCGCTGGGATCCTGGTCGTAGCCCCACACGGCGTCGTAGAGCCCGCGTAGCTGGTGGAGAGACAGATGGTCGGGCAGGAAGTCCAGCGCGAAGTCCGACTCCTCGAACGCCTGTCGCCAGTAGTCGAGGACGACCGCGTCGGCACCTGTTCGTCGCTGCGGCCGCGTGGATCGTGTCGGCCTCCGCTGCGGTTCAGCTCACGCCAGGTGAACGACGTCCCGCGCGCTACGTCGAGCTCGGCCTCGGCCAGCGGAGTGGGAATGACGGAGGTGTAGACGACCTCGACGTGTCGCCCGTCGGGTGTACGCCGGCCAGCCGCAAAAACCGACTTGTCCCTTCCAGCAGTCGTTCGGAAGTCGTCCCGTGCGGCAGCTCTGCCTGCGCGGGAGCTCCGCCATGGACTTGTCGAGCAGAGCGCGGGCCGCCGCGTCGACATCCGTGCCCCGCACGTTGGCCGCGAGGACGTCGTCGCCCGGACGGGTGAGGGCGACCAACCGTGCCGGCCCCGCCTCCAGCTGGAACGACACGGGGTAGAGCAGTACACGCACGACGCCATGGGCAGACCTAACTCATCGCGACAGACTGCCCGACTAGACCAGATTCGGGAGATTCGACCGAAATTACTCATATCTCAGACAAACATCCGAGTAGGGGGAAGAATGGTGCTCACCAAAGGGGAGGGAGACCCACCATGAGTACCAAGCACTGCACCAACAACCGCGTCGCCGCCATCGTTGACGGTGACAACATGACCCGAGGCGGCCAGATCTGCGTCCCGCAGGTCGGCCGCGTCCTCGGTCGGATCGCGATGGTGAGCCACGGTGCGCCGGTCACGTTCGCGATGCAACGTCGACAGGCCATCACCTACATGACGGCCTACACGGGGTTCGGGTGGGGCATCCACGTCGCCTCGATGGCCCCCGACGCCGCCGATGCTGACCTGATGGACGCCGCCGCTGACCACATCGCGCACGGCGCCTCCGACCTGATCGTCGCGAGTGGTGACCATGCGTTCACCGAGCTCGCCGGCCAGGCGCAGCTGCACGTGCTGGCGTACCGGCACCACCTGAGCAGGCGGTTGCGACTGGCGGCCACCACGGTGACCTACCTGGACGACCTCTTCACTCACGCCGTGTGCGGTCCCTGGTGTGGCGTGGACGCGCAGCAGGGGATGGCGTCGTGATCGCCGGGGAGCACCTCGTCGTACGTCGACGCGGGTACAGCCACCACGGCATCGCGGCGGAGGACGCCACCGTCATCCACTTCAGTGGGGAGCCCGGCAGCAAGCGCGCTGCCGCGATCGTGCGCTCGACGCTGGACGAGTTCTGCGCCGGGGGTGAGGTGCGGATCGTGCGCTACGGGCAGCGACACGACCTCGACAGCACGCTGAGCCGCGCCACCGGACGCCTGGGTGAGACGGGCTATCACCTGGTCTTCAACAACTGTGAACACTTCGCCCGCTGGTGTGCCACCGGGTCTGCCGCCAGCGACCAGGTGCGGATCGTCGGCAGCACCGCAGGAACGGGCGCAGTCAGTGGGGTTGCAGCCACCGGCGCGGTGGCCGGCGTAGCTCCCTCGGAGTCGTCGCGGGGGTGAGCGGACCGGGCATCATGTCGGCGCTGGCGACAGCAGGCGGCGTCGTAGGGGGAGGTGCCGCTGCCGGTCCAGCAGTGATCGGGACGTTGCCTGCTGCGGCTGGCGTAGTGGTCATGCGCGTCGCGTTGCGCGACGACGACGCGTACCCGGACGACGTACGCAAGGCACGTCGAGACGGACGTGTGGCCTCCACGGTGGCGGCCACCGGGACGCTCGCGGCCACCCCGGTCGCCATTTCGCGTCGCGGGCACCGGCGGGCTCAGTGCCGCGGGCATCAGCAGCGGTCTGGCGACCATCGGCACCCTTGCCGGCGGGGGCATGGTCGCCGGGACCGCCACGCTGGTCGCGGCACCCGTCGTACTGGCAGGAGTCGTGGGTGCCGGCGTCTACTTCGGGGTCGAAGTGGTTGCGGAGCGACGGAGGGGGCGCCACCGCGTCGGATGCCGAAGGGCCTGACCTGGACGGGCCTCCTGGCGCGCTCCCCGGGGCGGCTCCTGGGCATTCAGCCTCAGCATTCGCTTGTGAGGACGCGACAACCTAGATTCAAAGCATGGCCCTCTTCGAAGACGTACGAGCAGAACACGTGAAAGCGGCCATCGAGGAGTACGACGCCATGGGCGGGGACGCCTTCGTCCGCCGCTACGGCTTCGGCCCTTCGAAGGAGTACTTGCTCTGGGATCAGGGCAAGAGCTACGACTCGAGGGCGATCCTGGGCGTCGCTCTGCGCCATGCCGAGGGCAAGAAGGCTCAGTGGCCTGAGTTCGAGGACGGCGTCGACAGGACCCCTCACGCGCTGACCGAGCTTGGCTTCACGGTTTTCCCGATCTCGGCGACCGCGATGAAGTTCGACCGCCCCGACAATGGCGAGTGGCGAGAAGCGTCGGAGGTGGGCACCGAGGAAGCGCAGGCCGCTTGGGCGACCCATGCCCACGAAGCGCTCAGAGAGGTCGCGAAGCGCTACCACGGCCTGGTGACCCAGAAGGAGCTCGCCGGCCTGGTGCAGATGTCGTCGGGCATCCGCACCAAGCAGCAGCAGCACTACTGGATCGGCGAGGTGCTCGCACGAGTCGCTCGCGAGTGCGCCAGCCAGGACGAGCCGCTGCTGTCGTCGCTCTGCGTCAACGCGGATGGCAGCGTGGGTGACAGCTACGCCGTCGCGGTCACCGAGATCCGCGGCAAGAAGGAGATCGTGGGGGACCCCGACGATCACGCCGCTCAGGAGCGACTCGACTGCTACCGCCACTTCGGTGCGGAGATGCCCGACCATGGCGGGAGGGCCGCGTTGGTTCCGAAGTACGCCGAGGCGCGCTCGCGCCTCCGCCGGACGGCAGCCCAGACCAAGGAAGCCGACGTCTGCCCGAACTGCAACATGGCCGTTCCCGCCACTGGGGACTGCGACAACTGCGGCTGATCCCCGGCTCCTGCCGCTAGCGTCGGCGGCATGCCAGAGCTCTCCACGCGCGAGCTGATTGCGCAGTACGGCGGTCGCCTCGACCCGTTGGTTCTGACCGAGCACGCGGTGGCGTCGCCGGCCGGGCTGTGGTTGCTCCTGGCCCTGGTCGCTCCAGCTGCGCGAGGCGGCGCTGCCGAGGAGCTGAGGGCTGTGCTTGGGGCCGACGCCGAAGTCGTGGCCGCGCGGGCGGCGGAGCTGCTGTCGAATCCGCACCCAGCAGTCGCGGCAGCCGCGGCCGTGTGGGACCGGCAGCTCGGGCCGTCGTTCGAGGAGTGGGCGAAGGGTCTACCCAGCGCGGTCGAGCGTGGTCCGGTGCCGAGCAAGGCCGACGCGGACGCGTGGGCGCGGGAGCGGACCCAGGGGATGATCGAGGAGTTCCCGATCGAGATCGACGAGCTGACTCGGCTGATCCTGGCCTCGGCGCTGGCGACCGACATCAGCTGGGTGCAGCCCTTGGCGGAGGTCGACGGGCTGCTCACGTTCGGCGACGGGATCCAGCTCGTCGCCGAGACCGAGGCAGCCGGACTGGTGGCCGTGGCGGCGCCGCCGTCGTCGTCCGCGCTGGACGTGTTCAGCGTGATCGCGCGCGGACGACGTACCGCCGGATCGGGTCGCTGGCCGCCGCCTACGAGGTGGCGGCGATGCTGGCCGGTGACGAGTCACCGGCTCGACGCATCCCCATCGAGGAGCTGACCGACGGGCACGCCTGGACCGTCAGCGAGCGGCACGAGCGACGCAGCGGCGCCGACGTACAGGAGGAGTGGCAGACCTACTTACCCGCCTGGTCGGCGAAGAGCGACCACGACCTCAGCGGCGCACCCGGGATGGCGGAGGTGTTCGAGACGCTGAGCGGGTTCGCGCGGCCCGAGGACCAGCCGGTCTCGTTCGAGGCGCGGCAGGCGGCGGTGGCGTCGTACACGCGGACCGGGTTCAAGGCGGCCGCCGTGACCGCGGTCGGGCATGCGGGCGGCGGGCATGCCGGCGTTCCACGACGTCCTGGTGCGGCGGGTGGAGATCCGGTTCGACCGCCCGTACGCCGTGCTGGCCCGCTGCGCGATGGACGACGGCCCCGAGGCGTGGCGTGGGGTGCCGGTGTTCAGCGCGTGGGTGGCCGAGCCTTTCGACTAGGCCGTCGCGCCCATCGACTTCCAGTACTCGTTCAGCGCGCCGTTGGTCTTCACGAACCAGATGATCGGCCCGACGATGATGATCGCGCCCGGGAAGTACCAGAGGCCCGTCATCGCGGTGACGGGCTCGGGCCGTCCGGCGCGGCGGTAGAGGCCGGCGACCTCGCTCGAGGTGATGAACGGCATCACGATCCCGAAGAAGAAGGCGATCACGAACGCGAGGATGCCGCCGAGGCCCTGGCCGCTGTGCCGCTTCATCTCCTCGTGGGTGTTGTACCACCAGAACAGCCCGTAGATGCCGAGCGTGACGATCATGAGGAGGACGCACGTGCCGGTGCTGCGGACCTTGCCGATGGAGCCGGGGCCCTGACCCATGGCGGCCATCGGTGCGTAGCCGGGGGCTGCCGGAGCCGGAGGCGGCGGGGGCGGAACGGGGTCTTGGCTCGGGTTGGTGTCAGTCATGATGATCACGCCTCACGTCGGGGGTGGGCTCGAAAGCCTGGGATGCCGGGGCAACGTAACCGGAGGTGCCGGGCACGCGCAGGTTCTTGCTGATTGCGTCTAGTCCGCCGCGAGACCGTCTGCGCGTGGGGCTTGAGGCTGACATCCTCCATCCCATGACCGACCGCAAGATCCCGCGCGACAAAGAGAACGACTACGCGCCCGCGCCGATCAAGGCGCGCCAGGAGTTCGTCCGCGAGCAGACCGGTGCTCCGGTCGAGCACGTCGCTCACTACTCGCTGGACCCGGGCACGCTGCCGGGCAACATCGAGAACTTCTTCGGGGTCGCGCAGGTGCCGATCGGGCTGGCCGGGCCGGTGCTGGTCAACGGCGAGCACGCGCAGGGGGAGTACTTCGTCCCGCTCGCGACCACCGAGGGCACGCTGGTCGCGTCGTACAGCCGGGGCATGAAGCTGTGCCGGGAGGCCGGCGGGATCACCACGACGGTGCTCGACGACCGGATGCAGCGGGCGCCGGTGTTCAGCTTCAACAACGCGCGGGAGGCGAAGGCGTTCGCGGTCTGGCTCCGCGAGAACTTCGACAACATCGCCGCCGCTGCGCAGGAGACCACGAGCTCGGGGAAGCTGCTCGAGATCCAGCAGTTCCCGGTCTCCAAGCTCCTCTACACGCGGTTCAACTACTCCACCGGCGACGCGGCCGGGCAGAACATGACCGGCAAGGCGACGTTCGCGGCCTGCGCCTGGATCAAGCAGAACTACCCGCACGAGCTGCACTTCCTGCTCGAGGGCCAGTTCGCCACCGACAAGAAGACCTCGGTCGTCAACATGCTGCACACCCGCGGCAAGCGGGTCGTCGCCGAGATCACGCTGCCGGCCGCGCTGGTCGAGGAGCAGATGCACGTCAGCACCGACAAGCTGTACGCCGCCCGGATGCGCGGCCAGCTCGGCTCGATCATGTCGGTCACCAACAACAACGGAAACCACTCCGCCAACGGCATCACCGCGATGTTCATCGCCACCGGCCAGGACGTCGCCAACGTCGCGGAGTCGTCGGCGCTCTACGGCTTCTCGGAGCTGCTGCCCAACGGTGACTTCTACGCGTCGGTGACGCTGCCGTCGCTGATCATCGCGACGTACGGCGGCGGCACCGGACTGGCCACCCAGCGCGAGTGCCTGGAGATGCTCGGCTGCTACGGCTCGGGCAAGGTGCTCAAGCTGGCCGAGATCGTCGCCGCGACCGTGCTGGCCGGCGAGGTGTCGCTCGGGTCGGCGGTCGTCGCGGAGGAGTGGGTGCAGGCGCACGACGACCTGGGGCGCAACCGGCCCTGAACTCTAGCGGGCCGCCGCGGGAGAGGCTTGTGCAACGCCGCCGGGGTACGAGACGTGGATCGGGGTGCGGCCATGGCATCTTCAGGTCTGCCATGCCTGCGCTAACCCAGCCGAACTTCGTGCCCTTTCCTGGAGGATGTAGCTTCGCGTGAACCGAGAAGGGCCTGAGATGACAATGACGCGAAATCGTTCGAGGAGTACCCTTGCGCTGTTCCTCGCCGCTCGCTTTCCGATCCTCTACGTGAGTCGTTCGAAGAACATCGGGTTCTGGAGACGGTGCAGGCCGTAGCCGCCGGTGAGAACCTCCGGTGGAACCCAACGGCCGTCCATGTCTGGAGCATCACCCGCGGCTTCGTCGCCCCAGACGGCAGCGGCCAGGGCGGAACGGTTGAGCCGCGCAAGGCACTGCGAGGGGTTGCTTCGACAGGAACAGCCCGGTGTTTCGTCATGCTCGACCTGCACGCTCACTGGGCGAGGACCACCGTTCGGCGGACCCGACGACTGGTACGTCTATGTCCGAGACGTCTCGGCCTCCTTCAGCGCCGCCGGTGGAGCACCTCGAGCGCTGATCATTGTCGCCCCGGTGCTGCGAATCCCGACCGGAGTTGGACAAAGATTCACCGTCGTCGACTTCCCTCTTCCCGGTGAGCAGGAGATCCGCGGTGTCCTCGACGAGCATGATCGCGGCAAACACGGCAGGTGGACAGCCGCATCCGGATCGAGGTCGACGATGGGTCGCGAACGTCTCGCTAAGGCGGCGCTCGGACTCACGCTGCACGAGGCAACCAACGCGTTCGCACGCGCGATGGTCACGACGGGGTGCTGGCCAACGACGACGTCCGCGTCGACCTGGAGGAGAAGAAGCAGTCCATCCGCAAGGCCGGCTGCTGGAGTTCATCACGGTCGACCTCAGCTTGGACGACGTCGGGGGTCTGCAGAATCTGAAGCGCTGGCTCGAGAAGCGCAACAACTCTTGGATGGAGGAGGCCGCGGAGTACGGGATGCCTGCGCCAAAGGGCGTCCTGATGACCGGAGTCCCCGGCTGTGGCAAGTCGTTGACCGCCAAGGCGGTAGCCGCGGCCTGGGAGCTGCCGCTGCTTCGGCTCGACATCGGCAAGGTCTTCTCTGGGCTGGTCGGCTCGAGCGAGCAGAACATGCGCACGGCAATGCGCACGGCGGAGGCAACTGCGCCGTGCATCCTTTGGCTCGACGAGATCGAGAAGGGCTTCTCGGGGATCCGGCGGCGGCGGAGACTCGGGGACGTCTAGCACGGGTCTTCGGGTCCTTCCTGACCTGGATGCAGGAGAAGACCACACCGGTTTTCGTGATCGCGACGGCCAACAAGGTCGACCGCCTGCCGCCCGGAGTTCCTGCGCAAGGGCCGCTTCGACGAGATCTTCTTCATCGACCTGCCCACCCAGACGAACGACGTGACATCTGGAGGCTGCACCTCAGCAAGCGACTGCATCAGCAGCAACGTGGACGGCGGCGACTCCTCATGCCGAGGACCTCATCGACCGGCTGGCGCGAGGTCGGCGAGGGCTACTCGGGCGCCGAGATCGAGCAGCCAGACGTCGCTGCGCTCGTCGACGCCTATGCCGAGCGCCGCGCTTTGGAGACGGCAGACCTCGACGCACCCTGTCCAACTTGCTGCGGATGAGCTCTACTCAGGCCGAAACATCGCCGCCGTACGTACCTGGGCCGCGACCGGGGCCGTGGCCGCAACTCCGACCGAAGACCGTTCCGGTCACGCGCCTGCGGCGGCCCAGCCACGACTCAGCCCCCGGCGCTGACCAACGGCCTTGGCGGCGTCCACGACGACACCGGGGCGACCGGCTGGTCCCGGACCCGTCGCTGAGCATTCGTGAAGGTGCATCGACCCTTGGCCATCACGGTCAGCGTGGCAGGAAGCGTTCGAAACTGAGCAGGGCGCAGTCGTCAGGGCTCGGCTCGAATGCGAGAGGCGAACCGTAGCCAGGCGTTGAAGAAGAAGGCGCGACGCTGCTGTTCACAACGACGAGCAGCCCGCGGTGACCTGGCCCCAGAACCAGGGTGTGTTCCGCAGGAACTCAGAGGGCATCTGGTCGGCGCATTTCACCCAGGACATCGAGCGTTGAGCGGGCGACCGAATGGTCCGCCAAGACTACGTCTACTACGGGAAACGTGTTCTGCAGTCGCTGGTGCAGCGGTTGCGCGAACGCGCGCCGGCCGCTGGAATGAATATTGAGTCAGAGACCGTCGAGGAGGACGAGACTGTGACCATGGTTCTGAACGTCACGCAGGCACAGGCATGAACGAGCGCAAGCAGGGGTCATGCGCGTTTCTCCGGCCGGCATCCAAGGTGAGACCGGTGCATAAAGGGTCCTGCGGTTCTGGATCAGATCGGACGCTCGAAGACCTGCTCGAGGCGACGGCCTACTCCAGCTCGTTCACGGAGGAGTACGACCAGACCCCCCTGACGACGAACGAAGGTGTGACCCGTGAGCTCGGTCAGTATTGGGGCAGCTACAGGGCTGCGAGTGTCGTGGCGCCGGAGGCACTCGCGGTGAGGTGTGGGCGCCGCTCATTAGCTTCGGCTTCCTGGGTTGGCTCGGCTTTGTATTCGCCTGGGTCCGGACCAGGGACCGTCGATATGGAATCGCAGCTGCCGTCTTCGGCGCCTTTGTGGTTGCCGGCTTCATCCTGATCACGGACGACAACGAACGCGATACGATCTTGGCCGATCTGGTGCCGTCGCGGTGCTCGTATCTATGATCGGTGGGGCGGTGGTCGCTGGGATTTGGAACCGTGACTATCTGGTCAAGGTCGCCGAGCGTCAGGTGCTGCACGGGGACATCGGCGTTTCGCGATCGGTTGGTGCACCGCCGGCGCCGCCCTCAGCCGAACAGCAAGGATTTCTAGGGGTCAGCGGTGCCGACTACTACGGTGGCCCACCCGAGGGGAGCTCGCAGCCTCCCGTCGTCCAGCCGTCGTACCAGCCTCCCGCTGCCCCAAGGCATCAACAGCCCGCACGGATGGCTCATCAGCCCACAGCAGCCTCGTCGTCTACCCAGAGTGTTGACGTCAACGCCGCTACCGCAGAGCAACTGGTCGCCAAGTTGGCTGTCAGCCCGGAGATTGCTGCGCGTGTGGTCGAGGGTCGAGCAGTTAACGGACGCTATGCGAATCTCGAGGATCTCGTTTCGGGCGCTGGACTGCAGCCCCACGAACTGGTCCGGTTCCGGAACCGGATCACCTTCGGTGGCGGCCAGGCGCCGCCGCCTCCGTCGAGCTGGTCCTCTGGACGTGTCCTCGACTTCTAGCGCCGACCTTCGAGTGGCGGCGGTGATCGAGAGCACCTCGGCTGAAGGCCCCGGCGTCAGGTTCGCCGTGTGGAGCGCCGGGTGCACTCTGCGCTGTGATGGATGCTTCAACCCTCACTTGTGGTCGACCGAAAGCGGCAAGGTCACGGGCGTCGAGCAGCTGGCCAACAGAGCGGCAGCCTCCGGGGCACAGGGCGTGACTTTGCTCGGTGGCGAACCATTCGAACAGGCTCCAGCATTCGCACTGTTCTCCCGGCTGGTCCGGGCCCAAGGCCTATCGGTGATGGTGTTCACCGGATACCGCAGAGCCCAGTTGAGCAGTGCTGAGGCGCCGCCAGGGGCTGTCGATTTGCTGGCGGCAACCGATCTGCTGGTTGACGGGCCGTACCTCGCGGACTCTCCTGATCTGGTGAGGCCGTGGGTCGGTTCGACGAATCAGGAGCTCCACTTCCGGACAGATCGGCGTCTCTACGTCCAGGACGAACTCTCCGCGGGCCTGACCCGGCCGACGACCGAGGCCCCGACTGGCGACGTCCGTGGACCGCGTGGCAAGGAGACCGGCGGGCACTCGCTGTTCGTCGTGGAGGCGCGACCTCGACGTCGTACGAGCGCGCTGGACTGGGTTCGCCGCGTCGGCATCGGCCCTGCGCCGAGCGGAGCGAGGCCGCTGGGGCCGGGTGCTTACCGTCGTGCGGTCCGGGCGTCGAAGGTGGCCAGCAGTCGGCGCACGAGCGGACCTACGTGGTCGGCAGGGACGCGACCTGTCAGCGACTGGAGCAACAAAGACTCGTGCGCGATCCCCGATGAGGAGCTGGCTCGAAAATCGTTGCTAGGAGTGTCCCCGGACACGAGGCCCCTGGCACCGCTGACGGTTTCACAAGTTGAGGATCCCGCCTGCGTGGTCACGGGTCACTGAGGGTGTCCGGCTCGCGCGCAGAGTCCACGCTGGTCAAGCCAGGTGCTCGACGAGGACCCACCCAACCGAGCTGGAGTCGTCTCGATCTGGCGACCTGAGTCGGATAGAGGCGCCCTTGCTGCCCCAGGCCACGCTCAGGCCGAGAGCATTTACCGTCGCAAAGACCTCACTCATCGCCTCGCGATACTCCGGATCGTGAATCCGATCAAGGAAGTCGTCTTCCGAAGCCTGCGACACGGCGCCCCCTCCGACGAGGAGCTCGCGGCCGGCTGCTGACTAGTCGACCAGCGTACCCGTCTGGCCGGAGCCTCGGTCGATAGCTGCGACAAGTAGTACCGGCGGATGGTCGACTCGAGGTAGCGCACAGCTGTTCGTCGCCACAGTGAACCGTTGTGCGGCCACGACAAAGTGGAGGTCACTGGCGCCAGGAGCTTGTCGAGTCGACTATCAAGACGTCCCACCGCTGGGGGTCCAGAGCCCACGCCTTCGGGGCGGCTTCAGTAGGTCGTGGCAATCCTTGAACGCCTTCTCGACGTGGGGGCCGTTCAAGTACCGGTGCACGACCCCTTGGTCGAACTCCTTCCAGTCGGACAGCTGCCAGAGGTCCGACCCGTAGTCGATCACCTGGGCCAGTGCATGCCGAAAGTCGGGATTCTTGGGTCCCGTCTTGAACTCGATGATCACGATCTCACCGCTGCTGGACAAACACAGGAGGTCAATGAGCCCGGAAGCGAGCGGCGTTTCTCGACCTACCACCAAGAGGTCGTCGTTGAGTCCAAGGTCCTTCGCTGGAAACAACTGAGGATTGTTCAGCATGACCGTCTGAAGTTCGTTCTCGCTTGAAGCAGGAACCTCGACGAAATCGACCGCGTCCCCCACGCTGGAAACGACCAGGATCTTCCGTGGCATTGACGCAGTCTGTCACTGCGCTGGGCCGATTCGAGACCGATGCGACTCGCGGTCCCCTCGTTTCGTCAGGTCAACTGCAGTGGTTCCTCGCCGAGAGTCAGCCGCTGTAGTCGTGAAGCCGGCATCAGACCCGCGCTCATTGTTGCCGTGGGTCTGGGCTACCTGGAACTGCGAGTAGTCCTATCGGGTCATTTCTTCCCGCCAACGGTCTACTCAGCCGCGGTTCCCCTGCAGCAGCTTCCTCGCGGCTCTAAGTTCGGGTCCTTACAAGTCCGAGCCTTCGGACAACTCTCAAGGGATTCCAGACAATGAACGCGACCCCTCCTCCCGGCTGGGATCCAGACAGCGAGGGAAGCGGTCAACGCGGCGGGGACGGCAGCAGCGGATCAAGCACACGGCCCCAGGCAATTTTGAGCAGCAATCTGCCCCCTCCCCGCGCGTTGAGGCGCCTCCGATCGGTGCAGCGGGCGGCAGCTCGCAGGCCAACTGGTTCCTACGCCACAAGGTCGTCACTGGGATTTTGGCCTTCATAGTGTTTTTGACAGTCGTTGGCGCCCTCGCCGGAACAGATGAGGACTCTCCCGAGGCGTCCGACAACTCGACGGAGGCCGCGGACCTCCCGCGTGCGGACACGACTCCAGTCTCCGAACCCGAGCCTGTCGACACCGAGGCGACGGCGGGTTCGACGAGGACGACCTTGACCCCGCCGACGCTCAGGTCCAGACGGAGGATGACGTCGACACCGACCGTGACGGCTTCCCGGACTATCAGGACTACCGCCCGGAGGATCGCAAGATCCAGACGCGGGATGACGTCGACACCGACAAGGACGGCGTCCCGGACTACAAAGACGACTTCCCCAAAGACGCTCAGTACAGCAAGGACACCGACGGCGATGGTGTCGCCGATCAGCTCGACGACTTCCCTAAGGACGACCGGTACAGCAAGGACTCGGACGGCGACAACGTTGCGGACTCCGAGGACGTGTTCCCCGCCGACCCGACTCGATCGAAGATCACTGCCGCGATGGAGAACGCGATTGACGCAGCGGCGTCGTATCTCGACTACACCGCGTTCTCGCGGTCGGGTCTGATCGAGCAACTGGAGTACGAGGATTACAAGACCGAGGACGCGACCTTCGCCGTCGACTATCTAAAGGTCGACTGGAACCAGCAGGCATTCAAGTCCGCGAAGTCCTACCTCGACTACACGAGTTTCTCTCTCCAAGGCCTGATCGATCAGCTGGTGTATGAAGGCTTCACCTACGAGCAGGCAACTTACGGCGCGAACAAGGCGTACTAGATCGGCACTGCTTCCGAGCGATCGGTCACTATCTAACGAAGCGAGAACGAATCGATGGCAACCCGCACACTTTCGATCATGCGAATCCAGTTGGCTGTAGGCGCTGCAGCGCTCCTGACGGTATCGGCGTGTGGAGCCGAAGACCCGGACAACGCCTCTGAAACCAGTGCCACACCGGCCGAGACTGTCACGGTCACATCTGAGCCCGACCCGGAATCTGAACCCAAGACAGCGAAGACAAACAAGCCAAAGCCGACCAAGAAGGCAAGTCAACCAAGTGCCGATGGTGTCGACACCTTTGAGATGCCCGATGAGACTGGCAACGACTTGCAGTTCGCTCAGGACCACCTTCAGTCCATCACAGACAACTTCCTCTTCTACTCAAGCAGTGAGGACGCCACGGGTGCTGGGCGCTTCCAGATGCTCGACTCGGGATGGATCGTCTGCTCACAAACGCCGCAGCCGGGCGCCATCTTCGACTACGACACAGACATCATCTTCTACGTCGTCAAAGAGGGTGAAGCTTGTCCCTGAGGACGCGTCGAGCGGATGCCGGCAACACAGTGGTCCTGGTCGAGCACGACCTCGACGCGATCGCCACCGCCGACTGGGTCATCGACCTCGGCCCGGGCGGGGGAGATGCGGGTGGTCAGGTGGTCGCGACCGGCACCCCGGAGGACGTGGCGCGGGCCAAGGGGAGTGCGACCGCGCCGTACCTCGCGCGACGGCTCGACCGGGCTTGATCTAGCTCCTACGGATCATCGGCAGTCACCCGGGCATCCAGTGGTCCCTGCGGACCCGGAACGTCACGGCAGGACTGGCCGGACCCCTTCCCATGCCGTTCACGGCGGCGACGCGGATCCGGTACCGACCGGGCTTCAGCCGCTGGTTCAGCCCGCGTTGTGAGGCGGGCACCCGCGTCGTGTCGCCGCTCAGGGTCACCCGGTAGCCGGTCAGCCGGGATCCGCCGTTCGGCGGTGCCTGCCACCGCACGATCACGCGCTGCGCCTTGACCGTCACCTTCGGCCTCGCGACCCGATCGGGGATGGTCGCGGGCGTGACCGGTGGGCTCGGCAGGGAGTCGGGGGAGGTGCCGATCGCGTTGGTTGCGCGCACCACGACCGTGTACGACGTCCCGTTCTCCAGGCCGTCCACCTCGGCGGTGGTGGCGGGTGCCGGGACAGTCACCTCGTGGCCGCCGGGCTCGAGCGCGACGACGTACTCCGTCAGCGGTGAGCCGTTGGCGGGAGCCGCGCGCCACTTCACCGAGACCGAGCCGTTGCCTGCACGAGCCGTGACGTTCGTCGGTGCCGCGGGTGCACGGGCCTCGACGGTGAGGTCGGAGGCGGCGAAGTCGAAGTCGTGTCCGCTCGGACCCTCGGCCTCGGCGGGGGTGATCAGGGTCTGCGCGTCGCGGGAGTACTGGATGAGGTTGAGCGACGCGTCGGCGCCGTAGACGTTCTGCAGGGTGTAGGCTGCCCGCCACCCATTCGCCTGGGACGACCAGGCTCAGGGATCCGGTGAGCGGCCATTTGTAGCCGTACAGCGAGCGCTTGCGCCCTTCAGGGTCCACGAACTCGAAGGCGACCAGGCTGAGGGCGGTGCTCGAGTCGTCGGCGAACGCGTAGTCGATGCTCAGGAGGTCGCCCGCTCCCACCACGCTGTCGTCGACGTGGAACCCGAGCAGCGTGGGCGCGGTCCGGTCCGCCGCTGCGGCGCTGGCACCGGGCGGCAGCAGGGCGAGCGCAGTCGTCAGCACGATCAGACCGGTGCGGAACCCCATGTGCACTCCGCCACTGTCAACGATTTCTCAGGTTCTGCAAACCCTCTCCACAGCCTGGTTGCCTACCGTCGAAGACGTCACGACCGGTGGCCGTCAGAAAACACGCGGGGCATCCCCGAGGCATGCCCCATGCAGGCTTCATCCCCTCGAGTGAGCTGACGGCACCGGTCGTGGCCGTTTTCAACACGGATCTGTCGAATCAGGCGCTGGCGATCTCGTCGTCGGGGGTGAAGACGCGGATCTCCTGGTCGTTGGCCAGGTGGACCGGATGGCACGCGACATCGTGAGCGCGCGCGGCCTCGCTGAGCCGGGATGCCCAGACCCGATCCGAGGCCGTGAGTCCGGCAGGCCCGGGGCGCGCCCGGAGGAACGCGACGCTGCCGCCGGGAAGCACTTGGTCGAGGAGCCCTCGGCACACTGTCATCAGATTGGCAAGCACTTCCGCTTCCGGTACATCGGGAATCTCGTCGAGCTTCTGGACAACTGGCGTGCACCTGCCGTCGGCGTCCAGCAGCAGGAACCAGAGCTGCGGAGCGCTGAAGCCCAGCTCGCCCATGAGGGCACGCCAGTGTTGGTACAGATCGGCTTGCGAGCGGATGGGTGGCGTGTCTTCTGGTCGTCTGAGTGGAGGTATCTCGTCGGTCATGTCGCCACAATTGCCCAGATCGGCGGACCGCCGCTGACCTCATCCACAGCCCGCCCAACCACCGCGAGTAGGTGTCCGTGCCGGCACCTACGGTGACGCTCTCAACGATCTCGGGAGGGCGTGTGGGAGCGGAGCGGCTGGAATGATTCAGATTAGTGCAGAATCCACTAAACTGTCCTCCGTGAGTTCCTACGTCCAGATCCGAAACGTCCCTGAGGAGACTCGTCGCACCCTGAAGGCGCGGGCGCGCTCTCAGGGCGACTCGTTCAACACCTATCTGTTGAACCTGCTCGAGCGCGAGGCAGCCCGACCCACAGTCGCCGAGGTCTTGCGCAGAGCGGCAGCGCGGAACGATCGCGCGGACGGCTCGGCTGTCGAGGCGATTCGCGACGCTCGTGCGGAGCGGGAGCGCGGGTGATCGTCGTCGACGCATCAGCCGTCGTTGACGCGCTCAGCGGGCTGAGAGACGTCGACGAACTGCGGGACCGTCTGACCAGTGAGGAACTGCACGCACCGGAGCTCCTCGACTACGAGGTCGTCAGCGCCCTGCGCGGTCTGACGCTCGGCGGGCACCTTGATGCGGGCCGAGCTGAGGAGCTGTTGACGGACTTCGAGGACCTGCCGATCCACCGTTGGGCGTGCTCGGATTCGCTCCGGCTGAGTGCGTACCGATTGCGTGACCGACTCTCCGCCTACGACGCCGCCTATGTGGTCCTGGCGCAGGGGCTCGACTGCGCACTTCTCACGCGAGACGCGCGACTCGCGCGGACCACCGGGCATGGGGCGAGGATCGAGGTGCTGTAGGAGCGGCTCCGGGTTGGTTATCCACAGATCCCGAATCGGTGGTGTCGGCGGGCGTCGTGATCCGCGTTCAATATCTGCATGTTGAACAAGCGGAATCTCGGGGTCGCCGCTGTTGGCGGCATTGCTGTTCATGACGACCTTCGCGGGCGCACACGCCGCGCGCGCACTGACCGATGACGATCCGTGGCTGGTCGCGCCGGGGTCACTCGGGACCGGCGCGAACATGGCGAAGGACTGGGTTCAGCCGGTGGAGTGAGTGGCGTCGGTGGTTTCGAGGCTCGTCGCTGGCGCTCCTCGCACCTCAACCACCGACTGGGCTCGTCGCTGGCGCTCCTCGCACCTCAACCACCGACTGGGCTCGTCGCTGGCGCTCCTCGCACCTCAACCACCGACTGGGCTCGTCGCTGGCGCTCCTCGCACCTCAACCACCGACCCGAGCCGCAGCCTGCCCGGTACGACGACCTCGGCATCCACGCCGAGCCAGGGCTCGCCGCCGGTGTCCGGGCGGTAGTCGGCCAGCGCCTTGAGCAGCGAGCCGTCCTTGTCGCCGGTGGCGGGGTCCATGTCGATCTGGGCGCAGCGGCCGACGGCGGTGCGGACCCGGACGACGGCCGAGCCGAGCGTGAGCTCGCGGCCGAACCAGGAGTCCTCGACGTACGGCTCGTCGCCGGCGTCGACGACCATCGTCATCCGGAACCGGGAGGCGGTCTCGATCAGGTCGTCGCGGCCGGTACGCGACCCCAGGTCGCGGAGGGAGGCGGTCGACATGATGCTGACCGGGGCGCCGTACACCGCGCCACCGCGGGGTGAGGCGGCCAGGCGGACCGGCTTGCCGAGGTGGTCGGACAGCAGCTCGGAGTGCGGGCCACGGGTGAGGACGTGGGTGACCCGACGGTTCCAGTACTCGCAGGTCACGGTGTCGCCGGTCAGGGGAGCGGGGGCGGAGACGGACTCGCCGGACGGCAGCTCCAGCCCGAGCGTCTCGCCGTCCCAGTGCGCCTGGACCTGCACCAACGTGCGGTTGGAGAGGGTGCGCTGCACCTTGCGGCGGTCGACGTCGACGACCACGAACGCGCGGTCACCGACGGGTCCGCGCTCATCGAAGACGATCTCGTCGCGCGGTAGGTGTCGGGTGCCCTTCACGGGCGCGAATCCGAGCTGCACGACCTGCACGTGATGAGTCTGGCAGCCGTGGGTACCGCTCGATAAATCTCGGGAGGACGCATGTCACTACGCCTGCTCGCAGGAACCGTCGCCATCGGAGTCGCCGTCACCGGCTCGGTCGCCACGCTGCCCACGTCCGACGCGGCCCCGCCGCCGGCAGCCAAGGACGGCAAGCAACGTGACTGGACCGAGGCCGACAAGACCGGCTTCGGGACCTCGCGGACGCGGGCCAGCAACGTGTGGTTCACGCTGCAGGGCGGTCGGACCAGCGAGGTCTTCTACCCCGACCTCTCCACGCCGAGCGTGCGCAGCCTGGAGATCCGGGTCACCGACAGCGACCGGACCTTCACCGACGGCCCCGCAGACATGAACACGACCGTCGAGCGGCCGGACCCGAGGAGCCTGCGGTTCGTCCAGACCCACACCGACAAGGACGGCAAGTACCAGCTCACCGCGACCCACGTGACCGACCCGCGCCGTGATGCGTACGTCGTCCGGCTCGCGCTGGAGTCGCTCGACGACGGCCACTACTCGATGCGGGTCGTGTACGACCCCGCGCTCGCCAACGACGGCAGCGACGACCGCGGCTCGACGAGAGGCAACGCCCTGATCGCGACCGACGACCGGGTGAGCACGGCGCTGGTCGCCCACCCCACGCTCAAGGACCTGTCCACCAGCAACGGCCCGGGTGACGTCGTACAGCGGGCGCGGATCCAGGGTCAGAACGCGACCCTCACCCTGGGCTTCGGCCGCTCCGCGGCCGCGCGTTCCACCAGGCCAAGCGCAGCAAGACCTGGGGATACGCCAACGCCGCGCAGGCGTACGACGCCGGCTGGCACGGCTACCTCGACGAGCTGAAGGACCCGCCGGCCAGCGCGAGCGGCATCGAAGACGAGTACCTCGCCTCCGCTCTGGTCGTCGCCGCCTCGGAGGACAAGCTGAACCCCGGCGCGGTGATCGCGTCGCCGTCGGCGCCCTGGGTGTGGGGCAACCAGGTCCCCGACCTGAGCAAGCCGTCGGGCGCCTACCACCTGGTGTGGTCGCGCGACTCCTACGAGTTCGCCACCGCGCTGTGGGCCGCCGGCGACAAGGCGGCGGCGCGGCGGATCGTGGACTGGCTGTTCGAGGTGCAGCAGAAGAAGGACGGCTCGTTCCCGCAGAACTCCGACGTCCGCGGCAAGCCCGTGTGGAGCGAGCTGCAGCTCGACGAGGTGGCGCTGCCGATCGTGCTCGCCCGGCTGGTCGGCCGCACCGGCGCGAAGACGTGGAAGGGCGTGCGCAAGGCGGCCACCTTCCTGACGAACTTCCGGGACGAGGAGACCGGGCTGCGGGCGCCGTACTCACCGCAGGAGCGCTGGGAGAACCAGTCCGGCTACTCGCCCAACTCCATCGCCGCGCAGATCTCCGGTCTCGTCTGCGCCGCCGACATCGCCAAGAAGCACGGCCGCAAGGACCTCGCCAAGAAGTGGCTCGAGCTCGCCGACCGCTGGCAGCGCAAGGTCGACGACTGGACGGTCACCCGCAACGGCCCGCTGAGCGACGCGCCGTACTACCTGCGGCTGACGAAGAACGGCAAGCCCGGCACCAAGTCGCCGTACCCCATGGGCGACGGCGGCCCGAAGCTCATCGACCAGCGGCGGATCGTCGACCCGAGCTTCCTCAACCTGGTCCGGTTCGGGCTGGTGCCGGCCGACGACGCCGCGGTCACCAACACGCTCGCGGTGGTCGACGACAAGCTCAAGGTGGACACCCCGAACGGGCCGTTCTGGCACCGCTTCAACTTCGACGGGTACGGCGAGACCCGCACCGGCGGCGAGTGGGTCATCACCGACTCGGGCACGTTCACCACGCTCGGCCGGGGCTGGCCGATCCTGACCGGCGAGCGCGGCGAGTACGCCGTCTCCGCGGGGCAGGACGGGGCGCCGTACCTCGCCGCCATGGCGGCCGCCGCCGGCGAGAGCGGGATGATCTCCGAGCAGGTCTGGGACGGCCGCAAGCCGACCGGCAAGCCCTGCTGCCCGGCCGGCGAGGGCACCCGCGCGGCCACCCCGCTGACCTGGTCGCACGGCAACCTGCTCCGGCTCGCGTGGACGATCGAACGCGGCGTACCGGTCGACCAGCAGCCGCTGGTCGCCAACCGCTACACGGGAGAGGACTGATGGAACCTCAGTGGGTAGTCGCAGCCATCGCGATCATCATCGTTGGCGTGATCGCCTGGAGAGTGTTCGAGGGCAAGAATGAGTGATGCCCAAGAGCCTCGCTGACGCCTTCGACGTCCACGTCCACCAGTACGGCGGGCGTGGGGACCTGCACCTCTGGAACGCGATGCGGGAGCGGCTGGCCGGCGTACCCGTTCCGGAGGGCGACGACGCCGTCCAGGCGGCGTACGTCACCGCGTTCAACGAGATCGTCGGCGTGGACCTCGACACCGAGCCCGAGCGGCGCGTCTTCCGCAAAGAGCTCGACCACGGCGGGATGTCTGGCGGGGTGGTCGACCTTGAGTGGTGGCGCACCACAGGCGTGCCCCTGCTCGTCGAAGAAGCACGGCGATGAGCAACGTGCCGTACTGTCGAAAGCCGGAGCCAGCTCGGTTCCACTAAGGGGCCACACCATGTCGGACAAGTCTCCGAGGCAGAACAAGTCCCAGAAGAGCTCCAAGTCGATCAAAGAGAAGCGCCGCGACAAGAAGGCGAAGGCAGACGACACCTCCGGGATGGAGAAGCTTGTTACCGAGAAAGGCCACCACCGCTCTCACTGAGCCACCCGTCGAGCATCACCACCCGCCCCTCCTGACGATCATGCGCCGGCTCGCCCTGAGCCTGCTGATCGCGATGGTCGTGCCTGCGACGCTGTTCTACGTGCTGCTGACCACCGTCGGCATCACTGTCGCGATCATCGCGGCCCTCACCTGGACCTACGGCGCCATCGCGTACCGACGCGTTGCCGAGCTGCCGGTGTCCGGACTGCTGCTGATCATGGCCACGGTGCTGACCATCCGCACCGTCTTCACGCTCTCGACCGGCAACACCTTCGTCTACTTCCTCCAGCCGCTGATCAGCGACGGAGCGGTAGCGCTGCTGTTCCTGGTCTCGCTCACCACCACCCGCCCGATCGTGGCGCGGGTGGCCGCGGACTTCTACCCGTTGGACGAGCGGATGGCCGCCCAGCCACGGGTACGCCGCCTCTTCCGCCGGCTCACCGCGATGTGGGCCGCCGTCTGCCTGGCCAAGGGCGGCGTCGGTCTCTGGCTGCTGCTCTCGCTGTCCACGCCGAACTTCGTGCTGTTCAAGAGCCTCTCGATGTTCACCATGACGGGGCTCGCCGTGGCGGTCACGGTCTGGGGATCCGTCGTGGTGCTGCGCAAGGAACGCCTCGCGCTCGCCTTCGCCTGACTCAGTCGAGCCGGCGCTCCAGCACCTGGCCCGGCCAGCCCTTCACGTCGAAGGTGTCGGCGCGGGTGAAGCCGGCGGACTCGTAGAAGCCGACCAGCTCCTGGTCGCCGCCGGCGTAGCAGTCCACCCGCAGCAGGTGTACGCCGAGCTCGCGGGCCACCGCGTCCGCGCAGCCGAGCAGCACCCGCCCGGCGCCGCTGTGGTGCCGGGCGACCAGAGCGACGACGTACAGCTCGGGCTCGGTCGCTGGGGGCGCGTACGGCGTCGCCTGGCCCACCGCCATCGCCCCGAGTGGTTCGCCGTCGACCGAGGCGATCACGGCGGCGCCGGAGCCGGACCACTCGGTCACGGCGTCGGCGCGCTTCGGGTCGCCGGAGAACGGCGTGGTGCCCCACTGCTGCGTGTTGCCGACGCTGTTCAGCCACACCACGGCCTCGTCGAACAGCCCCAGAATCGCGGGCGCGTCCGCGCGACTGGCTACCCGGAGCGCGAACGGAGCCGCGGCGAAGGTCTGCACGGCGCGGGCGACCTGTTCGTCGTACATGGCCCCTAGTCATACCCTCGACACCATGAGCAACCTCGTGCCGGCCGGCAAGAAGGCGGCCCAGCTCGCGGTCAAGCATGCTCCGAAGGCGGCGGCGGTCTGGAAGGTGGGCGGCAAGCCGGCCATCGAGCAGGTCAAGATCACGCGCGCGCGGGCGGTCAACAAGAAGCTCGCCTTCGACAAGGCCCGGACGCTCGAGGACGGCACCGTGCTGCGTCAGCTGCACGGCGAGCAGGCGTTGTGGGTCGTGTTCGCCGGGATGACGCCGGTGGCGACGTACCCGCCGGTGGAGGAGGACCTCCTCGAGCTGGTGAAGCACGCGAAGATGTCGGACCGCCAGACTCCTGAGGACTACGACAATTCGCGGGCGAAGGAGAAGGCCAAGCGGGCGGCGAAGAAGGCCCGGCAGGCCGCCGCTAGTCGGCGACGAACTCCGCCTCGACGGTGACGTAGATCCGGATCTCCTCGGGCACCAGCGAGATCGAGGGCTGATCCATGTCCGACTCCTTCGCCGAGAAGGACGCTTCGTGGACCATCCCCAGATGCATCCCCTCGTCGGCGACCCGCACCGGCGTGGGCGGCGCGAAGCCGAACGACGAGGCGTAGTCGGCTGCCTTGGCGACGGCGTCGGCGACCGCCTCGCGACGGACCTCCGTCTCCCGGAGGCGGCGGCTGTCGGGCGTCAGGTCCCAGTGCAGGTGGCCGACGGTGACGTTCTCGCGCGGCAGCCAGACGTCGACGAACCCGTCGAGCGCCTCGATGTCGACGAACTCCGTGCGTACGCCGACCTGGGCCACGTGCCGCGGTCTGCCGACCTCGCGGCCGCGATGCCGCTCGCGCCAGGTGTGGGCGGTGACCTGGTCCGAGGACCAGGTGCGTACGCCGCCCGACGCGGCGAGCGCCTCCAGGGAAGCCGCGAGCTCGCCCTGCAGCCCGGCGGCCTGCCGGTAGGCGTCGTCGCGCGAACCGGCCTCCACCGAGACCTGGATCGGGACGGACGCGGACTCCGCCGGGAAGGACCGCTCGGCGGTCCCGCGGACGCTGATGCGCAGGGTCATGAGACAGGTCTACCAGCGCCCCGGGATGCGACGAGGTATCGTGGTGGCAGCACCAACCCCGGCGCCCCGGATTACGGGGGCCGAGCGCGGTCGGTGCGCCGGAGCGTGGGGCTTCACCTTCGACCAGCGGGACTACCCGCCGTCGGTCGATCTTCACCTCGGTCCGGCAGACGTACAGAGGAGAGTGGCTTGGCACGAGGTCAGGGCCGGTCCGGCACCAGGACCGCTCAGCGGCGGCGCGACAACGACGGCATCTTGCCGGTGCTCGCGAAGGCCGTGCGTGAGGTGGAGAACGGCGTCCAGCGCGGCCAGATCACCGGCGGACAGCGGACGAAGTTCCAGGTCGCCGCGCTGCTGGCGCGCGAGGAGCGCGTTCGCGTCCGCACCGACACCGAGCTCTCCGACGGCCAGCGCGACGCGCAGCTGAAGCGGCTCGACGGGATCGGCACGATCCTGGCTCAGACCGCCGCCCGCGAACCCTCGTTGTTCCACCTGCTCGACGAGAACGCCGAGGTCTCCGAGGCCGCCCGCGAGCTGAGGCGCCGGATGATCGCGCAGGCAGGGCTGGAGCCCGAACCCGAGCCGGAGCCCGCCGAGCCGGACATGTTCTCGGAGAAGAACGAGAAGCAGGTCGTCCCGCAGTCGGTGATCCAGCGCCAGCTCGCCAACCCGTTCCTCACCCCCGACTTCTCCGCGGCCGCCCCGGCGATGCCGAAGGAGCGCCGCCTGGTCGGCTGGGAGCTGATCGGCCCGCTGCTCAACTCCTTCGAGTACGCCGCCCCCGGCGCCGCCAGCCACATGGAGCTGCCCGAGCACTCGTCGGTCCAGGCCCCCGACGGCCTCGAGCTGATGCACCACCAGGAGCGGGTCATCGGCGCCGCCGCGGAGGGCCACCGCACCTTCCTGCTCGCCGACGAGCCCGGCCTCGGCAAGACCGCGCAGGCGCTGCTGGCCGCCCAGGCCGCCGACGCGTTCCCGCTGCTGGTCGTCGTACCCAACGTGGTGAAGACCAACTGGGCGCGCGAGTCGGCGCTGTGGACCCCGCGCCGCTCGGTCACCGTGATCCACGGCGACGGCCAGAACATCGACGGCTTCGCCGACATCGTGGTCGTCAACTACGAGGTCCTCGACCGGCACGTCGGCTGGATGGACGACCACGGCTTCCGCGGGATGGTCGTCGACGAGGCGCACTTCATCAAGAACAAGAAGTCGCAGCGCTCCCAGCACGTGCTCGAGCTCTCGCGCCGGATCCGGACCCGGGTGCCGCGGCCGCTGCTGATGGCGCTCACCGGCACCCCGCTGATCAACGACATCGAGGACTTCCGGGCGATCTGGGAGTTCCTCGGCTGGATCGACGACAAGAAGCCGCTCAACGGGCTGATGGCCAGGCTCGAGGAGAACGAGCTGACCCCGGCCGACCACAGCTTCTACCCCAAGGCCCGGCAGGCCGTCGTCGACATGGGCATCGTCCGGCGTCGCAAGCTCGACGTCGCCTCCGACATCCCGGCCCGCCGGATCGCCGACCTGCCGGTCGAGCTCGACGACGCCGTCGGCCGCTCGATCCGCGAGGCCGAGCGCGAGCTCGCCGCCCGGCTGCTGGCCCGCTACGACCAGGCGCTGCAGACGCGCCGCGAGGGCTCGGTCGTCGACGGCATCGACGAGGAGCTCGTACGCCGCGTCGCCAACTGGGAGCTCCACGACGCCGCCGAGTCGAAGTCCGAGGAGAACGTCTTCTCGATGGTGCGCCGGATCGGCCAGGCCAAGGCACCGCTGGCCGCCGACTACGCCGCCCAGCTGGCGCGCAGCGCGGGCAAGGTCGTGTTCTTCGCCAAGCACATCGACGTGATGGACGCCGCCGAGGAGGTCTTCGCCTCCCGCGGGATCAAGTACACCTCGATCCGCGGCGACCAGAGCCGGACCGCCCGCGACAAGGCGATCGACGACTTCACCAACGACCCCGAGGTCCAGGTCATCGTCTGCTCGCTCACCGCGGCCGGCGTCGGCATCAACCTCCAGGTCTCCTCCAACGTCGTGCTCGCCGAGCTGTCCTGGACCGACGCCGAGCAGACCCAGGCCATCGACCGCGTGCACCGGATCGGCCAGAAGGAGCCGGTCACGGCCTGGCGGATCATCGCCGCGCAGACCATCGACGCCCGGATCGCCGAGCTGATCGACAGCAAGGCCGGCCTCGCCGCTCGTGCTCTCGACGGGTCGGACGAGGAGGTCGGCTCGTCCGCCGACGTACAGCTCGAGGCGCTGGTCTCGCTGCTCACCGAGGCGCTGGAGACACGCGGCTGATCGGCGATTCCACCCCGAACGGTTGAAAGTTGGCTTAGCCTGGCGGTTCAGCTTTCTGGGGAGGGAGCCGAATGGCGGGGGAGTCCGCCGACGCGATGGCGCGTCGGCAAAAGGAGAAGATCGCTCGACTCGAGCGGTCGGCTGCGATGTGGGAGCGAGGCGCCGCGGGCGAGCGCGCGACCGCGAACGCACTGCGGACGCTGCCTGATTCCTGGGTGGTGCTGCACGACCTGCGCTGGCCGGGACGCCCCTTCGCCAACATCGACCACATCGCGATCGGCCCGAGCGGGGTCTTCGTGATCGACAGCAAGAACTGGTCCGGCAAGGTGCGGCTGGTCGACGGTGTACTCCGCCAGAACGGGCGGCAGCGCACCCGCGAGGTGCTCAGCGCCACCGAGGCGACCGCTGCGGTGTGCCGACGGCTGCCGCACCTGCCGGGCGCCTGGGCGACTCCGGTGCTCTGCATCGTCAACAGCGACGTTGCCGGGTGGGCCGGCTCGGCGGCGGTGTGCCACAAGGCGAACATCGTCGAGTTCATGACCTCGCGACCGCAGGTGCTGTCGCCCGAGGTGGTCCACTCCGTCGTGAGGGACCTGCGCCTGCAGCTGCACAGCAACAATCCGGCGCCTCGGCCGACGCGTCGTACGACGCCGGCCGTTCCGTTGTCGCCGCGGACCCGAACGCGAGTGCGGCCTGCGCCCGGTCGACGGTCCCGGCAGCAGTCGAAGCTGGCCGCGCCGATGGCCGGCCTGGCGCTCATCGCTACGGTCGCGTTCAGCCCGCAACTCATCACCGGCGTCGCGGACGGCGTCAGCAACCTCTTCGTCGACAACATGGCCCCGGACGTGAAGCCGGACCAGCCAGGGACGAGCGAGCCCAAGAAGGTGCGCCAGAAGGTCCGCGAGGACCGAAAGTAGCGCTGACCGAGCGGCTCAGTGCTTGTTCTTGGGGCCGTGCTTCTTGGGCTTCTTCTTCCCGGGCTTGGTCTTCTTCTTCGACGGCTTCTGAGCCTTGTCGGGCTTCGCGTGCTGGGTGATCTCCGTGGTCTGGGGCGCCGACGGAGTGGTTGGCGGGGGTGTCGCCCTCGGCTTCGGCGATCGAGTGGTGGGCGACTGGTCCTGGCCTACGGCATCGGCAGAGGCGGTTGGGGTGGGGGCGCCCTCAGAGGCGAAGCCAGCGATCCCGATGAGGATCGCCATTGCCGCGATCGCGGCCGCCACCCAGCGCTGCTCGGACGGACGAGCCTGCAGCCAGGCCGCCCACCGGTGCCGGATCGGGACCGGCATCGGCTCGGTCAGAGGCAGCTCCGCGGTCAGCGGCGCCTCGCTCAGAACCAGCATTCGCCCGGCGAGCGTCGACGCATCCGGACGATCTGCGGGGGCGGTTGCAGTGGCGGCAGCGAGCAGTGACCGCCAGCCAGGCGGCAGGTCGGCAGGAATCGACGGCCGTGACGAGAGCCTGGCCATCGCGGCCTCGACAGGAGGGCCGGGGTAGGCACGTTCGCCGGTCAGGGCCTCGAGAAGGACCAGGCCGAGCGAGTAGACGTCGACGGCGGGGGTGATCTCTTGGCCGCGGACCTGCTCGGGGGCCAGGTAGGCCGGCGTACCGATCGCCTGGCCGGTCAGCGTGTTCCGCACGGTGTCGCCGATCAGCCGCGCGATCCCGAAGTCCGCGAGCTTGACCTGGCCGTCCGCCCCGATCAGCACGTTGCCCGGCTTCACGTCCCGGTGGATCACTCCCTGCGCGTGCACGTAGGACAGCGCGGCTGCGACCTGCGCACCGATCCGGGCCGCCTCGGAACCGTCAAGGGGACCTTCCGCGCACAGCGCCGCCAAGGTCGAGCCCTCGACCAGCTCCATGACGAGGTAGGGCTGCTCAGCATCGATGCCGGCATCCAGGATCATCACCAGGCCCGCATGGCTCAGGCTCGCCAGCGTTCGGGCCTCGGCGGTGAATCGATCGCGCGCGTGGGCGTCCTCGGCCCGATCGCGCAGCACCTTCACCGCGACCTCGCGGCTCAACAGCACGTCGGTGGCGCGGTAGACGTCGGCCATCCCACCGCGGCCGATCACCTCACCCAGCGCGTACCGGTCGCCCAGCACAACCCCACCCCTCGTCCGGCATCCTCCGCCTGTACCCAGTCCCGGGCCGAACTTGCGGGAAATGTCCGATCGGCCATAGTTCGCGCTTTCCTGGCGACCCTGGGCGGATCTCGCCTTAACCTTCCAGCCAATGGATTCGGGGAGGATTCATGGCGGAGGAGTCCATCGGGGGACGCGCCACCGCGGCAACGCTGGAGGGCTTGCCGCGCGACGTATGGCGCGTGCTGCACGACGTACCGTGGCCGGGCAGGTCACATGCCGCGATCGACCACGTGGTTGTGGGCCCGGCGGGGGTGTTCGTCGTCGATGCGAAGTCCTGGACCGGCATCGTCAGCGTGCGGGACGGGGTGCTGCGGCAGGACAAGTACTCACGCCAGGGCGCGGTCACCCAGTCCGCCGAGGCCGGCCAGGCGATCGCGCGCCAGCTGCGCAACGCCCGCTGCCCGGTGCAGCCGGTGCTTTGCCTGGAGCGAGATCAACAGATTTCTGTTGAATGCGACGGGGTGCTCGTGTGCACCACCGCCAACATCGCCAACCTGCTGCAGTCGCGGCCGCGGGTGCTGGCCGACGTACAGGTGCAGCGGATCGCGCATGACGTCGCTGGCCGCGCGCTGCCCCGGGCGGCCGCACGAAGGACGAGCTCGAAGCCTTCCGGCCGCGGCGTCGCCTACCTGCTCGGCGCCTTGGCAGCCCTGGTGCTGGCGCTGCTGCTGGTCGTCCAACCGAACGGTGCGGCCTTCGAGGACCTCGTCAGATGGGTCGCGGATCTCTTCTAGGACGTGGGGTGAGGCGCTCATCCACAGATCCGAAATCGGTGGAGTCGCCGCGAGCGGTTGCGGGGAACCCTGTCCCGCATGCACACCGACGTCGACTGCCTCGGCCAGATCTCCGTCACGCCCCGCCTCCTCGGCGCCGACCGTGACGCCGTCGCAGACCTCGCGACGCTGTGGTCGCCGACCCGGCTGGGACTGGTGCTGCGGCAGTACTCCGACCGGGCCACCGTCGTCGCCGAGCTCCGGGCCCTGATCGACCTCCACTTCAAGCCCGGCGGCTTCCTGCTGCACGGGATGGTGGTCGCGCGGACCGAGGAGGGCGACGTGTTCTCGGTGGCCGCCCGGCTCAACCGGGTCAGCTCGCGGCAGCTGTGGACCGGCGGTGACGATCCGGTCCCGGACCGCTGCCGGGTGATCGAGCTGGACAGCCGGCGCAGCCGCGAGACCCGGCCGCGGGACCTGCCTGCCGGCTAGGGGTCGATCCCGCTGACGTCCTCGGGTACGTCGACCGAGTTCTCGCGCAGCACCTCGATCGGGATGATCTCGAGCGCGCGGGCGTTGGTGGACGCGAGCACGATCGGTGCCGCGACCCCGTCGTCGTAGGCCTGCAGCCAGCGGGCGGCGACCACGCACCAGCGGTCGCCGGGGTTGAGGCCGGGGAAGTTCCACTCCGGCCGCGGCGTCGACAGGTCGTTGCCGACCGAGCGCTGGTGCTCGAGGAACTCCCCGGTGACCACCGCGCACACCGCGTGCAGGCCGACGTCGTCGGGCCCGCAGGCGCAGTTGCCGTCGCGGTAGTACCCGGTCATCGGGTCGGTGCCGCAGGGCTCGAGCTCGCCGCCGAGGACGTTGAGTTCGGTCATGGGTCAGTTGTAGCCGACCAGGAGCGGACTCGCCTCCACGATCTCGAGGTCGACGGACTCGCCGGGGATCGTCACCGAGCCGGGCACCGGCTGCCAGCCGCCGCCCCCGACCCGGAACACCGCGGTGTACGTCGTGTCCACCCGCGGGCTGACCCCGCCCTTCCTCAGGTAGTCGTGGGTGATCTCGAGCTTCGGGTACGGCGCGCCCGGCGAGGTCGTCGTCGTGCTCTCGCCGTCGTCGAAGTGCCAGGTGAACTGGGCCGGGGTGATCCGGAGCTGCACGCGCTGGCCGAGCAGCTGCACGCTTCGGGCGAACTCTTCCCGCTCGGTGTAGAAGTTCGTTGCGAAGTTCACCAGCGTGCGGCCGTTGGGTGGCTGGACGACTAGTCGGGCAGGTGGGAGAGGCACGCGACGGAGGGCCGCCGCAACGAGCCCGCACGTGACAGTCGGGATTCGGCCGAGTCACCACCGCAGAACTCTTCTAGGGTTCGCCGAGCAGTTGGATCGCAGGCCAGAGCAGGCGGCTCGCCCACTGTCGGAGTCGACTCGGCATCGGTCTGATCGGTTCCCGCGTCGGGATCTCGAGCCGCCGCACCTTCTGACCGCGTCGAGACCTCGATCGCCGTTGGACTATCGTGCGACTCGACCTCGTCCCAGTGCATTCGGCCTCGGCTGAGGCACCTGTCCGACACCAGCCAAGCGTCGCGAGCAACGCATGAGGACGAGCCAATCAGCGAGAATCCTCATGACACGAAGCGCGATCATGATCGACCTTCCACCGTTCGTCGTCGCTGAGCGAGCTCGAAGACGAGCGATGCTGCTTCTCCGCGCCGTAGTTCACGGGTTCAGCGTCGGCCGTCGGGAACGGTTCGTCCTGCCGCGATCGACACCAGCGACACCTGCGGCTCGGCCCGAAGTATCGGAGTCCGGCTTAGGTTCGACGGACTCGACGCGCCAGCCGGTCGTCTCGAAGTCGCCCGCCAGCCTCGTAGACCTGCCGCGACGGGCTCGATCGGAGTCGGCGCAGGACTCGCAGTCGGCGGCGCTCAGGCGTCGAACGTCGTAGGCATCGCCAGTTCGCACGGTGATGTTGCGCGCCTCGACCCAAGCCCGCACCGTCTCCTCCGGGCTGAGCCGCTCCGGCTCGGGCGGCTCGGACGTCGTCGGCGGGGTGGTGGGGGCGGGGGAGGTGGACTCCGGCGGGGCGAAGTCGGGCTCCGGGTCGTCGTTGCAGCCGGCGCAGACGACGAGAGCCAGCGCCGCCAGCGCGGCGAGCAGGGGTCGCTTCACAGAGAGGTCCTTCCCGAGATGGAACGGACGCTACCCAAGGACTCCGACGCTCGGAACCCGCGAATTCGCGCCTGTGGACTATGGCGAATGAGCGGCGATCGAAAGTAAAGGGCTCTAACGTCAGCATGTGGCCGACTGGGGGCAAAAGGCGAAGGACAAGGATCGCGACGACGCGATCAAGGTGATCGAGGACGCTGCCGCGCGCGGGCAGATCGTCGACGTCGACAAGCTGAAGCGGATCCAGGAGGTGCAGGCGGCGAGCACCGTCGGAGAGATCGAGCTGGTCACCCGCGGCCTGGCAGCCGCTCCTGCGGTCGGCGTGAGCGACGTACCTGCGAGCCCGCCGCCGGTCTCGGACCCGGCGCCTCCGGCGAACCCGACGTTCCAGCAGTACACCCCGCCGGTCACCCCGCCGGTCACCGAGCCGGACCCCACACCCCCGATGCCGCCCTCGACCGTGCAGTACGGCGAGCCGCTCACCTCGTCGGGGGGCACCCCGGTCACCACCCCGCCGATGATCACCAAGAGCGGTGGCGCCGGGAAGTGGGTGCTGCTCGTCGTACTGATCGTGATCGCCGGCGTCGCCGTGCCGGTCTTCTTCGGCATCAAGGCGATCGTCGACACCGTCAACGACGGGATCGACGACCTGAAGCCGGGCGGCGCCGATGTGTTCACCGAGCAGGGGCTCGACGCCCTGACCGACGACATCGAGGACGCGACCGGCTCCACCGAGGTGTTCTCGGTCGTGCTCTACCCCGAGTACGCCGTGGTGACGACGCCCGTCGACCGCGGCAGCAAGCGCTACATCAACTACTACTGGGACGGCAATCTCTCCGAGAGCAGCAAGGGCAGCGGCATCTACGACGGTCGCTTCGACATGAGGGACATCAAGGCGAAGGTCGTGAAGGACCTGCTCGACAAGGCCCGCCAGCTCGTCGAGGGGCCGACGTCCAACTACGTGGTGATCAGCCCGCCCGGGTCGGACGGCGCCACCATCAACGCCTACGCCAGCAACGAGTTCAGCGAGAGCGGCTACCTGACGGCCGACTTCGACGGCAAGATCATCGCGGAGCACCCGCCGAGCTGAGCGAGTAGAGGTAGCGCGACGTCGGCACCAGGTCGAGGTCGCGGTCGGCACCGATCCGGGCCACGCTCGCCATCAGGCGTTCGAGCCGTGACTTGAGCTCGGCGTCGTCGCCGTCGCTGCCGTAGAACGCGTGCATGTCGTCCATGCCCGCCATCGGGAACAGCTCCTCGACGATCCCGCTCACCTCCGGGGTCTCCTCGGTCAGCCGCGAGACCACGAGGTTCTGCGAGTAGCCGAAGGTCGCCTGGGTCGCTATCGCGACGGGCGTGTGGTCGACCCGCCAGCGGTGCAGCCACTCCTCCTGGGTGAGCTCCGCCGGTCTGCGGAGTACGGCGATGTTGCTCAGCCCGTCGAGCCGCGATCCGTCCGTCACCTCCGGTGGCTCGATCGGCACCCGCTCCTCGACCTCCCAGCCCACCACCCGGTCGGCTACGTCGAGCAGTGCGGCGGCGACATCGGAGCCGGCGCTGTCGGACGGCGTCCAGACGCTCGCGAAGCCGTCGATGCCGGGCTCGAACGTCGAGAGCCGCATCGCCCGCTCCACGTGCTCGTCGGAGACATTGACCTGCAGCCGGATCCCGCCGGCCGCCGCGATCCGGCCGTGCACCTCGGCCGAGTGCAACCCGCTCAGGTCTCCCCACAACGCGAACATCAGCTTGGTCATGACCCTATGTAACACGCTGTTCGCCCCCCTAAACAGGCGCCTGAACGGCCTGATTGGGGGGTGGACGACGTGTTACATGCCGGCGGCTCGGGCAACCTCGGCGTACGCCTCGGCCAGCGTCGCGACCGTTTCGTGCGCGTTGAGGCCGCTCGGGTTCGGCACCACCCACAGCTCCGAGCCGGCGAGCGGCTCCGGCTGGCGCCCGAGCACCGCCTTGGGGTGCCCGAACGCGGTCCGGTACGCCGTGATGCCGGCGACCGCCACCACCCGCGGCGTCTCGCGAGTGACCAACGCCTCGAGCTCGGCGCCACCGGCCCGCAGCTCCTCGGCGGTCAGCTCGGCGGCCCGGGCGGTGGCCCGGCGGACCAGGTTGGTGATCCCGATGCCCCGCGAGCGCAGGTGGTCGCGGTCGGCGTCGGTCATCCCGTCGGACGGCGAGATAGCGCGGGTGATCACCCCGCCGCGCAGCAGCGCTGGATAGAACCGGTTGGCGGGGTGCGCGAAGTGGGTCTGGGTGGCCGCGGTCCACAGCCCGGGGTTGATGCCGACGAAGAGCAGCCGGAGGTCGGGCCCGAGCAGGTCGGGCACCTCGGCGTCCCGGAACGACTCGAGTTCCGCGCGGGTGAAGCTGGCCATGCCCGAAGCCTGCCGCATCGGAACCAGCGGTCCGGCGGTAGCGTCCCACCACTATGAGGCGGATTCTCTGCGCGCTCCTGCTCGCCGCGGCACTGACGGGCTGTGGTGACGACGAAGGGGTCGACCAGTCTCCGGACCCTGATGCCGACGCCGGGGAGCCAGAGCTGGTCCAGATCCTGGTGCTCACGTCGGCGGGCGGCACGGTGGCGCCGGAGGCGTACTTCGTCGACAACCGGCAGGCGATGAAGGCCTACGTGAAGACCTTCGAGGACCGCGACGACGTGGCCGAGGCGATCCGGCAGGCGGTGCAGGATGCCGGAGATCTCGCCGGTCAGCTGGCGGTGGCGACGATCGCGGTCGGCTGCGACGTACCGCCCGGCGTCAGCATCATCGAGTCCACGAAGGGCGTAGAGGTCCGACCGAGCAAGATCGTCGACCCGATCCCGGAGTGCTTCGCGCCGACCACCAGCATCGCGCTGGTGGAGATCCCGGGCGCGCTGCAGTAGGGCTAGCGCGGCTTCTTGTAGGTGATCTCCAGGCCGTTGGCGACCGCGCGCGGGCTGCCGTCGGACGGGGAGTTGATCACCTTGAGCTTGCCGCCACGGCCGCGCGCCATGATCGTCGAGGAGCCGCCGCCGTCGAGGTTGAGCGCTTCGTCGGCGCCGAGCGAGACCATCCGGTTGGCGAGCTCGACCATGGTGTTGCCGCGGCTGAAGCTCTGCCGCCCGTCCACCACGAGGAACAGCAGGGTCTTGGTGTCGCGGTCGATGCCGATCGCGGTGCGCGGGTGCATCTCGCGGTCGTCGACCACCTCGATCACCCCGTCGCGGACCAGGAACTTGTTGCCGGTGATCGCCATCCGAGGGGTGCCCTCGAGGTGCCAGCGCACCTTGGCCTCGTCGCCGACCTTGAGCGCCGACAGCGCCTTCGCACCGGCGCCGCGGCCGATCAGCATCACGCCGTCGATCTTCTTGTCCGTGCTGAGCTTGGTGCTGGTGCGCACCACCTTGCCCTCGCGGATCAGCACCATCCGCACGTCCTTGGTCTGCCCGTCGACGGTCCGGTAGCCGGTGGTGGTGCCCCAGGACTGGTTGTAGGCGCCGATGCCGCCGACCCGGACCGTGGGGGAGTTGACGTTGGTCAGCACGATCCCGGGCCGGTCCTTGACCACCGGCTTCATCGGCAGCACGTCGATGTCGGGGTGGCCGTTCTTGTCGAAGAAGAAGGCGTTGTTCCATCCCGAGATCGGGCCGTTGAGCGGGCCGCGCTGCCGGTCCTTGCCGATGCCGAGCGGGGCACCGGTGTCGCCGATGTCGAAGAAGTCGCCGTTGATGCCGCCCACCGCGCGCGGCGCTTTGGCGAGCATCGTGGGGACCGGCGCGGTACGGCGTACCGCCCCGGCGTTGGCGTAGTCGACCTTCAGGCCCTTGGTCCGCAATTGCACGCTGAGCAGGTAGTAGCGGACCGGGCCGCGGGCGTTGCGCTCGTCCCAGATGGTCGCCTCGACGCCGGGTGCGACCTGCCAGCGGTTGCGGATGCCGACCTCGGTCGGGCCGCGGAACCACTGCGGGAGCTGGCGGGCGATCTCACCACGGACCCCGTCGGAGGTCTGCTGGCCCCACGGCAGCGGCCGGTCCGGGTCGCTGGGGGAACCGGTCGCCGCCGGGACGGACCCGGCGAGCAGGCACGCCAACAACAGCGTGGGGAAGGTACGCATGCCTCCCAGAGTAAAGAACTCAGCGCCCTACAACTGGGAGATGCACCACTGTGTCGTCGATGAGTACCTTGCCCGGCACTCGCGACCCCATCAGCAGGAAGGTGTCGCTGATCGCGGAGGCCACCAGGTACAGGTGCTGGCCCTTGGGGACGTTCACCGCGACCGACGGCAGTACGACGCGGCGGTGCTTGCCGCGCACCGTCCTCGGCTCGTTGATCGGCAGCACGTTGTTCTGGATCAGCCGGGCGCCGCTGCGGCTCTTGCCGATCGCCAGCCCGTAGAACGCCCGGTTCTGCACGCCCACGGCGGTGACCGCGCCGGTGAGGTACGGCGACCCGGCGATGCGGATCGGGCCGCTGGCGATCTTGTAGGACCGCGGGAGCTCGACCGCCGTGGTGGTGCGGATCCGACCGATCTTGAACTTCTGGTCCGCGGCGACCGAGGAGATCGACGTGCAGGTGCTCTTGGGCGTGGCGAAGTGGTACTTGCCCCAGCCGCCGAGACCGGTGTCCTCGCCCTTGAGGGTCTCGTCGAAGAACTTGATCGACAGCTGGCGGAAGCTGCCGCCGGCGAGCTGCCTGCTGCACGGGTCGGAGGTCACCTGGACGCCCTTCGGCAGCAGCGCGGGCAGCACGTGGCCGCCGTTGTAGGCGACGAAGATGCTCTGCTTGCGGGCGTTGGGCGTGAGCGCCTTCTGCCAGTTCTCCAGGCCCTGCTGGAGCGGGAACAGGGTGTCGGTGGTGCCCTGCCCGAACAGCACCGGGATGTCGAGCCGTCGGCCGTGGCTGGTGTGCCAGCGCGGGCCGTTCCTCTTGAAGAACTTGATCAGGTCCTTCGGCACCTCGCCGCTGACCGCGCCCTCGATCAGCCCCTTGTAGACCTTGTTGGGGAGGGCGTTCTCCGGCACCGCGGCGGCGCTCAGACCCAGCGCCCACTCGGTCCGGACCACGCCGTCGGGAGCGATGCTCTCGAGGAGGTCGTGCCAGGTGATCTCGGGAGCCATCGCGTCGATGACCGGCTTGCCGCGCATCCGCAGGCTCTCGAAGGCGCCGAGGAACTGGTAGCCGCCGCCGTAGCTGCCGCCGACCGTGCCCATCCGCGGGTCGCCCTTCCCGTCCTGCTTGACCCAGCCGAGCCTGCTGATCAGGGCGATCAGGCGGCGTACGTCGGCGCCCTCGTAGGAGGGGTTCTCGACGTGCGCGAAGCCGCCGGAGTCGCCCCAGCCGCGCTGGTCGAACGACAGCACGCCGTAGCCGGCGTCGAGGAACTCGCGGACGCCGTTGGGGTTCTTGGTGCGCGAGCCGCCCCAGCCGTGGCTGTGCAGCAGCATCGGCACCTTGCGCGACGGCGAGGCGCCGGCGGGCCGGAAGAGCGTGTAGCAGATCTTGACCTTGGCCTTGCTGCCCGGCTCCGGGACGCTGCGGATGCAGCCGTTGGCGACCGCGACCTCCGCTCCGCTGGCGGGAGCGGTGGGTACGGCGGTCAGCGCGGCCGCGAGCAGGGCGGTGCCGAGCAGGGCGACCAGGCGAGTTCTCACGCGGGTACTAACCGCTCGTGGTGCCGGAGGTTACTGGCGGGTCAGCGACAGCCGCCGGAGCCCAGCCGGGCCAGGCCGTCGAGGTCGCCGGTGCCGTAGGTGGTGCGGGTGACGCCGTCGGCGTACATGATCTCTCCCTCGTCGTCGACGTGCGCGAGCCCGACCAGGTGGCCCAGCTCGTGCAGCAGCACGGCGAGCTCGACGCTGGTGGCGTCCTTGGTGGAGGCGAGCTTGTCGTAGGTCTCGACGTCGAGCACGACCATGCCGGTGACGTAGGTGCGGCGGCCGCCGACCTCGGCGTACGTCGCGCCGCCGATGCCGGCGACGTCGCCCTCGAGGTCGGGGACCTCGTCGCGGTCGGCCCAGCCGATCAGCACCGGCAGCGGGTCGCCGCCGGGGGCGAACCGGTCGTCGAAGTTGCGGTCTTCGGTGGTGCCGTCGTACCGGAACGCGAGGCCGGTGCGGTCCTCGACCTCGTCGATGCCGTCCCGGACGAGGTCCTCGTAGCCCGGCGGCGAGCCCTCGGGGTTGACGACGTAGTGGATCTCGCGGCAGGGGTTCCAGCCGACCGGGTCCTCGCTGCCGCGCTGGGTGGCCAGGAACGCGTAGTGGCCGCCCGGGATCCCCTGCTCCTCGACCTCGGGGTGGATCCGGCCCTCGGCGCCGATCGCCTCACGGATCGTGGTGCCGAGGGTGCCCGGGTCGAACGCGACGAACGCCAGCAGCGCGACCGAGGTCACGACCACCGAGACGACGGTGACCGTGCGCTGGCGCTGTTCGGTCGTGGGCACCCGTACATCCTCCCCCCAGGACCTAGTGTTTGGGCGTGGCGTCGTGGAACACCTTCATCGAGGGCGACAACCTCGACGTGCTCCCGACTCTCGGCGCCGGCTCGGTGGACCTGGTCTACATCGACCCGCCGTACAACACCGGCAACGAGTTCGCGTACGCCGACTCCCACGGCTCGCACGCCGCGTGGGTCGCGATGATGCGGCCGCGGCTCGAGGCGGCGCGCGAGGTGCTGTCCGACAGCGGAGCGATCTTCGTCAGCATCGACGACAACGAGGCGGCGTACCTCCGGCTGCTGATGGACGAGGTCTACGGCGAGGGCAACCTGCTCGCCCAGATCGTGGTGAACCTCAACCCCAAGGGCCGGCAGCTGGGCAAGGGGTTCGCGACCAGCCACGAGTACCTGCTGTCGTACGCGAAGAACGCCTCGGCGTGCGTGCTGAACGCCTCGAGCGCGGAGATCGTCGACGAGCGTGACTTCCCGCTGACCGATCCCGACGGGCGGCGGTTTCGGCAGCTGCCGCTGCGCAACACGAACAAGAAGTTCAACCCGGCGACCGCGCGGACGCTGCACTTCCCGGTCTGGGGGTCGGTGGCGTCCGGGGAGGTGCGGACCGCGCCGTTCGACGACGCGGTGGAGATCCTGCCGGTGTTCGGCGACGGGTCGCCGGCGGTGTGGCGCTGGAGCCCGCCGCTGATCGACGAGCGCGGCGCGGACCTGCTGTGCCGGGTGGTGCGCGGCACCCGCGGCGAGCGGGTGGACGTGTTCCAGAAGGACTGGCTGCACACGCCCGGCGGGCGGCGCAAGAAGCTGCGCACGATCTGGCTGGCCGCCGAGGTGGGCTCCACCGACACCGCGGTCGCCGAGCTGAAGGAGATCCTCGGGCACGTCTTCGAGTCGCCCAAGCCGACCGGGCTGGTGCGCCGGATCCTGCACACGATGCCGGCCGATGCGGTGGTGCTCGACTTCTTCGCCGGCAGCGGCACGACCGGGCACGCGGTGGCGATGGCGAACGCCGAGGACGGCGGGTCGCGGCGGTGCATCTCGGTGAACTCTGCCGAGCCGACCCGGGAGGGCTCGCGGGCGCGGCTCGCGGGCTACCTCACCGTCGCCGACATCACCCGGGCGCGGCTGCGCGCGGTCGCCGCGAAGGTGGGCGGCGGTCTCGAGGAGGACGCCGTCAGGCCCGGTTCTAGCTGACGCCGACCGCCTTCTCCAGCGCCTTCACCTCGTCGTCGAGGTAGGTCAGCAGCCGCTGCAGGTGCGGGACGGTGCGCCGGCAGCCGGTGAGCCCGAACGCCATGTTGCCGTCGTACGACGTGCAGGTGATGTTGAGCGCCATCCCGTTGATGGGGATCGACAGCGGGTAGCTGCCGACCAGCGCGGCGCCGTTCCAGTAGTGGGTGGTGCGCGGGCCGGGGACGTTGCTGATGATCAGGTTGTAGGGCGGCCGGATCAGGCCCTGCATCCGGAACATCGGGGTGAGGATCGCCGGCGCCTGCCCGATCGCGCTCATCGCCAGGATCTGCAGGGGCGTCATCGACTGGAGCGCCTCCTTGCCGTCCTTCATGGACTGGTGGATCGCGGCCAGCCGCTTGGCCGGGTCGTGCAGGTCGGTGGCCATCTGCACCATCACCGCGCCGACCGCGTTGCCGCCCTCGGCGGAGGCGGTCTGGGACTCCTTGGCCTTCAGCCCGACCGGCACCATGGCGACCAGCGGGTCCTCGGGCAGCTCGTCGAGCTCGAGGAGGTACTTGCGCACCGCACCCGAGCACATCGCCATCACGACGTCGTTGATGGTGGTGCCGCTGGCCTTGCCGATGCTGCGGAGCCGCTCGATCGGCCAGTCGTCGGCGGCGAACCGGCGGGACCCGGTGATGCTCTGGTTGAACATGGTCCGGGGGGCGTTGAGGGAGAGCGCGGAGGTCTCGTTCTTGACCGCCTTGCTGATCGTCTTGATCAGCGCGCTCGGGAGGCCGGCTGCCTCGGCGGTGATCCCGAGCGCGGTGCGGAACGCTGAGATCGGGACGTCGGAGAGGCTGTGCTCGGAGTCGACGGTGGGCTTCCTCGAGCGGGCGGTGGCGTTCGCCGCCCACATCGCCTGCATCCCGCGCTCGTCGGGGTTGGTGCTGAGCACGCTCTGCAGAAGTCGCATCGCGGAGACGCCGTCGACCAGGGCGTGGTGGACCTTCGTGTACATCGCGACCCGGCCGTCGCGCATGCCCTCGATGACGTGCGCTTCCCAGAGCGGGCGCTCCCAGGCCATCCGGGTGCTGTGCAGGCGGGAGCAGAGGTCGAGCAGCTCGCGGACCCGGCCGGGCTTGGGCAGCGCGCTGTGCCGCACGTGGTGCTCGATGTCGAACTGCTCGTCGGGCACCCACACCAGCTGGGCGCCGGTCTTGATCGAGCGGTGCGGCCGCTTGAGGAACAGCGGGGCGATGTCCTCGACGTCGCGCATCTCCTCGAACATCTCGCGGACGAAGTTGCGCCCGGCGTCCTCGGGCTTCTTGAACAGCTGCAGACCACCGACATGCATCGGCATGTTGCGGTTCTCTGCGAGCAGGAAGCCGGCTGAGGTCGGGTCGATCGGCGTGGCCACGGGAGCCCCTTTCGTCGGACCCCGATCCTGTCGTGCGGTGCCGGGTGCCACAAGTACGCCGCCCGCCTGTCGTTCCGCGAGGGTTCACCCTTGATCTTCCGCGAGCCCCTTGCGGTGCGGCGGCGCCGGCCGCAGGCTCTAGCTCACCCTCCACCTCCGTCTCGGGAGCCATCATGATGCGTCGCTTGCTGGTGTCGTTCGGACTTGTCGCCGGTGTGACCGCGGGGGTGCTGGCGGCGCCCTCGGCGGCGTACGCCGACACCTACTCCGCGCCGCTGCAGACCGCGATCGCCGACCTGCCGGTGGCGACCGAGGTGCGCACCGGCTACTCGCGGGACCGGTTCCAGCACTGGGTCGACGCGGACGGCGACGGCTGCAACGCCCGCTACGAGGTGCTGATCGAGGAGTCGGACGACCCGGTGACCGTGGGCAGCGGGTGCACGCTGAGCGGCGGGCGCTGGTACTCCTACTACGACCGGGTCTCGTGGACGAACCCCTCCGACGTCGACATCGACCACATGGTCGCTCTCGCGGAGGCGTGGGACTCCGGCGCGAGGACCTGGACCGACGCGGTGCGGCGGGACTTCGCCAACGACCTGGGCGACTACCGGACGCTGGTCGGGGTGACCGACGACGTGAACCAGGCCAAGGGTGACAAGGACATCCGGGAGTGGCTGCCGACGTACGACAAGTGCCGGTACCTGCGCGAGTTCGTGGCGGTGAAGCTGCGGTGGCGGCTGTCGGTGGACAGCGGGGAGAAGTCGGCGATGAGCTCGCTGGCTGCCTCGTGCACCAACACCACGATCACGGTGGTCCGGGCCCGCTAGGCGGCTCGTTTCGTCCACAGGCCGGCGGTTCGTGCCGGTCGTCCACAGGCACGTCGTCGGCGCCCGCCGATGGTCCCCGTTCGTTCCTAACGTCCTCCGCACGCCGGAACTCGCCGGCGTCTGGACCTCTCGGAGGACACATGAAGAAGCAGTCCCTCACCCTCGTCGCGCTGGCGTTCGCCGGCCTGGCCCTCGGCTCGGGCGGGCTGGCCGTCGCCGACCCGACCGGTTCGGCGGAGTACGAGCCGCACCCGAAGACGATCGTCGAGGTGAAGGGCGACAAGGCCAACGGGTTCTCGATCTTCCGCTACGACGGCAGCTCGGACTTCCCGCCGACCGACAGCGAGTCCCGGGCGGAGTGCTCCGAGTACGACACCCAGGTCGCCCGGGTGCGGTGCCGCACCGAGGTGCGGGTCTGGTACTCCGCGCTCGGTGACCTGAAGCGCTCGATCAACTACCAGCAGTCGCTGCGCGACAAGTAGACAGGCCCGGCTCGGCATGACCTGGCACGATCGCCTCCATGGAGGCGGGACCGCTCGACCGGATGTGGAGCCGGGGCAGGGTCTCGGCCCGGGCCCGCGTGGCCCGCCTCGCCGACAAGCGGTGGCACGTCCTTCAGTGCGCGGTCGCCGCTGGGGTCGCGTGGTTCATCGCCGCTGACGTCCTCGACCACCCGACACCGTTCTTCGCGCCGATAGCCGCGGTTGTCAGCCTCGGCACGTCCTACGGGCAGCGGCTGCGGCGGGTGGCCGAGGTGACGATCGGGGTGGCGCTCGGCGTGCTGATCGCCGACCTGCTCGTGGTGCAGGTCGGGTCCGGCTGGTGGCAGCTGATGCTGATCGTGGCGCTCGCGATGAGCACCGCGTTCCTGCTCGACGGCGGCCAGCTGTTCGTGATGCAGGCGGCGGTGCAGTCGATCGTGATCAGCGCGCTGGTGCCCGACCCGGGGCAGGCGCTGACCCGGTGGACCGACGCGCTGGTCGGGGGCGCGGTGGCGCTGGTCGGCGCGACCGTGGTGCCGGCGGCGCCGCTGCGGCGACCACGGGAGCAGGCGGCCCGGGTGATGCGCAAGATCGCCGAGCTGCTGCGTGCTGCCGCCGACGTGATGGGCGACGGCGAGCTGGAGCACGGGCTGGACCTGCTGGCCGACGCGCGGTCCACGGACTACCTGATCCGCGAGCTGCAGGTCGCCGCCGACGAAGGCATGGCGGTGGCCGCAGCGTCGCCGTTCCGGGTCCGACATCGCGGCAGCCTGCGCCGGATGGCCGAGCTGGTCGACCCGTTGGACCGGTCGCTGCGCAGCACCCGGGTGCTGGTCCGCCAGGTCGCGGTCACGGCGTACCACCGAAGGCCGGTGCCGGAGTCCTACATCGCGCTCGCGGTCGAGCTCGCAGCGGCCGCCGAGCACGTGGCCGACGAGCTCGCCGCGGATCGGATGGCGGTCGCTGCCCGCCCGGCGCTGCTCGCGGTCGGCGAGGGCACCGGCCGGGTCGAGCGGAGCGAGGTGCTCGCCGCCGAGGCGATCCTGGCCCAGCTGCGCTCGATCGTGGTCGACCTGCTGCTGCTGACCGGGATGGACCAGATGGAGTCCACCGACGCGCTGCCCCCGCCGCGATGAACACCCCGGTGAGCGAGCGCTGGGTCCTGCACGTCGACCTCGACCAGTTCATCGCGGCGGTCGAGGTGCTCCGCCGCCCTGAGCTCAAGGGGCTCCCGGTGGTCGTCGGCGGCAGGGGTGACCCGACCGAGCGCGGCGTGGTCTCGACCGCGTCGTACGAGGCGCGGGAGTACGGCGTCGGCTCCGGGATGCCGCTGCGGATCGCCGCCCGCAAGCTTCCGGACGCGGTCTTCCTACCGGTGGACGCGCCGGCGTACGACGCCGCCTCGGCGGTGGTGATGGACACGCTCCGCTCACTCGAGTGGGGCGGGCGACCGGTGGTCGTGGAGGTGCTCGGCTGGGACGAGGCCTTCGTGGCAGCGGACCAGTCGCCGGCGGAGGGGGTGGGGGGAGGTCCCTCCCAGGCAGCACCCGCCGCCCCGGACCTCGGCGACCCGCGGGAGTTCGCCCAGCGGATCCGGGACGCGGTGCTGGAGGCCAGCGAGCTGCACTGCTCGGTCGGGATCGGCAACAACAAGCTGCAGGCGAAGATCGCCACCGACTTCGGCAAGCCCGACCCGGGCATCTACGTGATCACCGACGAGACCTGGTTCGCCGAGATGGGGGACCGGCCGACCCGGGCGCTCTGGGGCATCGGTCCCAAGATCTCCAAGCGGCTGGCCACGATCGGGATCGACACCGTCGAGCAGCTCGCCCGGTCCGACGCCCGGGTGCTGGCCTCCGAGTTCGGCCCGACGATGGGGCCGTGGTTTCACCGGCTCGGCCGCGGCGTCGACTCCAGCCCGGTCGACGCGACGCCGTGGGTGCCGCGGGCGCACGGCCGGGAGGAGACGTTCCAGGAGGACCTGACGGACTGGGCCGAGGTCGAGGCGGCGATCCGCCGGATCACCCGCCGGGTCGTGGCCGACATCGACAAGGAGGGCAGGCCGGCGTTCCGGGTCGGGCTGAAGATCCGGTTCAAGCCGTTCGACACCCTCACCCGGATCCACAAGATCGACACCCCCACCAACGATCCCGAGGTCCTCGCCGACGAAGCAGTCGCGCTGCTCGATCGGATCGAGAAGCGCAAGCCGGTCCGGCTGCTCGGCGTCCGGCTGGAGATGGTCACGCCCGAGGGCGGCTACTGAGGTCGTCGGCAGAAATGCTCGCCTCTGTCGAGAAGCTTCTCGACAGAGGCGAGCATTTCACCGCCCAGGCGGTGAAATGGCCCTTGCTACAGCGCGTCCCGCAGCTCCCGCACCACCGAGTCCACGACCGCGACGAGGTCGCCGTCCGTCGCCTCGGCCACCCGTCGCTGCCGTTGGTACGACGCCCCGCGCGCCGGGATCTCGGCGACCGAGGCCAGCTCGGCGCTGCAGCCGAGCCGCTCGGCCACTGGCGCCAGCCGCTCCAGCTCGTCCAACAGGTCGTCGGTCATCAGCCGCTCGGTGCACTTGTCGTCGAGGATCACGATCGCCTCCAGGCCGTAGCGGGCCGCCCGCCACTTGTTCTCCTGCACCTGCCAGGGCGGCATCGTCACCAGCGTCTCGCCGCGGGCCAGCCGCTCGTCGAGGTCGACCACCAGGCACTGACACAGCGCGACCAGCGCCGCCAGGTCCGAGAAGGACGAGACGCCGTCGCAGATGCGGTTCTCGAGGGTGCCGAGGTGCGGGGCCGGCCGCAGGTCCCAGCGGATCTCCGAGAGCACCTCGATCACCCCGGTCGTGAGCGCGTCGTCGGCGTACGCCTCGAACTCCTCCCACTTGTCGAAGTGGAACGGCAGCCCGGCGGTCGGCAGCTGCTGGAACATCAAGGCCCGGTTCGACGCGTACCCGGTGTCGGCGCCGGCCCAGATCGGTGAGGACGCCGACAGCGCCTGCAGGTGCGGGTAGTAGCGCAGCATCGCGGTCAGCACCGGCATCACCCGCGAGCGGTCCGGCATCCCGACGTGCACGTGCACGCCCCAGATCAGCATCTGCCTGCCCCACCACTGGGTGCGGTTGATCAGCTCCTCGTAGCGATGCCCCTCGGTCAGCTCCTGCGCGGTCCACGAGGCGAAGGGGTGGGTGCCCGCGCCGAACAGGTCGACGCCGATGTCGTCGCCCGCCGGCACGACCACCGACAGGGTCTCCCGCAGGTCGGTCATCGCCTCGTCGACCGTCCGGCAGACGCCGGTCACCACCTCGACGGTGTTGCGCAGCAGCTCCTTGTGCAGCCGGCCCGGGTCGGGCAGCCGCGCCTTGGCGCGGGCGAACAGGTGCGCGGCGTCGTTGCGCAGGTCACGGGTACGACGGTCGACGAGCGCGAACTCCCACTCGACCCCGATCGTCGGCTCGGGCGAGGCGGCGAACTCGATGCGCACGCCGTCATCCTCCCGCATGCGAGCATCTGCCTGTGCCCGAGACTCGCGAGCTCAACCTCACCCTGGACTTCTGTCTGCGGGTGGGCGAGCTGCTGCTTTCGTCGGGGGCCGGTGCCGCCGACGTGGCGGCCACGATGCTGTCCCTGTCCCGCAGCCTGGGCGCGACCCAGGCCGAGGTCGACGTGACGTTCACGTCGCTGACGATGAGCCACCAGGCGAGTCCGGAGGAGTGGCCGCTGATCGCAACGCGGCAGGTCCGGCAGCGGGTCATCGACTACCAGGACCTGACCCGCGTCGACCACCTCGTCCGCGCGGTGCTGCGCGAGGAGGTCGACCTCGCCGGCGCGCGCAGCGAGCTGCTGACGATCACCTCGACCGGCCACGACCGTCCGCGCTGGGCGGTCACGCTCGGCTGGGGCGTGATGTGCGCCGGCGTCGGGCTCCAGCTCGGCGGAGACTGGCTGGTCGTGGTGCTGGCGGCGTTCGCCGCGATGGCGATCGACCGGCTGCAGATGATGATCGCCAGGCGTCGGATCCCCGGCTTCTACCAGCAGGTCGCGGGCGGCGGACTCGCCACGATGATCGCGGTGGCCGCCGCGGCGACCCCGCTCGACGTCGACGTCCAGCTCGTCGTCACCGCCAACATCGTGATGCTGTTGGCCGGCATCGGCTTCATGGGCGCGCTGCAGGACGCCCTCACCGGCTTCTACATCACCGCCGGCGCCCGTCTGATCGAGGCGATGCTGGCCACCGCCGGCATCATCGCCGGCGTCAGCGGCGGCCTCGGGCTGGCCGCGGCCGTCGGGGTCGAGATCCCGCCGATCGACCCCGGCCGGACCGGCATCCAGGAGGTCGGCCTCTCCGCACTCGGAGCCGCAGTGGCCGCGGCGGCGTTCGCGTTCTCGTCGTACTCACCCAAGCGGATGCTGGTCCCGGTCGCCCTGGTCGCCGCGGCCGCGATGTCCATCTCGCTCTCGGTCGAGACCACCGAAGGCATCGGTCGCACCTGGGCGGTCGCGCTGGCGGCGCTGTTCGTCGGACTGGTCGGCTACACGATCGCCGGCCGGCTGCAGGTGCCCCCGCTGATCCTGGTGGTGTCGGCTGTTGTCCCGATGCTGCCGGGCCTCTCGATCTTCCGTGGCCTGTCGCTGCTCGCCGAGGGCAACCGGATCTACACCCCGGAGGGCCTCATCGCGCTCATCACGGCGGCCTCGGTGGCGCTGGCGCTGGCCTCCGGCGTCATCCTGGGGGAGTACGTCGCCCAGCCGCTCAGGCGCGAGGCCCGCCGGGTCGAGTCCCGCCTGGCCGGCCCCCGACTGATCGGCCCGGTCAGGGTGCTCGGTCGAACCAGGGCCGGTCGACGCCGTGGAAAGGCGCCACCCGAGTCTCCATGAGCTCCCGGACCCGCCGGCAGGACTGCTCGGCGAGCGCCACGACCTCGTCCGGGTAGCCGAGCGCGACCTGGTGCTGCGCGAACTCGTCCTCGTCGTCCACCCAGACCCGACCGTCCGGGTCCTCGATGACGTCCAGGTCGAGGTCGACCGCGCGCACCGTCGTCCCGTCCCACTCCGGCGGCGTGGTCATGTCGACGTACATCCGCACCGGTCCGCCCACGTCGTGGAACGTGGCGAGCCAGGCCCGCTCGACGTTCGAGCCAGCACCGGGCACCAGCCCGACCTGCGCGGTCGCCGCGACCGCCTCCATGCCGGGCCGGCTCATCAGCGTCCCCTGCGGGATGCCCAGCCAGTCGCCGTACTCGTCACTGCCGAGGTACGCCGCGGGGATCTGCCAGTGCGGGCTACCACCCCACTTGGTCATCGCGATCAGAACAGAGGTGCCGGCGACCAGATTCACCGGACCGTTCTACACCGAGGTGCCTGGCTAGACGATCGTGGCCTTCGGCGGGACGATCCGCTTCGAGGCCTTTGCGATGACGTCCTGGTAGCGCGAGCCGGTGAGCTTCGCGAAGTGGTGCAGGGCGTGCGCGTCGATGCCGACCAGCACGCGGGCCTTGTTGGACAGGATCCCGCTGACGATGATCTCGGCGGCCTTCTCCGGCGTCATCCGGGCCAGCTTCTTGTCGAAGAGGTCGGCGGTCGCCTTCTTGTCCTCGTTGTCGGCGACCCGGGCGTTGCGGGCGATCGCGGTCTTGATGCCGCCGGGGTGGACGGCGGTCACGCCGACCGGGTGCCCGGCGATCAGCATCTCCTCGCGGAGCGCCTCGGTCATGCCGCGCACGGCGTACTTCGTGGCGTTGTAGGCACTCTGACCCGGCATCGAGACCAGCCCGAACAGCGAGGAGATGTTCACGACGTGCCCGTCGCCGGAGGCGATCAGGTGGGGGAGGAACTCCTTGGTGCCGTGGACCACGCCCCAGAAGTTGATGCCGACGATCCAGTCGATGTCCTTGTACTCGAGCTCGGTGAAGTCGCCGGCGAGCGCGACGCCCGCGTTGTTGACGATCACGTTGACCCGGCCGAAGTGCTCGGCCACGGCCGCGGCGTACGACGTGAACGCGGCGCGGTCGGCGACGTCGAGGTGGTCGCTGCGGACCTCCTTGGCGCCGGCGGCCTTGACCAGCTCGACGGTCTCGGCGAGCCCGGCGTCGTCGACGTCGGAGATGGCGAGCAGGGCGCCGCGGCGAGCGACGTTGACGGCCAGCGCACGGCCGATGCCGGATCCGGCACCGGTGATCACGACCACCTTGTCATCGAGCGTCTTCATGCCATGACCTCCTGGGTGGAGCCGGCGCGGGCCTTGACCCGGTAGGCGTCGACGTCGAACTTCGCGGTCTCGCCCCGGAACGCGAACGTGGTCCGCGGCCAGAGGGTGGTGTTGTTGCCGTGGGCGTCGAGGTACCAGCTGGCACAGCCGCCGGTGGTCCACACCGTGCGCTTCATCCGCTTCTGCACGTCGGTGTTGTAGTCGGCCATCACCTCGTCGTTGACGTCGACGGTGCCGTAGTCGTGGGCTCGCATGGTGCGGATCGCGTCGACGATGTAGGTCACCTGCGACTCGATCATGAACACCATGCTCGAGTGGCCGAGCCCGGTGTTGGGGCCGACGATGAAGAAGAGGTTGGGGAAGCCGGCGACGGTGGTGCCCTTGTAGGCGGCCATGCCGGTCTCGCGCCACTTCTCGGCCAGGGTCTGGCCGGTGCGACCGGTGATGTGCTCAGTGATCGGCAGCTCGGTGGTGAAGAACCCGGTGGCAACGATGAGCACGTCGATCGGGCGCTCAACGCCGTCCTTGGTGACGATCGCATCGCCGGTGATCTTGGCGATGCCATCGGTGACGAGGTCGACGTTGTCGGCGTCGAGCGCGGGGTAGTAGGTGTTGGAGATCAGGATCCGCTTGCAGCCGACGGCAAAGGTCGGCGTCACCTTCTTGCGCAGCTCGGGGTCCTTGATGCCCTTCTCGATGTTCTTGAGCGCCAGCTTCTTGGCCGGCCAGAGGATGTTGGGCTGCAGCGTGAAGCCGGGCACGTAGGTCTCGCGGCCCCAGTAGATCGCGTTCCGGTAGATCGACTGCACTCCCGGGATCAGCTTGAAGGCGGTCTTCTCGAGCGAGGTGTAGGCGCGGTCGTTGCGCGGCATGACGTACGGCGCAGTGCGCTGGTAGACGTCGAGGTGGCCGACCTGCTTCTGGATCGCCGGGACGATCTGGATGGAGGAGGCGCCGGTTCCGATGATCGCGACCCGCTTGCCGGTGAGGTCGATGTCGTGGTTCCAGCGGGCGGAGTGGAAGACCTCGCCCTGGAAGGACTCGATGCCCTCGATCTCGGGCAGCTTCGGCTCGGACAGGCCGCCGGCGCCGCTGATGACCGTGCGGGCGGCGTACGTGCCGTCGGTGGTCTCCACGATCCAGCGCTGGCGGTCCTCGTCCCAGACCGCGTCCTGCGCGGCGGTGTCGAAGACGAAGCGGTCGAGCGTGCCGGACTGGTCGGCCACGCGCTTGATGTAGGCCTGGATCTCCGGCTGCGGGGAGAAGGACCGCGACCAGTTGGGGTTGGGCGCGAAGGAGTAGGAGTAGAGCTGGCTCGGGACGTCGCACTCCGCGCCGGGGTAGGTGTTGTCACGCCAGGTGCCGCCCACGTCGGAGCCGCGCTCGATCACGACGAAGTCGGTCTCGCCGGCCTCCTGGAGCTTGATCGCCGCGCAGAGTCCGGCGAAGCCGGCCCCGATGATCAGGTGGTCGACCTCGCGGGCCTGGCCCGGAACGGTCTTGGCGTGCTTCATGTCGACGACGCTATTGCCGTTATTGAACATCTGTCAATAGAATGGTCCGCGTGACGGTAACCACACGGTCCACCCGAAGCCGGCTCAGCCCCGAGGAGCGCCGCTCCCAGCTGCTCGACCTCGGCGTCCGGCTGCTCGCGACGCGTTCCCTGGACGAGCTCTCGATCGACCTGCTCGCCGAGGAGGCCGGGATCTCCCGTGGCCTGCTCTACCACTACTTCGGCAACAAGCACGACTTCCACGAGGCCGTCGTCCAGCGCGCCTGCGACGACCTGATCGCGCAGACCGCGCCGCCGTCCGAGGGCGACGCCATGGAGCGGCTGCTCGCCTCGATGTCGGCGTACGTCGACTACGTGACCGCCAACTACGAGGGCTACCTGTCGTTGGTCAAGGGCGCCGCGAGCGGCAACGACACGCTGCGCCGGATCTACGACGAGGCGCTCGGCGTACTCACCGATCGGGTGTTCACCGAGGACGCGCTGCACGAGCTGCTCGTCGACACCCCGGTCACCCGGCTCGTGGTCCGGGGCTGGGCCTCGATGTCCGAGGCGCTGGTGCTGGCCTGGGCCAAGGACCCGGCCGGCGTCACCCGCCAGGAGCTCGACGACCTGCTCGCGGCCTCGCTCCCGGCATTGGTCGCCACCATCGCCGACTGACGGGTCAGCGCTGGACGACGGCGGCGAGCTGGTCGAGGCCCCAGGTGAGGTCCTCGGCCGAGATCACCAGCGGCGGCGCCAGGCGGATGGTCGAGCCGTGCGTGTCCTTGGCCAGGACGCCGCGCTCCATCAGCGCCTCGCACACCTCGCGGCCGGTGCCGATCGTCGGGTCGATGTCGATGCCGGCCCACAGGCCGCGCACGCGTACGCCGACCACGCCGTGGCCGATCATCGCCTCGAGCCGCTCGCGCATCAGGATGCTGAGCTCGGCGGCCCGGGTCTGGAACTCGCCGGTGCTGAGCATGCCCACGACCGCGCTCCCGACGGCACACGCCAGCGGGTTGCCACCGAACGTGGAGCCGTGCTGGCCGGGCTTGAGTACGCCGAGCACGTCGCGGTTGGCGACCACGGCCGACACCGGGACGATGCCGCCGCCGAGCGCCTTGCCCAGGACGTACATGTCGGGGACGACCTCTTCGTGGTCGCACGCGAAGGTGCGGCCGGTGCGGCCGAGGCCGGCCTGGATCTCGTCGGCGGCGAACAGCACGTTGGTGCGGGTGCAGGCCTCGCGGACGCCGCGGAGGTAGCCGTCCGGCGGGATCACCACGCCGCCCTCGCCCTGGATCGGCTCGATCAGGACGGCGACGGTGTTGTCGGTGATGGCGGCCTCGAGGGCGGCAAGGTCGCCGTACGGCACCGTCACGAAGCCGGGCGTGAACGGACCGAAGCCGTCGCGGGCGTCGGGGTCGTCGGAGAAGCCCACGATCGTGGTGGTGCGGCCGTGGAAGTTGCCCGAGGCGACGATGATCTCGGCTTGGTCGGCCGGGACGCCCTTGACCTCGTAGCCCCACTTGCGGGACACCTTGATCGCGGTCTCGACGGCCTCGGCGCCGGTGTTCATCGGCAGCACCAGCTCCTTGCCGCACAGGTCGCCCAGCGCGGCGCAGAAGTCGGCGAACTTGTCGTGAACGAAGGCCCGGCTGGTCAGCGTCAGCTTGTCGAGCTGCTCGTGCGCGGCGGCGACCAGCAGCGGGTGGGAGTGCCCGAAGTTCAGCGCGGAGTAGCCCGCGAGCAGGTCGAGGAAGCGACGGCCGTCGACGTCGGTCATCCACGCGCCCTCGGCGTTCGAGAGCACCACCGGCAGCGGGTGGTAGTTGTGCGCGGTGCGGGACTCGGCGCGGTCGAACTCCTCGGCGGAGGCGGCTGCGGGCGGGTCACTCAGGGCGGCAGTCATCGGGTCACTCCCTTCGATCAAGAATTGTCTGACAATCTGTATCCAGCGTAACTGACCAGGGTCTGAAAAGTTCAAGCGACGAGCCGTTCGGCGATCGCACCCAACGCACTGCCGCTCGGCCCCGTTCAGGGGGTAGAAGAGAGCAACGGAGTGGAGGGGCGGATGACCAAGCGGCAGGAGCGCGATCGCAGCTTCGGCGAGTACGTCGCCGGGCGTCGGGCGCACCTCTACCGCACGGCGTACCTCCTCTGCGGGGACCCGCACCGGGCCGAGGACATCGTCCAGCTGGCGCTGACCAAGCTGTACGCCGCGTGGCCGCGGGCCTCGCGCCTCGAGTCGGTCGACGCCTACGTGCGCCGGATCGTGGTCAACGCCCACATCGACGAGACCCGGCGTCCCTGGCGTCGGGAGCGGCCGGTCGAGCCTGATCCGGGTTCGGCGGTCGACCAGCCGGTCGACGACGCTGTGTCCCTCGAGGACTCCGATGCTCTCTGGACGGCCTTGCGGGGGCTGGCTCCCGGACAACGGCGCGTGGTGGTGCTGCGGCACTACTGGGGCCTGTCCGTCGACGAGACCGCGGCCGACCTGGGGATCAGCCCCGGGACGGTCAAGAGCCAGACCTCCGACGCGCTCGCGCGACTGCGCACCGCGCTGTCGGTGGTCACGACCCCGGGAGAGCACCGATGAACGACATCCTCGACCTCGAAGACCGCCTCCGCGAGCTGGCGGCCGCGGTGCCGTCGCCCGAGGTTCCGGTGGAGGACGACCTCGCCCGCGGTCGCCGCCGACTCGGAGTCCAGCGGCTCCTGACCACCGGTGGCGCCGTCGCCGCGGTGGCCGTGATCGCGCTGGCGATAGGCATCGGCCAGTCCGTCACCGACAAGTCCAGCGGGTCCGGTCCTGCCGGCCCCGCGGCCACTCAGGGCACGCCCCTCAAGCCGAAGGTGAAGGTCCTTCCCCAGACCGGCGGGGAGCTGCTGCAGGTCTACCGCGACGTGCTCGTCGTACATCTCGACCCCAGTGGCGAGCACCTCCAGGTCAAGCCCGACAACCTCCAGTCCGGCGGCGGCCTCGGCACCAAGCTCGGCTGGAGGATCCCGGGTGAGGAGGGCCTCGGCATGGTCGAGATCTTCGTCGGCGACGGCTGGGGTGGGTTCGTCGGCGGGCTCTGCGGCGACGACGGGCAGCAGTGCGTGACGAAGGACGTCGACGGCATCCACGCGACGGTCTCGGAGTCGGACGGCGTCACCAGCGTCCTCGTGAAGCGCGACGACGGCAGCAACGTCCTGCTCACCGTCAACCCGCTGTTCGGCAACAACTCCCTCGTGCCGGTGAGCGCCATGGACATCTCGGTCGACGACATGATCCGTGCCGCCGGCGACCCACGGCTCGTCGAGGCGACCCCGGAGCAGATCCGCAACGCGGGCACCAGCATGGGCTTCCCCGACTACGACGATCTCGGTGCGCTCGAGGAAGGACAGTCGGAGGCTCCGGTCCCGTCGCGCTGACTCAAACCTGGCGGGCGGGCTCGCTCGCCTCGAGATCGGCCATGACCTCGCGCAGCCGGACGAGGACGTACCCGATCCCCTCGTCGGTGAGCATGGCGTCCACGAGCTCGGACTCCGCCTGCCGACCGAGTGCCAGCGCGGTGCCGGGCGAGCCGCGGCCGGCCTCGGCGATTGCGAGCAGGCCGAAGGCCCAGGCAGCCAGGACCGGGTTGCCGCGGGCCTCGGCGACCGTGGCCCGCAGCTGGGCGGCGGCCTCGTCGTAGCGGCCGGCGTCCAGCTGAGCCTCGCCGATGTTGCCCATCAGCACGAACCAGTTGACGTTCTCGCGGGGAGTGACCGCGAGTGCCTCCTGATAGAGCCGCTCTGCCTCTGTCAGCTCACCGCGCAGGTGGTGGATCGTCCCGAGATCGACCAGGGAGATCGCGTGGATCAGCTCGGAGCCGCCCAGGTCCACGGCCTCGCGCTGGAGGGCGAGAGCCTCGTCCATGTGTCCGGTGCGCACCAGGAGGCCGGAGGCAACCGACGCCACGTACTGGAGCGTGGCCGGGTCACCGGCCGAGCGGGCCGCGGCAACGAGCTCATGGACGTCGTCGGTGGACATCGAGGACGTGTACCCGACCCCTGCGGTCAACCGGATCGCCGCCGTCCGGAGGCGGATCTGGTCCGGCGTGGCCGGCGCGGGCTGTTCGAGCACCCCGCGGGCGATGGTCAGCGCAGCCGGCTGCCGGGTGAACGTGAGAGACCAGCGACCCACCTCGCGCATCACGTCGCCGCAGCCGTCGAGTCCGCGCGCAATGGCCCACTCCAGTGCCACCTCCATGGCGCGGGCCTCCCACGCCTTGACGGGTCCGGGAGCATCGGCATCGGCCCGGTCCACGGCCCAGTCGAACAGCGCCAGCATCGCCGCCTCGTGCAGCTCCGGGTGCGCCGCGAGCTCCGCCCGGGCCACGTCGCGGATCGTCACGAGCATGCGGTACTCCGCGCCGTCCAGGTCGAGCAGACTGCGGCGGGCCAGCTCGGCCGTGGCCAGGGCTGGCATTTCTGAGACGGCTTCGAGCAGGCGGCGTCCCATCTCACCGGTGAACCGGTCGGGTACGACGGACAGCACCCGCAGCGCGTCCCGGTGCGGGTCGTCGAGCAGGTCGAGACTCCAGCCGACCAGGGACTCGAGGCTGCGCTGACGCTCGGGCCCGCCGCGGCGGCGCAGTTCGATCTGCCCCTGGCGCAGTGCCTCCAGCAGCTCGCGGGGCGGCAGTGTGGCGGTCCGGGCCGCGGCCAGCTCGACGGCCAGCGGCAGGCCGTCCAGCAGGTCGCAGATCTCCGTCACCACCTCTGCGTCGTCGGTGGTCAGGTGGCCGCCGGCGGCCTCGGCCCGGTCCGCGAAGAGGGACGTGGGCGTCGTCAGCGGACCCAGCCGCTGGACCCGCTCGCCCTCGACATCGAGGGGCTCCCTGCTCGTCGCGAGCACGCGCAGCCGCGGCAGCTCGGCGAAGAGCTCGCCGACCAGCTCGGCCGCCGCGTCGGCGACGTGCTCGCAGTTGTCGAGCACGAGGAGCGGCTCGCCGCGTCGACGGAGCTCGGCAGCGAGGGTCGCGGTCGTGGGCAGACCCGAGACGCCCAGTGCGTGCGCCACGGCCGCCGCGACCTGGTCGGGTGTCGTCACCGACGCCAGCTCGACCAGCCAGATCCCGCCGTCCAGGTCGGGGGCGCGGCGGATGGCGTACTCGCTGAGCAGCCGGGTCTTGCCCATCCCGCCGGCTCCCACGACGCTGACCAGCCCAGGGTCCTGGAGCAGCCGGTCGAGCTCGTCGATCTCCACCTCGCGTCCGACGAACCTGGTGAACGGCTCCGCCACGTTGGTACGCCGAGTGGGCGTGGCCCTCGGCGCCGCGTCGTCGCCGGCGATCCGCCACAGCCGCATCGGCTCCTGGATGTCCTTCAGCTCGAAGCTGCCCACGTCCACCGTCGACGCGCGGTCCTCCTCGTCGAGCTCGGCGATCACGGCCGGCGTCACCAGCACCTGTCCGGCGCAGGCCGCGGAGGCGACCCGGGCGGCAACGTGCACACCCAGCGCGAGGTAGTCGTCGTCGACCGGTACGGCGTCGGCGGTGTGCGCTCCGGCCCGGATCCGCAGCCACAGCCCGTCCGTGGGCTGGCGCTCCAGGCTCTCCTGGATGTCGAGCAGGGCGCGGACCGCACCGACCGCAGAGGGGAACGCCAGGAAGGCGCCGTCGCCCTCGGTCTTCACCACGACGCCGCCGTGCGCCGCGGCGCAGTCCGCGATGGCGGCGTGCACGGCGGGCAGTGCCGCGACGTACGCCTCACCGTGCTCGCTGAACGCGCGCGTGCTCCCCACCACGTCCGTGAACGCGAAGGTCACCAGCCCCGAAGGGAGCACCCGGGCCATGCCTCAGTGTGGCCCAGCGGGCCACTGGCGTGAATGTGTCCTTGGTCGCTCAGCCGGCGAGCATGTCCCGCACCGCCAGCGAGGCGAAGACCATCGCCGAGCCGAGCGGGGCGCCGGGGCCGGGGTAGACCGAGCCGAAGACGGACGCCGTGGAGTTGCTGGAGGCGTAGAGCCCCTCGATCGCCGAGCCGTCCCCGCGGAGCACCCGCCCGGCGGCGTCGGTGACCAGACCGCCCTTGGTGCCGAGGTCGGAGAGCACGAAGCGGGCGGCGTAGTACGGCGCCCGGTCGACCGGGGTGAGCGCCTTGTTGGGGCCCTCGCCGCCGGCGAAGAACGTGTCGTACTCGTCGCCACCGCGGCCGAACTCCTCGTCGACCCCGGTGACGGCGTAGTCGTTGAACCGCTTCACGGTCGCGGCCAGCGCGTCCTGCGGGACCCCCATCGCGGTGGCCAGCTCGTCGAGGGTGTCGGCACGGACCCAGGTGCCGGCGGCGAGGTGACCCTCCGGGTCGCCCTCGGGCATCGCGATCGCGGGCAGCCGGCCGCCCTCGCGGTCATCGAACACGAACCACGACGGGATCCGGTCGGGCGACTTCGCCATCTCCCGGCCGAACCGGTCGTAGGGGAGGCACTCGTTGGCGTACCGCTGCCCGGTGGCGTCGACCATCAGCCCGCCGCGGAATCCGAGCGTGAACGAACCGCTGCCGTCGGGGTGCTCGAGGCCTGGGCAGAACCAGCCCAGCGCGGTGTAGTCGGTGGCCGCGCCGAGCAGCTCCGCCGCCCGGATCGGCTCGCCGGCGTTGGTGCCGCGCGGCGCCATCGTCCAGGCCACGTCGCCGGGGACCTCGTGCTCGGAGCGCATCGTCATGCTGCCCTCGAACCCGCCCGCCGCGATCAGCACGCCTCGACGTGCGCGCACGGTCACCGGGTCCGAGCGGTACGTCGCCTCGACGCCGACCACCCGGCCGTTCTCGGTGACCAGCTCGCTGACGGCGTGATCGGTCAGGATCGTGCCGCCCTCCCGGAGCACGATCGCGGCCAGCCGGGCGATCAGCGACTGCCCGCCGCTGAGCGTGTTCCGACCCGGGGCGCCGGCGCGGTCGAGCTCGACCGGCGGCCGCAGCAGCTCACCGATCTCGGCCGGCAGCTCGCCGCGCTTGATGTTCGTGGGCTGGATCGAGCGACCGAAGGGCACCCGCCCGGGGGCGTCGTAGTACTCCGGGAACGGGAGCCATTCGAACTCCATGCCCGGGTCCGCCTCGAGCTCTGCGACGAGCTCGGGTGCCCGGGTGAGGAAGGCATCGATCTTCGCGGCATCCGGTTCCTGGAGGATCGCGTCGAGGTAGCTGCGCGCGGACTCCGTGGAGTCCGGGATCCCGGCCCGCTGCTGGACGTCACTGCCGGGCAGCCAGCAGGCGCCGCCGGAGTACGCCGAGGTGCCGCCGATCAGCGGCGTCTTCTCCAGGACGACGACGGAGAGCCCGGCCTTCGCCGCCAGCGCGGCGCCGGTCAGGGCACCGCCGCCGGTTCCGACCACCACGACGTCGTACACAGCGGGTTCGCTCACGAGCGGATCGTCGCAAGTAGAACGTGTTCTATGCAACCTCGGCGAGGTACCAGCCGAACGCACTCACCGCGGCCACCGCGACCAGGACGCCGGCGAACAGCCACGCCTTCCACGACGAGGCGAAGTTCCACACGACGACACCGGCTCCCGCCAGCAGGGACAGCGGGAGTGCGGCGTACCAGGGGATGTCGAAGACGGAGACGATGGTGAAGTAACCGATCGCGATGACCACCAGCACGATCACGACGACAACAGCCACGAGCCAGCCGGCGCCGTTGAGCACAAGGCCGCCCTGTCGGGGGGCTCGCGGGGCCGGAGGCGGAGGCGGGGGGAGCTGCGGCGCACCGGTCATCGACGTGGCCTTTCGGTCGGTTGCGAGAATGATGCCGCCATGACCGACTCCCCGCTGCGGATTGCGTATCCGCCTGAGCTTCCGGTCAGCCAGCGCCGCGACGACATCGCCGCCGCGATCCGGGACCACCAGGTCGTGATCGTGGCCGGCGAGACCGGGTCGGGGAAGACCACGCAGCTGCCCAAGATCTGCCTGGAGCTCGGCCGCGGCCGACCCGGGAAGGGCGGCGGGATCATCGGCCACACCCAGCCGCGGCGGATCGCGGCACGCTCCGTCGCCGAGCGGATCGCCCACGAGCTCGGCACCGAGCTGGGCGACCTGGTGGGCTACCAGGTCCGGTTCACCGACCGCACGTCCAAGGCCAGCCGGGTCAAGGTGATGACCGACGGCATCCTCCTCGCGGAGCTCCAGCGCGACCGGCAGCTGCGGCGCTACGACACGATCATCATCGACGAGGCGCACGAGCGCAGCCTCAACATCGACTTCCTGCTCGGCTACCTCAGGCGCCTGCTCCCCAAGCGTCCCGACCTCAAGCTGATCATCACCTCGGCCACCATCGACGTCGACCGGTTCGCGCAGCACTTCGAGGCGCCGGTCGTCGAGGTCTCCGGCCGCACCTATCCGGTCGAGGTCCGCTACCGCCCGCTCGTCGAGATGCCCGAGGCCGACGAGGAGGGCGAGCCGATCGTCAGGGACCAGACCGAGGCGATCGTCGACTCGGTGAAGGAGCTGTCGGCCGAGGGGTCCGGCGACATCCTCGTGTTCCTCCCCGGCGAGCGGGAGATCCGGGACACGGCCGACGCGCTGTCCAGTCTCGAGCGCCTGGAGGTGGTGCCGCTCTACTCACGCCTTTCCGCCGCCGAGCAGCACAAGGTGTTCGCCGCCCACTCCGGCCGCCGCGTGGTGCTGGCCACCAACGTCGCCGAGACCTCGCTGACCGTCCCCGGCATCCGGTACGTCGTCGACACCGGCGTCGCCCGCATCTCGCGGTACTCCGCGCGCACCAAGGTGCAGCGGCTGCCGATCGAGGCGATCAGCCAGGCCTCGGCCAACCAGCGCTCCGGGCGCTGTGGCCGGGTCGCGGCCGGCATCGCGATCCGGCTCTACTCGGAGGACGACTTCGAGGCCCGCCCGGAGTTCACCGAGCCCGAGATCCTGCGCACCAACCTGGCCTCGGTGATCCTGCAGATGACGTCGCTCGGGCTGGGCGACCTGGCCCGGTTCCCGTTCGTCGAGCCGCCCGACCGCCGCAACGTGACCGCCGGGCGGCAGCTGCTCGAGGAGCTCAACTCGATGACGGCGGACGGGAAGCTCACCAGGATCGGCAAGCGGCTGGCCCGGCTGCCGATCGACCCGCGGCTGGGCCGGATGATCCTCGAGGCCGAGCGGCTCGGGTGCGTCCGCGAGGTGCTCGTGATCGCCGCCGCACTGTCGCTGCAGGACCCGCGCGAGCGGCCGGTCGAGCAGCGACCGCAGGCCGACCAGCTGCACGCGCGGTTCAAGGACGAGGGCTCCGACTTCCTGACTTGGCTCAACCTGTGGCGCTACATCAAGGAGCAGCAGCGCGAGCTCAGCAGCAGCGCCTTCCGCCGGATGTGCAAGCGCGAGTTCCTCAACTACCTCCGGGTCCGGGAGTGGCAGGACTTCGAGTCCCAGCTGCGCCAGGTCTGCAAGGAGATGAAGATCCAGATCGGTCAGGTGAGCGACAAGCCCGATGCGGACGGCATCCATCAAGCGTTGCTCTCGGGACTGCTCAGCCACATCGGCCTGCTCGAGGAGCGCGACCGCGACAAGCGCGGGCCGCGGGAGTACCTCGGCGCCCGCGGCGCCAGGTTCGCGATCTTCCCCGGCAGCGGCCTGCACCGGAAGAACCCGCAGTTCCTGATGGCCGGCGAGCTCGTCGAGACCTCCCGGCTCTGGGCGAGGCAGAACGCGGCCATCCAGCCCGAGTGGGCCGAGCGGCTCGGCGCGCACCTGGTCCGGCGTACCCACTCCGAGCCGCACTGGTCCAAGAAGCGCGCCGCCGTGATGGCGCACGAGAAGGTCACGCTGTACGGCGTCCCGCTGATCGCCGACCGGCTCGTGAACTACGGCAGCGTCGACCGCGAGCTCAGCCGGGAGCTGTTCATCCGGCACGCACTCGTCTACGGCGAGTGGCACACGCACCAGAAGTTCTTCGCCAAGAACCGCGAGCTGCTCGAGCAGGCCGAGGAGCTCGAGCACCGGGCCCGACGCCGCGGCATCGTCGTCGACGAGCACACGCTCTTCGACTTCTACGACGCGCGCGTCGGCGCCGACGTCGTCAGCGGGGCGCACTTCGACCAGTGGTGGAAGCAGGAGCGGCGCGAGCGGCCGGAGCTGCTCACCTTCGACCCGGAGATGCTGACCCACGAGACGGCGGACCCGGTCGAGGAGTCCGACTACCCCGAGCAGTGGGCGGTCGAGGACGGGCTGAGCTTCCCGATCAGCTACCACTTCGAGCCGGGTGCCGCTGATGACGGGCTGACCATCGACGTACCGGTCGCCACTCTCAACCGGGTCGCCGCCGACGACTTCTCCTGGAACGTGCCCGGCCTGCGCGAGGAGCTGGTCACCGGCCTGATCCGCAGCCTGCCGAAGAACCTCCGGGTCAACTTCGTGCCCGCCCCCAACAAGGCCCGCGAGTTCCTGGCTGCGGTGCCGCCCGGCGAGGAGCCGCTGCTCGACGCGCTGGAGCGATGGCTGCGCTCCACCACCGGGGTCGTGGTGCCGCGGGAGGAGTGGGACTGGGCCAAGGTGCCCGAGCATCTCCGGCCGACGTACCGGGTCGTCGACGAGGGCGGGGCCGAGCAGGCCCGCGGCAAGGACCTGGACGCGCTGAAGGCGCCGCTGCGGCCGAAGTTCGCGGAGGCGATGGCGGAGGTCGCCGACGACAGCGGGCTGAGCCGCACCGGCGAGACGACGTGGGTCTTCGACACGGTCGAGGAGTCGTTCACCCGGACCCGCGCCGGCCACGAGGTGCGGGGGTTCCCGGGGCTGGTCGACGAGGGCGCGACCGTGGGGCTGCGGGTGTTCGGCTCGGCGGAGGAGCGCGATGCCCACCACCGGCTCGGGGTGGCCCGGCTGCTGCTCCTGGCGCTGCCCAGCCCCGACGTGCTCGGGTCGCTCGACAACACCGCGAAGCTGGCGCTGGCCGGCTCGCCGTACTCGTCCGTGGCGGCGCTGCTCGAGGACTGCCGGGCCGCCGTGGTGCGCGCCGCCGTCGACGCCGCCGAGCCGGTGCGCGACCAGGCGGCGTACGACGCCCTGGCCGCCAGCATCCGGCTGGACGAGGCAATGGACGACCTCGTGGCGCTGGTGATCCGGGTCCTCGACGGCTGGCGCGCGGCCGACCGGCTGCTCGGCGGCCGCGCCGACATGACGATGCTGCCCGCGCTGACCGACATGAAGAACCAGCTCGCGCGGCTGGTCTACGACGGCTTCATCGCCGATGCCGGCCCGGCTCAGCTCGGCCGCTACCCGGTCTACCTGCGCGCGCTGACCGACCGGCGCGCTCGCTTCGACGAGGGCGGCGGCGCGGTCAACCGCGACCTGCAGGTGATGGAGCGCATCTCCCACCTGCAGGAGGCCTACCTGCACCAGGTCGAGGCGCTCCCGGACGGCCGCCCGCCGGGCGAGCGGCTGCAGCGGGTGCGCTGGATGCTCGAGGAGTACCGCGTCTCGCTCTGGGCCCAGCAGCTCGGCACGCCGTACCCCGTCAGCGATCAGCGGATCCGCAAGGCCCTGGACGTAGCCTGAGCGGTATGTCCGGCCGACCACATCACCGCCCGACCCAGCGGGACGCGGCGTACTTCGACGAGTTCGTCGGCGGCGCGGATCCCGCGGTGGTGTCGGAGGCGGCCGATCGTGCGGCACAGCTGCTGGTGCGTGGCGCCCGCGAGAGCGAGGACGACGAGGTCGCCGACCGGCTGCTGCACCTCGCGGACACCGAGGGCATCGAGGCGATCGCCGAGGCGTGGTCGGGGTCGCCGGCCGACTCCCTGGCCGGGTGCCTGTGGCGGCTCTACCTGCTCCGCTCCTGGGTGTACGCCGACCCGGTGGGCGTCGCGCGCGAGTTCGAGGCCGGGCAGTCGCGGGCCCAGGTGGCTCGGGTGGTTGCCGGGGTGGCCGAGCCGCCCGGGCCGGAGGAGCTCAAGGCGATGGTCGACCAGGTGCTGCGGGGGATCGCGGGCGGCGACTTCGCCGACGTGCTCTTCCGGGCCGCGGCCTTCGCGCGGGTCGTGGCCACCGGCCGAGCCGGGTTGCCGGACCCCTCGGACCAGAACGTCCGCCGGATGCTCGTTCTCGCCGAGCAGCTCGAGTCCGCGGCGCACGTGGAACTCGACCGCGGCCTGGCCTGAGGAACGCTCGGAACAACCCGTCGTCCCGTATCGTTACGCCCTGAGTGCGCCGGGCCGCGGCAGCCCCGGGCTCCACAATTAGCCGCTTCGAGCGGCCATGCGCCGAGAGGCGCTCCCGGTCCGGCGCACTCGATACACCGGGCGGCTAGGGTCCTTCAGGTGACCGAGTACGCACCCGAGATCGACGGTGAGCCCGACCCCGGCGAAGTGGTGTGGGGATGGGTCCCCTACGAGGACGACCCCACCCAGGGCAAGGACCGGCCGATACTGCTGATCGGCCGTCAGGCGGAGCAGTGGCTCGGGTTGTACCTGACCAGCAAGGACCACGACCGGGACGCCGAGGACGAGGCCAGGTACGGCCGGCACTGGCTGGACGTCGGCACCGGCGGCTGGGACCCCGAGGGCCGGCCCAGCGAGGTCCGGGTCGACCGGCTGCTGGTGCTGGAGGAGTCGGCACTCCGCCGCGAGGGCGCGGCCCTGGACGAGCCGACGTTCAACGCCGTGGTCGCGGAAGCGGCCAAGTTCCACACGGTGACCTAACGCACTGCGGGGCTGTCTGAAATCTCGGTAGGGGCGCGCACTACTGCCCGGTAAAGTCTGCGGTTCATGCGACGGATGAGGTACGAATGCTGACCGAACGACGAGCGCTGCGCTCGCCTGCACTGGTCGCGTTGATCGCCCTCAGCCTGATCGCTGCGCTGGCTTTCGCCGGCTGCGACGACGAGCCGCCCAACAAACCGAACAAGCGTCCCGGTGGTCCCACGTCCGAACCCACCATCCTCACGTTCGGGATCTGGGGTCCGGACGAAGAGGTGCGGGCCTACCAGGCGATGGTCGACGACTACAACGAGGGCACCAAGGCCGTCGACGTCGAGATCGAGGCCTGGCCCGACGCCCGGGCGATGATGGCCGCGTTCGCCGGCGGGCAGCAGGTCCCCGACCTGTTCCTGATCACCCGCAGCGGCCTCGTCGACATCCGCGAGGCCGACCTGAACGCCCCGCTGCTCGACCTGCTCGACGAGCGCGGGGTCGAGTACGGCGACGGCTACTACCGCGACGCGCTCGAGGCCTTCTCGGCCGACGACGACCTGCAGTGCATGCCCTACGGCGTCTCGCCGATGGTCGTCTACTACAACTCCGATCTCGTCGACTTCGAGCGGATGCGGACCCGCGGGCTCCCCGCACCCGAGGAGGGTGAGGAGCACGAGGGCTGGACCTTCGAGGAGTTCCGCACCGCGGCCGAGTTCGCCAGCCGGCCGCGCCGGCACACCAGCGGGCTCTACGTCGAGCCCTCGCTGCGCGGGCTGTCGCCGTTCATCTACGCCGGCGGTGGCGATGTCTACAACGACGCCCAGGACCCGACCTCGCTGGCGTTCGCCGAGGACAACACCCGCGAGGCGCTCACCACCTCGCTCGAGCTGCTCCGCGACCCGCAGGTGACCCTCACCGACCGGCAGCTGGCCCAGCGCACCGCGCTGGAGTGGTTCAAGCGGGGCCGGCTCGGCATGCTTCCCGGCTACCGCGAGCTGACCCCCGAGCTGCGAGCGGTGCCCGGGCTCGACTTCGACGTGATGCCGCTGCCGCGGATCGACGACACCGCGACCATCGGCGACTTCTCCGGGCTGTGCATCTCCTCGGACACGTCGTACCTCTCCCAGGCCGCCGACTTCCTGGTCTACGCGATCGGTGACGACGCGCTGGCCCGGGTGGCCGGCGCGGGCTACCTCGTCCCGGCCAACCTCGAGGTCGGGACCTCGCCGGCCTTCCTCCAGCCGGAGCAACGGCCCACCCACGCCGGCGTCTTCAACGCCACCGTCGGTGACATGGTGCTGCAGCCGCTGATCGACGACTTCGCCGCGCTGGAGCGGGCGGTCGAGGGCAGCCTCCGGCAGATGTTCCGGGCACCCGTGCTCGACCTCGACGAGCTGACGACGCAGATCGACGACGACTCGCGCGTGCTGCTGGACCCCGACTACGAACCGGAGTCGCCGGACTCCGACCCCTCGGAGTCCTCCTCCGAGTAGGCATCGGCGTCCAGCACGGCCTGGACGACCAGTGGAGCGACCAGCGCGATCTGCCAGCCCCGTGCGCCGAGCGCGGTGAGCTGGTCGATCACCGCCTCGAGCAGCTCCGTCGGCTCACGGCTCGCAGGAGGCGTCCAGAGCACCCGGCGCAGGCTGTCGGGCGTGAGCACGTTCTCGACCGGCATGCCGTGCTCCTCCGCGAGCGCGGCCATCGCCTCGCGGGCGATCTGGAGCCTGCGGGCGGCCACGGCGTCCCGCTCCGCCCAGGCCCGCGGCACCGGCGGGCCGTCGCCGCGCTGGTTGCGGGTCGGCAGGTCCTCCTCGGGCAGCTCCTCGGCCTCGCGGAGCGATGCGAGCCAGCGCTTGGCGTAGCGCTCCGCCCCGCGACCGTGGAACCCCTTGGTCCCGAGCAGTGCGTCCTTGTCGGCGGGCAGCGCCGTCGCGGCAGCCACCAGCGCCGAGTCCGGGACGATGCGCCCCGGCGTGACGTCGCGCTGCTGAGCGAGCTCGTCGCGGGTCTCCCACAAGGCGCGTACGGCGGCCAGCGCTCGGCGCCCGCGCACCTTGTGCAGCCCCGACGTACGCCGCCAGGCGTCGACCCGCTCGGCCATCTCGAAGCCGCGGAGGGCGTCGAACTCCTGCCGCGCCCACTCGTCCTTGCCGGCCGCCTTGAGCTCTGCCTCGAGCAGGTCGCGCAGCTCGACGAGCACCTCGACGTCGAGGGCGGCGTACTCCAGCCACGGCTCGGGCAGCGGCCGGGTCGACCAGTCGACCGCGGAGTGCTCCTTCTTCATCCGGAAGCCCAGCAGGGTCTCAACGAGCGTCGCCAGCCCGACCCGGGGGTAGCCGAGGAGACGGCCGGCGAGCTCGGTGTCGAACAGCGCGGTGGGCACCAGCCCCACGTCGGCGAGGCAGGGCAGGTCCTGGGTGGCGGCGTGCAGGATCCACTCCGTGGGCTCGAGCACCTCCTGCAGCGGGGCCAGGGACTCGAACGCGATCGGGTCGACGAGGTGGGTGCCGCTGCCGTTGCGGCGCAGCTGGATCAGGTAGGCGCGGTTGGAGTAGCGGTAGCCCGAGGCGCGCTCGGCGTCGATGGCGACCGGGCCTGTGCCGGCCTTGATCGCGGCGCACACCTCGGCCAGCCCGGCCTCGGTGTCGACGATCGGCGGAAGTCCGTCGGCGAGCGCGAGCAGCTCGGCCTCGGGTTCCGGTGGTGACTCGGGCTCCTCGCCCTCGGGGGGATCGGTTTCTTCGACCACGATCACCCCGGGCCCCGCTGGCCGCGGCGCCCGGGCATCACCGCCACGCCCTCAGGGACCGGTTCCAACCCTGAGGCCGTGCACAAGAGCTCGCCCCACGCCTCGACGTGGGGAGCGATGTCGAGCGGGTCGCCGGGGCGCGCGTCCTTCGTCTGGACAGGGGTCCAGGAGGCGCGGATCTCGATCTGGGCGGTGCCCGGCTCGTCGGACATCCCGCCGAAGCTCTCCGTCGCGACCCGGGTCACGGTGCCCGAGGGGGCGGCGAAGACAGCCCCGTGGGCGGTCAGCGCCTCGGTCAGCCAGGTCCACCCGACGTCGGCGAGCAGCGGGTCGGTGATCAGGTCGAGCTCGATCTCGGCGCGCGCGTAGGCGACGCAGCGGAAGGTGCCGTCCCAGGCGTCGTTGCCCGCCGGGTCGTGCAGCAGGATGATCCGCCCGGTGCCCACGTCGGTGCCGTCGACCGTGACGTCGGCGGACAGCGCGGCGGCGTACGGAGCGATCCGCTGGGGGGCCGGCATCTCCTCGCAGAAGATCTCCGGGCGCAGCGTCGCGCCGCGCATCGAGGCGACGGCGTCCCGGAACTCGGGCGGGGAAGTACCCGCGCCGTGCCCTGGGTGCGTCTCCGGACCGACCACCATGAGTTCACAGTAAGTCGGTCAACGGGGAACCGATATGCGAACACGCCGGTTTCGGCTCCGGCCATTGGCTCTGGGAGGCTTCCGCCTATGAGCGCGTTCCTCCAGGCCGCCCGCGGCGAGCCGGTCTCGCACACGCCCGTGTGGTTCATGCGCCAGGCGGGGCGCTCGCTGCCCGAGTACCTCAAGCTCCGCGAGGGCGTCGGGATGCTCGAGTCGTGCATGAACCCCGAGCTGGTCGTCGAGATCACGATGCAGCCGGTGCGCCGGTACGGCGTCGACGCGGCGATCTTCTTCTCCGACATCGTGCTGCCGCTCAAGGCCGTCGGTGTCGACCTGGACATCAAGCCAGGTGTCGGCCCGGTCGTTGCCGCACCCGTGGAGACGCTCGCCGACGTCGAGGCGATCCCGGACCTCACGCCTGAGCACGTCCCGTTCATCACCGAGGCGGTGCGCGGCCTGGTGGGCGAGCTGGGCGACACCCCGTTGATCGGGTTCGCGGGAGCGCCGTTCACGGTGGCGTCGTACCTCGTCGAGGGCGGGCCGTCCAAGGAGCACGCGAAGACCAAGGCGATGATGTTCGGCGCCCCGGACGTCTGGGACGCGCTGATGCGCAAGATCGGCAACATCTCCGCCGCCTACCTCGAGGTGCAGGTCGGGGCCGGTGCGGCCGCCGTACAGCTGTTCGACTCGTGGGCCGGTGCGCTGACGCCCGCCGACTACGAGGCTCACGTGATGCCGCACTCCGCCCGGGTGTTGGAGCGAGCCGGCGCGCTGGGCGTGCCGCGGATCCACTTCGGCGTGGGCACCGCCAACCTGCTGACGCTGATGGGGGAGGCCGGCGCGGACGTCGTCGGCGTCGACTGGCGTACCCCGCTCGGATCCGCGATCCCGCTGGTGGGCGAGCGCGCCGTACAGGGCAACCTCGACCCCACCCTCGTCTTCGCGCCCGCCGACGTGATGACCGCCCGCGCCGCCGAGATCATCGAGGCCGGTCGCGCCGCCCGTGGCCACATCTTCAACCTCGGCCACGGGGTCATCCCCTCGACCGACCCCGATCAGCTCAAGCGTCTGACGGAGTTCGTGCAGGAGTACCCGCTGGAGGGATAGTCCGGCACGTAGAGCACCAATTTCGGCCGAATTGAGGTGCTCTACGTGCCGGACTATCCCGATTCGGCCCTACGCGTCGGTCGGACCGGGGGTGGTGGCGCGGGTGGGGATGCGGCCGCGGAACCGGCGGCGGAACGGCCAGGCCAGGCCGCCGATGATCAGCAGGACGATCGTCCAGGGGAGTACGGCGCCGGCGACGGTGGAGAGGCCGGTGCCGAACGAGGTCAGTGCGTTCCAGCCGTCCTCGAGCCCGGAGAAGAAGCCGGAGTCGTCGTCCTCCTTCTTCTCCTTCTTCGGCTCGCCATCGGTGCGCTGGATGTTGACGGTGACCGTCGACATCGAGGTCTGGTCGCGCAGGAAGGCCAGTCGCTTGACCATGGAGTCGAGATCGGCCTGGCGCCGGGTCAGCTCGGACTCGATCGCCACGATGTCGCGGATGCTCTGCGCCTGGCCGAGCAGCACCTCGACCCGGTTGAGGCTGGCGCGCTGGGCGCGGATCCGCGAGTCGATGTCGATGATCTGGGTGGTGACGTCCTCCGAGGTGGAGCTGGACGACGTCAGGTTCGCGACCTTCTCCAGGGCCTCGAAGGCGTCCGAGTAGACCTTTGCGGGGATCCGGAGCACCAGGCGGGCCAGCCGCACCTCGCCCTCGTCGTCGGTGCTGGTCTCGCGGTCGGTGATCTCGCCGCCGGCCTTGTCGACCAGAGCCTGGACGTCGAAGACCGCCTGCTCGACGTCGCCGCTTTCCAGTTGCACGTTGCCCTTGGAGATGATCGCCCGCTCCATGGCGTCCGGATCCTCCTGCGGGGGATTGCCCCCGGCGTCATCGAACGCGACGCCATCCGCCGTGCCGCGCTGGTCCACGTTCTTCTCGGCCTCGCTCTGCGGCGCGAGGGCACTGTCATTGTCCCCGGCGTTGGTTCCGCCGGAGTCCATGTCGTCTCCGCCGGACGAGCAGGCGGAGAGAGTGAGGACGGCGGCCAGCGCCGTCACGGCCAGTGCGCGAGTGGGCCTCATAGGGGTGCGACGGGACGGTGTCGGCGGGGGTTCCGGTCGTGATCGAACCGTGATCTTCTTGCGCGATGGGTCTCATGGACAAGTTCCGCGGAGCGGTCGAACGGATCACCGAGTCGGCAGAACCTGTCGCGCCGTACGAGTGGCCCGAGGGCCAGCCCTGGGCCGTGCTGGTCGAGTCCGAGCATCAGCCGGGCTCAAGCCAGAACTCCTCGGCCGACGGCGGTGGTCTCGTCGACCTGGCGCTGGACGCGGTGTCCGGCATCCCGTACCGGTTCGTGCTGGAGGTACGCCGTCCCGACATGGCGTCGTACCGGATCGAGCAGCGGGAACGGATCCCGAGCAAGGTCCAGCGCACCTGGACGCAGGGTGAGCAGCACGTGCCGGCCGGCACCGAGGTCCCGTTGCGGGTGACGGGTGCCGGCCCGGAGGACGTCGAGATCGACTGGGAGGGCTACCTCGCCCTGCCCGGCCGCAAGCAGGCGGCGGAGCGGCTGCGGGGTGAGGCGCAGTTGGGGCACATCGCGGCCGAGTTCGAGCGGACCACGAAGCCGGCGATGGCGCAGAAGATCCGTGAGCAGACCCGGGTGGCCGCGCTGACCTCCGCCGACATGGTGCTGGCCGGACAGCTGAGCCGCGCCCAGTTCGACGAGAGCATGGGGCAGTCGGTGCGGATGGGCCATCTGCTGCCCGAGCACCTCGCCGAGGCCGTGGCCAAGCTCGATCGCTGACCTGTCACGCTGGGCGCGTGAAGGTCCTCGTGGTCGGCGGCGGTGTCGCCGGGCTGACTGCCGCGCGTGCCCTCACAGACGGCGGGCACGAGGTCGTGGTCGTCGAGGGCGCCGACCGGATCGGCGGAAAGCTGCGCCGACTCGCGGTCGCAGGGGTCGTCGTGGATGTCGGCGCGGAGGCGATGCTCAACCGCCGCCCGGAGGGCGTCGACCTGGCGCGCTCCCTCGGCCTCGACGTCGTGCACCCGACCGACGCGGCCTCCCGGGTCTGGACCCGCGGGGAGCTGAGAGCGCTGCCGCGCACCCTGATGGGCGCTCCGCTCGACCTCGACGACCTGGCCGCGAGCGGTGTCCTCTCACCCGAGGGTCTGGCCCGGGCCAGCGACGAGCGGGTGTCCGCGATCGAGGGCGACGTGTCGGTGGGCGACCTGATTGCTCAGCGGTACGGCGACGAGGTCACCGAGCGCCTGGTCGAACCCCTCCTCGGCGGTGTGTACGCCGGCCGCGCTCGCGAGATCTCGGCCCGCGCCGCCACCCCCCAGCTGGTCGCGCTGGCCGAGCGCGGATCGATCCTCGAGCAGGCCGACAGCCTCCCCGGGTCGGACGTCCCGGTCTTCGCCGGTATCGCCGGCGGGATGGCGACCCTGGCTGAAGTGCTGGCCGAGGGGTTGGACGTGCGCCTGGGCGAGCCCGTGACCGACCTGGTGCGCGGGCCCGGTGGTTTCGAGGCTCGCTTCGCTCGCACCTCAACCAACGTGGACGCTGTGGTGCTCGCAACCCCCGCGGCCCCGACCGCCCGGCTGCTTGCGGACCTGGCGCCGGACGCGGCGCGCGAGCTCGCCGAGATCGAGTACGCGTCAACCGCGGTGGTGACGCTCGCGTTCCGCGCCGCCGACGTACCGCTCCTGGCCGAGACCGACGCCTCGGGGTTCCTGGTCCCGCCGGTCGAGGGCCGCCGGGTGAAGGCGTCGACGTTCTCGTTCGCGAAGTGGGGCTGGGTGCGCGACGCGGGAGACGGGCTGCTGCTCCTGCGCACCTCGCTCGGCCGGCACCGCGAGGAGGCGACCCTGCAGGTCACCGACGACGAGCTCGTCGCGGCGTCGCTGAGCGACCTGGCCGCCGCCATCGGGCTGGACGCCGTTCCCGTCGAGACGCATGTGCAGCGCTGGGGCGGCGCGCTGCCGCAGTACGCCGTCGGCCACCTCGACAAGGTGGCTCGCATCAGGGCGGCCGTGGCCGAGGTCCCCGGCCTCGCGATCGCCGGTGCGGCGTACGACGGCGTGGGCATCCCCGCCGTCGTCGCGTCGGGCCACCGGGCGGCTGCGGAGATCGTCGCGGCACAATGAAGGCATGAACACGAAGGCCGCTCGGGCGAAGGAGATCAACGACTCGATCCGCTACACGATGTGGTCGGTGTTCCGCCTCGCCTCGCCCCTGGGCGACGACGACCGCGGCGTCGAGGCCACCGAGGTCGAGAAGCTGTTCGCCGAGCTCGCCGAGGCCGACGTCGTGGTCCGCGGGGTCTACGACGTCAGCGGCCTGCGCGCCGACGCCGACGTGATGGTCTGGTGGCACGCCGCCGACAGCCTGGACCTGCAGAAGGCCTACCACCGGTTCCGTCGTACGGCGTTCGGCCGCCGCCTCGAGCCGGTCTGGTCCCAGCTCGCCCTGCACCGGCCGGCGGAGTTCAACAAGAGCCACGTCCCGGCGTTCCTCAACGACGAGGAGCCGAAGGCGCACATCTGCGTCTACCCCTTCGTGCGGTCCTACGAGTGGTACCTGCTCCCCGACGAGGAGCGCCGCCGGATGCTCGCCGAGCACGGCAAGATGGCGCGCGACTACGCCGACGTCCGGGCCAACACGGTGGCCAGCTTCGCGCTCGGCGACTACGAGTGGATGCTGGCCTTCGAGGCCGACGAGCTCTACCGGATCGTCGACCTGATGCGGCACCTGCGCGCCTCCGACGCCCGCCGGCACGTCCGCGAGGAGCTGCCGTTCTACACCGGCTCGCTGGTCCCGGTCGCCGAGCTTGTGGAACGCCTGCCGTAGCCGGCGCGTCCCATCCTCATGAGGTACGCCGTCACCCTCGCCGCCCTGCTCCTCGCCGCCACCGCCTGCTCCGACTCGGACGAGCCGGACAGCGCCCGCGACCCGGGTGGCGGGACCGATAATCCGACCCCCACCGCGATCCCCGACCCGGTGATCGTCATGGACGTCGCCGAACCCCAGCTGTGCACCGGCCCGGTCGCCGAGTCGTACCCGCCGCAGTGCGGTGGCCCGGTGATCAGCAACTGGGACTGGGCCGACCACAAGGGCGAGTACGACCAGGTCGGTGAGGTGCGCTGGGGCGAGTTCGAGGTCGAAGGGCACTACGAGGGCGACGAGTTCGTCGTCACCTCGGCCGTGCCGGCGCCGCCACCACCCATGTAACGCACCGTTACGTCGTCCACCACACCCGTCAAACGGTGTGGTGGACGACGTAACGGTGCGTTACAAGTGGAGGGACCGCCTAGACGACGACCGTCCCCGACCGCGCCGTGAGTGCGGCGTACGCCTCCACGAGCTTGGCCGTGACCGGCCCGCCGGCACCGGTGCCGATCGTCCGGCCGTCGACGGACACGACCGGGGTCAGCCCGCCCATCGTGCCGGTCACGAAGGCCTCGTCGGCGGTGTAGAGCTGGGTGGTCGAGAAGTCACCCACCTCGGTGGGGATGCCGGCGTCCGCACACAGCTCGAGCACCGCCTCCCGGGTGATGCCCTCCGGGCAGGCGCGCGTGGTCGAGGTGCGCACCACCCCGCCGGACACGTGGAAGACATGGGTCGCGTTGGTCTCCGCGACGAAGCCCGCGTCGTCGAGCATCAGCGCGTCGTCGGCACCGGCGACGTTCGCCTCGATCTTGGCCAGGATCGAGGTGAGCAGGTTGTTGTGGTGGATCTTGGGGTCGAGGGAGTCGGCGCGGTGCCGGCGTACCGACGAGGTGACCAGGCTGATCCCGCTGTCGTCGTAGACCGGCGACTTGAACTCCGCGAGCACGATCAGCGTCGGCCCCGACCGGTTGAGCCGGGGGTCCATGCCGCTGGTGAGCTTCACGCCCCGGGTGAGGGTGAGCCGGATGTGCACGTCGTCGTGCATCTCGTTGGCGGCCAGCGTCGCCCGGATCTGCGCGGTGATCTCCTCGTCGGACGGGATCTCGGCGAACGCCAGCGCGGTCGCCGAGCGGCGCAGCCGGGCGAGGTGCTGGTCGAGCCGGAAGATCCGGCCGTCGTAGAGCCGCAGGCCCTCCCATACGCCGTCGCCGCCCTGCACGACCGAGTCGAACGGGCTGACGCCGGCCTCGTCGCGGTGCCGGAGCTCGCCGTTGATCGAGACGAGCAGGTCGCGGTTGCGCTCGTCGAACGTCTGCTGCATCAGTTCTCCTCAGCGCCGAGCCGGTAGGGCGCCAGCGCTTCGTAGTAGGGCAGGCACCGCTCGAGCAGCGGGCGCAGGTGGTCGGGCAGGGCGTCGCCGCTGCCCGGGGAGTACGGCGCGAAGCCGGTCGAGGCCTCCACGCCGGCGTACCAGTGCGGCGCCCAGACGCCGTCGGTGTCGCGCGGTCCGGCCGGCCAGTTCAACATCGAGGTGTTGAACTCGATGCCGAGCGCCGCGCACAGCAGCCCCAGGGTCGCGGCGGGGTCGCGGAGCACATCGGCGGCATCGACGACCGGGCCGCCGTACCGCTCGAACAGCTCGACCTGCTGCGGCAGCCCGAGATCCTCGAGCGTCGGCTCCTCGCGCACCTTGGCGTAGGAGGTGAGCACCCGCTCCGGGTCACGCACCAGGAACGCGTGGTGCAGCCCGGCCATCGCCTCTCGGTCGATGCCCGGGAGCAGGTGGTGGGTCATGTGCTTCTGGTACTGAAGCGGAGTCGACACCGGCCCGGAGGTCAGCTCCGCGCACACCTCACGCCAGTCGGTCGGCTGCGAGGCGATCACGGTGTCGCGCCCGGGATGGTCGAGCCCGGTCTCGGCGAGGTAGGCGGCGTACAACGGCTCGTCGACGACCGTGCAGTCGGCGCGGTTGTCGAAACTGCGCATCATCGCGGTGGACAGGTTGCGCGGACCCGACCACATCGCCACCCGGTGCGTCACCCAGGACTCATTCGGAGTCGGCGGGCTCCAGCGTCAGGCTGATCGAGTTGATGCAGAAGCGATCACCCGTGGGCGTGCCGTAGCCGTCGGGGAAGACGTGCCCCAGGTGGGAGCCGCAGTTGGCGCAGCGCACCTCGACCCGCTTCATCCCGTGAGAGACGTCCTCGATGTACTCCACCGTGTCGGTGATCGGCTGGTAGAAGCTCGGCCATCCGCAGCCCGAGTGGAACTTCGTGTCGGACTCGAAGAGCTTCGACTGGCACGCCTTGCACTTGTAGACGCCCTTGGTCTCGACATCGGTGTACTCGCCGGTGAACGCGCGCTCAGTGCCGGCCTTGCGGAGCACGGCGTACTCCTCCGGCGAGAGCTCCTTGCGCCACTCCTCGTCGGACTTCTCCACCTGGTAGTTCATGACTCCGAGCGTACTCAGAACCCGGTGATGGAGTACGGCGGCGGCCCACCGTCGGCCATCGCCGCGAGGGTCGCGATCGCATTGTCGTCGCCGGCCAGCCGTCCGGCGCCGTGGAGCGTGCGCACGGTGACGCCGCCGAGGTAGAGCGAGCCCAGGGTGTCGGCGGCCATTCGCACGTCTGCGGCACCGTCGGTGCGGCCGACCTCGGCCCGGCCGGCCTCGGTGCGGACCCGCCAGCGTCCCGCTGCGTGCCCGAGCGCGTCGTCGACCTCGAGCACCACCGACCCGTCGGCACTCCACGGCCGCGCGGCGAGCGCGGTGGGCACGTCGAGCACCCGGACCCACAGGAAGCCGCCCACTCCGGTCACTCTGCGCGCGTGCGGCTCGACCAGCGCCCACTCGAGCGGGTCGTCGGCGGGGGAGCGATTCCATCGGACCCGCTGGACCAGGTCGATGTCGGCGAGGAACTGCCAGAGGCGGAGGTAGGCAGCCGGAGTGACCGCGACCAGGTCGACCACGTCGACGGTCCGGGGCTCCTCGGCGTGCCCGGCGTGCCGGTAGAGGGCGTAACCGTCGGCCTCTCCCGCCTCGTCGAGATGGACAGCCGTCCGCAGGTGCTTGTCCGGGCCCTGGTGCTCGAAGCTGAACGCGGCGGTGAGGATCGGGCGGTAGAACAACGGCCGTGGGACCGAGCCGCGGGTGGTCCGGTGGAAGCGGTCGAAGACCGCCTCGACCGTGGGCCACGCCTCCTCCGGCTCGACCAGCTCGACGCTGCCCTCGGTCGGCTCGCGCAGCGCGAACGTGCTGGTGGTGTCGACCTCCACCTTCCAGGAATGGGTGGCCGCGCCGAACCCGAACCGCCCGTAGATCGACCCCTCCGACACCGTCAGGCCCGCCAGCGGTACGCCGTGGTCGACCGCGTCCTGGAGGTCCTCGCCGATCAGCCGGCGGAGCAGCCCGCGACGCCGGTGCGTCGGCGCCACCGTCACGTCGGTGATCATCCGGAACGGCACCAGCTCGCCGCCCGGGTTGAGCGTCTTGTCGAAGCTGGCGTACGTCGCGACCGGCATCGTGCCCGGCGCGATCCGCGCGTCCCTGGGCCACGCGCCCCGGAGCGTCACGCCGTCGGTACGGACGTGTTCCAGCCAGTGGTTCCGGAACTCCTCCGAGCTGCGGCCCTGGTGGAACCCGCGCGTCAGCGCCTGGGACCAGCCGGCCACCCGCTCGTCGGTCGGGTCGCCCTCTTTACCCACGTCCAGGGTGGCGAAGGCGAGGTCGGGGTACTGGTCGGCGGCGGTCACCCGGTTCAAGTTACTGACCGCCGCCGCCCTCGGGCGAGCGGTTTCGACGGTTTGACGAATTCGGAGAACAGTTGTTCACTCAAGCGATGGCCAACGCAGGCACGATCTCCTGGGAACGGGTGCGCACGGTGGGTTCCAAGCTCACCACGCCGCTGCACCCCGACGACTACCTGAGGCTGCTCAATCCCCTCTGGAGCTCGCGTGAGCTGCGCGGCCGGATCGAGCGCGTCGATCCGGAGACCGAGGACGCCGCGACGCTCGTCATCCGACCTGGCTGGGGTTGGCGCTACGACCACAAGCCCGGCCAGTACGTCGGCATCGGCGTCCAGGTCGAGGGTCGGTTCCAGTGGCGCTCGTACTCGGTGAGCTCCCCGCCGGAGCGCAGTCGCGGCACGATCACGATCACGGTCAGGGCGATGCCGGAGGGCCTGCTCTCCGCGCACCTGGTCGGCGGGCTCGAGCCCGGCACGATCGTGCGGCTGGCGCTACCAGAGGGCGACTTCATCCTCCCCGACCCGCCACCCGAGCGGATGCTGTTCCTCGTCGGCGGCAGCGGCGTCACGCCCGTGATGGCGATGCTTCGCACGCTTGACCGGCGCGGCACGATGCCCGACGTCGTCATGCACTACTCGTCGCCGACCGAGGAACGGATGATCTTCCGCGACGAGCTCGATGCCCTGGAGCAGAAGCACGACGGCTTCACCCTGCACCGGCTGCACACCGACACCGACGGCATGCTCGACCTGGGCGATCTCGACAAAGTCTGCCCCGACTGGCGCGAGCGGGAGACCTATGCCTGCGGACCCGGTCCGATGCTGGACGCCGCCACGGAGTACTTCGAGGCGCAGGACGTCGAGGACAAGCTGCACCTCGAGCGGTTCTCGTTGGAGCTCGGTGGTGAGGGTGGTGAGGGCGGCACGATCACGTTCCGCAACTCCAACAAGACCATCGAGGCCGACGGTGCGACCACCGTCCTCGAGGCCGGTGAGGAAGCCGGCATCGGAATGCCCTACGGCTGCCGGATGGGCATCTGCCACACCTGCACGCTCACCCTCGTCTCCGGCAAGGTGCGCGACCTGCGCAACGGCGACGAGTACGACAACGCCAACGAATCCGTCCAGACCTGCGTCACCGCCGCTGTCGGCGACTGCACTCTCGACATCTGATTGGAGATCTTGACCCATGGCAATCTCAGACGTGAAGGAGTACGCCCACCTCAGCGAGGAGGAGGTGGACCAGCTCGGCCGTGAGCTCGACGCGATCCGCGCCGAGATCGAGGAGTCGCGCGGGGCCGCCGACGCGGCGTACATCAACCGGATGATCCGGATCCAGCGCGGTCTGGCCGCGGCCGGCCGGGTCACGCTGATGGCGGGCACCCAGTTCGACAAGACCCGCAAGCCCGCGATCGGGGCCGGGATCGCACTCCTGGGTCTGCACAAGATCCTCGAGAACATGGAGATCGGCCACAACGTCATGCACGGCCAGTGGGACTGGATGAACGACCCGGAGATCCACTCGTCCAACTGGGAGTGGGACACCGCGCAGCCCGCCGAGCAGTGGAAGCACTCGCACAACTACGTGCACCACCAGTTCACCAACGTGCTCGGCTACGACAACGACATCGGCTACGGCATCCTCCGGATGGCACGCGAGCAGAAGTGGTCGCCGTACAACCTCGGGCAGCCGATCTACAACAGCCTGCTCGCGTTCCTCTTCGAGTGGGGCGTCGCGCTGCACGACCTCGACATCGAGCGGATCCGCAAGCGCGAGAAGGATCCCAAGGAGATGATGCGGCAGCTCAAGCAGATCGTGCGCAAGGGCCGCAACCAGATCCTCAAGGACTACGTCGTCTACCCCGCACTCGCCGGACGCCAGTGGAAGAGCGTGCTTGCGGCCAACGCCACCTCCAACATCATCCGCAACATGTGGTCGTACATGATCATCTTCTGCGGTCACTTCCCGGATGGCGCCCTGCACTTCACCGAGGAGGAGATCGAGGACGAGTCCCGCTCGGAGTGGTACCTGCGCCAGATCCTCGGCGCCGCCAACTTCGAGGGTGGCCCGATGCTGCACATCCTCTCGGGCAACCTCGGCTTCCAGATCGAGCACCACCTCTTCCCCGACCTGCCCAGCAATCGGTACGCCGAGATCTCGGTGAAGGTGCGCCAGCTCTGCGACAAGTACGACATCCCGTACACCACCGGACCTCTGCACCGGCAGTACGGCCAGACGCTGCGCACGATCATGAAGATGTCGGTGCCGAACTCGTGGACCAGCAGCGACCAGCCGGAGCCGCCGACCCCGTCCCGGGACCGCAGGCGCAGGTCCGACAGCGAGCGCCCGCAGCGACGCCGTGAGCTCGGCGGTTGGTCCCGCAACGGTGCGGCCGCTCGGGCATGACCATCACGTGGGAGCGGGCCTGGGTGACCCGCTGCGCGCTCAGCCGGATCTGCGGTGACTGCGGCGAGTCGCTCGGGCGTCCGATCGCGTTCGTCGGCACCCAGGACGAGATCGACAGGAACGCCTTCCATGCGCCGCCCATGCACGTCGCGTGTGCCGAGGAGGTGGCCGGTCGAGATGGCGCGGACCAGGACTGGCGGGTCGTCCAGACCGCGGGCTTCGAGTTCGTCCGGCCCGCGCGGGAGGACCTGGACCGGGACCCGACGTTCCAGCCGAACTCGCTCGTCAGTCCCACCTGAGGCCCATCTGGTCCTCTACCGTCGAACCATGGCCGACCCCTGGCAGGTGCTCACCAGCTCGCAGAAGAAGGCGATGGGCCTGGTCAGCGAGGCGTTCGACGGCGTCGTCAAGCTGGGCCGCGACGCGGTCACCCAGCCCGAGGAAGCGCTGCAGCGGCTGACCACGCTGGTCGCCGCGGTCGGCGACCTGGCCGCCTCCAGCACCAAGCCGATGGAGTCGCTGCTCGCCAGCCAGCGCAACCTCGCCAACGCGATGACCGCCTTCGCCCAGCTCCAGACCGAGATGGCCGAGGTGGTCGAGCGCCTCGCCGCCAGCCACAACGCCGTCGTCGACGCCCTGGAGAAGCTCGCCGGCCCGGTGCTCAGCGTCAGCGAGCTGATCCGCAGCGAGCCGGTCGTCGAGAAGGCCCAGCAGCGCGCCAAGAAGAAGTAGCGGCATGGTCTCGTATCGAGACCACTGGTTCGGCGCGAACCCTTCGGGTACTGGTGGGCATGACCACGACACCGCAAGAGCCTGCGCCGGATCCTGAAGTTGTTCCCAGCGGCGACCCGGAGCCGATCTCGACGCCCGAGCCCGAACCGCACGCCGACCCGCAGCCCGGCGAGGACCCTGGCACGCCCTGATCCCCTGTTAGCGGCCGCTACGGTGGCGGGTATGCCGAAGACCCCCGCTGCAGAGGTCGATGCGGGCGGCCGCGCCGTACGAGTCTCGAGCCCGGACCGGGTGATCTACGAGAAGACCGAGCGCACGCCCGAGGTCACGAAGCTGATGGTGGCGGAGTACTTCGCCAGCGTCGACGACGGGCTGATGCGGGCGCTCCGCGACCGGCCGACGGCGCTGGAGCGGTGGACGTCCGGCGTACGCCCGGGGATGAAGCTGGCCACCGGACCGCAGGACAAGGACGCCGACGCGTTCTACCAGAAGCGGGTTCCGAAAGGCGCTCCCGACTACCTCGAGACGGTGCAGATCACCTTCCCCTCCGGCCGGACCGCCGACGAGATCTGCCCGACCGAGATCGCGGTGCCGGTGTGGTGCGCCCACATGGGCACGCTCACCTTCCACCCGTGGCCGGTACGCCGTGCCGACGTCGACAAGCCCGACGAGCTGCGCATCGACCTCGACCCCCATGGCGGCACCACCTTCACCGACGCGGTGCGGGTGGCCGGCGTCGCCAAGGAGTTGTTGGACGAGCTCGGGATCGTGGGCTTCGCGAAGACGTCCGGAAAGGGCGGCGTGCACATCTACGTGCGGATCGAGCCTCGGTGGGAGTTCGTCGACGTCCGACATGCCGCGATCGGGTTCGGACGCGAGCTCGCCGCCCGCGACGAGGGCGTGACCGTGGAGTGGTGGAAGGAGGAGCGCGGCGAGCGGATCTTCGTGGACTTCAACCAGAACAACCGCGACCGCACGATCGCCTCGGCCTACTCGTTGCGGCCGGTCCCCGGCGCCCCGGTGTCGACCCCGATGACCTGGGACGAGCTGGCCGGCGTCACCGACCCGGGCGAGTACAACCTGTTCAACGTCCCGGACCGGGTCAAGGACGGCGATCCCTGGGCGGAGATCGACGACAAGGCGTACTCGCTCGAACCGCTCCTGAAGCTGTGGGAGGAGCAGGGCGCGGAGGAGCTCAACTACCCGCCCGACTACCCCAAGATGCCCGGCGAGCCGCCCCGTGTGCAGCCCAGCAAGAAGGTCGCCGAGCACTGGGACGAACACGGCAATCGGATCGCGGAGTGAGCTCGGACCCGGAGGTCGTCTCGCTCGACGGCGCGTTCGTGAGCCGGTTCGATCAAGGTCCGTTGCGGATCGACCGCGGCCCAGTTCGGTGGATCCGGGGCGCCGTGTACGACGGCGCCGGTGAGCTCGTCCCGAGCTCCCAGCGTGAGTGGAACGGCGACGCCCAGGACCCGGTGGCGGCCGATCCCGAGCGGGTGGAGGTCCCGCGGGGGACGCACCGGTTGCGGGGGGACTGGCTCTACGCCGGCCACTGGTGCGGCCACTTCGGACACTTCCTGCTGGAGCTGCTCCCCAACCTCTGGCCCGACCCATCGACGCATGGGCCGCTGGCCGGCGTACTCGTCCATCACCCGGCTCGCGGCCCGGTGGCCCGCAGGCGGGCACGGTCCGGGCTGCTGCAACCGGACACCACGTCGTGGCAGCGAGAGTTCATCCACCTCGCCGGGTACGGCGAGCTCAACCTCCGCGTCGTGAACCAGCGACCGGTCCGGGTCGCGCGGCTCTTGGTGCCGTCCCGACCGGTGCTGCTCAAGCAGTGGGCGCGGCCTCCCGCCGTGGACCTGTGGCAACGGATCTCGAGCGCCGTGGGCAGTCGCGGGCCGCACCGCCGTGTTTACCTGTCCCGCACGAGCTTCCACGCCGATGCCTCCGCGCGGGTCCGGTCGGACCAGGCGTGGGACGTCCTTCTCGACTCCAGGTTCGCCAATGCCGGCTTCGCGGTCGTCCACCCGGAGACGATGCCGATCGCCGAGCAGATCGAGCTGGTCCGGGGCGCGCGGGTACTCGCTGGCCTCTCCGGTTCGGCCATGCACCTCTCCGCCTTCGCCGAACCCGGCACCACGGTGCTCTCCATCGGTGATCGACGAACCCCCAAGAGGCCGCCGCCCTCACAGCGGATCATCGACGAGGCGTGCGGGCATCTTCCCGCCTTCGTCGCCAACAACGACGAGGCCGGGCTTGCCGAGGTCCTGTCGACCTTGCATCTCGGATAGCGTGTCGCGCTGTGCAACGCCACGACCTCTTGAAACGCCTCCACGAGCAGCTCCGTCCCCGGACCTATCTGGAGATCGGGGTGAGCACCGGTTCGAGCATGACCTTGTCGCGTACTCGTTCCATCGGCGTCGACCCGGCGTTCAGGATCAAGCGGGAACTGCTCTGCGACCTGCACCTGGTGCGCGCCACCAGCGACGAGTTCTTCGCTCGTCGGCATCCCCTGGCGCACTTCGACCAGCCGGTGGCCGACCTCGCGTTCATCGACGGCATGCACCTGGCGGAGTACGCGCTCCGCGACTTCATCAACACCGAGCGGTTCACGCACGCCGCGTCGGTGATCGTCATCGACGACATGCTGCCGCGCACCGTAGGCCAGGCCGATCGCGACTTCAGTCGGCCACGTCCCAATCCGCTGTGGGCGGGCGACGTCTACAAGATCCTCGGCGCGCTCCGCGACCTGCGGCCGGACCTGGTGTGCCTGGAGGTCGACACCGAGCCCACGGGAACGGTGGTCGTGCTGCTTCCTGACCCTGCCTCGAAGGTCCTGTTGACGGCGTACGACGCCCTGGCCGAGGAGTACGTCGTCCCGGACCCGCAGCCGGTCCCGGACGAGATCATCGACCGGTCCCGGGCCGTCGATCCGGACGCGCTTCTCAACGCCCCTATCTGGGACGAGCTGCGGCGCCTCCGGGATCAGGACGACGCAGCCGCGCGCCCACACGTGCGATCACTCCTCGCAGCGGCCGGCCTGGCGACGGCGCCGTAGCCGCGCTCCGCCCAGGCTTGGGCGCCGCCAGCAGCGTGTCCGGGGGTCGCCCCGGAAGCAACGCCACCGGCATGCCTGCGCGCACCAGTAGCCGGGTCTGCAGGTGATGTGGCTCGGGCCGCGCGGGGTCAAGCAGCTTCAGCCGCAGCGTGCCACCGAGCCGTTCTGCCGGGATGGAGGCCTCCACCCGGAACCGCCCCGGGCCGGTTTCCGTCACGGTCGCGGGACTGTCCAGGCGATCACCGCCTCCGATAAGGCGAAGCTCCACGCCTTGATCCCCGGGGCGTTCGCCCTGGAGCTCGAGGACAACCCGCACCGAATCGTCGACACGGCGGGCGTAGCTCAGTAAGGGATCGATACGCAGGTCGGGCATGGATGCATCCAATCATCGCGGCCCCCTAACCTATGCCGGTGACCAGCAGCCCGGGCGACAAGACGTTCCTCATGGGAGCGGGCTGTCAGAAGGGCGGCACCACCTGGCTGCACCGGTATCTGAAGTCGTCGCCGCAGTACGTGCGCGGCTACATGAAGGAGTACCACGTCTTCGATGCCGTCGACCTCGAGACCGAGGACCTCACCCGCAACCGGATCATGCGCAAGGCCGAGGAGGCGCTGACCGCGATCCGTGAGGGCGGCAACGTCAATGCGATGGCCCTGCACCGGATGAGCATGTACGGCAACCCGCACCTCTACTACGACTACTTCGCGGGCATCCTCGCGACCCGGCCGGGCCGGGTGACTGCTGACCTGACGCCCGACTACGGGATGCTCCCTGCTGAGCGGTTCCGCCACGTCCGTGAAGGCTTCGCGAACCGTGGCGTGCGCGCGGTCTCGATGCTGCTGATGCGGGACCCCGTGGAGCGGGTCTGGTCGCACGTGCGGATGCAGGCACAGCGGTTCCCGACGATGTTCGACCAGCCGCTCCCCGAGGTGCTGCTGGAGCGGCACGCGGACGCCAACTACGCGATGCGGACCCGCTACGACCACACCATTGCCGCGCTGGACGAGGCGTTCGGCCCGGACGAGGTCTACTACGGCTTCTACGAGGACCTGTTCACCGAGGACCGGATCCGAGAGATCTGCGCCTTCCTGGGGATCGACTTCGTCGCGCCCGAGTTCGAGGTCCGCCGCAACGCCTCCGAGCGCCCGGCAGAGACCATCCCCGACGACACGGTGCGCGTCGTGGCCGGCCACTTCGCCGAGGTGTACGACGCGGTGGCCGCGCGGTTCCCCGACCAGGACCTCGAGGCCCTGTGGCCGAGCGCGAGGTTCGTGCGATGAAGACGTTCCTGCTCGGCACCGGCTGCCAGAAGGGTGGCACCACCTGGCTGTTCCAGTACCTCAAGGGCTCGCCCCAGTACGTGCCGGGATTCCGCAAGGAGTACCACGTCTTCGACGCCATCGACATCCCCGGACAGGCCTACCGGCGCGACGAGATCACCGAGGCCGCGGAGGCCACGCTCGCCCGAGCGCGCGAGGGTGGCTCAGTCAACGCCCAGATCATGCTGCTGGCCGCGATGCAGGCCAACCCCGAGTTCTACTTCGACTACTTCTCCGGGCTGCTGATGACTCGGCCGGAGGGGCGGGTCACCGCCGACGTCACGCCGTCGTACGGCATGTTGTCCGCGGAGCGGCTGACCGGGATCCAGCAGGCCTTCGCCGAGCGCGGTGTACGCACCGCCACCGTCTTCCTGATGCGCGACCCGGTCGACCGGGTGCTCTCGCAGATGCGGATGCAGGTACGACGAAAGTCGGACCGGTTCAAGCGTCCGCTCGCCGAGGTGCTGCTGATGCGCCACGCCATGCCCGGGTACGCCGCCCGCACCGCCTACGACCAGACGATCTCGGTCGTCGACGAGGCGTTCGACCCGGCCGACGTCTACTACGGCTTCTACGAGAACCTCTTCAACGAGGACCGGATCCGGGAGATCTGCGCCCTCCTGGGCATGGACTTCCACCCACCCAAGCTCGACGTCCGCGCCAACGCGTCGCCACCGGTCCAGGACGTCCCGGAGGAAACGCTCCGCGTCGTCGCCGAGAGCTACCGGCCGGTCTACGAGGCGGTCGATCGACGGTTCCCGGACGTCGACCTCGAGGCGCTCTGGCCGTACTCGCGGCTGCTCGGCTAGAACTCGTAGCCGAACTCGTCGATGTCGGCGGCGAAGACCTCCTGTACGCGCGCCTTCATCACCGGCGTGTAGTGCGAGCGGTAGTCCGCGGGGGGCCCGACGTTGCGTCGAGGCAGGGGTGGCTCAGCCTTGCCGAGCCGCCGGTACACCTCGGTCAGGTCGTCGGTGAGCGTCTCGGTACGGCCGATCACGTCGACCCGTCTGCCCGGAGCGGAGAGGTAGTCGAGCTGGGGAGTGCGCAGGCGCTCGTGCAGGTCGGGGCCGCGCAGGACGAAGTCCTCGAAGTCGGAGAGCTCCGCGATCACGGCCGCCCAGAACGAGTTGCCACGGATCTTGCGGGCGATCTCCCGGTTGCCCGCCTCGGCCGCGGCCTTGCGGCGCAGCACCATGGCGTGCCAGGAGTACACCCGGGCCCAGGGGTTCCTGACGAACCCGAACCAGAAGTAGTCGCACAAACCCGGATTGACCGCCAGCGCCTCGGCGAAGCCGGCGTGGCGAGAGTTAGACAGACTGTGGACCCGGTGCGCATCGGGGAAGGTCTCCCGGAGAGCCGCCGCAACGCTGAGACCACCAGTCTTCTGGACGTGCACGAAGCCGAAGCGGTGCTGACCCGAGACGATCACTAGTCGCAGCCGCCCCGCTCCGTCGTCCATGAGTCGCCTTCAGGCACGAGGGTGAGGCGGGCGCCCCCGGCATCGAGGTAGGAGACGACGTCGCCGGTCTGCCAGGCGGTCCCCGCGCCGGTGAACCTCGCGGGCGTCCCCTCGCCCCACCCGAACTGGTCCTCGTCCATCACGTCCCACGTCCGGTCGCCGAACTCGACCGGCTCGATCCAGCAGTGCCCCAGCGGCAGAGCGAGCGGCGTCGGGGGACCCGCGATGTCGAGGGCTTCCCCGCTCCACTCCTGGCGGTCCTGGCAGAGCTGCATGGAGCCCGGGAACCAGCGCGAGCCGGAGTCACCCGTCCAGGTGATCGCGGAGTGGGCGGAACCGTCCGAACGCAGGAAGTAGATCGTCTCGCGGGCTCGGTCCACGACGAAGGGTCCGTTGGATGCGGACTCGGTGCGGAGCATCTCGGTGAAGCTGTCGTAGCCGACGTGGTCGATGTCGATGCCTTGCGGCTGCGTGCCCCCGGGGCAGGTGACGCTGTCCGGCACCGCCGCCGGGCTCGGGGGGACATCCGGCGCCGGCTCCACGTCGGACCCGCCGTTCGACAGGATGAGTGCGGCGACCACGGCGACAGCAGAGACGCCGGCGGCGGCGCCGATGCCCAGGCCGGCCTGCCGGCGGCGACGACGCTGCGTGCGTCGGGCAGCCACGAGCTGGCCGGCATCCGGTGGCGGCGCCGCGGAGTCGACCAGGTCGCGGTAGGCGGTCGTCAGTTCCTCATCCATGGTTGTCCTCCTGGGACGCTGAGGTGATCCCGGCCGCCGCGGCGTGCTCGCGCAGTCGTTCGGTGCCTCGGGAGAGGTGGCTCTTCGCCGTACCGAGTGAGCAGCCCATCCGTTCGGCCACGCCGGCGATGTCGAGGTCCTCCACGTGACGCAGCGCGAGTGCGGTGCGCTGCCGGGGCGAGAGCGTGGCCAGTGCCTCGATCAGCCATGCCGCCGCGCCCTCGGGGAGCGGTACGTCGACCGTCTGGTCGGGAGTCGAGCCCGGGAGCAGCTCCCGCCGCAGCCGCCGGATCCGGTCGATGTTCAGCCGGACCATCACGGTGCGGGCGTAGGCACCGGGCTGGGTGTGCACGCTCCGCCACCGCTCGCCGACGCGGGCGAGCGTCTCCTGGGTGAGGTCCCAGGCGTCGTGGCGGTCGCCCGTCAGGGCCAGGGCAAGTCCCAGCAGCCGCTGCATCTCGGCGACGGCAAAGTCGTCGTACGAGCCAGTCGGACCCCTCTTCACAGCTACCTCCACCACGCCTCCTCGACACTATGACGGGGGAGTGCCCGGAAAGGTTGAGGGCCCGGGCCACCGGTAGCCTCGCCTCCGTGAAGCGGCTCCTCCTCGTCACCGGCTCCGGGCGCAGTGGCACCAGCAGCGTCGCGGGGACCCTGAAGCGGCTCGGCCTGCACGTCCCGCAGCCCGAGGTGCCGGCCGACGAGAAGAACCCGCTCGGCTACTACGAGACGCAGTGGGTGGCGGACTTCCACAAGGACTGGCTCGACGCCATCCACGTGCGCACCATCGACACCCGGCCGCACGCCGGTGACGCGGCCATGGCGACCGTGACGCCGGAGCGGGAGGAAGAGTTCCGCGGCTGGATGGCCGCCGAGCTCGCGGGCCGGCCGGACGACGACGTGGTGATGATCAAGGAGACGCGGGCCTACTGGGTCTACCCGCTGTGGCAGCGGGTCGTCGCCGCGGCGGGCGCCGAGCTGATCAGCCTGACCATGCTGCGACACCCGACCCAGGTGGTGCGGTCCCGCGACGCGGCGTACCTCAGCGGCAAGAGCGACGAGTTCCGGCTGCAGCGGGAGACCGCCAACGTCGCGGCCTGGATGAACTCGGTGTTCGTCACCGAGCAGGCCACCCGCGGCAACCCCCGGGCGTTCGTGCCCTACTACGACCTCGTCGAGGACTGGCGGGCCGCGATGGGCCGGGCGTGCAAGCAGCTCGGCATCGACCCCGGCGACCTCACGGCGCCGCACGCGGTCGACGAGTTCATCACCCCCAGCCTCAACCGGTCCTCGGACGCCTGGGACGGTCTGTCCGTCCCCGCGGCGCTCAAGGAGCTCGCCGAGGAGACCTGGGTGGCGGCCAGCCGCCTCGTGTCCGCACCCGACGACGCGAGCGCTCGCGCTGAGATCGACCGGCTGCGAGCGGCGTACGCCGAGGTGTACGCCACTGCGGCCGCGCTCGCCTCCGACGAGAAGAAGGCGGCGCTGCTGGCCGAGCGCATCGAGCTGCAGGACCGGCTGGACAAGAAGAACCAGCGGATCGAGAAGCTCCGCCAGAAGCTCCGCGAGAGCGGCGGCACGGAGTGAAGCGGCTGGTGATGGTCGCCGGTGCCGGACGCAGCGGCACCAGCACGGTGGCCGGCGCGCTCTCGATGCTCGGCCTGCACCTCCCCCAGCCCGAGGTCCCGGCCGACGAGACCAATCCGCGCGGTTTCTACGAGTCGCAGTGGGTGGTCGACTTCCACAAGGGGCTGCTCGAGCGCTCGCCGGTCATCCGCACCCTCGACGCCCGGCCCGAGGTCGCGGAGCTTGCCGAGCAACGGCCGACCGACGAGGACGCCGCGCTCCTCGCCGAGTGGCTGGCCGAGCAGGCCGCGCACGACCAGGTCCTGGTGAAGGACCCGCGGGCGTTCTGGTTCCACGACGTCTGGCGGCGTACGGCGATCGCGCAGGACGCCGACGTCGGCTTCCTGACCATGCTCCGGCACCCGGCGGAGGTCGCGAAGTCCCGCGACACCTGGTACACCCCCGACATCGACGAGGACTTCCGGCGGCACCGAGCGACCGCCAACGTCGCCGGATGGTGCAACGCCGCGTTCGTCACCGAGCGGATCACCCGCGCCGACCGGCGGGTCTTCGTGCGCTACACCGACCTGCTCGCCGACTGGCGCTCCGCGCTGGTGCCGGTCCAGGAGCGGCTCGGTCTAGAGCTGAACGCCGATCTGTGGTCCGCCGCCCACCATGCCGTCGACGACTTCATCGACAGTGGGCTGCGCCGGTCGGAGACCACCTGGGACTCCGTCGACCTCCCGGACACGTTGCGGGTGATCGCCGAGGCCACCTGGGAGCAGCTGAACCTGCTCGCCGACGACCCGGCCGATGCTGCCGCCGGCCCCGCGCTCGAGCGGCTCCAGCGCGACTACGACAAGGTGCACGACCACGCGGTCGCCGTGGCACTCGACCACACCAAGGCCCGCGAGGTGCACGTGCGCCGCAACGCCAAGGCCAACACCCGTGCCGAGCTGGAGGGCCGGATCCACGAGCTCGAGCAGCAGCTGGCGGAGGTCAGCGCTCCCAAGGGGCGGCGATGGGGAAGTAGGTCTCGAGGAACTCGGTGACGATCGCGGCCACCTGCTCGGGGTCCCGGGCGAAGACGTGGCCGTCGCCGAGGCAGAACATCTCGCGCTCCCGCTGGGCGAGCTCCTTGAGCCGCCGCGGCAGCAGCGGGTCGGTCACCTCGACGAACGCGACATCGGCCTCGGCGACGTGCGCCGTACCGTCCATGAGGCCGTAGTGCTGGCCCAGCGACGACAGCATCGAGACGTCGGTCGCGGACCGGAACGGCGATCGGGTGGTCGCGTCGACCTCGGCCCCGAAGCGCTCCGCGATCGCGGTCAGCACCGACACCCGGTGGGCGTAGGGCGCGTGCAGGAGCGTGTGCAGCGTGGTCTTGCCGAAGGCCTCGTGCAGCAGTCGCCGGTTGTTGGCCGCGGCCCGCAGGTAGGGCAGGTCGTCCTGGCCCGTCAGCCCAACGAGCATCGAGGAGGGGAAGACCGCGGTGCTCCCGGCCCCGGTGAAGAACCGCTCCGGGCGGGTCGGCCGGCCCAGGAAGAAGTCGTCGTTGAAGTAGAGGAAGTGCTCGCTCAGCCCCTCGATCCGGTGTAGCACCGACTCGATGGCGTGGGAGTTGAACGTCGGCAGCGCATCGGCCGGCAGCAGGTCGCGGTGGTCGACAAGGTTGATCATCGGGTGGTCGACGTCGAGCCAGGGCGGCACCTGGCCGGCGGTGACCAGGTGGATCCGGCGTACCCACGGGGCCAGCAGGTGGACGCTGCGCATCGAGTAGCGCAGCTCGCCGCGGTCGACGAAGCGGGCTCGTCCGCTTGCGGCCCGGGTGCGCATGGTCTCGTCGCTGACCTCGGCCAGCCGCCGCTCGCGCGCGACGTCCCACTCCGCGTCGTTGCCGTCAACCCAGGTGTAGACGACGTCGACCGGGAAAGTGCACTCGTACGCCGTCGGCTCGAGCATCAGCGGCGGGGTCCGGACCTCGACGTCGTGGACCTGGGCAGGGACCGTCTCCACGTCCCGCGGCGCCACGGTGGTGTACGTCGAGCGGCCCGGCGAGTGCAGGTGACCGTCGGCCCCCTGCTCCCAGAACTCCACGGCGACCGCGCATCCACGGCCGAGCGGGGACCCACGATCCGCCACTCGCGGCCACGGCTCGAGGAAGACCCGCCCGGTGCGACCCCGCAGCAGGCCGGGCACCACCTCGGCGGCCACCCCGCGCACGCTAGGCCAGCCCCGGTGCTCCGGCTCGTGCAGGGAGACGTACGACGGCAGGTCGGACCCCGCCAGCCGCTCGAGGAACGGCCGCCGCGCGTCGATCGGCAGCACCACGGTCGCGTGCTCGGCGGTGTGCGGCGGCACCACGAACCAGTGCTCGCTGACAGCGGAGGCCGCGGCCACAGCCGCTGCGAGGGTCTCGTGCCGAGCCTGCGCGGGCGTCACCCCCGCGCCCTCGCGGCCCTCGGGTGCAAGGTCGGGGTCGATGGCCGGCGCGTCCCGGTGCTGCAGCACGCCGATGCTGCGACCGGTCGCCCCGCGGCGGCGGCTCACCGCGTCGTCGTAGATCTGCTCCCACTGCGCGGTGATCGTGGCGCTGTCCCAGGTCGCCGCCTTGGCCACCGCGGCGGCACCCATCCGGAGCCGCTCGGCCGGGTCGGTGGCCAGCCGGAGCAGGCCGGCGGCCAGGCCGTCGCGGGAGTTCTGGGTGACCAGCAGCCCGTCGACGCCGTCCTCGATCTGGTCGCGCGGCCCCGACGGCATGTCGTAGGCGACCACCGGCACGCCGGCGGCCATTGCCTCCTGGATGACGAGCGGGAAGCCCTCGCCGGGACGCGACGTGAGCGCAGAGATGCTGGCCCGGGCCCACTCGCTGGTCAGGTCGGAGGTCGGGCCTGGGCACTCGACCCGGTCCCAGAGCCCGAGCTGGCGCGACATCGACATCACGTCGAAGCGCGCGTGCCCGCTGCCGAAGATCCGCACCCGCCACTCCGGGATCCGGTCCGCGATCAACCCGAACGCGGAGATCAGGTGGGTCCACTGCTTCTCGGTGGCCAGCCGGCCCGCGCACAGGATCACCGGCTCGGTCAGCGGGGACCGCGGCCGGTAGCCGGGCGCGAGCGCGTTGGGGACGACCTCGATCCGAGGCGCATCCGACCCGAGCTCGACCGCGAGCCACTGCGCCATCGGCTCGGTGAGCATCGCTACTACGTCGGCGCGACGGGCGTGGTCGAGCAGCAGCCGGCGGCTGTTGGGCCGCTGGCTCGAGGACCGGTGCTCCTGGTGCACGATCGCGGTGCGCGCCGGAGCGAGCTGGGTGGCGTAGCCGAGCGTCCCGGGCGTCACGGTCACCAGGACGTCGGCGTCCAGCCCGGGCAGCGCACCCTCGAGCGCCACGTCGGCCAGCGCGTCGAGCGTCGGGTCCGACCCCTGCTCGATCAAGCGTCGGCATCCGACCCTGCAGGGCAGCAGCCGCATCGGGATCCAGACCGGGGACGCCGACCTTGTCGCCGCGCAGGTCCACGAGATCGGTGACCGTCACCCGCGGGTCGATCGGGAAGTGGTGACCCTCGGGGCGGTAGACGCTGATGATCTCGACGTCGTGCCGCTCGCTGAGAGCGTTGGCCTGGGTGACCACGGCCCCGGCGGTGCCGCCGAGGTCGTGCACGGTGGAGATCAGGAACGCGATCCTCACGCGCCGTCCTCCCGTCGTACCGACAAGCACGGCCTCGGGAGTCCAGCGCAGGGTGACATCCGGCTCGGGGAGCGGCGGCAGCGCGGTCGCGGACATCGGCCGCTCGAGCGCGTTGCCGGAGCGTACGACGTCCGCCTCGCCCACCCGGAAGGTTGCGGTGAGACCGACGGCGAGATCGGGGAGGGTCGTCAGCAGCAGAGTGCCGTTGGTGAGCGGGAGCTCGGCAACCCGCTGCCCGTCGACCAGGAGCTCCGCACGGTCGGCGTCGGTGTCCAGCCTGAGCTCGACGCCCGCATCGGTGCCGGTGAACCCGAGCACGGCGACGCTCGGCGCCAGCCGGTCCCGCCGGATCACCAGCCCGTCGTCGCCCGGGACGATGCTGAACTGCCAGCGGCGGTCGCGGGTGGGTGGCGTCGCCAGCCCTGGCCCGTGGGGAGCCACGGCACCGTTGGTCACCGGCCGGCCGTCGGCGAGCAGCTGCAGCTCGACCTGGTCCGCGTCGACGTCGGCCAGCGCTGCCGCGATCGGGAACGGGTCGGCGTCCAGCTCGAGGTCGTCGGCTCCGTCCCGGCGCAGCACCAGCGGTCCGTCGCCCTGGACGTCGAGCCACAGGTGCTCGCCGTCGATCAGCCGCGCGTAGACGGCCTCGGCCGTGCCGGAACCGCGTCGGAACAGCGCCATCAGGGCTTCTCCCACGGAGCGGCGACCGGGAAGTAGTCGCGGTAGAAGTCGGCGAGCAGCGCGTCGAGCTGCTCGATGCTCAGTGCGTGGTCGTGGTGGTCGGCGAGGCAGATGAAGTCCTGGTCGCGCGCCGACGCGGTCTTCAGCTGCCGGTCGACGTCGGCGTTGCTGAGGTTGACGAACGTGAGGCTGGGCTCGACGACGTGGGCGCGGCCGGTGAGCAGTGCGTAGTGCTGAGCCAGCGAGCTCAGCGTGGAGAGATCCGTGTCGGACCGGAACGGCGACCGTGCGGTCGCGGCCATCGGCTCGGAGAACCGCTCGGTGAGCTCCTCGAGCACCGACACCCGGTGGGCGTACGGCGCGTGCGCCAGGTTGCGGGTGGTCACCGCGCCGAACGCGTCCTGCAGCAGCGCGCGGTTGTTCCAGGCGGCCTTGAGGAACGGCGCCGCGTCCGGTGCGTCGGTCAGCCCGACCGTCATCGGGGAGAAGTACGTCGCGCACAGCCCGGCCGCGGTGAAGAACGTCTCGGGGCGCACCGGCCGGCCGAGCAGGAAGTCGTCGTTGAAGTAGACGAAGTGCTCGGAGAGCCCCTCGATCCGGTGCAACGAGGTCTCGATCGCGTGCGAGTTGAAGGTCGGCAGCCCGTCCGCCGGCAGGATCTGCGAGTGGTCGACGACGTTGACCATCGGGTGGTCGACATCCAGCCAGTCGGGCACCTGGCCGGCGGTGACGAGGTGGATCCGACGTACCCACGGCGCGAACAGGTGCACGCTGCGGAACGAGTAGCGCAGCTCGTCGTGGGCGATGAACCGCGCCTGCCCGCTCGACTCACGGGTCTGCGCGGTGCCGCTGACGCCGGCGAGCCGCTGCTCGCGCGCCGCGTTCCAGGCCGGGTCGCTGCCGTCGACCCAGGTGTAGACGACGTCGACCGGGAACCGGCACTCGCCGATGGTGGGCGCCGCCATCAACGGCAGGGTCGGCACCTTGACGCCCTCGACCTCCACCTCGACGGTGGCCGGCCCCACGGGCATCCGGTCTGCGTAGGGGTTGCGGCGCGGGCCGACCAGCTCACCGCCGACGGACTGCTCCCAGAACTGCACCTCGATCGTGCAGCCCTGGCCGAGCACGCCCTCGGGCCAGGGCTCGAGGCAGATGGTGGACGTCATGCCGCGGCGCAGGTCGGTGCCGAGCCGGTCGACGGTGCCGCGACGCTCGTGCCAGCCGTTGAGCGCGGGATCGCGCAGGGAGAGGTACGACGGCGGGTCGCCGTCGACGAGCGCGGCGAGGAACGCGTCCCGCGCGGTCATCGGCAGCACCACGATCGTGGTGTCGGTCTCGTGCGGCGGGATCACCAGCCACTCGGCGCCGGTGGCCTTGGCGGCGGTTACGGCGTAGGTCAACGCCTCGTGTCGTGCTCGGGCGGGAGTCACGTCCCCGGTGGTTGAGGTGCGAGCGGAGCGAGCCTCGAAACCACCCTTCGTGGTCACGGCCGTCGTGAGCCGCCCGCGGTTCCCGCGGCGGGCGCGAGCCTCGGCGAAGATGCCGATCCAGCGCTCGGCGAGGGCGCCGGCGTCGTACTGCCGGGCGGTGCGCAGCGCGCCCTGGCCGAGCCTGGCACGGAGCTCGGCATCGGTCGTGAGCCGGAGCAGCGCCGCGGACATGCCGGCGACCGACTGCGGTCCGACGAGCAGGCCGTTGACCTCGTGCTCGATGATCTCGCGGGGTCCGGAGGCGGAGTCGAAGCTGGCGACGGGAACGCCGGCGGCCATCGCCTCCTGGACCACGAGCGGGAAGCCCTCGGTGCGGGAGGTCAGGGCGGCTACCGACGCCTTCGCCCACTCGGCGGCCATGTCGGTGACGCCGCCGGGGAGCTCGACCCGGTCCCAGAGCCCCCACTTGCGGATCTCACGGACCAGGTCGGCGCGCTCGGGACCGGTGCCGCAGATCCGCAGCCGCCAGTCGGGGACCTGGTCGGCGATCTCGGCGAACGCGGCGACCAGCAGCTTGAACTGCTTCTCCAGGACCAGCCGGCCCGCGGTCAGGATCAACGGGTTGTCGAGCCGGGAGCGGGGGTGGAACTCCAGCGGCAGCGGGTTCGGCATCACCACGGTCGGCGGGCAGAGGTCGCCGAGCTGTTCGTGCAGCCACTCCTCGAGCGGCGGGGTCAGCATCGCCACCACGTCGGCGCGCGGGGCGTAGTTCAGCAGTGGCTCCAGGCCCTTGGACCGCCCGGACGACGACCGGTGCTCCTGGTGGACGACGACCACGTGGTCGGGGAGCAGGTCGATGCCGGCCACGAGCAGGCCCGGGGTGACGGTCACCGCGACGTCGACGTCGAGGGTCGGCAGCGTGGCCTCCATCGCGACGTCGCACAGCGCGGTGAACTGCTTGTCCCACCGGTTCGGCACCAGCGCGGACTCGCTCCGGTGCAGCGCCCGCGCCTCGTCCGCCTCCACCAGGCCCTCGACCACCGCGCTCGGGTGCTTCGGGTCGCGGATGTCGACGAGGTACTCGACGCCGATGCTCGCGTCGATGTCGTAGTGCGGCGCATCGGCCGAGCGGGTGACGCTGACGATCCGGACGTCCTGATGCGGAGCCAGTGCGTTGGCCTGGGTGATCGCCGAGCGTGACGTGCCACCCATGCCGTCGATGTTGAAGACGATGAACGCGATCCTCATCCGTCGCCCTCCGGCTCGACGAAGCGAGCCATCAGCAGCCCGCGCTGGGACCAGCGCAGCCGCAGGCGCTCCTGCTCGGAGTCGTCGGTGAGGGTCGGCAACGGGGCGCCGCGGCCGGCGTCGGCCAGGTCGTTGGCACGCCGGCGGATCGGTCGCTCCCCGACCATCACGTGTCCCTGCTCGTCCGTGCGGACCGGCTCGCCGTCGACCGTCAGGTCCAGGACAGCTCCGTCGGTCAGGGTGAGCCGCACCCCACTCGCAGTCGTCTCGACCGAGCGCAGCTCGGCGGCCTCGTCGACGGTGCCGCGCTGCACCTGCAGCATCCCCTCGTCGGTGCGGCCGAGCCGCCACTGGGTGCGGCCGTCTTCAGCGGGCCGGGGGAGCTGACCACCGACAGGCCCGCTCAGCACCGGCTGGGGCTTGCGGCCACGAGCGGGCACCAGCACCACGTCGTACGTCGCTCCGGCGTCGCCGGGCAGATCCGCCAGGTCCATCCGCGCCGCCTTGTAGCCGGGCTGGTCGTCACCGCGGATCTCGTTCTCGGGCGCAATCACGTCGCCGGACGCGGTGTCCCGGAGCGCCAGCGAGCCGGGGGCGTCCTCGATCGCGAGCCAGAGCCGCTGGCCGTCGAGGATGCCGGCGAACGCGGCGACCGGTTTCACGCACGCGAGCCTATGGGAGAAACGATCAGACGCCGGTGACGCCCTCGCCGCCGCCGGCCTGCTCGTCGAAGTTCTCGTGCTCGAGCAGGTGCAGCACCGGGACGCCGATCTTGCGCCGGGCCCGGGAGGTCCAGTCGAGGTGGAAGAACTCGGCGACGACGTGCGGCCGGGTCAGGATGATCGCCTCGCGGCCGTCGACCTCGGTGACCTTGGCGGCCAGCGCGTCGATGGGCGGCTCGCCGACGACGGTGCCGCTCCCGATGGTGGCGCCGGTGGACTCGAGGGCCTCCAGGGTCGCCTTCAGCTCGCGGTCGGAGCGGTCCTTGCACTCCTTGCGGACGGCATCGAGATCGACGTCGCGCATGGTCATCGCGGGGGAGGCCAGCATCTCGCCCGCCGACAGCGATCCCATGGACGCCTCGATCCGGGCCGCGGCATCCTCGAGCGGGATCAGCACGTGGTAGGTGATCGGGTCATCGAGGCCCTCGTGCAGGCTGCGCACTTGGCGTGCGTCCTCGGGCGTGAGCTCCTGTTCAACCAGAAGTACTACGTCGTAGTCAGCCATGGCCCACCCCTCCAGAGGTTCAACCTTGTCCTGACAAGACAGTACCCAAGTCGTAGCTCACTGGCTGCTCCAACTGCTCGTATCCGCAGGACTCCGGGTCGCGGTCCGGGCGCCAGCGCTTGAAGTGCGCGGTGTGCCGGAACCGGCGGCCCTCCATGGCGTCGTACTTCACCTCGAGCACGCGTTCGGGGCGCAGCGGGGTGAAGCTCAGGTCCTTGCCCTGGCTCCAGCGGCTCTGGGTGCCGGGGACCCGGTCCGGGTTGGCGATCGCCCATTCCTGCCACTCGCCCCACGGGTGGTCCTGGATGTCGCAGACCAGGGGCTGCAGTTCCTCGATCAGCTCGGCCCGGCGGACCTCGGTGAAGCTGGCAGAGACGCCGATGTGCTGCAGCTTGCCGTCGGCGTACAGACCGAGCAGCAGGCTGCCGAGCAAGGGTCGCTCGGGGGTCGAGGTCTTGTGCTCGCGGTAGCCGCAGAGCACGACGTCGGCGGTCCGCTCGTGCTTGATCTTGAGCATCGTGCGGCCGTTCGGCTGGTACGCCGCGGTCAGCGGCTTGGCCACCACCCCGTCCAGTCCGGCGCCCTCGAACTGCTCGAACCACTCCTCGGCCACCTTCGGGTCGTCGGTGGTGCGGGTCAGGTAGCAGGGCCCGTTCAGCTTCTTGAGCGCCTTCTCCATGACCGCCCGGCGCTCCGAGAACGGCTTGTCGACGTACGACGTGTCGTCGAGCGCCAGCAGGTCGAACGCCACGAAGCTGGCCGGCGTCTTCTCGGCGAGCATGTTGATCCGGGACTCCGCGGGATGGATCCGCTCCTGCAGGGTCTCGAACTGCAGCCGCTTGCCGATCGCCACGAAGATCTCCCCGTCCAGCACGCACCGCTCGGGGAGCTGCTCTAGTGCGGCGGTGACGAGCTCGGGGAAGTAGCGGGTCAGCGGCTTGGTGTTGCGGCTGGTGAACTCGACCTCGTCGCCGTCGCGGAACACGAGAGCCCGGAAACCGTCCCACTTCGGCTCGAAGCTGAGCCCGCCGTACTTCTCTGGATCGGGCACGCCCTTGACCGCTTTCGCGAGCATCGGCTGGACGGGCGGCATCACGGGCAGGTCCACGCGCGAAACACTAGTCCGGAACAGGTGCATGCTTGGTTGGTGACGAGCGAGCGGGTGCAGGCTTGGCGGGACTCCGGTGGGTTCAGCGAGATCGGCAACCGGCGGATCTTTGCCATACGCCGTGAGAACGACGGAATGCCAGTGGTGATCGTGCACGGCTACCCGGGCTCGTCCTACGACTTCGCTGGTGTGGTCGAGCGTCTGGATCGACCGGTGCTGATCCCCGACCTCCTCGGCTACGGGTTCTCCGACAAGCCGCCGGACGCGTCCTACTCGTTGTTCGAGCAGGCCGACCTGATCGAGGCGCTGGTCGCCGAAGCGGGCTTCAGCAGCTGCGCTCTCGTCGGTCACGACATGGGGACCACGGTGGTCGCCGAGCTGCTCGCGCGCCGTAACGCCGGCCGGCTTCGCTTCGACGTGCCGAGCGTCGTGCTGCTCAACGGCTCGATCTTCATCGACATGGCCCACCTGACGCGCGGCCAACGGATGGGACTGCTCGCCCGAGGTCGACCGTTGCCGTTCTCGTTCCCGAACTCCTTCCTGCGCCGCAACGTCCGCGAGAGCGTGGCGCCCGGAACGAACCTGGGCGAGGCCGAGATCGACGACCTGGTCGACCTGATCCGCCTGGACGGAGGCGACCGACTGCTGACCAAGCAGATCAACTACGTCCGCGAACGCCGGATTCACCAGGCTGCCTGGACGGCCGCCTTCGTCGACTATCCCGGAAGGCTCAGCGCGGTCTGGGGCGTCCTCGACCCGATCGCCATCCCCGCCATGCCGCGGCACCTCGCCGATCTACGCGCGGGCACCGACGTGGTGCTGCTCGAGGGTGTTGGTCACTGGCCCTCGATCGAGTCCCCCGAGCGAGTGGCTCGAGAGATCCTCGAGCGCACCTGACCGACCTCGCAGCCGGGCCCTATCCTTTTCACGCATTCCCCGGTTGGTCTGCCGGTAGGGCCCGCCTGACTTTGAATCAGGATTAGCGACGTAGGTTCGACTCCTACCCGGGGAGCAAGGCTCAGGCCTCGAGCAACCCGGCCTCGGCGCAGCCGGCGCGGAGGGCGTCGAGGCCGAAGGCGCCGACCGGTCCCAGGCCACCCACTCCCTGCAGGCCACCGGCCGCGGCGGTCCGGGCACCCCAGGCGAGGATGCTGGCGGTGTAGTCGTAGGGGTCCGGACCGCGGAGCGTGGTGGTGGCGAGCACCTCGCCGGAACCCGAGCGGGCCACCGCCACGATGGCGCAGCGCGCCCGTGCCCGGGCGTCCGCGTTCGGTCCGCCAGTGGATCCCTTCACCACTCGTCCCACGCCGGCGAGCGTCATCCGCTTCAGTGGCGCGACCCTGCGGGCCGGGGTCGAGGCCAGCGCGCCGGCCTGCACCATCCGGGCGGCCACCGGTGGCACCCCGAGGAAGACACTTACGTCGCGCAGCTGCGGGTACGACGCGGGCAGCGCGAGGTGCTCCGAACCGGGGATCGAGATGCCGGTCATGGAGCGATCGCCGACTTCGAACGTCTCGACCCGTCGTCCCGCCCGCTCCGGCGTCAGAGAACCGTCGCGCCAGGCGAAGCCCTCCTCCAGCATCATCCCGGCGATCGAGGCCTTGGTGCCGCCGCTCGTGCCGACATGGAAGGCGAAGTACCCGACATCCACTCGGGTGGCCTCGGGGCCTGCTTTCTCCAAGGCCAGCGCGCCGGCCAGGCTGCCGGGCACATAGTCGAAGCCGAAGGCGCTCAGCATCGCTGCGCCGTTGCCCGCCGCGATCGGTCCCCATCGCTCGAAGACCTCGCGGATGAAGGTTCCCTCGCCGGTGGAGTCGATGTAGTGGGCACCGGTCTCGGCGGCAACCTGGGCAGCCGTACGTCCGTGCTTGAGGAACGGGCCGACCGTGGCGATCAGGACATCGCCCGGTTCGACCACCGCCGCCAGGGCGCTCTTGTCGGACGCGTCGGCCACGGCCACGTCCAGCCCGCCGAGCTCGTCGGCCAGGGCCTGCAGCGGCTCGGCACGGCGGGCGACGAGCGTCGGGCGCTCGCCGTCCGCGACGAGGCGGCGGGCGGTGAGCTCACCGGTGTAGCCGGTGGCCCCAAAAACGAGGATCTTGCTCATATACGCGAACCTAGTGCCGTGAGCATGGTCGAGCACAGCGTCGAGATCGACGCGCCGGTCGCCGAGGTCTTCGCCTATGTCGACGACTACACGGTGACGAAGGACTGGATGTACGGGCTGCACGCGATGGAGCTGGTCAGCGAGAACGCGAGCGGTGTCGGGGCGACGTACGACGGCGTCATGAAGCTCGGCGTCTCGCTCACGTCCCGGATCCAGTGCACCGGCTGGGAGCAGGACCGGTTGATCGAGATCTCGTCGATCAAGGGCATCAAGAACACCCAGCGATGGGTCTTCACCGACCTCGGCAACGACCGCACCCGGGTCGACGCCCGGATCAGCTACACGCTGCCGGGCGGACCGGCCGGTCGGGCAATAGCCGCGGCGGTCAAGCCCTTCATCGGGGTTGCGATCCGGCACACGAGCGAGGCCCTCGTCCGCAACGTCGAGGCGCGCTGACCCGCCGGTGGTCAAGACTGGCCCGGTGACCTCCTCCTTGGCCGGCGTCGTGCCCGGCATCATCGACGCGCACATCCACCAGTGGGACCCGTTCACCACACCACGGGAAGCGTCCCGCCTGGCACGTCTCTACGCCCGCGCCCCACGGGTCATCGAGTTCCTGCTGCCGGTGCTCGCGCCCCGAGGAGACCGCGAGCTGGTGATCACTCCGCACCACGTCGGCAGCCCGTACCTGCCGTCCACCTACGCGGCCGACGCGGCCGGTACGGTCGCCGCGGTCGGCGTACCGGTCGAGGCAGTCGTGCACGTCCAGGCCTCGTGGGTAGGTCCAGACCTGGTCGACGAGACGCGGTGGCTGGAGACGCTGCCCTTCGGGGAGGACGGCGCCCCCCGGCTTGCCGGCATCGTCGCGGCCGCGGATCCGCGGGACCCCGACATCGGCCGGGTGCTCGACGCGCACCGCGCCGCGAGCAACCGGGTGGTGGGCATTCGGCAGTACACCGCCTGGCACAGCGACCCCAAGGTGAAGGACTGGGTCGACAGCGACGGGGTGCTGGAGTCGCCCGAGTTCCTGCGCGGCTTCGCAGCCGTCGCAGAGCGCGGGCTGACCTTCGACGCGTGGGTGTACGCCGGCCAGCTGAGCCAGGTCGCACGGCTCGCATCGGAGTACCCGGAGACGACCATCGTGCTGGACCACTTCGGGACACCGGTCGGCCTTCAGGGTCCGATGGGCAAGCACACCGGCCGCGATGAGCAGAGTCGCGCCGACCTGATGCACCGCTGGCGCGACGACATCGCAGCGGTCGCGGCGCACCCGAACGTGGTCGCGAAGCAGTCCGGCATCGCCTTCCCGCCGATGGGCAACCGTCGCGTCGGCATCGGCCGTGCCGACCTCGCCGAGCTGGCCGCCCCGCTGGTCGAGCACACCGCCGACGTGTTCGGCCCCGACCGGCAGATCTTCGGGACGAACTTCCCGATGGACAAGTCGCTGGCCGACCACGCGACCGTCGTCGGCGCGCTGCACGACGTCCTGGCCCCACGAGGTCCGGAGCTGCTCGCCAAGGTATTCCGGGAGAACGCGATCCGCGTCTACGGCCTCTGACCGGCACCCGCCAAAAGTCCGGAGTGGCGGATACCAGCCACCCTATTCCGAAGCCCGGACAAGCGCCGCTGGCCGTCCCTACGTTCTCGAGTGGGAGGGAATCCCACTGCAAGGAGACGCCACATGCACGAGCGCATTGAACGGCCCAGACGATGGAGGGTTCTCGCAGTAGCGGTCGCCGCCGCGGCGTGCGTCGCCGCCTTCCTGGCGGGGACCATGACGGCAGACGCGGTCAAGCCTTCAGCGGACAAGCCGAAGCCGGCGCCGCTGAAGCTGCAGACCGACTTCGATCAGGTCAGTGCCGAGGTCCACTCGCTGACCCATGAGGGTCGGACGAGCTACTACATCGACGAGGGCAAGCCCGGCCAGCGCGCCGTGGTCTTCCTCGGCGGGCAGGCGACCAGCCTCCAGGCGTTCCAGCTGACGGAGTTCGCGCGGACGAGCCGCGAGCAGCTGGGACTGCGCGTCATCTCGGTCGAGCGCAACGGATTCGGCGAGTCCCCACTCGACCTGAGCCTCGGCTACGACGACTACGCAGAAGAAGTGCTGGCCGTGCTCGACCACCTCGAGATCGACGACTTCGTGATCGTGTCGATCTCCGGCGGCGGTGCCTACGCCACGCACCTCGCGGCTGCCGCACCCGATCGCGTCATCTCCCTCCATGCAGCGGCTTCCACGGACGCCACCCTGCCGAACCGCAACCCACGCAACTGCGCCCCGACCTTCGAGCAGCGCAACGCTGCGAACCTCTTCTGGTACGAGAACCCGAAGATCTGGTGGGGCGTGCCGGGATCGCCGGTGCTCGCCGTCCCGGGCTGGCAGTCAGCCGCCTACCTCGACGCGGTGCGCTCGTTCCACCTCGGCGGCGGGCCGATGGACCCGAGCCCGCTGAGCCACGAGGCGGAGCTTCCGTGTCTGGACGGCGCGATCGTCAACCCAGCGCTGATCACGTCGCCGACCTACCTCTACTGGGGTGGCGCGGACACCACGGTGCCCCTGTCGATGTTCAACCACTGGCAGGAAGCGCTCCCGAATGTGGTGAAGGCAACCGTCTACCCAGGTGAGGGTCACACGGTCCAGTACCGCCACTGGGAGCAGATCCTCGTGGACATGGCGGGCCACTCGAACAAGACGGTCGTGTGCAAGTACGGGCAGTCCAAGCTCTACCCCAACGCCATCGCCAACAACCTGGTAGCGCGCGGGGCGACGTTGGGACTGTGCGCCTGGGCGCAGTAACAGCCGGCTCTACTCGGGGAGCTCCAGCGCCCTGAGGCCCGCGTCGACCCCTCGGTCGACGCGGGCACGGTCGCCGGTCGCGAGCAGGTCGAGCATGCCGCCGCGCAGGACCGCGAGTACGGCGGTGCGCTGGTCGCGGCCGCGGGCGGTACGCCGCAGCGCCGGTGGCTGCGCTGCCGCCAGGAGCTCCAGCCAGTCCTCGACGGTGGAGCGGGCGAAGTCGCCCCACGGGCCGGAGGGATCGGTGAGTGACCGGGCGTAAGCCTCGGTCCACAGGCGGAGCAGCCCGTCGTGAGCCGGGTTCGAGAGCCAGGCCCAGACGGCGCGTACGTCGATCGGCCCCTCGAGCTCGTCCTGCCGGGCGCGGGCGAGCAGGCGGCGTACCAGCTCGTCCTTGCTGCCGAACAGGAAGAGCAGAACCCGCGGGCTCGAGCCGATCGCGGTCGCCAGCGGCCTGAGCGAGAGCTCGGAGATGCCGTGCTCGAGCACGTAGGCGTAGGCGAGCTCCAACAGTTCGGACTCTCTCGCGGAGGGACTTGTCGCCGGGCCGATCACCGGCGTATTCTTTCACGACTGAAACACTCGTGTCAGTAGGTGAGCAGTGGGAAGCGTGACAATTCGTACGGCCGACAAGCCCGGGGACCTCGGCTGGATCGTGCAGGCGCACGGGGAGATCTACAGTCGCGACTTCGGCTGGAGCGTGGCCTTCGAGGAGATGGTCGCCGGGGTGATGGGTAGGTACGCCACCAACCGCGACCCCGAGCGCGAGTGCGCATGGATCGCCGAAGTCGATGGACGCAGGGCCGGGTGCATCGCCTGCACCCGCGATGACAATCCGTCGACCGCGCGGCTTCGAGTCCTGCTCGTCGATCCGGAATGCCGCGGACTCGGCGTCGGCGCCGACCTCGTCAACACGTGCCTCGACTTCGCCATCGCAGCCGGTTACGAGCGGATGACCCTCTTCACCATCAGCACGCTGGGCTCGGCACGGAGGATCTACGAGGCGGCAGGGTTCGTCCTGGTGAACGAGAAGCCCAATCATGACTTCGGCCACGACCTGGTCGGCCAGACCTGGGAGGTTGGTCTGTCCCAACTACAGTGAGGCATCCACCCGTTCGAGGGGAGCCTTGTGGGCCAGAACCTGACCGTGATCGTGCTCGCCGCCGGCGGCGGCACCCGGATGAAGTCCAAGACCATGAAGGTGCTCCACCACGTGGGTGGGCGCAGCATGATCGGGCACGTCCTGAACGCGGTGCAGGCCATCGAGCCGCAGCGGATCGTGGCGGTGGTCGGTCACCAGCGCGAGGAGGTCGGCGCCCACATCCAGGCCCAGGTGCCGGAGTGCCTGCTGGCTGTCCAGAAGACGCAGCACGGGACCGGTGACGCGGTCCGCGTCGCCCTGGATGCCCTCGGCGGCGTCGAGGGCACGATCATCGTGGCGACCGGCGACACCCCGCTGCTGCTCGGCGACAGCCTCCGCGCGTTCGCCGACGAGCACGAGGCGGCGCAGCGCGCGGTCAGCGTCCTCAGTGCGATCGTGGACGACGCGTTCGGGTACGGCCGCGTCGTACGCGACGAGGACGGCGAAGTCACCGCGATCGTGGAGGAGAAGGACGCCACCCCCGAGCAGCGAGAGATCAGCGAGATCAACTCCGGGATCCTGGCCTTCGACGCCGGCTTCCTGACCGAGGCGCTGCCCCAGCTCGGCAACGACAACTCCAAGGGCGAGTACTACCTGACCGACACGGTGAAGATCGCCCGCGACGGGGGACTCACCGTGGGCGCCCTGGCGCTCGACGACGGCTGGCAGACGGCCGGCGCCAACGACCGCGAGGAGCTCGCCGCGCTCGGCAAGGAGCTGAACCGGCGGATCGTCAGCGCGTGGATGAAGGACGGCGTCAGCATCATGGACCCGGCGACCACGTGGATCGACTCCGACGTGGTGCTGTCCCCGGACGTGACGATCCTGCCGGGCACCCAGCTGCTCGGCGCGACCGTGGTCGCCGAGGACGCGGTGATCGGCCCGGACACCACGCTCAAGGACTGCGAGATCGGCGCCGGCGCCCGCGTCGTACGCACGCACGGCGAGCTCGCCCAGATCGGCGCAGGCGCGTCGGTCGGTCCATTCGCCTACTTGCGCCCCGGCACCCACCTCGGGGTGGACGGCAAGATCGGCACGTTCGTGGAGACCAAGAACTCCGACATCGGTGACGGGGCGAAGGTCCCGCACCTGTCCTACGTCGGCGACGCCGAGATCGGGGAGGGCGCCAACATCGGGGCGGGCACGATCTTCGCCAACTACGACGGCGTCGCCAAGCACCGCACCAAGGTCGGCAAGCACGCCAAGACGGCGTCCAACAACACGTTCGTCGCGCCGGTCGACATCGGCGACGGGGCTGGAACGGGTGCCGGCACGGTGGTCCGGCGGGACGTGCCACCCGGCGCTCTCGCGGTCAGCGCGGGGCCGCAGCGCAACCTGCCAGGCTGGGCGCAGACCAAGCGAGCGGGCACGCCCCAGGCCGATGCGGCCACGGCCGCGTCTCACGATGACGGCGCGGGGATTGGGGACGACGAGTCCGGCAGTGCAGAATCGTGATCAGGACCTCTCCGGCAACCAGGAGCTGCAGCGCGTGATCGGGATCCAGAAGACCACCGAGAAGAACCTGATGCTCTTCTCCGGCAGGGCCCATCCCCAGCTGGCCGACGAGGTGACGCAGATCCTCGGCACCGAGCTGGTGCCGACCTCGGCCTACGAGTTCGCCAACTCCGAGATCTACGTGCGCTTCGAGGAGTCGGTCCGCGGGTGCGACGCGTTCGTGCTGCAGAGCCACACCGCGCCGATCAACGAGTGGATCATGGAGCACCTGATCATGGTCGACGCGCTGAAGCGCGCCTCGGCCAAGCGGATCACGGTGGTGATGCCGTTCTACGGCTACGCGCGCCAGGACAAGAAGCACCGCGGTCGCGAGCCGATCTCGGCCCGGCTGATGGCCGACCTGTTCAAGACTGCCGGGGCCGACCGGCTGATCGTGGTCGACCTGCACGCCGACCAGATCCAGGGCTTCTTCGACGGCCCCGTCGACCACCTGATGGCGCTGCCGATCCTGGCCGACTACGTCAAGGAGAAGTACGGCGACCAGCAGCTGGCCGTGGTCTCGCCGGACGCCGGCCGGATCAAGGTCGCCGAGCGCTGGTCGGCCCGCCTCGGCGGCGTACCCCTGGCGTTCATCCACAAGAGCCGTGACATCGACCGGCCCAACGAGACGGTCGCCAACCGCGTCGTCGGCGACGTCTCCGGCCGGATGTGCGTGCTGGTCGACGACATGATCGACACCGGCGGCACCATCGTGAAGGCGGCAGAGGCCCTGATGAAGGAGGGCGCGGCCGGCGTGATCATCGCCGCGACGCACGCGATCCTCTCCGACCCCGCCGTCGACCGGCTCAAGAACTCACCGGCCTCGGAGATCGTCGTGACCAACACGCTGCCGCTGGCTCCCGAGCGCGAGTTCGACAAGCTCACCTGCCTCTCGATCGCCCCGCTCGTGGCCCGCGCGATCCGCGAGGTCTTCGAGGACGGCTCGGTCACGTCGATGTTCGACGGGCATGCGTAGGACCTGAGTCAGCGCAGGTCGTCGAGCCGGTCCTCCCAGCCACGGCGCAGCACCGTCGGCAGGTCGTCCTGCAGGGCGCGCTCGAGCATCGTCAGCTGCTCCGCGCTCAGTGCCACTTCCGGGAACGCGCGGTGCACCTCCTGGGCGAAGGCCTGTCCGCGAGCGGCCAGGCGGGGCGCCTCGGCGAGATAGGCGGCGACGTACGGCGCCACGAGGTCGGCCTGCTCCGGGTCGAAGAGACCGCCGCACACCGCGCGCAGCATCCGGTTGGAGACCCGCTCGTCGTCGGCGACCAGCGCCCAGGCTGCCGCCTTCGCCTCGGGAGTCGGGATCGCGGCACGTGCCTTCGCGGCGCCGAGCTCGCCCTCGATCGTGCCGTCGCGCTCCTGCTCGTCCTGGATTGCCGCGAGGTCCAGCGCACCGAGGGACGCCAGCCGGTGGACAGCCGTCCAGCGCAGTGCGGGGTCGAGCTCGACGCCGGTGTCGGTGGCACCCGCTGACAGCCAGCGCCGCAGCTCCTCGGGGTCGTGCGTCGAGGCGGTCTGGCCGCGAGTGAGCTCGATCCTGACCTGCTCGTCGTCGGTGGCGACGGCGCCCAGCCGGCAGGCCTGGGCCAGCAGGTCGAGCGCGCGGACCGCCTCGCTCGCGGGGAGCCGCTGCACGATCGCGGACCGGGTCCGCCGTGACGACGGCGCTCACGATCGAGACCTGGCGCTCGGTCGGCAGGTGCAGGGACACGAGGTCGAGGAAGTCGTCGGCCGGCAGCTCGCGGCTGTGCACCATCCCGAACGCCGCCGTCCACAGCACTGCCCGCACCAGCGGGTCCTCGATCCCCGAGAGGCCGCGCACCACCGCCTCCCACGAGGCGTCGTCGAGCACCAGCCGCGCGAAGGTCTCCCCGTGGCTGTTGGGTACGACGACCCGGCCGGCCCACTCGTCGAGCCGGACCGGCTCCTCGCCGAGGTCGACGAACCGGCTGTCGACCTCGGCCAGCTCGTCGTCGTACGCCGTCACCCGGATGCGGTGCGGTCGGGAACCCTCGCGGCTCAGCACCGGCACGTCGCCATCACGGGTGACCCGGATCGTGTCGAAGCCGGTGGTGCGCAGCCATCGCTCGGCCCAGTCGTGGACGTCGCGCTCGGAGACCGCGTCGAGGGCCGCGACGAAGTCGGCGAGGGTGGCGTTGCCGAGGCGGTGGCGGGTCAGGTAGGCGTTGAGCCCGGCCAGGAAGGTCTCGTCGCCCAGCCAGGTCACGAGCTGACGCAGCGCGGCGTTGCCCTTGGCGTAGGAGATCATGTCGAAGTTGTTGGCGGCCGAGTCGACGTCGGGCACGTCCTCGGGCGCCGGCGCGATCGGGTGGGTGGACCGGCGCAGGTCCGCGTCGAAGGCGACCGGCTTGCGCCCGATCTCGCCGGCCAGCAGCGCCCGCGGCTCACCGAGGGCGTCGGCCGCGACGCGGTATCCCATGTAGTCGGCGAAGCTCTCCTGCAGCCAGGTGTCCTCCCACCAGGTCATCGTCACGAGGTTGCCGAACCACATGTGCGCCATCTCGTGCGCGATCGTCGAGCTCCGGTCGATCCGGACCAGGTCGGTGAGCCGGCCGCGGGGGAGGTACTCGTCGCGGTAGGTGACGCAGCCCGGCGTCTCGAGGGCGCCCCAGTTCTGGCCCGGCACGAAGGCCTGGTCGAACGAGTCGAACGGGTACGGCTCCGTGAACAGCGCGGCGTAGTGGTCGAAGCAGGCGGCCGTCACCCGCTGCAGGTCCTCGAAGTCGCGGTCGAGCTCGGCAGCCAGTGAGCGCCGCGCGTGCCAGCCGAACGGCAGCCCCGCGTGCTCCCAGGTCCGGGAGTGCCACGGGCCGGCGCAGACGACGAACATCGCCACCGGGATCGGCAGCGTGGTCGCGAACCGCCACCGCCCGGCCTCGCTCTCCAGCAGCCGGCCGTTGCCGAGCACCGTCCACTCCGGGTCGGCCGAGACGGTCAGGTCGAGGGTGGCCTTGAGGTCGTTCTGGTCGAAGCAGGCGAAGACCCGCTGGGCGACGTCCATGCCGACGTACGCCGACAGGTAGGTCTCCCCGTCGGCAGGGTCGGTGAACGTGTGCATCCCGTCGCCGTCGGTGACGAACGGCAGCCGGGCCTCCACGACGACCTCGTTCTGGTCGGCCAGGCCGGTGAGCGGGATCCGGCGGCCGTCGTACGCGGCATCGACGGGGGCACCACCCACCGTCACCTGGAGATCGGTGGCATCGGCGAGCTCGAGGAACGTCCCGGGCCCCGTGCTGCCGAAGCGCACCGTCGTCCGGCAGCCGAAGTGGCCGCTCGACGGATCGGTGAGGTCCAGGTCGACGGCGTACTGGACATCCGAGATCTGCTGGGCGCGGGCGCGCGCCTCGCTGAGGGTGAGAGACACCCGGGGAGCCTATGTCGCCTCCGGCGTCCGACCAGCGCACAGCATCAGCAGCTCCTGCATGGGTGCCTCCACGAGCCGCCCCTTGCCGCGGTCCCAGTCGATGTCGGTCGCCACCATGCGTACGCCGCGGATGGCGTGGCGGGTGCCCATCAGAGGCGCGAGCAGTCGGAACCGGTCGGCGGCCACCGCAGCAGCCGCGGGATCCATGTCATGCCTCAGGCCGAGCGGTCGAATGATGTCCTGGTGATGCACGAGCGCGTCGATGAGGGGCTCGACGGTCGTCGTGGTGGCGACCTTGTGCCGCGAGGTCGCATAGGTCTCGAAGTCGGCGAGGATCTGGTCGGTGCTCTGGGCCTCGGACATGCGCTTGGTCTCGCGAAAGATCATCGTGTTGTAGCTGCGGCCGAGGTTGCGAGCGAAGAGGCCCATGGTCCGGCGGAGCCCCATCTGCGGCGTCGAGATGACGTGGGCGGCGACGTCCTTGACGGTCCAACCCGCGCAGAGCGAGGGATGCTCCCACTGCTCGGGGGTCAGTGTGCGCAGCGTCGCGGCGAGCGTGTCCCGCTCGTGGTGGATGTGACCCCAGAGAGTGTCGCGGTCCATGGCGGCCTCCGAGTTGGTAAGATACTCTGACTAATATGGTCAGAGAGGCTGACCAATGTCAAGGGGCGACTCGATGGCCGACCTGCACCCCGCGGTGCTGATGTTCATCGCGGTCCGGCACGTCGAGACCCGGGTGATGGACGCTGCGGCCGAGGCCGGGTTCGAGCTCACGCCGGCGCAGGCACGCCTGGCCGCGAGGATCGGCGAGGAGGGCACCCGGCTGACTGATCTCGCCGAGCAGGCCCAGATCACCAAGCAGAGCGCCGGGTTCCTGGTCGACCAACTCGAACGGGCCGGCCTGGTCGAGCGAGCACCGGACCCGGCGGACGCACGTGCCCGACTGGTGCGCTTCACCGAGCGCGGCCTCCGGGTCGTGTCGGTGGCCCGCAAGGTGGAGGGGCGGGTGCTCCGGGAGTGGCGCCGCCACCTCGGCCCCGAGCGGTTCGCCGCGATGCAGGAGGGGCTGACCGCGCTGCGCGAGATCACCGACCCCTACGCGTGATTTCGCCTGGAGAGCCAATCCCCGTTACGATTCTTCGGTTGCCTCGGCGAGGGAGCCCGCTGCGCGGGACTCCGTGATCGACAAGGCCGGCAGATCACGCCGCGCCCCCGACCACGGAGCGCGGCGTTTGGTTTCTCGCCGGCAACCACCCACAGATTTCGACACATACACCCCAGAGCACGAAGAGAGAGTTGTCGCATGGCTGCCGAGAAGATCAAGGCCGAGTCCCGCACCGAGTTCGGCAAGGGCGCGGCCCGCCGGATCCGCCGTGAGCACAAGGTGCCCGCGGTGGTCTACGGCCACGGCAACGACACGATCCACATCAGCCTTCCCGGCCACGAGACCATGATGGCGCTCAAGCACGGCGGTTCGAACGCCCTGCTCGAGCTCGACATCGACGGCACGCCGCAGCTGGCGCTGACCAAGCAGGTCCAGGTCGACCCGATCCGCCGCACGCTCGAGCACATCGACTTCGTGGCCGTCCGCAAGGGTGAGAAGGTCACCGTCGACGTCGACATCCACCTCGTCGGCTCCGCCGTGTCCGAGACACTTGTCGTCACCGAGAACACCAGGATCTCCCTCGAGGCCGAGGCCACCAACATCCCCGAGTACATCGAGGTCAGCATCGAGGGAGCCGAGGTCGGCACCCAGATCCACGCCTCCGACCTCGTGCTGCCCGAGGGCTCGACCCTGCTCACCGACGGCGACGTGCTCATCGTCAACATCACCAACGCGCCGACCGAGGCGGAGGTCGAGGCCGAGCTGTCCGAGGCCGAGGCCGAGGCCGGCATCGAGCGCGACGAGTCCGACGCGGAGATCGCGGAGGCCGAGGCCGAGGCTGCCGAGGGCGACGCGCCCGCCGAGGGCGGCGGCGAGGGTGGCGACGAGGAGTGATCCTCCGCCGGCTCAGGTGGTTCCTGGGTCGCCTGATCTCCCCGGTCACCGACACGGATGCGCAGGAGACTGACATGTGGCTGGTGGTCGGCCTGGGCAACCCCGGGGACAAGTACGCCGGGCACCGGCACAACGTCGGCTATCTCGTGGTCGAGGAGCTGGCGCAGCGGCTCGGCTCCCCGTTCAGAGGGCACAAGACCGGCCGGGCCGACGTGGTCGAGGGCCGGATCGGTGCGCCCGGGACGGACGCCCCGCGCGTCGTACTGGCTCGTCCGCGTTCCTACATGAACGAGATCGGCGGCCCGGTGAAGGCGCTGGCGTCGTTCTACAAGGTGCCCTACGAGCGGATCGTCGCGGTGCACGACGAGCTCGACATCCCGTTCGACACCATGCGGGTCAAGCTCGGTGGCGGCGACAACGGCCACAACGGGCTGAAGTCGATGCGCTCCTCCCTCGGGACCGGTGACTTCCACCGGGTCCGGATCGGCGTCGGCCGGCCGCCGGGTCGCCAGGAGGTCGCTGACTTCCTGCTCTCGGACTACTCCGCCAAGGAGCGCAAGGAGGTCCCCCTCCAGGTGGTGCTCGCCGCGGACGCGGTCGAGACGCTGCTGACCGAGGGGCTCGAGCGGACCCAGCAGAAGTTCAACAGCTAGTGCTTGAAGTCGATCACGATCCGCTGCGGGTCGTGCAGGCGTAGCACGCGGTACGGCGTACGACGGGGCGCAAGTCCGAACGCGAACGTGACCTGGCCTTCGAAGTCACCGGTGAACGCGATGCCCTTGAGCGCCTCGAAGCCGGGCCGCACCAGCTTGGGACCGTCGTAGACCGCGTTGCCGTCCTTGTCGTGGGCGTAGGCCGGACCCAGCGAGACCCACAGCCCGCCGCGGATCGGAACTCGGTCCCCGCTGCCTTCGTAGTGGTGCCGGGCGTTGTAGCCGATGCGGTAGCCGGGCAGCCAGCGGTTGAGCTCGATGACGACGCGGTCGAAGTCCTCGTGCTGCGCGTAGCGCAGGCCGAGGACGACCGGGCGCTTGGCACGGGGGTTCTCCCAGCTGGTGCCGGTGGTCTGCCACTCGGCTGCCGGGGCAGGCGCGGCTGCGCTGACGGTCACCAGGACTGAGGTGGCCAGGACGACCAGGATGCGACGCAGCATGACGAGCTCCATTTCTCCGGCGGTGGTGTGAGTACGACGCTTCGCCCGCCCGTTGGGTTGTCATCGAGCCCGCAATTGCGCGCGGCTAGGGTGCCGGGGTGACTTTCGAGCCTGGGACCCCGCCCGACGACGCTGCGACCGATGACCACGTGCTGGCTGCCTGGCTGGCCGAGGTGGCCGGTCACCGGCTCCTCGAGGTGCGCGGAGAGGGCCTCGAGGGCCGGGAGCTCAAGGACGCCGGCGACGTCGCCGCCCACGACCTCTTGATGGCGCTGCTCGCCGAGCACCGCCCCGGTGACGCCGTCCTGTCCGAGGAGGGCAAGGACGACAAGGCCCGCCTCGACGCACAGCGGGTCTGGATCGTCGACCCGCTCGACGGCACCCGCGAGTTCTCCGAGGTGCCGCGCGACGACTGGGCCGTGCACGTGGCTCTCTGGGAAGCGGGGGACCTGACCGCCGGGGCTGTTGCCCAGCCGGCGATCGGCGAGACGTTCAGCACCGGCCGGCCTCCCGTCGTACCTCCTCGGACCGCGGAGCGGCCCCGGATCGCGGTGTCGCGCAGCCGCCCGCCGGAGTTCGTCCACGGCCTCGCCAAGGAGCTGGACGCCGAGCTGGTGCCGATGGGCTCGGCCGGCGTCAAGGTCATCTCGGTGGCCCGCGACCTCACCGACGCCTACGTGCACTCCGGTGGCCAGTACGAGTGGGACTCGGCCGCTCCGGTTGCGGTCGCCCGGGCTGCCGGGCTGTTCACCTCGCGCATCGACGGCACGCCGCTGGTCTACAACCAGGACGACGTCTACCTGCCCGACCTGATCGTCTGCCGGCCCGAGCTCGCCGAGCAGATCGTGGCCTACGTGAAGGCGCACGACGTCGGCTGATAATCCGTTGCTGCCGTCGGCGTGCGCCGAGACAGTGGCTCCGTGACCTCTTTCGTCTCGCACACCACGTTCGACTGCGGCAACGCCTACGAGCTCTCGGAGTGGTGGAAGCCAGTGCTCGGGTACGTCGACATCGACGGCGACCCCAACCTGCCGGGCCACGAGGAGTGCATGATCCGCGACCCGGAGACCGGTCATCAGGTGCTGTTCATCGAGGCGCCCGACGCGAAGACGGTGAAGAACCGGGTGCACCTCGACCTGCGGCCGCGCGAGGGCTCGCGCGACGAGGAGGTCGAGCGGTTGCTGGCGTACGGCGCCACGATGGTCTGGGACAAGCGAGGCGAGCACGGTCCCGGCACCGGCTGGGTGACGCTCGCTGATCCCGAGGGAAACGAGTTCTGCATCCTGCGGTCGCAGGGAGAGCTCGACGCGTCCACGACGGAACCCTGAGCCCCCTCGGCACGTCACACCTGTGTGATCACGCGTCGGGTCGCCCTGCTCGCCCTCGGTGGCGGCGTTCTGGTGAGCGCCTGCGGCTCGGATCCCGAGCGACCGAAGTCGGATCCACGCGCCGCGGAGCCCGGTCCCATCAAGCTCGTCTCGTCCGACGTCGAGCGCGCGACCGGGTCGGCTGAGGCGCTGCCCGACGCGGTCGCGGCGCTGCACGACCTGGGCGCCGGGCTCTACGGCGAGCTGGGCACGACCGAGGGCAACCTCGCGCTGTCGCCGTACTCCGTCGCCGTGGCGCTCGCGATGACCCAGAACGGTGCCCGTGGGAAGACCCTGGCCGAGATGACCGATGTCCTGGGCGGCGTAGAGCCGGAGCGGCTGAACGGCGGGCTCAACGCGCTCACGTCGTACGTCGAGTCGCTGGCCGGCACCAAGGAGAAGCTGGACGGCAAGAAGGGCGAGATCGCGCTGCGGGCGGCCAACCAGCTGTTCGGGGAGCAGACCATGACTTTCGAGAAGCCGTTCCTGGACACCCTCGCCCGGGAGTACGGTGCCGGGCTTCGGGCGGTGGACTTCGTCGGCGATACCGAAGGCGCTCGCGTCGCCATCAACGACTGGACGGCGGAGCGGACCGAGGACCGGATCGAGGAGCTGATCCCATCCGGCGTGCTCGACGCACTCACCCGGTTGGTCCTCGTGAACGCGCTCTACCTCAAGGCTCCGTGGGAGGAGCACTTCGTCAAGGAGCTCACGACCGACAAGGCTTTCCATCTCCTCGACGGGTCCACCGTGAAGGTGCCGATGATGTCGTTGCAGACCGGGGTCGGCCACTACGGCAAGGGCGACGGCTGGCAGACCTTGCAACTGCCGTACGCCGGTCGAGAGCTGGCGATGAGCATCGTGCTCCCGGACGAGGGTCGCCTCGAGGATGTCGAAGCCGAGATAGCGGGCGGTGCGCTGCCGACGATGCTTGCCTCGGTCCAGCCGGAGATGGTCGACGTCAGCCTGCCGCGTTGGACGTTCCGCACCGAGGCGTCGCTGGCGGATGTGCTGTCCGCGCTGGGCATGACGACCCCCTTCGACGCGAATGCCGCGGACTTCTCGGCCATGACCACCGAGGCAAAGCTGTTCATCTCGGCAGTCCTCCACCAGACGTTCATCGCTGTGGACGAGGAGGGCACCGAAGCCGCAGCGGCCACCGCCGTGGTGATGAGTGAGTCCTCGCTGCCGCAGTACGTCCCGTTCACCGTCGACCGGCCGTTCCTGTTCGTCATCCACGACATCGAGCACGGGACGCCGCTCTTCCTCGGCCGGGTGGCCGATCCCCGCGGCGAGGCCTGAACGCCGGTCCAGACAATAGGGACCAATTTGTTGGAACACTCTTGTATTCAATCCAAGGATGTTCCATGATCTTCGCATGCCCGCCCCAGCAAAGCGCTCCTACGACTCGTCGCGGCGGCAGGCCATGGCCGCCGACACGCGGCTGGCTGTCATCGCGGCCGCGACCAGGTTGTTCACCGAGGGCGGTTGGGAGACCAGCGTGCGCGACATCGCCCGCGAGGCCGGGGTTGCGGTCGAGACCGTCTACAAGGCCGTCGGGTCCAAGCGTGAGCTGCTGAAGGTTGCGATCGACGTCGGTCTGGTCGGCGACGACGAGCCGATCGCGCTCGCCGAACGGGCGCAGTTCGTCGCGCTGGGTGAGGGAGGTCGGCGGACCCGGTTCGAACGCGTCGCCGCCTTGATCACCGATCAGTACGCACGGGTCGCGGCGTTGCACCGTGCACTCGACCAGGGTGCCGAGTCCGACGCTGAGCTCGCAGAACTCCAACGGGTCGTCCATCACCAACAGAACCTCACGGTCGCCGAGGGGCTTTCCCTGGTCCTGGGTCGGCGCCCAGAGCCCGAGCTTGTCTCCGGCGTGCAAGCCGTCAGCAGCCCGGAGGTCTACCTCCACCTGATCCGCAAGACCGGGTGGTCGTCCGAGCAGTACCAACAGTGGCTGGCGCAGAGCCTGCACCAGCTCGTCGCACACATTCCCGAGGAGTCGCCATGACCGCGCAGCAGATCGACCCGACCACCGTCCCCGCCGACACCCGGATGATGGGCATCGTCCACTCCGCGCTGCGCCGCGACCTGGTTCGGCTGCGCCTGGTGCTCGGCACGCCCGTCGCGCGAGAGCCGCGACGGCGTACAGCCCTCGCAGAGCACGCAGTGTGGCTCATGGACTTCTTGCACCACCATCACACCGGAGAGGACGAAGGGCTCTACCCCCTCGTCGTACGACGGAACCCGGCGGCCGCGGAACTGTGCGAGCGGATGGACGCCGACCATGGTGCGATCACTCCCGCGATGGACGAGTTGCGAGCCGCCGCGCAACGCCACCTGTCGGATCCGAGCAGGCTCGGCTCAGACCTGCTGGCGGCCGTCACCGCGCTCGAGGAGCCGCTGGTGCCGCACCTGGCGCGCGAGGAGCGGGAGATGATGCCGGTGGTGTCGGCCAGCATCAGCGACGCCGAGTGGACGGCGTGGCACCAGTCCATGGTGCATGGGAGCATGCGCGACCTCGCCTTCGAGGGGCACTGGCTGCTCGACGGGCTCGACGAGGAGTCGACCGCGATCGTCGTGGGGCCGGTGCCTGCCGTCCCGCGCTTCATCCTGGTCAAGCTGCTCGGAGGCGCCTACCGCCGCAAGCGGGCGCTGCTGTGGGAAGGCACGCCGGCCGTCGACGTACCGCCGTTGCACGTCGACGACACTCGGGCGTGGGCGTCGTGAAGTGGAAGGTGGACTGGGCGGGTGAGGTGACCGCCGACGTGGCCGCCGACCCCGCCCAGGTCTGGGCACTGCTCTCGGATCCCACAAGGATCGGGGAGTGGAGCCACGAGTGCCACACCGCGGTGTGGCTCGACGGACACCGCCAGGCCGTCGTGGGCGCAAAGTTCCGAGGCATCAACCAGGTGGGTCGCTTCAAGTGGTCGCGGAACTGCACGATCACCGAGCTGGAGCCGGAGCATCTTCTGGTCTACCGCACCTCGGGAGGTGTGCCTCCCGACTCGACCGAGTGGCGGTTTCGCCTCGACCCCCACGACGGAGGGACGCGGATCACCCAGTCGTTCCGGATCCTGAAGTTCCCGAGGCTGATGGAGCTGGCCACCGTCCTGCTCAACCCACCGCACCGCGATCGTGAGGATGCGCTCCGCGGCGACCTGGTGAGGCTGGGCGAGGTCAGCGCGACCGTCGACGTGTAGGGGCGGCCCCTTTCGTAGGTGGTGGTTTCGAGGCTCGTCGCCGACGCTCGTCGCACCTCGACCACCGTGCTGTCTGAGGCCGCGGGTAACGTAGATCGCGCACCCCCCATCAACCTTGATCGGGGGCCTGTTGCGTTGCCGTGATCCACCTCAGGAGCCTTCGTGTCACTCGCCGGTCTCACCGCCGCCGTCATCGCCGACGTCCCGACCGCCGGCGGCCGGCGCACCCTCGACCTCACCGGTCCGATGGCGCTGCGACCGTTCGTCGTGGCCGGGCTCGTCGAGGCCGGTCGGACCGTGCTGGCGGTCACCGCGACCTCGCGCGAGGCCGAGGACCTGGTGGCCGAGCTTGGCGACCTCGTCGACCCGGCCCGCGTTGCCTACTACCCGAGCTGGGAGACGCTGCCGCACGAGCGGCTGAGCCCCCGCAGCGACACCGTGGGCCGCCGGCTCGCGGTGCTGCGCCGCTTGTGCCACCCGGGCACCGATGCCGCCACCGGGCCGCTCTCTGTGGTGGTGGCGCCGGTGCGCTCGATCCTCCAGCCGCAGGTGCGGGGGCTCGGCGACCTCGAGCCGATCGAGCTGGAGGTCGGTCACGCGGCCGACCTCGACGACGTCGTACGCCGCCTGTCCGACGCGGCCTACATCCGCGTCGACCTGGTGGAGAAGCGCGGCGAGTTCGCGGTCCGCGGCGGCATCGTCGACGTGTTCCCGCCGACCGAGGAGCACCCGCTGCGGGTCGAGTTCTGGGGCGACGACGTCGAGGAGATCCGCTCGTTCGCGGTCGCGGACCAGCGCACACTCGACAAGCTCGACCGGCTGTGGGCGCCGCCGTGCCGCGAGCTGCTGCTGACCGACGACGTACGCCGCCGGGCCGCCGAGCTAGGCGCAGCGCACCCTCAGCTGCTGGAGCTGACCGACAAGATCGCGGCCGGCATCGCCGTCGAGGGGATGGAGTCGCTGGCCCCGGTCCTCGTCGACGAGATGGAGTTGCTCGTCGACCTGTTGCCGGCCGAGACGCAGGTGCTGCTGCTCGACCCCGAGCGCGCGCGCAGCCGCGCCCATGACCTGGTCGCGACCAGTGAGGAGTTCCTCGGCGCCAGCTGGGCCGCTGCTGCTGGAGGCGGCACCGCGCCGATCGACCTCGGCGCCGCGTCCTATCGCGAGCTCGGCGAGGTCCGCGATCACGCCCTCGGCCGCGATCTGTCCTGGTGGTCGCTGAGCCCGTTCGGCCTTGATGGCGCGATAGTCCCTGACGTTCGGGACCGCGAGATGCCGGAATCCGGTGCCGAACGTCAGGGACTATCCGCCAAACCCGCACCCCAGTACCGCGGCGACGTGGAGAGCGCGATCGCCGACATCGAGCGGTGGCGGTCCGACGGTTATCGCGTCGTGGTCATCCACCCGGGCCATGGTCCAGCGGAGCGCACCGTCGAGGCGCTGGGCGAGAAGGACGTGCCGGCCCGGCTCGTCGAGCGGCTCGAAGCCGCCGGCCCGGCCGGCGTCGTCGAGGTGAGCTGCGGCTCGCTGACCAACGGCCTGGTCGACGACGCGCACCGGATCGCGATCCTGACCGGCGAGGACATCTCCGGGCAGCGCGCCTCGACCCGCGACATGCGCAAGATGCCGACCCGGCGCAAGCGCCAGATCGACCCCCTCGAGCTCACCGCAGGCGACTACGTCGTCCACGAGCAGCACGGCGTCGGCCGGTTCGTCGAGATGAAGCAGCGTGAGGTGCAAGGCGCCACCCGCGAGTACCTCGTCCTCGAGTACGGCGCCTCCAAGCGCGGCGGCCCGCCCGACCGGCTCTACGTCCCGGCCGACGCGCTCGACCAGGTGACCCGCTACGTCGGTGGCGAGCAACCCAGCCTCGACCGGCTCGGCGGCGCCGACTGGGCCAAGCGCAAGGGGCGGGCCCGCAAGGCGGTCCGCGAGATCGCCGCCGAGCTGATCAAGCTGTACGCCGCCCGGCAGGCCACCCAGGGCTTCGCGTTCGGCCCCGACACCCCCTGGCAGCGCGAGCTCGAGGACGCGTTCCCGTTCCACGAGACGCCCGACCAGCTCACCACCGTCGACGAGGTCAAGGCCGACATGCGCCGGACCGTGCCGATGGACCGGCTCGTGTGCGGCGACGTCGGCTACGGCAAGACCGAGATCGCGGTGCGTGCGGCGTTCAAGGCGGTCCAGGAGGGCAAGCAGGTCGCGGTGCTGGTCCCGACCACGCTGCTGGTCACCCAGCACCTCAGCACGTTCAGCGAGCGGATGAGTGGCTTCCCGGTCGTGGTCAAGGGGCTGAGCCGGTTCCAGACCGACAAGGAGGCGCGCGAGGTCATCGAGGGCCTCCGCGAGGGCACCATCGACATCGTCGTGGGCACCCACCGGCTGCTCAACCCCGACATCCGGATGAAGGACCTCGGCCTGATCGTGGTCGACGAGGAGCAGCGGTTCGGCGTCGAGCACAAGGAGCAGATGAAGCGGCTGCGCACCAGCGTCGACGTCCTCTCCATGTCGGCCACCCCGATCCCGCGCACCCTGGAGATGGCGATCACCGGCATCCGCGAGATGTCCACGATCACCACCCCGCCCGAGGAGCGGCACCCGGTGCTGACCTACGTCGGCGGCTACGAGGACCGCCAGGTCGTCGCCGCCGTACGCCGTGAGCTGCTGCGCGACGGCCAGGTGTTCTACATCCACAACCGGGTGAACTCGATCGACAAGGCGGCCGCCCGGCTGCGCGAGCTGGTGCCGGACGCCCGGATCGCGGTCGCGCACGGCCAGATGGGAGAGCACCAGCTCGAACAGGTGATGCTCGACTTCTGGGAGAAGGAGTTCGACGTACTCGTCTGCACCACGATCGTCGAGTCCGGCCTGGACGTCTCCAACGCCAACACGATGATCATCGAGCGCGCCGACACCCTCGGCCTCAGCCAGCTGCACCAGCTCCGTGGCCGGGTCGGCCGCAGCCGCGAGCGCGCCTACGCCTACTTCCTCTACCCCACCGAGAAGCCCCTCACCGAGACCGCGCACGCGCGGCTGGCCACGCTCGCGCAGCACTCCGACCTCGGCGGCGGCATGGCGATCGCGATGAAGGACCTCGAGATCCGTGGCGCCGGCAACCTGCTCGGCGGCGAGCAGTCCGGCCACATCGCCGACGTCGGGTTCGACCTCTACGTCCGGCTGGTCGGCGAGGCGGTGCAGGACTTCCGGCAAGAAGGCCCGAGCGCTGATCAGTTGGGGGAGGTCCGTATCGAGCTGCCGGTCGACGCGCACCTGCCGCACGACTACATCCAGAGCGAGCGGCTGCGGCTGGAGATGTACAAGCGACTGGCCGAGGTCCGCACCGACGCCGATGTCGACGTGATCGCCGAGGAGATGGTCGACCGCTACGGCGAGCCGCCACAGGAGGTGGTCTCGCTGCAGCTGGTCGCACGGTTCCGGGCCCGGGCACGCCAGGCCGGGATCGGTGAGGCGACGATCGCGGGGCGCAACGTGCGGTTCGCCCCGGTGAGCCTTCCGGAGTCGCGGGTGGTCCGGCTGAACCGGCTCTATCCCAAGTCGATCGTGAAGGCTCCGGTCGAGACGATCCTGGTCCCGCGGCCCGGCACCCCGGGCGCCACCGGGCGTCCGCTGACCGGCATTGCCCTGCTTGAATGGGCGCGCGGGGTCATCGACAGCGTGATCGACCCCCCGGCCGAGCCCAGCAAGGAGCAACAGTGAGAAGCATTCGCCGCGCCCGCCTCGCCGCCGCGGTCGTCGGAGTCGTCGCCGGAGGCCTGCTCACGGGCTGCGGCATCGCCGACGAGGGTGTTCGCCCCGGCGTCGCCGCCGAGGTGGGGGACGCCACGATCAGCCTCGACGACGTCGAGGACGTGGCCGAGAAGCTCTGCGACCTGCGCGCCGAGGACCCCGCCACGAAGGGCGTGCCCGTCTCCGGTGCCGAGGTCCGCACCCGTGCGCTGCAGACGCTGGTGCTCCGGAGCATCGCCGACGGGCTCGCCGACGAGTACGACATCTCCCCCTCGCCGACCTTCGCGAAGCTCGAGGCCGACGCGGACGCCGCCGGGACCGTGCAGGCTCGCGAGGTGCTCGGGCTCTCCTACTTCGTCAACGTGATGCAGGCCGTCGGCCGCGAGGAGGATCCCAGCGCTGCCGAGCAGGACCAGCTCGTCGCCGGTATCGCGGTGGCTCAGGAGTGGACCGAGCGCGAGGGCGTGCGGACCAACCCGGTGTTCCCCGACATCGCGGTAGGCGACGTCGCGGTGGAGTTCGCCCGCGACGACGACCTGTCGGTCGCGGTCAGCGACTTCGCCGAGACCGCGCTCGGCGACGTCGACCGGCTCGCCCAGCAGGAGGGCGACTCGGCGTACGCCGCGACGCTGCCCGAGTCACAGCGCTGCGGCTGACCGGTGGCCGACGCGACACCGGGCGACGCCCTGGCGGAGTTCGCCGAGGTGATGCGCCGGCTGCGCACGGAGTGCGCCTGGAAGGCCGGGCAGACCCACGAGTCATTGGTGCCGTTCCTGCGCGAGGAGACCGAGGAGCTGGTCGAGGCGATCGACTCCGGTGACCTGGACCACGTGCGTGAGGAGCTCGGCGACGTACTCCTGCAGGTGGTGTTCCACGCGGTGATCGCCGAGCAGGCGGGGGCGTTCACGCTCGACGACGTGGCGCGGGGGATCACCGAGAAGATGCGCCGGCGCAACCCGCACGTGTTCGACCCGGCGTCGATCGGCCGCTCGCCGGACGACCCGCCGCTCGACGCGGTCGCGATCGACGAGCTCTGGGAGTCGATCAAGCGGGACGAGAAGGCCTGAGCAACGCACCGGGCGGATGCCGGTCTAGGCTGACGGCGACCGTCTTCCCACCGCACAGGAGCACCCAGACGTGGCATCGATCGAAGCCGTTGGCGCCCGCGAGATCCTCGACTCGCGCGGCAACCCCACCGTCGAGGTCGAGGTCCTCCTCGACGACGGAACGTTCGCGCGCGCGGCGGTGCCGAGCGGCGCCTCGACCGGCCAGTTCGAGGCGGTCGAGCTGCGGGACGGTGGCAAGCGCTACCTCGGCAAGGGTGTCCAGAAGGCCGTCGACGCCGTGGTCACGACGATCGGCCCGGCGCTGGAGGGCCTCGCGGCCGACGACCAGCGGCTGATCGACCAGACGATGCTCGCGCTGGACGCGACCCCCAACAAGGCCAAGCTCGGTGCCAACTCGATCCTGGGCGTCTCGCTCGCGGTCGCCCGCGCGGCAGCCGACTCCGCACAGCTCCCGCTCTACCGGTACGTCGGCGGGCCCAACGCCCACCTTCTGCCGGTGCCGATGATGAACATCCTCAACGGCGGCGCCCACGCCGACACCAACGTCGACGTGCAGGAGTTCATGATCGCGCCGATCGGTGCGGCGACCTTCCGCGACGCCGTGCGCAGCGGCGCCGAGGTCTACCACGCCCTCAAGGACGTGCTGAAGGGCCGCGGCCTGGCCACCGCCATCGGGGACGAGGGCGGCTTCGCGCCCAGCCTGGACTCCAACCGCGCGGCGCTCGACCTGATCGCCGAGGCGATCGAGAAGGCCGGCTACCAGCTGGGGAAGGACTTCGGGCTCGCCCTCGACGTCGCGGCATCGGAGTTCTGCGAGAAGGGGACCTACACCTTCGAGGGCGTGCCGAAGACCGCCGCCGAGATGATCGACTACTACGACGAGCTGGTCTCGGCGTACCCCATCGTCAGCATCGAGGACCCCCTCGACGAGGAGGACTGGGACGGCTGGAAGGCGATCACGGACCGACTCGGCGCGCGGACCCAGATCGTCGGCGACGACCTCTTCGTCACCAACGTGGAGCGGCTGCAGCGCGGCATCGACGGCGGCCAGGCCAACGCGTTGCTCGTCAAGGTCAACCAGATCGGCTCGCTCACGGAGACCCTCGACTCCGTGGACCTGGCGCACCGCAACGGGCTGCGCTGCATGATGAGCCACCGCTCCGGCGAGACCGAGGACACCACGATCGCCGACCTCGCGGTGGCGACCAACTGCGGCCAGATCAAGTCCGGTGCACCGGCCCGCTCCGACCGCACCGCGAAGTACAACCAGCTGCTCCGGATCGAGGACGAGCTCGGCGATGCGGCGAGGTACGCCGGTGTGTCGGCGTTCCCGAGGTACTCCGCCTGAGAGACCCTTGGTCGTATGCCGGACCAGCGACGTACGCCGCGAGGGTCCCGGCCCCGAGGACGTTCCGGGCCGGGCCGCGCTGTGCGCACCGCTCGGCCGATCTCGGCGGCACCAGCAGCGTCGGCGCCGGCCGCACGCGCGGCCACCGAGTCGAAGGTGCGGTCGCGGCTGACCGGCCGGGCGGCGATCCTGGTGATGGTGCTCGCCGTGCTGGCGGTGTCGTACGCGTCCTCGCTGCGGGCCTACCTGGAGCAGCGCTCCCACATCGGCGACCTCAAGGCGCAGATCGCGGAGCGACGGGCGAGCATCGAGCAGCTCGAGCAGGAGAAGGAGCGCTGGCAGGACCCTGCCTACGTCAGCGCGCAGGCGCGCGAGCGCTTCGGCTACGTGAAGCTGGGCGAGACACCGTTCGTGGTGCTCGAGGACGGCGAGCCGCTCGAGAGCGAAGCGGAGCTCACCGACCCCGACTCGATCGCGCCGGAACCCGAGCGGACCTGGTTCGACGACGCCTGGGACTCGATGAAGATCGCCGGGGACCCGCCGACCAAGGCCCCGCCGATCCCGCTGCGCAAGATCGACGGCTCCGACCAGCAGCCCTCCGACGACTAGATTCGCGAGCATGATCCCGCCGGAGGACGAGGCGGTGGTCCAGCGGCAGCTCGGTCGGCCGCCCCGGGCCATCCACGACGTCGGACATCGCTGTCCGTGCGGCAACCCGGACGTGGTGACCACGGAGCCGCGGCTGCCGAACGGCACCCCGTTCCCGACGACGTTCTACCTGACCTGCCCGAGGGCGGCGTCGCTGATCGGCACCCTCGAGGGGTCGGGGCTGATGAAGGAGATGCAGGCGCGGCTGGGTGAGGACGCCGAGCTGGCCACTGCCTATCGGGGCGCGCACGAGGCCTACCTGCAGTTCCGGTCCGGACTCGGTGAGGTGCCCGAGATCGAGGGCATCACCGCGGGCGGGATGCCGGACCGGGTCAAGTGTCTGCACGTGCTGGCCGCGCATTCCCTGGCGGCTGGTCCTGGGATCAACCCGCTGGGCGACGAGGTGCTCGAGCTGCTCGGCGAGTGGTGGGCCGCCGGTCCGTGCGTGGAGCGGGAGCCGACCGCATGACCGTCGCGGCCATCGACTGCGGCACCAACACCATCAAGCTGCTGATCGGTGACCTGCCGGACATCGCGGTGCGCGAGACCCGGATGGTCCGGCTCGGCCAGGACGTCGACCGGACCGGTCGACTCGCCGATGCGGCACTCGCCCGGGCGTTCTCCGCGATCGACGAGTACGCCGCGCTCATCAAGGCGAACGGCGTCGAGCGGTTGCGTTTCTGCGCCACCTCGGCGACCCGCGACGCCTCGAACGCGCAGGTCTTCTCCGACGGTGTGTTCGCGCGGCTGGGTGTCCACCCCGAGGTGCTCACCGGGTCCGAGGAGGCGGCGATCGCGTTCGACGGGGCGGTTCGGCACCTTGCGGTCGCGCCGGACCTTCCGGTGCTCGTGATCGACGTCGGCGGCGGCTCCACCGAGCTGATCCTCGGTGACACCCGGCCGCGGCAGGCGCACTCGATGGACATCGGCTCGGTGCGGCTGCACGAGCGGCACCTGCACGACGACCCGCCCACGGCGGAACAGGTGGCCGCGTGCGTCGCGGACATCGACGCGACCCTCGACGCCTGCCCGGTCGACGCCGCCGCGGCGGCCACCGTTGTCGGAGTCGCCGGGACCGTCACCACGGTCGCGGCAGGAGTGCTCGACCTGGCGTCGTACGACCGCAGCGCGATCGACCAGCAGGTGCTCGGCCTCGACGACGTGCACGAGACCGTGGCGCGGATCGTGGCGATGACGGTCGCGCAGCGCCTGGAGCTGCCCTACCTGCACCCCGGCCGCGCCGACGTGATCGACGCGGGAGCGCTGATCCTGTCGCGGGTGCTGCGTCGAGTTCGTACCGAGACGATCGTGGTCTCCGAGTCCGACATCCTCGACGGGATTGCGTGGTCGCTCGTCGGGTTACCGTGACGGCATGAAGAAGATCCCGTTGCTCGCCGCTGCGGCGGTCGGATATGTCCTGGGTGCCCATGCCGGACGCGAGCGCTACGAGCAGATCAAGTCCGGAGCCCAGAAGGTGGCCCGCGACCCGCGGGTGCAGGCCGCCACCCACCACGCCGCCGACGTGGCGAAGGACAAGGTCAGCGACGCCGCCTCCCAGGCGGTCGACAAGGTGCGCCGCGAGGCCTCGATCCAGCCTGCCCCCTGAGCACCGACCTCGAGCGGCTCGAGGCCGAGCTCGTCGAGTGCCGCGCCTGCCCGCGGCTGGTGGAGTGGCGCGAGCGCGTCGCCCGGGAGAAGCGCGCGTCGTTCGCGGACGAGGAGTACTGGGGACGACCCGTACCTGGGTTCGGGTCGGCCAGGCCCAAGGTGCTCGTCGTCGGGCTGGCGCCCGCAGCGCACGGCGCCAACCGCACCGGCCGGATCTTCACCGGCGACCGCAGCGGCGACTGGCTGTTCGCGAGCCTGCACCGCGTCGGTCTCGCCAACCAGCCGACCAGCCTCTTCATCGGTGACGGCCTGGAGCTGATCGACACCCGGATGGTCGCGGCGGTCCGCTGCGCCCCACCCCAGAACAAGCCGACCGTCGCCGAGCGCGACACCTGCGCGAGCTGGCTGGACGCCGAGCTGGCCCTGGTCGCCGACGAGGTACGGGTGGTCCTCGCGCTGGGCTCGTTCGGCTGGGACGCGGCGATCCGATCGCTCCGGCTGGCCGGCTGGACGGTCCCGGTGCCGAAGCCGCGATTCGGGCACGGCGCCACGGCGACCCTGGGCGCGCCGCACGGGGACGTCGTACTGCTCGGCTGCTACCACCCGAGCCAGCAGAACACCTTCACCGGCAAGCTCACGGAAGAAATGACCGACGAGGTGCTGGGTCGTGCGGCCGACATTGCGAGAATGGACAGGCCCCTGTATCCCAACCGGTAGAGGACATCGCCTTAAAAGCGATTCAAGTGTGGGTTCGAGTCCCACCGGGGGCACGTGCCACACGAACATCACGATCACGACCAGGACCCCGCGACGATGTACACCCAGGAGACCTGGGACGCGCGGTACGCCGAGTCGGAGCGGATCTGGAGCGGCCGGCCCAACCAACGCCTCGTCGAGGAGGTCGCGGACCTCGCGCCGGGCCGGGTGCTCGATGTCGGCTGCGGTGAGGGAGCGGACGCGGTCTGGCTGGCCGAGCACGGTTGGCAGGTCACGGCTCTCGACGTCTCGGAGGTGGCGCTCGCTCGGGTGATGGACCACGCGGCCGAGGCGGGGGTCGCCGATCGGGTCGAGATCCTCCATCACGACCTGGTGGGTGGTGGCCCGGCGCCCGGTCGCTACGACCTGGTGTCGGCCTTCTTCTTCCACGTCATGCCCGAGGTGTTCGAGGGCTTCTACCGCGGGCTGGCCGAGCTGGTCGAGCCGGGCGGCACGCTGCTGGTGGTCGGGCACCACCCCGACGACCACGACACCGGCGCCCGCCGCCCGCACGGTGGGCAGCTGCTGTTCACCCCGGAGCAGCTGGTCGCGGTGCTCGACCCGGACGAGTGGGACGTGGTGAAGGAATCCGCGCCGACGCGCGAGATGGCCGGTCCGGAGGGACCCGTCACCGTGCGCGACTCGGTGGTGCGCGCCGTACGCCGCTGACCCGATTTCAGGACCCTTATCGACCGGGTACCCACGCCAGACCATGGCCGACCGCTTCTTCGGGGACAGCGGGGCCGACAAACCTGGAGGTAACACATGGGACTGAAGCGCGCTCTGAACAGTCGGATGGCAGCAGTGGGGGCAGGGGCGACCGTGCTCGCACTGCTGGCCGGAGGGGCGCGGGTACGCCGCCGGTCAGATCGACTCGGGTGACATCAAGAACGAGAGCATCCGGACCGTCGACGTCAAGGACGGCGGTCTGAAGAAGAAGGACCTGCGACCCGGCTTCGTCGCCAGCCTCGCCACCAAGGCGCAGCTCACCCAGCCTCGGCCAGCTGGTGGTGGATCAGGGCGAGGTGATCGAGGGTCTCGAGGCGGACATCGCCGACCTCACCAGTCGGATCGAGGACCTCGAGGACCAGGACCAGTCCGGGGTCAACACGAACTGGGAAGAGGGCGAGAACACCTCGATCGTCGACGACCACACGGCCACGCTGACGGGCGGTAGCACCTCGATCGAGATCGAGAACCTCAACAAGGTCGTGCAGGCGGGCGACGTGATCTCCTTCACCGTGCAGTTCGGCGCCAACGCGTTCTGCGTCGGCGGCGCGCCGCGGGTGTTCGTGGAGATGCAGGGCCAGTTCTACAACTCGTTCGACCAGGCGACGCCGTGCGCGAACAACACCGCGCCGGATGCAGCCAACAACACCAACGGCACCATCAGCTTCACGGTGCCGGTCAACGGTCGGATCGGTCAGGCGGGCATCGTCTGGGACAACGGCAACACCGGGACGGTGACCATCACCAACCTGACGATCGACGGCGACGTCATCGAGTTCGAGTGATCTGACGCTTCATCACGCATGAAGTTGCGTGGCGCCTCGTGTTCTCACGGGGCGCCACGTGTTTTTGCGGCCTAGTTCGACCAGATCCCGATTTCCCTACCGAGCTCGTCGGCCAAGGACTCGGAGTAGACCGTGGTGAGGTGGCCGCGGTCGCGGTAGGAGATGACGTCGCCGATCACGACCGGGCACTCGCGCTCCCAGCACACCCATCGGGTCGGGTCCACGACGTCGGTGCCGGTGGCCTCGGCCGCCTCGACGGACACGTCGGCGTCGTGCTCTGAGGCCTCCAGCGGAGTCCACAGGCAGTCTCCGAGATCGGCGTCGCCGCTGGTCAGGCAGGTCCCGGGGTCGTCCTCGTTCTTCGGTAGGTCGCGGATCAGCACGGTGCGGTCGGCCATCGCCTCGAGCCGGGTGAACAGCTCCTCGTAGCCGTCGCGGGTGATGTCGTCGTACTCGGCGTCGTCGGTCGTGTAGGAGTTGCCCTCGTCGTCGTAGATGACGGGGTTGGGGCCGCTGCTCGCCACCGCCACCAGCTCGGGCTGCAGCTCCTCGATCTGGTCCATCGCCCATTCGTGGAAGTCCGTGCACTCGTCCCAGGGCACGCCACCCTCGGCGAGGTCGCCGATCGTGATCAGCGGCGCAGCGCAGTTGGGCTTCACCAGGTAGACGGTGCGGTAGTGCTCACGGACGGCGATCTTCTCGAACGCCGGGATCCACATCCGGCCGTGGGAGTTGCCGAAGACCACGATCGTCCGGTCGGCCTCCGGGTCGCCGTGCACGCAGATGGCATCCACGGCGTTCTCGTAGTCGCAGTCGCCGACGTCCGGTACGTCGTCGCGCAGCTTGAGCACGTCGGGCGTCAGGTCGCTCGGGACCGCCATGTCGTTGCGGGAGGCGATCACCGAGGCCTGCACCAGCGCGACCGTCGGGTCCTTGGAGAGCTCGTAGTCCGACTCGTCGTCCACCCCGAAGTTGGTCACGGTGATCGCCGGGTTGTCGCCGAACTCGCCGGCCTTCCAGTGTCCGTAGAGGGACCCGGTGACGCAGGCGATGACCACCAGCACCACGGACGCGGGGTACAGCGACAGGGCCCGCTGCCGAGGCATGCGCTGCGGGTTGCGGAACGGTGTCTCGACGTAGCGATAAGTGAGTCCGGCGAGCACGAACGTCAGGGTCACGACGAACACCGTGAACGGCACGCTCAGCTCATGGCCGAGGCGCTGCTCGGGGATGATCAGCAGCGGCCAGTGCCAGAGGTAGAGCGAGTAGGACCAGTCGCCGACCACCCGCATCGGCCGCACCGACAGCGCCCGGATCGGGAGCGGCTCGTGCTCGTGCCCACCGGCGCCGGCCAGCAGCAGGAGCGCCGATCCGAGCACGGGTACGGCGGCGGCCCAGCCGGGGAAGGGCGTGTCGGCGCCGTAGAACCCGCACGCGTAGGCGATCGCGAGCAGGCCGGCCACCGCGACCGTCCCACGAGCGACACCGTTCATCCGGGAGGCGACGCGGCGGGCGACCAGTGCGGTGACCGCGCCGATGGCGAGCTCCCACGCCCGCGCCGGCGTCGAGAAGTACGCCGCGGTCGGGTCGTCGGCGGTCAGGAAGACGCCGTACGCGAACGACGCCAGGCCGAGCACGACCAGCACCCAGAAGACGGTGAGCTTGGGCAGCGGCGGGCGCTCGGCCCGGGCGCCCTGGCTGGAGCGCCGGCGCACGAGCACGACGCAGATCAGGAGGATCAGCGGCCAGACGAGGTAGAACTGCTCCTCCACCGCCAGCGACCAGTAGTGCTGCAGTGGGGAGGGGCCCTCCTCCTGCGCGAAGTAGTCGGTGCCCACGGTCGAGAACCGGATGTTGGCCGCGAAGAACGTCGCCCACACCGCGTCGGTGACCACGTCGAGGGCGTCCACGACGCTCAGCCAGAGCAGCGAGGCGACCAGGGTGGCGATCGTCACCAGCGTGGCGGCGGGCAGGATCCGCCGTGCCCGGCGGGCGTAGAAGTCGCCGATCGAAAGGGTGCCCTTGCGTTCGACCTCGCGGAACAGCAGCTGCGAGATGAGGAAGCCGGAGATGACGAAGAAGACGTCCACCCCGACGAAGCCACCGGGGAGGAAGGGAACACCGGCATGGCCCGCGATCACGGTCAGCACGGCGATCGCGCGGAGCCCTTGGATGTCAGCTCGGAAGGTCCGCTGTCGCTGGGCGTGCATGTCGCGAGCAGATTACCGGCCCGATCCGCCCGGATCCGCATCCCCGCCGGGAACGCAGGGCACCTGCAGGACGTTGAATTCAATGAAGCCGTCTAGACTCGACTTCGGACTAGGTGAGCCGTCACGGAGACGGTCGCCCCCGGCCTCCAAGGAGGAGACCATGCAGAGCAACAACCCGGTGTTCCGGCGCTCGGAGGAGTTCCACGCCGGTGGCGCCAACGCATACGGCAACCAGACGTACGCCGGCAACGGCGCGACGTACCAGGGCTACGGTGCCGACCCCTCCACGTGGGGGACCGGCGAGCCCGGCGCCCCTGGGCAGCAGCCCACACAGGCGCCGCCGTCCACGGGCCCGATGACCATCGACTCGGTCGTCCAGAAGACCGCGATCTCGCTCGGCGTGGTGATCGTCGCCGCGCTCGCGACCTGGATCCTGACCCCCGAGATCACTCTCGACCCCACCGGTGCCGACCTCGGCCCGCTGTTCGCCGCGATGACCATCGGCAGCCTCGGCGCCTTCGGTCTGTCGATGGTGAACTCCTTCAAGCGCGTCGTCAGCCCGGCGCTCGTCCTGGCCTTCGCGGTCCTCGAGGGCGTGGCGCTCGGCGCGATCAGCAAGCTGTTCAACGCCTTCTACGAGGGCAACGTGGTGATGGGTGCCGTGATCGGCACCTTCGCGGCGTTCGCCGGCACTCTGGCGGCGTACAAGGTCTTCAACATCAAGGTCGGCGCCAAGTTCCGGATGTTCGTCATCGCGGCGATGTTCGGCATGGTCGGCCTGTCGTTGATGGAGCTGGTCCTCAGCGCCTTTGACGCCCAGATCGGGCTCTTCGGCGTCAGCGGCCTCGGCATGCTGACGGCGTTCGCCGGTCTGGCGCTGGGCATCTTCATGCTGATCCTCGACTTCGACTTCGTCGAGCAGGGCATTGCCAACGGCCTCCCCGAGCGGGAGTCCTGGCGCGCTGCCTTCGCGATGACGGTGAGCCTGGTCTGGATCTACACCAACCTGCTGCGCATCCTCGCGTTCTTCAGCAGCGACTGACCCGTCGTACTCAGCCAGATGTTTGGCAGCTGACCCGTCGCGAACTTCGCGACGGGTCAGCGCTTTTTGGCGCTCACTCCTCGACCCGGGTTCGCCTCGACCGAGCAGATATGGTTAGGCTTACCTAACCGTCATCGCGGCGGTCTCGGACGACGAAGAGCGAGGACACCTCCATGCGCCCGACCATCCGTCTGACTGCCGGACTCCTGGCCGCCGGGCTGGCGCTCAGCGCCTGCGGCAGCGACATCGACGAAGGTGACGACACCGCCGGGGACAACCCGGACGTGAGCGTGCCCGAGGGCCCGTGGGAGTTCACCGACGGCTCCGGCGAGGTGGTCGAGCTCGACGAGACGCCGACCCGGATCATCGCCCACTCCGGCGAGGCCGCGGCCCTGATGAGCTACGGCATCAAGCCGGTCGGGATCTACGCCGACGAATCCGTGAAGACCGACCCCAACCTGCAGGGTCTCGACCTCTCCGGCATCGAGATCCTCGGCGAGGAGTGGGGCAGCATCGACGTCGCCAAGGCGAGCACGCTGAACCCCGACCTGATCGTCGCCGACTGGTGGCCCGCCGAGGAGGCGCACAGCGGCCTCGAGGAGGGCGTCAAGGAGTCGAGCAAGAAGCTCGCGGACCTCGCGCCGGTGGTGGGGGCCTCGCAGGGCGCCTCGATCCTCGAGCTCGCGGAGGGCTACGAGGACCTGGCCGAAAGCCTCGGCGCCGACGTTGACGACCCGGAGTTCTCGGCGGACAAGACTCGGTTCGAAGAGGCGCGCGACGCCTTCACGCAGCTCGTCGAGTCCAAGCCCGGCCTGGATGCGCTCGCGGTCTCGCCGACCGACGACCTGCTCTACGTCGCCAACCCGGAGTTCGCGCCCGAGCTGCTGGACTTCCAGAACTGGGGCCTCGACGTGATCAACCCGGACAAGCCGGACCCGGGCTTCCCCTACTGGGAGAACCTCAGCTGGGAGAACGCCGACAAGTACCAGCCGGACGTGCTGCTGATCGACTCGCGGATGTTCGACGACACCCTCGCCTCGGCCGAGAAGCAGCCCACGTGGGAGACCATCCGGGCCGCCGAGGCCGGACAGGTGATCTCGTGGCCGGCCTTCTGGCTGCACACCTACGGCCACTACGCGGACGCGCTGGAGAAGCTGACCGCCGACCTCGAGGGCATCGACGAGAACATCGGCGACTGATCCCATGACGGCCGCGCTCACCCACGCGCCGGCGACTCGGGAGTCGAGCGCCGGATCCCGCTATCAGCGGGGTCTGGCGCTCGGCCTTCTCGTCTTGCTCGGCGTCCTCGCCCTGGTGACCTTCCTCAGCGTCACCCAGGGATCACGAGAGATCTCGCTCGGCGAGGTGGTGCGCGCGTTCGGGAACTTCGGCTCCGGCACGGTCAACGACACGGTCACCCTGGAGATGCGGGTGCCGCGGACGATGGTCGGCCTGCTGGCGGGCGCCGCTCTCGGGCTCTCGGGCGCAGTGCTGCAGGGCGTGACCCGCAACCCGCTCGCCGACCCCGGGATCATGGGCGTCAACGCCGGCGCCGCGGCCGCGGTGGTCCTCGCGATCACGCTCCTCGGCGTGGGCGGGGTGTCGTCGTACATCTGGTTCGCGTTCGCCGGCGCCGCTGTCGCCACGGTTCTGGTGTACGCCGTCGGATCGCTCGGCCGGGACGGCGCGACGCCGGTCAAGCTGGCGCTGGCCGGCGCGGCGGTCACGGCCGGGCTGACGTCGTACACGTCCGCGATGATCATGACCGACGAGGTCGTTCTCAACCAGCTGCGGTTCTGGCAGGTCGGCTCGCTCGCGGGTCGCTACGCGCCGATCGTCACCGGCGTCGCGCCGTTCGTGATCGTGGGCTGCGTGGCAGCACTGCTGTGCGGCCGGTGGTTGAACGCGCTCGCGATGGGTGAGGACACCGCCCGGTCGCTCGGGGTGCGGGTGGGACGGACCCGGTTGGCGATGTTCCTCGTCGTGGCGGTGCTGTGCGGTGCCGCGACCGCAGCGTGCGGCCCGATCGTCTTCGTGGGGCTCGCCGTGCCTCACCTCGCCAGGCTGATCTGCGGCCCCGACTATCGCTGGATCCTGCCGTACTCCATGCTGATCGGTCCGGTCGTGCTGCTGCTCGCCGACATCCTCGGCCGGGTGCTCGCGGGCGACGGCGAGCTCCAGGTGGGCGTGATGCTGGGCGTGATCGGCGCCCCGTTCTTCATCGGCCTGGTCCGCTACGGAAAGCTGTCGGAGCTGTGACGGCCACCCTCGCCCCGGTACGGGCCGACCTCCGTGCCGACCGGCGCGGTCGCCACCGGCGGGCGCTCGTCGTCAACGCAGCCCTGGTCGTGCTCGTGACGACTCTCGTGATGGTCCACCTGACCATGGGCAGCGTCCGGCTCACTGCTCGCCAGGTCATGCTCTCCCTGCTCGGCGCGATGGACAACGACGCGGTCAACTTCGTGGTACAGGACCTGCAGTGGCCACAGGCGAAGGCAGCGGTCGCCACCGGTCTGGCGCTCGGCATCGCGGGCACCCTGTTCCAGCACCTGCTGCGCAACCCGCTGGCCTCGCCCGACTTCGTCGGGATCTCGTCCGGTGCGAGCGTCGCCGCGGTCGCCGGCATCGTGATCTACGACTTCAATGGACTGGGAATCCCGGCCCTCGCCGTGATCGGTGCCCTGGTGTCGTCGCTGCTGATGTACGTGCTGGCCTGGAAGGACGGGATCAGCGGCTACCGCTTCATCCTGATCGGCATCGGCATCTCGACCTTCGGCTACGGGGTCGTCGGCTACCTGCTGACGAGGTCCCGGCTCCAAGAGGCCCGAGAGGCGATGCACTGGCTGGTCGGGACCGTCGGCCAGTCCGGCAGCACCGAGGTCAACATCCTGCTGGTCGCGCTCGCAGTGTTGGTGCCGCTGAGCCTGGTGCTGCGTCGGGTGCTCCGATCACTGGAGCTCGGTGACGACACCGCCCGGACCCTCGGGACGAAGACCGAGGTCGCCCGGCTCTCGCTGATCCTGGTCGGCGTGGTGCTCACCGGGCTGGCGACCGCCGTCGCGGGACCGCTCGTCTTCGTAGCGCTGGTCGCGGGCCCGGTCGCGGACCGACTGCTCGGGAAGGCGACCGGCGGCCTGCTCGCGGCAGGTGCCGTTGGCGCGTCCCTGGTGCTCGCGTCCGACTACATCGCCGTCAACCTCCTGCCCATGCAGCTGCCGACCGGCGTGATCACCGGCGCCGTCGGCGCGCCGTACCTCTTGTGGCTGCTGGCCACCACCAACAGAAGGGGCACCTGATGACCGGTCGCCTGCGAGTGGAAGGGCTGAGCCTCGGTTACGCCGAGCGCGACGTCGTGAAGGAGCTCGACCTCGACGTCCTGGACGGTCGGCTGACCGCCATCGTGGGCGCCAACGCCTGCGGCAAGTCGACACTGCTGCGCGGGATGGCGCGACTGCTCAAGCCGCGCTCGGGACAGGTGCTGCTCGACGGGAGGCCGGTCACCGAGCTGGCCTCGCGCGAGGTCGCCAAGATCCTGGGGCTGCTGCCGCAGACGCCGGTCGCACCCGACCAGATCACCGTCGGAGACCTGGTCTCCCGTGGCCGGCACCCGCACCAGGGATGGTTCCGGCAGTGGACTCCTGCCGACGAGGAGGCGGTCGCCGAGGCACTGATCGCCACGGAGACGGCCGACCTGGTGAACCGTCCGGTGCAGGAGCTGTCCGGCGGGCAGCGCCAACGCGCGTGGGTGGCCATGGCGCTGGCTCAGGAGACCGACCTGCTGCTGCTCGACGAACCCACGACGTTCCTCGACATCAACCACCAGGTCGAGCTGCTCCGGCTGCTCCGCGACCTGAACCGGCGGACCGGGCGCACCATCGTCCTGGTCCTGCACGACCTCAACCTCGCGTGCCGGTACGCCGACCACATCGTCGCGATGGCCGACGGGCACGTCGTCGCCGAGGGACCGCCCGCCGACGTCGTCACTGCGGCACTGGTGGAGAAGGTCTTCGGCCTGGCCTGCGTCGTGCTGCCCGACCCGGTCGCGGGTACGCCGATGATCGTCCCGGCGGACGACTACTGAGTAGCCGCGTCGGCCGTCTCGGTGGGCGCCGGCGCCTGACCCTTGGCCTGCGGGCGGCTGCGGCGGTGCCGCAGCTCGACCCAGAGGCCGCGGACGCCGAGCCGGTCGCCGCCGACCTCGGTGCCGTCGAGCTCGGTCCCGGTCTGCTTGACGGCTCGGACCGCCGCCTGGGTGATCGGCAGCACCGCCTCGCCGCGGAAGGCCTCCGGCCGGGCCTCGTGGTCGGGCGCGAGGTCGAGAGCCGCGAGCACCGACGGGATGATCAGGTTGGTCAGCGCGCGGTATCCCTCGGCCGACGGGTGGAACTGGTCCGGGCCGAACAGCACCGCCGGTGCGGCGTCGAACTCCGGGCCGAGAATCGAGCCCAGCGAGACCGTCCGGCCCCCCTCGCCGATCACGGCGATCGTCTGGGCGGCGGCCAGCCGGCGCGACCAGGTCCGGGCCACCTGCTTGAGCGGCGGCGCGATCGGTCGGACCGTGCCCAGGTCGGGGCAGGTGCCGACGACGACCTCGACGCCGGCCTCACGCAGCCGGCGTACTCCCTCGGAGAGGTGCCGCACCGACTCTGCCGGCAGGGTCTTGTGGGTGACGTCGTTGGCGCCGATCTGGATCACCGCGACGTCGGGCTCGATCGTCAGGGCGCGGTCGATCTGGGCGGCCAGGTGCGGTGAGCGGGCGCCGACGACGGCAAAGGCGCGCAGGTAGACCCGGCGGTCGGCGTGCTCCGAGACGCCGCTGGCCAGCAGCGCGCCCGGCGTCTCCTCGACCCGGTCGACGCCGTAGCCGGCGGCGCTGGAGTCGCCGAGCAGGGCGATCCGGATCGCCGGCCCGGGTCTGCCGCGGCCGTACCAGCCGGTCGCGTCGGGCGGCGGGTCCTCGCGGGTCTGGCCGATCGACTTGCGGGCCAGCCACGCCTCGAGGTTGAGCACGCCCCACGCCGCACCGCCGAGCAACGACAGACCACCACCGCCGTACGCAGCGGCGGCGGCGAGCTTGCGTGCGGCGGCTGCCTTCCCCATCGCGGCAAATCCTACGGATGCGACATAGGTTGAGCGCATGCAGTACGTGAACTCGCTCTTGGACCTGATCGGCAACACCCCGCTGCTCCGGCTGTCGACCACGCTGGACGAGGCGCGGGAGACCGCGCCGCTGGTGCTGGCGAAGGTGGAGTACTTCAACCCCGGCGGGTCCGTGAAGGACCGGATCGCGACCCGGATGATCGAGGCCGCTGAGGCCTCGGGCGAGCTCCAGCCGGGCGGCACGATCGTCGAGCCGACCTCGGGCAACACCGGCGTGGGGCTGGCGATGGTCGCCCAGGCCAAGGGCTACAAGTGCGTGTTCGTCTGCCCCGACAAGGTCAGCGAGGACAAGCGCAACGTGATGAAGGCGTACGGCGCGGAGGTCGTCGTCTGCCCGACCGCGGTCGCGCCGGAGCACCCGGACTCCTACTACAACGTCTCTGCGCGGCTCGCTGCGGAACCGGGTGCCTGGAAGCCGGACCAGTACTCCAACATGCACAACCCGCGCTCCCACTACGAGACCACCGGCCCGGAGCTCTGGGAGCAGACCGAAGGCAAGATCACGCACTTCGTCGCAGGGGTCGGCACCGGCGGCACGATCTCCGGGGTCGGCCGCTACCTGAAGGAGCAGAACCCCGCGATCCAGGTCGTCGGCGCGGACCCGGCGGGCTCGGTCTACTCCGGCGGCAGCGGGCGGCCCTATCTCGTCGAGGGCGTGGGCGAGGACTTCTGGCCGGACGCCTACGACCGCGACATCGCCGACCGGATCATCGAGGTCTCCGACGCCGACTCGTTCGCGTTCACGCGGCGGCTGGCCCGTGAGGAAGCGCTGCTCGTGGGCGGCTCCTCGGGGATGGCCGCGTTCGCCGCCGTACAGCTGGCCAAGGAGCTTGCCGGGACCCCGGAAGGCGAGAACGCGGTGATCGTGGTGCTGCTGCCCGACTCGGGACGCGGCTACCTCACCAAGGTCTTCAACGACGAGTGGCTGGGCCAGTACGGCTTCGACAGCGGTCACGAGTCCGGCAGCCAGACCGTCGGCGAGGTGCTGCGCGGCAAGTCGGGTCGGCTCCCCGACCTGGTGCACACCCACCCCGGCGAGACCATCGCCGAGGCGGTCGCGATCCTGCAGGAGTACGGCGTCTCGCAGATGCCCGTCGTCCGCGCCGAGCCGCCGATCGTGGCCGCCGAGGTGGCCGGATCGGTCTCCGAGCGCAGCGTCCTGGACGCGCTCTTCACCGGCAACGCCCGGCTCACCGACTCCGTCGAGCAGCACATGTCCCCGCCGCTGCCCGTGATCGGCTCGACCGAGGACGCCCGCGACGCGGTCAAGCTGCTCGAGTCCGCGGACGCGGTGCTCGTGCAGGAGGACGGCAAGCCGGTCGGGGTCGTCACCCGGCAGGACCTGCTGGCTCACCTCGCTCGCCCCTAGCCCGTCGAATCGGGGGTTGTGGCCCGTCGAATCCGCGGTTGTGGCCCCTCGGCTTCCGACTCATGGGGCCACGAGGCCGGATTCGCGGGGCCACGGGTGGCGATTCAACGTCCGCTAGGATGAGAACACGTTCTAGTTTTGGAGGGCGGATGACGCAGACCCCCGCGATCGAGGGTTGGTTCACGACTGGTCCCGAGCCCGCGCTGATCGGCTCCCGGTGCACCGGGTGCGACTGCGTGTTCTTCCCGCGCACAACTGGTGAAGGGGGCTTCTGCCGGAACCCGGTGTGCGAGAGCGAGACGTTCGAGGACGTCGAGCTCTCCCGCCGTGGCCGGGTGTGGTCCTACACCGATGCGCAGTACCAGCCGCCGCCGCCGTACATCCCCGTCTCGGACCCGTTCGAGTCGTTCGCCCTGGCCGCTGTCGAGCTGCCTGAGGGCCTCGTCATCCTCGGCCAGGTCGCGGCCGGCTACGGCGTCGGCGACCTGCGGGTCGGCCAGGAGGCCGAGCTCGTGGTGGAGACGCTCTACACGGACGACGACGGTGAACGCACGGTCTGGCGATGGAAGCCCGTGATCGAGATGGGCGAGGAGGCCGACCAGTGAGCGAGCAGGTGACCGTCGCCGGAGTCGGCATGCACCCCTGGGGCAAGTGGGGCCGCAGCTTCGTCTCGTACGGCGTGCACGCGGCCCGCGAGGCGCTGGCCGACGCCGGCGTCCCGTGGAACGACGTCGACCTGATCGTCGGCGGTGAGACCGTGCGCAACGGCTACGCCGGGTACGTCGCCGGCGCGACGTTCGCCCAGGCGCTCGGCTGGAACGGCGCGCGCGTCGCCACGTCGTACGCCGCCTGCGCCACCGGTGCCCAGGCCCTCGACACCGCCCGGTCGCGGATCCTCGCCGGCCAGAGCGAGGTGGCCCTGGTCGTCGGAGCCGACACCACACCGAAGGGCTTCCTGGCGCCGAACGCGGGGGAGCGGTGGGACGACCCCGACTGGCTGCGGTTCCGGCTGCTCGGCATGACCAACCCGGCGTACTTCGCGATGTACGCGCGCCGGCGGATGGACCTCTACGGCGCGACCAGCGAGGACTTCGCGCAGGTGAAGGTCAAGAACGCGCGGCACGGGCTGAACAACCCGAACGCCCGCTACCGCAAGGAGGTCAGCGCGGCCGACGTGCTCGAGTCAGCGGTGGTTTCCGACCCCCTGCACCTGCTCGACATCTGCGCGACGTCCGACGGCGCCGCGGCGGTGCTGCTGACCAGCGCCGACTACGCCCGCCGGCTCGGCGCGGACAAGGCGGTGCGCGTGGCTGCGATCTCCACGGTCACGCCGACGTTCCCGAACACCGTCATCGACATGCCGCTGCTCGCCACCGACCCCGCGGGCACCATGGGCCCGCCCGAGCGGACGTTCAAGGAGTCGCTCACCCAGGCGGCGTACGAGGAGGCCGGCATCGGCCCCGACGACGTGAGCCTGGCCGAGGTCTACGACCTGTCGACCGCGCTCGAGCTCGACTGGATCGAGGACCTCGGGCTGTGCAAGCGCGGCGAGGCCGAGACCCTGCTCCGCGCCGGCGACACCACGATCGGCGGCCGGATCCCGGTCAACCCGTCCGGCGGGCTGGCCTGCTTCGGCGAGGCGGTGCCGGCCCAGGCGCTGGCCCAGGTGTGCGAGGTGACCTGGCAGCTCCGCGGGCAGGCTGAGGGTCGCCAGGTCGAGGGCGCCCGGGTCGGGATCACCGCCAACCAGGGCCTGTTCGGCCACGGGTCCTCAGTGATCCTCACGGTCTGATGGCCTACATCGAGGTCTCGCGCCCGGACCCGGCGGTCGGCGTCATCACCCTGAACCGCCCGGAGCGGATGCACGCGATGTCGTACGACGTGATGGTGCCGTTCCGGGCAGCGCTGGACGAGCTCGGCGCCGACGGCACGGTCCGTGCGGTCGTGGTCACCGGCGCCGGGAAGGCGTTCTGCTCCGGCGCCGACCAGGAGTCGGCCGGGGTGCCGCCGGGTGTCGGCGACCTGCCGCCTCCGACGTACGCGCTGCGGGCGATGCAGTACCTCGAGGACGTGGTGCTCACCATGCGCCGGCTGCCGCAGCCCCTGATCGCGGCCATCAACGGACCTGCCATCGGCGGCGGCCTCTGCCTCGCGCTCGCGTGCGACCTGCGGCTGGCCGCTCCGGCGGCCTACTTCCGCGCGGCCGGGATCAACAACGGACTCACCGCCAGCGAGCTCGGGCTGAGCTTCCTGCTGCCGCGCGCCGTCGGCTCGACGCGAGCGGCGGAGATGATGCTCACCGGACGCGACGTGAACGCCGAGGAGGCCGAGCGGATCGGCCTGGTCTCCGCCGTGCACGACGACGTACTCGCTGCCGCGGTCGAGACCGGGCAGCGGATCGCCGCGCTCTCACAACCGGGTGTCGAGCTCACCAAGAAGTCGCTGCAGGCCGGAATGGCCGCGTCCTCCCTCGAGGCGCACCTGACCTCGGAGGGCCTGGGCCAGCTCTACCTGCGCCTGCTCACCGACAACTTCGAGGAGTCCACCAGGGCCCGCAAGGAAGGTCGCGACCCGGTCTTCCGCGACCGTCGCTGAATCTCCTTTGCCTCGCGCGCGGCCGCGCTGATATCCATTCCCGGTGACGATCCCGGACGTGACCTGGCCGCAGCGGACCGAACGCCTCGTCCTCCGGCGGGTGCGGCCGGAGGACGTCGACCGGCTCCTGGAGTTCCGGAACAAGCCGGAGGTCTACCAGTGGCTGCTGAAGACCGAGATCGACAGCGACTCGTTCCGGGCCGCCTGGCTGCGGACGCTGACCGAGCCGCGCGACCTATCCTCGGTCGCCGAGCTGGGCGGGGTCGTGATCGGCACCGCCTCGCTGGACGTCCGGGACGGCCTCGGCCAGAACGGCGACGAGCAGATGACGGCCACCGAGGCGGAGATCGGCTACATCCTGGATCCGGCGTACGCCGGCCAGGGCTACGCCACTGAGATCGCCAGAGCGCTGTTGCGGATCGCCTTCGAGGACGCCGGCGTACGCCGCGTGACCGCCGGTTGCTACGCCGACAACATCGGCTCGGTGCGGGTGCTCGAGAAGGTCGGCATGCGCCGCGAGCAGTACGGCGTCCAGGACTCCTGGCACTCCGAGCTCGGCTGGATCGACGGCGCGACGTACGCGATCCTGGCCGAGGAGTGGCTCAGGTCTTCCGCCGCACCCGGTAGAACACGTGCGTCCCGGGAAGGCCTTTGAGCTCGGCCTCGCCCGCCTCCTCCAGCTCCACCGCCGCGTCGGGCTCCAGCGCGTCGAGCACGGCGCTGGTCGCCAGCACCTCGCCGCCACTCGCGAGGTCACCGATCCTGGCCGCGATCGCGACGTTGCGGCCGAAGTAGTCGCCGTCGCGGCTCACCACGGTCCCGGTGTGGATACCGATCCGCACCCGCACCTGGCGCAGTCGCTGGTCCATGGTGCGGCCGAGGTCCTTCTGGATGCCGAGGGCCGCACGGCAGGCCGCCTCGGGGTCGCGGAAGGCGACCATGAAGCCGTCACCGGCGGTCTTCACGACCTGGCCGCGGTACTTGTCGATCCGGGACCGGAGCAGCTGGTCGTGGGCGGCCAGCAGCTTGACCCACCCCTCGTCGCCGAGCCGGTGGTTGAGCGCCGTGGAGTCCTCGATGTCGGAGAAGAACAGCGTGACGGTGCCATCGGCGGCCGCCATCGACACGATGTCCGCCCGCTCCTCCTGGGCCCAGGTCTGCAGGTCCTCGATCGAGGCCTGGAGCAGCCCCGCGACGCCGTGCTCGCGCACCTTGCCGACGGTCCGCAGCACCCGGCTGACCGCGCGTTCCGTCGGGGTGGCTGGCGGCCGCGGTCGGAGCGCCGCCGAGAGGTCGGACTCGAGCTGCTCGATCCGCTCAGCCGCAGCGGACGCCTTGCGCCGGGCAGCCAGCATCAACCCGGTGGTGACGAGCAGTCCGGCGGCGAGGACGCCGACGGCGACGGTGAGTACGGCGACCTCGGTGCTCAGATCCCCAGCCCCTCCTCGAGCAGGCCGAGCTCCTCACCGGAGTAGACGGCGATCTTCTGCAGGCTCGGGATCGAGTCCCGGCAGCCGGTGTAGCCGATGTTGAACTCGCCGGCGTACGACACCCCGGTGATGTTCAGCGCCTGGCCGTTGAAGAGCAGGCTGACCGGGTAGAGCTCCTCCATCTGCGAACCGTCGAGGTAGCGCGGCTCGGCCGGTCCGGGCACGTTCGAGATGACCAGGTTGGACGCCGGGCGGCCGCGACCGCCGAAGCCGAGGATGGCCTGGCCCAGGAACGGCGCCATCAGGCCGGCGGTGTAGGCGTCCATCGCGCCGCTGCCCACCACGGGCAGCCGCTCCTTGCCGAGCCGGGTCGAGGTCTTGATCGCGCGGATCCGGTCGACCGGGTCGGAGACGTCGGTGCCGAGCCGGGAGTAGAGGAACGTGACCGCGTTGCCGACCTTGGCGTCGTGACCCTGTCGCACCGAGACCGGCACGTTCGCGATCAGGTCCTCGGTCGGCAGGGCGTCGTGCTCGATCAGGTAGCGCCGCATCGCGCCGCCGCAGATCGCCAGGAACACGTCGTTGAGGCTGCCGTCGGCCGCCTTCGCCGCGAGCTTCATCCGCTCGATCGAGTAGTGCTGTGTCGCGAACCGCCGGGGTGTGTGGATCCGGCCGTTGAAGATCGTCTTCGGCGCCCGGAACGGTACGGCGCGGTTCTCCTCCGCACCGAGGCCGGTCACGCTCTCGACGTACGTCCGACCCAGTGACCCGGCGACCGCGGCCGTGCTGCGTACGCCGCCGCGCACCACCTCGATCGGCCCGGAGCGCTCGATCTCAGCCGCCGGCTCCCTGACGGGCGCGTCGATCCCTGACTGGTCGGGGCCGCGGGTGCCGATCGCCCAGGGCGGCAGCATGTCGCGCGCGTCGGGGTCGGCGGAGAGGATCCGGCGCAACAGGCGGATGCCGCCGACGCCGTCGACCTGGGAGTGGTGCGCCTTCAGGTACAGCGACCACCGGTCCTCTTCGAGACCCTCGATGACGTGGCACTCCCACAGCGGGTAGCGCCGGTCCATCTTCTGCGAGTGCAGGCGCGAGACCAGGATGCCGAGCTCGCGCTGCGAGCCCGGGGCCGGCAGCGCGGAGTGCCGCAGGTGGTAGTCGAGGTCGATGGCGCCGGCGTCGAGCTCGACCCAGCTCGGCACCGGCAGGGTCTTGTAGAGGAGGTTGAACGGCGGCGCGTACTCCCGGCACTCCCGCCAGTTCGCCACCAGGTCCGCGACGAACGTCGGCCGGTCCTCGGGGACCCGGAAGGTCGCGAGCATGCCGACCTGCATCGGGGTGCGGTGGGTTTCCGCGAACAGCCACGCCGAGTCGTTGGTCTTCAACAGCTTGCGGGCCAACGTTTCCTCCTGGTGTTCTCCCCGCCCGCGAGACTACTGCCGCGCGTTGGAGCCTGGGGCTAGGTTCGATAGGTGACTGCTCCCACGATTTCCACGCTCGGAGAGCTGCGCGCTTCCGGGCACGTGCACAAGCCGCTCCGCACCGAGATCCGCGAGAACCTGCTGGCCGCCCTCGCCGAGGGCCGCGACCCGTGGCCCGGGCTGCACGGGTTCGAGGCCACCGTGATCCCGCAGCTCGAGCGGGCGCTGATCGCCGGGCACGACGTCGTACTCCTCGGTGAGCGCGGGCAGGGCAAGACCCGGCTGCTGCGCACCCTGATCGGCCTGCTCGACGAGTGGACCCCGGTGATCTCCGGCTCCGAGCTGGGCGAGCACCCCTACGAGCCGATCACGCATGCGTCCAAGGCCGCGGTGGTGTCCTACGGCGACGACCTGCGGGTCTCGTGGCGCCACCGCGACGAGCGGTACGCCGAGAAGCTGGCCACCCCGGACACATCGGTCGCCGACCTGATCGGCGACGTCGACCCGATGAAGGTGGCCGAGGGCCGGTCCCTGGGCGACCCGGAGACCATCCACTTCGGGCTGATCCCGCGCTCCCACCGCGGCATCGTCGCGATCAACGAGCTCCCCGACCTGGCCGAGCGGATCCAGGTCTCGATGCTCAACGTGATGGAGGAGCGCGACGTCCAGATCCGCGGCTACGTGCTCCGCTTGCCTCTCGACGTGCTCGTCGTCGCCAGCGCCAACCCGGAGGACTACACCAACCGCGGCCGGATCATCACGCCGCTGAAGGACCGTTTCGGCGCCGAGATCCGCACCCACTACCCGACCGAGCTCGACGCCGAGGTCGCGGTGATCCGGCAGGAGGCGCACCTCGTCGCGGAGGTGCCCGACTACCTGGTCGAGATCCTGGCCCGCTTCACCCGCAACCTGCGTGACTCCAGCTCCGTCGACCAGCGGTCGGGTGTCTCCGCGCGGTTCGCGATCGCCGGTGCCGAGACGATCGCCGCCGCCGCGCTGCACCGGGCCACCGTCCAGGGCGAGGCCGAGGCCGTGGCCCGCGTGGTCGACCTCGAGACCGCTGTCGACGTACTCGGCGGCAAGATCGAGTTCGAGTCCGGCGAGGAGGGTCGCGAGCAGGAGATCCTGACCCACCTGCTCCGCACGGCCACCGCCGAGGCCGTGCGCGCGCACTTCCGCGGCCTGGACTTCGCGCTCCTGGTCGAAGCGATCGAGGAGGGCGCGCTGATCACCACCGGCGAGCAGGTCACCGCCCGCGACTTCCTGTCCGGGCTGCCGGTGCTCGGCGAGTCGGAGCTGTACGACGACGTCTGCGACCGCCTCGACGCCACCAACGACGGCGAGCGGGCCGGCGCGATCGAGCTCGCGCTCGAGGGGCTCTACCTCGCCCGCAAGATCGGCAAGGACAGCGACGGAGCGGAAACCGTCTATGGCTAGAACCCGCGCCACCCGCTTCCGCCGCTACGAGGGCGGCGACCCGCTCGCGCCTCCGGTCGACATCGCGGAGGCTCTGGACTCCATCGGCGAGGACGTGATGGCGGGGTACAGCCCCGAGCGCGCGATGCGGGAGTTCCTCCGCCGAGGCGGCAGCGACCAGACCGGCCTCGACGAGCTGGCCCGCCGGGTGGCCGAGCGCAGGCGCGACCTGCTGCAGCGGCACAACCTCGACGGCACCCTGCAGGAGGTGCGCGAGCTGCTCGACCGGGCGCTCCTCGAGGAGCGCAAGGAGCTGGCCCGCGACGCGATGATGGACGACGCCGACCGGGCGTTCCGCGAGATGCAGCTCGACAACCTGCCGGACAGCACCGCGGCCGCCGTCAGCGAGCTCAGCGACTACGACTGGGCCTCGCGGCAGGCGCGCGAGGACTACGAGAAGATCAAGGACCTGCTCGGCCGGGAGCTGCTGGACCAGCGGTTCGCGGGCATGAAGCAGGCGCTCGAGAACGCCACCGACGAGGACCGGCAGGCGATCAACGAGATGCTCGACGACCTCAACCAGCTGCTCGAGAAGCACCAGCGCGGTGAGGACACGGACGAGGACTTCCAGCAGTTCATGGACAAGCACGGCGACTTCTTCCCGGAGAACCCGCAGAACATCGACGAGCTGCTCGACGCGCTCGCCCAGCGCTCCGCGGCGGCGCAGCGGATGCTCAACTCGATGAGCCCCGAGCAGCGCGAGGAGCTGATGCAGCTCTCGTCGCAGGCGTTCGGGTCGCCGCAGCTCATGCAGTCCCTGGCCCGGATGGACGAGAACCTCCAGTCGCTGAGGCCGGGCGAGGATTGGGGCGGGTCCGAGCGCTTCGACGGCGAGCAGGGCCTCGGCCTCGGTGACGGCACCGGAGTGCTCCAGGACCTCGCCGACCTCGACGATCTGGCCGATCAGCTCGCCCAGTCCTACTCCGGCGCCCGCCTCGACGACGTCGACCTCGACAAGCTGGCCCGCCAGCTCGGCGACAGCGCTGCGGTCGACGCCCGCACCCTGCAGGAGCTCGAGCGGGCGCTGCGCGACGGCGGCACCCTGCGCCGCGGCTCCGACGGTCAGCTGATGCTGACGCCGAAGGCGATGCGCCAGCTCGGCAAGGCGCTGCTGCGTGACGTCGCCCGGAAGATGTCCGGCCGGCAGGGTCAGCGCGAGCTGCGCCAGGCCGGTGCCGCAGGCGAGCAGTCCGGCTCCACCCGGGAGTGGGCGTTCGGCGACACCGAGCCGTGGGACATCCCGCGCACCGTGCTCAACGGCGTACGACGGCGGGCCGCCGAGGGTGGCGGCCCGATGGTGAGCGTCGAGGACATAGAGGTCTCGGAGACCGAGGCCCGCACCCAGGCCGCGGTGGCGCTGCTCGTGGACACGTCGTTCTCGATGGCGATGGACGGCCGGTGGGTGCCGATGAAGCGCACCGCGCTGGCGCTGCACACGCTGATCCGGTCGCGGTTCCGCGGTGACGCCCTGCAGCTGATCGGCTTCGGCCGGCATGCCGAGGTGATGGACATCGAGGAGCTCACCGCCCTCGACGCCATGTGGGACAAGGGCACCAACCTGCACCACGCCCTGCTGCTCGCCAACCGGCACTTCCGCAAGCACCCCAACGCCCAGCCGGTGCTGCTGATCGTCACCGACGGGGAGCCGACCTCCCATCTCGAGCCCGACGGCGAGGTCTACTTCGCCTACCCGCCCAGCCCGCTGACGATCGCCTACGCCGTCCGCGAGCTCGACAACTCACGCCGGTTCGGCGCGCAGACGACGTTCTTCCGGCTCGGCGAGGACCCCGGCCTGGCCCGCTTCATCGAGTCGATGGCTGCCCGGGTCGAGGGCCGCGTGGTGGCGCCGGAGCTCGACGACCTCGGTGCCGCGGTCGTCGGGTCCTACCTCGGCTCGCGCGGCCCTACCCCGATGGGCCAGATGCGCAGCGCGTACGGCGACTGGTTCGGCGGCCGCGGATTCTGGGTCGGCGACTGACTCAGGGCTCCGAGTCGCCGAGGAGGTCCATGACCTCCTCGCGGATGTCGTCGAGCTCGTAGAGCCGGACGGCGGTTCCCCAGCCGGTCGTCATGCTCCCGTAGAGGCTGAGCCGCTCGGCGAGCGCGACGTCCGTGGTGCGCACCCAGACCAGCCGGCTCGGTCGGATCCGGTCGACGATCACCCGGGTGCCCTGCCACTCGGCAGTGGTGGTGATCCGCTCGAGGGCGGTGAGCTCGCTGATCGGCACCATGTCGGCGGTGTGCGGGTCGCCCTCGAACCGGTGCAGAGCGACGTACGTCCCGGCCCGGTAGGACACCTGGAAGGTGTGGGACTCGCGCGTGGCGTAGAGGCCGCTCTCCCGGATCACGTCGGTTCCGGGTGCAGCACCGACGCGAGCTCTTCGACCCCGTCCACGAGCCGGGTGCCTGGCCTGGCCCAGGCAGCGTTCGCGTCCACTGCATGCACGGGTACGCCGGCGGGCAGCACTCCCGAGCCGACCAGCTCGTCGGCCAGCCGGCGGGCGCCGTCGAGGTCGAATCCGCACGGCGCGGCCACGATCAGCTCCGGCTCCGCAGCCCGGACGGCGTCCCAGGTCACCCGCTCCGACTTCGCACCGGGCGTGCCGAGCAGGGGCTCGCCGCCCGCCGCAGCGATCATCTCCGGCACCCAGTGACCGGGCGCGAACGGCGGGTCCGTCCACTCCAGCAGCATCACCCGCGGCCGCGGCCTGCCGGCGACCCGGTCGCGGATCGCCCCGAGTCGCTCGCGCTGGACCGTCACGAGTGCCTCGGCCTCCACCTCGCGACCCGTCGCCTTCCCGAGCGTCTGGATCGAGGCGAACACCTCGTCCAGGGTGTGCGGGTCGATCGTCAGCACCTCGGCCGTGCAGCCGAGGTGGGCGAGCGCGTCGTCCACGACCGAGACGTCCACGGCGCAGACCGCACACAGGTCCTGGGTCACCACGAGGTCGGCGTCCAGCCCGGCCAGCGCCCCCTCGTCGAGGTGGTAGAGGTCCTCGCCGCGGGACATCGCGCCGGCGACGTACGCGTCGATCTCGGCGGGGGTGAGGCCCTCGGGCAGCGCCGAGGTCGAGACGATCCGCCGCTCCCGGGCCACGGGCGGGTAGTCGCACTCGAAGGTCACGCCGACGACATCCTCGCCCGCACCGATGGCGAACAGGATCTCGGTCGTCGAGGGGAGCAGCGACACGATCCGCACCTACCCCACCCTAGGGTGACGGGGTGGACGACCCGACCGTGTCGGTCCTCGCCCTGCTCGGGCTGGCCGCGCTGACCGCAGGATTCGTCGACGCGGTGGTCGGGGGCGGCGGGCTGATCCAGCTCCCCGCGCTGCTGCTCGGGCTCCCCTCTGCGTCGCCGGTCGAGGTCCTGGCCACCAACAAGCTCGCCTCCATCTGCGGGACCACGGTGAGCTCGGCGACGTACTACCGCCGGATCCGGCCGGACCCGCGGACGTTCGGCCCACTGATGCTGCTCGCGTTCGTCGGCTCGGCCGCCGGAGCGGGCGTGGCATTCCTGATCCCCAAGGACGCGTTCGACCCGATCGTGCTGGTCGCACTCGTGGTCGTGGGTGCGTACGTCGTGCTCAAGCCGTCGCTCGGCGGGGAGACAGAGCTCCGGTTCGCCGGGCACCGGCACACGGCCGCGGCCATGCTCACCGGTCTGGCGATCGGCTTCTACGACGGCGCCCTCGGTCCGGGCACGGGCAGCTTCTTCGTGTTCACCCTCGTGGGACTCCTCGGCTACTCGTTCCTGGAGGCCTCGGCCAAGGCCCGCCTGGCCAACTGGGCGACCAACCTGGCGGCGCTGTGCGTGTTCGTGCCGCAGGGAGTGGTGCTCTGGAAGGTCGGCCTCCTGATGGGCGTGTGCAACCTGGCCGGGGGCTACATCGGCGCGCGGACCGCGGTGGCCCGCGGCGCCGGGTTCGTGCGGGCCTTCTTCATCGTCGTGGTCACGGCCTTCGTGATCCGAATTGGAGGTGAGCTCGTCGGGGTCTGGTGACTACCTTGGCGGGATGCATCCCACCTGGCTGACGGCGTTCATCGACCTGCCGGCCGCTGCGTACGACGACGGGGTGGCGTTCTGGACGGGCGTCACCGGCTACTCGGTGTCGCCGAGCCGTGGCGAGCACAACGAGTTCGCGACGCTGGTGCCGCCCGAGGGCGACGCGTTCCTGCGGGTGCAGCGGGTCGCCGACGGCCCGGGCGGCGTGCATCTCGACGTGCACCGGCCCGGTCAGGAGTTCGCGGTGCGCCGCTCGCCCGGGAGATTCACCTATTGCGAGGTCTCCGAGACGTTGAGCAAACGGCCGTCGCCGGCGACCTGGCCGGGCGGCCATCGGTCGTTCGTCGACCAGGTCTGCCTCGACATCGCGCCCGGCGCCTACGAGCGCGAGTGCGAGTTCTGGAGCGAGCTGACCGGGCTGCCGCAACGACAGTCCGAGTACTTCCCGGAGTTCCGGACGCTGGTGCGGCCCCTCGACCAGCCGATCCGGCTGCTGCTCCAGCGGGTGGGCGACGACCGGCCGCAGGTCACCGCCCACCTGGACGTCTTCACCACCGACCGGGAAGCCGAGGTCGCGCGACACGAGGCGCTCGGCGCCACCGTGCTCCGCGTGCACAGCCACTTCACGGTGCTGACCGACCCGACCGGGACGGCGTACTGCATCACACCGCGCAACGACGAGACGGGAATGCTGGACTGATGAGATCCGACGAGCGCACCAAGGTGCCCTTCGCAGCCGACGAGCGCAGCACGCTGATGGGCTTCCTCGACCGGCACCGCGACACGCTGCGGATGAAGGCGTCGGGCCTCGACGCCGAGCAGCTGGACATCGCGCTGCCGCCGTCGTCGATGACGCTCGGCGGGATGCTCAAGCACCTGGCCTACGTCGAGGACTGGTGGTTCACGCAAGGCTTCGCCGGCCGCCCGGCGAACGCGCCGTTCGACGACGTCGACTGGGACGCCGACGAGGACTGGGACTGGCACAGCGCGTCGGGTGCGCCGCCCGAGGAGCTGTTCGCGTTGTTCGACCGGTTCGTGGAGGCGTCCGACCAGGTGATCACCGCCGCGGAGTCCCTCGACGACGTCGCCGCCCGCCGGGCACGCAACGGCGAGCCGCTGAGCCTGCGCTGGATCCTCGTGCACATGATCGAGGAGTACGCCCGCCACAACGGGCACGCCGACCTGATCCGCGAGTCGATCGACGGTGTGACCGGCGCATGAGCATCCGCCTCGCGACGGTCGAGGACTGGTCGGAGATCTGGCCGTTCTGGAGCGAGATCGTCGATGCCGGCGAGACCTACGCCTATCCGCTCGACCTGACCAGTGAGCAGGCCCGCGACCTGTGGCTCTACGAGCCGCCCGGTCAGACCGTCGTGCTGGTCGAGGACGACCAGGTGCTCGGCAGCGCCACGATGGGCCCCAACCGGCCGGGCCGCGGCGCGCACGTCGGCACCGCGTCGTTCATGGTCTCCTCGGCGGCCCGCGGGCGCGGGGTCGGCCGTCGGCTGGCGGAGTACGTCGTGCAGTGGCACCGCGAGCAGGGCTTTCGCGGGATCCAGTTCAACGCGGTGGTCGAGACCAACACCGCCGCCGTACGCCTGTGGCAGTCGCTGGGGTTCGAGATCGTCGGCACCGTGCCCGGGGCCTTCGAGTCACGCGAGCACGGCCTGGTCGGCCTGCACGTGATGTACCTGGAGCTCTAGGCCGGATCGGCGAAGCCGGGGAGGTACTCGGTCAGGATCGCGTGGAACGGCGCCTCGGCCTCGAGCTGGCTCATCACGCCGATCCCGCCCACGCAGGTGCGGTGCAGGAGCAGGTACGACGGCGGCAGGTTGAGCTTGATCGCCACGGTGTACGCCGGCTCCCGCGGGTTGTTGATGCGCTCGAACTGCGAGCGCATCCAGGCCCGGCTGAACCGGAACCGCTCCACCTTGGTCGGCTCGACGAACGGCGAGAGGTAGTCGATGACGAGCTCGGGGTCGAGCTTGATGTTGGGCCGGAGGAACCCGCCGCGTCGCAGCTCGGCAAGCAGCTCCTCGCCGTTGTTGTCGGCGCAGAGCCGGATCAGGGTGCCCATCGCCTCGGGGAGGTTGCGCTCCGGCAGCCGGGCTACGGCGCCGTAGTCGAGGACCCCGAGTCGGCCGGGGGAGCCGTCCTCGTTGGGCATGATCCGGTAGTTGCCGGGGTGCGGGTCTGCGTGCAGCATCCCGGTGCGGGCCGGGCCGGAGAACAGGAACCGCACCATCAGCTCGCCGTAGTGGTCGCGCTCCTCCTGGGTGCCGTCCTTGATCACCGACGCCAGCGAGGCGGGCGACTCGAGCCACTCGGTGATCAGCACCTTGTCGCCGTACTCGACGACGTCGGGGACCACGATGTCGGGGTCGTCGCGGAACTCCTCCGCGAACGTGGACTGGGCTTCCGCCTCGAGCTTGTAGTCGAGCTCGTCGACGGCCCGCGCCTCGACCTCGTCCATCAGCGCCTTCACGTCGATGCCGGGGATCAGCGGGCCGATGGTCTTGGCCAACCGGGCGAGCTGCTTGATGTCGGAGCGCAGCGCGTCGCCGGCTCCGGGGTACTGAACCTTCACCGCGACGTCGCGGCCGTCGTGCCACTTGCCCTTGTGCACCTGCCCGATGCTCGCCGCGGCGGTCGGCCCGCCGTCGAGCCAGACCAGCTTGTCCTGCCAGCCGAGGCCGAGGTCCTGGTCGAGGGTGTCGCGCACGGTCTGGGTCGGCATCGGCGGGGCCGAGTCCTGCAGCTTGGTGAGGTGCTCGCGATAGGGCCCGGCCATCTCCTCCGGCAGCGCTGCCTCGAGCACCGAGAGCGCCTGCCCGAACTTCATCGCCCCGCCCTTGAGCTCACCCAGCGTCCGGAACAGCTGCTCGGCCGTCTTCTGCTGGATGTCGTTCATGACCGCTTCGGCCGGCGCACCCCCGAGCCGCTTGCCGAGCCCGATCGCGCTCCGGCCGGCGTACCCGAGCGGCAGCGCTGCCAGCCGCGCCGTACGGGCTGCTGCCTTGCGGGGGAGATCGGCCATGGGTTCATTGTCACAGGGCGCACCTACGCTGTCCGCGTGGAGCTCGAGTTCACCGGGACCGTCGTCGAGTGGCGTGGGCCGGCGCCCTACTACTTCGTCCCGCTGCCCGAGGACCCAGCCGAGATGATCGACGAGGTCAAGGTGGAGGTCGCCTACTGGGGCGTGGTCCCGGTGACCGCGTGGATCGGGGACACCGAGTTCACGACCTCGATGTTCCCGCGGGAGGGGACCTACTTCCTGCCGCTCAAGGACGCCGTCCGCAAGCCTGAGGGCATCGCTCTCGGCGACGAGGTCGAGGTGCGGCTCAGCGTCGGCCGCTGACCCTGAGCGGTCAGAGCGAGTGGGGGACCACCATGTACGTCGCGGTTGCTCGGGCCAGGTCGCGCCCCTCGGCGTCGCGGATCACGCACTCGGCGCTGAGGATCCGTCGCCCGCGGTGGACCATGGTGGCGGTCGCTGTGAGCGGTCCGCTCTTCGGCTGACGGAAGTAGCGAACGTGCATGTCGGTGGTCACCTGGATCTCGGTCTCGTTGTCCAGGGAGCTCGTCACGGCTAGTGCGGCCGTGGCATCGGCGAAGGCAGCGAGCAAGCCTCCGTGAACGGTGCCGGGTCCGGAACCTGCGGTCTCATCGCTCAACTCCATGGTCATGACGGCCGTGTCGTCGGTGATGGACACGATCCTCAGCCCCATCCGGTCGTGGAGTCGCACGTGCCGGCGCATGTGGACGGTGGCGGTCTCCCAGTCCCCGGCCTTGAGTGCCGCGACAGCCGTGGCGACGTCGGACGCGGACTCCTCACCGGGCATCCCAGCAGCGTAGGGCCGCGGAGCGTGCGTGGCGACGTGGTGGTCTAGGGCGAGCCGGTCCGGCTTCAGCGCCCGCGCAGGTAGGACTCCGGCACCGGTCCGACGACCTCCATCGCGTTTCGATCGGCGATCGTGTTCATCAGCTCCGGTGTGGCGCCGCCTTCTGCCTCGACGGCCGCGAGCTCCTCGAAGAAGCCGGTCATGGCTGCCGGGGAGAACAGGTTGAGCTTCTTGCCGGGTCGGCTGGAGATCACCTGGAACGTGTGGGGCACTCCTTGCGGCACGTACACGAACGTCCCGGCCGGGCACTCCTCCTGACGGTCCTCGACGAACATGAGGTACACGCCCTCGAGCACGTAGAAGGCCTCGGCCGCATCTCGGTGGATGTGGAGAGGTGGGCCGAAGCCAGGTGGCTCATTTCGGGTCTGCAGGACGGAGAACGCATGGCCGGTCTGAGCGGCGTCAGCTATCACCTCGGCCTCGAAGGTCCCCAGGTCCAGACGGCGGCCCCCTCCGGGCTGTACGACGAAGGCGGTGCTCATACTCGTATGGTCCTCGCGCCACCCGACGTCCCGCAAGCGCTCAGGACCTGGTCCTCCGCGCCCCGTCGGGCCAGGCGGCGATGCAGACCTTGTTGCCGGCCGGATCGGCCAGGATCCAGGCCTCGGGGGCTGCGGAGTCGTCGACGAGGCGGCCTCCGGCGGCCAGCGCAGCCGCCAAGCGCGCCTCGGCGTGCTCGCGAGCCACCGACACGTCAATGTGCATCGCGTGCCGCAGCGGCTTGGCGGGATCGATGTCCTGCACCCAGAACGTCGACCCGTGGCCGAGCGGGTCGACGCCGTTGTCGGGGGCGAGCGGGTCGTAGCCGAGCACCGCCCGCCAGAAGCCGACGTCCAGCTCGTCGGGCCGGGCGGCGACAGCGATCTGAACCTCTTGGACGGCAGCGCGATCGGCCGCCGCGCCGTGCTGTCGGGCGACCTCCGAGATCGCGCGTGCCATCTCGAGGTGGTGCGGCTCGATGCGCTCCACGCCGCGGGCCAGCCGCACGGACAGGCGCTTCCCGCTCATCGTCAACAGCGCACCGGACTCCTCGACGCCGTCGACGCCGGCCACCGCCTCAGCCAGCCGCGCCGCCGCGGCCAGCGACTCGACGACGTAGACCGCAGCCGCGCCGCCGTGCAGCACCACCCAGTCCTCGACGCCGTCAGCCCGGAGGAACTCGCGCCACCCCTGCTCGCTCATGGCGCTACTTCAGCACAGGGCGCGGACAGGCGACCTCAGGCGGTGGCTGGGAACTTCACCCCGGTGTTGGCGTGGCAGCGGTAGCCGTTGGGGTTCTTGGCGAGGTACTGCTGGTGCAGGTCCTCGGCGTAGTAGTACGTCGGCACAGGCTTGACCTCGGTCGTGATGTCGCCGAGGCGCTGGCGGGCCAGCTCGTCGCCGTAGATCTTCGTCAGGTCCCGAGCGGTCTGCTCCTGCTCCGGGGTCGTGAAGTAGATGGCGGAGCGGTACTGCGTGCCGATGTCGTTGCCCTGGCGCATGCCCTGGGTGGGGTCGTGGACCTCGAAGAAGCGCTTGACCAGGTCGGCGTACGCGATCTTCGTGGGGTCGTAGACGATCCGGATCGCCTCGGTGTGGCCGGTGCGGCCCGAGCAGACCTCTTCGTAGGAGGGGTTCGGGGTGTGCCCGCCGGCGTACCCGACCGAGGTGGAGTAGACGCCCGGGAGCTGCCAGTAGATCTCCTCGGCGCCCCAGAAGCAGCCGAGCCCGAAGATCGCGACCTCGTGGCCGGCCGGCGCCTCGTCCGTGACGACCGGCGTGCCGAGCACGACATGCTTGTCGGCGAGATTGAACGTCCGCTCGGTCCGGCCGGGCAGGGCCTCGTCGGCGCTGATCAGCTCGGTCTTGTGGCGGTTGAAGATCGACACGGGACCTCCTCAGGGGTCGCTGGTACGTCAATTCTGACGCACTAGGACAACGTCTGGCTCCCCGCGGATGTTCCTAGTGCCGTGCGTCAGAAGTTGTTGCGCGCTTCGCGCGCACATGGCACGCACCTCGCTGCGTTGGCGTCGCTAGACGTGCGCCCAGCATGCCCTGCGCTCCGCCGCCTTGCGATGCACACACCCTGAACACGCCAAGCGCATAACAACTCCCGACGCACGGCACTAGCCGTGATGCGTGGCGCAGTAGGCGTCGCGCTTGACCGTGCCGGCCTGGCTCGACTTGAAGATGCCCTTCATCAAGAACGCCTGGCTGGCGGCGTACATCTCGATCTGGCGCTCCACCAGCCGGCGGGCGGAGGGCGTCTTCGCAGCGGCCAGGGCCTCGCCGTGGCGCCAGACCATCTCGCGCCAGCCGCGCATGATCACGCCGGCCAGGGTCTCCTCGATCGTGCTGATGTCGATGTCGTCGAAGCGCGGGTCGAACCGAGCGGCCTCCTCCGCGAACACCGGCGCGTACAAGGAGTCGAGGCGCTGGTTGTAGGCGTCGTGGTCCGACTTGTGGCTCGTGCCGTCCGCGGCGGTCACGCCGACCTCGGCGAGCACGTGCGGGAAGTCGCGGTTGATGTGCGCGTTCATGGCCAGCATGAAGTTGCCGAGCCCGGTCATGGCCCGGTCGTCCTCGGCCTTGAGCGCGATCGCCCACGCCTTCGGGATCTGGCTGCGGTTGCCGGACTCCCAGTTGTCGCGGACGTCGAAGTAGAGCTCGGCGAACACCGCGTCGACCTGGGTCAGCCACTTGCGGTCCTTGAAGTAGCCGCTGCGGGCGGCGTCCCGGACGTTCTCGGTGACCCGCAGGTAGGCGAGCGAGAAGATCGCGTCGTGCTCGCAGGCGGCGGCCAGGCCGGCCAGCCGATCCTCCATCTCGGTGACCACGTCGTCGATGCACGCGTCCTCACCGCCGGGGCAGATGTTGCCGACGTACGGCGTGTGCGAGACCGGGAACGGCCCCAGCAGCGCGATCAGCGGGTCCATGATGCCGAAGACCGCGCCCGGGATGAGCGGGCCGAACGGTCCCAGCGGGTCGTCGCCGGGCGCGGCCTTCGCCGCGCTGGAGGGCGCCAGGAGCGAGAGGGCGAGCCCGAGCGTGACTGTGACCGCGAGTCTGCGCATGGGGGTCCAACGATCCGGCCGCCCAGGCGGTACGCCGCCCGCAGTAGCCTCGCGGAGTGAGCGAACAGCAGCACCGACACAAGTCCGGCTTCGAGACGCGTGCGATCCACGCCGGCTACGAGCCCGACCCCACCACCGGCGCGGTCATCCCGCCGATCTACGCGACGTCGACCTACAAGCAGGACGGCGTCGGCGGGCTGCGCGGCGGCTACGAGTACAGCCGCTCCGCCAACCCCACCCGCACCGCCCTGGAGGGCGCCCTCGCGGCGCTGGAGGAGGGGGAGCGCGGGTTCGCGTTCGCCTCCGGGCTGGCGGCCGAGGACACCCTGGTCCGCACGACGTGCCTGCCGGGTGACCACGTCGTACTCCCCAACGACGCGTACGGCGGCACCTTCCGGCTCTTCGCCAAGGTCGAGGCGCCCTGGGGGGTCGAGCACACGTCCGCGCCCGTCGACGACGTCGACGCGGTCCGGGCGGCCGTGCGACCCGGGCAGACCAAGCTGGTCTGGTTGGAGACGCCGACCAACCCATTGCTCAACATCGGCGACATCGAGGCCCTGGCCGCGGTGGCCCACGACGCCGGCGCGCTGCTGGTGGTCGACAACACCTTCGCCTCGCCCTACCTCCAGACCCCGCTGACCCTCGGCGCGGACGTTGTCGTGCACTCGACGACCAAGTACGCCGGCGGTCACTCCGACGTCGTCGGCGGTGCCATCGTGGTGCGCGACCTCGAGCTGGCCGAGCGACTGACGTTCCACCAGAACGCGATCGGTGCCGTTCCCGGTCCTTTCGACTGCTTCCTGACCCACCGCGGGCTGAAGACGCTCGGCGTGCGGATGGACCGGCACTGCGACAACGCGGAGCGTGTCGTCGAGTTCCTGGCCTCGCACCCGTCGGTGGCCGAGGTGATCTACCCGGGCCTCGAGACCCACCCCGGCCACGCGACCGCCGCGAAGCAGATGCGCCGCTTCGGCGGGATGGTGTCGTTCCGGGTCACCGGTGGCGAGGAGCAGGCACTGAGGGTCTGCGAGCGGGCCGAGGTGTTCACGCTCGCCGAGTCCTTGGGCGGCATCGAGTCGCTGATCGAGCACCCGGGCCGGATGACGCACGCGTCGGTCGCCGGTACCGACCTGGAGGTGCCCGCCGACCTGGTCCGGCTGAGCGTCGGCATCGAGACCGTCGACGACCTGCTCGCGGACCTCGACCGTGCCCTCGGCTGACGTCGCCGTCTGCGTCGACTTCGGCTCCACGTTCACCAAGGCCTCGTTGGTCGACCTCGACGCCGGCCAGGTTGTCGCTCGAGCCGAGCACGCGACGACGATCCCGGACTCACATGGCATGGGCGACCTGCTCGATGCGTACGACGCCTGCCTCGCCGACCTGACCCGCGCCGACCCGCGGGCCGCTGAGGCCGAGGTGCTGGCCTGCTCCAGCGCCGGCGGCGGCCTGCGGATCGCGGTGGTCGGCAACGAGGAGCTGGTCACCGCCGAGGCCGGGCGCCGGGTGGCGCTGAGCAGCGGCGGCCGGGTCATCTCGGTGACCGCGGCGGCGGACGGTGTCGTGGACCGGCTCGACGACCCCGACGTGGTGCTGCTGACCGGCGGCACGGACGGCGGCAACACCGAGGCGATCACCACCGCGGCTCGCGACCTCGTGGCATCCGGCTGGACCGGGCCGGTCGTGGTGGCCGGCAACCTCGACGCGCAGGACACGGTCGCGGGGATCCTGGGCGAGGTCCCGCACGTGCTCACCGACAACGTCGTACCCACGATCGGCGTGCTCGCCCCCGACGGCGCCCGCGCCGCGATCCGGGAGATGTTCCTGGCGCACGTGATCGGCGGCAAGCACCTCAGCGCCCGCGACGAGTTCACCGCGATGGTCCGCGGCGCCACCCCGGACGTCGTGCTCACCGGGGTCGAGGTGCTGGCCCGGGCCGCTGGCGATGTGGTGGTCGTCGACGTCGGCGGCGCCACGACCGACGTGCACTCGGTCGTGAAGCTCGACCCCGAGGACGCCGGGCTCTCCCGGGAGGTGGTCGCGACCACGCCGGTGACCCGCACCGTCGAGGGTGATCTGGGGATGCGCTGGTCCGCGGTGGCGACTGCCGAGGCGGCTGGTCTCGAGGACCTCGGCGCGGCGGCAGCCCGCCGTGCCGCCGACCCCGGCTTCGTGCCGGACACCGACGAGGAGCACCTCACCGACGAGCGGCTCGCCACCGCCGCCGCGGGCCTGGCGCTGCGCCGGCACGCCGGCCGGTCGCGGGTGGTGGTAAGCCCCGAGGGCCGGGTCGTCGAGCGCAGCGGCAAGGACCTGCGCGAGGTGCGGCTGCTGGTCGGCTCGGGTGGAGTGCTGCGGCACGGCCGGGAGGGCGTCGCCGAGCGCGTGCTGGGACCGAGCACGGGCGCACACCTCGAAGGAGGATGGCAGCTTCCCGAGACCCCGGTCGTGGTCGTGGACGCCCACTACGTGCTCGCCGCGGTGGGTCTGCTGGCCGATCCGCACCCCGAAGCGGCGTACCGTCTTGCGCTCACCCTCCTCGACCCCGGAGCCTGACCCACGTGACCAACGACGCCGAGCCGCCCGAGCCGGACGCCCCTGACGAGCCTGCGGCCGAAGAATCGGCCGAGGCGCCCAAACGTCGCTGGCCGATCCGCCGCCACCGCGGTGAGGACGACGAGAGCTTCGCGCGCCGGGTGGCGCACCACTGGGCGCAGGTCCGCGACGAGCGTCGCCAGGAGCCCACACCCATCGTCACCGGTCCCTCGAACCTCAGCCGGGCCCAGGTGCCGTGGGGCATGGACCTCGCTGCCGCATGGGCCTGGCGGGCCATCGTGATCGCCGCTGCCGGCTACGGCATCTACTGGGTGCTCGCGTACTTCTCCGTGATCACGCTTCCCCTCGTCATCGCGCTGCTGATCACCGCACTCGTCGCTCCGTTGGTCAACCTGCTCGACCGGGCCGGTATCCCGCGCGGCCTGGCCGCCATCGCCGTGGTCCTCGGCGGACTGGCCGCGGTCGCGGTGCTGCTGACCTTCGTCGGGCAGCAGGTGGCCGGCGGCGCGTCCGACCTCGCGGACTCCACGGTCGAGGGTCTCGGCGAGATCAAGACGTGGCTGAAGGACGGCCCGCTCAACGCCAGCGACTCCCAGATCGACGGCTACATCGAGCAGATCCAGGATGCGATCACCGAGCGGTCGAAGGACGGCGAGGTCCTCAGCCAGGTCACCGAGCTCGGCGCGACCCTCGGGCACGTCCTCGCCGGCTTCTTCATCGTGCTGTTCTCGACGTTCTTCTTCCTCGCCGACGGCGAGCGGATCTGGTCCTGGGCGGTCCGGCTCGCTCCTCGCGCGGCGCGCGAGCGGGTGGACAGCTCGGGCCGGGTCGCGTGGATCTCACTGACCCAGTTCGTCCGGGCCACCGTGATCGTCGCGATGGTCGACGCCATCGGGATCATGATCGGCGCCGCGATCATCGGCGTCCCGTTCGTGCTCGCGATCGGCGTGCTGGTCTTCCTGGGCGCGTTCGTGCCGATGGTCGGTGCCACGGTCGCCGGCTCGGTGGCGGTCCTCGTGGCGCTGGTCGACCAGGGACCGGTCGCCGCGCTGGCGATGCTCGCTGTGGTGATCGGCGTACAACAGCTCGAGGGGCACGTCCTCCAGCCGTTCCTGATGGGTCGCTGGGTCTCGGTGCACCCGCTCGGCGTGATCGTGGCGATCGGCGCGGGTGTGATCGTCGGTGGCATCGCGGGCGCCCTGGTCGCCGTACCGCTGGCGGCTGCGCTCAACGCGGTCGTGCAGCATCTGGCGTCGCACACCTCCCCAGGCGATGATCCGGAGGAGGAGCTCGCGGAGGACTACGAGGAGATGGGCGCGACCCTGGAGGTCGAGGACGAGGATGACATCGTTGAGTGAGGTGACGCTGGCCGACATCGAGGCCGCGCGCGAGGTGCTCGCCGATGTCGCCATCCGCACGCCGATGGAGGACTCCCGCTGGCTGTCCTCCCTGGTCGGCGGTCCGTCACTGCTGAAGTGCGAGAACCTCCAGCGCACCGGCTCGTTCAAGGCCCGCGGCGCCTACACGCGGATCTCGCGGCTGAGCCCCGAGGAGCGGGCGCGCGGGGTCGTCGCGGCCTCGGCCGGCAACCACGCTCAGGGTGTCGCCCTGGCCGCGCAGCTGCTCGGCATCAAGGCCACCGTGTTCATGCCCGAGGGCGCCCCGATCCCGAAGGAGCGCGCGACCAGGGGGTACGGCGCCGAGGTGGTCTTCCACGGTCGCTACCTCGAGGACGCGATGGTCGCGGCTCGCGCGTTCGAGGCGGAGACCGGGGCAGTCCTGATCCACCCGTTCGACCATGTCGACATCGTCGCGGGGCAGGGCACCGCCGGGCTCGAGATCGTGGAGCAGGCGCCGGACGACCTGCAGACCGTGCTGGTGCCGTGCGGCGGCGGCGGGCTGCTCGCGGGCATCGCGATCGCGGTGAAGTCACTGCGTCCCGACGTCCGGGTCGTCGGGGTGCAGGCCAAGGACGCGGCGGCGTACCCCGAGTCGCTGCGGCAGGGCTGCCCGGTGCCGCTCGACAGCATGAACACGATGGCCGACGGCATCGCGGTCGGGCTGCCCGGTGAGGTCACGTTCGCGGCGGTCCGGAAGTACGTCGACGAGATCGTCACCGTCTCCGAGGAGTCGATGTCAGGGGCGCTGCTGTCCCTCGTCGAGCGCGCGAAGATGGTGGTGGAGCCGGCCGGCGCAGCGGCGGTGGCCGCGCTGCTCGACGACCCGACGGCGTACCGGACTCCGGTCGTGGCGGTGCTCTCCGGCGGCAACATCGACCCGCTGCTGCTCGGCAAGGTGATCCGGCACGGCATGGCCGCCGCCGGCCGCTACGTCAGCCTGCACGTGAACATCCCCGACGTCCCCGGCGGCCTCGCCGACCTGCTCACCGAGGTGGGCCGGGCCGGGGGCAACGTGCTCGAGGTCGTGCACGAGCGGATCTCGCCGTCCCTCGACCTGGAGCGGGTCGAGGTGCACCTCCAGCTCGAGACCCGCGGTGCCCAGCACACCGAGAAGCTGATGACCCGCCTCCGCGAGTGCGGCTACCGCATCCACGAGTGACCCGTCAGAAAAGCGCCGACCCGTCGCGAAGTTCACGACGGGTCAGCACTTTCAGGACGGGTCAGCCGGTGAAGGGGACGGCGTCGAGGATCTCGACCTTCTGCTCCTTGCCGTTGGGCGCGGTGTAGCTGACCTTGTCGCCACGGCGCTTGCCGAGGATCGCGGCGCCCATCGCCGACTGGGGCGAGTAGACCGTCAGGCCTTCGGGCTCGATCTCGCGGGCGCCGAGCAGGAACTTCTCGGCCTCGTCGTCGGCATCGCCGACGAACTTGTAGGTCACGACCATGCCCGGCTCGACGATGCCGTCGTCGGGAGGGGTCTCGCCGACCTCGGCGCGGCGGAGCATGTCCTCGAGCTGCCGGATCCGGCCCTCGATCTTGCCCTGCTCGTCCTTGGCCGCGTGGTAGCCGCCGTTCTCCTTCAGGTCGCCCTCGTCGCGCGCGGCACTGATCCGGCTGACGATCTCCTGGCGGACGGGGCCTTTGAGGTTCTCGAGCTCCGCGTGGAGCTTGTCGTGGGCGTCCTGGGTCAGCCAGATCGTGCTCGGCTCGGTCGACTGGGACATCGGGTACTCCTGAACTGAATAGCGAACTACTGCATGAATGGAACTGAAGCGCGGGTCCCGGCACTGGTGGCGGCGGGTCAACGGGGCCCCTTCGGGGCGGCCCGCTCGGGACGACGCAGAAGAATCAGTCTATCAAGGGAGGTGCCCGAAAGCAGATCGTTCAGCGGGGGCGGGCCTGGTCGGGCGTCGTACAGCCCACCAGCTCGACGGCCGTGGCCAGCCGCTCGGTACGCACCGTCTCCTCGTAGCGGGTGCCCAGATCGGGCTCCGCGGTGAAGGACAGCTCGCCGACCACCGTGTGGTCCTCGGCGTACGCGCGCAGCTTGCAGGTCGCCACGACGTCGTCGGACCCGAAGTCGACGCGGACCTCCGCGGTGGAGGAGTGCTCGTCGACGGTCTCGAAGCCGATCAGCTCCGACTCCACGTCCGGCGTCGCCTCGCTCACCGTGGCCCAGACGAGCCAGCCGCCGAAGGCGAGCAGCACGACCACCGAGGCGGCGATCACCGCCCGGCGCCGCCACGGCGCGGGCGTGCCGTACCGGTCGGACGGAAGAACCTGCGAGCTCACCGGAGAAGCCTGACACCTAGGCTGGGCTCATGTCGCAGCGCCCTCAGGCCAGGCCCCGATCGGGTTACCGGCTGATGCACGTTCACGCCCACCCGGACGACGAGTCCAGCAAGGGAGCCGCCTCGACCGCGATGTACGTCGCGGAGGGCGTCGACGTCCATGTCGTGACGTGTACCGGTGGCGAACGTGGCTCGATCCTCAACCCGAAGATGGACCGCCCCGACGTCCTCGAGAACATCACCGAGATCCGGCGCCAGGAGATGGAGCGGGCCCGCGACATCCTGGGCGTGCGCCAGGACTGGTTGGGGTTCGTCGACTCCGGCTGGCCCGAGGGCGACCCGAAGCCGCCCCTGCCCGAGGACTCCTTCGCGCTCGTTCCCCTCGAGGAGGCGGCCGCGCCGCTGGTGCGGTTCATCCGCGAGTTCCGGCCGCACGTGCTGACGACGTACGACGAGCGCGGGGGCTATCCGCACCCCGACCACATCAAGTGCCACGAGGTCTCGATGGAGGCGTTCGAGGCGGCCGCCGACCCGGAGCGCTACCCCGAGCTGGGCGAGCCCTGGCAGGTGCTCAAGCTCTACTACCACCACTCGTTCAACCGCCCACGAATGCAGGCGCTGCACGACGCGATGATCGCGCACGGCCTGGACTCGCCCTGGGAGGAACGCCTCAAGGAGTGGCCCTCGGAGCCCGAGTGGGACGCGCGGATCACCACCCGCGTGCCGTGCGGCGACTACTTCGGGGTGCGCGACCAGGCCCTGCTGGCGCACGCCACCCAGATCGACCCGGACGGCTTCTGGTTCGCCATCCCCCGCGAGATCCAGCTCGAGGTCGCACCGACCGAGGACTTCGAGCTCGTCGTGAGCCATGTCGCGAGCGAGACGCCGGAGGACGACCTGTTCACCGGCATCACCGAGGTCTCCTGAGAGACTGCCGCCATGACCTTCGTTTCGCTCGCCCTGTGGATGGTCGAGCAGGCGCCCGAGGACGACGACGTCGTCGCCGGCTGGACCGCGTTTCTGATCTTCGGCCTGCTGATCGCGGCCGTGGCGTTCCTCGGCTTCAGTCTCACCAAGCAGCTGCGGAAGGTCGACGAGGCCGAGGAGGCCGGGCTCTACGACCCCTCCGACCGCAAGAAGCGCCCCGGGCCCGTGGTCGAAGACCCGAGCGAGGAGTAGTGCCATGGGCGTCGTCACCCTGGACCAGGTGCTGACCTTCGGGCTGGCGGCTTTCATCCTGATCGTGATCCCGGGGCCGAGCGTGGTGTTCGTGATCGGCCGGGCGCTCGCCTACGGCCAGGGCGTCGCGCTGGCCAGCGTGATCGGCAACAGCCTCGGGCTGTTCGTGGTGATGGGCCTGGTGGCCTTCGGGCTCGGCGCGGTCGTGGCCGAGTCGATGCTGGTGTTCACCATCCTGAAGATCGGCGGCGCTGCCTACTTGGTCTGGCTCGGCGTCCAGGCGCTGCGACACCGGCGCGGACTGCACGTCGAGGACGGGCTCGTCCGGGAGTCCCTCTCGACCCGAGCGGCCGTGCGTCAGGGCTTCGTGGTCGGCGTGAGCAACCCCAAGGGCTTCATGATCTTCGCGGCGCTGCTGCCCCAGTTCGTCGAGCGTGGCCAGGGCGGGGTGCCGATGCAGATGTTCGTGCTCGGCCTGGTCGCCGTACTCCTCGGCCTCGCCTCGGACGCGATCTGGGCCGCCACCGCCAGCCGGCTGCGCGACTGGTTCAACGCCTCGGCCCGACGCGGCCGCGCGCTGGGCACGGTAGGCGGGGTGTCGATGATCGGGCTCGGCGTCGGCATCGCGTTCACCGGCCGACCCGACTAGGACGAAGGCGCCGGCAGCCGGGCCGCGAGCTCGTACGACCTGGCCAGGTCGCGCACCTCCGCGGTGGCCTTCTCCGGAGCGCCGCTGTCGAACGGCGGCTGCGGGTCGTACTCCGTCCAGAGCTGGATCGTCTCCGCGGTCGTCCGGTCGGTGAGGATCTCGACCAGTCGCAGGGCCATGTCGATCCCGCTGGAGACGCCGCCGGCGGTGATGATCCGGGCCTCAGGCACCTCGACGACCCGCTCCGCACGGGCCTCGACCCCGAACAGGCCGAGCGTCTCGAGGTGCACGTAGTGGCAGGTTGCCGGCACCCCGTCCAACACGCCGGCGGCCGCGAGGATCAGCGATCCCGAGCAGACCGACGTCGTCCATGTGGTCGTCGGGTGCACCGCGGCGATCCACTCGGGCAGCGGTCCGGACAGCACGTGCTCGCTGCCCGGGCCGCCCGGGATCACGACGACGTCCGGAGCGGGCACGTCGGCGAAGGCGGCGTCGGCCTGCAGGGTCAGCGACCTCCGGTCGTCGCGCACCGGACCGACCTTCTCGGCGACGAGCGTCACGGAGACGCCCGGCGTCATGGCCAGCATCTGGTAGGGCCCGACCACGTCGAGCGCGGTGAAGCCGTCGTACAGGGCGATCGCAACGGTGGTCATGCCAGCAGCGTCGGCCCCAGGACCGGGCGTGGCGATGGTGCGGATACACCGTGTCCGAAAACTTGGGATACCAGTCTGCCGGACCTACAGCCAAGCGGCCTGAGCCGCCGTACCGTGGTCGCATGGATGAACCGCGCCGGGTTCTGGTCGTCGCTTACCACGCGGCCGAGCTGCTCGACATCGCCTGCATCACCAGCGCCTTCACGCTCGCGAACTTCCTGCACGGCAAGGAGCTCTACCGGGTCTCGCTCGCGTCGCCGGGCGGACGCCGCATCCACACCGGCAGCGGCCTGGTGCTCGATGCGCAGGAGCGGCTGGAGCGGGCCACCGGGCCACTGGACACGCTGGTCGTCTCCGGTGGGATCGGCTACGTCGAGGCGATGGCCGACCGGCGGCTGGTGGCCCACGTACGCCGCCTCGCGGGGGAGTCCCGTCGGGTGGCTGCGGTGTGCACCGGCTCCGGCATCCTGGCCGCGGCCGGACTGCTCGACGGCCGGCGGGCCGCCACCCACTGGGACCACGCTGAGCTGCTCGCCAAGCGCTTCCCCAAGGTGACCTTCGACGGCGACCCGATCTTCGTCACCGACGGCGCCTTCTGCACCTCCGCCGGAGTGACCTCGGCCCTCGACCTGACCCTGTCGTTCATCGAGGCCGACGTCGGCGCGGATCTGGCCCGGCAGGTCGCGCGGCAGCTGGTCACCTACCTCCAGCGACCCGGTAACCAGGCCCAGATGAGCATGTTCACCGCGGCTCCGACCGCGCCCGACTCGCTCGTGCAGACCACCATCGACCACATCGCCGGCCACCTCGCGGACGACCTCTCGAGCGCCGTACTGGCCGAGCGGGCCGGAGTCAGCGAACGGCACCTCACCCGGCTGTTCCTGCGCGAGGTCGAGGTCACGCCGGGACGATTCGTGCGCCGGGCCCGCACCGAAGCCGCCGCGCAACTGCTCACCACCACCGACCTCACCATGGAGGCGGTGGCGTCCCGCTGCGGCTTCGGTACGCCGGAGACCCTGCGCCAGGCGTTCCAGAGCCGGTACGGCGTCAGCCCGTCGCACTACCGGGCCACCCAGACCCGGTGCGCCCCGGTCGCGGGCGTGGCCGCCTCGTAGCGCACGGCAGGCTCACACCATTCCCACAGGTGCTCCTCAGCGATCCTGAAGCGTCACCTAGTGCACTCGGAGCATGACGTCCACGCCGCCACCGTTCGACCCGTTCTCTGCGCCGCCCACCCCTGCTCCCGAGCCGCCGCCCGCCGCCCGGCGGTGGCGCTGGGTCGTCGCCGGGGCCACGGCCGGCGCGGTGCTGGCGGTCTCCGCGGCGATCCCGCTGACCTGGGCGGCCCGCGACACCATCCCGTTCCTCGTGGCCGAGGGGCAGCAGCAGACCGGAACCGATGACAGCACCGACGAGGATCGCAGCGCCGAGCAGCTGCCCTGGATCGGCGATCGCGAGGCCACCGTCCCGTCCGACTCCACCAGCACCGACGCGACCGACGACCAGTCCCGGGGCGTCGTCCTCATCGACACCGAGGTGCTGGGCGGCGCAGGTGCCGGGACGGGTCTGGTGCTGAGTGACGACGGCCTGGTGCTCACCAACTACCACGTCGTCGACGGCTCCTCGGAGATCACCGCGACGGTGGCCTCGACCGGCGAGACGTACTCCGGCCGGGTCCTCGGGTACGACGACGTGGCCGATGTCGCGTTGGTACAGCTCGACGACGCGAGCGACCTGGACACCGCCACCATCGACGACGACGGCGACGACGACGAGACGGGGGACGACGTCACCGCGATCGGCAACGCCCGCGGCCAGGGCAGCCTCTCGGCGGTCAGCGGGACGATCACCGCGACCGAGCAGGCGATCACGACCTCGCCGCCCCACGCCGAGTCGCTGAGCGGACTGCTGCAGACGAACGCCGCGGCCGTTCCCGGCTACTCCGGCGGGCCGATGGTCGACGACGAGGGAGAGGTCGTCGGGATCACCACCGCTGCCTCGTCGAGCGGGGCGAGCGACAGCTACGCCGTACCCATCGAGGACGCGATCGCCGTCGTGCAGCAGATCGCGGCCGGCGCGGAGGAGGGTGATGTGCACGTCGGGCCGCCGGCGTACCTGGGCGTGACCGTGAGCGAGGACACCGGCACCGTCGAGGGCCTCCCGGTTGCCGAGGTGGCACCCGAGAGCCCGGCCGCGGAGGCCGGGATCGCCGCCGGCGACCTGATCACCGCGGTGGGCGAGACACCCGTCGGCGAGGTCTCCGACCTGCTCGGCGCCCTCGGCCAGCTGGACCCGGGCGACAGCGTGGAGATCGCCTGGACGCACGACGGCGAGCAGCGCACCACGACCCTGACGCTCGACGAGAGCCCGTTCGCCTAGGGACCGGTCCAGACAAAGTGCGGCCGCCCTTGCCTGCCGCACTTTCTCTGCTTTACTAGCATCATAGGAAAGCAGAGGAGGCCGGGATGTTCGTGTTTCGCCTGGAGAGCAGGTCGGGAGTACCGCCGTACCTACAGCTGGTCCATCAGGTCAGGCAGGCGGTGTTGCTGGGCTACCTGAAGGACGGCGACCGGCTGCCGATGATCCGGGAGGCGGTCGAGCAGCTCGCGATCAACCCCAACACGGTGTCGAAGGCCTACCGACAGCTGGAGCAGGAAGGGTTGGTCTCGGCCAAGCCCGGTGTCGGCACGTTCGTGACGGGGGCGCCGGCGAACCCGGTGGCTCCGGCGAGGTACGCGACCCTGCGGCGTGGCCTGGAGCGGTGGCTCGCGAGTGCCCACGAGGCAGGACTGGATGACGAGGCGGTCGGCGCGCTGGTCGCGGTGGTTCGCCGGGAACTAGCCGAGGCGGGCGCGGCATGAGCGCGGCCGTGGTGACGTCAGGTCTCGGCAAGCGGTACCGGAACAACTGGGCGCTGCAGGATTGCGACCTGGCGCTCCCTGCCGGTCGGGTGATCGCGCTGGTCGGCCCGAACGGCGCCGGCAAGACGACGCTGCTCCAGCTGGCAGCGGGCCTGATCCGGCCCACGTCCGGGTCGGTCGCGCTCTTCGGCGAGTACGCGCCGGCGGAGTCGGTGACGGCGCTCTCGCAGCTCGGCTTCGTGGCCCAGGACCACCCGGTCTATCGGCGGTTCCGGGTCAGCGACCTGCTGCACATGGGTCGGGCCCTCAACCAGAACTGGGACCAGGCCCTCGCCGAGCGGCGGTTGGCGGACCTGGGCATCCCGCTCGACAAGCCGGCCGGCAAGCTCTCCGGCGGGCAGCAGGCCCAGCTGGCGCTGACGCTGGCCCTGGCGAAGCGACCCCGGCTCCTGATCCTGGACGAGCCGGTGGCGAGCCTGGACCCACTGGCCCGGCGCGACTTCATGAAGACGCTGATGGCCACCGTCGCCGACGGCGACCTCACGGTGCTGCTGTCCTCCCACAACGTCGCGGAGCTGGAACGGGTCTGTGACTACCTCGTGCTGATCACCGAGGGACGCGTCCAGCTCGCCGGCGACATCGACGAGCTCATCGACAGCCACCGGTCGATGACCGGTCCCAGCACGCACGTCCCGGACGGTCCCGGGGTCATCCACGTGGACCAGGGGGACCGGCACGCCCACGTGGTGGCCCACGTCGGAGCGGCCGAGCCGATGCCGGGATGGGAGGCGCACCCGGTGAGCCTGGAGGAGCTGGTGCTCGCCTACCTGCAGCGTTCGCACGGCGTCGCCGATACGTCGTACGCCGGGAAGGAGCTGCAGTCATGACCTGGCTCATCTGGCGACAGCATCGAGGAGAGGTGCTGGGCGCGGTGATCGTGCTGGCCCTGCTCGGCCTCTTGGTGCTGCTCCACGGCATCCCGATGCACGACGCGTACGACCGGGACGGAGTCGCTGCGTGCCAGCGGGTGATGTTCGGGGGCGACGGCGACTTCCCCGAGTCCTGCTTCACGACCCTCGATGCCTTCGAGGGCGAGTACGCCCAGCTTCCGGAGCAGTTCGCCGTCTGGCTGCCGTTCCTCCCGATGCTGACCGGAATGCTCATCGGCGCGCCGCTGCTCGCGCGGGAGTTCGAGCAGGGCACCTGGCGGCTGGTCTGGACCCAGGGGGTCACGCGGACCCGCTGGCTGGCGACCAAGCTGGCCATGGTGCTCGGCGGAGTGGCGGTGTTCGCCGCCTTGCTCGCCGCAGCCGTGAGCTGGTGGTTCGGGCCACTCGCACCTCATCCGTTCACGCAGGACAAGTTCAACCAGGCGGTTCCCGTCTTCACCGGCTACATGCTGGTGGCGGTCGCCATCGGGATCCTGGCCGGCGTCATCGTGCGGCGCACGATCGTTGCGGCCGCGATCACCATCGTCGGCTACCTCGCGGTGCGGATCCCTGTGGAGTTCGCGCTGCGTCCCCGCTACCAGGACCCCGTGATGACCGACGACCCCGGCGTGGCGGCCAAGGGCTGGGTGCCCTCGGACATCCAGGTGTCCGGACCGGTCGGCGGCGACAACCGGGCGGTGCAGCCGTTCGGGTACCACCCGGCGGACCGGTTCTGGGACTTCCAGATCATCGAGACGGCGATCCTGGTCGGTATCACCTTGGTCCTGCTCGTGATCGCCTGGCGGCTAGTGCTGGGCCGGAAGGCGCCGGCCCTGGGGACGCCCGCCCCGGAGGTGCTCGAACACTCCGCTTGAGCACGCTCCCCGGCTAGCGTCACTCGGGTGACCGTCTTCATCGCGTGGGCGTCCGAGCCTGTTCCTGAGCCGCTGCCGGGCCCGTGGCGGGAGATGCACGTCGCGGCCGCGGGGCTACTCCTGGTCGACAGCGACGACTCCTTGTCGCGCGTCTACCACGAGCTGAAGTGGAGCCTCCCCGAAGGGACGTCGCTGTTGGTCGCCCCGATCGCGGGTACGCCGAAGCTCAAGGGGTTGGCCCCGGGCACCCAGACCTGGTTGCGCGAACGCACCTGAGCCGGTTCGTGGTCAGAGCACCGCGTCGAGGAACGCCCGGGTCTCGGCGTGCTCCGGTGACGTGATCAGCTGCTCGGGCGAGCCCATCTCGAGGATCCGGCCCTCGTGGAAGAACGCCATCCGGTCGGCGACCTCGCGGGCGAAGCCCATCTCGTGGGTGACCACCATCATCGTCATGTGCAGGTCGGTGGAGAGCGTCTTCATGACCGAGAGCACCTCGCCGGTGAGCTCCGGGTCGAGCGCCGAGGTCGGCTCGTCGAAGAGCATCACGTCGGGCTCCATCGCGAGCGCGCGGGCGATGGCGACGCGCTGCTGCTGACCACCCGAGAGCCGGATGGGGTGCTCGCCTGCCTTGTCGGCCAGGCCGACCCGGTCGAGGAGGTCCTGGGCTCGCTTGGTGACCTCCGCCTTGCTCACCCCGGCGCATCGGGGGGCGCACAGGACGTTGTCGAGCACCGTCATGTTGGGGAACAGGTTGAACTGCTGGAAGACCATGCCCACGCGCAGCCGGAGCTGACGGATCTCCTCGCGCTTGCGCCGGGTGCGGTGCCCGCCCTCGAGGCGGATGCCGGAGACCTCGATCGAGCCCTTGGTCGGGTCCTCGATGAAGTTCACGCAGCGGAGCACCGTGGACTTGCCGGAGCCGGAGCGCCCGAAGATCACCACCACCTCGCCGCGGTGGACCTCCATGTCGACGCCGCGGACCACCTCGAGGCGCCCGAAGCTCTTGTGCAGCCCCTCGATGCGCACCACCACGTCGTCGCTCATCCGCCGTGACCTCCGCCGTGTGGCTGACCCTGCTCCGACGCAGCAGCCATGGCGCGCGCGACATGGGCGCGGTCGTACCCTCGCCCGATCCTTTTCTCGAGCCGGGCCTGGAAGAACGTGAAGACCACGGTCAGGCCCCAGTAGACGAGGGCGGCCGCGACGTAGGCTTCCAGGTTCCTGTAGTCCGCCTTGCCGAGGAGCTGGGCCCGGCGGAAGACCTCCAGGCTCGCGATGGTGGTGCCCAGGAACGAAACCAGGGCAGTGTCCTTCATCATCGCGATGAACTCGTTGCCGGTGGGCGGGATGATCACCCGGAACGCCTGGGGCAGCACCACCTTGCGCATCTTCTGGCGGTACGTCATGCCGAGCGCATCGGCCGCCTCGCCCTGGCCGCCGGCCACCGACTGGATGCCGGCGCGGAAGATCTCGGTCATGTAGGCGCCGTAGTTGAGGCCGAGCGCGATGGTGCCCGCGGTGGCGGCCTCCAGGAGCAGTGCGTCATCGAAGCCGGCGGGCAGCCACGAGTACTCCGCCGCCAGGTTCCGGCCGACCGGCGGCAGGGCCAGGAAGAGCAAGAACATCTGCACGATCAGCGGCGTGCCGCGGAAGAAGGACACGTAGAACCCGGCGATGCCGTAGGCCACCGAGTTGTGCGAGATCCGGGCCAGGGCCCCGACGAGTGCCAGCACGACGGCGATCACGATGCCGCCGAGCGCGATCAACATCGTGTACCGGATGCCACCCACGATGTACCTGAGGTTGTCGCGGATCCACTGCGTGTCGAACTGGGCGGCGTTTCCGAGGAACGCCATCACCGCGAACAACACGACCCACACGGCGGCGACCTTCAGCCGGAACGGCACCCTCGCGGAGGCCAGCTGGACCCGCTCCCAGGTGTCACCCATGGGCGTGTGCCTTCCTCTGGACGATCACTCCTGCGTGGTGAGGTCCAGGCCGTACCACTCCTCCGACAACGCGGTGAGCGTGCCGTCCTCGTGCATCTCCCCGACGATCTCGTCCACTGCCTCGTACAGGCTCTCCGAGGACGGGTCCGAGCTCTTGTCGAAGCCGACCGAGAGCGGCTCGTAGAAGACCGGGTCGCCCACGATCTTCACCGGGTTGCCGGCGTCGATGTAGCCCTGGGCGGTCGTCACCGACGTGATCACAGCGTCGAGGCGACCATTGGCCAGGTCCTGCAGCGCCGTGGTGTCGGTGTCGTATCCGGACACCTCGGCGTCGTCGATGACGAAGTCGAACTCGTAGCCGTCGATCGTCAGCTCCTTGTTGAGGAACTGCTCGTAGGTGCAGCCGGCGCACACACCGATCTTCGTGCCGTCGAGGTCGGTCGTCAGGTCTTCGACGTCATCGTTGTCCGCCAGCGTCACGACCACGGCGGGCGTGTAGTTGTAGGGCTCGGTGAAGTACAGGACCTCTTGGCGGTCGTTGGTCGGCGTCATCGAGCCGACGGTGGTGTCCCAGCGACCGTTCCAGCTGCCCGCGGTGATGACGTCCCAGGAGGGCGCCTCCCAGGCGACGTCGACGCCGAGCCGCTCGGCGATCTCGGTGGCGACGTCGATGTCGAAGCCTTCGTACTCACCCGTCTGCTCGTTGAGGCTGGACTGCGGCGGGTACGCCGGGTCGGTGGACACCGTGAGCACGCCCGCCTCGCACACCTCTGCGAGCAGGCCGGTGGGGTCGTCCGCGCACGCGCCCTCGCTGGACGGTCCGCTCGACTCCTCGCCGTCGTCTCCGTCACCTCCGCAGGCGGCCAGCGTCAGGACGAGGATTGCCGCCAGCGTGGCGGCGGGACGGAAACGGATGCGCATGGAGCTACCTCCGGGATGTAGGCGTGCCCAGATACTGCCAGAGCGAACCCCTGCCGGTCAGTTACGTTGCCGCGCGAGCGCACGTGACCCCCCGGCTTGACGTGAAGCTGGCTCACTTGACACTCCGGGTGTAATCGCGAGGTGGACGGTGCGGTGGGCACGGCATGCGAACACTCATCGTCGGTTCCGGCCCGACGGGCATGCTGCTGGGCGCCGCCTCGGCCCTCAGGGACACCTGGTGCCCACGACCCTGGAGGCGGGTCCCCGTGATGATCGCTGGAGCCGTCACCACCGTTCGCTGGTCAACCGGGGGCGGTGATGAGCTTTCGCAGCTGATTGAGCCGGTCCATTGTGACGGCATGGCCGCCCTTGGCCGCAGCTACGAGTGCCTTCTCGATGAGGGCGCCCGCGTCGTCGTCGTTGCGGCGAACCGCGAGCTCGCAGCGAGCGAGCCGTGCCTCGTACTGTGCAAGGTCCGGGCCAAGAGCGAGGGCCTCGTCGACGTGGGTGGCAGCGTCGGCGAGACGACCCTGGTCGAGCAGTACCACCGCCAGCCGGGCATGCCCCCAGCACCGGAACAGCACGTTGAGGTGCTCACCACTGATTTGCAGGCTTTCCTCGAACGCGGCAACGGCGTCGGCGGTGTGCCCGAGAGCCGCATGGGCGACACCGAGGGCGAGCGACGTGGTGGCCATCGACGCACGGTGTCCGAGACGTCGACCGAGGGCCAGGCCGGTCTCGGCGTTCATGAGCGCCTCGTCGGCACGGCCGCACCCGACTAGCACCTCGGCGTGGTGGTAGAGCGTCATCGCTTCACCCTCGGCGTACCCGAGCCGGCGCGAGAGCTCGAGGGCCGCGCTGGTCTCCTCCAACCCCTCCGACGGACGGCCGGCGAAGTGGAGCCCATACCCCCCGGTCGACCGTGGCCACACCGCGCGCAGCAGGTTGCCGCTGTCGGTGAAAAGCCTGGCGGCACGATCGAACTGCTCGATGCCCCCGATGATGTCCCCGAAACCGAAGGTGGTCATCGCCCGGGCCTCGACGATGTCGGCCATCCCGGCGGCGTCACCGACGGAGGTGAACAGGGCGAGCGCCTCGTCGAAGCCGTCATCGGCGAGCTCCGGCCGGCCTATGTTCATGTCCACCAGCGCGCGGACGTAGGTCGCGCGGGCCCGCGCACCGGGATCGTCACCGGCTTCGGCGAGCGCAAGGTCCGCCAGCTCGCGGGCGCGGAGCAGGTCCTCTGTGCCAAAGCTCAGCTGGGCCATTCGAGTCAGGAGACGGGAGCGTGCAGGGCGTGTGGTCGTGGCGGCGAGAGCGTCACGCAGGTCGTCGCGGGCCGCCTTCAGGTCACCCTTACGGGCAAGGCTCTCCGCACGCACCTCCAAGAGCGTGCTGCGGACAGCTGCGGTGGGATGCAGCGCGAGCCCCTCGGAAGCGAGCTGCTCTGCCTCGTGATCGGCGAACCGGTCCACCCGTGCTTTCGCCGCGCTCGCATACGCTGCCGCGGCGGCCACCGAGTCCCCGGCACCGGCAAGGTGTCGTGCCAGCTCGTCGACCGGTCCCTCGTCGTCAGCGAGGGCGTCAGCAATGTGCTGGTGCAGCCCTGCCCGCTCCACCGGATCGAGGCGGTCGCGAATGGTCTCGCCCACGACGTCGTGGTCGACGCGGAAACCCTCGGTGTCATGGCGCACCAAGTGGTTGCGGGCCAAGTCTCGAAGTGTTCGGATCGTCTCGTCGGTCGAGGTCCCACACGCGGTCGAAAGGAGCCGCACCGGCACCGGGCGCGCCAGCAAGGACAGGGCAGCCAGCAGGGCGCGGGCATCGCGGGGTAGACGTTCGAACTGACGCCACGCCGTGTCTCGTTGATCCGCGTGGGCCAACTCGCGCACCCGGTTCGGCGCTGGCTCCTCGACCAGCCCCCAGCCGCCAACCGGGCTGCGTCGCAACAGGCCCTCGCCTTCGAGCTTGCGCACGACCTGAAGCACCGCGAACGGTGTTCCGTCGGTGTGCTCCGTAAGCGCGGCTGCGACGGACGACGAGGGAACCAGGCGCTCCAGGGCCTCGACGCCGAGCGGACCAAGAGGTACCTCGACGGGCCGGGTTTCACCGACGGCTGCCAGGATCCGCGCCACCGGCGAGTCCTGAGGAACCTCCTCGGGACGGTAGGCGAACACGATAGCGACGTCCGAAGGCCGTCCTGCGAGCAACGCCAGCAGGTCCAGGCTGCTCGAATCGGCCCACTGCAGGTCGTCAACGACCACCAGGGAGGGGGCGGTCGCCTCGACGATCCTGAGGAGGCCCTGCTGGACCAGCGCGCGCCGGGAACGTGAGTCGACCGCCGGTCCGGTCGCAGCGACGTCTGGCAATACATCGACCAGGGCGGCGAGGGTGGTGGCGCCCAGCAGCTGGTGTGGGTCGACCTCGACCGCCGGTGGGGTCTGCACCAGTGAGCGTGCCAGACTCCACGGCTCCTCGCGCTCCGGCAGCACCGCCCTCGCCCAGAGCACCGGCAGCGAGGTCTGGCCAGCCAGGGCGTTGAGGAGGCGCGACTTCCCCGAGCCGGAGCGGCCATAGACGACGGCGGTCCGTTGGTGGGTACCCAGCTTGAGCAGCTCACTGAGCTCCCGGTCGCGGCCGACCAGCGGCGGCTCGACCGCGCGAGGCGATCGGGCTCGCGAAGTCAGCGTGCGGGCCGGCAGTGTGCCGTGCAGCAGCTGCTCGTAGATGCTTACTGCTGCCGGTGAGGGATCGATCCCGAGCTCGTCGGCGAGCATCCGGCGCAGGTCGAGGTACGCCGCGACCGCCGCCGCCTGGTCGCCGTCGGCTGCGCACGCCTGTATCAGCAGCAGGTACGCCGCCTCCCGGAGCGGTTGGCATGCCACCGCCTGCGCGGCCAGGGCGACGGCATCGCGGGCGTTCCCCACCGCGAGCAGGCCGGCAGCGCCGATCTCCAGGGTGTCCTGGTGGAGCCGCTCGAGCCGGTCACGGTGCGGTTGCGCCCAATCGGCGTAGGCATCCTCGGCCAGGGGTTCGTCCCACAGGGTGAGCGCCGCCTGCGCTGCGCGGGCTGCGGTGTCGTCGTCTTCCCGTGTCCGGGCGGCGCGGGCCTGGTCGACCAGCTCCTCGAACCTTTCGACATCGACCAGGACTTCCGTTCCCTCCCGCAGTAGGTAGCCGCCGCTCCCGGTCTGGATCACCTCTGGCTCACCGAGGGCGCGGCGGGCCCGGTTCACCACGACGTTGAGGTTGGTTCCGGGATCGGCCGGGAGCTGCTCGCCCCACAGCGCATCGATCAGCGCGTCTCGCGACACCACGTGGCCGCGCTCGGCGGCGAGGATCCGGACCAGCTGGCGCACGCGCCGACCGCCGAACTCGGCGGCGTCGACTGCGCGGCCCCCGCGGCGGACGGCGAACCTGCCCAGCAGGTCGATCTCCACCCGGACATCGTGCCCGTTCCGGCTACCCGGCCGCTACGGAACCGCTATCGCCCCCCGGCAGCGTGGGCTTCGTCCGCGAATCACAACGCAGAAGGAACCCCACCATGACCATCAACGATGACCGGCTCAACGCGTTCGTCGGCCGCTTCGCCGACGACCTAGGAGCCGTGCTCCACGCCTCCACCGTCCTCCTCGGCGACCGGCTCGGGCTATACGTAGCGCTGGGCGACAGCCGACCGGTGACCGCCGCGCAGCTCGCGGAGAGGACTGGCTACCCCGAGCGCTACCTGGCCGAGTGGCTCGCCGCCCAGGCCGCGAGCGGCTACGTCGAGTACGAGGCGGCGACGCAGGAGTTCCGGCTCCCCGAAGAGCAGGCATTCGCGCTGACCAGCCCTGACAACCCGATCTTCGCACCTGGCGGTCTGCAGGTCGCGGCCTCGACGATCGCCGACGTCGACTTGATCGCCGAGGCGTTCCGCACCGGTCGCGGGGTCGGTTGGGAAGAGCACGACCACAACCTGTTCGACGGCACGGACCGGTTCTTCCGGCCGAGCTACATCGGCAACCTGGTGGATGCTTGGCTTCCCGCTCTGGACGGTGTCGTTGCCGAACTCGAGACCGGCGCCCGCGTCGCCGACGTCGGCTGCGGCTACGGCTCATCGACCATCCTCATGGCGAAGGCCTTTCCCAATGCGACGTTCGTGGGGAGCGACGTGCACGCGCCGTCCATCGAGGCAGCCCGCAAGGCGGCAGCCGAGGCCGGAGTGGCAGAGCGGTGCACGTTCGAGGTCGCCAACGCGAGCAGCTACTCGGGCCGCGGCTACGACCTGGTGACCTTCTTCGACAGCCTCCACGACATGGGCGACCCGGTCGGCATCGCGGCACACGTCCGTTCCACCCTCGCCGAGGACGGCACCTGGCTGCTGGTCGAACCGAACGCCGCCGACCAGCTGGAGGACAATCTCAACCCGGTCGGCCGCATCTTCTACTCCGCCTCCACGATGATCTGCGTGCCGAACTCGCGCAGCCAAGAGGTCGGTCTCGCGCTCGGCGCCCAAGCCGGCGAGGCACGGACCAGGCATGTCACCGAGCAGGGCGGGTTCGCCCGGTTCCGGCGGGCCACGGAGACGCCGTTCAACGCCGTGTACGAAGTCCGACCCTGATCTCGGCGCAGGCGATACCGGAGACGGGCAGGGCCGTCGCACGGTCGCACCGCAGTCGAGTCGGACGCATGGTCCGGCAACTGCCCGTTCAGGCGTCAACCACTCATTCCAACTCACGCAGGAGTCAGCATGACCAATCAAACCGACACATTCGATGCTCCGACGGCCGTCCTTGAGGACATCGCAGGCAGCTACAGCATCGACCCCGCACACACCCGCCTCGGGTTCGTCGCCAGGCACGCGATGGTGACCAAGGTCCGCGGCGCGTTCACCGAGGTCTCCGGCACCGCCCACATCGACACCGCCACCCCGAGCAAGTCCTCTGTCTCGATCACGATCGTCGCCAACAGCATCACCACCGGCCAGCAGCAGCGCGACGATCACCTCCGCTCGGGGGACTTCTTCGACAGCGAGCAGTTCCCGGAGATCACTTTCGACTCGACCTCGGTTGACAGGGAGGGTGACGACGAGTGGACGATCACCGGCGACCTGACCATCAAGGGCGTCACCCGGCCGGTCTGCGTGCCGTTCGAGCACACCGGCTCGGCTTTGGACCCGTTCGGCAACCTTCGGGTCGGGTTCGAGGGAGCGGCCGTCATCCACCGCAAGGACTGGGGTCTGACCTGGAACGCCGCGCTCGAGAGCGGTGGCGTGATGGTGTCCGACAAGGTAAGGCTCGAGTTCGACGTCGCTGCGATCAAGAGCCGCTGACCGCGCCCCGGTCACGGATCCCGACGTCGCGGTGAGGCCTCACACGGCACGGGTGCGCGGGTTAGCGTGGGGAGCGTGCCGAATCGCCTCGCGTCTGCGACGAGCCCGTACCTGCTCCAGCACGCCGACAACCCCGTCGACTGGTGGGAGTGGGAGCCGGCCGCATTCGAGGAAGCGCGGCGGCGTGACGTACCCGTGCTGCTGTCGGTGGGGTACGCCGCCTGCCACTGGTGCCACGTGATGGCGCACGAGTCGTTCGAGGACGAGGCCACCGCGGCGTACCTCAACGAGCACTTCGTCAGCGTCAAGGTCGACCGTGAGGAGCGGCCGGACGTGGACGCGGTCTACATGCAGGCGACCACCGCGATGACCGGGCACGGCGGCTGGCCGATGACGGTCGTGCTCGACCACGACGGCAACCCGTTCTTCGCCGGCACCTACTTCCCTGACCAGCCGCGGCACGGCCAGCCGGCGTTCCGGCAGGTGCTGGCCGCGCTCGTCGATGCCTGGCAGACGAAGGGCGACGACGTACGCCGGGTGGCCGGGACGCTGCGCGACCACTTGCGCCAGCCGCTCGCCGCGGCGGCTGCGCCGATCGGCCCGGAGACGCTGGACCTGGCGGTGCACCAGCTGGCCAAGGAGTACGACGCCGACCGCGGCGGCTTCGGCGGCGCGCCGAAGTTCCCGCCGTCGATGGTGCTGGAGTTCCTGCTCCGGCACGGCTCGGAGCCCGCGCTCTCGATGGCTGCGGGGACGCTGGAGGCGATGGCCCGCGGCGGCATCCACGACCAGCTCGCAGGCGGCTTCGCCCGCTACAGCGTCGACGCCGACTGGGTGGTGCCGCACTTCGAGAAGATGCTCTACGACAACGCGCTCCTCCTGCGCGTCTACGCCGACTGGGGCACCCCGGTCGGCGTGTGGGCGGCCGAGGGCATCGCCGACTTCCTGCTCGGCGAGCTGCACACGGCCGAGGGCGGGTTCGCCTCGGCGCTCGACGCCGACTCCGAGGGGGCGGAGGGCACGTTCTACGTCTGGACACCGGCGCAGCTCACCGAGGTGCTCGGCCCGGACGACGGGCCGTGGGCCGCGGCTCTGCTCGGCGTGACCGAGGCAGGCACCTTCGAGCACGGCAGCTCGACGCTGCAGCTGCGCGAGGACCCCGACGACCTGGAGCGCTGGTTCGACGTACAGCGTCGGCTGCGGGCGGCCCGCGAGCACCGGGAGCGCCCGGCCCGCGACGACAAGGTGGTCGCCGCCTGGAACGGGCTGGCGATCAGCGGGCTCTGCGTCGCCGGTACCCGCATCGGCCTGCCGGCGTACGTCGAGGCGGCGGTCGCCGCGGGCGAGCTGCTGGACCGCGTGCACCTGGTCGACGGCCGGCTGCGCCGGGTGTCGCGCGACGGCGTGGTGGGCAGCCCGGCGGGGGTGCTCGAGGACTACGCGTGCGTCGCCTCCGGGTTCCTCGACCTGCTGCAGGCGACCGGCGACCCGGTCTGGCTCGAGCGGGCCGGGCGGCTGCTCGACACCGCGCTCGAGCACTTCGCGGCCGACGGCGGCGGCTTCTTCGACACCGCGGACGACGCCGAGGCCCTGGTCACCCGGCCACGGGACCCCTCCGACAACGCCTCCCCGTCGGGGCTGTCCGCGATGGTGCACGCGCTGTCGACGTACGCCGCGCTGACCGGTTCCGGCCGGCACCGCGACGCCGCCGAGGCGGCGCTGGCGACGGTCGCCCCGATCGCCGAGCGAGCGGCGCGGTTCGCCGGCTGGTCGCTCGCGGCCGCGATGACGATGGTGGACGGGCCGCTCGAGATCGCGATCGTGGGACCGGCGGGGGAGGACCGGGACGCGCTCGAAGCCCGGGCGCGGCGACACCTGGGGTCCGTGGTCGTGGTCGCCGAAGGCCCGGTGGACGGAATCCCGCTGCTGGAGGGCCGGCATCCGGTCGACGGCCGGGCGGCGGCGTACGTCTGTCGCGGGTTCGTCTGCGAGCGGCCGGTCACCGAGGTGCCGGACCTTGACACGGCTCTGTCTGCGACACGTTGGCACGGGTAGGTTCGTCAGCGTGAGCGACGACACCTATGACTACGTGATCGTCGGCGCCGGCAGCGGCGGGGCGGTGCTGGCCGCGCGACTGACCGAGGACACGGGCAACTCGGTGCTGCTCCTCGAGGCCGGCGGCGAGGCCGACGCCGACGAGGTGATGATCCCCGCGGCGTTCCCGTCGCTGTTCAAGACGAAGTGGGACTGGAACTACAGCACCACCGAGCAGAAGCAGCTCAACGGACGACGCGCCTACTGGCCGCGGATGAAGGCGCTCGGCGGCTGCTCCTCGATGAACGCGATGATCTACATCCGCGGCAACCGGGCCGACTACGACGCCTGGCGCGACCAGTACGGCGCCACGGGGTGGGGCTTCGACGACGTACTTCCCTACTTCATGCGGTCCGAGGGCAACACCCGGCTCGGCGCGCCGCTGCACGGGCGGTCCGGGCCGTTGCACGTCGAGGACCGGGTCTACACGCACCCGCTCAGCCAGGCGTTCGTGTCCAGCGCGGTCAGCTCCGGGCTGAAGCCCAACGACGACTTCAACGGCGCCGAGCAGGAGGGCGCCGGGCTCTATCAGGTGACCTGCCGCAAGGGCCGCCGCTGCTCGACGAACGAGGCGTACCTCAAGCCCGCTCGGGCCCGGCGCAACCTCACCGTCGCGACCGGCGCGCTGGCGACCGGCATCGTGCTCGAGGGCGAGCGTGCGGTCGGCGTCTCGTTCCGGCAGGGCGGCACCACGCAAGAGGTGCGGGCCAGGCGCGAGGTGATCCTCTGCGGCGGATCGATCAACACCCCGCAGCTGCTGATGTTGTCGGGCATCGGTCCGGCCACGCACCTGGCCGAGCACGGGATCACCGCGAAGGTCGACCTGGCGGGGGTCGGCAGCAACCTCCAGGACCACGCGATCGTGCCGCTGCTCTGGTACACCCGCGGCGCCACGGACCTCGCGCAGCTCAACAACCTCCGCAACTTCGGCCGTTGGAAGGCGCGCGGCAACGGGCCGCTGGCCTCCAACGTCGGCGAGGCAGGCGCATTCTTCGCCAGCCGCGACGGGCTCCCGGCGCCGGACCTGCAGATCCACATGGCGCCGAGCGGGTTCTACGACAACGGCCTGCACGAGCCGACCAGCCGGATGGTGACCGCCGCCCCGACCCTGGTGTCGATCGCCAGCCGCGGCTCGATCCGGCTTCGCTCCGCCGACCCGGCCTGGCACCCCGCCATCGACGCGGCCTACCTCGAGGACCAGACCGACCTCGACGCACTGCTCGCCGGCGTGAAGCGCACCTGGGAGATCTGCACCCAGGGCGAGCTGTCGTCGTACCTCGACCGGCCGTGGCAGCTGCCCGCCGGTCCCAGCGACGACGACTTCGTCGAGCACATCCGCACCTGGACCCAGACCCTCTACCACCCGACCTCGACCTGCGCGATGGGCACGGGCGAGGACGCGGTGGTCGACCCCGAGCTCCGGGTGCGTGGTGTCGCGGGCCTGCGGGTCGCCGATGCCTCGGTGATGCCCGCCGTACCCCGCGGCAACACGAACGCCCCCACCATCATGGTCGCCGAGAAGGCGGCCGAGCTGATCAGGAGTGCCTCATGACTGTGACCGAGACGCGTGCGACGTTCGACTCCCTCAACCCCATCACCGGCGACGTGGTCGCGACGCACCCGGTGCACGGCGACGAGGAGGTGCGGGCCGCAGTGGCCCAGGCCCGTGAGGCCGCCGGGTGGTGGTCGGCGCTGACGTACGACGAGCGCGAGACGCACCTGAACGCCTGGAAGGGCGTGATCACCCGTCGGATCGCACAGCTGGCCGACGTGATGCACCAGGAGACCGGCAAGCCGCACGGCGACGCGACGCTCGAGGCGGCGCTGGCGATCGACCACCTGGCCTGGGCCGGTGGGAACGCGGAGAAGGTGCTGAAGCGCCGGCGGGTGCCCTCGGGCCTGGTGATGGCCAACCAGTCGGCGAGCGTGGCCTACATGCCGCTCGGCGTCGTCGGCGTGATCGGCCCCTGGAACTATCCCGTCTTCACCCCGATGGGCTCGATCGCCTACGCGCTCGCGGCCGGCAACGCGGTGGTCTTCAAGCCCAGCGAGTACACGCCCGGCGTCGGCGAGTGGCTGGCCCGGACCTTCCAGGAGGCTGTGGGTCGGCCGGTGCTGCAGGTCGTCACCGGGCTGGGCGAGACCGGCGCGGCGCTGTGCCGGGCCGGCGTCGACAAGGTCGCGTTCACCGGCTCGACCGAGACCGGCAAGCGGGTGATGGCGGCCTGCTCGGAGACCCTCACCCCGGTGGTGATCGAGGCCGGCGGCAAGGACGCGCTCATCGTCGACTCCGACGCCGACATCGAAGCCGCGGCGGACGCCGCGCTCTGGGGCGCCTGCGCCAACGCGGGCCAGACCTGCGCTGGTGTCGAGCGGGTCTACGTGCACGAGCGGGTGTACGACGAGTTCCTCGACCAGCTGGTGACCAAGGCGAAGGATCTCCGCGCCGACGACGGTCCGGGCGCGCAGATGGGCCCGATCACGATGCCCAAGCAGATGGACATCATCCGCTCGCACATCCAGGACGCCCTGGACCGCGGCGGACGCGCGGTCGTGGGTGGCGCCGACGCTGTGGGGGAGCGGTTCGTGCAGCCGACGATCCTGGTCGACGTACCCGAGGACTCGCTGGCCGTGCAGGACGAGACGTTCGGGCCGACGATGACGGTCGCGAAGGTGCGGGACATGGACGAGGCGGTCGAGCTCACCAACGGCACGCGCTATGCCCTGGGGTCGACGGTCTTCTCGAAGGCGCGCGGCATGGAGATCGCCGAGCGGATCAAGGCCGGCATGACCGCGATCAACGGCGTGATCACCTTCGCCGGCGTTCCGAGCCTCCCCTTCGGCGGCGTCGGCGACTCCGGCTTCGGCCGGATCCACGGCCCCGACGGCCTGCGCGAGTTCACCTACCCCAAGGCGATCACCAAGCAGCGCTTCAAGCCCCTCCTCGCGCTGACGACGTTCAAGCGCACCGAGAAGGCCGACCAGCAGCTGGTCAAGATGATCACGATGCTGCACGGCCGCGGGACGACGATCCCTAAGAAGTAGCCACCGCACGCTCGGGGTCGGGCACAGCATGTGACGGGTCGTTGTGGTTGCGACCGATAGGCAGCGATGCGGGCGAGGTTCGCGCGTGGTTGGGCGACGTCGCCGGCTTGCGGTGGGTGCGGGGGATTTCGGCTCAACGGTGCGGGAAACCTCCACAACCGAGCGTCCGTCCTGGCCTCTCCACAGCGGATTTCGGGCGGCTTTGAATGTCGGTGGTCGGTGCCAGAATCGACCCATGACAGGCAGCGCGCACACCACTGGTCGGGGACACCCGATCGAGGTCGCGGCTGCCCGGATCGAGGACCTTCTCAAGGACGTCCGCGACGTCCCGCTCTGGTCGATGAGCGCCAGCCGCGACCGGCCAGACGATGGTCCAGCTCACCCGGCTGGAGGCACAGATCGTCGAGCTCCAGACCCGAGTCGCCGCGCACGGACAGACCGTGGAGATCGAGGCCGCCAACGACGCCACCTCGACAGCGAACTGGTGGGCGTGCGAGACCCAGCTGACCCGCGCTGGTGCGCACCGCAAGACCAGGCTCGCCACCGCGCCTGGCCACCGAAGCCCACGAGCCGGTCCGGCTGGCGCTCGCCGACGGCGAGCTGCTGGTGGACCAGGCCGAGGTGATCATCGCCGCGATCGAGGCGCTCCCCGAGGACCTCGACCCCGAGATCCGCTCCCAGGCACAGACCACCCTGCTGGGGTACGCCGCCGAGCACGACGCCAAAGCCCTACGCATCCTCGGCAGACGGATCCTCGAGGTGATCGCACCCGAGATCGGCGAGGCCCACGAAGCCAAGGTCCTCGAGAAGGAGGAGCGCGACGCCGAGGCGGCCGCGAGGTTCCGGATGTTCGAGGACGGCCACGGCAAGTGCCACGGCCGGTTCACCCTCCCCAGCACCCACGGCGCGATGCTCAAGAAGGCCCTGATGGCCTACGCCGCCCCCAAGCACCGAGCCAGCGTGGACGGACAGGCACCCGAACCAGGACGCCCGTCGGACCACCGGATGGGCCAGGCGTTCATGGAGTACGTCGAGCCGCTACCCGACCGACAGGCTGCCGAACGCCGGCGGCATGTCCGCCACCGTCGTGGTCACGATGACCCTCGAGACCCTGATGGGCGGACTCAAAGCCGCCCAGCTCGACACCGGCCACCGGATCTCACCCGGCCTCGCCCGCAAGCTCGCCTGCGAGGCCGGGATCATCCCCGCCGTCCTCGGCACCAAGTCCCAGGTCCTCGACCTCGGCCGGAAGACCCGGTTCCACACCGAACCTCAACGCATCGCGCTGATGCTCGAGCAGGGCGGCTGCACCGTGCAAGGCTGCGACGCGCCACCCGGCATGTGCCACGCCCACCACGACCAACCCTGGTCACAAGGCGGCACCACCGACCTCACCAACGGCCGCCTCCTCTGCCCACGCCACCACGCCCGCGCCCACGACCCGGCGTACGAAACGGCGCGGCTACCCAACGGCAAAGTCAGGTTTCACCGACGGACGTAGGCCGACGGACGCAGTACGGTCCCGGTCCATGGGACTTCGAGACATGTTCAAGGCCGCGACGACGGGGGCGGCCGGTGGTGCCCCGAGCTCGACGGGCGCCCTCGAACCGATCAGCGGGATCACGCTCGAGCGCTTCGCCGAGCTGGCCGCCAAGATGGCCGACTGCGACGGCGATCTCGAGGTCTGCGCGCAGATCGCCGAGGCCGACGGCGTCGACCGGGTGACCTGGGAGGCGGCCATGCAGGGATGGAACGCCCGGATGAGCGATCCCGCGACGGCCGCCGCAGTGGCCCTCGCCTACATGCCCCTCTACCAAGAGGCGCTGTCCACATACGGGGGTCCACGCGCGACCGCCACGGTCGACGAGTACCTCGAGATGCTGGCGATGATCAACACGGACCTCAAGGAGGGCGACGTCCGGCCGGTGCCCTTCGAGCCGATGTACGAGCGCTTCGGTATCAACGCTCCGAAGTGGAGCCAGATCTCGACGGACTGGGTGGCGAAGCTGACCACGGACCCGGCCCTCGCCAAGGAGTTCGGAGACAAGTTCGTGGCTCGGATCGCCGAGCTCGACAAGCAGTGGCTCTCCACCCACACCCTGCCCTGGTGACGCAGTTGGGCGAACGATCAGGAATCGAGAAGCATCGCCGACAGCCTCGCTCCTAACGTGGTGAGCACACCAAGACCACCGCAACCGAGGAGCTCAAATGACCACCACCACCGGGTTCAGCAAGGCCGAGATCGCCGCGATGAAGGCGCACGCCGCAGAGCTGAAGGCCGAAGGCAAGGCCGGCGCCAAGAAGGCTGAAGGCCTCGAGACCTGCCTGGCCAAGATCGCCGAGATGTCCGAGCCCGACCGCTCGATGGCCGAGCGCATCCACGCGATCGTGACCACCGCAGCGCCCGACCTGGATGCGAAGACCTGGTACGGCATGCCGGCCTACGCCCGTGACGGGAAGGTCGTCTGCTACTTCAAGCCCGCGGAGAAGTTCGGCATGCGCTACGCGCAGCTCGGCTTCGAGGACGCCGCCCAGATCGACGACGGCAGCATGTGGGCGGTCGTGTTCGCGCTGACGGAGCTGACCGAGGCCGGGGCCAAGAAGATCGAGAAGCTCGTCAAGCAGGCCTGAGAATGATCAGCCGTCGGCGGCGGTCTGCGCCTCGATCTGGCGACGTACGTCGTCCATGTCGAGGCCGCGGACCCCGCTGATCACCTGATCGAGGGCGGCCGGCGGAAGTGCGCCGGGCTGGGCGAAGACCAGGATGCCGTCGCGGAACGCCATCAGCGTCGGGATCGAGGAGATACCGGCGGCGGAGGCCAGCTCCTGCTCCTCCTCGGTGTTGACCGAGCCGAAGGTGATGTCCGGGTTGGCCTCGGACGCTGCCTCGTAGGTGGGGGCGAACTGCCGGCACGGGCCGCACCAGCTCGCCCAGAAGTCGACCAGGAGGATGTCGTCGCCCTCGACGTGGGAGACGAAGTTGTCGTTGGTCAGGTCGATCGTGGCCATCGGACCAGGGTAGCCAGGGGCAGGTAACCGCTCAGCGCAGCGAGTACGTCGCCAGCGAGACGCCGACGTAGTGCGTGATGAACGCCAGGATCGTGAACGAGTGGAACACCTCGTGGAACCCGAACCACTGCGGCCACGGGTTGGGGCGCTTCACGCCGTAGACCACGCCACCGAACGTGTAGAGCGCGCCGCCGACGGCGATCAGCACCAGCACGGCGACCGCCATGCCGTTGCCGAGCTTGGAGGCACCGCCGTCGATGAAGCCGGGGATGAAGAAGACCGCGGACCAGCCGAGGCCGATGTAGAGCGGCAGGTAGAGCCACCGGGGGGCGTCGAGCCAGAAGACCCGGAACAGCACGCCGAGGATCGCGGATCCCCAGACCACTGAGAGCAGCACCACCCGCTGGGTGCCCTCGAGCATGATCAGCGTGATCGGCGTGTAGGAGCCGGCGATCAGGATGAAGATGTTGGCGTGGTCGAAGCGGCGGAGGATCGTCCAGACCCGCGGTGACCAGGTGCCCGTGTGGTAGATCGCCGAGACGGCGAAGAGCAGCAGCGCGCTGCCGGCGAACAGGGCCGACCCGACCCGCGTGGTCGCCGTCGGCGACAGGGCGATCAGCACGATCCCGCCGACCAGGGCGAGCGGTGCGGTGCCCAGGTGCATCCAGCCGCGGAGCTTCGGCTTCACCTCGGCGAGGGTCTCCCCGATCGTCTCGATGCCGGCGCGAACCGCATCGTTGGCGTGGTGAAGAGCCTCGTTCATGGGCGTAACGCTATCGGGAGCCTGGGGACGACCGGAGGGCACGCGGGTATCCGTCACGTCGCCCCTGTACCCCGCCGAGCACCTAACATCGAGGGGTGGTCGATTGGAAACGGGGATTGCGGAGGGTGCTCTACCCGGCTTACGAGGCGCGGATGCTGCGCCGGATGCCTACGAACCTGCCGAAGCACGTGGGCGTCATGCTCGACGGCAACCGCCGGTGGGCCCGGGCAGTGGGGCGGGACAGTGACCATGGTCACCGCGCCGGTGCGGCCAACATCGAGCCGTTGCTCGGCTGGTGCGAGGAGGTCGGGGTCGAGGTCGTCACGCTGTGGCTGCTCTCCACCGACAACCTGAACCGCCCCCAGGCCGAGCTCGCGTCCCTCCTCGAGATCATCGAGGACGCCGTCGAGTCCCTGACCGCCCAGGGCCGCTGGCGGTTGCACCCTGTGGGTGCGCTCGACCTGCTGCCGGCGTCGACAGCGGAGAAGCTGAAGGCCGCCGAGGAAGCGACCCGCGAGGTGGACGGCATGCTCGTCAACATCGCGGTCGGGTACGGCGGCCGCCGCGAGATCGCGGACGCCGTACGTTCCCTGCTCAGCGAGCACGCCGGCCGGGGCACCTCACTCGAGGAGCTCGCCAACATCATCGACGTCGAGCACATCGCCGACCACCTCTACACCAAGGGCCAGCCGGACCCGGACCTCGTGATCCGCACCTCCGGCGAGCAGCGGCTGGGCGGGTTCCTGCTGTGGCAGAGCGCCCGGTCGGAGTTCTACTTCTGCGAGGCGTACTGGCCGGACTTCCGTCGCGTCGACTTCCTGCGCGCGATCCGGGCCTACGCGCTCCGGGACCGCCGCTACGGCGCGTAACCGTCCCTTCATCCCGCGTTCGGGCGTGTCGTCCTCGATGGACGGGCGGGCGGGGTTACCTTCGCCGAAGTGGCGAGTGGGGAAGCTCGCCGCATCGGGAGGCCCGAACGTGAGAGATCACGACCTACTCGCCCGGAGAGGGTGGCAGGCCACGGCCTGCCCCGCGATCCGGTCGAGAGGACGCCGGCACTACGGCGTTCGGGCCCTCTCCCGGTCCAACTGCGAGAACGACTAGGGCCGGGGCGGTAGTGCGCGCGCGGTCACAAGAGGGGTGCCCCGTGCCACGTGCTGCAGCATCACCCAAGACGGCGAAGACGCCGAGCCCGAAGACCCGGACCTATGTCCTCGACACCAGCGTGCTGCTGGCGGACCCCGGCGCCCTGCGCCGGTTCGCCGAGCACGAGGTCGTCCTGCCGGTGGTCGTGATCACCGAGCTCGAGGGCAAGAGGCACCACCCGGAGCTGGGCTACTTCGCCCGCAGCGCCCTGCGACTGCTCGACGAGCTGCGCATCACGCACGGCCGGCTCGACGAGCCGCTTCCGGTGACCGAGGAGGGCGGCACCCTCCGGGTGGAGCTCAACCACACCGACCCCGACTCGCTGCCCTCGGGCTTCCGGCTCGGTGACAACGACACCCGGATCCTCGCCGTCGCGCACAACCTCTCCCAGGAGGGGTACGCCGTCACCCTGGTCTCCAAGGACCTGCCGCTGCGGATCAAGGCGTCGGCCGTGGGCCTGGACGCGGAGGAGTACCGCGGTGAGACGGTCGCCGACTCCGACCCCGGCTACACCGGGATGGCGGAGATCGAGGTGGCCGCCTCCGACCTCGACGAGCTCTACGACGACGGCTCCCTCGACCTGGAGAGCGTCCGCGAGCTGCCCTGCCACCAGGGCCTGGTGCTGCTCTCCGACCGGGGGACTGCCCTGGGCCGGGTCGGCCCCGACAAGCACGTCCACCTGGTCCGTGGCGACCGCGAGGCGTTCGGCATCCACGGCCGCAGCGCCGAGCAGCGGATCGCCCTCGAGATGCTGCTCGACCCGGAGGTCGGCATCGTCTCCCTCGGCGGCCGGGCCGGCACCGGCAAGTCCGCGCTCGCCCTGTGCGCCGGGCTCGAGACGGTCCTGGAGCGCAACCAGCACAAGCGGGTCGTGGTGTTCCGGCCGCTGTTCGCCGTCGGCGGCCAGGAGCTCGGCTATCTCCCCGGCTCGGAGTCGGAGAAGATGTCGCCCTGGGGGCAGGCCGTCTTCGACACGCTGGGCGCGATCACCTCGACCGAGGTGATCGAGGAGGTGCTGGCCCGCGGGATGCTCGAGGTGCTGCCGCTGACCCACATCCGCGGCCGGTCGCTGCACGACGCGTTCGTGATCGTCGACGAGGCCCAGTCACTCGAGCGCAACGTCCTGCTGACGGTGCTCTCGCGCATTGGAGCCAACTCCAAGGTGGTGCTGACCCACGACGTCGCCCAGCGCGACAACCTGCGGGTCGGGCGGCACGACGGCGTGGTGGCGGTGGTCGAGAAGCTCAAGGGGCATCCGCTCTTCGCCCACGTGACCTTGACCCGATCCGAGCGTTCTCCCATTGCAGCACTGGTCACGGAGATGCTGGAGAACGTGGCCCTGTAACACAGACCTTCGGGCTGGACCGGCCATTTGCGTCAACGGGTAAAGCGATGCAAGGTGGTCGGATCGTCGCGGGGATCGGGCTCCGTGACCTTGCCTGAGCATGACGACCGAACGCCGTCTACCCAGAGACCCTACTTGTGTCGAAGCACGTCAAACACGTACCAAAGCACCGCGCAGCGCCGCCCCGGCACATCCTCGCCAAGGCCCCGCGCAGGGCGCTCCACACGACTGTCCTGCTGTCCTCCATAGCCGTCGCTGCCACGGGCGCGACCATCGTCGGCGGTATCGTGAACGCCGGCCCGACAGCGGTGACGAACGCCGCCGCGGATGCCGGCACGGCCGACGACGCGAGCACCGAGACCTCGGGGCAGGGCGTCAGCGCCGCCGATCTCGGTGACCGCGGTCCGGCAGTCTCCCGTTCCGACACCCGCGAGGAGTCGGACCCCGCCAAGGCCGCGGCGCTGGACGCCGACGCGGGCGAGGCAATGATCGAGACCGAGGACCTCTCGCAGGGCGACCCGCGCGACATCGCCAAGGCGCTGCTCGGTGAGTTCGGCTTCGGCCTCGACCAGTTCGGCTGCCTCGACTCGCTCTACATGCGCGAGTCCGGCTGGCGGGTCAACGCCGACAACCCATCCTCATCGGCCTACGGCATCCCGCAGGCGCTGCCCGGCTCCAAGATGTCGACGGCCGGCGCTGACTGGGAGACCAACCCGGTCACCCAGATCCGGTGGGGGCTCGGCTACATCGAGGACCGCTACGGCAGCCCGTGCGGTGCCTGGGCGCACAGCGAGTCGCACGGTTGGTACTGATCTGAGCGGTCAGTCCCGACCGGTCATCGAGTCCACGTCCAGGGCCTCGTCGAGCTGCTCTTCGGTGAGGTCGCCGCGCTCGACGTAGCCCATCGCGATCACGGTCTCCCGGATCGTCGCTCCCTCGGCGAGCGCCTGCTTGGCGATCTTGGCGGCGTCCTCGTAGCCGACGTACTTGTTGAGCGGCGTCACCACGGACGGTGAGGACTCGGCGTAGCGGCGCATCCGCTCGGCGTCTGCGGTGATCCCGTCGACGCAGCGCTCGGCCAACAACCGGCTGGACGTCGACAGCAGCCGCACCGACTCCAGCAGGTTGCGCGCGATGACCGGCATCGCCACGTTGAGCTCGAAGCTGCCGCTGGCGCCCGCGACCGTGATCGCGGCGTCGTTGCCGATCACCTGGGCGCACACCATCAGGGTGGCCTCGGGCAGCACCGGGTTGACCTTGCCGGGCATGATGCTCGACCCCGGCTGGAGGTCGGGCAGGTGGATCTCCGCGAGCCCGGTGGTCGGGCCGGAGCCCATCCAGCGCAGGTCGTTGCAGATCTTCGTGAGCCCCACCGCGATGGTCCGGAGCACGCCGCTCAGCTCGACCAACGAGTCGCGGGTGCCCTGAGCCTCGAAGTGGTTGCGGGCCTCGGTGAACTCCTGCCCGGCCTGCTCGGACAGTACGGCGATGGTGCGCGCGGCGAACCCGTCAGGGGTGTTGATGCCGGTGCCCACGGCGGTGCCGCCCAAGGGAAGCTCGCGGACCCGGGGGAGAGCCGACTCCAGCCGCTCGACGGCGTACCTCACGGTGGCGGCGTACCCGCCGAACTCCTGCCCGAGCGTGACGGGCGTGGCGTCCATCAGGTGGGTACGGCCGGACTTCACCAGGTCGGCGAACTCGGTCGCCTTCGCCTCCAGCGAGACGGCCAGCACGCCGAGGGCCGGCAGCAGGTCCTCGACGACGGCCAGGGTCGCGGCGACGTGGATCGCGGTCGGGAAGACGTCGTTGCTGGACTGGCTCGCGTTGACGTGGTCGTTGGGGTGGACCTCGAACCCGCCCTGCGCGGCGAGGCTCGAGATGACCTCGTTCATGTTCATGTTGGAGCTCGTGCCCGACCCGGTCTGGAAGACGTCGATCGGGAACATGTCGTCCTCGAGGCCGTCCGCGACCAGCATCGCCGCCGCCATGATGGCGTCGGCCTGCTCGGCCGGCAGCACGTCGAGCTCCTTGTTGGTGAAGGCGGCGGCGGCCTTGACCAGGGCCAGGGCGTGGATCAGCCGTGGCTCCAGGGGAGTCCCGCTGATCGGGAAGTTCTCCACAGCCCGCTGGGTCTGCGCCCGCCACAGTGCCGTCTTCGGCACGCGGATCTCACCCATGCTGTCGTGCTCGATGCGGAAGTCGTCGCTCACGAATCGAAGGTACCCTTGACTAATGGTAACTAATCAGTTACCAATGACGCATGGACGTCTTCGCAGCGCTGGCCGACCCGGTACGCCGGGAGCTGCTGCATCGTCTCGCCCTCGGGCCTGCCCGGGTCGTCGACCTGGCTGCCGAGCACCCGATCAGCCGTCCCGCCGTGAGCAAGCACCTCAGGCTGCTCACCGAGGCGGGCCTCGCGACGGCCGACGACCACGGCCGCGAGCGGCACTATCGCGTCGTACCCGCGGGGCTCGAGCCGATCCGCGCCCTGCTCGCAGAGCTCACGGCACCGACCCCGCCGATCTCCGAGCGGATGCTCGACGGGCTCGAGCTCGAGGTGCGCCGTACGGGCCGGGAGCGCCGCGCCACCGAACCAACCCCCCAGGAGGAGACCGGATGACCACCACACCCACCGCCCCCGTTGCCACCGGCCACAAGGAAGTCCACGAGGGCCGTGCATACGTGGCCTTCACCAGGACCTTCCGCGCCCCGATCGACGACGTGTGGGCGGCGGTCACCGAGTCGGACCGGCTCGGTCGCTGGCTCGGCACCTGGGAGGGGGACCCGGCCGAGGGCCAGGTCACGTTCCAGATGCGCTTCGAGGGTGACGACGCCGCAGCGGAGAAGTTCACGATCGACGTGTGTGAGCCGCCGTACCGCCTGGAGATCACCACTGAGATGCCCGACAACGGCGACAACCAGACGACCTGGCAGCTGCGGATCGCCCTCGACGAGCAGGACGGGGTCACCACCCTCCGATTCGCCCAGGACGTCCCCGAGCCGGAGATGGCGAGCGGCGTGGGCCCCGGCTGGGACTACTACCTCGACCGGATGGTCCTGGCCGAGGCCGGTGGCGACCCCGGCACCTTGGACTTCGACGACTACTACCCGCGCCTGTCCGACCACTACCGGGGCGAGTTCTCCTGAAGGTGCTCGCGGATCAGGTCCGCCACGGCTCGCATGCCGGCCGCGTTCGGGTGGTAGGCGAGCGGGCGGCCGGGTAGCGGCAGCGTGGCACCGACCGCCCAGGGGTCGTCCGACCAGGCGTGATGGTCACGGCTGGCCTCGGCGACGCGCACCACTTCGGCGCCGGTCGCGGCCGCGGCCTTGGCGGTGAGCTCGGCCAGCCGGTCGGCCAGGTGCCGGGCCAGGTCGGCGTGCTCGCGCTTCAGCGGCGGCGACTTCTGCCCGCTCGGCGGCAACAGGGTCTGGTACTCCACGAACAGCACCCGCGCCCTCGGTGACAGCTCGCGCACCCGCTCGCCCACTGTCACCAGCGAGCCCGCGACCTCCTCCAGGGACGCCTCGCGCCGCTCCGGATCGAGTACGTCGCGCAGCCGGCCGCCCACCACGGGCAGCAGCCGCACCACGCCGGGGAGGGTGGCGACGTACATGCCGGGCACATAGGCGATGTCGTTGCCGCCGATGGTGATCGTCACCAGGTCCTCGGTGCCGTCGAGCGCGGAGATCTGCGGCGCCGTGCCGTTCTGGCGGTCGGTGAGCACGTGCGCGGTGGTGGCTCCGGAGTACGTGACGTCGACCAGGTCGAGCCCGAGATCCTCGGCGAGCAGGTGCGGGTAGTTGCGGGCCGACCGCATCGCGGCGCGCGGGCTGCCCGGCGCGCGAGGGGGGATGCCCGGCCCCGCTGCCATCGAGCTGCCCAGGGCGACGTACCGCTTCACCCGCGGGACGGTACTCGGGCGGCGTAGAGCCAGTAGTGCTCGTCTCGCCCCTGGAGCAGCACCTTGCGCCGCTGGGCGGACACCTCGCCGAAGATGTCGCCCAGGGCGTCCTCGAGCGCCGGCGCCTCGGCCGCCGACCACACCGCCACCGCGCCGCCGGGCCGGAGCACGTCGCGGGCGGTGCTGAGGAACGCTGCGTGGTAGAGCGCCTCGTTGGTGTCGTGCACGAGGTAGCCCGGTCCGTTGTCGACGTCCAGCAGGATCAGGTCGTACGACGCGGGGCGGGCCTCGGCGATCGCCACCGCGATGTCGGCGACCACGACGGTGACCCGCTCGTCGGCCATCAGCGACGGGCCGTGCGAGATGGTGCCGTCGCGCATCCACCGCACCAGCGCCTCCTCGATCTCGACGACGGCGCACTTCTCGACCCGCGAGTCGGCGAGCACCTCGTGCATGGTGAAGCCGAGGCCGAGGCCAGCAACCACAACCGCCCGCGGCTCCTCGACCAGCTCGAGAGCGGCCGCGGCCAGGGCGCGCTCGGTGCTCACCTCGAGGGTGTCCATCACGAACACGCCGTTGGCGCGCAGCTCGAGGACGGTCGGGCCGTCGTCGGGGCGACGCTCCCTCAGGACCAGCTCGCCGCGGTCGCTCTCGGCTCGAGCGATCTCGGCGTACTCCATAGGCTCAGGTGCCCAAACTCAGTCGAAGATCTCGCTGAGCCAGCTCTCCTTCTTCTTCTTGCGGTAGGGCTGCTGCTGGAGGCGCTGGTCGTAAGAGCCGTGCGGCGCCGGCGCGGGGGCCGAGGGCTGCTCCGACATCGATCGCTCGATGATCTTGTCCAGCTCGCCACGGTCGAGCCACACGCCCCGGCACTGGGGGCAGTAGTCGATCTCGATGCCGCTGCGCTCGCTCATGGTCAGGACGGATCCGTCAGTAGGGCACTGCATACTGCGAGAACGTACCCGCCGTGCCGTGGGTTCCCGACTACTGGGCCGAACGCACCCGGATCCCAGCCACTCCCAATGAACTCAGCGGCACCGTGACCGCCCCGGAGGGGTCGGTGAAGAAGTCGTTGCCCTTGTCGTCGACGACGATGAAGGCCGGGAAGTCCTCGACCTCGATCTTCCACACCGCCTCCATGCCGAGCTCCTCGTACTCCAGGACCGACACGGACCTGATGCAGTCCTGGGCGAGCCGGGCCGCGGGGCCGCCGATCGAGCCGAGGTAGAAGCCGCCGTGGGCCGCGCAGGCCTCCGTGACCGCCTTGGAGCGGTTGCCCTTGGCGAGCATCACCATCGAGCCGCCCGCTGCCTGGAACTGCTCGACGTAGGAGTCCATCCGGCCGGCGGTGGTGGGGCCGAACGAGCCCGACGCCATCCCGTCCGGGGTCTTGGCAGGGCCGGCGTAGTAGACAGGGTGGTCGCGGAGGTACTGCGGCATCTCCGCGCCGGAGTCCAGCAACTCCTTGATCTTCGCGTGCGCGATGTCGCGGGCCACGACCAGCGGGCCGGTGAGGGAGAGCCGGGTCTTCACCGGGTGCTGGCTCAGCTCGGCGAGGATCTCGCTCATCGGCCGGTTGAGGTCGATCGGCACGACCTGGCCGCCGGCGATGTCCTCGGCGACGCCCGCGTCCGGCATGTACTGCGCCGGGTCGGTCTCGAGCTGCTCGAGGAACACGCCCTCGGCCGTGATCTTGCCCAGCGCCTGCCGGTCGGCGGAGCAGGAGACTGCGATCGCGACCGGGCACGAGGCGCCGTGCCGGGGCAGCCGCACCACCCGGACGTCGTGACAGAAGTACTTGCCGCCGAACTGCGCGCCGATCCCGAACGACTGGGTCAGCTTGAACACCTCTTCCTCGAGCTCCAGGTCCCGGAAGCCGTGCGCCGACATGCTGCCCTCGGTGGGGAGGTTGTCGAGGTAGTGCGCCGAGGCGTACTTCGCGGTCTTCAGCGCGAACTCCGCGCTGGTGCCGCCGATCACCACGGCGAGGTGGTACGGCGGGCAGGCGGCGGTGCCGAGGGACCGGATCTTCTCGTCCAGGAACTCCAGCAGGCGGGTGGGGTTGAGTACCGCCTTGGTCTCCTGGAAGAGGAACGACTTGTTCGCCGAGCCGCCGCCCTTGGCCATGAAGAGGAACTTGTACTCAGGCTTCCCGGAGCTCTGCGGCGTCGAGTAGAGCTCGATCTGTGCCGGCAGGTTGGTGCCGGTGTTCTTCTCCTCGAACGTCGTCAGCGGGGCGAGCTGGGAGTAGCGCAGGTTGAGCTTCGTGTAGGCGTCGTACACGCCGCGGCTGATCGCCTCGCCGTCGTCCGAGCCGGTCAGCACTCCCTCCGACTTCTTGCCCATCACGATCGCGGTGCCGGTGTCCTGGCACATCGGCAACACCCCGCCTGCGGAGATGTTGACGTTCTTGAGCAGGTCGAGCGCCACGAACCGGTCGTTGCCCGACGCCTCGGGGTCGTCGATGATCCGGCGCAGCTGGGCGAGGTGGGCGGGACGCAGGTAGTGCGAGATGTCGTGCATCGCCTCCGCGGTGAGTTGCTGGATCGCCTCGGGCGCCACTCGCAGGAAGGTCTGCCCCTCGGCCTCGAAGGTCGAGACCCCTTCGGCCGTGACCAGCCGGTACGGCGTGTCATCGGGGCCGGTCGGCAGCAGGTCGGAGTAGCGGAACTCGGGCTCGGTGCTCACGGCGGCACCCTACTCAGCGCCCAGCCGTGGGGTGGATCACGCCCGGCATACCCGGACCGGCGCGGGCGTTCTACCAGCGTGGACGCCAACGACGTGCTCGACTCGGTCGTGATCGGAGCCGGTCAGGCCGGGCTGTCGACGTCGTACCACCTCCGTCGGCTGGGGATCCATCACGTGGTGCTCGACGCCAACGACCGGCCGGGCGGCGCCTGGCAGCACCGCTGGGACTCGCTGAGCATGGACGACGTGCACGGTGTGGCCGACCTGCCGGACTCGCCAGCGCCCGGCACGAGCACCGCGCCGGCGAACCGGGTCGTCCCGACCTGGTTCTCCGACTACGAGGAGCTGTACGCACTCCCGGTCGAGAGGCCGGTGCGCGTGGAGCGGGTCTCCAGCGACGGCCCGCTGCTCGTCGTACGCGCGGGGCCGCGCACGTGGCGGAGCCGGACGCTGGTCAACGCCACCGGGACCTGGACCTCGCCGTTCGTCCCGTTCTACCCCGGAATCGACACCTTCGCCGGTGCCCAGATGCACGCGTCCGAGTACCCCGGCGCGGAGTCGTTCGCCGGTCAGCGGGTGCTGGTCGTGGGAGGCGGCGCGTCGGCCGTACAGCTCCTCGGCGAGCTGGCTCTGGTGACCAACACCGTGTGGGTGACCCGCCGCCCCCCGGTCTGGCGCACCGACGACTTCGATCCGGAGGCCGGCCGGGCAGCCGTCGCACTGGTGGCGGACCGGGTACGCCGAGGGTTGCCGCCCTCGAGCGTGGTCAGCGTGACCGGGCTGGCGTTGCGAGCGCAGGAACGCGAGGCCGAGCGGCGCGGGGCCTACCTGCGCCGGCCGATGTTCGAGCGCATCGAAGCAGACGGTGTCCGGTGGGCTGACGGCACGTTCGAACCCGTCGACGTGATCCTCTGGGCCACTGGGTTCCGACCGGCCGTCGGGCACCTCGCCCCCCTCCGGCTGCGCAGCCGGTACGGCGGCATCCGGCTCGACGGCACGACGGCCGTCGCCGACCCGCGGGTCCAGCTCGTCGGCTACGGCCCATCGGCCAGCACGATCGGCGCCAACCGCGCCGGCCGCGCTGCCGCGGTGGCAGTGTCCCGGAGGCTGCGCAACGACGTCGTTACCCTGACCGGGTGAGCGAGCCCGAGCAGCTGCGGATCTCCGACGACGACCGGCATCGCGTGGCCGAGGTGCTGCGCGAGGCCGCGGGCGAGGGGCGAATCGACCTCGAGGAGCTCGACGAGCGGCTGGAGGCGGCGTACGGCGCCAAGGTCTACGCCGACCTGGTGCCGATCCTCGCCGACCTGCCCCACGCGCAGCTGCCGGCGGTGCGGGCCGGGGCGTCGGTGGCGCGAGAACCGGGCTCGGCCGCCGGCCGGAGCTACGACAAGAGCTTCTCGATCATGGGTGGTCAGACTCGCAAGGGCGTCTGGGAGATCGGCCCGGAGCACAACGCCTTCACGCTGATGGGCGGTATCGACCTCGACCTTCGCGAGGCGGTGTTCGGCGCGAACGAGGTGGTGATCACCGCGGTGGCGGTCATGGGTGGCATCGACATCTACGTCAACGCGCACACCAAGGTCTCGGTCGAGGGCACCGGAATCATGGGCGACTTCGACCAGGCCCGCGACAAGGTCGCGGCGCAGCTTGGCCCGGACTCACCCACCGTGCGGGTCAAAGGCGTGGCACTGATGGGCGCGGTGACCGTCAAGCGTCGTCCGATGCCCGACGAGGAGCGTCGCAAGCGGCTGCCGCGCTGAGCCCTACGACTCGTCTGCCGGAGCGCTCGTCGCCACCTCGTCCTGCTCCTTGGCCACGTCCTCGGCCTGGGCCATGGTGTCGCCACCGGGGACCCGGCCCGCCGCGTCGGCGTCCAGGGTGAGGTTCTCGCCCGACGCGGGGTCGAACAGGTGCATGTGGCCGGAGTTGACGTAGATCTCGGCCTCATCGCCCTCGGCGATCTTGCTGGCACCGTCGAGCGAGATGACCAGCTGGGTGCGCATCGACTCGCCGTCGAGGTCCTTCTCGAGCTGGTCCAGCTGCTGCTGCACCTCCGGGGGCGCTTCGAACGGGATGTAGGCGTAGCTCTCGTTGCCCAGCCACTCCACGGCATCGACCTTCGCCCGGAACGTCTGGCCCGAGGTCTCGCTCGAGTCCATCAGGGAGGCGTCCTCGAAGTGCTCGGGGCGGATGCCCGCGATCAGCAGCCCCTTGCCCTTGGCCCGCTCGGCCTTGTCGGCAGGGATCTCGACCGAACCGAACGGCAGCTTCACCGAGGTGCCCTCGATCGTGGCGGGCACGAAGTTCATCGGCGGCGAGCCGATGAAGCCGGCGACGAACAGGTTGGCCGGCTGTTCGTAGAGCTCACGAGGAGTCGCCAGCTGCTGGAGGATGCCGCGCTTGAGTACGGCGACCCGGTCGCCCAGCGTCATCGCCTCGGTCTGGTCGTGCGTGACGTAGACGGTGGTGATGCCGAGTCGCTTCTGCAGCCGGGCGATCTCGGTGCGCATCTGGCCGCGCAGCTTGGCGTCGAGGTTGGAGAGCGGCTCGTCGAAGAGGAACGCGTCGGCCTCTCGGACGATGGCCCGGCCCATCGCGACCCGCTGCCGCTGGCCGCCGGAGAGGTTGCCGGGCTTGCGGTCCAGGTGCTCGTCGAGGTCCAGCGTCTTGGAGGCCTCTCGGACCTTCTTGTCGACGGTCTCGTTGTCGGCCTTGGCGAGCCGGAGCGGGAATGCGATGTTCTCGTAGACGGTGAGGTGCGGGTAGAGCGCGTAGTTCTGGAACACCATCGCGAGGTTGCGGTCGCGCGGCGCCAGGTCGTTGACCTTCTTGTCGCCGATCACCATGTCACCGGAGGTGATGTCCTCCAGGCCGACGATCATCCGCAGCAGCGTGGACTTCCCGCAGCCCGACGGACCGACGAGGATCATGAACTCGCCGTCCGCCACGTCGATGCTGACGTCGTTCACGGCAGGGAACCCGTCGCCGTACTTCTTGACGATGTTTCGCATGTCGATGGATGCCATCAGGTATCAACCCTTCACTGCGCCGGAGGTCAGCCCGGCGACGATCTTGCGCTGGAAAATCAGGACGATGACGATGATCGGAATCGTGGCTATGACGGCGGCTGCCGCGAGCAGCGACGCCGGCCGGGTGAACGGGTCGGGCCCGACGAAGAAGGCGAGCGAGGCCGGGATCGGCCGCGCTGCCTCGGTGGAGGTCAGCGAGATGCCGAACACGAAGTCGTTCCACGCGAAGAAGAACGTCAGGATCGCGGCCGTGAAGACCCCCGGCGCGGCCAGCGGCACGATCACGCGTCGGAACGCCTGCCACGAGGTGGCGCCGTCGACCTGGGCGGCCTGCTCCATCTCCCAGGGGATCTCCCGGAAGAACGCGGAGAGCGTCCAGATCGCCAGCGGCAACGTGAAGGACATGTAGGGGATGATCAGCCCGGGCCAGGTGTCGTAGATCCCGAAGGCCCGCCACATATCGAACAGCGGCCCGACGAGCGAGACCACGGGGAACATCGCGATCGCGAGCGACATCGAGAGCACCAGGCGCTTGCCCTTGAACTCCAGCCTGGCGATCGCGTACGCCGCCAGCGTGGCCACGACGACCGACAGCAGCGTGGCGATCAGGCTGATGCCGATCGAGTTGAAGATCGCGCGGCGGAACTGCTCGTTGTCCCAGACCGCCTGGTAGTTGTCCCATCCGGCACCGGTGCCGTCCGAGGGGAAGAAGCCCGGGTTGCCGGTGGTGATGGACTCCTGGGACTTGAAGGACAGCGAGATGATCCAGGCGACGGGCAGCAGGCACCAGCCCAGGATCAGCAGGATGCCGACGCCCATTCCGATCTTGGTCTTCATCTCAGCCCTCCTGTCGGGCCGCGGCCAGGTCGACGCGGAACAACTTGACGATGAGGAAGGCGACCAACAGCACGGACAAGAACAACAGCACCGACAGCGCCGAGCCCATACCTAACTGGAACTGTTCGATCGTTTGTCGATAGGTCAGGAAGCTGATCGACTCCGTCTTCTCGGCGCCGTTGGTCATCACGAAGATGTTGTCGAAGATGCGGTAGGCGTCGAGGGCCCGGAACAGCACGGCGACCATGATCGCCGCGCGCATGTTGGGGATGATCACCTTGAACATCCGCTGCCACCACGAGGCACCGTCGACCTTGGCCGCCTCGATCATGTCCTCCGAGACCTGGGCCAGTCCGGCAAGCAGTAGCAGCGACATGAAGGGTGTGGTCTTCCAGATCTCCGAGACGCAGATCGCGACCACCGCGGAGCCGGTCTCGCCGAACCAGTTGAAGTCGTCGCCGACGAACGGCAGCCAGCCGTTGACGAAGCCGTTCTGGAACGAGAACGCGAACTGCCAGGCGAAGCCGGAGACCACGGTGATGATCCCGTAGGGGATGAGGATCGAGGTGCGGACGATGCCGCGGCCGAAGATCACCCGGTGCATCACCAGAGCGAACGCGAACCCGATCACCAGCTCGACCGCGACCGTGACCACCATGTAGAAGACGGTGATGCCGGTGGTCTGCCAGAAGAGCGGGTCGGTGAGCGCCGTCAGGTAGTTCGAGATCCCGACGAAGTCCTTGTCGTCGGGCGCGGTCAGCGAGTAGTTGTAGACCGACAGCCAGATCGCCCGCAGCATCGGGAACGCGGTGACCAGCAGCATCAGGATGATCGCGGGCGCGACCAGCTTCTGGCCGAGTCGGTTCTCGGACCGGGATCGGTCGCTGGACACGGCCCTGGTTTCGGTCGGTGCCGGTGCGGTCGCCGTGGTCACAGCAGCGCCTTTCCTTCGAGGACGTCTTGCAGGTAGTCGGCCGATTCTTTCGGCGTCTTGTCCGGGTCCACCGAGTTCGGCGAGTGCCACCGGGCCTGGATGGCGCTGGAGATGAGCCCGTAGAACGCGCTCTTCGGTCGGGGGCCGCCCTCGTCAACGCTCGTGCGCCACAGGTCCACCAGGTCGGCGGGGTAGGAGCCGTCCTCGATGACTGCCTCGTAGGCGCTGTTGGTCGAGGGCATCAGACCGTCGGTCAGCGCGAGGTCGACCTGCACCTCGTGCTTGGTGACGCACTCGGCCGCCTCCATCGCGAACTCGGGGTATTCGCTGTAGGCGCCGACACCGATGTCGATGCCGCCGATCGGTGGCTTGGAGGCCTCGCCCTCCACCGTCTCCGGGTAGCGGGCCCAGCCCAGGTCCTTCAGCTGCTCCTCGTCGACCGTGTCGGCGTAGTTCTTGTAGGCGAACGTCCAGTTGACCATGAACTCCCCGGCGCCCTCCTCGGGGTACATCTGCCCGAGGCTGGTGCCCTCGTTGGAGATCGAGAAGTCCGGCTGGGCAGCCGAGGAGTCGGCCAGCTTCTTGATGACCTCCGCCGCCGCGCGCCCGGCGTCGGAGTCGATGTCGACGCTGGCGTCGACCCCCGCTTCGGTGTCGGAGACGATGTCGCCGCCAGCGCCCTGCACGAGTGCGTTGATCCACACGACGTACGCCTCGTAGCGGTTGGCCTGCACGCCGACGGTGCCGCCGTTGTCGGCGGCGGCATCGATCACCTGGTCCCAGGTCACCGGCTGGTCGGGGCCGATCTGGAGGCCGGCGGCCTCGGCAAGTGACTTGCGGTACCAGAGGACCTGGGTGTTCGCCCAGAGCGGGAAGGCGACGACCTTGTCCTCCCAGACCACCGTGTCGGCCGCGCCGGCGAGGTAGTCACCGTCGTCCTCGACGCTGTTCATGACCTCGTCGGCGACCTCACCCTCGACCTCCGCCAGCCAACCGGCGTTCGCGAACTCCGGGACGAACACCGGGTCGAGGTTCATCAGGTCGGTGGACGGGTCCTCGGCCGCGAGACGGCGGGCGAGCTGGACGCGCTGGTCGGTGGCGCTGGTGGGCAGATCCTGGGTGACGATGTCGTACTCAGAGGTGCTGCACTCCTCGGCCCACTTCTTGAAGGTCTCGACCCCGTCGGGGTTGATGTACCAGTTGAGCTGGGGCTTCCCGTCGTCGCCGCAGGCGCTCAGCAGCGTGGCGGTGAGTACGCCGACGGCGCCGAGTGCCAGGCCGCGGGGCAGCCTTCGTCGCCCGCCGATACTCCGGCTGGGTGTTCCTCCAGAGCGGTGCACGTTTTGATCCTCCCGATAGAGATCTGACTCACACACTCGCGTCAGAGCGCGGGTTTGTCTAGCCCATCGGAACCCAAGTGAAGGGCGGATCAAACGGCGCGGTCGGCAACCCTTCGGATCGCGGAGACGTAGGTCTCGAACAGCGCCGGCGGGAGATCGTGACCCATCCCGTCGATGAGCAACAGCTCGGACCCGGGGATCGCGGCGGCCGTCGCGCGCCCACCCGAGACGTGGACCATCTTGTCGGCCAGGCCGTGGATCACGAGGGTCGGAACGTTGAGGCTGTGCAGGCGGCTGCCGCGGTTGGTCTGGGTCACCACCGCCATCATCTGACGCAGCACGCCGCTGCGCGGAACGCCGCGGTCGAAGGTCTCGGCGGCGCGCTGCCGGCCCTTCTCGAAGTCCATCGGGAAGCCCGGCGAGCCGATGATCTTCCACACCTGAGCGCTGCCGTTGATGTAGTCCTCGCGGGAGCTGCGCGACGTGATCAACGTGGGCAGCAGGGTGGGGCTCTGCCAGCCGACCGTCCGCTTGCCGGTCGTGGACATGATGCTGGTGAGCGACCGCACCCGCCGGGGCTGGGCGATCGTCAGCGTCTGCGCGATCATCCCGCCGAGCGACACCCCCACGATGTGCGCGGAGTCGAAGCCGAGGTGGTCCATCAGGCCGAGAGTGTCGGCGGCCATGTCGTCGAGCGTGTACGGCGGCCGGACCCTGCCGCCGAGGAACGCCCGGCTCAAGGCGGCCCGGGTGACCCGGCCCTGGGCCCTGCTGGACCGGCCGATGTCGCGGTTGTCGAAGCGGACGACGTAGAAGCCGGCGCGGGCGAGCATCGTGCACAGGTCGGGGTCCCACCAGGTCATCGGACCGCCGAGTCCCATCACGAGGACGAGCGGCTCGTCGTCGGGGTCGCCGAAGGTCTGGTAGCAGAGCTCGATCCCCGCGCTGACAGGCGCGAAAAGCTCCTCCGAGACCGTCACCGGTGCATGCTTCGCCCGGCCGCGGGCACTCGAAGACATGCCCTTAGTCAACAGGAAGCCCGGTGGGGGGACACGAAGTGCGCCGAAATGCGTCCCGGAGCATGCCGGTGGCCCTACCGTCAGGCGTGTGACGGACGGCTCCCTTGCTGCGTTCCTGCTCCCCGACGGCTTCGCGAAGCCGGCGGCCCGAGCCGTGCTCCAGGAGGCGAGCCTTGTCACCGAGGCCGGCCGGTACGCCCTGGCGACCCGACAGGCGCGCCGAGCGCGGAAGGCCACGCCGTACTCCGGGCGGCGGGTGGTGCGCAGCGCGGACCCGGTGATCCTGGTGCCGGGCTTCCTCGCCGGCGACGCGACGTTGGCGTTCATGGCCCGGTCGCTGCGCCAGCAGGGCTTTCGCACCTATCGCTCGCACATCCACGCCAACGTCGGCTGCACGCTCAACGCGGCCGCCCAGCTCGAGTCGCGCCTGGAGTCGATCGTGCTCCGCCGTGGGTCCCGCGTGCAGATCGTCGGACACAGTCTCGGCGGGATGCTGGCCCGTGGGCTCGCCGTACGACGCCCGGACCTGGTGTCCGGCATCGTCACGATGGGCAGCCCGATGCTGGCTCCCGGTGCGCACCACGCCTCGCTGTCGTTCGGCATCGACGTGCTGGTGCGGCTCAGCCGGGCCGGCGTACCCGGCCTGATGTCGGAGGAGTGTGTGGGCGGGACGTGCGCCCGGCAGAGCTGGGACGAGAGCCGTGAGCCGGTCCCCGCCGAGGTCGCGTTCACCGCGATCTACTCCAAGCGCGACGGGATCTGCGACTGGCGGGCCTGCGTCGACCCGTCGGCGACCCCGGTCGAGGTCACCGCGTCCCACGTCGGCATGGCCGTCGACCCGCGGGTGATCCAGCACGTCACGGCCGCGCTGCAGAGGACCGCGGCCGACGAGTCAGCGATCGAAGTCGATAGCGGCGTAAGCGCGTAGCTTCTGCAGGCGGTGCTCGGAGTGGATGTTCCGGATGGTGCCGCTGCGCGACCGCATCACCAGTGAGTGGGTGGTGGCGCCGCCGGACCGGTAGCGCACCCCGCGGAGCAGCTCACCGTCGGTGATGCCGGTGGCGACGAAGAAGCAGTCGTCGCCGGTGACCAGCTCGTCGGTGGTGAGCACGGCGTCCAGGTCGTGGCCGGCGTCGATCGCGCGCTGCCGCTCGTCGTCGTCGACGGGCCAGAGCCTGCCCTGGATCACGCCGCCGAGGCACTTCATCGCGCAGGCCGCAATGATCCCCTCGGGGGTGCCGCCCACGCCGAGGAGCAGGTCGATGCCGGTGTCCGGGCGGGCCGCCATGATGGCGCCGGCGACGTCGCCGTCGGTGATGAACTTGATCCGGGCGCCGGTGGCCCGGATCTCGGCGGCGAGCGGCTCGTGCCGCGGACGGTCGAGGAGTACGACGGTCACGTCCTCGGGAGTCGAGCCCTTGGCCTTGGCGACCAGGTTGATGTTCTCGGCCACCGGCAGCCGAATGTCGACGACGTCGGCGGCCTCGGGACCGGTGACGAGCTTCTCCATGTAGAACACGGCGGACGGGTCGTACATCGTGCCGCGCGGAGCGACCGCGAGCACCGACACCGCGTTGGTCATGCCCTTCGCGGTCAGCGTGGTGCCGTCGATCGGGTCGACGGCGACGTCGCACTCAGGACCGGTGCCGTCGCCCACGTGCTCGCCGTTGTAGAGCATCGGGGCGTTGTCCTTCTCGCCCTCGCCGATCACGACCGTGCCGTTCATGCCGATGGTGGAGATCATCACCCGCATCGCGTTGACCGCGACCCCGTCGGCGCCGTTCTTGTCGCCTCGACCCACCCACCGGCCGGCGGCCATCGCGGCCGCCTCGGTCACCCGGACCAGTTCCAGCGCTAGGTTGCGGTCAGGAGACTGCGGTGCCGGAGTGTCGGTCATGGCCGCACTTTATCGGGCTCTCCGGAGGCCACCGAGTAGGTCTCGACAGCGGTCTCCTTGACCGACAGCCAGACCTGGCGGCCGGGCTCGAGCCCGAGCTCCCGGGTCGCTGCCGGCGTCACGTCCGCGATCAGCTCCGGCCCGGCATCGACGAGCAGCCGGATCGCGTCTCCGTGGGGTGCGGCGCTGAGCACGGCGCCGTTCCACAGGTTGCGGGCCGAACCCTCGGGACGGGCGAGCGAGACGGTGACCGAGCCCGGCCCGAAGCACCGGAACTGGTCGCCGTCCCGGATCACGTTCAGCCCGACCAGCCGGGCCACGTGCTCGGTGCGGGGTCGCGCGGAGACCTCTCCCGGTGTACCGACCTGGGCGACCTCGCCGTCGTCGATCACCACCACCCGGTCGGCCAGGGTGAGGGCATCGATCGCGTCGTGGGTGACCAGCAGCGTGATGCCGCCGTACGACGCCAGGTGGCGGGTCAGCTCGATGCGCAGGCCCGCGCCGACACCGACATCGAGGCCGGCGAACGGCTCGTCCAGCAGCAGGAGGTCGGGACCCTGGGCGAGTGCCCGCGCGATCGCGACCCGCTGCGCCTGCCCGCCCGAGAGCTCGGTCGGCTTCCGGTCGGCCAGGTCGCCGATCCGCATCCGGTCCAGCCAGTCCGCCGCGGAGGTTCGGGCCTCGGCGCGAGGCACGCCGCGCGATCGCGGCCCGAACGCGACGTTCTCGAGAGCGGAGAGGTGCGGGAACAGCAGTCGGTCCTGGAACACCACGCCCACGCCTCGCTCCCGGGCCGGCAGGGTCAGCAGGTCGCGCCCGCCGAGCCGCACGTGCCCGTCCGCCGGCACCAGACCCGCGATCGCGCTGAGCAGCGAGGTCTTGCCGGCGCCGTTGGGTCCGATCACGGCGAGCACCTCGCCCGGCTCGGCGGTGAGGGCGACGGTCACCCGTCCGGGGACGGTGACCTCGAGGTCGAGGGCGGTCATGTCGTCCCCACCCCCAGCCAGCGCTCGCGGAGCGCGAACAGCACGCCGACGGACACCAGGAGCATCACCAGGCTCAGAGCGAGGGCGGCGTCGGTGTCGGCCTGGCGGGTGACGTAGATCAGCGTCGGCATCGTCTGGGTGGTCCCGGGGTAGTTGCCGTTGAACGTGATGGTGGCGCCGAACTCCCCGAGCGATCGGGCCCAGCCGAGCACCATCCCGGCGGCGATCCCGGGGAGCGCGAGTGGCACCGTGACCCGGCGGAACGTCGTCCATCGCGATGCTCCGAGGGTGGCCGCTGCCGCGTCGTACTCGCTGCCCGCGGAGCGCAGAGCACCCTCGATGCTGATCACGACGAACGGCATCGCGACGAACACGTGGGCCAGCACCACGCCCCAGACGGTGTAGGGGAACGCGAACCCGGTGGCGTCGAGCAGCGGCTCCCCGATCGCGCCGCTGCGACCGAACGCCGTGCGCAGCGCGATGCCGGCCACGACCGGCGGTAGGACCATCGGCACGGTGACCAGCGCCCGGACCAGGCTCCGGCCCCGGAAGTCGACCCGCGCCAGCACCCAGGCGAGCGGCAGCCCGAGGATGAGCGCCACCAGCATCGCGGCGGTCGACGTACTGACCGACAGCCAGAGCGCCTGGCGGGCGGTCTCGGTGCGAAGCTGGTCGAGGAGTCCCGGCAGGTCGGTGGAGCCCACCATCACCGCGAGTGGGAGCAGCAGGACAACGACAGCCAGCCCGGCCGGCACCAGGAGAAGTAGGGGTGCTCGGCCGAGCGCGTCGCGGCTCACGGCAGGGTGAACCCGGCTTCTGTCAGCGCGGCCTGGCCCTCGGCGGAGGTGATCAGGTCGACCCACTGCTGGGCGAGCTCGGAGTCCTCGCTCTGCTCCAGGGTGGCGATGAAGTACGACGTCAGCTGGTCCTCGGCGCCCTCGATCGGGATCGTCAGCACATCGTCGCCGGCGGCCACCGCGTCGGTCGCGTAGACGAGACCGGCGTCCGCCTCACCCGAGACGACCTTGTCCAACGTGGACCGCACGTCCTCCTCCAGACTGGCCGGCTCAGCGGTGACGGAGTTGGCCTCGAGCACCGCGAGCGCGACTCGGCCGCACGGTACCTCGTCGGCGCAGCGGACCCAGGTCGTATCGGCGAGGTCGGCGAGCGACTCGATGCCGGCCGGGTTGTCGGGCGGCGTGACGATCACCAGCACGTTCGTGGCGAAGTTCGCGACGTCTCCGGTGACGCTCTGCGTCCTCGGCGACCTGCATCGAGGTCTCGTCGGCGGTGGCCAGGACGTCGCCGGGCGCATCGTCGGCGGCCTGCTCCGCGAGGTCGGTGCTGGACCCGAACGAGAACTCCACGTCGACGTCGTGCTCCTTCTCGAACGTGGCGCCGAGATCCTCGAAGACATCCGTCAGTGACGCTGCGGCCAGCACCTCGAGGGTCTTGTCGTCCTCACTGCACCCGGCGAGAGGGAGCAGCAGGACCAGGAGGGCCGGGGCCATCAGCCGGCTCATGGCCGCTCCACGACGACGTTGGTGGACTTGACCGAGACGGTGACCCGGACCCCCGGCTCGAGGGCGAGCTCGTGCGCCGCCTCGGCACTCATCAGCGACACCATCCGATAGGGCCCGCAGATCACGTCGACCTGGGCCATGACCTTGTCGACCAGCACCTTGGTCACGATCCCGTCGAGGCGGTTGCGCGCACTGACCGAGGACGCCCGAGAGCGCTCTCGGTCCGGGTGCTCGGCCAGGGACTCGGCGAGCACAGCCAGGTCGGGGCCGGGGATCGCCGTCCGCCCTTCCACCTGCCCGGCCGGGACCCGACCCGAGTCCACCCAGCGGCGGACGGTGTCGTCGCTGACGCCGAGCAGCTCGGCGGCCTCCGCGATTCGATAGCTGGTCACTCCGATAGTGTGCCGCATCTGCGGATACATGTCCGCTCAAGGTGTCCGCATTCTCGGTGGTTGAGGTGTGAGGAGCGTCAGCGACGAGCCTCGAAACCACCATCCACAACCAGCGTGATGGGATGTGTTCGTGAGCGAGCAGGAGCGCCCGGGCCGCTACCAGCGGTCCACCAACGGCTTCGTGGGGGCGTTGGTGATCACCGTCGTGGCCGTGGTCGGGTTCATCGCCTTCCTGTCATTGTTCCGCGACGAGCCGAGCATCGAGGTAGACGAGGTCGACTACCTCGAGACCGTCCGCCTCGCGCAGGACGCCGACCTTCGGCCCGTCTACCCGGCGGAGCTCCCGTCCGGCTGGAAAGCCACCAAGGCCGAGGTACTTCCCGACGAGCAGCCCGACTTCGACCTCGGCCTGATCACCGACGACGAGGAGTTCGTCGGCGTCGTCTGGTCAGACGAGGACCTCGACGACCTGCTTGCTGATCGGGTCGATGACGAGAACCTCGAGACCACGGAGAAGTTCACCGTCGAAGGGTCAGTAGCGACGGAGTGGCAGGGGTACGCCGATCCTGGTGGCGACCGCGCGTACGCCGCCGAAGTGGGCGACCGCAACGTCCTCGTCTACGGCACCGCGTCCGAGGACGACTTCGCGCAGATCGTCACCTCGCTGACTACTGCTCCGCTTCCTGAATAACTGCGTCCAAACGTTTCCGCGCTCCGTCGAGCCACTCCTGGCAGATCGTGGCCAGCTTCTCGCCGCGCTCCCAGAGGGCGAGCGACTCCTCGAGCGTGGTGCCGCCGGCCTCCAGCCGTCGGACCACCTCGATCAGCTCCTCGCGGGCCTCTTCGTAGGACGGCTTCTCGTCAGTCATCCGTGCTGCCCTTCTCGAGGCGTTCGGTGCGGGTGGTGGTGGCGTGGACCCGGCCGTCGGCGACCCGGACGCTCACGTCGGCGCCGACCTCGGCGCCGTCGACGCTGGTGACGACGTGCCCGTCGGCGTCCTGGAGCACGGCGTACCCGCGCTCCAGCGTCGCCAGCGGGGAAAGGGATCGGGCCCGGGCCCGTTGGTGCCCGATGTCGTCGGCGGCACGGTCGAGCGCGTGCCGGAGCGTGCGCCGGCACCGGTCGCGCATCCCGTCGAGCTCGTCGAGCCGGGCATCGACCAGCGACCTGGGGTCGGCGAGGACCGGTCGGGAGCGGAGGGCGGCGAGGCCGGATTGCTCACGATCCAGCCAGCGCTCCAGGTGGTGCCGGACCCGCTGCCGGGCCTGGTCGACCGCTGCCAGCTCGTGGGCGACGTCGGGCACGATCAGCTTGGCGGCGTCGGTGGGTGTCGAAGCGCGTACGTCGGCGACCAGGTCGAGCAGCGGGCTGTCGGGCTCGTGACCGATCGCCGAGACCACGGGGGTGCGGGCCTTGGCCACCGCTCGGATCAGGCCCTCGTCGGAGAACGGCAACAGGTCCTCGACCGACCCTCCGCCGCGGGCGATCACGATCACGTCGACGTCGGCGTGGTGGTCGAGCCGCTCGAGCGCACCGATGACCTCGGCGGCGGCGCGCTGGCCCTGCATGGTCGCGTGCACGACCTCGAAGGAGACGCCCGGCCAGCGCCGGCTCGCGTTGTCGAGCACGTCGCGCTCGGCCGCGGACTTCGGCGCCGTGATGAGTCCGACCCGGGTCGGGAGGAAGGGCAGCGGTCGCTTGAGCGCGGTCTCGAACAGTCCCTCCGCGGCGAGCAGCTGGCGGCGGCGTTCGAGCTGGGCGAGCAGCTCGCCGAGCCCGACCATCCGGATCTCGCGGGCCTGGAGCGAGAGCGTGCCGCGGTTGGCGTAGTAGGACGGCTTCGCGTGCACCAGCACGCTCGCGCCCTCGACCAGCGGTGGGTTGAGGCCGTCGAACAGGGTCCGGCTGCAGGTGACGGGCACCGAGATGTCGGCGACCGAGTCGCGCAGCGTCATGAACACGGTCTGGATGCCCGGGCGCCGGCTCACCTGCGCCACCTGGCCCTCGACCCACACCGAGCCGAGCCGGTCGACCCACTGCGAGATCGCGTTGGCGATCGACCGCACCGGGGCCGGCGACTCGGGTGAGGTCTGCATGGCCATGGGGGCGAGGTTAGTGGTCAGCTACCCCAGGCCTGTTCGACCAGCCGCTGCGCCTCGGCCAGGGTCAGCCCGTTCCGCCGCGCGGTGACGGCGTACTTCGCCGCGGCGGACGTCGCATCGGCCGGAGCCTTGGCGGACGCCACGAACGTGCCGCGCCGGCCTTCGGTGGCGACGACGCCGTCGGCCTCGAGCTCCCGGTAGACCCGCGCCACGGTGTTGACGGCCAGGTGCAGCTCGGCAGCCAGCCCCCGGACCGTCGGCAGCTTCGTGCCCGCCGGCAGCTCGCCCGACGCCACGCGCGACGCGATCTGCGCGCGCAGCTGCTCGAACGGCGGCTCGAGGAGCGAGGGGTCGGGCGGCAACAGCTGCATGCCCGAACGGTAGTGGGCGACTTCCTCGGAAAGGCAGCGTCCGAGCGCGCCCTGACGCACACTTTTCGGATGCGGACCACGACCATCGGTCGGTGGGCCCCCGTTCTCCTTCTCGGGTTCCTGCTGCCATCCCTGCTGGCTTCCGGCTCGACTGCGCTGCCCGGTGCCGGGCCCGCCTCGGCGGACGAGGACACGCAGTCCGTCTCGGTCCGAGTGGAGAGCGAAGAGGGCAGGTACCTCGAGGACACTGTGGTGACGGCATACCGGTTGGTGGACGGCACCTGGACCGTGGAGCGCGTGGCAGAGACTGACCGCGACGGTGATGTGACCTTCTACGTGCCGGTGGGCACGTACCGCCTCATGTTCGAACCGGCCAGTCCCGACCACCAGGCCCGCTACAACGGAGGCGCGTCGACGTTCGCCGGTGCGCCGCAGATCGTCCTCGAGGCAGACGACTTTCTGAATCTCCACGTCAGGCTGCCGGCCACCACGTGGGTCACGGGACGCCTGCTCGACGCCGGGGGTGCGCCGGCGGCCAGCAACGGCGTGTACATCCAGAAGCTGTACGGCGACGGCTTGTGGCACAGCGAGTACGACGTTCTGACCGGGAACGACGGGTCCTATCGGCTCGGCATCTACGACCCCGGGTTCTACCGAGTGGTCACGGCCTGGCCCGGGCAGCGCTCGCCGAGCGCGCAGAGCGCCGTGTTCGAGGTCAGTTCGCGGGGCCAGACCTTCTCGGGCAAGGACCTGAGAATGCCGCCTGGCGGTGCCATCACCGGCGTGGTGCGGCGCCCGGACGGCACACCGTTCCACAGTGCGCAGCTCGAGCTCGTCGGGATCGTGGACGGCCGCCTGGTGACCGAGTTCGGCGCCTACGCGTTCGCCGACGCCAACGGCCGCTACCGCTTCGAGGACCTGGCCGCAGGCACCTACCGGGTCCTCGCGGAGGGCAGTTCCGACGAGTTCACGTCCGTCGTCTGGCCCGAGGCTGACCGCTTGGAGGACGGTCGCGACGTCACCGTGACTCCCGGTGGCACGGCCCGGCTCACCGACATCACACTGCGGCGGATTCCTCTCGGCCGTGCTCGGGCTCTCGACCCCCCGACGATCACGGGTGAGCCGAGCGTGGGGTCGGTGCTGCGCGCCGAGCCCGGCTACTGGGGGCTGCCCGTGAACGGCGAGTACCTCGACTTCAGCTACCAGTGGTTCGCAGACGGCAGGATCATCCCGGGAGCGACCGGCCGCAGCTACCGGCCGACCAAGGCCGACGTCGGCAAGCCCCTCGTCGTCATGGTCACCGGATCGGGGCCGTGGGCCCAACCAGGGGTCGCCTTCTCGGAGCCGACGGATCCGGTGCAGGTCCTACCGACCTCGCGGGCCAGGATGGCGGCGGCGGAGCCGCTGCCGCCTTCGGCCTCCGGGTTCGGCGAGGGCCGGCTCAGTGGCCAGCTCGTCGACAGCGGCGGGCAGCCCGTCGCCGGGGCGCTGGTCGAGGCCTTCCGCGCCGAGGGACGGTACGGCGGACCCGAGTCCGTCACCACCGCGCCGACGGACGCCCAAGGACGGTACGAGCTCGTCGGCCTGCCGCCCGGTGCCTACCACGTGCGCTTCAACCCCACGGGCACGCAGCCCGCGTTCCCCGCCACGTCGGCACCCGCGGGCGGCACCGTCCAGATCGACACGGAGAACAGCAGCCGCGTCATCGATGCCCAGCTCACGCCGGTCACGCTGATCAAGGGCCGGGTGACGTTGCCCTCCGGTGCGCCCGCGCCGTACGCCGAGGTCGAGTACCAGCGGACCGACATCCCCGGTGGCGGCTTCTGGTACGAGCACCTCACCGACGCCGAGGGCCGGTACACGCTGCTGGTGCAGCCCGGCACCTACCGGGTGAGGTTCTCCCAGCCCTACTACGACCTCGCCCCCATGCACTGGCCTTCGGCCCACAGCGCCGCCGACGGGGAGGACGTGGTCGTCGCCGCTGGGCAGGCGGTCACCGGCATCGACGCTCAGTTGGTTCCCGGAGCCAGGATCCAGGGATCGGTTCGGCGCGAGCGGACGCTCGACCCGTTGCACGTCGAGATCGCGATGTACCAGCTGACCTCCGAGGGCTGGGTGGAGACGCGGTTCCAGACCTTCAAGTTCCTGACCGACCAGTTCGGACGGTTCGACCTGGCGGGGCTGCCACCGGGGACGTACCGGATCGGGTTCGAGCCGTTCGCCTACGAGTACGTCCCCGAGTTCTGGAACGACGCGCCGGACCTCGAGGACGCGCAGGACATCGTGGTGCCGGCGGGCGGGGTAGTCACCGGCAAGGACGCGCTCATCGCGGACCGCTACCCGGATTACCCGATCCGCGTCATCAACGCCGTACGCCCGCGGATCAAGGGCAGCGCCGAGGTGGGGCGAACCCTGACCGTGACCACGGGCGCCTGGGCTCCGTCGTCGGTGCGCCTCTCGTACCAGTGGGTCGTGGGAGGCCGGCCGGTCGCCGGCGCGACCGGGAGGACCCTGCGGGTGCCGAGAAGCGCCGTCGGTCAACGCATCAAGGTCAGGATCAGTGCGTCCGCGAAGTACTGGCAACCGGAGACCGTGACGACCCGCGCCACGAGGCCGGTCGTCCGCTAGGTCGCCGCCGGCTCCAGATAGGCGTGCACGAGCGGTACGACGGAGGCGCCCTCACCGCTCGCCGCCGCGACCCGCTTCATCGAGCCGGAGCGGATGTCGCCGACGGCGAAGATGCCGGGGACGGTGGTCGCGAGGTTCTCGGGTGGCAGCCCGTCGGCCCACTGGTCCTTAGGCACGTCGCGCCCGGTGAGCACGAAGCCGCGCTCGTCGAGCGCCACCCCGTCGGGGAGCCACTCGCAGTGCGGCTCCGCACCGAGCAGCAGGAACAGGCCCTCGGCGTTGCGGCGGCTGACCTCGCCGGTCGTGGTGTCCCGGACGTCGAGCCACTGCAGCCGGCCGTCGCCGCCACCGTCGGCGATCTCGGAGCAGGGCTGCACGACGATCCGCGGGTTGTAGGAGATCTCGTCGATCAGGTAGCGCGACATCGTCTCCGCGAGGCTCTCCCTCCGCACCATGATCGTCACCGACTTGGCGAAGCGGGAGAGGTGGATCGCGGCCTGGCCGGCGGAGTTGCCCCCGCCGACGACCACCGCGTCGTACCCCTCCATCTCGCGGGCGGCCGTCATCGCGCTGCCGTAGTAGACGCCTTGGCCGGTGAGGGCGTCGACGCCCTCGACCCGCAGCTTGCGGTAGGCGACACCGGTCGCGACCACGACGGCCCGGGCACGCACGTCGCCGCCGTCGGTGTGGACGATGTGGGGCTGCTCGCCGTGACCGGGGGTGACGTCGGATACCTCCCAGCCGGTGAAGAAGCGGGTGCCGAACCGGATCGCCTGGTTGCGCGCCCGCTGCGCCAGCCGCATGCCGGAGATGCCGCGCGGGAAGCCCAGGTAGTTGCGGATCATCGAGCTGGTGCCGGCCTGGCCGCCGACCGCCTCGGCCTCGACGCACACGGTGGTGAGACCCTCCGAGGCGCCGTAGACCGCGGCCGCGAGGCCGGCCGGTCCGGCCCCGACGATGCAGAGGTCGACCACGGTCTCGATGTCGACGTCCTCGGGCCGCCCGTAGATCGCGGCGGCGACCTCGCGCACCGTGGTCGGGGCGATGACGGCCTTGCGGATCGTCTGGACAAGGGGGTACGTCGGCTCGCCGTCGTACAGGTCGATGATCTCGCGGCCGACGTCGGAGTCGGGGGAGTGCACCCCGTTGGGCATCCCCATCCGGTCGAGGAAGTCGCGGATCGAGTTGGTGAGCACGTCGGCGCGGTCGGACACCACGCGGATCGTCTGCACCTCGGGGGCAGCGACGGTCGAGCCCCAGTCGGAGAGCAGCTCGCACACGGCGGTGTGGAACTCCTCGTCGCGGGCGCCGCGGGGCATCAGCAGGAACGCGTCGTACTTGCCCTTGGCCAGCCCGGGCCGGAGCTGCTCGGCGTCGTCGAGGAAGCGCTCCCAGTGGGCGACGACCAGCCGGCGGGCGGTCGGGACCGCCTGGCGCCACAGGCCGAACGCCTCGAAGATGCCGGAGTCGGGCAGCACGGACTCGGACACGAAGAGCGCCACCTGGCCGCCGTTCGCATGGATCTCGTGCGCGAGGTCAGCGGCAGCGCTGGCGGAGCCGACAGCGTGGATGTCGTAGTCGCGGCGGTAGCGGCCGAACTCGTCGGCCAGGAAGTCGGCGTGGTCCTGGGAGACCAGGATGATCGCGGGTTGCACGGGATAAGTATGGGTCGGCGGGTGAAAGACTGACGCCCGTGCGCCTGCGGATCGACCTTGCCTACGACGGCACCGACTTCCACGGGTGGGCGGCGCAGCCCGCGCTGCGCACCGTCGAGGGTGAGCTGACCACGTCCCTGGCCACGGTCCTGCGGGTGCCGTCGGTCGCCGTCGTCTGTGCCGGACGCACCGACGCCGGCGTCCACGCGCGCGGCCAGGTCGTGCACTGCGACGTCGAGGCGTCACCGGACCTGTTGCTGCGGCGGCTCAACGGCATCCTGCCGCCCGACCTCCGGGTACGCCGGGTGGTCGAGGCCCCGCCGGGGTTCGACGCACGCTTCTCCGCGCTGTGGCGTCGCTACGCCTATCGGATCGCTGACACCCCGGCCGCGCTGGACCCGTTGATGCGGCGTCAGGTGCTGACCTGGCCACGGCCTCTGGACCTCGATCTGATGAACCGGGCCGCCAAGTCCCTCCTCGGTCTCAACGACTTCGCCGCGTTCTGCAAGCTGCGCGAGGGAGCCACGACGATCCGCACGCTCCAGGAGCTCGAGTGGTCGCGCGACCACACCGGGCTCGCGTTGGCCACGGTGCGGGCGGACGCCTTCTGCCACAGCATGGTGCGCTCCTTGGTGGGCTGCCTGCTGGCCATCGGCGAGAGCCGCCGGCCGCCGGAGTGGGCTGCGGAGATCCTCGCCGCCGGGGCGCGCGACTCCGGCGTCACCGTGGCGCACGCGCACGGGCTGACGCTCGAGGAGGTCGGCTACCCCGCCGACGACGAGCTGTCGGCGCGGGCTCGGCAGACGATGGCGCGCCGCGATGGATGAGCACTACTTCGCCGCGGACCCGTCGACCCCGTTCCGGAGGGAGGCCTTCGACTGCGAGGTCTGGGGTCAGCGGTTGTCGGTGGTCAGCGGCGCCGGTGTCTTCAGCCGGGGCCACCTCGACCACGCGACCGCCGTGCTGTTCCGCGAGACCGCACCGCCGCCGTCCGGGCGGATCCTCGACCTCGGCTGCGGGTACGGCGTGATCGGGCTGGCGATCGCCAAGGCCTCGCCCGCGACCGAGGTGACCGGCGTCGACGTCAACGAGCGGGCGCTGTTGCTCGCCAACGAGAACGCCGCCGAGCTCGGGGTCGCCGACCGGTTCACCGCCTGCCTGCCGGACGAGGTCCCGGACGACGCGTCGTACGACGAGATCTGGTCGAACCCCCCGATCCGGATCGGCAAGGCGGCGCTGCACGAGCTGCTGCTGCTCTGGCTGCCCCGGCTGGAGCCCGGCGGGCGTGCGGTCATGGTCGTCGGCAAGAACCTCGGTGCCGACTCGCTGCAGCGCTGGCTGGGCGAGCAGGGCTATCCGACTACGCGACTCGCGAGCGCGAAGGGGTTTCGCGTGCTCGAGGTGAGGAAGCCGATCAGCTGAGGAGGGCAGCATCGACGTTGCGGTGCACGAGCTCCTCCAGGTCCCCAGGTGCGACGGGGTCGTGGTAGACGAGGTGCCGCCACAGCACGACGTACGACAGGTCGTTGGAGATACGCCAGCCAGGCGCCTCCGGGTCGACCTCGCCGCGATCGATTGCACGCTCCCACAGGCCATATACCTCGCGGGCGACCGGGCCGGCCTGCCGTTCCCAGACCTCCGCGAAGAACCCGTGGTCGGCGATCATCTCTCCGATCCGGTCGCCCATCACGGTTCGAGGTGCTGTGTCGAGCGTCGCGCCGAGCCGCTGGAGCATGATCGTCAGGTCCTGGACGAGGCTGCCGGTGTCCGGCAGCGGCTCCGTCGTGGCCGAGCTGATCGTGAGCTCGAACATGAGGTGCGCCTTCGTGCGCCAGCGCAGGTAGACCGCCGGCTTCCCGACACCTGCCTGGCGCGCGACCTCCTCCATGCTGGTGGCCAGGTAGCCGTGCTCGGCCATGCAGGACGCGGCCGCGGCCAGGATCCGGCCGTCGAGCTCCCGGTTTCGTGGTCTAGCCATCCCTGCTGTTCGCTCTCCTACGGGGTTGTCACGGTCCACCTTTACGTACGATCGTACGGAATATGCGAACGACACGCGAAACAGTGCAGCTCGCCGCGGCGATGGTGCTGTCGCTCGGCATCCTGACGGGGTGCGGCGACGACGACGGTGACGCTGACGCGGGCTCCGACACCGGTGGCGGTGACAACGGCACGTCCTGCAGCACGGCCGTGACCGCGACGTTCCCGGATGGGAGCGAGGTGGCGCTCGGCGAGACCGCCGCCTTGGACGTCGGCTCGGGTGCGGCGTACACGGTCTACGCCGCGGACTTCGAAGTCGCCGCCGAGCGGGTGTCGGGTGCCGTTCCGGAGGAGGGCGGGAACATGGCCACCCTCGCCCTGACGACCTTCAACGCCGAGGTCACGCCCGAGCAGGTCGAGGAGGGCGCGACGATCGCCTGGACCAGCGAGTTCGGCGTGCTGACGTTCTCGGTCGTGTTCAACCAGGGCACCGTTGCCGTGGGCAACACGGCGGGCGCCGCCGGGACGGTCATGGTGCTGTCGTTGGACGATGACTCGATCTGCCTGCACGTCGACTACTCCGACGACGAGAAGAGCCTGGTAGGCATCATCGCCGCCGACATCGTGTGACCGCATGACACGCTGAGGCCGTGACCGCCGAAAGGATCGTGATCGTCGGTGCCGACGCAGCCGGTATGTCGGCGGCGCATCAGGCGCTGCGCACCGCCAAGGAGCGCGACCGCGAGCTGGCGATCACCGTGCTCGAGAAGGGCCGGCACACGTCGTACTCCGCGTGCGGGATCCCGTACTGGATGGCGGGCGACGTCGACTCCGGTGATGCGCTGGTGGCCCGCACCGCTGACGAGCACCGCGCGGCGGGCATCGACCTGCGGCTCGGCGCGGAGGTGACCGGCGTCGACCTGGCGGGTCGAACTGTCAGGACCGCGACACAGGATGAAGTCGGTTTCGACCAGCTGGTCATCACGACCGGCGCGCACCCGATCGTGCCGGCATGGGCCGTGCGGTCGGACGGCACGCCGTACGAGCAGGTCGGCGCGGTGCACACGCTCGACGACGGAGCCGCGTGGCTGGAGCGGTTCGCTGCTGTGGGGGCCGGTGCGCACGTGGTCATCGTGGGAGGCGGGTACGTCGGCATCGAGGTCGCCGAGGCAGCCGTGCGTCGCGGGTTCGGGGTCACCATCGTCACCAGGTCGCGGGTCCTGAGCTCGCTGGAGACCGAGCTCTGCGAACGGGTCGCCACGCAGCTGACCGATGCCGGGGTCGAGGTCGTGCTCGAGGCCGAGGTGACCGGGCTCGACCATGCCGACGACGGCAGCGTCACCGGCGTGCGATGGGACGGCGGCTCGCGATCCTGCGACCTGGTCGTGGTCGCGATCGGAGTGCTGCCCTCGACCGCATTTCTCGAAGGAAGCCTGATCCCGGTGGGCCCCAAGGGGGCGCTACAACCCGATGCTCGCGGTCACGTCACCGAACGGGTGTGGGCGGCCGGTGACTGCTGCGACGCCGTACGACGCTTGACCGGCGACCGGGTCTACCGGCCGCTCGGCACCCATGCCAACAAGCACGGCCGAGCGCTCGGGGAGAACCTCGCCGGCGGTCGGCTGACCTTCGACGGGATCCTCGAGACTGCGATCACCCGGTTCGCGGCGGGTGATCAGTACGTCGAGATCTCGCGCACCGGCCTGTCCCGGGACGACGCCGAGGCGGCCGCGTTCGAGCCGGTCGCGCTGATCACCGACGGCACCACCACGAGCGGCTACCTGCCCGAGGCCGAGCCGATCTCACTGTGGGTGATGGCCGACCGCGTCACCCGGCGCCTGCTCGGCGTACAGATCGTGGGCGGGCACGGCGCGGGCAAGCGGATCGACGCCGCCGCGGCGGTCATGTGGGCCGGCGGCACCGTCGACGACCTGGCCTGGATGGACCTGTCCTACTCCCCGCCGTTCAGCACGGCGTGGGAGGTGCTCCAGGTCGCGGCCAGGCGGGTGGCGGAGCGGATCTAGACAGGCTCGCAACAGGATCAGGCCCAGCAGCGTTGATGATGCATGGAAGCAGTGCTCGCGGCAGGTGAGAGGAGCGGGGTGGCGGACCAGCCCGACTTCGACAGCTGGGTGGTGGCGCGCGGGCCCGCCCTGCTGAGGCTCGCCTACACGCTGACCGGCAACCGCACCGACGCGGAAGACGTCGTCCAGGAAGCGCTGGCCCGGGCTCTCGCTCGATGGTCGCGGATCTCCGCGGTGGGCGACATCGACGCCTACGTGCGGCGGATGGTCGTCAACGAGCACACCTCGGTATGGCGGAGGTTCCGCCGCCGCGAGTCGCCGGTCGAGGCCGTGGCCGATGGGCCGACGCCCGAGGACGGCGGGGTCGAACCCGACGACCGCCGACGCATCTGGCTCGCCTGCCAGGCCCTGCCCGAGGCGCAGCGCACCGCTGTGGTGCTGCGCTACTACGAACAGCTCGAGTACGCCGAGATCGCCGCCCTCACCGGCGTCCGCGAGGGCTCGGTACGCGCGCGGGTGTCCCGCGGAATCGCGACGCTGCGCGCCGAGCTCGGAGAGGAACTGTCATGACCGACTTCGAACACCGCCTCACCGAGGCGCTGACCTCCGGTGCCGACCAGGCACCCGAACCCGACCGCCTGGTCGCCGGTGCCCGCACCCGCGCCAAGACGCGGCGCCGGAACCGGTACGCCGTGGTGGCCGGCGCGGTCGTGGTCGCGCTGGCCGTGCCGGTCGGCGTACTTGCCCTGAACGACGACGGAGGCGGCTCGCCCGACGAGACGCCGGTCGCGACCGACACGAGCAATCAAGACGAGCCGGGCTGGCACACGGTTGAGCACGAGGGTGCGGTCGTGGACCTCCCCGGTGGCTGGGAGCAGCTGGACACGTCGGCCTGCGAGTTCGAGTTCGCCAGGTTCGGGCCCAGCGGATCGGACCCCTGCACCTACGACCACGACGGCCTGGCGTTCTACGGCTCCGCCACGTTCGACCCGATGCACGGAGCGGGAGTCCTCATCGAGGGCAAGGACGGCTGGGCCGGGTACGTCTATTCCGGCGACTGGGCCCTTTGGGGCCAGGCCACCGACCGTGACCTCCTGCGCACCATCCTGGCCACCGCGCGCCAGGAGGGACAGGAGGCGCCCGACCTCTCGGCGGGCTGGCGCATCGAGACCTATGACGGGCTGACCGTCGACGTCCCGGCAAGCTGGAAGAAGGGCGGCCTCTCGGCCTGGTGCCTCGACGAGTCCGTGCCGGGCTGGATCGAGCGCCCGAGCACCCCGGCACCGCTCATCGACTGCAGGGCGCCGGTACTACGCGCTACGGCGTCCAGTTCGGCAGCGGAGACAAGGACGACTGGATCCGCGAGCGACACGGATCCCAGTACCCCGACGGCAGTTGGGCGGGCGTGGCCATTGCGCCGGACGCGACAGGGCAGCCGGCGGGATTCGTCCAGGTGGTCGCCCCCACCCAGGGACTCGCCGAGCTGATCGGTGGCTCGCTCCAGACCACCACCGACTGAGCACAAACCGGGTGCGGTCCGCGGCGCCGTGCCGGAGAATCGTCCCCCGTGGGACACGTGGACGTCGCCGGAGTGCGCTTCGAGCTGCCCGACGGCCGGGTGCTGCTCGACGACGTCTCGTTCCGGGTGGGCGAGGGCGCCAAGGTCGCGTTGGTCGGCGCCAACGGCGCCGGCAAGACCACGCTGCTCAAGATCATCACCGGTGAGCTCGTCCCGCACGAGGGAGCGGTCACCCGGACCGGCGGCCTGGGCGTGATGCGGCAGATGGTCGGCACCGGCCTCGGCGCCGAGCCCACGGTCGCCGACCTGCTGCTGTCGGTGAGTCCCGCCCGGGTTCGCACCGCGGCCGCCGAGGTGGACCGCTGCGAGCGGGTGCTGATGGACGTCGACGACGAGAAGAACCAGCTCGCCTACGCCCACGCTCTGGCCGAGTACGCCGACGCGGGCGGGTACGACCTCGAGGTCACCTGGGACGTGTGCACCGTGAAGGGCCTCGGCCTGCCCTACGACCGGGCGAAGTACCGCGAGCTGCGCACGCTCTCCGGCGGTGAGCAGAAGCGACTCGTCCTGGAGTACCTGCTCGCAGGCCCCGACGAGGTGCTGCTGCTCGACGAGCCCGACAACTTCCTCGACGTCCCCGGCAAGATCTGGCTCGAGGGCCGGATCCGGGAGTCCGACAAGACGATCCTGTTCATCAGCCACGACCGCGAGCTGCTCGACAACACCGCGACGCGGGTGATCACCGTCGAGCTCGGCGCCGCCGGCAACACCGCTTGGATGCACCCGGGTGGCTTCTCGTCGTACCACGAGGCGCGCAAGGACCGGTTCCTGCGCTTCGAGGAGCTGCGCCGCCGCTGGGACGAGGAGCACGCGAAGCTGAAGGCGCTGGTGCTCCGCTACCGGATCAAGGCGGAGTACAACGACGGCATGGCCTCGCAGTACAAGGCTGCCCAGACCCGGCTGCGCAAGTTCGAGGAGAAGGGCCCGCCCACCGAGCAGCCCCTGCAGCAGCAGGTGAAGATGCGACTCAAGGGAGGACGCACCGGCAAGCGCGCGGTCGTCTGCACCGACCTGGAGCTGACCGGGCTGATGCAGCCGTTCGACCTCGAGGTCTGGTACGGCGAGCGGGTCGCCGTGCTCGGGTCCAACGGCTCCGGCAAGTCCCACTTCCTGCGGCTGCTCGCCGCCGGCGGCAGCGACCCCGACATCGAGCACCGGCCGGTGGGGGAGGGAGAGATCAAGCCCGTCGTCCACACCGGCAACGCCAAGCTCGGCGCCCGGGTCCGGCCCGGCTGGTTCGTGCAGACCCACGAGCACCCCGAGCTGATCGGCCGCACCCTGCTCGAGATCCTGCACCGCGGCGACGCGCACCGGGACGGTATGGGGCGCGAGCAGGCCGCCCGGGTGTTGGACCGATACGAGCTGGCGCACGCCTCGGAGCAGAAGTTCGAGAGCCTCAGCGGCGGTCAACAGGCGCGGTTCCAGATCCTGCTGCTCGAGCTGTCCGGCGCCACGCTGCTCCTCCTCGACGAGCCCACCGACAACCTGGACGTCCAGTCGGCCGAGGCGCTCGAGGAGGGCCTCGAGGCGTTCGAGGGCACCGTGATCGCGGTGACCCACGACCGCTGGTTCGCGCGCGGGTTCGACCGGTTCCTCGTCTACGGCGCCGACGGCGAGGTCTACGAGTCCGACGGTCCCGTGTGGGACGAGGGCCGGGTCCAGCGGGTCCGTTAAGAGCTGCTGGTGTCGGCGTCCGATCCCAGTGTCAGCGTGGTCGTGTCCGTCTCGCCGTCCCGCTCGTAGGTCACCTCGACCTGGTCGCCAGGCCGGTACGACCGCACGGTCGCGACGAGGGAGTCCGAGCCGTTGACCAGGTGGTCGTCGATCCTGGTGATCACGTCGCCCTGCTCGAGACCGGCGTCGTCGGCCGCGGAGCCGTTGGTGATCTCCTGGATCTTGGCCCCGTCGGTGATCTCCGCGCCCGAGGTGGTGGCGGCGTCCTGGACCGTGATGCCGAGCCGCGCGTGCGTCGGCGTCTCGCCGTCCTTCATCTGCTCGACGATCGGCAGCACCTCGTCGATCGGGATCGCGAACCCCAGCCCGATGGAGCCGCCGCCGTTGTCCGACGGACGGATCGAGGCGTTGATCCCGACGACGCGACCCTGCATGTCGACGAGCGGCCCGCCGCTGTTGCCGGGGTTGATCGCGGCGTCGGTCTGGATCGCGGGGTACGTCGTGGAGTTGCCCTCGGTGTCCTGGCCGACCGCCACCGGGCGGTTCAGCGCGCTGACGATGCCGCTCGTCACCGTGGCGTCCAGGCCGTAGGGCGAACCGACCGCGACCACCTGCTCGCCGACGTCGAGGTCCCCGGACTTGCCGATCGTCGCGGGCGTCAGGCCCTCGACGTCCTTGGCCTGCACCAGCGCGGTGTCGGTGAGGGGGTCGGTCCCGAGGATCTCGCCGTCGGCCTTGGTGCCGTCGTGGAAGGACACGGTGATCTTGCCGCCGTTCTCGGCGATCTCGGCGACGTGGTTGTTGGTGAGGATCAGGCCGTCGGAGTCGATGATGATGCCCGAGCCGGCGCCGGCGCCCTGGCTGCCCTCCACATCGAGCTCAACGACCGACGGCAGCACGTTCTGGGCCACCTGCTCGACCGACTCGTCGCCGGCAGGGGAGTCGGGGGTGTCCACGACCTGCGAGGCGTTGGGCGCGGTGTCGCCGGCGGGCGCAGGACCGTTGCCGTCGTCGTCGAGCGAGTTGAACGCGGCTGCCCCGCCGACCCCCGCAGCCCCGCCCACCACGAGAGCCGCTGCCACGAGCAGGGCTCCGAAGCGCCGGCTGCCGCCGGGACGCGGTGGGGGCGTCGACGTCATCGGCGACTGCTGGACATACCCGAAGGGGCTGTCGGGTGCGGTGGGCGGGGGCGGGAACGGGGGTTGAGCAGTCATGTCCCCCAGGTTTGTCCGGCCGCCTGTGACGTTCCTTAGAGGCGCCTTCAGAAACTGCGAGAGATCGGGACGTACTGTCGGACGAGTGCGTAGGACGACGGCGGTGCTCACGGCGACCCTGCTCCTGGCGGCCGGGTGTGGCGATGACGACGGGCAGCCCGCCACGGGGAAGGCGGGACCGCTCACGCCGCGGGCGATCGCGGCGGTGATGCTGGACCACCTTCCCGACGACACCACCCGCCGCGAGGCGACGTACATCGACGAGGACTCACCCAAGGGCCTGGTCGGAGCCTCCTTCCGCTACCGCGGTGACGGGGAGTACGACGGCGACCTGGTAGAGGTGACGGTCCGCCCGGGACCGCTCAGCCCGTGCGACGGGAACTGTGTGGACCTCGGTGACGGGATGACCCTCCACTGGGACGAGCTGGCGCCCGAGGAGGACCCGGGCATCGTCGTCGTCACGAGGCAGCACGATGGCGAGGTGGTCGGAGCTTTGATGAACGGGCCCTCGATCACCGGGGATCCCCGCGACCTCGACCTGGAGCCGTCGGTCGAGACGCTCACGAAGCTCGTGCAGGATCCCCGGCTGCAGCTCCAGGCCGACGGCGAGACGCTGGCGGCGGGCGAGGAGCTCTCGGACTGGGACGGCGGCGAGATCGACCCGGCAACGCTCGAGAAGGTCCCCAACAACGACGCCACCATCGTCACCGGCTGGATCTGGGGCTACGGCGACGGATGGCAGTACGTCGGCCCCTCGCCTTACAAGAAGGACTTCGGCAAGGACGCGATCGGCGGCCGGGTCCGGATCACCGGTGACATGCAGATCATGCGCTCGGGGTTCGTCGATGCCCTCGCGGCCCCGCAACCGCCGCCCTGGCTGGAGTCGGGCTGTCTGGAGGGCTACCGCTGCGAGACGTTCCGCGGGGTGCGACTGGTCTGGCGGCCGGCGAGTGGCGACGACCCCGGGGACGCCTTCGTCGTCCACGTCCGCCGTGGCGGTGAGACCGTCGCGTTCCACACCGTCGGCAACCGCCTTCCCGACAGCGTCGGAGGCGCAGCCGGTCCCGCGGGGCTGTGGTTCTGGGGGCCGGACCTCACGCAGACGGAGTACAACGAGCTGGAGATCTCACTCACCACGACGCGCGAGAAGTTCGAGGCGGCAGCCGAGCGGGCGGATCAGAGCCGGTCGAAGGGCTCCGAGTAGCGGAACGTGCCGGTCGGTGTCGGCCCGGTGCCGAGGGCCACGGCCTGGAAGAAGTCGCCCCACGCGGGGTCGGGCGCGGCGATGTCCATCGCGGCGGCCGGCCCGAAGCCAAAACGCGAGTAGTACGCCGGGTCGCCGAGCAGCGCCACGAGCGGCTCGTCGAGCGCCTGGGCCGCGCCGAGGACGGCGTGCACCAGCGCGGAGCCGACACCTGCGCGCTGCTCTTCGGGGTGGACGCTGACCGGACCGAGCCCGAGGGCCGGCGCCTCGTCGACGTACCCACGGCTGCACACGACGTGGCCGACCAGGTGCCCGTCGCGCTCGGCCACCAGGGACAGCTGCGGGATGGCTGCGGGGTCCCCGAGCAGCCAGCCGACCAGCGCCGCCTCGCCCGGGTCGTCGGTGCCGTCGACCGGAGGTGCGGAGTGGGCAGCCGACCGAAACGCGGCAGCCGTCAGCGTCCGGATCGAGCCGATGTCGGACGCCGTCGAGCGACGGATCCGCAGGGGAGCGCCTATGCCCACCGCTCCGAGGCCGGGACGAACTTGAGGCCGCGGTCGCCGGTGTAGATCTGCTTGGGCCGGGCGATCTTCTGGTCCTTGTCCTGCACCAGCTCGTGCCACTGGGCCAGCCAGCCCGGCGTACGGCCGATCGCGAACAGCACCGTGAACATCTCCGGCGGGAACTGGAACGCCTCGTAGATGAGGCCGGAGTAGAAGTCGACGTTGGGGTAGAGCTTGCGCTTGACGAAGTACTCGTCCTCGAGCGCGATCTTCTCGAGCTCCTGGGCGATCTCGAGCAGCGGGTTGACGCCGGTGACCTCGAAGACGTCGTCGCAGGCCTTCTTGATGATCGTCGCCCGCGGGTCGTAGTTCTTGTAGACCCGGTGGCCGAAGCCCATCAGCCGCTCGTTGCCGTCCTTCACGCCCTGCATGAAGTCGGAGATGTTGTCCTTGGAGCCGATCCGGCGCAGCATCCGCAGCACCGCCTCGTTGGCGCCGCCGTGCAGCGGGCCGTAGAGCGCCGCGATGCCGGCGCCGACCGCGGAGTAGGGGTCGACCTGGGAGGACCCGACGGAGCGGACGGCGTTGGTCGAGCAGTTCTGCTCGTGGTCGGCGTGCAGGATGAACAGCACGTCGAGGGCCTTCACGAGGCGCTCGTCCGCCTCGAACTTGTTCTCGCTCATCCGGAACAGCATCGACAGGAAGTTGGCGGTGTAGCCGAGCTCGTTGTCGGGGTAGACGAACGGCTTGCCCTGCGCGTGCCGGAACGACCAGGCGCCCAGGGTCGGCATCTTGGCGATCATCCGGACGATCTGCATGTGCCGGTTGTCGGCGTCGTGGATGTTGCCCGCGTCGGGGTAGAACGTCGAGAGGGCGCCCACCGACGCCATCAGCATCCCCATCGGGTGGGCGTCGTAGCGGAAGCCCTCCATGAAGCTCTTCACGTTCTCGTGGACGAACGTGTGATAGGTGATCTCGTGGACCCACGAGTCGTACTCGGCCTTGGTCGGCAGTGTGCCGTTGACCAGCAGGTAGGCCACCTCGAGGAAGTTGGACTTCTCGGCCAGCTGCTCGATGGGGTAGCCGCGGTACTCGAGGATTCCTTCCTCGCCGTCGATGAAGGTCACGGCGCTGCGGCAGGAGGCGGTATTGACGAAGCCCGGGTCGTAGACGGCCAGCGGCGCGCCCTCCTCGGACTTGATCGACCCGATGTCGGCGGCCTTGATGGTGCCGTCGGTGATCGGGACGTCGTACTCCTGTCCGGTGCGGTTGTCGCGGACGGTGAGAGAATCGGTCACGCGTTCCAACCTAGACCGCAGGTCCGGGAGGCGAAAACGCGGTGTCCATCGTTTTGACCTCCCCGAGTGGCCCCGCCTAGACTCATTCGGTCGCGGCAAGCGTCTGCCTGGAGCACGCCTCTGCAAGGCAAGCACGCGGCCGCCCCGAAAGACCATCCCGACGAAGTAAGGCGCTATCACCGTGCGTACGTACAGCCCGAAGCCCGCTGACATTCAGCGTGAGTGGCACGTCATCGACGCCCAGGACATCATCCTGGGCCGACTGGCCGTCGAGGCCGCGACGCTGCTCCGCGGCAAGCACAAGCCGATCTTCGCCCCCCACATGGACACCGGTGACTTCGTCATCGTCGTCAACGCCGAGAAGGTCGCGCTGACCGGCAGCAAGCGGACCAGCAAGATGTCCTACCGCCACTCCGGCTACCCGGGCGGCCTGTCGGCCACCCCGATCGGCGAGATCCTCGAGAAGGACCCGCGCAAGGCCATCGAGAAGGCCGTGTGGGGCATGCTCCCCAAGAACAAGCTCGGCCGCGCCCAGCTGCGCAAGCTGAAGGTCTACGCCGGCCCCGAGCACCCGCACGCGGCCCAGCAGGCCACCCCCCACGAGATCAAGCAGATCGTCCAGTGACGAACTCAACCAGCGAAGGAACCCCCGTGACTGAGACCGCCACCGAGACGGGCGAGGTCGAAGAGACCGTCGAAGAGACCTACGTGGCCGACGAGCAGGGCGTTGCCTACAGCTCCGAGAGCGAGCCGTCCGCCGACGCCCCGCAGCGTCCCGCGACCATCGAGCCCGCTGCGGCCACCGGTCGTCGCAAGGAGGCCGTCGCACGCGTCCGCATCGTCCCCGGCACCGGCCAGTGGACCGTCAACGGACGCGCGCTGGACTCCTACTTCCCCAACAAGCTGCACCAGCAGGTCGTCAACGAGCCCTTCGCGGCGCTGCAGCTCGAGGGCCGCTTCGACGTGATCGCCCGCATCCACGGCGGCGGCATCACCGGCCAGGCCGGCGCGCTGCGCCTGGGCGTGGCTCGTTGCCTCAACTCGATCGACCTCGACGCCAACCGCGCGACGCTGAAGAAGGCCGGTCTCCTGACTCGCGACGCCCGCGTCATCGAGCGCAAGAAGGCCGGTCTCAAGAAGGCCCGCAAGGCGCCCCAGTTCAGCAAGCGCTGATCCTCCGCGCATGCCGCGCATCTTCGGCACGGACGGGGTCCGGGGTCTGGCAAACGGTCAGCTGACCGCAGAGCTGGCCCTGGACCTTTCCGTTGCCGCGGCCAGGGTGCTGGCCGACCGTGGCGAGTTCGAGGGGCACCGCCCCCTCGCCGTCGTGGGCAGGGACACCCGGATCTCCGGGCAGTTCCTCGAGCATGCGGTCGTGGCCGGCTTGGCCTCCGCCGGCGTCGACACGCTGCGGCTGCGGGTGCTGCCGACCCCCGCCGTCGCCTACATGACCGAGGCCCTCGGGGCTGACCTCGGCGTCGTCATCAGCGCCTCGCACAACCCGATGCCCGACAACGGCATCAAGTTCCTGGCCCGCGGTGGTCTCAAGCTCGACGACGCCGTCGAGAAGGAGATCGAGCGGCACCTCGACGAGGAGTGGAACCGCCCGCTCGGCGGAGACATCGGCCGGGTGACGCCGTACGCCACGCCGGTCGAGGAGTACGTCGACCACCTGGTCGCCACCATCCACCGCCCGCTCGCCGGGCTGAAGGTCGTCCTCGACTGCGCCCACGGCGCCGCCTACGAGGCCGGCCCGCTCGCGCTCACCCGCGCCGGCGCCGAGGTGATCGCCATCGGCGTCGAGCCCGACGGGCTCAACATCAACGACGGCTGTGGCTCGACGCACCTCGGCCCGCTGCGTGAGGCGGTGCTCGCCCACGGTGCGGACGCCGGGTTCGCCCTCGACGGTGACGCCGATCGATGCCTTGCGGTCGATGCGGAGGGCAATGTGGTCGACGGCGACCAGATCCTCGCGATCCTGGCGCTCGCGATGGCCGAGTCCGGCCGCCTCGCCAAGGACACCGTGGTGACCACCGTGATGAGCAACCTCGGCTTCGTCCAGGCGATGAAGGCCGCCGGGCTGGGGGTCCGCCAGACCAAGGTCGGCGACCGCTACGTGCTCGAGGCCATGCGCGTCTCCGGCTACACGCTGGGCGGCGAGCAGTCCGGGCACGTGATCATGAGTGAACACGCCACCACCGGTGACGGCATCCTGACCGCGCTGCACGTGCTGGAGCGGATGGCCGGCACCGGTCGCGCCCTCCAGGACCTTGCCGGTGTCGTCACCCGGCTGCCGCAGGTCCTGCTCAACGTCCCCGACGTCGACAAGTCGCGGGCCGACGACGACCCGGTGCTCGCCGCCGCAGTCGCCGAGGAGGAGGCCGCGCTGGGCGACAACGGCCGGGTGCTGCTGCGTCCGTCCGGCACCGAGCCGATCGTGCGGGTGATGGTGGAGGCAGCCACCGAGGAGCTCGCTCAGGACGTGGCCCAGCGGTTGGCCGGCGTGGTCCGCGCTCAGCTCGCGCTCTGACGAAACGTGCAGAAGCTTGCGGAGGCGGACGTACCGGACCGAGTGGTCCTTGTCCTTGCGTAGCACCAGCGTGGCGCGGGAGCGGGTGGGGAGGACGTTCTGGGCGAGGTTGGGGCCGTTGATGGTGTCCCAGATCCGCTCGGCCTCGGCGACGGCTTCCTCGTGGGTCAGCTCGGCGTACTTCGCGAAGTAGGACTCGGGGTCGCGGAACGCGGTCTCCCGCAGCCGCAGGAACCGTGAGATGTACCAGTCCCGGATGTGCCCGGTGCCGGCGTCGACGTACACGGAGAAGTCGAAGAAGTCGCTGACCGCCAGGCCGGTGCGGCCGTCGTCCCGGACCCGGGCCGGCTGCAGGACGTTGAGGCCCTCGATGATCACGATGTCGGGGCTCTTGACCACGATCTTCTCGTCGGGGACCACGTCGTAGACGAGGTGGGAGTACGTCGGGGCCTCGACCTCGTCGCGCCCGGATTTGATGTCGACCACGAAGCGCAGCAGCGCCTTCCGGTCGTAGGACTCGGGGAACCCCTTGCGCTGGAGGAGTCCACGGCGCTCGAGCTCGGCGTTGGGGTAGAGGAAGCCGTCGGTGGTGATCAGGGTGACGTTGGGGTGCTCGGGCCAGTGCGCCAGCATCTGCTGCAGCACCCGCGCCGTGGTCGACTTGCCCACCGCCACGGAGCCGGCCAGGCCGATCACGAAGGGGGTGCGGGGCGGCGTGACCCGGTGCAGGAAGGACTCCTGCTCGCGGTGCAGGTTGCCGGCCGCGCCGACGTACAGGCTGAGCAGGCGGGACAGCGGCAGGTAGACCTCCTGCACCTCGTCGAGGTCGAGCGCGTCGCCCAGGCCGCGGAGCTGCTGGATCTCGTCGGGTCGGAGGGGGGCCTCCGTCTGGGGCGTCAGCGCGGCCCATGCGTCACGGTCGAGCTCGATGTACGGGGAGACTTCCCGCTCTTCGGTGCCGCTCCCGCCGGACATGGTCAGCGATTCTTGCAGCCGCCCCTCCTGGTCTCGGGCCCGGTCCGCTCCGACTAGAGTTGAGGGCTATGTGCGGGATCGTCGGATACGTCGGGCCGAAGCAGGCCCAGGACGTCGTGATCGACGGTCTGCGCCGGCTGGAGTACCGCGGCTACGACTCGGCCGGCATCGCCGTCGTCGCCGACGGAACCGTGGTGACGAGCAAGCGGGCCGGCAAGCTGGCCAACCTCGAGAAGGCGATCGCCGACCGGCCGCTGCCTGGCTCGCACGCCGGGATCGGACACACCCGGTGGGCGACCCACGGAGCGCCCAACGACGTCAACGCGCACCCGCACAGTGGCGGTACCGGCCGGATCGCCCTCGTGCACAACGGGATCATCGAGAACTTCGCGGCGCTCCGGGCCCGGATCGAGGCCGACGACCACGTGATGGTGTCCGAGACCGACACGGAGGTCGCCTCCCAGCTGCTCGAGCTGCAGGTCGAGTCGGGCGTCGACCTGACCACCGCGATGCAGCGGGTCGCCACCCAGCTCGAGGGGGCGTTCACGCTGGTGGCCGTCGACGGGCGGGACCCGAGCCGGGTGGTCGCGGCGCGGCGCAACTCGCCGCTCGTCGTCGGCATCGGTGAGGGCGAGAACTTCGTCGGCTCCGACGTCTCGGCGTTCATCGAGCACACCCGCGAGGCGCTGGAGCTGGGCCAGGACCAGGTCGTCACGATCACCCGCGAGGGTGTCGAGGTCACCGGCTTCGACGGCACTCCGGCCGAGGGCCGGCGCTACCACGTCGACTGGGACCTGTCGGCCGCCGAGAAGGACGGCCACGACTGGTTCATGCGCAAGGAGATCTTCGAGCAGCCGCGGGCGGTGGCCGACTCGCTGCTCGGCCGGCGCAACCCGGAGGGTCTGCTGCAGCTCGACGAGATGCGGCTCTCCGACGACGAGATCCGCGACATCGACAAGATCATCATCATCGCGTGCGGTACGTCGTTCTACGCCGGCATGGTCGCCAAGTACGCCATCGAGCACTGGACCCGGATCCCGGTCGAGGTCGAGCTCGCCTCGGAGTTCCGCTACCGCGACCCGATCCTCGACTACTCCACGCTGGTCGTCGCGATCAGCCAGTCCGGCGAGACCGCCGACACCCTCCAGGCGATCCGACACGCGCGGACCCAGCGCTCGAAGGTGCTGGCGATCTGCAACAGCAACGGGTCGACGATCCCGCGCGAGTCGGACGCGGTGATCTACACCCACGCCGGACCCGAGATCGGGGTCGCCTCGACCAAGGGCTTCCTCACCCAGCTGGTGGCCTGCTACCTGCTCGCGCTGTACGTCGCCCAGGTCAAGGGCACCAGGTTCGGTGACGAGATCGACGAGGTGATGGGCCAGCTCGAGGAGATGCCCGACCACATCGAGACCGTGCTGGGGTGCGCCGAGTCGATCTACGCGCTGGCGCACGGCTCGCTGGAGACCAGGTCGGTGTTGTTCCTCGGCCGGCACGCTGGCTATCCCGTGGCCCTCGAGGGAGCGCTCAAGCTCAAGGAGCTCGCCTACATCCACGCCGAGGGATTCGCCGCCGGCGAGCTGAAGCACGGTCCCATCGCCCTGGTCGAGGAGGGGCTGCCGGTGTTCTGCGTCGTACCTCCTCGGGGCCGGGACCAGCTGCACGGGAAGATGATCAGCGGCATCCAGGAGGTCCGGGCTCGGGGCGCGCGGACCATCTGCCTGGCCGAGGAGGGCGACACCACCATCGAGCCGTACGCCGACGAGCTGATCCGGCTGCCCCAGGTGCCGGTGCTGCTCCAGCCGCTGGTGGCGATCGTGCCGCTGCAGCTGTTCGCGTGCGAGCTGGCCAGCGCGATGGGCCACGACGTCGACCAGCCGCGCAACCTCGCCAAGTCCGTGACGGTCGAGTAGTCGTGGCGGTGATCGGCGTCGGCATCGACGTGGTCGACATCGAGAGGTTCGAGCTGTCGCTCGAGCGGACCCCGAGCCTGCGCGACCGGCTGTTCACGCCGGCCGAGGCGAGCCGGCCGATCGCCTCGCTGGCGGCCAGGTTCGCCGCCAAGGAGGCGCTGGCCAAGGCGCTCGGCGCACCGCACGGGATGGGGTGGCACGACGCCGAGGTGGTCTCCGAGGACTCCGGCCGCCCGCTGCTCACCATCCGCGGCACCGTCCAGGCCCGGGCCGACGAGCTCGGCGTACAGCACCTGCACCTCTCCCTCTCCCATGACGCCGGTATCGCCTCGGCAGTGGTGGTGCTCGAGTCCTGAACCTCGCTCCTTAGGGTGGGCATGGTGGACATGGGGGAGTTCAGGCTGGGCCTGAGGCTGGGGCTGCCGTACGCCGCCGTCGGCTTCCTGCTTTCGGGCTCCTTCGGCGTGCTCGCCGTCCAGGCGGGCTTCACCCCGCTGCAGGCCATCGTCACCTCGGCCCTGGTGTTCGCCGGCTCGGCGCAGTTCGCCGCGCTGGCGATCGTCAGCGGTGGCGGCGGGATCGGCGCGGCCCTGTCCGCCGCCACGCTCATGCACTCGCGCTTCCTCGCGATGGGCATCGCGCTGGCGCCGTCCCTTCCGGGCGGGCCGCTCCGACGGGCGGCCGAGGGGCAGGGCGTCGTCGACTCGTCCTGGGCGCTGGCCAACCGCGGAGACGGGACGTTCAACCGCCCGCTGATGCTCGGCACCACGGTCCCGCAGTACCTGTCGTGGTCCGCCGGCACCATCGTGGGGGCGCTGGTCGGCGACCTGATGGGGAATCCCGAGAAGTACGGGCTCGACGTCCTCTTCCCGGTCTTCTTCATCTCCATCCTGCTGGCGGAGCTCCGCCGCCCGGAGGCCAGGCTCGCTGCTCTGGTCGGGGGCGTCATCGCCCTGGCCCTCGTCCCGTTCACGCCAGCCGGCATCCCCGTTCTGGCGGCCGGTGCCGCCGCGCTGATCGGGCTGGCCCAGCGCGCGTCGACCGAGGAGGAGACCTCGTGAGGCTCAGTGAGGGCGAGGTCTGGCTGCTCATCGGCGCCCTGGTCCTGATGACCGCGGCCATGAAAGCGGTCGGCCCGGCGCTCGTCGGGGGCCGGGACCTCCCGCCGTGGTCGGCCGGCGTGATCGCTCTGCTGGCACCCGCGCTCCTGACCGCGCTGGTCGTCACCGCCATATTCGCCGATGGCAAGCACCTCGCTGTAGGCGCCGACACCGCAGGTGCGGCGGTAGCCACGGTGCTCCTGATCCGCCGGGTTCCGCTGGTGCTGGTCTGCGCGATTGCGGTGGTCGTCACCGCCGGGCTCCGCTGGGTGACCTGACGGATCGCTAGCGTGGGGACATGAGGTTCGCCCACACGGTCGAGCAGGTCCGGGCGGCGGAGGCCGAGCTGATGGCCCGGTTGCCCAAGGGGGCGCTGATGCAGCGCGCCGCTCATGGGCTCGCTCACGCCGTGCTCGACCTGCTCGGGACGGCGTACGGACGACGGGTGCTGCTGCTCGTGGGCTCGGGCGACAACGGCGGTGACGCGCTGTACGCCGGCGTGGTGCTGGCCCGTCGTGGCGTCGCGGTCGAGGCCTGGTTGCTGTCTGACCACGCGCACGAGGCCGGGCTCGTCGCGCTGCGCCAGGCGGGCGGCAGCGTCGTCGACGGCGTCGACACCCGCCCCGACCTGGTCATCGACGGCATCGTCGGCATCGGCGGTCGTCCCGGGCTCCGCCCGGAGGCGGAGCAGGCGCTCGCGGCGGTCGCCGGCGTACCTGTCATCGCCGTGGACACGCCTTCCGGCGTCGACGTGGACACTGGCGAGCTCGACGGGCCGCACGTCACTGCCGACCTCACCGTCACGTTCGGCACCCACAAGGTCGCGCACCTGGTCGACCCCGCCGCTGCGGCCTCGGGCGCCGTGCACCTCGTCGACATCGGGCTCGACCTGCCGCCCGCTGCCGTCGAGGCGCTGCAGCCCGCTGACATCGCGGAGCTGCTGCCGCGCCCGGCCTCGGACGCCCACAAGTACACGCGGGGCGTGGTCGGCGTCCGGGCCGGCTCGAGCGAGTACCCCGGAGCCGGGCTGCTGAGCGTGGCCGGCGCCGGCTCGGGGCTCGCCGGCATGGTCCGCTACGTCGGCGACGCCGAGGTCGCGACCCTGGTGCGGGAGTCCCATCCCGAGGTCGTCGGCGAGGGGAGGGTGCAGGCGTGGGTCGTCGGGTCCGGCAGCGGCAGCGGCGCGGAGGCGACCCTGAAGGCGGCGTTGGCCGACGAGGTCCCGCTGGTCATCGATGCGGACGCGCTGGCGCACCTCGACGAGAGGACCGGGGTCCCGATCGTGCTGACCCCGCACGCCGGCGAGCTGGGTCGGATGCTCGGGGTCGACCGCGAGCAGGTGGAGGCCAGGCCGCTGTGGCACGCGCGCAAGGCGGCCGAGACGTACGCCGCCACGGTCCTGCTCAAGGGCCGGCACACCCTCATCGCCCGACCGGACGGCCGGGTCCGGGTCACCACGACCGGCACGCCGTGGCTGGCGACTGCTGGTGCGGGCGACGTGCTCGGCGGTCTGATCGGGGCGCTGCTCGCCGCCGGGCTCGACGAGTTCGACGCCGCCTCCGTGGGTTCTTGGCTGCACGGGGCGGCCGCCACGATCGCCGCCCGCCAGGGCCCGCTGACCGCCGGAGATGTGGCGCACGCCATCCCCCACGCGGTGCGTTCCCTCATCGCTGCGACGTGATGGAAGAATCGACACCCATGACCACGAGCGACCGCGCCGAGATCGTGGTCGACCTCGCCGCGATCCGGCACAACGTGCGGCTGCTCCGCGCCACGACCGGGGTTCAGCTGATCGCGATCGTGAAGGCCGACGGCTACGGCCACGGCATGGTCGAGACGGCTCGCGCGGCCCGCGAGGCCGGTGCCGAGTGGATCGGGGCCGCCACGCTCGACGAGGCGGTGGAGCTCCGGCACGCCGGCGACGAGGGCCGGCTGCTCTGCTGGCTCACGGTCCCGGGGGAGTCCTACGACGAGGCTGTTGCGCTCGACGTCGACGTGACGGCGTACTCCGTGGCGGCGCTGGACGCGATCGCCGCCGCGGCCAAGACGTCCGGTCGGGTGGCGCGGGTGCAGATCAAGGTCGACACCGGCCTCTCTCGCGGCGGCGTGCCGGCGGCGCAGTGGAACGAGGTTTTCGGCCGGGCCCGCGAGGGCGAGCTGGCAGGGAGCTGGACGATCACGGGCGTCTGGTCGCACTTCGCGTGCAGCGACGAGCCCGACAATCCCGCCAACGACCTCCAGGAGACCCGGTTCAACGTCGCGCTGGCCGCGGCCGAGCAGGCCGGGCTGCGGCCGGAGATCCGCCACCTCGGCAACTCCGCGGCCGCGCTGCTCCGGCCGAGCTCCCGCTTCGACGCGGTGCGCTGCGGGATCGCGGTCTACGGCCTGGATCCGGCACCCGGCCAGACCACCGACATCGGTCTCGTTCCGGCGATGACCGTCCGGGCCCGGCTGGCAATGGTGAAGCGGGTCGAGGCCGGTGACTCGGTCTCCTACGGCCACACCTGGACCGCCGAGCACCCGACGAGCATCGGCCTGGTCCCGGTCGGGTACGGCGACGGCGTACCCCGCCACGCGAGCAACGCGGCCCAGGTCGACGTCGGCGGCAAGCGCCGGCCGATCCGCGGCCGGGTCTGCATGGACCAGTTCGTGGTCGACCTCGACGGCGACCTGCCCGACGAGGGCACCGAGGTCGTGCTGTTCGGACCGCCCGTCGACGGCCGCCCCACCGCGCAGGACTGGGCGGAGGCGTCCGACACCATCAACTACGAGATCGTCACCCGCATCGGAGGACGGATGACCCGCAGGTACGTCGACGAGGGCGACGCATGAACTCACCCCACGGCCTTCTTCGCCTCCCCCGCTTCGCTCCTCCGCCGAACAACGCCGCGGGGACCCCGAGATGAGCACGCGTCGCTGGGTCCTCAGCTCCCTCGGAGCCGGTGTCGGCCTTGCCGCGGCCGGGAGTGCGGTCGGCGTACTCCGGCAGCAGCGCGCCATCAGCCGCCGTGCCGGTGCGGTCATCCCGTTCGGCTCGCTCCGGTCCAAGCCCATCACCGTTGTCGCCGACGACGGTGTCAACCTGCACGTCGAGGTCGACGAGGTCCAGGCGCCCGACCGCGCCCCGAAGCGCCGCTGGGGCACTACGTCGCCCGACGTGACCGTCGTGTTCGTGCATGGCTTCTGCCTCAACCTCGACTGCTGGCACTTCCAGCGCGCCGCCTACCGGGGCCTGGTGCGCACGGTCTATTACGACCAGCGCTCCCACGGCCGGTCCGGGCGCTCCGACCGGTCGCACGCCAACATCGACCAGCTGGGGCGCGACCTCAAGCAGGTCATCGACACGGTCTCGCCGGACCGCCCGGTCGTCGTGGTCGGCCACTCCATGGGTGGGATGTCGATCGTGGCGATGGCCGAGCAGTTCCCCGAGCTGATCGGCGACCGCGTCATCGGCGTCGGCCTGATCTCGACCACGGCCGGTGGGCTCGACCCCAGCCGGATCCTGCTGCCGATGCTGCCCACCCGGCTGACCGGACGGCTCACGCACCGCGCGGTCTCCACCCTGCACCGCGGGCACCGGACCGTCGACGCGGCCCGTCGCGCCGGCGCGGCGATCGCGCGCGTGGCCACCGACCGGTTCGCGTTCGGCGACGAAGTCCCGGTGGGCTACCTCGAGTTCGTCGACGAGATGCTCTCGGCCACGTCGTTCGAGGTGGTCGCCGAGTTCTTCCCCAGCTTCAGCGGCCTCGACAAGTTCGACCACGTCGAGTCGCTCGGCGACGTACCCACCTCGATCGTGTGCGGCACTGCCGACCGGATCACCTCGATCGGGCACTCCCGCAAGCTGCATGAGCGGATCCCGGGGTCCCGGCTGCTCGAGTGCCAGAACGCGGGTCACATGGTGATCCTCGAGCGCCACGACCAGGTCAACGCCGAGCTCGACCAGCTGATCACCGCGGCCACTTCCCGCGCTGCCGCCCGGTGACGCTCGAGATCCGGACCGTCGGGCCGGAGTCGGCGGAGGCGGTGCGCGACGTGGTGCGCGCCGCGTTCGAGGACCGGCCGCTGCTCGACCCCCCGCCGGCCGCGCTTACCGAGGACGTCGAGGAGCTCGCCGACCTGCTCTCCAAGAAGGGCGGGCTCCTGGCGTTCCTGGACGAGCAGCCCGTGGGCACGCTGGTGCTCGACCCGATCGGCTCGACGATGTACCTCCGGCGCTTCGGCGTCAGCCCCACCGCCCAGGGGCACGGCATCGCCGCCCGCTTGATCGACGCGGCTGTGGATTCCGCCGCGGGGTTCGACGACCTCACCGTCGTGGCTCGCGAGGAGCTGCCCGCGACGATCGGGTTCTGGGAGCGCCGCGGCTTCCGCGAGATCCGGCGGTACTCGCCGTTCGTGGAGCTGCGTCGACCGCTCCGCACCTTCCTGTACGACGTACCCGACGCCGAGGCGATGCGCTCGCTGGGCGAATCCCTCGCCGAGCAGCTCCAGGCCGGCGACCTGGTGGTGCTCAGCGGTGAGCTCGGGGCGGGCAAGACCACGTTCACCCAAGGGATCGGGGCCGGGCTCGCGGTGCGCGGAAGCGTCACCTCCCCGACGTTCGTCATCGCCCGGGAACACCCGCCGACGAACGGCGGCCCACCGCTCGTGCACGTCGACGCCTACCGGCTCGGCGGCATCGACGAGCTCGACGACCTCGACCTCGACACCTCGCTGGACGAGGCGGTCACCGTCGTCGAGTGGGGCGAGGGCATCGCCGAGGGGCTGGCCGAGTCGCGGCTGGAGATCCGGATCATCCGGGCGCTCGCGCACCCCGACGAGCATGCCGACCTCGACCCGCGCCGGGTGCTGATGACGCCGATCGGACCGCGCTGGTACGAGATGGAGGTCCCGGCCAGTCACCGGCCGCCCCTCGCCGAGAAGGTCAACGAGAACCTGCTGCTCGACTTCCGCCGCTGCCCCGAGTCCGAGCTCGACGATCTCGACCCGGCGATCCCGCTGCGCCAGGCGCTGGTCGTCGCCGCGCACGACGGCCGGGTACTGCTCGCGCACAACTCGTGGAGCGAGGAGTGGGAGCTGCCCGGCGGTGTGATCGACGAGGAGCGACCCAGGGAGACCGCGATCCGCGAGTTCCGCGCCGAGACCGGCTCGGATCCGGGTGAGGTGGAGTTCGTCGGCGTTGCCACGATCCAGCTCGGCCACGAGCGGCGGATCGAGCTGATCGCGATCTTCCGCACCCAGCTCTCCCAGGTCGCCGGCTTCGACGCGAACGAGCGCGCCGACAGCCTGGCCTGGTGGGACGTCGTGCAGGAGTTCGAAGCCCTGTCCCCGATCGACGCGCACCTCGCTCGCGTTGCGCTCGGGTCGGCGTAGGTAGGTTCGGCGCGTGCTGCTCGCTTTCGACACCTCCTCTCCGACGGTCTCCGTCGCGCTGCACGACGGCGACGACGTCGTCACGGAACACACCTCCGAGCACGCGCTGAAGCACGGTGAGCAGCTCGCCCCGCTGATCGAGGCCGCGCTCGCCGCTGCAGGCATCGTCCGGCAGGACCTCACCGCGATCGCCGTGGGCGTCGGGCCCGGACCGTTCACCGGGCTGCGGGTCGGCCTGGTCACCGCCCGCACGCTCGCGTTCGTCCTCGAGCTGCCGGTCTACGGCGCCTGCTCCCTCGACGTGCTCGCGGTCGAGGCCGCCGACACCCGGGCTGTCGACGGCGAGTTCGTCGTTGCGACCGACGCGCGCCGCAAGGAGGTCTACCTCGCGACGTACGACGTCGACGGGAGCCGGCTCACCGGACCGCTCGTGGACAAGCCCGCCGAGGTGGCTACCGAGCTGCCGGTGGTCGGGGAGGGCGGGGTCCTCTACCCGGAGGCCTTCCCGGGCGCCGTGGGCCCGCGCCGGCCCAGCGCCGGCTGGCTGGCTCGCACCATCGCCGAGGAGCGGGCCGAGCTGCTCGACCCCGAGCCCCTCTACCTGCGCCGACCGGACGTCATGGCCGCGCACGCCCCGAAGAAGGTCTCGTGATCCGCGACGCGACCGCCGCCGACGCGGACGCCATCTTCCGGCTCGAGGCCGACTGTCTCGGCCCGGACGCGTGGTCCCGCGCGCTGGTCGAGTCGGGCGTCTGCGGCGACGTCCCGACCGTGCACTACCTGGTGGTCGAGGACGACGACGAGGTGACGGCGTACGCCGCGGCCAGCATCGTCGCCGAGATCGCCGAGCTCCAGCGGATCGCCGTACGACCGGCCGCGCGGCGTCGCGGGCACGCAACTGCGCTGCTCGACGCGGTCGTCGAGCGGGCGATCGGCGGACGGGCGGACCGGCTGCTGCTCGAGGTGCGCGAGGTCAACACCGACGCACTGGCGTTCTACGCGGCCAGTGGCTTCGTGGAGGTCGATCGGCGGCCGCGCTACTACCGCGACGGCACGACCGCCGTCGTCATGCGCCGCCAGCTGGCAGGAGGGTGCGGATGAAACCACCCCACGACGTTCTTCGTCTCCCCCGCTTCGCTCCTCCACCGAACAACGCCGCGGGGACCCCGGAATGAGCGAGCCACTGGTGCTCGGCATCGAGACCTCGTGCGACGAGACCGGCGTCGGCATCGTCCGCGGCAACACCCTGCTCGCCGACGCGGTCGCGAGCAGCGTCGACGAGCACGCCCGGTTCGGTGGTGTCGTGCCCGAGGTCGCCAGCCGCGCGCACCTCGAGGCGATGGTGCCGACGATCGAGCGGGCCTGCGAGACCGCCGGTATCGCCCTGCACGACGTCGACGCGATCGCGGTGACCAGCGGGCCAGGGCTCGCCGGCGCGCTACTCGTCGGCGTCGCGTCGGCGAAGGCGCTCGCGCTCGGCCTGGGCAAGCCGCTGTACGGCGTCAACCACCTGGCCGCCCACGTCGCCGTCGACCAGCTCGAGCACGGCACCCTGCCGGAGCCGTGCCTGGCACTGCTGGTCAGTGGCGGCCACTCCAGCCTGCTCCGGGTCACCGATGTCACCGGCGGGATCGACCCGCTCGGGGCGACGATCGACGACGCGGCGGGGGAGGCCTTCGACAAGGTGGCCCGGCTGCTCGGGCTCCCGTTCCCCGGCGGCCCGCACATCGACCGGGTCGCCCGCGACGGCGACAGCGTCTACGTCGACTTCCCGCGTGGCCTGACCAGCCGCCGCGACCTCGAGCGGCACCGCTTCGACTTCTCGTTCTCCGGGCTCAAGACGGCGGTGGCTCGCTGGGTCGAGGCGCGGGAGCGCTCCGGTGAGCCGGTGCCGATCGCCGACGTCGCGGCGAGCTTCCAGGAGGCCGTCTGCGACGTACTCGTCCGCAAGGCGCTCGACGCAGCCGCCAGCGAGGGCATCGAGGACCTGCTGATCGGCGGCGGCGTGGCCGCCAACTCCCGGCTGCGCGCGATGGCCGAGGAGCGGGCCACCGCACTGGGGATCCGGGTGCGGGTGCCGCGGCCCGGGCTGTGCACCGACAACGGTGCGATGGTCGCCGCGCTCGGCTCGGAGATGGTGACCCGTGGCCGGACGCCCTCGGCCCTGGACCTTCCGGCCGACTCGAGCCTCCCGGTCACGACAGTCCTCGTCTAACTGAGGACGTCGGGCGCGGCTCCCTCGTCGTCGATCCAGTCCTCGCCGTCGTCGAACAGGTCGCGGGGCGCCTGCTTCTTGTCCTCGTCCTTCTTGCCGGCACCACGGCCCGCGCCGATGCCAGCGCCGACCCGGCCACCGCGGCCGGTGCCCTTCGCGCCGCCGGCGCCTCGACCACCTCGGCCGACGGGGCTGCCGGTGCCGGCCACTCCCCGGCCGGCGGCGCCGCGTCCGGCCGCGCCGGACGCTCCGGTGCGGCTCACGGGACTGCCGGGAGCGATCGCGCCGCCGGTGCGCCCGAGGGCTCCGCTGGTGCCGATCCGGCCGGTGCTCCCGATCGGGCGTACGCCGGTCGAGCTGAGCGCGCTGGGCAGCTGCAGGCCGCCTCGGAACCCGCCGAAGGCGATGGCGCCACCCGCGCCCGCTGCCGCGAGGCCGCCCAGGGTGCCGGTGCCGATGCCGGTGCCGCCGGGGTTGCTGGGGTGGTCGGTGTGGGTAGGCGGGGTGTCGGTCTCGTTGTCCCCGCCGTGGTCGTCGGGGTCGCGGGGATCGTTGTGGTCGTCGGGGTCGCGCGGATCGTCGTTGTGGTCGTCGGGGTCACGGGGGTCGCCCGTGGGGTCTCTGGGGTCGTCGGTGGTGTCGCGCGGGCCCTGGGGAGAGCCCGGGGTCGTGACCGCCCCGGGTCCGGTCTTGTCGTCCGGCGGCGGCGGCGGGATCGGGTCCGGCTCGCCGTGGATCTTCTTCATCACCTCGGTCGAGTCCGCGAAGACGTTGTCGATGTTCTCGGTCCACTGCCGAGAGATCCGCTCCCGCGCGGCGTAGTTCTCCTGGAACTCGTTGACCTTCTGCTGGTGCCTGGACTGCGCCTCGAGGTCCTCCTTGGTGAGCGGCCCCACCGGGCGCGTCCACGAACCGGGGTCGTCCGTGACCGGGTGCATCCGGTCCATCGCCTTCTGAGCCTTCTCGGCCTTGTCGATCACCCGCGCGGCCGAGTCCAGCGCCGCCTTCCCCTCGAGGAGCAGCCTGGCCCGGTCCGCCACCGACGTCGACGTACGGCGGAAGGCGGCCCCCATCGCGGGTCCGGTCTGGCCACCGATCTTCTGGTCCTTCCCGGCGGCCGTCTCGAGCGAGCGGGAGACGACGTCGAGCAGGTCAGCGCACCGGAGCCACTCCGCAGCACCGTCGTCGACCGACTCCCAGGAGGCGCCGCTCAGGCTGGTCCGGAAACGGGCTTCGTTGGGTCCCTGCACCATCAGCTGTCTCCCGGGATCGTGCACTGGTCGTTGGTGTTGAAATCGTCAGGCGCGGCGCACGCATCGGACTGCGGCATCGTCGGGACGACGCCGTTGACCTTGCCGGTGGTCCTGGTGCTGGCGGCACCGCTGTCCTCGTCGACGAAGTCGATGTCCTTGTGGAACTTCTGGACGTTGGCCTGGTAGCCGCGCAGGCCGAGCACCATCTGCTCCATCGCCTTGACGACGTGTTTGTGCGCGACCGCGGTGTGGTGACCGAGCTCCGCCGCCGACGACGACCCTCCGAGATGGGCCGCGTTGAGGGTGCCGAGCTCTCCGTTCGACAGGTCGCCGGCGCTGTCCTCGAGGATCCCTACGATCTCCTTGATCGTGTATTCCTCGACATCGAGCTCCTGGAGCTGACGCTCCACCGCGGCGATCGATACGGGCAACATGACCTGGGGCTCCTTCTCGTGGCTGGCACCTACTGACCGGCTGATACCCCCGCCGGTGCGCACCAAACCTGCCGAACCTGGCTCTTTTCGGGGTCGTCTAAGGTCGTCGTCGTGTTCTCGGGACGACTTGCCGCGCTGTGCGCCGCCCTCTGCCTGACTGCGCTCGTCAGCGGGTGCAGCGACGACGAGGATCCAGGGGGTGTGACGCCCACCGAGACACCGGCCTCGTCCAGCAGCTCGACCTCACCCACCGAGCCGACCGACCCGACCGAGCCGTCTGTCGAGCCGGCCACGGGTCCGGAGATGAGGGTCAAAGCCGTCTCACTGCGCCTGCCAGACGACTGGCACGTGGACAACACCGATGCGAGCTTCATGCACGTGGGGGCCGCCGACGACCGCACCGCGGTGATCAACCTGAGCAGCTTCCCGGCGCTCAATCCGGACGTGAGCATCGCTCGGCTGGCGCAGAGCACCCAACGGACCGGCAGCTACCCGCCCAACTCCGTGCTGCCGCCGACCACGATGGCGGGGCAGCCCGCGTTCCACGTGGCCGGCCGGGTGGTCGGCGACGACCACGAGGAGTTCGGCCTCATCCACGACGGCGAGATCGTGGCGGTCGAGTTCATCTTCCTGCGTGGCCCCGAGGCCGGTCGCCAGGACCTCATCGAATCGGTGCTGGCGACCGTCGAGCTCGGGTAGCGGTCACTTGCCGTTGAGGATGATGAACGGCGGCTCGAAGTCGCTCCCCCTCGTCGGCCCCAGCACCACTTCTTGGGTCCCGTCGGCAGCGATCCGGAAGACCGTCCACTCGGAGGTCTTGTACTCGAAGGCGGTCACGAGCAGGTGGTCGGAGTCCTGCCAGGCGGAGGTGGTGAGCGCTCCCGCCCCGGGCGGGTCGAACCGGAAGAGCTCCTTGCCTGTGGCGGCATCCAGGATCGACGCGTAGGCGTGCCCGAAACCGTCCAGGTAGGGGTGGGTGGCTTCGACGTACTTGCCGCCGGGCGAGAACCCGAAGAGGTAGAACTCGCAGGTGTCCCACAGGTAGTCCGACTTCGCGAGGTCGTAGACGCCGCCGCACGAGCCTGCGTCCTGCGAGGAGATCTGGACGGCGAGACGGCCGGTCTCGTCCGCGTCCTGAACACCGACCACGTCGGGCACGGGGACCGAGGACTCGCCGCTCTCGTCGAACATCATTGGTTCGAGGGTGTCGTCGTCGACGTACAGCCGGCACGCGCCGGTCGTGCAGTCCCCGGTCACCGCGGTCAGGGACGAGTTGGGCCCGAGCCCGGTCGCGACCGTCGTCTGGGACTGTTCGGAGCGGGCGATCAGGTCGCCGTCCGACTCGATGTAGGCGACCATCGTGCGGTCGTCGTTCATCACGGGGCCGGAGAGGATCTCGGTGGACTCCGTGGGGAAGACGTCCGGGTCGATCACGTCGAGGTAGAGCTGACCGGTGTCGTCGTCGCTCCGGATCGCGAAGATGGTCTCGCCGAGCACCGCACCGCCGCGGTAGCGGTCGGGGAAGGTCGCCTTCGTGCCGTCCGCCAGGTGCAGCGTCGTGCCCTTGAGGTAGTCGAAGCCGGGGCCCTCGGTGTCGGTCGCGGTTTCCTTCGGCTTCGGGGCGACGGGCGGCGAGCTGTCGTTGTCGAGCGCACCGCCGGCGAACACAGCGACCGGAACGATCACCGCGGCGACGGCGAGCACTCCGCCGGCGACCGCGATCCGTCGGTTGCGGCGGATCTTGCCCGCCTTGCCCTTCACCTGGTCGAGGTTGAGCGGGGCCTCGTGGAGGTCCCGGACGCGCTGGTCGAACGTGCGACTCATCTCGGTCTCCCAAGGGTCGTTGGTGTGGTTGCTCATCGGTCCTCCTCCCGTTGGCCGGGGTGCAGTTCTGCAGGGACGCGCTCGCGGAGTGCGGCGAGCGCGCGACTGCACTGGGATTTCACGGTGCCGACCGAGATGCCGAGCACGTCGGCGGTCTCGGCCTCGGTCATCTGCTCGTAGTAGCGGAGCACGACGACGGCGCGGGCCTTGGGCGGCAAGGTCTGGACGACGTCCCAGAGAGCGGTGCTGAGCCCCTCGTCGTACGCGTCGAGGTGCGGGTCGCCCTCGGGCAGCTGCTCGGAGGCGTACTCGCGCTTCTTCCAGCCCCGGCGCCACAGCGAGTTGTTCTCGTTGACCATGATCCGCCGGACGTAGGCGTCGACGGAGTTGCGGTCGTTGACCTTCTCCCAAGCCAGGTAGAGCTTGGCCAGTGAGGTCTGCAGGATGTCCTCGGCCTGGTGCCGGTCACCGGTCAGGAGGTACGCCGTGCGGAGCAGGCTCGGCTGGCGCGCGTTCAGGTACGCCGTGAACTCGGCGTCGCGATCCGCGCGTCCCACACCGATCCCCGTCCGTGCTCTGGACCCAGCTGTCAGCTGCATCGTGGTCATCCGTCCCTGCCGTCGTCTGGTCGTTTACTGCCACCAAGACGCAAGGGGGGCGGGAATGGTTGCAATCAGGAATCCAGGATGCGCTGCTTCTCCGTCTCGAACTCGGCGTCGGTGAGCGCGCCGCTGGCCTTGAGGGCGGCGAGCCGCTCGAGCGCGGCGACCCGGTCGTCGGCCTTGCCGGGCTGATCAGGGCCGGCGGGCATGCCCTGCGCGGCGGCCATCGCGCCGGCGATCATCCCCTGCAGGCCGCCACCCGGCGGTGCGGCCGCGCCACCGGCGATCTTGCCGTCGCCGTCGAGGTCCATGCCGGTCATCGCTTCGTACTGCTTGAGCTCCTCGGGCGTCGCAGGCCGGCCGTTGATCATCACCATCGACGAGCTCGTCTGACCCGTGATTTCCGTGCTCAAGGGCTGGCCCTGCTGCTGGTTCATCGCCTCGGCCAACTGCTGGGCCTGGGCGGCACCGCGCTGGTCCCAGGGCACGATCTCGTCCCACAGGATCTTGAACTTGGCAGGGTCCGACTGCGAGGCCTCGATCGGGAGGGTCTGGCCGGGGCTCGGCCACTTCTTGACCTTGATCATGTATTGGTCGTCGATGGCGAACGAGGGGTGCCCGGGCACGCTCACCACGAGCTGCATCCGGCAGTTGGCCGACGACGCGTTGTCGGGCGCCTGTGTCATCGACACGATCTGCGCGGACCCGCGTACCGGGTCCTTGATCCGCTTCAAACCGTCGAACAAGCCCATTGCCTGCCTCCGAGGTCGGGGCTTCGGATTCTGCCGCACCGCGAGGGGCTTCAGGAAGGATTCAGCCCGCTCACGCGACAATCGTCCGATGCGGGTGCTGGTGGTCGACGACGAGGTCCGGCTGGCCCGGTCGCTACGCGCGGGCCTGGAGGCGGAGGGATTCGCCATCGACGTGGCTCACGACGGCACCGACGGGCTCTGGCTGGCGCGGGAGAACGCGTACGACGCGATCGTGCTCGACCTGATGCTGCCCGGCATCAACGGCTACAAGGTCTGCCAGACGCTCCGCGAGGAGGAGAACTGGACGCCGATCCTGATGCTCACCGCCAAGGACGGCGAGTGGGACCAGGTGGAGGGCCTCGACACGGGCGCCGACGACTACCTCACCAAGCCCTTCTCCTTCCCGGTCCTGGTGGCCCGGCTGAGGGCGGTGGCCCGCCGGGGTTCGAAGGAGCGGCCGACGGTGCTGGAGGCAGGCGACCTGCGCCTCGACCCGGCCGCGCGTCGGGTCTGGCGGGGCGATCAGGAACTGTCCCTGACCGCCAAGGAGCACTCGCTCCTGGCGTTCCTGATGCGGCACCCCGGCGACGTGGTCTCCAAGTCGCAGATCCTGGACGCGGTCTGGGACGTCGACTTCGACGGCGACCCCAACATCGTCGAGGTCTACGTGCGCCACCTGCGCAACAAGATCGACCGGCCCTTCGGCCGGACGGCGATCGAGACCCTGCGCGGCGCGGGCTATCGGCTGGCGAGCAACGGTGGCTAAGGGGTCGGTAAGGCTGCGCACCACGGCTGGCGCTGTCGTGGTGGTAGCGATCGCGTTGGTCGCAGGCGCGGTCGTCATGGTCGCGTTGCAGCGCAGTGCGCTGCGGGACGGCGTCGAGTCGGCCGCCGACGAGCGCGCATCTGCGTTGGCGGACCAGATCGAGGCTGACGGGCTGCCCAGCCGGCTCGGCGCCGAGGATGACGACGAGGACGAGTTCGTCGTCCAGGTGAGCGACCCCTCCGGCCGGGTGGTCCTCGGGCCCGAAACTCTGCCGTCAACCGGCCACCTGGTCGTCTCCGACGAGACCGAGGGGGGCGGGAACACTTATGTCGTGCGGGTGGCCGCGTCACTCGAGGACGTGGACGAGTCCACAGAGACGTTGGTGCCGATACTGCTGGTAGGCATCCCCTTGCTTCTACTCGTCGTGGGGGCCACCACGTGGTTCGTGGTGACGCGGGCCCTGGCTCCGGTCGAGCGGATTCGGCGCGAGGTGCTCGAGATCGGCGAGGACCGACTGGACCGAAGGGTGCCGGTGCCGGAGTCCAGCGACGAGATCCACCTCCTGGCTACGACCATGAACGAGATGCTGGAGCGGCTGGAAGGTTCGCGCCTGCGGCAGCGTCGGTTCGTCTCCGACTCCTCCCACGAGCTGCGATCTCCGCTCGCGAGCCTGCGGCAGTCGGCCGAAGTGGCACAGACGCATCCGGAGGCCCTACCGGAAGGCGAGCTCGCCGACGTCGTGCTGGCCGAGACGCTGCGGCTGCAGCGCCTGGTCGACCAGATGCTGCTGCTCACCCGCTCGGACGAGGGCGGGGCCGCAGGGGTACGCCGGGAGGTCGACGTCGACGACCTCGTGCGCACCGAGGCGTCCCGGGTTCGGCGCGAGGGTCTCACCGTGGACACCTCGGGGGTGGCGACCGGCCGGGTGCTGGGCGACGAGCTGGCGCTCGGCCAGGTGGTCCGCAACCTGCTCGACAACGCCGCTCGGCACGCGACCGCGCGGATCGCTGTCGGCGTGGTCCAGGACGAGGCGCGGGTGGTGCTCACCGTCGACGACGACGGTGCCGGCGTACCGCATGCGGAGCGGGAGCGCGTCTTCGAGCGCTTCGTCCGGCTCGACGAGGCGCGGGCACGCGACGACGGCGGCAGCGGTCTGGGCCTGGCGATCGTCCGCGAGATCACGCGCGCCCACGGCGGGGAGGCCTCGGTGGCCGAGTCCGCGTGGGGCGGCGCGCGGTTCACGGTGACCCTCCCGGCCGTCTGAGGGCACTTTCAGGTGCGTTCAGGTGACCTTCAGCGACCGTCATGCAGAGTCGGAGCAGACCCCAAGGAAAGGAACTCCGATGAACATCGAGACCCTGCGAAACAAGCGCATCCTCGTCCCGACCGTCACGGTGGCGGCGCTGCTCGTTGGTGGCGGCACGGTCTGGGCCAGCTCGGCATCTGCCGGCGCATCCCAGGACGACATCGACCGGGCCAGCCGGGTGGCGCTCGACGCCGTCGGCACCGGCAAGGTGACCGAGACCGAGGTCAATGACGAAGAGGCGTACTACGAGATCGAGATCACCAAGTCCGACGGCAGCCAGGTCGACGTGGCGGTCGACGAGAACTTCAAGGTGGTCGGCCAGGAGGTCGACGGGGAGAACGAGGACGACGACCAGGACGAGAACGACTCGGACTCCGACGACTGACGTCCCCCGAACACGCGCCCCATGCTGTTGCATGGGGCGCGTTGGTTTTTCTCGACGGCGGAAGAGGTTGGCGTGCAGAAGGTGAAGGCAGTCGTGGCTATGGCCAAGGGACAGCCGGTCGAGGTGACCACGATCAACGTGCCGGATCCGGGGCCGGGGGAGGCGCTGGTCCAGGTGCAGACCTGCGGCGTCTGCCACACCGACCTCCACTACCGAGAGGGCGGGATCAACGACGAGTTCCCGTTCCTGCTCGGTCACGAGGCTGCCGGCGTGGTCGAGGCGGTCGGGCCGGAGGTGTCCGGGCTCGCGCCGGGGGACTTCGTCGTACTCAACTGGCGCGCGGTGTGCGGTGACTGTCGGGCCTGCAACCGAGGCGAGCCCTGGTACTGCTTCGCGACGTTCAACGCCACCCAGAAGATGACGCTCGCTGAGGGGGATGGAGCCGGCACGCCTCTATCACCCGCACTGGGGATCGGCGCCTTCGCCGAGAAGACCCTGGTCGCCGCCGGTCAGTGCACGAAGGTCGACGCCGCGGCCCGCGCCGCCGCCGTCGGCCTCCTGGGCTGCGGGGTGATGGCAGGCATCGGCGCGGCGATCAACACCGGCGCAGTCTCGCGGGGCAAGTCCGTCGCGGTCATCGGCTGTGGCGGCGTGGGCGTCGCCGCGATCGCCGGTTCGGCCCTCGCCGGCGCGAGCCCGATCATCGCGGTCGACATCGACCCCAAGAAGCTCGAGGCAGCCGTGCGGATGGGCGCGACCCACACCGTCGACTCGTCCACCGCGGACCCGGTGGTCGCGATCCAGGAGCTCACCGGGGGCTTCGGCGCGGACGTGGTGATCGACGCGGTCGGTCGCCCGGAGACCTGGCAGCAGGCGTTCTACGCCCGCGACCTGGCCGGCACGCTGGTGCTGGTCGGCGTACCCACCCCGGACATGCGGATCCCCGACATCCCGCTGATCGACGTCTTCGGGCGGGGCGGCGCACTGAAGTCGAGCTGGTACGGCGACTGCCTGCCCACCCGCGACTTCCCGATGCTCGTCGACCTCTACCGGCAGGGCCGTCTCGACTTGGACGCGTTCGTCACCGAGGAGATCGGGCTGGGCGACGTCGAGGCGGCGTTCGAGCGGATGCACGGGGGCAACGTGCTGCGCTCCGTGGTCGTCCTCTGATGCCGGCGCGCGTCGACCACGGGGTGGTCAGCGGCACGTTCAGCCTCGACGGGGAGACCTTCGAGGTGGACAACAACGTCTGGGTCGTCGGCGACGACATCGAGTGCGTGGTGATCGACGCGCCCCATGACGTGGACGCGATCCTCGCGGTCGTGGGGGACCGGAAGGTGCGCGCGATCCTGTGCACCCACGCGCACGACGACCACGTACGGGTGGCGCCGGCGCTACGGGAGAAGGTGGTCGCGCCGATCCTGCTGCACCCTGCCGACAAGCCGCTGTGGGAGCTGACCCACACCGACTACCTGTGGGACGTCGACCTGTCCGACGGCCAGACCATCGAGGTCGCGGGCACCACGCTGGTCGCGCTGCACACGCCGGGCCACGCACCGGGTGCGGTGTGCTTCCACGCCCCCGACCTCGGCTGTGTGTTCACCGGCGACACCCTGTTCCAGGGCGGCCCCGGCGCCACCGGTCGCTCGTTCAGCGATGCCGACGAGATCGTGGCGTCGATCCGATCCCGGCTGTTCGCGCTGCCCGACGAGACCGTCGTACACACCGGGCACGGTGACGACACCACGATCGGTGCCGAACGGGCCGCGCTCGATCAGACCTGAGAGAGCTCGTCCTTCTCCCGCTTCTCGTCTCCGTGTCCTGGCCACCAGGCGGCGTGCCCGATCAGCGCCGTCAGTGCCGGGGTGAAGAACATCGACATCACGAACGCCGCGATGAGGATGCCGACCGACAACGCGAAGCCCATCGACACGATCAGCGAGTTGCCACCGAGCATCAGCGACCCGAACGTGCCGGCCAGGATCACGCCGGCCGCGGCGATGGTCGGACCCGCGTGCTTGACCGCCTCCGCGGCGGCGTCGTGCGGATTCCTCCCCTCGCGCGCTTCCTCGCGTAGTCGCGCGATCATCAGGATGTTGTAGTCGGTGCCGAGCGCCGTGACGAACAGATAGATGTAGATCGGCAGCATGAAGATCAGGCCGGCCTCGCCCTGGATGTGCTGGAACACGATGACCGTCGCGCCGAGAGTTGCGGCGAATCCGAGTCCGACAGCCGCCATCAGGTAGAGCGGCGCGACCAAGCTGCGCAGCAGCAGCGCCAGGATCAGCATGATGATCAGCGCCGCCACGGGGAACACGACCGAGTAGTCGCGCGCCATCGCCTCCTGCATGTCCGCGAAGATGGATGGGGTGCCGCCCACGTACGCCTCGGCGCCGTCGGGGGCCGCGTCGTGCGCGGCGTCTCGGATCGGTCCTTTGACGTCCTCGCGGGCCGCGTCGGAGACCGGGTCCTCTTCGAGGGTGACCATGAACTGGGCCGCTGTGCCGTCCTTCGACGGTTGCGCGGCACCCACCTGAGCGACGCCCTCGGCGCCCTCGAGAGAAGTCTTGAAGTCGGCCAGCCCCTCCTGCGACAGCGGGGTATCCCCGTCTGACTTGACGATCACGGGGATCAACTCGCTGGCACCCGCGCCGAACTGCTCGTTGAAGGTCTCGATCCCCGTGGTCGACTCGACGTCGTCCGGGAGGCTGGAGTTGAAGTCGAAGCTCGCGTTGAACCCGAGCGCGAAGACCCCCAAGGCAGCGAGCACCAGACCCGACGCCGCGACGAAGACGCCGGGCCGGCGGCCGAGCGAGTCACCGACCCGCGCGAACCGGGCCCCCTCGGGCTCCTGCTTCCACTTCTTGGAGGGCCAGAACAGCGCCTTGCCCAGCAGCGTCACGATCGCGGGCACCAGCGTGAGTGCGGCGAGCAGCGTCACGGCAACGGCGATGGCCAGCGCGGGACCGATGGCTCGGAAGATGCTCAGCGAGCTGAGGATCAGTGCCAGGAAGGCCACGATCACGGCGCCGCCCGCCGAGGCGATCGCCTCACCCGCGCGCTCCAGCGCGTGGACGACAGAGGCCCGCTTGTCCTCGCCCTGGCGGAGCCGCTCGCGGTAGCGGAACAGGAAGAACAGGATGTAGTCGGTCCCCACGCCGTACAGCACCACGACCAGGATCTGCTCGATCGAGGCGTCAGCCTGGAGGTCGAACGCTTCGTTGGCCCAGCCGATCAGGCCGGTGGCGATTGTCGACACCACACCCACCACGACGATCGGCATCAGGCAGATGATCACGCTGCGGAAGATCAGCGCCAGCAGCAGGACGATCAGGATGATCGTGGCCGCGGCGACGATCCGGAGCGTGTCCTCGCTCGAGTCCTGGGAGTCGAGTGTCTGCGGTACCGGACCTGTGGACTGGACGGTCAGCCCGCTGCCCTCCACGAGCGGCTCGAGGTCCTTGCGCAGGTCTCGACCGTCGTCGATCGCCTGGGTGTCGAAGCCCGTGGATCCCTCGGCGAGACCGATGAAACCGGCGGCGACCGTGCCGTCCTTGGAGATGTTGGGCTGACCGTCTGTCGAGACCACGACCTGTTGCACGAAGGTCTCGGTGTTCAGCTCCGGGCCGAGCTCCTCGGCGATCCGGGCGATCTCCTGCTGGTCCTCGTCGGTGAGCTTGCCGCCGTCCTCGCGCTCGAAGACGAGGATCGCCGCCGGGGTGGTGGCTCCCGGAAACTCGTCCGCCTGGATATTGGCGGCCTTGATCGACTCGTACTTGTCGGGCAGGAACTCGGACTCGTCGGTCGTGGTCTGCAGGCTGGGTGCCGTGGCAACCACCACGACTGCAAACACGATCCAGGCCCCGATGACGTACCAGGGGCGACGCGAGACAAAGCGACCAAGGGCGGCGAACATGCCCCGAACGGTATCCACGTGACGGGCGTCACTTGCAATCGGGTTTCGGTTCAGAAGGGGCGCACCAACAGCGCGGTGCCGCGTCCGTCGACCCGGGTCAGCACGATGGTGGCGTCGGCCTCGCCGTTGAGGGCCAGTCGCTTGCGCAGCTCCTCCGGTACGACGTCGACGCCCCGCTTCTTGATGGTGAGCCGTCCGACGCCTCGAGCCCGGAGCGCGGCGCGCAGCTGCTTCTCGCGGTAGGGCAGCTCCTCGAGCACCTGGTAGCCGCGAGCGAACGGCGTACGGAAGGAGCGGTCGGAGGTGACGTAGGCGATGTGGTGGTCCAGCAGGCCGCCCTCGACGCCGTGCGCGACGGCGGTGACCAGGCCGGCCCGGATCACCGCGCCGTCGGGCTCGTAGAGGAACTCGCCGACCGCCCGCACCTCGGCCCCCGGGTCGTCGTCCTCGGTGAGCGTGGCCAGCCCGCCGTCGCCGATCACGGTCGCCCGCCGGGCGGTCGAGGCCAGCCGACCCGACCAGAGCGCGGCCTCCTTGACCTCGCCGCCGTCGCTCACCCACTCCGCCTCGACCCCGGGAGGCACCAACGTGTGGGGAATCCCCGGCGCGACCTTGACGCACGCGTCGCCGGTCAGGAGGCGCTCGACGAACGACCACGGCGGCTGCCACTCGTCGGCCCGGAAGGTCCGGCCGCTGCCGGAGCGCCGAGCCGGGTCGGCGAACGCGACGTCGAACGGGTTCACGTCGACGCGGGTCGCGTCCGCGACCGCGACCGCGCCGGGCAGCCCGAGCACGTTCAGGTTCGCCTCGGCGACGGCCACGCGGACGGCGTCGAGGTCGACGCCGGCCACGGTCAGGCCGGCGGCCGACGCGGCCAGCAGGTCGCCGCCGATGCCGCAGCCGAGGTCGATCATCGTCTTCGCCCCGAACGTCGCCAGACGGGCCGCGCGGTGCTCGGCCACCGCGGCCCTGGTGGCCTGCTCGAGCCCGTCGGGAGTGAAGTACATCCGGGAGGCGTTCGCGCCGAACTTCGGTTCCGCCCGCCGGCGCAGCTCGACCTGGGTGAGCGCGGCGGCGACGTGCTCGGCATCGGCCGATCGCCGTAGCTCCGCCTGCGCCCGCAGCTCGTCGCCGCCGACGGCGCCCGCGCGCTCCAGCAGCGCCTGACCGTCGTCGGTCAGCAGCCACCGGAACGCGTCGAGGTCCACCCCGGCATCCTGTCAGCCGGTCTCGCGCGGACCCCCTTCTGGCACTCGCTTCTGGTGAGTGCTAGTTTCGGAGTTGGCACTCTCGCCCTGAGGGTGCCAGTGCTTGCGACGGAGTGCGACCCCCGCGACGGCGTACCCCCAGCAAGCCCCAACGTGGGGGGCGCGTGCCCCTCGGACGCAGTCACAACAGTTGAGAAAGTGGAGGTCGGCAACGTGTCGGTCAACATCAAGCCTCTCGAGGACCGCATCGTCGTCAAGCCGCTCGACGCCGAGCAGACCACGGCTTCCGGCCTGGTCATCCCTGACACCGCCAAGGAGAAGCCCCAGGAGGGCGAGGTCGTGGCGGTCGGTCCGGGTCGGTTCAACGAGGACGGCGACGGCCGCATCCCCATGGACGTCTCCGTGGGCGACAAGGTCATCTACAGCAAGTACGGCGGCACCGAGGTCAAGTACGGCGGGGACGAGTTCCTGATCCTCTCCGCGCGCGACGTGCTCGCGGTCCTTTCCTGATTTCACGGGTCGTGTGCCTGGTGCCGGTCGCTGACTGGCGCCAGGCGCGCGACCCGATCTCGTTCTAGAGGAGCACTGAATGCCCAAGATCCTGGAGTTCGACGAGAACGCACGGCGCGCGCTCGAGCGCGGCGTGGACGCGCTCGCCAACACCGTCAAGGTGACGCTCGGCCCCAAGGGCCGCTACGTCGTACTCGACAAGAAGTGGGGCGCGCCGACCATCACCAACGACGGTGTCACCGTCGCGCGTGAGATCGAGCTCGACGACCCGTTCGAGAACCTCGGCGCCCAGCTGACCAAGGAAGTCGCCACCAAGACCAACGACGTCGCGGGCGACGGCACCACCACCGCGACCGTGCTGGCCCAGGCGATGGTCCACGGCGGTATTCGCGCCGTGGCGGCCGGCGTCAACCCGATGGGCCTCAAGCGCGGCATGGACGCGGCGGCCGAGGCCGTCAGCAACGCGCTGCTCGAGGCAGCTCGCGACGTCGAGACCCGTGAGGACATGGCCTCGGTGGCCACGATCTCCAGCCGCGACAGCCACATCGGCGACCTGCTCGCCGAGGCCTTCGACAAGGTCGGCAAGGACGGTGTGATCACGGTCGAGGAGTCCAACACCATGGGCACCGAGCTCGAGTTCACGGAGGGGATGCAGTTCGACAAGGGCTACATCTCGCAGTACTTCGTGACCGACCCTGAGCGCATGGAGGCGGTGCTCGAGGACCCCTACATCCTTCTGCACCAGGGCAAGATCTCCGCGATCGCCGACCTGCTGCCGCTGCTCGAGAAGGTCATCCAGGCCGGCAAGCCGCTGTTCATCCTCGCCGAGGACGTCGAGGGCGAGGCGCTCTCGACCCTGGTGGTCAACAAGATCCGTGGCACCTTCAACGCGGTTGCGGTGAAGAGCCCGGCGTTCGGTGACCGCCGCAAGGCGATGATGCAGGACCTCGCGACCCTCACCGGCGGTCAGATCATCGCGCCCGAGGTCGGGCTCAAGCTCGACCAGGTCGGTCTCGACGTGCTGGGCCAGGCTCGCCGCGTGGTGATCACCAAGGACAACACGACGATCGTCGACGGCGCCGGTGACCCCACCGAGGTCGAGGGCCGGGTCAACCAGATCAAGGCCGAGATCGAGAACACCGACTCCGACTGGGACCGCGAGAAGCTCCAGGAGCGGCTCGCCAAGCTCGCCGGCGGTGTGTGCGTGATCAAGGTCGGCGCCGCCACCGAGGTGGAGCTCAAGGAGAAGAAGCACCGGATCGAGGACGCGGTCTCCGCGACCCGTGCGGCCATCGAGGAGGGCATCGTCCCCGGCGGTGGCTCGGCGCTGATCCATGCGGTCGCAGTGCTCGACAAGGACCTCGGCATGACCGGTGACGAGGCTGTCGGCGTCGGGATCGTGCGCAAGGCCGCCGATGAGCCGCTGCGCTGGATCGCCGAGAACGGTGGCGTCAACGGCTACGTCGTCACCGCCAAGGTCCGAGAGCTCGGCCTCGGACACGGCTACAACGCCGCCACCGAGGAGTACGGCGACCTGGTCGCCCAGGGCGTGCTCGACCCGGTCAAGGTGACCCGCTCCGCGCTGGTCAACGCCACCTCGATCGCGGCGATGCTGCTGACGACCGAGACGCTGATCGTCGACAAGCCCGAAGAGGAAGAGCCCGCGGCCGCCGCCGGTCACGGGCACGGCCACGGTCACTAACGTCGACCCGGCTCTCGTTGTCGGGGTAGCACCATCGACCCGGCTCTTGTTGCGACAACAAGAGCCGGGTCGACGCATTTAACACGGGCGACGTCGTTCCGGAACACGGATCGGTCAGCCTGGCGGCATGTTCTTCAGGATCAGGACCCGACTGCCCGATACCCCCGGCGCCCTCGCCACGCTGGCCAGTCGCCTCGGCGATGCCGGCGTCAACATCCTCGCCCTGCAGATCTACCCCGACCTGGGCAGCGTCACTGACGACCTGGTCGTCCAGGTGCCCGACGCGTGCTCGCCCAACGAGCTGATCGCGTTGATCGAGTCGGCGGGGTGCTCCGAGGTCACCGTCACTGTCTGCTCGGAGCGTGAGCTGCAGGACCAGCCCACCCAGTGGCTGTCTGCGGTACGACGGCTCGTCGACGACCCCTCGCGGGTCCAGGCGGAGCTGACGGGCCTGCTCGGTCCGAGGGTGAGCCTGTCGCCGACCGAGCAGGTGCGGGTCGCCGCCCTGACCGACATCGCGGCGGCCATGGGCACGCCGGTCACCCCGATCCCCAGCGCCGACTCGGTGGTGGCGTACGAGGAGACGACGACCGGCGTGCGCGCCCGGGTCGGCACCGGGGTGGTCGGCTCCGCCGAGTTCACCCAGCTGTTCCCGGCTCGACCCGCCGAGGGCACGCTCGAGGTCGCTCCAGCCTGGCGTCGGATGGGCATCGGTGGCCAGCTGCTGCGACGGTTGTGCGTGCTCGCCGCGGCGAGCGGGGCCGAGGAGCTGCTGCTGGTCGCGCCGGCCGACGAGACCGGCGCTGCGGCCCTGCTCGCCGCGACCGGGATGCGCGGCCGGATCCGGCTCACCAACAACGGGCTCCTCGTGCACCTGACGCTGCCGAAGCCTCCGCAGACTCAGCAGTCCGGGGTGATCGCGGGGCGCTCGACGCCCTTCAGCAGGTAGACCGCGTTGTCGTCGCAGCCGGTGCCGTGCCGGTCGTAGTTGGCCTTGATGGCGGCGGCCAGTTCGTCGGCGCCCGGCGCACCCCAGGATTCGAGCGACACCCAGGTCACGAACCAGGTCGGGGCCTGTGGCCCGTCGAGCAGCGCGACCAGGTCGGCGTACTCCGGGTCGAGGGTGCGCATCGGCAGGCTCCACAGGTGGGGGTACGGCGACGGCAGGTCGCTGGAGTACTGCACGTCGGCCCGGCCGCCGAAGACCACCAACGAGTCGCCCGGCTCGGACGCCTCCTCGATCGCGTCGCCGGCCGCCACCTCGGTGTAGCCGATGACCCCGCCGACCTCGAGCACGAACCACACCACGAGCGAGACCGCTGCCGAGCCCGCGGACAGCAGCGCCACCATCTGCATCCGGCCGGCCACGCGACCGCCCCGAGCGACGAGCAGCGCCACGCAGATGGCGATCGGCGGGACGAGCGGGAACAGGTAGTCGCGCCAGTAGCTGCCACCGGCCACGAGGCCCGCGATCTCCACGGTCAGCACCGCCCCGGTGGCGACCGCGATCGGGCGGTCCGTGGCCCAGTGCTCCGGGAAGTGCACGACGAAGCCGGCGACGATCGCGACCACGCCGGCGCCGATCGCGATCACCAACAGGAGCGCGATCCGCTCGGCCGGCTTGGTGCTGGTGCTCTCGGCGATCACCTGGGCGGCATCGGAGCGGAAGCCGTAGACGGTGTACCAGAGCTCGGAGAGCCGGACCCCTTCGGCCAGCGCCCAGCCGACGGTCGCGAGCACGGGTACGGCGGCACCTGCGACGAGGCTCCCGGCCAGGCCGAGGAACCGCCGGCGGCTCGTGGATCCCCACCACCACGAGCCGAGGAACAGCACGAGCGCGAAGACCAGGCCGCCGACGAGGTTCTGCTTGAGCCCGAGCGCCGCGGCGCCGGCGAGACCAGCGGCGAACGCGAGCCCTGCCGCACGGCCTGCTGACACCGTGCCGATCGCGACCAGCGCCGCCCAGATCGCCAGCCCCAGCAGCGGAAGGGCGAGCAGCTCGCCCTTCGCCGCCACCGGGTCGATCAGCGGGCTGGTCGTCAGCGCCGCGACCACCACTGCGCTCCAGCGGCCGGTCACCTCGTCGGCGACGAGGGTTCCGATCCGGGCCGCCAGCACGACGATCCCCGCGGCTGCGAGCGCGCCGAGCAACCGGAGTACGACGACACCGCCGAGCTGGTCGGTCAGGTCGACGAGCGCGATCAGGCTGGGCGGCCGGTCGACGAAGTGCTCACCGAAGACGCTGTTCTCCGAGGGGTGCCAGGTCCGGGCCACCAGGAACCAGCCCGCCTCATCGGGTCGCACCGGCCGGCTGAGACCAGGGAGCCGGAGCAGGAAGGCGAGGGCCGCGGCGTAGAGGACCGTGCGACGACTGTCGACCACTGCCCCCCAACGCACGGGGGACAGCCTGACACGAGCGTCCGACGGCTCAGCGCATCTGGGCCACGACGTACGTCGCTCCGTTGTCGCCGTCGAGCTGCTCCTCCCACACCACGGTCGAACCGGATCCGGTCTCGTTCCCCGCCAGCCCGCTCATCGCCTCGGTCATCCGGAGGAACTGGCCGGTCTCGAGGTCGTAGGTGTAGGTGCCGGCACGGCCGCCCTCCCACGAGCTCAGGGTCACGAACCGGTCGGACATCCGTACCGGGCCAAACCCGTCCTCGTCGATGATTCGCGTCAGTGGGTTGCCGTCGAGATCGAACACGTCGACCCGCGTGACGATGTCGGTGTACTCGGAGTCGCCGGCACGGTCGTTGCAGTTGGTCGTGACCACCACCCGCTGAGCGGTGAGTGCGACGCCCTTCTCGACGCAGTCGCCGGTGTGCGGGTCGAAGCTGGTCGTCCCGCCCGACTGGTCCCGCAGGGTCACGGTCCGCACGGGAGCGTCGTACCTGTCGGTCCAGGCCACCCGACCGGCATACGACGCGACGTGACCGCCACGGGCGATCTCCGTCGGTGGCGCCAGGTTGAGGTCCACGTCGAAGATCGGCCGAAGGTCGTCGCCGAATCGGGCCGCGCCCGCGATGTAGGTGTGCCCACCGGGAGCGGTCAGCGGCTGGGCGGGGGTGTTCGTGTCGAGCGTCCCGTTCTCGACCAGGCCACGCACGTCGCCGTTCTCCTTGTCGATCATCAGCAGGCCCAGACCGTCGACCCCGCCGAACACGAGGTACCGGTCGCCGGCCCCGAGGTAGTTCCCGATCCCGGCAGGTGTCTTGATGACCGTGGTCCCGTCCGCGCCCACGACGACCACCTCGGACCGGCCGTCGATGCCGTTGGGGTAGCGCTGCAGCACGACATCACCATCGGGGAGGACGCCCCGGACGAAGTCTCCGGTCATCGCCTCATCGGTGCTGTGCGCGGTGAACTTCTGCAGGACGTCGTAGTCGCGTCCCTCCTCCGCCGCGGCCGCGTCGTCGAGCGTCAGCACGCTCACCTGGGGCGGCCCCGTGGGCTGCGGCTCGTTTCCCCCACCGCCCGGCAGCACGAACACGGCAGCGATGCCGACGACCGCGGCGGCGGCGATCCCGGCCCCGGCTCGGCGGCGGCGTACCCGCGAGCGCCCGGCGGTGATCACGTCGTCCAGGTCGAGGCGGTCGACCGGCCCTTCGGCGCTGACGTCGTCCAGCAGATCGTTCAGGTGGTTCATGACAGTGTCCCCTCGTCGACGAGATCGTGGATGTGTGTCTGGGCCCGAAGGGAGTCCAAAGCGCGCGCGGTCTGGCTCTTGACCGTGCCCTCGTGGCAGCCGAGCACCTGCGCGGTGTCGCGCACCGACAGGTCCTCGAAGAACCGGAGCACCACGCAGGCCCGCTGCCGGGGAGGCAGCTCGCGCAGCGCCATCAGCAGCGCCTCGCGGGCCGGTACCCCGAGATCGGCGGACCCGGAGGCCCGGTCCATGGCGTCGTGCTCGGTCGGCAGCTCGGTGCTCGACCGCTTGCGACCCATGTCGATCGCCACGTTGACCAGGCAGCGCCGCGCATATGCGTGCAGCCCGCCCTTGTGGTCGATCCGCGGCCAGGCGACGTACACCCGGATCAGCGTCTCCTGCACGATGTCGCTGGCCAGCTCCCAGTCACCCGAGATGAGGTACGCCGTCCGGCGCAGCCGATCCCGAGCGGCCGTGGCGAACTCCGCGAACTGCTGTTCGTCCCTGCGGCGCATCCCGAGGTCTCCCTTCGTCTGCCTGAAGACGAGACGAGGTGTCGCGCAGGTTGCACGACCCGGCCATCCGATCACGAACGCCGTCTGCCCGCGCCCTAGACTGACTCAATGGAGCTACCCGAGAAGTTCGCCGCCCTCGGCCTCACCTACGACGACGTGCTGCTGCTGCCGGGACACTCCGACCTGGCGCCGGACGAGATCGACACCACGACGCGGCTGACCCGGGAGATCTCCCTGAAGGTGCCGCTGGTCAGCGCCGCGATGGACACCGTGACCGAGTCGCGGATGGCGATCGCGATGGCCCGGCAAGGCGGTCTCGGTGTGCTGCACCGCAACCTGTCGATCCAGGACCAGGCCTACCAGGTCGACCTGGTGAAGCGGACCCAGACCGGGATCATCTCCAACCCCGTCACGATCGGGCCGGACGCGACGCTCGAGGACCTGGACCGGATCTGCGGCGAGTACCGCGTCTCCGGGCTGCCCGTCGTCGACGCCGAGGACCGCCTGCTCGGCATCATCACCAACCGCGACCTGCGGTTCACCCCGGTCGCGGAGTGGGCCAGCACCAAGGTCGACGAGGTGATGACCCCGATGCCGCTGATCACCGGCCCGGTCGGCATCAGCCGCGAGGAGGCCACGGCGCTGCTGCGCAAGCACAAGCGCGAGCGGCTGCCGCTGGTCGACGAGCAGGGACACCTCGGCGGCCTGATCACCGTCAAGGACTTCGTGAAGTCCGAGCAGTTTCCGCTGGCCTCCAACGACGCGCACGGCCGGCTGATGGTCGGCGCCGCGGTCGGCTACTTCGGTGACGCCTGGCAGCGGGCGACCACGCTGGTCGAGGCGGGCGTCGACGTACTCGTTGCCGACACCGCGCACGGCCACGTCACCCTGCTGCTCGACATGGTGCGCCGGCTCAAGAGCGACCCGGCCACGAAGCACGTCCAGGTCATCGGCGGCAACGTCGCCACCCGCGAGGGCGCCCAGGCGTTCGTGGACGCCGGGGCCGACGCGGTGAAGGTCGGCTTCGGCCCGGGATCGATCTGTACGACGCGCGTCGTCACCGGCTGCGGGGTCCCGCAGGTCACCGCCGTCTACGAGGCCTCGCTCGCCTGCGGCCCGGCCGGCGTACCCGTGATCGCCGACGGCGGTCTGCAGCAGTCCGGCGACATCGCCAAGGCGATCGTCGCGGGCGCCGACACGGTGATGATCGGCTCGCTGCTAGCGGGTTGTGAGGAGTCGCCCGGCGAGACGATCTTCGTCAACGGCAAGCAGTTCAAGTCCTACCGCGGCATGGGCTCGCTCGCCGCGATGTCCAGCCGCGGCAAGAAGTCCTACTCCAAGGACCGCTACTTCCAGGCCGAGGTCACCAGCGACGACAAGATCGTGCCTGAGGGCATCGAGGGCCAGGTCGCCTACCGCGGCCCGCTCGCCGCGGTGGCCCACCAGCTCATCGGCGGCCTCAACCAGTCGATGTTCTACGTCGGCGCGCGCACCGTCGCCGAGCTGAAGGACAAGGGCCGCTTCGTCCGCATCACCTCGGCCTCGCTCAAGGAGAGCCACCCCCACGACGTGCAGATGACGGTCGAGGCGCCGAACTACTCCGGCTGAGGCAACGCTTGTAACGCACCGTTACATCGTCCACCCCACCCGTTTTCCGGTGCGATGGACGATGTAACGGTGCGTTACAAGCGGCGGCGCTAGAGATAGAGCCCGGTGCTGGACCCCGGGCGGTCCGGCGGCGGCTGGTCGGGAAGGTCCGACCGCAGCAGCGCGCGCACCTCTTCGGGCGTCGTGGCCCTGCCGTCCACGATCCGCATCGCCTGCCGGGAGACCGCCTCCTCGAACACGTTGCGGACGAACCGGCCGTTGCCGAATCCGACCGGCCGCTGCGACGGCACCAGCGCCTTCAGCCCGATGCCGACGTCGGGTGCGACCGTGAAGCCGGCCTGCTCGGCGATCAGGTGGAAGATCGCCACCAGCTCGTCGGCGTCGTAGTCGGCGAAGGTCAGTGTCTTCGGGAACCGCGAAGCGAGCCCGGTGTTGGACTCGAGGAACCGCTGCATCTCGCGTGGGTAGCCGGCGACGATCACCACGACCTCGTCGCGGTGGTCCTCCATCAGCTTCAGCAGCGTGGCGATGGCCTCGTGACCGAAGTCCCGGCCCGAGTCGGGCGGGATCAGGGAGTACGCCTCGTCGATGAACAGCACGCCGCCGGTGGCCTGGTTGAACTTGGCCGTCGTCTTCGGGGCGGTCTGGCCGATGTACTCGCCGACCAGGTCGGCGCGGGTGACCTCGACCAGGTGCCCGTTCGAGAGCACCTCGAGCTGGGCGTAGATCCGGGCGAGCAGCCGGGCGACGGTGGTCTTGGCGGTGCCGGGGTTGCCGACGAAGACCATGTGCCGCGAGCGGTCGGAGACCGGCATCCCGGCTTCCGAGCGGATCTTGTCGGCCTTCAGCTCGGCGACCAGTCGGCGTACCTGCTCCTTGATCGGGGCGAGCCCGATCAGCTCGTCGAGCTCGCCCATCGGGTCGCCGATCTCGACCTCGGGGATCGGCAGCTCCGCCGCGTCGTCGCCGTCGGCGCGCAGCGCCAGCCGTTCACCGGGCTCCCCGGTGCCGGCGCGCTGCTCCGACTCCGCCCGCCGCTGCGCCGCGCGCTCCTCCAGCCGACGAGCCAGCGGGTTCGCGACCTTTGTGGAGGCCTGGAAGATGCTCTTCACGTCGGCGATGTGGCCGCTGCGATCGGGGCACGTGGTCTCGCCCACGAAGTCGGGCAGCGCCGCACACAGCTGCGACACCTGGGTCGCCATCGCCAGCCACATCCGTACGGCGTCGATCTCCCCACCGACCATGCCCCGAGCCAGCCAGCCGCGGTTGTCGCTCATCCAGTCGGCCGGGTCGAAGCCGGCCTGCTGCGCGTCGAGCTCCTCGTTGATCCGGACGAACCGCTGCTGCCCGACGGCCGAAGCGAGGGCGGCCGGCAGCTCGTCGACCTTGTTGTAGAGAGCCATGGACGCGATCACCGCATCGACGCTCTGGCTGCGACTGACCACAGCGCTCAAGTGGGAGTGGACGGCGTCCAGGCCGGAGAGCGACCAGGCCAGCTGCGAGCCCCAGCCGCGGACCTCGGGCACCGTCTCGACCTCCTCATCGGTGGCCAGCCCGAGCCACAAGTCGAGGATGTCGTCCCAGGTCCCGGTCTCGTGCACCCGTCGTAGGTCGGACTCGTCCAGGACCCGCTGGAAGAGCGCGATCAGGGTGGCACCGCGCCCGCGGTAGTGGGGTACGTCGTCGAACGCCGCGATCCCGCGCTGGGTGAGCTCGATCGCCGCCAGCCGGGTGGCCGGGTCGCGGTCGAGGAGGCGCCAGACCAGGTAGAGGTACCACTTGTAGTCGCCGTTGCTGTAGTAGGTGATCAGTCGGCCGCTGTCGCTGTAGGGCGTGTTGAACCACGGCGACACGAGAGTGTCGCCGAAATGGACCTCGGTGCCCGACCAGACCGGGATCGCCGCCGGCAGGTACGTCGCGAAGTTCCACATCATCGGCACCGTGAACGGCGTGCCGACGCGGTAGTCGCCCATGGCGATGTCGGCCTGGGCCCGCGGGTCCTCGGCGAGCTCGCGGACCTTCTGCTGAAGGCTCTCCAGCCACCCGTCCGGAATCGGCCAGGGGTCTTCGCTGCCGAGCACGTCGATGTGCGGGTGCCCGGACAGCAGGGGCGCGAGGTGCTCCGGCAGGTCGATCATCGCGTGACGAAGTGTAGGTCCGCGGGCCTCGCGTGAAACACTTCCGCCGTGACCGAGATCGAGATCGGCCGCGCCAAGCGCGGCCGCCGCGCCTACTCCTTCGACGACATCGCGATCGTCCCCTCGCGGCGTACTCGCGACCCCGAGGAGGTCAGCACCGACTGGCAGATTGACGCCTACCGGTTCGCGCTCCCCGTGCTGGCCGCGCCGATGGACTCGGTGATGTCGCCGGAGACCGCGATCGCGCTCGGCCGGCACGGCGGCCTGGGGGTGCTCAACCTCGAGGGCCTCTGGACCCGCTACGAGGACCCGCGGACGCTCCTCGAGGAGGTCGCCGGGCTGCGCGGCACCGAGGCGACCCGACGCCTGCAGCAGATGTACCAGGAGTCGATCAAGCCCGAGCTGATCACCGAGCGGCTGCGGGAGATCCGCGACGCCGGGGTGACGGTCGCCGGCTCGCTCTCGCCGCAGCGGACCAAGGAGTACGCGAAGTTCGTGGTCGACGCGGGCGTCGACATGTTCGTCATCCGCGGTACGACGGTCAGCGCCGAGCACGTCTCCAGCCAGGCCGAGCCACTCAACCTCAAGGAGTTCATCTACGAGCTCGACGTGCCCGTGATCGTGGGCGGGTGCGCCACCCACCAGGCCGCGCTGCACCTGATGCGCACCGGCGCCGCCGGCGTACTGGTCGGCTTCGGCGGCGGCGCCGCACACACGACCCGCACCGTGCTCGGGGTCGCCGTACCCATGGCGTCGGCGGTGGCCGACGTCGCCGCCGCGCGTCGCGACTACCTCGACGAGTCGGGCGGCCGCTACGTGCACGTGATCGCCGACGGGTCGATCGGCAAGTCCGGCGACATCGCCAAGGCGATCGCGTGCGGTGCCGACGCGGTCATGGTCGGCTCGCCGTTCGCCCGTGCCACCGATGCGCCGGGCCACGGCTTCCACTGGGGCGCCGAGGCGCACCACGCCGACCTGCCGCGCGGGCAGCGGGTGGAGTTCGAGCAGATCGGAACGCTCGAGGAGATCCTGTTCGGCCCCTCGCGGGTCGCCGACGGCACCATGAACCTCATCGGGGCGCTCAAGCGGTCGATGGCCACGACGGGCTACACCGAGCTCAAGGAGTTCCAGCGCGTCGAGGTCGTCGTCGAGTAGTTAAGTCCGGGACACCCCCTGGGTGATCCGCCGGTCACCTGAGAGGATGGCCGGCATGCAGCCGGAGCCCACCGCTCGGGAGCGGGCCCCGCACGGCGCAGGTGCAGAGGGAGCCGCCGCCGTGCTGCTTCAGCGCGCCCAGGACATCGCCGACCAGCTCCAGCGCGAGGCCGTCGAGGACGCGGAGCGGGCGACTGCCGAGTCTCGCCGCCTCCGTGACGAGGCGCAGAAGGACCGCGACGCCGCCGAGGCCAGGCTCTCCGACGCCTCGGGCGAGGCCCTCTCGATCCTCTCGGACGCCAACGAGCAGGCCAGCCTGCTGCTGCGTGCCGCCGAGGCCGAGCGCGACCGGGTGCTCGAGGAGGCACGCAGCGAGGCGACCGGGATCGGTGCCGCGGCGGACCACGAACGGACCGCCGCGGCGGCCGCCGCCGACCGGACGCGTAGCGCCGCCGAGACGGAGGCCGCCGAGATCCTGGAGCGGGCGGAGGTCGCCGCCACGGAGCGCGTGACGCGCGCCGATGCTATGGCCGACGAGACGACCAGCAGGGCCGACCGCGACGCCCAGCTGGTGCTCGGCAGCGCGACCTCGGAGGCGGACGCTCTGCGAGAGGCGGCCGAGCGAGAGGCAGCGCAGCTTCGTGAGGACGCCGAGAAGGAGGCCGGCTCGCGGCTGGCCGAGGTCGAGGACGCCGTACAACGCGCCCGGCTGGAGGCCGACGAGCTGCTGTCGACGGCCCGGCGGGAGGCCGAGGAAGAGCTGCGCCGTGCGTCGGACGAGATGGCCTGGACCAAGACCACAGTCGAGTCGGTCGTGGCGGCCGCGGCAGCGGAGGCGCAGGCCGCCCGCAGCGCCGGCCACACCGCCGCTGTTGATCACGTGCGCTCGATCCGCCAGCGGGTCCACGAAGTGCTGGCCCGGCTGTCCGAGCGCCAGCGTGCCGAGGCTGTGGAGGCCGAGCGTCGCGCGACCGAGTTCGAGGAGACGGCGGCTGCTGCCGTCGCCGCCGCCGACCGCGATGCGATCGAGCGCAGGGCGCGGGCCGAGGAAGAGGCGAGCACCCTCATCGAGCGGGCCAAGGCCGAAGCAGCTCGCCTCACCGAGATGGCCGAGCGCCGCAGCGCCGAGTCCGAGGCAGGCGCCCATAACCTGCGCGCGATGGTCGCCGACGAGGTCGTGGCCCTGCGTAACGAAGGAGTCGAGGAGCTGCGTCGCAGCCGCGAGGAGGCGCTGCGCATCCTCAACGAGGCGCAGGCCGACGCCGAGCGGGTGCGCGCCCAGGCCCGCGAGGTGCTGGCGAACGCCCGCGCCGAGGTCGATGCGCTGCGGCGCCGCCGCGACTCCATCGCCACCGAGCTCACCCAGATGTCCGGAGTCATCGAGGCCCTGGCCGTTTCCGAATCAACGAACGAATCCGAGGAGCAGACATGACCCAGTCCGACCCCCAGTTCCGCGTCGTGATGCGGGGCTACGACCCCGCCGACGTCGACCGGGTGATGGCCGAGCTGCAGCAGCGCGCTTCTGACGCGGAGGCCCGGCTGCAGCAGGCATCGTCGGCCGCGGCGGAGGTCAGCCCCGCCACGGAACCGACCTTCGAGCACCTCGGTGAGCGGGTCGCCCAGATCCTCAGCCTGGCGGAAGCCGAGGCCAGGGAGATGCGTGACGTGGCCCAGGCCGAGGCAGAGGAGACCCGCAAGCTTGCCGACCAGGCCGCTGTTGCGGTCCGTGACGAGGCCGACCAGTACGCCGAGTCGCACCGTCGTGACGCCGACACCGAAGGTGCTCGCGTCCTCGCCGACGCCCGCCGGGCCGCTGACGAGGAGCGCGACGCGGCCGAGCGGGACGCGGCCTCACTGCGCCAGGAGGGCGAGGCGGCCTTCGAGCAGCAGCGTGCCAACGCCGCCAAGGCCGCCGCCGACTTCGAGACCACCCTGGCCGAGCGCCGGGAGCGCAGCGCCGCCGAGTTCCGGGAGCAGCAGGCCGCCACCCAGTCGCAGCTCGACGCGATCCTGCAGCGGGTCGAGGACACCCGGGCGTCCGCCCAGCGTGAGCAGGAGGCGGCCGAGGCCCAGGCCCGGCAGATCGTCCTGGACGCCGAGGAGCGCGCCGAGAACCTGCTCAGCGAGGCGCGAGCCTCCGCTGACCGGATCCGCACCGACTCCGAGCGGGAGCTCGCGGCAGCCACCCAGCGCCGCGACAGCATCAACGCCCAGCTCACCAACGTGCGGCAGATGCTCGCCACGCTGACCGGCTCCGCAGCCGGCTTCGCGGTCGACCCGCTGCCGGACATCGAGGTCCCGGAGACGACACCGGTGGCGGACGAGGTCGCAGTCGAGACCTTCGAGGAGCCGGTGTCGGACGACGCCGATTCTGAGGTCGAGGCCGAGGCCGAGGTCGAGGTCGAGGCGGAGGTCGAGACCGAGGGATGGCAGGGCGAAGGCGACGAGTCGGACGAGGAGCAGTCGACTCAGAGCTGAGTCGTCACTTCTCGAGCAGCCCGCGGGTGCCGCCGAGCGCGTGCACGGCCTCGCTGATCTCGGCCCGCGCCTCGCGCAGCCGAGCCGCATCGCCGGTGCCGTTCGCCAGTGCCCGCACCACGCGCTGGATCCGGATCGGCCCGGTGGCGTAGCTGTTCCAGTACGTCGGGACGTACGCCGCCTCGCTCACCCGGAACCGGCCGTCCCGGCCCTCGCGGAACTCGAAGCGCACGGTGATGCCCTCGTAGGTCCGCGACTGGCCGAGCTCCTGCTGGGCGATCATGTTGCCCATCCCGTAGACCACCCACTTGCCGTTGACCTTGGTGATCGGCTGGACCACGTGTGCGTGCTCGCCGAGCACGAGGTCGACGGCCGGCGACGCCGTCAGCCGGTCGACCAGCGCGACCTGGTCCGCGTTCGGCAGGTGGGAGTACTCGTCGCCGCCGTGGAAGTGGACGATGACGATGTCGGCGCCGGCCCGGCGCGCGGCCTTCGCCTGGTCGAGCAGGTTGCGCTCATCCCACATCGACACCGACCACGGCCGGCCCTCGGGTAGCGGGAAGCCGTTGAGGCTGTAGGTCCCGGCGACCACGCCGACGCGCACTCCTTGGTCGGTGGTGAGGATCACCGGCTGCCGACGTTCGCGCGCCGTACGGAAGGTGCCGATGTGCTCGACACCGTTGGCGTCGAGCAGGTCGGCGGTGTGCTTCAGCCCTTCGAACCCCTGGTCGACGGCGTGGTTGGACGCGGTCGTGCAGGCGTCGAAGCCCATGCTCGCGATCCAGGGCGCGATCTCCGGGGGAGCGGCGAAGACCGGGAAGCTCTGCAGCGGCTGGCCCGGCAGCGCGAACGGCACCTCCTCGTGACAGAGCGCGAGGTCGGCGCTCCGCACGAGCGGGCGCAGGGCCGCGAACATCGGGTCGAAGTCGTAGCGGCCAGGACCGGGCGTGCGAGCGGCGTCGGCCTCGGCGCTCTGCCAGACAGTGTTGTGCCAGAGCAGGTCGCCGCCCATGACCAGGCTGACGGTGCGCCGCGGTTCGGGCTCAGGTTCCGGCTCGGGCTCCGGATCCGGCTCAGGATCGGAGCTGCCCTGCAGCGCGATCGCCGGCAGCGCGGACGGTGGAGGGTCGTCGGAATCGGACCCGTCCGATGGCACGCCGAGGCCCGCGAGGAGAGCACCTGCGAGGAAAACGATGGCGGCCAGCAACGGCGGCCGTCGGGTTCTCACACCTTGAAGACTCGCAGGGCACCGCAAAGGTTGTCCGCGACCCTGGAACAATCCCCGCATGAGCCCGCCCACGGCACGGACCCCCTCGGCGCTGGGCCCACACGCGCGCGATGCCGCGATCTCGGCGATGACCTCCGAAGGTGAGCTCGACGTCCTCGTCGTCGGCGGCGGAGTGGTTGGTGCGGGCACCGCCCTCGACGCGGTCACCCGCGGCCTCAACACCGGACTCCTGGAGCAGCGCGACCTGGCCAGTGGCACCAGCAGCCGCAGCAGCAAGCTCATCCACGGTGGGCTGCGCTACCTCGAGATGCTCGACTTCGGCCTGGTGCGAGAAGCGCTGGCGGAGCGGGGCCTGCTGCTCACCCGGCTCGCGCCGCACCTGGTGCGCCCGGTGCCGTTCCTCTACCCGCTCACCCGTCGCGGCTGGGAGCGCCCGTACGTCGGTGCCGGCCTGGCCTTGTACGACGCCATGGCGATGCTCGGCAAGTACGACATGGGCGTGCCGCGGCACCGGCACCTGTTCCGACGCCAGGTCGCCCGGATCGCGCCCGACTTCAAGTCCGACAAGATCGCAGGCGCGATCCGCTACTACGACTGCCAGGTCGACGACGCCCGGCTGGTGATGACGGTCGCTCGTACCGCCGCCGGCCACGGTGCGCACATCGCGACCCGGGTGAAGGTGACCGGCTTCCTCAAGGAGGGTGAGCGGGTGGTGGGCGTGCGCGCCCGCGACCTCGAGAACGACCGCGACTTCGAGGTCCGCGCCCGGGTCGTGATCAACGCCGCCGGAGTCTGGACCGACGAGATCCAGGAGATGGTCGGCGGCCGGGGCGCGCTGCACGTGCAGGCGAGCAAGGGCATCCATCTGGTCGTCCCGCGGGACCGGATCCGCTCCGATGCCGGCTTCATCGCCCGCACCGAGACCTCCGTGCTGTTCGTGATCCCCTGGGGCCGCCACTGGATCATCGGCACCACCGACACCGCCTGGGACCTCGACAAGGCGCACCCGGCGGCCAGCCGCGCCGACATCGACTACATCCTCGAGCACGTCAACAAGCTGCTCCGTGAGCCGCTCGACCACGACGACGTCGAGGGCGTCTACGCCGGCCTCCGCCCGCTGCTGACCGGCGAGTCCGAGCCGACCTCTCGCATCTCGCGCGAGCACACCGTCGTCACCCCCGTGCCCGGCCTGGTGATGATCGCCGGCGGCAAGCTCACGACGTACCGGCTGATGGCGCGGGACGCCGTCGACGCCGCCGGGCACTCGCTGTCGACCACCGGCAACCTGACGGTCCGCGACTCGATCACCGACCAGGTGCGGCTGCTGGGAGCCGACGGATTCGAGACCCGGTCCAACCAGCGGGTGCTGCTCTCCCGGCGCTCGGGGCTGCACGTCGCCCGGATCGACCACCTGCTCGGTCGCTACGGCGGACTGATCGACGACCTGCTCGCGCTGGTGAAGGAACGGCCCGAGCTCGCGGCGCCGCTGGCCGGCGCCGACGACTACCTGATGGCCGAGGTCGTGTACGCCGTGAGCCACGAGGGCGCGCGGCACCTCGACGACGTCCTCACCAGACGCACCCGGATCTCCATCGAGACCTTCGACCGCGGCGTCGCCTCCGCGCCACTCGCTGCCCGGCTGATGGCCGACGAGCTCGGCTGGGACGAGAAGCGGGTCGACGAGGAGGTCGACCACTACCTGCGCCGGGTGGAGGCCGAGCGGCAGAGCCAGCTCAAGCTCACCGACCAGGAGGCCGACGAGGCCCGGGTCAAGGTCTCGGACATCGTCTGATGGGCCGGCTCGACAACGCGGAGGCGCACGAGGTCGCACGCAGGGGCCCCGGCCGGCTCGCCTACTGGATAGTCCGGCTGCTGCTCCTGCCGATCCTCCGGCTCGTCTTCACGATGCGGGTCACCGGACGCGAGAACGTGCCTGACGACGGGCCGCTGGTGATCGCGCCCAACCACAAGAGCTTCTGGGACGCGTTCTTCATCGCCGCGGTGCTGCCGCGCCGGATCTACTTCATGGGCAAGTCCGAGCTCTTCGAGGGCCGAGCTGGCCGGCTGTTGCTCTCACTCGGTGGCTTCCCGGTACGTCGGGGCGCGTCCGACGCCGAGGCGGTCGAGACCGCGCTGGCGATCCTCCGCCGCGGCGACGCCCTCGCCCTGTTCCCGGAAGGCACCCGGGTCGCGGACCCCGAGACGCTCGGCATCCCTCGCAAGGGTGCGGCCCGGCTGGCCATCGAGGGCGGCGCGCCGATCGTGCCCGCTGCCATCTCCGGGACGGAGAAGCGCCGCTGGCCGCTGCCCCGCCGGGTGCAGGTCTCGTTCGGCGAGCCGATCCCGGTGGCCGATCTCCAGGCCACTCCGGAGGATGCTGGCCGGCTGATCGAGGAGACCGTCTGGCCGGTGATCTCCGAGGACTACCAGCGGCTGCGGGCGCGGCCGGGTCTCATCGCCGGTGGGCTGGCCGCGGTCGGCATCGGATACGCCGTGCACCGGTTCCGCAAGCGCGACTAGGCCTTGCTCAGCTGATCGCGCGGGGAGCGTCGGCCAGCTTGACCAGCGACACCTCCGGCGGCGCGGGCACCTCGTCGGCGAGGAACCAGCGGAACGCCAGGTTGCCGCGGGGGTCGTCGAGGGTGGTGACGGCGTTCGGGTGCTCGCCGAGCGTCCTCGCGATCACGACCGTCACGGTGCCGTCGGCGTTGGGCACCGCGGTGCCGTGGTTGACGGAGGTAGGTCCGTCGCCGGCGTTGTGGGTGCCCATGTACGGATTCCAGACGACGAGGTTCCAGAACCGGCACGTCGGTGGGCGATGCGTCACGACCAGCGCCTCGTCGTCGGCGAGGTCGAAGCTGCCGAACGAGTAGCACGCGTCTACGGCCGACCAGCCGAAGTTGGCGTCCGGCACCCGGTAGGGGTCGGCGAAGGTGTTGGCCGCGCCGGCGACCTCGTGACCGCTGGTGTGCTCGTCGGCGCTGCGCACTCCCACGGTGAGCGGGATGATCGCGAACATCGTGCGCAACCACGTCAGTGCCGAGCGGAGCCCGACGGCCGTCTCCGCGTCGCTGTGGATGATCGGGTCCGGTGGCTCCAGCGCCTCGATCTTCAGCTCGACGCGACGGCCGGTGAACGGGTCGACCTGGTAGTCGCGGGTCATCACCGCGGCCGCGTCCTCGGCGACCTCGATGTACGGGCCGGCGTACCCCTCGGGCCGGCTGGGCCCGATCACGCACTCGAACGTGCCGTCATCGCCCACGTCGAGGTCGCTGTCGCGCAGCACGCCGATCACGCGGTCCGACCAGGAGCCGGGGGAAGGTTCGTTGTAGACCGTGAGCGAGAAGTAGACGCTGTCACCGACCCGCCCGGTCACCCGGTAGTGACGGGTCGGGTCGATCGGCGCCAGGCAGTAGTAGGCATCGGTGTTGTCGCCGCCCCAGCGCCGGTCGCGGCGGAACGGGGTGTTGACGTCGACGAAGACCGGTCGTGAGGGGTCGGCGTACAGATAGGTGTCGAGCGCGACGCCGAGCAGCATGCCGATCATCCGGTAGCCCTCGGCGACCGTGCGGCCCCCGGACACGGCCTTGTCGCCGGTGAGGAAGGTCTGGTCGAACTCGCCGAGGCCGGCGACCAGCTCCTGCCACGCGGCGGTGGACTCCCACTCGGTCACGGGGTGACCCCTTTCAGCAGCAGCGCGGCGACCTGGTCGACCCACGCCTCGTCGAGTGGCTGACCGGATCGGATCATCAGGCCGAGCATGGTCGCGCCGCCGATCGTCTCGATCAGTGCCGCCGGGTCGATGTCGGCACGGGCCTCGCCCGCGAGGATCGCCTCCGACAGCCGGATCTGCATGGCACCCCAGACGCCGTCCTGGAACCGCGCCAGCAGGGCGGCGTGCAGGTCGGGATCCGCGCCGATCGCCGCGAGCAGCCCGGGGAGCGCGGCCCTGGCCACCGGGGCCGAGAACGCGTCGGCGGAACCGCGCACCATCGCCCGGATGTCGCCGGCGAGGGAGCCGGTCTGCGGAAGCGCCGTGGTCTCGCCGTAGGGGAACGCAGCCTCGTGCACGAGGTGGGGGAGCGACTTCCACCGCCGGTAGATCGCCGGTGGTGTGGTGCCGGCCCTGGCCGCCACCGCGGCCACCGTGACGCCGGGGTAGCCGGCCTCCAGGATCAGCTCGGCGGTCGCGGCCAGGATCGCCGCGTCGATCCGCGGGTCGCGCGGCCGGCCGGCGGGGCTGGTCTGGTCAGGGGCTGGTTTCATTACGATATGGACCGTAACGTAATCCCGGTGTCCACGGAAGCAGCAGGTTCGACCGGTCTGGTCCGACTCGACGATCTCGTCGAGCCCCGCTTCACCGACGAGGTCGAGGAGATACGTGGCCTGATGGCCACGATGGTCCCGGACTGTCCGCTCGATACCGACGTACTGCATCGCAAGGCGACGGCCGAGACCGGCGGCCTGACCGACTTCGGCGCCCAGGACTACCGGGAACGACTCGACGTCTTCCTGGCCGCGGTCCGCGACATCTCCGGGCTCAGCGAGCCCGGCATCGTGAACTTCCACATGCAGATGCTGCAGCTGCTCAAGAACCGACTGCTGCTCGTGGACCTGTTGGCCAGGCATCCCGAGATCCACGACGTCGAGCTGTTGCCACCGGTGGTGATCGCTGGGCTGCCGCGGACCGGCACGACTCACCTGCACAACCTGCTCGCCTCCGGCGGCACGTTCCGGGTGCTCCGCTACTGGGAGAGCGTCGAGCCGTTCCCCCTTGCCGCTGAGGTCGGGCTCGACCCCGATCCGCGGATCGAGCGCACCGACCAGGCCGTGTGGTTCATGAACCTCGCGATGCCGCACTTCCCGCTGATGCACGAGATGACGACCGAGCACGTCCATGAGGAGATCCAGCTGCTCGCCAACGACTTCTCCAGCATGCTGCTGGAGACGGTCGGGCACGTGCCGGCCTGGCGGGACCACTACCTCGCCCACGACCAGACGCCGCACTACGAGCACCTGCGGCTGCAGCTCAAGGCCCTGCAGTTCCTGCGCGGCGGCCGTCGCTGGCTGCTGAAGTCGCCGCAGCACCTCGAGCAGCTGCCGGTGCTGAACCAGGTCTTCCCGGGACTGACGACCGTGGTGACCCACCGCGATCCGCTCCCGGTGCTGGTGTCGATGGCGACGATGATCGTCTACACGGCCCGGATGCACCGCTCCCCGGTGCCGGTCGCGGAGATCAGCCGGGACTGGTTCGACCGGCTGGACACGATGCTCCAGGCGCTGCTGCGCGACCGCGACGTACTCGACCCGGAGCGCACCGTCGACATCCGGTTCGACGAGTTCATGGCCGACGACCTGGCGGTGGCCGAGCGGGTCCACGAGCTGGCTGGCGAGCCCGTCGAGGCGCCGACCCGGGCGGCGATGGAGGACTACCTCGCCGGCCACCAACGCGGCCGGCTGGGCCGCATCGACATCGCCGCGGCGGATCTCGGTCTCGACGTGGACGAGGTGCGGGCGAGGTTCGCGCCGTACGTAGAACGGTTCCTGGAGGGCCAGCGTTGACAACTAGAACACGTTCCACCGATGCTCATGAAGTGACTCAGGGACCCCCCGAAGACTTCTCGATGCAACGCTCCAGTCGCGACTCGGCGAACGTCCCGAAGGCCCTCGCGGAGTGGCTTTCGACGGTGCTGCCGGAGGGTGCGGAGCCCACTGTCACGCTGCACACCGGGATCGCCGCCAACGGCATGTCGTCGGAGACGCTGATCCTCGACGCGTCGTGGACCGAGAAGGGCGAGACCCGCGACGGCGAGTTCGTGGCCCGGGTCGCCCCGGCCACGCAGGACGTGCCGGTCTTCGCGGAGTACCGGCTGCAGGACCAGTTCGACGCGATGCGGCTGGCCGGTGAGCACAGCGAGGTGCCGGTCCCTGCGGTCCGCTGGATGGAGCCGACCGGTGACGTGCTCGGCACCCCGTTCTTCCTGATGGACCGCGTCGAAGGCGCGGTGCCGCCCGACGTGCTGCCCTACAACTTCGGCGACAACTGGCTCTTCGACGCCCAGCCCGAGCAGCAGCGTCGGCTCCAGGACAGCACGGTCGAGGCGATCGCCGGGCTGCATGGCATCGAGGACGCGGCGACGACGTTCGGGTTCCTCGACACCGAGGCCCAGGGCGACTCGCCGATGCGGCGCAACCTCGCCCGCACCCGTGCTTGGTACGACTTCGCGGTCCCGGACAGCGGGCCGTCGCCGCTCATCGAGCGTGGACTGAGCTGGCTCGAGGCGAACCTCCAGGAAGGCACCGACACGGTGCTGTGCTGGGGCGACGCCCGGATCGGCAACTGCCTCTATCGCGAGTTCGAGCCGGTCGGTGTCCTCGACTGGGAGATGGCCACGGTCGGCCCGCGCGAGATGGACCTCGCCTGGCTGGTGTTCGGCCACCGGGTCTTCGAGACCATTGCCGGCTCGCTCGGGTTGGACGGCATGCCGCACTTCATGCGCGAGGAGGACGTGCGGGCGACGTACGCCGAGGTCACGGGCATCGAGGTCGGGGACCTCACCTGGTTCCAGCTCTACGACGCCGTGCAGTGGGGGATCGTCTTCATGCGCACCGGTGCCCGCCAGGTCCGGTTCGGCGAGATCGAGGCGCCGGGGCACGTCGAGGACCTGATGCACCACAAGCCGCTCTTCGAGCAGCTCCTCGCAGAGACGGGTGCCTGAGATGGTCGGACCGCTCGACGAGTACCCCATCCACCAGGTCCCGCTGCCGGTCACCTGGGCGGGCTCGAGCGATCGCAACTTCTACGACCGCTGCTACCTCAACGCCCACGACCGGACCGGCGACATCTTCGTCATCACCGGCATGGGCTACTACCCCAACCTCGGGGTCAAGGACGCGTTCTTCCTGGTCCGCCGCGGCGACACCCAGACCGCGGTGCACCTCTCCGACGTGATCGACGACGACCGGCTCAACCAGCACGTGGGCAACTACCGGCTCGAGGTCGCCGACCCGCTGCGCAAGCTCCGGCTGGTGCTCGAGGAGACCGAGGGCATCTCGTGCGACCTCACCTGGGAGGGGTCGTTCGACGTACTCCAGGAGCAGCGGCACGTGATGCGCGCCGGCAGCCGGGTGACTCTCGACGCGCAGCGGTTCGCGCAGGTCGGCACCTGGAGCGGCACGCTCGCGATCGACGGCGAGGAGATCGCTGTCTCTCCCGACACCTGGGTCGGAACCCGCGACCGCTCGTGGGGCATCCGGCCCTCCGGCGAGGCGGTGCCGGCAGGCGCTCCGGCGAACCCGGAGTTCGAGGGCATGTGGTGGCTGTACGTCCCGATGCGCTTCGAGGAGTACGCCGTCGTGCTGATCATCCAGGAGGACCCCGACGGGTTCCGGGTGCTCAACGACTGCACCCGGATCTGGGGCGACGGCCGGGTCGAGCAGCTCGGCTGGCCGCGGGTGGAGATCGCCTACGCCTCCGGGACGCGAGTCCCCACCGGCGCGACCATCCACTGCACCACGCCCGAGGGCAAGCCGGTGCTCATCGAGGTCGAGTCCAAGCTGCCGGTGCCGATCCACGTCGGCGGCGGCTACGGCGGCGACCCCGACTGGGGACACGGTGTCTGGAAGGGACCGGGCTTCGCCGAGCGGCTCACCTACGACCTCAACGACCCCAATGTCGCCGGCCGCGTGATGTTCGGCGTGATCGACCACGTCGGTCGCGCGGTGTGCGACGGCGCCGAGGGCTGGGGGCTCTTCGAGCACGGCGCCCTCGGCCGGCACGACCCGAGCGGCTTCAAGGACTTCTTCGACCTCGCACCCTGACCGGAAGGACACCATGAACCTCGACCGCGACGCCCTGTTCATCGGCGGCGAATGGAAGGCACCTGCCTCCGGGCAGCTGCTCCAGGTGGTCTCCCCGCACAGCGAGGAGGTCGTGGCCACGGTCCCCGAGGGGACCACCGCCGACATCGACGCCGCGGTCGCCGCGGCCCGGCATGCCTTCGACGAGGGCCCGTGGCCGCGGATGACACCCGCCGAGCGGATCGCCGTCGTGGAGGCGTTCTCCGGCCTGTACGCCGCCCGGCTCGGCGAGATGGCCGACCTGATCACGATCGAGATGGGCGCCCCGACGTCGTTCTCCAACCTGGCCCAGGCACCCGCGCCGTGGATGCAGATCGAGGCGTTCCTCGGTGTCGCCCGGGAGTTCCCGTGGGAGGAGGCCCGGCCCGGAGTGCTCGGTGCCGACGTGATCGTGCGCCGCGAGCCCGTGGGCGTCGTCGCCGCGATCCCGCCGTGGAACGTCCCGCAGTTCACGATCATGTCCAAGCTGGTGCCCGCACTGCTCGCCGGCTGCACGATCGTGGTGAAGCCGGCTCCCGAGACGCCGCTCGACCCGTACCTGCTTGCCGAGATCCTGCAGGAGGCCGGCGTACCGCCCGGCGTCGTCAACATCGTCGCGGCCGGACGCGAGGTCGGCGCGCACCTGGTCTCGCACCCGGGCGTCGACAAGGTGGCCTTCACCGGCTCGACGGCCGCGGGTCGCGCGATCGCGTCGGTGTGCGGTGAGCAGCTCAAGCGGTTCAGCCTCGAGCTCGGCGGCAAGTCCGCCGCGATCGTGCTCGACGACGCCGACCTGGCCTCGACCATGGAGGGCCTGAAGTTCGTGGCCCTGATGAACTCCGGGCAGGCCTGCGTGGCCCAGACCCGGATCCTGGCCAGCCGTGAGCAACTACGACGCCGTGGTCGACGCACTCGCCGGCGCCGTCTCCGCCATGAAGGTGGGCGATCCCAGTGACCCGGAGACCGAGATCGGGCCGATGGTCGCCCAGCGCCAGCAGGAGCGGGTGGAGAAGTACATCGCGCTCGGCCAGGAAGAGGGCGCCCGTGTCGTCATCGGCGGCAACGGGATGCCCGACGGGCTGGACCGCGGCTGGTACGTCCGGCCCACGATCTTCGCCGACGTCGACAACCGGATGCGGATCGCGCAGGAGGAGATCTTCGGCCCGGTGCTCTCGGTCATCCCCTACGACGACGTCGACGACGCGGTCCGGATCGCCAACGACTCCGAGTACGGCCTCGCCGGCACCGTGTGGACCGCCGACAACGACGCCGGCCTCGACGTGGCCCGCCGGGTCCGCACCGGCACCTTCGGCGTGAACACCTACACGATGGACTTCGCCGCGCCCTTCGGTGGCTACAAGACCTCCGGCATCGGCCGCGAGTTCGGTCCGGAGGGTCTGGCGCACTACACCGAGGTCAAGTCGATCTACACCCCGCTGCCGGAAGCCTGAGCCTCGTCGAATCGGGGGTTCTGGCCCCTCGAGTCGGGGGTTCTGGCCCCTCGAGTCGCGAGTTCTGGCCCCTCGAGTCGGGGGTTCTGGACGGGCCACAAGTCACTATTCGAGGGGCCACAAGTGGCGATTCAACCTTCGCTGGTAGCGGAATCGCTGGCGGCCGCCTTGTCGGGACCGCAGGATGGCCGGCATGCGACTGCTCGTCCTCGGAGGCACCCACCACGTCGGCCGCGCGTTCGTCGAAGAGGCGTTGGCCCGGGGCGACGAGGTCACGACTCTGAACCGAGGGCACAGCGGACCGCCCGCGGCGGGCGCGGAGGCCCGGCACGCCGACCGGCTCGATCCCGATGCGATGGCGGCGGCCCTGGGTGACGACACCTGGGACGCAGTCGTCGACACCTGGTCACACCAGCCCATAGCGGTGCGCACCGCCGCTCGGCTGCTGAACGGCAGGGTCGGTCACTACACCTACATCTCGTCAGTCTCCGTCTACACGTGGCCGATCGGCACCGGTGTCGCCGAGTCGTCGCCGGTGGTGGAGGGCGACCCGGACGCCGAGGACAACCCCGACTACGCCAAGGCCAAGCGCGGTGGCGAGCTCGCGGTGCTGGCGGAGGTCGACGTCCCGCTGCTGCTGGCCCGGGCCGGGCTGATCCTCGGCCCGTACGAGAACGTCGGCCGGCTGCCGTTCTGGCTGAACCGGTTCGCAGCCGGGGGCCGGGTGCCCTGCCCGGGGCCCGTCGACCGTCCGCTGCAGTTCATCGACGCCCGCGACATCGCCACGTGGGCGCTGGACGCGGCCGGCCGCGGTGACGCCGGCACGTTCAACACGGTCAGCCGGCCCGCACACACCACGATCGGTGCCCTCCTCGAGGAGTGCCACCGGGTCACCGGGAGCGACGCCGAGCTGGTCTGGGTGAGCCCCGAGACGATCGAGTCCGCCGGTGTCGAGGGGTGGACCGAGCTGCCGATCTGGGTCCCGCCCACCGGCGAGCTGGCCGACCTGCACGCGATCGACGCGTCAGCGGCGTACGACGCCGGGTTGCGGTGTCGCCCGATGCAGGAAACGGTGGCCGACACTTGGGCATGGTTGGAGAGCGAGGGTCTCCCGACCCCTGCCACCGGCCGCGCCGGCATGGGCATGGACGCCGACGCGGAGGCCCGCCTCCTTCGCTAGAGCTCCTGGACGGGCCCGACGCTGCCGAGCCCGAGCTGCTCGCGGAGGTAGGAGCGGGCGCCGTTGCGCTCCAGGCTGATCATGGTCTTGGCGATCGGGCCGTCGCTGGGCCAGGCGTGCACCGCCAGCAGGACCAGCGAGACCCCGGCGCCGGTCAGGATGAGGACGTACCCGCCCGTGTCGACGAGGAACGCCGCGACCACGGAGCCCAACGCGATCGACTCGCACAGGCCCAGTCGCACCACGGTGCCCGAGGTGAACGCCCGCATCGACTGGGCGCGCGCCTCTGCCTCGGTCGTCTCGACGTGCAGCGCCGCGGCGCGGTACCCGACCGCTTCCACGAGCGCGTGCACCACGCCCGCCCCCAGGACCTGGATGACGACCAGCCACAGCGGCGGCCCGTCGAAACGCTCGTTCGAAGGGAAGGCGACGCCGAGCACGAGCGCGGTCATCACCACGGACCCGATGACCGCTCCGGCGAGGATCTGGACCTGACGCAGCATGCGCCGCACCCTAGCGATCTCGTCGGCGATTTCCTGCTGAAGCGGCCGGGACCCCGCTAGCCTGCCGCGCGGGAGGCGGACGCTCCAGGAGGTCACATGCTCGACACCGTGGCACAGGCATCATCGGTCCTAGCCAGCCTGACGATCGTCTTCGCCGTGTTCGCCTACCGCCGCGAGATCCGCGGCCAGAACCTCGCCGGCCTCTTCTACCTGCACCAGTACCTCGCGAAGGACACCTTCGCCGAGGCGCGCCGGGTCAGCCTGACCAGGCTGGCGCACACCCCGTTCGCCGAGTGGACCGACGAGGACCGGGACGCGGCGTACCGCGTGTGCCTGAGCCTCGAGGAGGCCGCCCTGCTGCTCGGTGGCGAGGTGCTCAACGACCGAGGCCGCGCGCTGATGCTGCAGTCCCACTGGGGCGACCAGGTGTGCCTGCACCACGAGATCCTCCGGGACTACCTGGCCTCGGACCTCACCCCGACGTTGACCGGCGCGCAGTACTTCCCGAACTTCGGGCGCCTGCACGAGCTGGCGAAATCGATCCACCGGGCGCCCAGCACCGCTTGACAAAGCAAAGGACTGTGTAAAGCGCCACATCCGGTTACCAAACGGTAGGCAACGTGACGGCAACCACTTACGCTCGGTGCTTATGAGCTCCCAGAACCCCAGTCCCGCCGGCGGTCCGCTGGTGGAGGGTCCGCACGACCCCGAGCACGACCCGCGCGCGTCGTACGGCCTCGAGCCCGAGTACGTCGCCTCGCTCACCGACCGCCTGATCGCCACCACCGGTCGCACCGTGCAGGTCGAGAGCCCGCTCAACGGCGGCCCGCTCGCGAACATCCCGCAGTCCAGCGAGGATGACATCAAGGAGGCGTACGCGCGGGCGCGCCGGGCGCAGGCCGCCTGGGCGCGGACCTCGCTCGAGGAGCGCTCGCAGATCCTGCTCCGCCTGCACGACCTGGTTCTGGAGCGCCAGGACGAGATCATCGACCTGATCTGCTGGGAGTCCGGGAAGGCCCGCAAGCACGCCTTCGACGAGCCCCTGCACATCGCGCTCACCGCGCGGTACTACGCCCGCACCGCTCACCAGCACCTCGACACCCAGCGCAAGCTCGGGGTCGTCCCCGGGCTCACCCGGGTCGAGGTCAACCGGGTGCCCAAGGGCGTGGTCGGGATCATCTCGCCCTGGAACTACCCCTTCACGATGGCACTCTGCGACGGGCTGCCGGCGCTGCTCGCCGGCAACGCCGTGGTCGCCAAGCCGGACGCGCAGACGATGCTGTCCGCGCTGCTCGGCGCCCGCCTGCTCGACGAGGCCGGCTTCCCGAAGGACCTGTGGCAGGTCGTCGCCGGCCCGGGCCGTGAGCTCGGCGGCCCGATGATCGAGCGCTCCGACTACATCTGCTTCACCGGGTCGACCGCCACCGGCCGGCTGATCGCGAAACAGTGCGCCGAGCAGCTCATCGGCTGCTCGCTGGAGCTCGGCGGCAAGAACCCGATCCTGGTGCTGCGCGACGCCGACCTGGAGAAGGCGGCCGAGGGGGCAGTGCGCGCGTCGTTCTCCAACGCCGGTCAGCTCTGCGTCTCGATGGAGCGGATGTTCGTCGCCGACCAGGTCTACGACCGGTTCGTCGAGCGCTTCGTGGCCCGCACCAAGGCGATGACCCTGGGCGCGACCCTCGACTGGGGCAACGACATGGGCACGCTCATCTCCCAGGACCAGCTCGACACCGTGGTCGCCCACGTCGACGACGCGGTCGCCAAGGGTGCTCGGGTGCTCGCCGGCGGCAAGGCCCGGCCTGACCTCGGCCCCTACTTCTACGAGCCGACCATCCTCGAGGGCGTCACGCCCGACATGACCTGCTTCGGCAACGAGACCTTTGGTCCGGTCATCTCGCTCTACCGGTTCCACGACGAGGCCGACGCGATCGCCCGGGCCAACGACGGCGAGTACGGCCTGAACGGCTCGATCTACAGCCAGGACGGCGCCCGGGCCAGGGCCATCGCCCGGCTGATCAAGTGCGGCACGGTCAACATCAACGAGGCGTTCGGCGCCACCTTCGCCAGCATCGACTCCCCGATGGGCGGCATGCGCGAGTCCGGCATGGGCCGTCGCCAGGGCAGCGAGGGCATCCACCGCTACACCGAGTCGCAGTCGGTCGGCACCCAGCGGCTGCTCCGGTTCTCCCCGATGCTCGGGATGTCGGACGCGACCTACGCCAAGGTGATGACCGCCAACCTCAAGCTGATGAAGAAGCTGGGACGCGCATGAGCGAGTTCGACTACGACGTCCTGATCGTCGGCTCGGGCTTCGGTGGCTCGGTCACCGCGCTGCGCCTCACCGAGAAGGGCTACCGGGTCGGTGTGCTCGAGGCCGGCGCCCGCTTCGAGGACGACGACTATCCGAACACGTCCTTCGAGGTGCAGAAGTATCTCTTCGCACCGGCGGCCGGCTGCTATGGCATCCAGCGCATCGACATGGTCAAGGACTGCATGATCGTGGCCGGTGCCGGCGTGGGGGGCGGCTCGCTCGTCTACGCCAACACGCTCTACGAACCGCTCGACGCGTTCTACCGCGACCCCTCCTGGGCGCACATCACCGACTGGAAGTCGGAGCTGGCGCCCTACTACGACCAGGCGAAGCGGATGCTCGGCGTGGTCGAGTACCCCTACCGCACCCCCTCCGACGAGGTGATGGAGAAGGTCGCCACGGACATGGGCGTCGGCGACACGTTCCACCCCACGCCGGTCGGCGTGTTCTTCGGTGGTCCAGGCCAGACCCCGGCGGACAAGATCGCCGACCCCTACTTCGGCGGCGCCGGACCAGACCGGCACCCCTGCCGCAACTGCGGCGAGTGCATGACCGGGTGCCGGCACAACTCCAAGAACACCCTCGTCAAGAACTACCTCTACCTCGCCGAGCAGGCCGGCACCGTCGTGCACCCGCTGACCACCGTGACCCGCGTGGTGCCGCTCGCCGGGGGCGGCTACCGGATCGACGCCCGCTGGACCAAGGCGAAGCTCTCGCGGCGTACGGCGGTCAAGTCGTTCACCGCGGAGCAGGTGGTGTTCTCGGCCGCCGCGCTTGGCACCCAGAAGCTGCTGCACAAGCTGAAGGGCGAGGGCGACCTGCCGCAGATCTCCGACCGGCTGGGCGTGCTGACCCGCACCAACAGCGAGGCGATCCTCGGCGCGCTGGCTCCCGACCTCAGCACCGACTACACCGAGGGCGTCGCGATCACCTCGTCGTGGCACCCCGACGAGCACACCCACATCGAGCCGGTGCGCTACGGCCGGGGCAGCAACTTCATGTCCCTGATGCAGACCGTGTTGGCCGACGACACCGGCACCGAGCCGCGCTGGCGGACCTGGATGCGCGAGATGTGGTCGCAGCGCAAGCACGTCATCGACCTCTACGACATGAAGCACTGGTCGGAGCGCACCGTGATCGCCCTGGTCATGCAGACCCTGGACAACTCGATCACCACGGTGGGCAAGAAGACGCCGTTCGGCTGGCGGATGTCGTCGAAGCAGGGCCACGGCGAGCCCAACCCGACGTACATCCCGATCGCCTACGAGGCCGTACGCCGGATGGCCGACGTCATGGGCGGCACCCCCGGCGGCAACGTGGGGGAGCCCCTCAACGCCCCGCTGACCGCCCACTTCATCGGCGGCTGCACGATCGGCGACTCGGCCGAGACCGGCGTGGTCGACCCCTACCAGCGGATGTACGGATACCCCGGGCTGCATATCGTCGACGGATCGACGATTTCGGCCAACCTGGGCGTGAACCCCTCGCTGACGATCACGGCCCAGGCCGAGCGCGCCATGGCGTTCTGGCCCAACAAGGGTGAGCCCGACTCGCGCCCGGCCCTGGGTGAGGGCTACCAGCGGCTGACCCCCGTCGCCCCAGCCTCCCCGGTGGTCCCAGAAGACGCTCCAGCCGCGCTCAGACTGCCCATCGTTGGAGTCAGCTAAGGATTCGTCCTACAATTGGGCTAGACCAGGAAAATCGCATCAAAGACGGCGTAACTCTGCGACCCTAGGTGTCGTTGAACAGCTCGAACCCGGCATGTTCATGCTCCCTCCCGAAGTGTCCGGGTTCGCTGTCCAGGCGGCGTGAGACTTAGGTCCGCAAGTTGCGTGGACGACAGGGCCCGGCCACCCTCCCTCCCCGGCCGGGCCCTGGTGCTTTTTCACGACGGCGTTCCTGCCGCGGAGCTGCACAATGTCTAGAACCCGTTTCAGTTCTACGCGTGGCCCTCGTCACTTCGTCCCTCCTCACTCGTTCTTCGGGTGTGCTCGCCCCTATGCGTTCCCTTCGGTCTCGTCGCGGTCGTACGGCGGGTGTTGCTGCGCTCGCTCTCGCCACCGCGCTCACCCTCGCCGCCTGCGGCTCCCAGCTCGATCCGGACGACGTGGTCGGGCTCGGCGACCAAGCCGGAGCGACGGTCGCGCCCGACGGGACGGTGGTCGAGGGGACGGAGACGGGCACCGACACCGACACCGACACCGGGACCGGCACGGACACCGGCACGGACCCGGGCACCGACCCCGGCGATGGCCCGGAACAGGCTCAGGGTGAGGAGAACGACGCCGACGGCGGCGTCGAGGCCGCCTCGTGTGACGGCTTCGACAACAGCCAAACCGGCGTCACCGAAGACACCATCAACCTCGTCAACGTCGCCGACATCTCCGGCCCGGTGCCCGGCATCTTCGAGTCCGCCCAGCAGGGGACCCGGGCGTTTCTCGAGTACTTCAACTCAACCGAGGACATCTGTGGGCACAAGCTCACGCTGGACCTGCTCGACAGCAGGGCCGACGCAGGTGCCGACCAACAGGCCTACACGACCGCGTGCGACAACGCGTTCGCCGCGGTCGGCTCGATGGGAGCCTTCGACGCCGGCGGCGCCGCCACGGCCGAGGGCTGCGGGCTGCCCGACATCCGCTCGACCTCCACGTCGCCCGAGCGCAACAAGTGCGACACGTGCTACAGCGCTCAGGCCGTGACGCCGAACCTGATCCCGTCGGCCGTGCCGAAGTTCTTCATCGACAAGTACAAGGACGCCAGCAAGGCGGTCGGAGTGCTCTACATCAACGCAGGGTCGGCCGCTCCCAACGCCAAGTACCAGAAGAACGCCTGGGTGAAGGCCGGCTGGGACGTGCCGTACTTCCAGGGCATCGACGTGGCCGAGTTCAACTTCGCCCCCTACATCCAGCAGATGAAGGACAAGGGCGTGAAGCTGGTCGTCTACACCGGGCCCTACCAGAACACGGTGAAGATCCAGCAGGCCATGCAGCAGCAGGGCATGGACGCGATGTTCATGCAGGACTCCACCATCTATGACCAGGGCTACATCGACCAGGCGGGCAGCCTGGCCGACGGCACTTTCGTCTACTCGTCGACCGCGCTCTTCGACGCCAACATCGCCGAGATGAAGCTCTACCGGGCTTGGCTCGACCAGGTCAGCCCGGGAGCAGTCCCCAACTTCTTCGGTATGTACGCCTGGTCCGCGGCGAGGCTCTTCGTCCAAGAAGCCGTCGCGCTGGGTGGAAAGCTCACCCGGAAGTCGTTGATCGCGGCCGTCTCGAAGGTGAAGAACTGGACCAGCAACGGCATGCACGCCCCTCAGCAGGTGGGGGCCAAGACGACGGCCGAGTGCTACAAGATCTTCCAGTACAACGGCGGGTGGAAGCAGGTCTCCAGCGGCGACTACATCTGCGGTCCCCTCATCAACGGCGCTTGAGGGACGGGTCATGGACAAGCTGATCGCCTACGGGCTGCCGGGTCTCTTCACCGGTGCCGCGTACGCGATCGCCGCCAGCGGGCTCGTGCTCACCTACACCACGACCCGGGTGTTCAACATCGCGCACGGGGCCTTCGGCATGGTGATGGCGTTCGTCTTCTGGGATTTCAGCCAGCGCCAGGACCTCCCGGTGTGGCTGTCGCTGTTCCTGGTGCTCGCTGTGGTGGCGCCGGCGACCGGCTGGTTCGTGCAGAGGTTCATCACCCGCGGGCTGGGTGAGGCGCCGATCGGCGTCGGCCTGGTGGTCACGGTCGGCCTGTTCGTCGGGCTGATCGGCCTGGCGCAGCAGATCTGGCCCCCCGACGCCCGCTTCGTGCCGCCGTTCTTCGCGGAGACGACGTACGACGTCGGACCGGCGGTCATCACCGCCCACCAGGTGATCACGATCTTCGTGTCGCTCCTGGTCGCCATCGGGCTCTACCTGCTGCTGAACAGGACCAGGATCGGCACCGCCATGCGGGCCTCGGTCGACAACCCCGAGCTGCTCCAGCTGTACGGCGGCCGGCCCGATCGGATCGCCGCCCTGGCATGGGCGATCGGCATCTCGCTCTCGGCGCTGGCCGGCATCCTGCTGGCGTCGGTCGTGGGCCTGGACTACTACCAGCTCACGCTTCTGGTCATCAACGCGTACGCGGCGGCGATGATCGGCCGGCTCCGCAGCCTGCCCCTCACGTTTGTCGGCGCCATGGGACTGGGGGTGCTCGACTCACTGGCGGTCGGGTACATCCCGCCCGACAGCGCGTTCTCCGACGTGCGGCCGGTGATCCCGGCGCTGTTCCTGTTCGCGGTGCTCATCCTGCTGCCGCAGATCCACTGGCGCGTCGGCCAGGTCAAGGGACTCGTGTCGGCTCCGGTGCCGACCGTGCGGCGGATGGTGGGCTCCGGGTCGGTCTTCCTGTTCTTCATGCTGGTGCTGCTGATCGGCATGTCCGAGACCAGCCTGCTCCGGGCCGGCACCGCCGCGACGTTCGCCATCATCATGCTGTCGCTGGTCCTGCTCACCGGCTACGGCGGCTACGTCTCGCTGGCGCAGCTCACCTTCGCCGGTGTGGGCGCGTTGGCCTACGCCAAGCTCGACGAGCCCAACCTCTACGGCCTGATCGTGGCGTCCCTGATCGCGGCCGGGGTCGGTGCTCTGGTGGCGATCCCGGTGCTGCGGCTGACGGGTCTCTACCTCGCGCTGGCGACTCTGGCTTTCGCCGTACTCATGGACAAGATGGTCTTCCAGGCGGACTTCGCCTTCGGCTACGGCGGCGTGCTGGACGCCGAACGGCTCTCGATCCTCGGTCGCCGGATCGAGTCGACCGACGGATACGTGTTCACGATGCTGGTGTTCTTCGTGGTCATGGCGATCGCCCTACTCGTCCTGCGCCGAGGCGCCCTCGGCCGGGTGTTGATCGCGATGCGCGACAGCCCGATGGCTTGCGGCACCCTGGGCCTCGACCTGCGGTGGTTCCGGGTCGCCCTGTTCGGCGTATCTGCCGGCATGGCCGGGCTGGCCGGCGCCTTGTACGCCGGCCTGCGCGGCACCATCGGGGCCAACGACTTCCTGTCCTTCGGCAGCCTGACCCTGCTGCTCCTGGCCGTCGTCTTCGGCGTCACGTCGATCACCGGCGCGGCCCTCGGCGGCTTCGGGCTGATGCTGCTCCCGGTGATGCAGGCCGACCACCCGGACATCGCCGGGCTGATCTTCGCGGTCATCGGCTTCGGCGCGGTCCTGCTCGGTCGCGACCCCAACGGGCTGGCCAACCACATGTTCCGGATCAGCCGGTGGGTATGGGCCTGGGGCACCGACAAGATCCGCGAGAACCTTCCCGACCTTCCCGGTGCACCGCGCTCGCGCTGGGCCGCTGGGGACGGCGCCGACGACCAGTACGACGAGCTAGATGAGCCCGACACGTCCGACGAGACCAGGGAGATGCCTGCCCATGTCGCTCCTTGAGGTCGACGACCTGGTCGTCCAGTTCGGCGGTGTGACCGCGGTCAACCACGCCTCCTTCACCGCCGAGGCCGGCAGCATCACCGGCCTGATCGGCCCCAACGGGGCCGGCAAGACCACCTGCTTCAACGTGATCAGCGGACTCCAGAAGCCGACCCGTGGCCAGGTCCGCTTCGACGGCCGCAACGTCAGCCGTACGCCGGTCCACCGGCGCTCGAAGCGCGGCATGGGTCGCACGTTCCAGCGGTTAGAGGCCTTCGGCTCCCTGACCGTCCGCGACAACGTCCGGGTGGCCATCGACATCGACCGTGGCGTGCTCGGCGCGCTGCGGCCCAGGGGCTCCGACGCCGACGCACTTCTCGACCGGGTCGGTATCGCGGAGTACGCCTACGACCGAGCGGACTCCATCCCGACCGGGGTGGCGCGGCTGCTCGAGGTCGCTCGCTGCCTGGCCTCGGACCCGAGGCTGCTGCTCCTCGACGAGCCCTCGTCGGGCCTGTCGGAGGTCGAGACCCACGCCTTCGGTGAGCTGTTGCGCGACCTGGCCGACGAGGGCCACGCGGTGCTGATGGTCGAGCACGACATGGGACTGGTGATGACCGTCTGCGACACGATCCGGGTGCTCGACTTCGGCAAGGTGATCGCGTCGGGCAGCCCCGACGAGGTCCGAGCCGACCCGCGCGTCCAGCAGGCGTATCTCGGCTACTCCGAGGAAGTGGTCTGATGAGCGTTCCGATCCTCGAGGTCATCGACCTGCACGCGGCGTACGGCCGGATCGAGGTGCTGCGCGGCGTCCACCTCACGGTGCCGAAGGGCGCAGTCGTGGCGCTGCTCGGCCCGAACGGCGCCGGCAAGTCGACGCTGGTGAAGATCATCAGCGGCCAGAAGAAGCCGACCAGTGGTGACGTGCACCTCGGCGGAGTCAACGTCCGCGGCGCCAGCCCGGAGGACCTCGCCCAGGTCGGCCTGTGCACCGTGCCCGAGGGTCGCTCGGTGTTCCCGAACCTGACGGTCGAGGAGAACCTCTCCCTCATGTCGTACGCCGGCGTTCCGGCGCCGGCCGTGCTCGAGACCGCGTTCACCTACTTCCCCAGACTCCTCGAGCGTCGGCGACAGCTGGCGGGCACGCTGTCGGGCGGCGAGCAGCAGATGCTCGCCATCTCCCGGGCACTCGCGTCCGACCCCGCACTGCTGTTGCTCGACGAGCTGTCGATGGGCCTGGCACCGCTGATCGTGGACGAGCTCTACGAAACCGTCAGCCAGATCGCCGCCAACGGCGTCTCCATCCTTTGCATCGAGCAGTTCGCACGCACGGCGCTGCAGGTCGCCGATTACGCAGCCGTGATGACCAACGGTCGGGTGATCGCCACCGGCGAGCCCGCCGAGATCCTCGAAACCATGTCCGACGTGATCCTCGGAGGTGCCGCGTGAAGCGGTTGTCCAGCCCGCCCACTCGGGCGTTCGCGGTGGCGTTCGCGACCGCCCTGGTGGCCGTCGTGCTTCCGTTCGGGCCAGCGTTCGCCGACGAGGAGCCGACCGACGCGCCCAGTCCGACGGAGCCGACCGAGTCGCCCAGTCCGACGGAGCCGACCGAGTCGCCCAGTCCGACGGAGCCGACCGAGACGACCGAGCCGACGCGCGCCTTCACCGGCTACACGACCAGTGCCTGGTCGGCCCCGGTGAAGATCGAGATCTACGAGCCGTCGATCCCCTTCCCTGCGACGCCACAGCTGGAGCTCGAGCTGGCCTTCAGCGAGGTCGAGGCCGATTCGGCGCAGTCGCGAGGTCGCTCCAGCTTCCTGTGGCCGGGCGCGCCGATCGGCGAGGGCTTCAAGACCATCGTCGAGGAGTTCGGCCTTCCTCCCACCCTGGGCGAGGACGGCTACCCGGTGCAGGTCAACGCGCTCTTCCCCAACGGCCCCGACTTCGAGTCGGACGAGCCGTTCCCGGGCATGGTGCAGCGTGCCGGCTCGGTGGAAGGCTCGACGTACGCCGACACGGCGTACTCCACGGACGGCCAGGCGCAGGACTACGACGGCGACGAGGAGGAGAGTGGCCTGATCCCGGGCCTGCCCCTTCCTGGTCTCGACGACCTGCTCGGAGACTCCAGCGACGACGAGGAGGCTCCGTCGACGCTCGGTCTACCGCCCGTGCTCGGCGCGATCGTCGACCTGGGCGGCTTCACATCGGCGACCAGGACCGAGACAGACACCTCGGTCCGCTCCTTGGCGCGCAGCTCGTTCGGCAACATCGCCATCCTGGGTGGCCTGATCCGGGTCGAAGGTCTGAAGGTCAGGGCCGAGGCCAGCAGCGACGGCAGCAAGGGAACGCCCGGCGGCCTTTCGGCGTACGGCGATCTCGTGGCCCTCGGCCAGCGGTTCGCGTTCGGGCCGGACGGCTTCGAGGCGGTCGGGGAGCACCACCCGATCCCAGGACTGCCCGACCAGGCCACGGCCGCGCTCTCGAAGCTCGGCATCACCGTCTCGTTCCCGAAGCCCGTCTACAAGAGTGACGGAGATGCGGCGACCGCAACGGTGACCGGCATGGTCATCGAGCTCAACATGGCGCCTCTCACGAAGGCCCTCGACCAGCTTCCGCTGGCGTCTCTCCTCGACATGCTCCCCGAGGAGGCCGGGCCGCTGAAGGACGTGCTTGGGCTGCTCACGGGCCTGTCGTCGCGCATGGTGATCTCGCTCGCCAACGCGAGCGCGACAGTCGACACGGTCGCGCCGATCGCTCCGCCCGTCATCGACCCTGAGGACCCGGAGCCCGAGGCACCCACCGGTGACAACCCGAACGCCGCGTCGCCCGTCGACACGCCTCCGACCACTCCCGGCTCCACCGACACGACCAGCCCTCCGGGCGACCTCGACGCAACCCCGCTCGGCGCCGGTCTGCCGCCCTTGTTCTCGATCCCCGGAATCCTGCTCTACGGCGGCATCGCGCTCGCGAGCGTTGCCGGCAGCTACTTCCGCAAGATGGGCGCTGCCGCCCTGGGTGCCGGGGCCCCCTGTCCGCACGGCCTCGACAGCGGCCTCCCTGACCTCCGAAAGGCCTGACCATGACAGCCCAGATGCACGACGGTCCTCCCGCCACGAACGGCCGGGTGGGCAGCTTCCCCAAGGCCGGCTCGTCCTCGGGTGTGGCGCCGCTCCGCAACAACAACGCCGCCCTGCTCCAGGTCGTGCTGTTCTGGGCGGGCGCGATCCTGATGCCGCTCGGGATAGTCGCGATCATCCTGGGCTATTACGGCGCCGCCAATACGCCGTACCAGTACGAGCAGTTCTCCTACCTGGTCTCCGGCGGCATGCTCGGACTCGGCCTCTGCTTCGTCGGTGGCTTCCTCTACTTCGGTGCCTGGCTGGCTCGGATCGCCTCCGACGGACGGGAGTCATCGAAGCGGCTCGCCGACACCCTGCTCGTGCTGGCGGATGTGACCTCCCGCGCCGCCTCGCTCAACGACAAGGGCGTCGACACCGCTGCCCTGCCGGTGACTGCCGGCACCGGCACCACGGTCCACCGTCGCGACTGCTCGCTCATCGCGCACCGCGAGGACCTGGCGCCGGCCGGAGACCGTCCCGGGCTGACACCGTGCCGGGTCTGCAAGCCCTGACGCCGATAGGCTTGCCGCATGGCGGCCGCTCCTCATGACCCCCCTCACGACCACGGACATGACCTCGTCCTCGTCGTCGACTTCGGGGCGCAGTACGCGCAGCTGATCGCTCGGCGGGTACGGGAGGCTCGGGTGTACTCCGAGATCGTTCCGCACTCGATGCCGATCGCGGAGATGCTGGCCAAGGGGCCGAAGGCCGTGATCCTGTCCGGCGGGCCCTCGTCGGTCTACGCCGAGGGGGCGCCGGGGCTCGATCCGGCGCTGTTCGACGCCGACGTGGCCGTCTTCGGCATGTGTTACGGGTTCCAGCTGATGGCGCAGGGGCTGGGGGGCGAGGTCGCGCACACGGGTGCTCGCGAGTACGGCCGGACCGCCGTCACCGTGGGTGACGGGGGGACGCTGCTCGCCGACGTACCTGCTGCGCACAGTGTCTGGATGTCGCACGGCGACTCGGTGACCGCTGCGCCGGAGGGTTTCCGGGTGCTGGCCTCCACGGACGTCACGCCGGTGGCGGCGTTCGAGTCGCTGGACCGGCGGATGGCCGGGGTGCAGTGGCACCCCGAGGTGATGCACACCGAGCACGGCCAGAAGGTGCTCGAGCACTTCCTGCACCAGATCGCCGGGTGCCGGCCCACCTGGACCATGGTCAACATCGTCGAGGAGCAGATCGAGGCGATCCGGGCCCAGATCGGGGACCGCGGACAGGCGATCTGCGGACTGTCCGGCGGCGTCGACTCGGCGGTGGCCGCGGCTCTGGTGCAGCGCGCGATCGGTGACCGGCTGACCTGTGTCTACGTCGACCACGGGCTGATGCGGAAGGGCGAGACCGAGCAGGTCGAGCGTGACTTCGTGGCGGCGACGGGGGTGGACCTGAAGGTGGTCGACGCCGAGAAGCAGTTCCTCGACGCGCTGGTCGGGGTCACCGACCCCGAGGAGAAGCGCAAGATCATCGGCCGGGAGTTCATCCGGGTCTTCGAGGCCGCCGAGGCCGAGGTGCTCGCCGACGCCGTCGGCGGCAGCGACGGCGACAAGGTCGCGTTTCTCGTGCAGGGCACCCTTTATCCGGACGTGGTGGAGTCCGGCGGCGGCGCCGGCACCTCCAACATCAAGTCCCACCACAACGTCGGTGGGCTTCCCGACGACCTCGAGTTCGAGCTGGTCGAGCCGCTGCGCACCCTGTTCAAGGACGAGGTGCGGCTGGTCGGTGAGCAGCTGGGGCTGCCGGGCGAGATCGTCTGGCGGCACCCGTTCCCCGGTCCGGGGCTCGGCATCCGGATCATCGGCGAGGTCACCCGCGAGCGGCTCGACATCCTCCGCGAGGCCGACGCGATCGCGCGCGAGGAGCTCACCCACGCGGGGCTGGACCGTGACATCTGGCAGTTCCCCGTCGTGCTGCTCGCCGACGTCCGCTCCGTCGGCGTCCAGGGCGACGGCCGCACCTACGGCCACCCGATCGTGCTGCGTCCGGTGACCTCGGAGGACGCGATGACCGCCGACTGGGGCCGGCTGCCCTACGACGTGCTCGAGCGGATGTCCACGCGGATCACCAACGAGGTCCGCGAGATCAACAGGGTCACCGTCGACATCACCTCCAAGCCTCCCGGCACCATCGAGTGGGAGTGAACGAGGACGACCTGGAGATCGCGCTGCGCGTCCTCGACGAGGCGGGCGGGCTCGATCAGGACGACCCGGCGTACGTCGCGCTCCGGCGGGCGACGGCGGGCTTCTTCAAGGCTGCTAAGCGGGAGCGACGCACTGCCCGTCGCGAGAAGGTGGCCGCGGCCGACCGTGCCGTCGTCGAGCTGACCGCCACCGGCTCCGCGTCGAGGATCGACGACGAGACTGCCGGGCTGCCGCTCACCTCGACCGCCAGGGGCGCCATCGCCGGGCAGCTCCTGGTGCCCCGGGCCTGCTACATGTGCAAGCAGAAGTACGTCGACGTCGACGCGTTCTACCACCAGCTCTGCCCCACCTGCGCCGCCCTCAGCCACGAGAAGCGGGACGCGCGCACCGACCTCGTCGGGCGTCGCGCGCTGCTCACTGGCGGCCGGGCCAAGATCGGCATGTACATCGCGCTGCGGCTGCTGCGCGACGGTGCCGAGCTGACCATCACCACCCGGTTCCCGCACGACGCCGTACGCCGGTTCGCCAGCCTTCCGGACAGCAGCGACTGGCTGCACCGGCTGCGGGTGGTCGGCATCGACCTGCGAGATCCGGCCCAGGTCATCGGCCTCGCCGAGGACGTCGGGGCGCAGGGCCCGCTCGACATCCTGATCAACAACGCCGCCCAGACCGTACGACGCACACCCGGCGCCTATGCGCCGCTCGCCCAGGCCGAGCGGGAACCACTTCCTCCCGAGCTGCAGCACGGCAACGGCGGGCCGGAGCTCGTGACGTTCGGCCACACCAGCGACCTGCATCCGGCGGCGCTGGTGGGTTCGGTCGACGCGCACCCCGTGCTGGCCTCCGACGCTGCGACCGCCGACCGGCTGACGGAGCTGGCGATGACCGCGGGCTCGGCCGACCTCGACCGGATCGATGCCGGCGGGCTGGTGCCCGACGTGGTCGATACCAACAGCTGGGTGCAGGGCGTGGGGGAGATCGGCGAGCTCGAGCTGCTCGAGGTGCAGCTGTGCAACCAGACCGCGCCGTTCATCCTGATCAGCCGCCTGCGTCCGGCCCTGGCCGCGTCGCCGGCCCGCAGGAAGTACGTCGTGAACGTGTCGGCGATGGAGGGCCAGTTCGGACGCCGCTACAAGGGCCCTGGGCACCCGCACACGAACATGTCGAAGGCCGCGCTCAACATGCTCACCTACACGAGTGCGGCGGAGATGCTCGCTGCCGACGGCATCCTGATGACGGCGGTCGACACCGGCTGGATCACCGACGAGCGGCCGCACGTGACGAAGGTGCGGCTTGCGGCCGAGGGGTTCAAGGCACCGCTGGACCTCGTGGACGGTGCCGCCCGGGTCTACGACCCGATCGTCCGGGGCGAGGCCGGCGAGGACGTGCACGGGGTGTTCCTCAAGGACTACGAGGCCTCTCCCTGGTGAGCCGGTAGCCTGCGCGCCATGCGATTCGGGCTGGTCGGCACCGGGCCGTGGGCGCACATGACCCACGGGCCAGGGCTCTCGGCCGCACCCGGGGTGGAGCTGGTGGGCGTCTGGGGTCGCGACCCGAAGAAGGCCGGTGACCTGGCAGCGAAGCACGCTGTCGCGGCGTACGACGACTACGACGCGCTGCTGGCCGACGTCGACGCCGTGGCGTTCTCGGTCCCGCCCAACGTCCAGGCGACGATGGCCCTGACGGCGGCGCGGGCCGGCAAGCACCTGCTGCTCGACAAGCCGGTGGCGCTCGGCGCCGACGCCGCGCGCGAGCTGCGCGACGCCGCGTCGGCCGCGGGAGTCGCCTCCGTCGTCTTCTTCACCGACCGCTTCGTCGAGACCTCGCGCGCCTGGTTCGAGCACGTGCGGACGACGGACGGCTGGCGGGGTGGCTGGCTGCGCTGGTTCAGCGCGCTGCAGGAGCCGGACAACCCCTACGGAGCGTCGCCGTGGCGGCACGAGCAGGGCGCGCTCTGGGACACCGGCCCGCACGCGCTGTCCACGATGAGCGGCGCACTCGGCCCGGTGGTGTCGCTCGAGGCCGCCGGAGGCGACGGCGACTTCGTCGTGCTCGTGCTCCATCACGAGTCCGGCGCGACCAGCAACGTCCAGCTCACCCAGTTCGCGCCCAGGGCGGCGGCCGGCTTCGCGGCGAAGGTGTGGGGCGATGAGGGGATCCTCCCGATGCCACCGCGCCCTGCCGACACTGCGCTGTCGGACTTGCTGGCCTCAGCGGCAGGAGAGCTGGTTCGGGCCGCCGAGTCGGGCCAGGCACACGCGCTCGACCTGGTCTTCGGGACCCACGTCGTCGAGCTGCTCGCAGATGCCCAGGCGCAGATTCGCGGTTCCAGCGTGCGTTGACGAGTGCAGTGACAAACTCGAACGCGACGACTCACGAGGAGAGACGATGACTTTCGGGAACCTGCGGCTCGGCCGCGTAGCGGTGTCCTGCCTGGCGACCACGGCCCTGGTCCTCGCGGCCACGCCCGCCGAGGCCCGCACGATCAAGGGCAACGCCGGCAACAACACGTTGATCGGCACCAACAACGCCGACACCATCAGCGGCCTCGCCGGCAACGACAAGATCCGGGGCAAGGGCGGACCCGACAAGGCGATCGGCGGCGGCGGCAACGACCGGGTCGAGGGCGAAGGCGGCAACGACAACCTGCTGCTCAACATCGGCAACGACAAGGGCTTCGGCGGCAGTGGCGACGACGCGATCAGCGGTGGATCCGGCGACGACGTCATCGAGGGCGGAGCCGACGACGACGACCTGCTGTCCGGGGCAGCGGGTGACGACACCATCGAGGGCGATGACGGCAACGACAAGATCAGCGGCGGAGCCGGCATCGACGAGGTGCACGGCGGCGAGGGCAACGACTTCATCAACCTCGGCACCGAGAACGACAAGGGCTGGGGAGACGCGGGCAACGACCACGTCATCGGCATCGACGGCAACGACCGCGTCGACGGCGGCGACGGCGCCGACCATGTGACCGGTGGCAAGGGCGACGACAAGGTCTACGGCGGGGCCGGCAACGACCCGGAGATCGACGGCGACGCCGGGGACGATGAGATCTACGACGGCGCCGGGGATGACGGTGACGTCACCGGCGACGAGGGCAATGACGTCTTCTACGTCGGCGACGGCGCGGACAGCGTGTTCGGTGAGGACGGGTTCAACATCATCCACGCCTACCCGGACGGGGTGAAGGACCAGCTCAAGTGCGGCGACGAGGCGAAGGGCGGTAGCGGGAAGCTCATCTACTACGGCACCCCGGCCGAGTTCGCCGCCGACGGTGACGTGACGCTGGACGGCTGCGACCCGATCGAGTTCACCAACGACCCGGTCACCTGGTGAGCGGCGCCAGCACGTCCTGAGCGAACCGCTCCATCCCGTCGAGCTTCTGCTCGAGGGTCGCGTCCATGCCGTGGAAGTACGCCCAGGGCATGGTCCACACGTCGGTGATGCCGCGTTCCTCGGCCGTTGCGAAGTGTTCGGGCAGGAACGCGTCGGTGAGCGCGGTGATCACCGCGAAGTCGCCGGTGGCGCCGTTCTCGGCCCGGATCTCGGCCAGCCGCGCGGCGTGGCCGGCGGCCTCCTCGATCGTGTAGAGGTCGCCCACCCAGCCGTCGTGCCGCGCGGCCCGGGCGAACGCGATCTCCGAGAGCCCACCGACGTAGATCGGGATCCGCTCGGCCGGCGTGGGGTTCATCGTGAGGCGAGGCGCCTCGTAGAAGTCGCCGCCCTTGAACTCGGTCCAGCCCGGCTCCCACAGCGCCCGCATCAGATCCAGCGCCTCGTCGGTACGACGGCCCCGGTTGCCGAACGTCTGCTCGAGCAGCTCGAACTCCTCCCGGCACCAGCCGATGCCGATGCCCAGCGAGACCCGGTCGCCGGACAGCACCGCCGCCGTACCCACCGACTTGGCCACTTGGTACGGGCTGCGCAGGGCGGGCACATAGACGCTGGTGAAGAACCGCACCCGCGTGGTGACCGCGGACAGGGCCCCGATCAGCACCCACGGGTCCGGCCAGGGCGTCTCGAGGTCCCAGCGGCGGGCACCGTCCGCCGTGTAGGGGTACGGCGTCTCCAGCTCCTCGAGGTCGACGACGTGGTCCGGCACCGAGATCGCGTGGTAGCCGAGCTCGTCGGCCGCCTTGGCGATCGGGATCAGGTGGTCGACCGGCTGGAACGCGGAGCTGATGGAGAAGCGCACCTCCGCACCCTAGAGCCCCGGTCAGGAGCGGAGGTCTGCCCTAAGGTTCGTCCATGGACATCGCCGGCCTGATCGCCGACCTCGACCAGCACCTGGTCGCGGCCGACGCCGAGCTGGCCGAGGGCTTCCCCGGTGACGGCGACGGGCGCCAGCCCGTGCACACCGTCTACGTGCCGGCCGACCGCTACACCGCCCGGACGGTCCACGACTACGGACGGACCGCCCAGACGACTGTCATCGGCGCCGCCTCCGACTTCCTCGAGGTGATCGGCGGCGACGAGGCGCTGCTCGACCGGGTGCTCCGCAAGCTCGAGGACGAGCCGGTCGAGGACCTGCGGATCGACTTCGAGGACGGCTACGGAACCCGGTCCGACGACGAGGAGGACGCTGCCGCACGCGCGGCGGCGATCGCGCTCCGAGAATCGATGGACGCCGGTGAGGCCAGCTCCTTCAGCGGGATCCGGTTCAAGAGCCTGGAGCGCGAGACCCGGACCCGCGGCATCCGCACCCTTGCCACGTTCCTGGAGACGCTCGGCCAGATCCCCGAGGGCTTCGTCGTCACCCTGCCGAAGGTCACCTCGGTCGCGCAGGTCGAGGCCATGGTCCTGGCCGCCGAGCGGCTCGAGCCGGCCCCCGACACCCTGCGCTTCGAGCTCCAGGTGGAGACGCCGCAGGCGGTCATCGGCCCCGACGGGACCTCCTTGGTCGCCAAGATGATCCATGCCTCGCGCGGCCGCTGCACGGGCCTGCACTACGGCACCTACGACTACTCGGCGTCCATGGGCATCGCCGCGGCGTACCAAAGCCTCGAGCACCCGGTCGCCGACCACGCCAAGTCGGTGATGCAGGCGGCGGCCGCGGGCACCGGCGTACGCCTCTCCGACGGCTCCACCAACCAGGTGCCGGTGGGCGAGCCGGCCGAGGTGCGTGCGGCCTGGACATTGCACCACCGGCTCGTGACCCGGTCCCTGGAGCGCGGCTTCTACCAGGGCTGGGACCTCCACCCGGCGCAGCTCCCGACGCGGTACGCCGCCACGTTCGCGTTCTACCGCCGCGGCCTCGAGGAGGCCGGGCGCCGGCTCCGGATGTACCTCGCGCGTCAGAACGGCGGCGTGATCGACGAGCCCGCCACGGCCCGCGCCCTCGCCGGCTTCCTGCTCCGCGGCCACGAGTGCGGAGAGCTGAGCGTCGGGGACCTGCGGCACGCCACCGGGCTCGACCTCGCCAACATCCGCAAGCACGCCGGTCGCAAGCCCCAGGAGGCCTGAGGTGGGAATCGTCCTCGGGCCCAACCAGTACGGCAAGTCGGAGTCGCGGGTGGTCCGGATCTACCGCGACACCGACCGCCACGAGATCCGCGACCTCAACGTCTCGACGTCGATCCGTGGCGAGTTCAGCGCCGCGCACGTCACTGGCGAGCAGACCGACGTACTCCCCACCGACACCCAGAAGAACACCGCGTTCGCGTTCGCCAAGGAGTACGGCGTCAGCTCGCCCGAGGAGTACGCCGTCGTCCTCGGCACCCGGCTGCTCGAGGCCACGCCCGTGGCGACCGGCGTCCTCGTCCGGGTCGAGGAGTACCCCTGGGACCGGGTGACGATCGGGCAGTACGAGCACGAGCACACGTTCGTCCGGCGCGGTGGCGAGGTGCGCACGGTCGAGGTCGATGTCACCGCCGACGGGCCGCGGATCGTGTCCGGCCTGACCGACCTGGTCGTGCTCAAGTCGACGGACTCGGAGTTCAAGGACTTCCTGCGCGACGAGTACACGACCCTCCCCGACGCCGACGACCGGATCCTCGCGACCTCCCTCACCGCCGCCTGGCGGCACAGCCCGGTCGCGCAGGTCGACGCGATCGACTGGGACGAGGAGCACCGCACCGCTCGTGCCCTGCTGCTGCAGGCGTACGCCGAGACCTACAGCCACGCTCTGCAGGAGACGCTCTACGCGATGGGGCGGCTGCTGCTGGAGCGGGTGCCCACGATCGAAGAGGTGTCGTTCGCGGCGCCCAACAAGCACCACTTCCTGGTCGACCTCGCGCCGTTCGGGCTCGAGAACCCTGGCGAGGTCTTCATCGCCGCGGACCGTCCCTACGGACTGATCGAGGCCACCGTCACCAGGGAGCCCGGATGACGCTGGAGGACTTCAACGGCCTCCCCGAGGCCGACGCGCGGCTTCGTCTTGCCGAGTGCCTCGACGCGCCGCGGTGGGTCGACGTCGTACTCAACGGGCGGCCGTACGCCGACGTGGGCGCCCTCCGCGCGGTGGCCACAGCCGCTGCCGAGCTCGACGACGACGAGCTCGAGGCCGCGCTGGCCCGGCATCCGCGGATCGGCGAGCGCGCAGGCAGCGGCCACGACGCGGCGCACTCGGCGCGCGAGCAGGCCGGTGTCGACCCGGCCGACCACGACATCGCCTCCCGGATCGCCGCGGGCAACGTGGCCTACGAGGAGCGCTTCGACCGGGTCTTCCTGATCCGGGCCTCCGGACGTACCGGCCCGCAGATCCTGGCCGAGCTCGAGCGCCGGCTCGACAACGACGACGAGACCGAGCGGCAGGAGACCGTGCAGCAGCTGCGCGAGATCGCGCTGCTCCGGCTCGACCAACTGGTGGGGGAGTGAGATGGCGACGCTGAGCACCCACGTCCTGGACACCGCACAGGGACGACCGGCGGTCGGGCTGCGGGTCGAGCTCACCTCCGGCGGCGGCGGTGCGGTGGCCGCGGGCGTCACGGACGCCGACGGCCGGGTCGCACCGCTGGGCGGTGATCTCGCCGCGGGCACCTACACGCTGCGCTTCGACACCGGGGGCTACCTCGGACCCGATGCGTTCTACCCCGAGGTCGCGGTCACGTTCGCCGTCGGCGCGGACGAGCACTACCACGTGCCGCTCCTGCTCAGCCCGTTCGGCTACTCCACCTACCGTGGCTCCTGAGCTCCTGTTCCGCGCTTCTCGCGCGGTCGTGGGCGGGCGCGAGGTGGCCGCGAGCGTGCGGGTCCGCGACGGCGTCATCGTGGCCGTCGAGGACCACGCCGCCGACCCGGCCGGCGCCGACCTGGTCGAGCTCGGTGGCGACGAGGTGCTGCTGCCGGGTCTGGTCGACACCCACGTCCACGTCAACGAGCCCGGACGCACCGAGTGGGAGGGCTTCGCGAGCGCCACCCGCGCAGCCGCCGCGGGCGGCGTGACCACGATCGTCGACATGCCGCTGAACAGCATCCCGCCCACGACCACGGTCGCTGGCCTGGAGGTCAAGGCGGCGGCAGCGTGGTCGCAGGTGTACGTCGACGTCGGGTTCTGGGGCGGTGCGGTCCCGCACAACCTCGCGGACCTTGAGCCGCTGCACGATGCCGGGGTCTTCGGGTTCAAGTGCTTCCTGCTGCCGAGCGGGGTGGAGGAGTTCCCCGAGCTCAGCCCGGTGCAGCTCGCCAACGCGTTGGAGGAGACCGGTCGGCTCGGGGCGCTGCTGATCGCGCACGCCGAGGACGCTGCGGAGGTGACCGAGGCCAGCGGGACGGCGTACGCCGGCTTCGTCGCCTCCCGTCCCCAGGCCGCGGAGCGATCGGCGATCGAGCGGCTGATCGCCACCGCCAAGCTGACCGGCGCCCGGGCGCACGTCGTCCACCTGTCCGCGGCCGAGGCGCTTCCGGCGATCCGGACCGCGCGGGCCGCCGGCGTACAGCTCACCGTCGAGACCTGCCCCCACTACCTCACGCTCACCGCCGAGGAGGTGCCCGACGGACACACCGAGTTCAAGTGCTGCCCGCCGATCCGCGACGCCGCCAACCGGGACCTGCTGTGGGCGGCGCTGGCCGCCGGTGACATCGACGTCGTGGTCAGCGACCACTCGCCGTGCCTGCCTGAGCTGAAGCGGTTCGACACCGGCGACTTCGGCCAGGCGTGGGGCGGCATCTCCTCGCTGCAGCTGGGCCTGCCGGCGATGTGGACCGAGGCGCGCCGCCGCGGACACGACCTGGCCGACCTGGCCGGCTGGATGGCCGACGGCCCGGCGCGACTGGTCGGCCTGGACCGGAAGGGCCGGATCGAGCCCGGCATGGACGCCGACCTGTGCGTGTTCGCCCCGGACCAGGAGTTCGTCGTCGACCCGGCCCGGCTCTGGCACAAGAACCCCGTCTCGGCGTACGCCGGGCGTACGCTCTCCGGCACGGTCCGGCGCACCTGGCTGCGCGGATCGCTGGTGGATCCGGCTGGACCGCCGACCGGTCGGCTGCTGAGAAGGGGAGACGGATGACCTACTACGTGCCCCGCGGCGGCCACCCCGACCAGCACGACCTGACCACCGACCGAGCCGCCTTCACCGAGGCCTACGCCGTGCTGCCGCGCGGCACGATGCGCGACATCGTGGTCAGCCGTTGGCCGCACTGGCGCGAGACGCGGGGCTGGGTGCTGGCCAGGCCGCTCTCCGGCTTCGCCGAGACGTTCAGCTGGTACGTCGTCGAGGTCGGCCCGGGCGGCGGCTCAGAGAGCCCCGAGCCCGACCCGGAGGCCGAGGCGGTCCTGTTTGTCGTCGACGGCACCCTGCGCCTGACCATCGGCGGCATCGCGCACGTCCTCGGCGCGGGCGGCTACGCCTTCCTGCCGCCGGGGACCACTTGGACTGCCGACAACGGCGGCGACGGCACCGTGACGTTCCACTGGATCCGCAAGGCCTACGAGCGCGTCGACGGGGTCGAGCTTCCCGAGGCGTTCGTGACCAACGAGGTCGAGGTCCCGCTGGAGCCGATGCCCGACACCGACGGTGCCTGGTGCACCCAGCGGTTCGTCGGCATCGACGACGTACGCCACGACATGCAGGTCAACATCGTGACGTTCGAGCCCGGCGGCTCGATCCCGTTCCCGGAGACGCACGTCATGGAGCACGGCCTCTACGTGCTCGAGGGCAAGGGCATGTACCTCCTCAACCAGGACTGGGTGGAGGTGCAGGCCGGCGACTTCATGTGGCTGCGCGCCTTCTGCCCCCAGGCCTGCTACGCCGGCGGGCCCGGCCGGTTCCGCTACCTGCTCTACAAGGACGTCAACCGGCACCCGCGCCTGCACATCTGATGCAGGTGCGAGCGACCGGTCTGGCGTCGAGACGGTCCGCGCCGATCGCCTCGCCACACCCTTCGCAGACTCCGTAGGTGCCCTCGTTCACCCTGGCAGTGGCCGCGTCGATCTCCGCGAGGTGGAGACGAGCCTGGCGGACCAGGGCTCCGATCTGTGATCGCTCGAACGCGATGGTGGCGCCCTCCGGATCGTGCTCGTCGTCGGCGTTGGTGTCCCGGGACGCCGCCACCACCGACTCGTAGTCGTCGGTCAGGTTCGCCAGTCGCCGGAGCGTCACCTCACGCTCGGTCCCCAGTCGACGCTGTGCTTCATCCACGCCCTCAAGCATCGCTCTAACCCGCCTCAGCTGGCGAGCTCGTACTCCCAGTCGAGGTCGGGTCGTTCGGCGCGGGCGTGCTTGGCCTTGTGGTGGCGTGCGGCACAGGGGTTGGAGGTTGTCGGTGCTGGTGGGGCCGAGTCGGCCATGGGGTGATGTGGTCGAGCTCGCACTCGGTGGCGGGTCGGTCGCAGGCGGGGTGGGCGCAGGTGGGCTGCTCGGCGACGACGTAGCGCCAGATCTCGACCGTGGGCTGGTAGCTCTTGGTCGAGAGGGTGACCATTCCGCCTTCGGGGTCGGTGAGCATCCGGTGCCAGGTCGCGCCTGGTTTCAGTGCGATCGCTCGGGCGAGGTCGGCGGGGATCACGGTGCCGCCGGAGAGCCGGCCGGGTTCGTCGGTGAGCCCGGCGAGGGTTTCGAGTGGGACGGTGACGTTGATGATCGGCCGCGCGTAGGCCGGAACCGGGATCCGCTCGCCGCGGCCGATGATGAGGTCGAGGGCGAGGTCGGACATCAGCTGCTCGATGGTCCGCTCGTCCCCGGCCTTGCGGGCCTCCTTCGCGGACTGAGGTGGAGGCGGTGTCGGGCCAGCCGGACCTCATCGACGGTGGCGGTGATGGCGAGCTGGCCCATCCCGTCGTCGAACTCGGCAGCGGTCACGTGGCGTTCGGCGTGGGTGGTCTCGAAGTCTCCGGTCGAGGCAAGGACCCTGGTTTCGTAGTTGAGCTTGTTGCGCAGCTGGGTGATCGTGCACGCCACCAGCTCCACACCCGTGGTCTCGTCGGTCCTGAGGTGTTTCAACAGATAGGTGTTGACTCGCTGCGCGCACTGCTTCCAGTCGGCGGGGTCGTCGAGCCGGTGCCGCAGGGTGTCCACGATCGTCAACGCCCGCGCCCGGTCCAGCGCACCGCGTTGGCACAGCTTCCACACCGTTCGGCAGGTGCTCGTCGAGGAAGAGCGCCACGTTGAGCTCGTGGCGGGCGTGCCGATCACTGATCGCCCACGCTGCACTGACTTTGGCGACGGTCCACTCCCGCGCGGACATCGCGAAGTTGCCTTCCGTGTCCGGCTGCCGCCGGAACAGCTCGACCAGCCGCGCCCAACGTCGTGCGTTCGCCCGGTTCTCGATAGCTACGTCCAATGCGCCGCCGTACAACAGCTCCCGGTCGTTCAACATCTCCGTGTTGAACTCGAAATCAGCCTGCTCTGGGTCCATCCATGCCCTCCCCGAGATGTTCGACCCTGCACGCAAATTCAAGCAGCGGCCACCGACACTCGACGAAGCACGATCTAGTTGCGGTAGCTGCTGTCGGGAAGCATCTCGGGGCACCGGCCGGCCATGGTCACGGTCAGCTCGTAGTGCCAGATCTCGTTCGCGAAGGTCTGGCAGAGCCCGTACTCCGCTCCGTTCTGGCTGAGCCATTCGGCGGCGTCCGTCGGGCCGATGTCGACGGCGTCACCGGTGACGTGCGCCGAGTTGTCCGGCTTGGATACCCAGCGGCTCGCCTCTTCTTCGCTGCCGTACCTGATGACTCCCTCCGCGAACAGGCGCTGTTGGTGCGCGCGGCTGCGCCAGCCACTGGTGACCGTCAACGTCACTCCGTCGTCCAGCGCGTCGCGGGCGGCGGCCTGAAGGGCGTCGAGCAGGTCCGGGTCGAGCTTCCCGACGGTGGGACGACTGGTGTTGAGTGGGCCGCTGCTGCCCTCGATGGACAGCCTCCCCTCGGTCGTTCCGGCCTCCTCGGAGGCGCCGCACCCGATGGCGACGAGCGCGACGACGAGCAGCGAGGCCAGGCCGCTGGTTCGATGCGACAGGCGGGGACGGGAAAGGTTGCTGGTCACGTCCGCAACGTTGGTGGAAGTGAGCGGCAGAGACCTCCTCCGCAGGTGCTGATCCGCTCAACCTGGGGACCTTCTCCCTACTCCTGCGGGTTCCGCTCCCGGCCCCGAGGGACAGAAGAGGCGACTTATCGGACAGCAAAGGTCTCGCGAATAGTGCCGCGATCTTGACTCACCTGGTGAATCAGAATCGCGGCACCACTGAACCTCCGTGCGTCGTAGGCATGAGCGAACGTCGCACGCCGCAAAAGGGTTTCCACACCGTCGTGTTTAGCCCCGGATCACGGCGCGATCTCGGGCGTGGATACCCCCCGTGGTGTGACGAGACCGATGGCGACCCTCGCGATTTGGCGTTACGGTGGTAAACGGCCTGACGGGAGGGGAGGGCCTCATGACCGTGATCTATCTGCGCTGCGCCTCGGCCAGCGTCTTCCCCGGGGGTGGATGAGGTGACCGACACTCGGGTGCCGGCGTTCCCGCACGTCCTCATCATCGTCACCGACGCCGCGGTGATGGTCGACGGCGAAGTCGTCGACCGCGGCTCCGCGGGTGACCCCGATGCCTCCATCGCGATCCAGCTCGGTGTGCACGCCGCGGCGCGCAAGTCGGCGCAGCGGCTGGGACGCCCGGTGCGTGCGACGCTGCGCTGCAAGGGCGAGGAGCGGCGGATCGTCATCCAGCCCGACGGCTCCTTCTCGTACGTCGAGGAGGCCAAGCCGGCGCGTACCCCTGTCGTGACCGTGGCCGCGGCGGGCGCTCCGGCCGCTCCGATCCAGCGACCCGCCCGTCGCTCGATCCGTGCGGTGGTCCTGGTCGACCGGTCGCGGTTCGCGACGAGCGCGGCGTACGTCGCCCTCGGCACCGTGCTGATCGGCGGCCTGCTGCTCACCGGCGGCGACAGCGAGGCGCCGGCGCAGGTGGCCGAGGGAGCTCTCGAGGCGCCTGCTGGGACGGGCGTGTCCCCGCACGACGTCAGCATCGGCCGCATCCTGGAGCGGCTACCGGGCGTCAGCGGCGTCGTCGCGGACCCGGACACCGGTGGTTTCCGGCTGCAGGTCACGACCGGCCGCGCGGCCCGGGTGAAGGTGCAGGCCTCCCCGCTGAAGGGCGGTGGCGAGGCTCGCGTGTGGACGATCCAGACGTCTGGCGCGACGACCCGCACCTTGGCGTTCAGGGACCTCGCCGCAGGTTCCTACCGCTGGGTGGTGCGCTCCTCGGGAGAGCCCGCCCGGACCGGCAACGTGGTGGTGGAGCCGCCGCAGCCCGTGGTGGTCGACACCGATGACGACGCGAACGAGCAGGACACCACGCCTGACGACTCGTCGTCGCCACCGCCGGATGACGGCGGCTCCGATGGCGGCGACGGCAGCACCCTCCCGGGACCGACCGGCCCGGTCGACCCCGACGACCCGACAGGTCCATGAGCCGGGTAAGGATCGCGGGTGCGGCTCTTCTCGGGCTGACGACGGCAGCGGCACTGCTCGTCGCCCCCGGGCCGTCGAGCGGCGACATCGGGCCGGTTGCTGCGGATCGGTCCGACCCGCGCACGCTGATGTACTGGTCCGGCTACCGCATCGAACGCACCGGCACGGCTGCCGGCGGGTTCATCGGTGCCCGGCGCTGGAGCAAGAACGGCCCGATCCTCTATCGCATCGACCCGACCGCCAAGGCCGGAGCGACGACGTACCGGAAGGGTCGTTGGGTGAGCCGGCTCAACGGCCAGTCGACCGCGCGGGCGGCCTGGATCGTCTCCAAGTACGGCACCTTCCGCTACGACATCCAGTCCGCGGCCGTCGACGCAGCGCTGCTGCACCTCCTGGCCGGCGACCGCTGGACCCTCAACGGTGACCTCGGTCGCCGTCGGATCCGGCAGACCGGCGAGCAGGCGCAGGTCCGCAGCTTCGCCCGGACCATGCTCGACGGCTCGCTGCGATCGGCTGGCCCCTACGCGATCCTGGTCAAGCAGGCCAACGTCGCGATCGTCGGCGATGCGGTCGGGCTGGGCATCCAGGTCACCGTTGCCCGCAACGGCCGCCCCTTGCCGTTCGTCCCGGTGCGCGTCTCCTCTCCGGACGGCACGGCCAACGTCGGCACCACCAACGAGGACGGCTGGGTCCGGCTGACCTACGAGCACCCGCCAGCGGGTGCGACTCCGTTGAAGGTGACCGTGGCCAACGCCCCGGAGACCCGGCTGCGGATCCTCAACCCCGGTCGACCGGCACGCTCCCGTGTCGTGGTCGCAGGAAGGAAGGGACCCGTCGTGGGGCAAGGCGCCGTCTACGTCAAGGCGCGTCCCGACGTCGTGGTGACGCACGGGGTCAAGCGGGTGCGGACGGGCGCCGCGACGGGCGGCAGGTTCCGGTTGGTGCGCTCGGCCGAGGCGTGGCCGCGGCGGGCCGTCGTCACCCTGCACGGCCCGTTCGCGTACGCCGACAACGCCAGTTGCGGTGACCGGATCGCGCGCAAGGGCCACACCAGGGTGACCGATGCCGGGCACTACTCGCTGCCTCGGTTCAAGCTCAGTGAGAAGGCCTTCTACGTCTGGCGGGTGCACGTGCCGGGGAACGCTGTGAACCTCTCCGCAACCGACTGCGGTGGCAAGTTCCGGGTAGTCGGCGACTGACGTACGTAAACTCCAGGGATGGCCGAACCGACAATCAGCGTCAACGGTGAGCCGCGCGCGCTGGGTGCGATCCCGGCGTTCACGAGCACCCTCGACTGGCTGCGCGGGATCGGCCTGACCGGAGCCAAGGAGGGCTGCGCCGAGGGTGAGTGCGGCGCCTGCTCGGTGATGGTCGCCCGCCCCGACGGCGAAGGCTCCCGGTGGACCGCCGTGAACGCCTGCCTGGTGCCGGCGCTGGCCCTCGACGGGCAGGAGGTCGTGACCGCCGAGGGGCTCGGCGCGCCCGACGATCTGCACCCCGTGCAGCGGGAGATGGCCGACCGCGGTGGCTCCCAGTGCGGCTACTGCACACCGGGCTTCGTGTGCAGCATGGCGGCCGAGTACTACCGCCCCGGACGCGACGACTTCGACCTGCACGCGATCGCCGGCAACCTGTGCCGGTGCACCGGCTACCGGCCGATCCGCGACGCCGCCGAGGCACTGGGTGCTCCGCCGGCCGATGACCCGCTGGCGTCCCGCGCGGGCACGGCCGCGCCGGCCGCGGTGGCGACCCGGGTCGACGGGTTCGCCCGTCCGGCCGATCTCGCCGAGACCTTCGAGCTCCTCCGCGAGCACCCGGAGGCCACCGTCCTCGCCGGCGGCACCGACTGGGGCGTCGAGGTCAACATCCGCGGCGAGCGGGCGGCGTACGTCGTGGCGGTCGATCGGCTGACCGAGATGCGCGGCTTCGCGATCGACGAGCACAGCGTCGAAATCGGCGCGGCCCTCACGCTCTCCGAGGCCGAGACGGCGCTCGCGGGCCGGGTGCCGATGCTGGACGAGGTGTTCGAGCTGTTCGCGTCCCGGTTGATCCGCAACGGCGCCACGATCGGCGGCAACCTGGCCACCGCGTCCCCGATCGGCGACCTCGCGCCGGCGCTGATGGCCCTGGAAGCGGGCGTGGTGCTGGCCTCCGCCGACGGCGACCGTGAGGTGCCGATCGCCGACTACTTCACCGGCTACCGCGAGACCGTGCGGCGGGCCGACGAGCTGATCAAGGCGGTCCGGGTGCCGCTGCCGACGGCCGGGATCACCGCGTTCCACAAGATCGCCAAGCGGCACTACGACGACATCTCCAGCGTGGCCGTCGGGTTCGCGATCGAGCTCGCCGAGGGCAGCGTGAAGTCGGCGCGGATCGGGCTCGGCGGCGTGGCCGCGACCCCGGTGCGCGCGGTGGCCACCGAGGCGGCGCTCGAAGGCCGGCCCTGGGACGAGCCGACGGTTCGCGAGGCCGCGCAGGTGCTGCGCGGCGAGGGCACGCCGATGGACGACCACCGGGCCAGCGCGGCGTACCGGTCCGCGATGCTCGGCAACTCCCTGCTCAAGCTGTGGGAGGTGCACCGATGAGCGTCGGCGAGGAGATCCCGCACGAGAGCGCCGCGCTACACGTCACCGGCGCCGCGCTCTACACCGACGACCTCGTCGTCCGGACCCGCGACTGCCTGCACGCCTGGCCGGTGCAGGCGCCGCACGCGCACGCGCGGGTGACCGACCTCCGGGTCGAGGCGGCGTACGACGTCCCGGGTGTGGTGCGGGTGCTGACCGCTGCCGACGTGCCGGGCGTCAACGACGCCGGTGTGAAGGGCGACGAGCCGCTGTTCCCGACCGAGGTCATGTACTACGGCCACGCGATCTGCTGGGTGCTCGGCGAGACGCTCGAGGCTGCCCGGCTCGGCGCCGCCGCGGTGCAGGCCGACTACGAGCCGTTGCCGGCGCTGATCGACCTGCGTGAGGCGATCGCGGCGGAGAGCTTCCAAGGCGGCAAGCCGCAGGTGGTCCGCGGCGAGGTCGAGGCGGCGCTGGCCGGCTCCGCGCATGTGTTCAGCGGCGAGACCGAGATGGCCGGCCAGGAGCACTTCTACCTCGAGACGCACTGCTGCCTGGTGCACGTCGACGAGTCCGGCCAGATCTTCGTGCAGAGCAGCACCCAGCACCCCAGCGAGACCCAGGAGATCGTGGCCCACGTGCTGGGCCTGCACAACCACGACGTCACGGTGCAGTGCCTGCGGATGGGCGGCGGCTTCGGCGGCAAGGAGATGCAGCCGCACGGGTACGCCGCGATCGCGGCGCTGGGCGCGACCCTCACCGGCCGACCGGTGCGACTCCGGCTCAACCGCACCCAGGACATGACCCTGACCGGCAAGCGGCACGGGTTCCACGCCCAGTGGCGGGTCGGTTTCGACGCCGATGGGCAGATCCAGGCACTCGACGCCACGCTGACGTCCGACGGGGGCTGGAGCCTCGACCTGTCCGAGCCGGTGCTGGCCCGGGCGCTCTGCCACATCGACAACGCCTACTGGATCCCGCACGTGCGCGTGAACGGCCGGGTCGCGCAGACGCACAAGACCTCGCAGACCGCGTTCCGGGGCTTCGGCGGGCCGCAGGGGATGATCGTGATCGAGGACGTCCTCGGCCGCTGCGCGCCGCTGCTCGGTGTCGACCCGGCCGACCTGCGCCGCCGCAACCTCTACGCCGACGGCCAGGCCACGCCGTACGGACAGCCGGTGCGGCACGCGCACCGGGCGGCGAACTCCTGGGACCAGGTCGTGGAGTCCGCGGACTTCGCTCGCCGGGCCGCGGAGATCGCCGAGTTCAACACGGCGCACCAGCACGTGAAGCGCGGGCTGGCGGTGACGCCGGTGAAGTTCGGGATCTCGTTCAACTTCACCGCGTTCAACCAGGCCGGCGCGCTCGTGCACGTCTACAAGGACGGCTCGGTGCTGGTCAACCACGGCGGCACGGAGATGGGCCAGGGGCTGCACACCAAGATGCTGCAGGTCGCCGCCACCGCGCTGCGGCTCCCGCTGGAGAAGGTCCGGCTCGCGCCGACCCGCACCGACAAGGTGCCCAACACCTCTGCGACGGCGGCGAGCTCGGGCGCCGACCTCAACGGCGGCGCCGTCAAGCACGCCTGCGACCAGATCATGGAGCGCCTCACCGCGGTCGATGCCGGCCGCGGGCTGCCCTGGGAGGAGCTGGTTCGTGAGGCCTACTTCAGCCGGGTGCAGCTGTGGGCGGCCGGTTTCTACCGCACCGAGGGACTGCACTGGGACTCCACCACGATGCGCGGCGAGCCCTTCAAGTACTTCGCGTACGGCGCCGCGGCCACCGAGGTGGAGGTCGACGGGTTCACGGGCAGCTACCGCACGCTCCGGGTCGACATCGTGCACGACGTCGGCGACTCGCTCTCACCGCTGGTCGACCTCGGCCAGATCGAGGGCGGGTTCGTGCAGGGCGCCGGCTGGCTCACCCTGGAGGACCTGCGCTGGGACGGCTCCGACGGCCCGCACCGGGGCCGGCTCGCGACCCAGGCCGCCAGCACCTACAAGCTGCCGAGCATCGGCGAGATGCCGGACGTGCTGAACGTCGAGCTCCTGGAGCGGGCGCACGAGGACGGCGCGGTCTACGGCTCCAAGGCGGTCGGCGAGCCGCCGCTGATGCTGGCCATCTCGGTGCGCGAGGCCCTGCGTCAGGCAGCCGCCGCGTTCGGCCCCGCCGGCACCAGCGTCGACCTGGCCTCGCCGGCGACGCCGGAAGCCGTCTACTGGGCGCTCGAGGAGGCCCGCCGGCCCGAGGACGCCGGACATCTCGTGGCCGGTGCGCCCGGCGTCGTACCCGACCAGCCGGAGGCGGACGCACCGCGACTGCACCCGCGGTCCGAGGCCGTCGCGGCCCGATCGCCAGTGACCGACCCATGACGAGCTGGCTCGCCGCGGTCCAGCGGCTGCGCAGCGAACGGCGACCCGGCGTCCTGGTCACCGTCAGCGAGGTGCGCGGTCACGCGCCCCGCGACGCAGGCGCCAAGCTGGTGGTCTCCGCCGACCGGACCTGGGGGAGCGTCGGCGGCGGCAACCTGGAGGAGACCGCGATCGCCCGGGCCCGCGAGCTGCTCGAGACCAGCGCCCAGGCGCCCGAGACGATGACGATGTCGCTCAGCGACAAGGCCCGCACCGAGCACGGCCGGCAGTGCTGCGGGGGCGAGGTGTCCCTGCTGCTCGAGCCACTGCCCGTGGTGCCTGCCGTCGCGATCTTCGGGATGGGCCATGTCGGCCTCGAGCTGGCGTTGATCCTGTCCCGTCACGACGTCGAGCTGCACCTCGTGGACTCCCGCGCGGACCAGGTGTCCGCCGAGCGGCTGGCCGGCCTCGACGAGGGGATCGCGACCGTGCACGCCCACCACGCCCCGATGCCGGAGCTGGTGCTCGGCCAGGTGCCCGAGGGCACCCACGTGCTGGTGCTGACCCACGACCATGCCGAGGACTTCGCGCTCTGCGACGCCGCGCTGCGCTGCGGTCACCTCGGCCCGATCGGGCTGATCGGCTCCTCGGCGAAGTGGCAGCGGTTCCGCCGGGGCCTGCTCGTCGAGGGGCACGCCGAGACCCAGGTCGACCGGATCCGCAGCCCCATCGGCCGGCCGGGCGGCGGCAAGGAACCCGCCGCGATCGCGCTCGGCGTCGCCGCCGAGCTCGTGGAGGCGTTCTCCGCGGAGCGCGTGGTACGCCGGTGACGATCTTCCGGGCCCGGGCGATGGACACGCCCGACGACCCGTTCGCGGGCGGCACCCTGCGCAGCTCCGACGACGTCGGGTTCGTCGTCGAGGATGGTGTGATCGCCGCCCGCGACGACTTCGCCGCGATCCGCTCGGACCACCCCGACGAGGCTGTGGTCGACCTGCGCGACGGCGTGCTCATCCCGGGTCTGGTCGACACGCACGTGCACTTCCCGCAGGTTCGGGCGATCGGCGCGCTGGGCATGCCGCTGCTGGAGTGGCTCGACAAGTGCGCACTTCCGGAGGAGTGCCGTCTCGCCTCGCCCGACTACGCCCGCGAGGTCGCGGTGGAGTTCTGCAACGGGCTGATCTCTGCCGGGACCACCACCGCGCTGGTGTTCGGCTCGCACTTCGCGTCGGCAGTCGACGCGCTGTTCACCGAGTCTTCCCGGCTCGGGCTGAGGGTGACCAGCGGCCTCGTGGTGAGTGATCGCGAGCTGCCCGACGATCTGCTCACCACACCGCAGCGCGCGTACGACGAGGCCGTCGAGCTCGCCGGGCGCTGGCACGGCATCGGCCGCAACCGGTACGCCGTCACCCCGCGCTTCTCCCTCTCCGCGAGCGAGCCGATCCTGGAGGCCTGCTCCGCCGTACTCGATTCGACGCCGGGCGCGCTGTTCACCTCACATGTCAACGAGAACCGGGCGGAGGTCGAGTTCGTCGCGAGCCAGTTCCCCGACTGCACCGACTACGTCGACACCTACGACCGGCGCGGCCTGCTCAAGTCCTCCGCCGTTCTCGCGCACAACGTGCACCCGACCGACGCGGAGCTGGCCGTGCTCGCGGACCGCAACACCGCGGTCGCGCACTGCCCGTCGAGCAACTCCGCCCTCGGCAGCGGGCTGTTCCCGCTCCGGCGCCATCTGCAGGCGGGGGTGCCGGTGGCCCTGGGCTCGGACGTCGGTGCCGGCACCGGGTTCTCGATCTTCAAGGAGGGGCTGCAGGCGTACTTCATGCAGCGCCTGCTCCACGACGACGGCCACCCACTGACGCCCGCCCACCTGCTCTATCTGGCCACCCGGGCTGGCGCGCTCGCACTTGGCCTCGGGGACCAGGTGGGCGACCTCAGCGTCGGCAAGCGGTTCGACGCGGTCTGCCTGCGCCCGCCGGGCGGGACCGCGCTCAACGTGGGTCTCCGGCACACCGAGAGCGCCGAGGAGGCGCTGGGCAAGATCTTCGCGCTGGCCGGGGACGCCGACGTGGCCGATGTCTGGATCGACGGCTGGCAACTGGTGGCCGGGGGCTTCGTCCGGCCGGACGTGCGCTGACCCGCAAGAAACGGCAGCCCCGGCGCGCACGAGGTCACGTACGTCCGCCCCTACATCGCCGCCATGTCCTGATCGCTTGACTTGGACCGCGCTCCAACTCGTTGACTGGGGTCATGCTCAAGGTCAGCAAGCCGTGAGCACCGACCAGCGGAAGGTGCTCGACGAAGCCGGCTGAGTACGCGACCTCAGGCGCGGCAGGGCGCCGCGATCTAGCGTCGGAGCATGCTGCTTCGAGACCGCCGATTCCTTCCGTACGCCGCCTGTCTGCTGGGCGTCCTCAGCCTGCTGTCGGTGCTGTGCTTCCACTTCCCCGAACTGCTCACCAGCCGGGAGTTCCGCGTGGTCTACACGGACGGGTTCGCGCGCGCCCTGTTGCTGTTCGGCCTCGTCGCTGCCTTCGTCATGGGCACCGTCGCGGTCCTGCGGGACCGGAGCCGTCGCGTGGCTCTGGTGGGCGTGGGTGCGGCCACGCTGGCGGTGCTGCTCGGCGGCACCGACGTGCAGGTCGACGACGTCGGCGAGACGCCGTACTCCCTCGGGCTGGACTGGTTCATCCTCTCCCTGTTCTTCTCGGCACTCGTCTTCATCCCGCTCGAGCAGTACCTCGCACGCCGGCAGGTCCCGGTGCTCCGGTCCGGGTGGCGCACCGACGTGACCTACTTCTTCATGAGCCACGTGCTGGTGCAGTTCGTCCTGATCCTGGTCACGGCATCGACGTCCACCGTCGCGGCAGCGGTGGCGATCCCGGCGGTGAAGGACCTCGTCGGGTCGCTGCCCGTCGGGGCTCAGTTCGTGCTCGCGGTGTTCGTGGCCGACCTCGCCCAGGCGACCCTGCACCGGGCGTACCACCGGATCTCGACGCTGTGGCGGTTCCACTCGGTCCATCACTCGAGCCGCGACCTCGACTGGCTGGCCGGCTCCAGGGTGCACCTCGTGGAGACCGTCCTGACTCGCAGCATCGTGCTCCTGCCGCTGATGGTGCTGGGCTTCTCGACTCCGGCCGTCAACGCCTACGTCATCCTGGTCGGCCTACAGGCGGTCGTGGCGCACGCCAACATCGGCGTCCGGTTCGGATGGCTCGAGTACGTGCTGGTCCTGCCGCGCTACCACCACTGGCACCACGCGCGGCACGTCGACTACTGGGACCGGAACTACGCGATCCACCTGCCCCTGGTCGACATGCTGATGGGCAGCTTCAAGCTGCCGCGCGACGGCAGCTGGCCGGAGGAGTACGGCGTGCTGAGGCTGGAGACGGTGCCGCAGGGCATCGTGGCCCAGCACCTGATGCCGTTTCGCGGCGAGCGCGAGTACGCCGACCACGTCGCCTAGCCGGAGGCCCGCTCGGCCTCCAGAACGGTCTGGTACGCCGGCAGGGTGAGGAAGTCGGGGTACTCGGTGCCGAGAGCGGACTCCGCGAACAGCCAACGGGCCTTCTCGAGGTTCTCGGTGACCTCGTCGTCCGCCTCGAGGGCGGCGTACTCCTCCTCGACCAGGCGCTCCACCAGCTCGCGGGTGACGGTCTCGCCGGTGTCGAGGGTGGCCTCGTTGAAGACCCACTGCCACACCTGCGACCGGGAGATCTCGGCGGTGGCGGCGTCCTCCATCAGGTTGTTGATCGCGGCGGCGCCGTTGCCGGAGAGCCAGGCCTCGAGGTAGCGGATGCCGATCCGGATGTTGCCGCGCAGCCCGGCCTCGGTGCGCTCACCCGGGGTGGCCGCGACTGCGAGGAGGTCGTCGGCGGTGACCTTCACGGGTTCGCGGTACCGGTCGACCTGGTTGGGCTCGTCGCCGAGCACGCTGTCGAAGATCTCGCGGCACACCGGCACCAGGTCGGGGTGGGCGACCCAGGAGCCGTCGAAGCCGGCGTGCGCCTCGCGGGTCTTGTCCTCGCGCACCTTGGCGAACGCGCGCTCGTTGACCTCTGCGTCCTTCCGGCTCGGGATGAACGCCGCCATCCCGCCGATCGCGAACGCCCCACGCCGGTGGCAGGTCTGGACGAGCAGGTCGCTGTAGGACTTCATCATCGGTGCCGTCATCGTCACCGCGTTGCGGTCCGGGAGGGTGAAGTCGGGGCCGGCGTCGCGGAAGTTCTTGATGATGCTGAACAGGTAGTCCCACCTGCCGGCGTTCAGACCGGCCATGTGGTCGCGGAGCTCGTAGAGGATCTCGTCCATCTCGAACGCGGCGGTGATCGTCTCGATCAGGACGGTGGCCCGGATCGTCCCGTTGGGCAGGCCCAGTGCCTCCTGCGCGTGCACGAACACGTCGTTCCACAGCCGCGCCTCGAGGTGGCTCTCCATCTTGGGCAGGTAGTAGTAGGGGCCGGTGCCGCGGGCGAGCAGCTCGTGGGCGTTGTGGAACAGGTACAGGCCGAAGTCGACGAGCGCCGCGACGACAGGCTCACCGTCGATGGTCAGGTGCTCCTCGTCGAAGTGCCAGCCTCGCGGGCGGGGCACGATCACCGGGATGTTGTCAGGGTCCTTGAGCTTGTACTCCTTGCCCTTCGCCGAGGTGAGCTCGATGGTCCGGCGTACGGCGTCGGCGAGGTTGACCTGGCCGCCGATCACGTTGGTCCAGTGCGGGGTGTTGGCGTCCTCCAGGTCGGCCAGCCACACCTTCGCGCCGGAGTTCAGCGCGTTGATGGTCATCTTGCGCTCGGTCGGACCAGTGATCTCGACCCGCCGGTCCCGCAGGTCCGCCGGGACCTCGGCGACCTTCCAGTCGCCGGTGCGCACGCGGGCGGTGTCGTAGAGGAAGTCGAGGCGGCCGGTCGCGGCGATCCGGGCCCGCCGGTCTCGTCGGGCGTCGACCAGCTCGTTGCGCCGGGCGCCGAACCGGCCCTGCAGGTCCGCGATGAACGCGAGTGCATCGTCGGTCAAGATCTCCTCTGAGCGCTCGACCGGCGGACCGGTGGCGGTGATGGCTGCCATGCCGTCACCGTAGTGGTCATCAGCGCGCTGAGGGGACTCCGTACGTCGTGGTGCGCTCCCGCACCGGGCGGTTGATACCCGCCCCGATATCGACGAGCTCGGCGACGGTCTTGGCGGAGCCGTGCTCGGAGCCGGCCATCCGGGAGATGGTCTCCTCCATCAGGGTGCCGCCCACGTCGTTGGCGCCGGCCTGGAGCATGGCGCGGGTGCCGTCGACACCGAGCTTGACCCACGAGGTCTGGATGTTGCGGATCCGGCCGTGCAGCAGGATCCGAGCCATCGCGTGCACCGCGAGGTTGTCGCGCAGGGTCGGGCCGGGGCGGGCGACGCCGGCGAGGTAGATCGGCGCGGACGTGTGCACGAACGGCAGCGGCACGAACTCGGTGAACCCGCTCGCCCCAAAATCCAATGCTGCGTCCTGGATGTTCGCGAGCACCCGGAGGTGGCCGACCCAGTGGCGGGGGTTGTCGACGTGGCCGTACATCATCGTCGAGGTCGTGGGGATCGCGAGCCGGTGCGCGGTGCTGACCACCTCGATCCAGGTGCGCGCCGGCAGCTTGCCCTTGGTCAGCACCCAGCGGACCTCGTCGTCGAGGATCTCCGCGGCGGTGCCGGGGAGCGAGCCGAGCCCGGCCTCGCGCGCCTTGAGCAGGAAGTCCTCGATGGAGAGGCCGGTCCGGGCGGTGCCGTTGACGACCTCCATCGGGCTGAACGCGTGCACGTGCATGTCGGGCACCCGCTGCTTCACCGCGGTCACGAGCTCGAAGTAGGCGTCGGCCGGCAGCTCGGGGTCGATGCCGCCCTGCATGCACACCTCGGTGGCGCCGAGCTCCCAGGCCTCTTCGGCGCGGTCGGCGACCTCGTCGAGGGAGAGGGAGTAGGCGTCGGCGTCGGTACGGCGCTGGGCGAACGCGCAGAACCGGCAGCCGACGTAGCAGACGTTGGTGAAGTTGATGTTCCGGTTGACGACGTAGGTGACGTCGTCGCCGACCGTGTCCTTGCGCAGGTCGTCGGCGAGCCGGCACACCTGCTCCAGGAGCTCGCCCTCCGCCGTCATCAGCGTCAGTGCGTGCTCGTCGGAGAGGTTGCCCGGGTCGCTCTCGGCGGCCTTCAGCGCCTCCGCGCCGTGCGCGTGCAGCACGGCGGGGGTGCCGGTGGCTGATGCTGCTTCCTTGACCGAGCCCCAGTCGCCGTAGACGGTCGCGAAGTCGTCACGCCGGTCGTTGGTGCGGCCCTCGGTGTCGACGGCCTCGTGCAGGTCGGTGCGTCCCACGGACGCGAACCCGCCGTCGGGCTCCTGCCAGGGCAGGCCGGTCGGGCGTACGTCGGGCACCGCCAGGCCGTCGGGACCGGCGAGGGCAGCGACGTGGGCCGAGATCCGCGGGTCCAACCAGGGCTCACCGGCGACGACGTACTCGGGGTGCACGGTCAGCCGGGCCTTCAGCTCGAAGCCGCACTCGGAGGTGATCCCGCGCAGGCGGCCGAGCGAGGGCCAGGGTCGCTCGGGGTTGACGTGGTCGGGCGTCAGCGGCGAGACCCCGCCCCAGTCGTCGATGCCCGCCCCGAGCAGGGCCTGGCACTCGGTCAGGTCGACGAGGTTGGGCGGAGCCTGCACCCGTGCCTTCGGGCCGAGCACCAACCGCGTGACTGCGATCGCGGCGCGGTACTCGTCGAGGTCGAGGTCGTCGGTGTGCCGCATGGCGGTGTCGGGCTTGGCGCGGAAGTTCTGCACGATGACTTCCTGCACCGCGGAGTAGCGGCGGGAGGTCTCGCGCAGGGCGAAGATCGTCTCGGCCCGCTCCGTCAGCGTCTCGCCGATGCCGACGAGCAGACCGGTGGTGAACGGGATCGAGAGCCGGCCCGCGTCCTCGAGGACCCGCAGTCGCACCTCCGGGTCCTTGTCGGGGGAGCCGTGGTGCGCCTCGCCCTTGGTCTCGAAGAGCCGGCGGGACGTGGTCTCCAGCATCATCCCCATGGAGGGCGAGACCGGCTTGAGCCGGTTGAGCTCCTCCCACGACATGACGCCGGGGTTCAGGTGCGGCAGCAGCCCGGTCTCCTCCAGCACCCGCACGGCCATGGCGCGCAGGTAGGCCAGCGTGGAGTCGTAGCCCCGCTCGTCCAGCCAGGCCTGGGCCTCGGGCCAGCGATCCTCCGGCCGGTCTCCCAGCGTGAACAGCGCCTCCAGGCAGCCGAGCTCGGCGCCCTGCCGGGCGATGTCGAGGATCTCGTCGGGGGAGAGGTACGGCGCCCGGCCGTCGCGCTCCGCCTGACCGGGGGTCTCCACGAACGTGCAGTAGTGGCACCGGTCGCGGCACAGCCGGGTCACCGGGATGAACACCTTCGGCGAGTACGTGACGACGCCCGGCCTACCGGCGGCCAGCAAGCCGGCGTCGCGGACCTTCGCGGCAGCGGCGGTCAGCCGGTCCAGCTCGGGTCCGGTCGCGGCCAGCAGCGCTGCGGCCTCGGGGACGTCCAGCGCTGCGCCACGCTCGGCCCGCGCCAAGGCTCGGCGTACCTGCTGGGGGGTGGGCGCCTCGATCATCGCGGTCAATCTAACCGCGCGTGGGCCGGGGAGATTCCCCGGCCCACGCGATGAACTGCAGTGAGAACCTGGTCAGACCAGGACCTTCTCCTCCTCGGCAGCCGCGCCGGGCGGTGCCGGGTCGTCGCCCTGCTGGTCGAGCTTGCTCGGCCACCAGATCTTGCTGCCGATGTCGAGGTTGAGCGCCGTCACCAGCACCGAGCGGACGATCATCGTGTCGATGATGACCCCGAGTGCCACCGCCGTGCCGAGCTCCACCAGGAACACGAACGGCAGCGTGGCCAGCGCCAGGAACGTCGCTGCCAGCACCAGCCCGGCCGACGTGATCACGCCTCCCGTCGACGAGAGGGCGATCAGAGAGCCCTTGCGCGTGCCGTGCGTCTGGGTCTCCTCTCTCACTCTGGTCATCAGGAAGATGTTGTAGTCGATGCCCAGAGCGACGAGGAACACGAACGCGAACAAGGGGAACCCGGCATCAGTCCCCGCGAAGTCGAACACGTAGGTGAACATCAGCGCCGACAGGCCAAGCGCTGCACCGAACGACAGGATCACCGTGGCGATCAGGATCAACGGTGCGTACAGCGCGCGTAGCAACAGGATCAGGATGATCAGCACCACGAGCAGCACCAGTGGGATGACCACCTTGTTGTCACGGAGCGACGCCGTCTTGGTGTCGAGGTAGAAGGCCGCGCCACCGCCGACCAAGGCGTCCGCCCCCTCGACGCCATGAGCCGCGTCTCGACTCTCTTCGACGATCTTGAAGGCAGCCTCGGACGCCAGGTCCGGACGGATCGGCGCCTCGAAGTAGGACCGTCCGTTGCCGAGCGACGTCGTGGGCTTGGGATCCCCGATGCCGTCGACCGCGAGGACTGCCTCCTGGACCGCGTCGAGGTCCTTGTCGTCGGCGACCACCTGCACGGTGTTGGAGTTGTCGAACAGGTCGTGAGCCGTGAGGAGCTCCTGGGCCTTGATCGAGTCGAACTTCTCGGTGAACGAGTCCTCCGTGGACAGGCCGCTCGCCTCGAGCTTGAACAGGCCGAGGCAGGCCACCAGGAGCACCACGGTGGTCCCGACCCAGATCACGCGCGGGCGGATCGAGATCCGCTCGCCGACGCGGGCCCACAGACCGGTCTGGGTCGGCTCGTCCGAGCCGAACGAGGGGCGGATCGGCCAGAACACCCACCGGCCGCAGATGACCAGCAGCGCGGGCAGCAGGGTGACCATGACCAGGAACGTCACCGCGACACCGACCGCGAGCACCGGGCCGAGGCTGGCCGTGGAGTTGAGGTCGGCGAAGGCGAGGCACATCAGGCCGATGACGACCGTGGCCGCACTGGCCAGGATGGCCGGGGTGGCCCGGTGCAGCGCGAAGGCCATCGCCTCGTGCCGGTCCTCGTGCCGTCGCAGCTCCTCTCGGTAGCGAGCGACCAGCAACAGCGCGTAGTCCGTGCCGGCACCGATCACCAGGATGCTCAGGATGTATTGGCTCTGGTCGTTGACCGTGAGGTCGGCGTACTTGGCGAGCAGGTAGACCACGCCACCCGACATCACGTTGGCCACACCCGCGCAGATGATCGGCAGCAGCCAGAGGATCGGACTCCGGTAGGTGAACAGCAGGATCAGGATCACCACGCCGAACGTGATCAGCAGCAGGCTGACGTGCGAGCCGTCGAAGGAGTTGGTGAAGTCGTAGGCCTGGCCTCCGAAGCCACCGACGTAGACGTCGGCCCCGTCGATCTTGGTGAAGTCGTGGATCTCCTCCACCGGGTCGGAGATCTTGTTCCACCCCTCCTTGCCGAGGTTGAAGGTGAAGTAGACGTAGGCGACCTCACCGTCCTCGGAGACGAGGTTGGGGACGTTCTCGCCCGCAGCCCGAGCGGCAGCGGCAGCCGTGGGTGTGAGCACCCCCGCTTCCGTGATGCCCTCGAGCTTGGCGATCTCGGCGCCGTCCTCGTCCATGGCGGCGAAGTCGGCGTCGGTCAGACCACCGGAGCGGTGATAGGCGACGAACGTGGGGATGTCGTTGGGGGATACGGCCTCTGAGAGCTCCTCGGACACTCTCGTCGATTCTGCGGAGGCGGGGACCCACGAGGATTGCTCGTTGTCCTTGACGTCGGCGAGCTTGCCGCCGAGACCTCCGAGAATGCCCGTCAGGATGATGACGGCGACGAGAACGATCCATTTCGTGACACGGCCGGTGAGCTTGCCGGCGATTTCTCGATGCATGGGGGTAACCCTTTCAGGGGGCGGGGACAGTCCGCATCCGGGATTTCCCTGAGGAGACCGCGGTCACCGACCTTTCTCATCGGTGACGACGCGGGAACCCCATTTGTGACAGCCCAGCCGGTCTGGACCAGTTGAAACTTCAGCCGTAAAGCCGGTCCACCACGTCGGAGTACTTCGAGTTCACGACCCGCCGCTTGAGCTTCAGCGTCGGCGTCAGCTCCTCGGACTCGGCCGTCCACTCCACCGGCAGCAGCTCGAAGGCCTTGACCTGCTCGGGGCGGGAGAGCCGCTCGTTGGCTGCGTCGACGGCCTGCTGGGCCATCGCCTGGATCTCCGGCTTCTGGGCCAGGTCGGCCAGGTCGGTGAACTCCACGCCCAGCTTCTGGGCCACCAGCGGCGCGATCTCGCCGTCGAGGGTGAGGAGGGCGACGACGTAGGACCGGTTGTCGCCGATCGCCATCGCGTGCCCGACGATCGGGGACTCCTTGAGGTAGTTCTCGATGTTGGACGGCGCGATGTTCTTGCCCGCGGAGGTGATGATCAGCTCCTTCTTGCGGTCGATGATCGCGAAGAAGCCGTCCTCGTCGAGGGTGCCGATGTCCCCGCTGTGGACCCAACCGTCCTCGTCGATCAGCGCCCGGGTGGCCTCCTCCTGCTTGTGGTAGCCGGGGGTGACCACCGGACCGCGCATGAGCACCTCGCCGTCCTCGGCGAGCTTGACCTCCATGCCCGGGTTGGCCCGACCGACCGTGCCGAGCCGGAAGCCGCCGGGACCGTTGGCCGTCACCGCACCGCAGGTCTCGGTCATGCCGTAGACGTCGTAGACCTTGAGCCCGAGGCCGGCCATGAAGCGGGCCACCTCGATCGGCATCGGCGCGGCCGCGGACCCGGCCCAGGTGACCTGGTCGAGCCCGAGCAGCAGCTTGAGGAAGCCCAGGATCTGCTCGTCGGCCTTGCGGTAGGCCTCCTCGATCTCGGGCGTCATCGTGCCGCCGACCTCCTGGGCCTCGACCCAGGCCAGCGCGGCGGCCATCGACTCCTGCACCATCTTGACGTTGTCGGGGTTGTCGTCGGCCGCGAGCTTGGCCGAGATGCCGGTCTTGATCTTCTCCCAGACGCGGGGGACGCCGAAGAAGCCGGTCGGGTGCACCTCGCCGAGGGTCGCCAGCAGCTGAGCCGGGTCACCGATCGCGTGCGCGTGCGTGCCGGTCATCATCGGGCCGTAGAGCCCGAGCACCCGCTCGGCGATGTGCGCCAGCGGCAGGTAGCTGACCATCCGCTGTACGCCGTCGAGGCCGGCGGCCTCCAGGGTGCTGACCGCCTCGTAGAGGACGTTGTGGTGGGTGAGCACGACGCCCTTGGGGTTTCCGGTCGTGCCGGAGGTGTAGATGATCGTCGCCGGCGCGTTGGGGTCGAGGTCGGCGTGGCGCCGCTCGAGCTCGTCCGGGTCGGCGGCCCGACGCTCTGCGCCGGCGGCGACCAGGTCGTCCCAGCTGAGGAAGCGCTCGTCACCCTCCGGCACGGCGTCGGCATCGATGACCACGACGTGCTTGGTGTGGCCCTCGTCCAGGGCGCGCGTCCAGCGCGCCAGCTGGTCGGCACCCTCGAGCACCGCGACCACCGGAGTGGACTCGCCGGCGACGTAGGCGACCTGCTCGGGGGAGAGGGTGTTGTAGATCGACATCGGGGTCAGCGCCGCGTGCACGCCGCCGATGTCGGCGACGTAGTGCTCGATCCGGTTGGTGGCCATGATCGCGACGGTGTCGCCGACCTGGGCGCCCAGCCCGATCAGCCCGGCAGCCACGTCGAGCCCCCGCTCGCGGACGTCGGTCCACGTGTAGGTGCGCCAGGCCTCGCCCTCCGGCACGTGGTGCTTGTCGGAGTACGCCGGCAGTTCGGCGTGCGCGGCAACGGTGTCGGAGAGGACGTCGATGAGCGTGCGGTCACCGACCTCCTGCTCGATCCGGGCCCGGTCGGTGGCGATGTCGGTCATCGTGCTACTCCTCGTGGCAGGTGCCGGTGTCGGGGATAGGGAGCAGTGTGACCGCGATCACCGGTCGGCCACAAGACAGTGTTGAACGGGTTGGGTTCAGAGTCCGAGGCTGCGGCCGATGATCTCTTTCTGGATCTCGGTCGTCCCGCCGTAGATCGTCTGGATCCGGCTGTCGGCGTAGGCCTTGGCGATGGGGTACTCCAGCATGTAGCCGTAGCCGCCGAAGATCTGCAGGCCCTGGTCGACGATCTTCTTCTGCAGCTCGGTGGTCCACCACTTCGCCATCGAGGCGAGGCTCGCGTCGACCTCGCCGGCGTTGAGCTTGATGATGCAGTCGTTGACGAAGACGCGGGCGATGTGGGCCTCGGTGGCCATCTCGGCGAGCACGAACCGGTTGTGCTGGAACTTCCCGATCGGCTTGCCGAACGCCTCGCGCTCCTTGGCGTACGCCAGCGACAGCTCCAGCACGTGCTCGATCGCGGCGACCGCGATCGCCGCGATGGAGAGACGCTCCTGCGGCAGGTTCATCATCAGCGAGATGAAGCCGGAGCCCTCCTCGCCGAGGAGGTTCTCCTTCGGCACCGCGACGTTGTCGAAGAACAGCTCGGATGTGTCCTGGGCCTTGAGCCCGATCTTCTCCAGGTTGCGCCCGCGCTCGAAGCCCGGCATGCCGCGCTCGACGACGAGCAGGCTGATGCCCTGGTGCCCGGCGTCCGGGTCGGTCCGGGCGACCACGATCACGAGGTCGGAGATGATCCCGTTGCTGATGAACGTCTTCGAGCCGTTGAGGACGTAGTGGTCGCCCTTGTCGACGGCCGTGGTGCGGATGCCCTGCAGGTCGCTGCCGGCACCCGGCTCGGTCATCGCGATCGCGGAGATCAGCTCGCCGGACACCAGGCCCGGCAGCCAGCGCTGCTTCTGCTCCTCGGTGCAGAGGCTCGTGAAGTACGGAACCACCACGTCGGTGTGCAGCGTGAAGCCGAGCCCGCCCGCACCGACGCGGGTGATCTCCTCGGCGATGATCGCGTTGTAGCGGAAGTCCTTGACCCCGGCGCCGCCGTACTCCTCGGCCACGTCGAAGCAGAGCAGCCCCTGCTCGCCGGCACGGGCCCAGACCTCGCGGCTGACCTGGCCGTCCTTCTCCCACTGGTCGTGGAACGGGACGACCTCCTTCTCCATGAAGGCGCGCGCGGTCGCGCGGAAGTCCTCGTGCTCCTGCTCGTAGATCGACGGCCTCTCGGGCATCGGTTCCTCCGTGTCACAGTGTCGGGTTCAGGGCTACTGTTACAGCGATACTGTCACAATTCAAGTGTACGATCGGACACATGACAGCGCTCCCTGACGACTCTCCCGACGGGCTGCTCACGATCGACGAGCTCGCCGTCGCGGTCGGGATGACGGTGCGCAACACCCGCTACTACGCGAGCCTCGGGCTGATGCCCGCGCCGATCCGTCGCGGCCGGGTGGCCTACTACGACGAGGTGCACCGCGCCCGCCTGGAACTGGTCCGGGCGCTCCAGCAGCACGGCTTCACGCTGCAGGCGATCGAGGGGTTCCTGAGCACCATCCCGGACGATGCCACCGTCGAGCAGCTCTCCGTGCAGCGCGCGATGCTGACGTCCTGGACGCCCCAGCCACCCGTCGAGATGAGTCGCCGCGAGCTCGAGGAGCGGGCCGGTCGCAAGCTCTCCGCCGATGACCTCCGGCTGCTGCTGGTCCTCGGGTCGATCCAGCAACGCGGCAAGTCCTACGTCGCCCTGCCGACCCTCGAGGTCGGCCTCGGCCTGCTCGACCTCGACGTCCCGGAGGAGAGCCTGAATGCCGCGGGCGAGGCGATCCGCCGGCACATGGAGGCACTGGTCGAGGAGCTCACCGACATCCTCCGCACGTTCATGCTGCAGCCGTTCCGCGAGCAGGGCGAGGACCCGGTGGAGGCGGCCCGGATCCGGGAGACGCTGCCGCAGCTGCGCCAGCTCACGCTCGAGGCAGTGGTCGGCGGCTTCCAGCAGGCGGCCAACGCGGTGATCACCCGCTCGCTGGCGCGGGACTAGATCTCCGAGAGCAGCGCCAGCCCGGTCGCCACGACCAGGCCGAGAACGACGACGTCCCCGGCGATCATCAGCGCCGAGTCCTTCACCCTCACCCGACTCGCGATCGCGCCGAGCATCAGGCAGGCGAGACCCACCGCGGCGGCGACACCGAGGCCGGGCACGGCGATGCCGACCAGTACGCCGACCGCTCCGGCCATCTCGAGCGTCCCGACGATCCGCCACAGCCCGGGCTGCATCCCGAAGTGGTCCCGGATCTCCAGGCTCTGCTTGACGCCGAGCACCTTCACGCCGCCGGTCACGAGGAACAAGGCGCCCGTGACGATCGCCAGCACAGTGGGCATGTCGCGAGTCTCGACCCTGGAGGGCCTCTAGCACGAGCGTTCGGTCGTCGCCGGGCGCCTTCAGGGACCGCGCCGTCCTGAACTGACGCCTAGCTGACCCACTCCTTGACCTGCGCCACCGTGGCGGCCGGGTCGTCGGAGGCGGGCGCGACGGACAGGTTGGTGATGCCGGCCTCCTTGAAGGCCGCGATCCGCTCCTTGACGTAGGACTCGGGCCCGACGAGGTTGCCGGCCTCCAGCCACTCCATCGGGACGAGAGCTTCAGCGTCGCGCTTGTGGCCGTCGAGATAGAGGTCCTGGATCTCCTTGGCCTCCTTCTCGTAGCCGTACTGGCAGGCGAGGTCGTTGTAGAAGTTCTTGCCGCGCGCGCCCATGCCGCCGACGTACAGCGCGTAGACGGGACGCATCAGGTCGAGCATCCCCTTCACGTCCTCGCCGATGGCGACCAGGCCGCCCGCGTTGACCTCGAGCGGAGCGAGGTCGGGGGAGCGCTTCGCGTTGCCCTTGGCGAGCGCGTCGCCCCAGACGTCCTTGGCCTTCTCGGGGTGGAAGAGCCAGGGCAGCCAGCCGTCGGCGACCTCGGCGGTCATCTCGACGTTCTTGTCACCCAGCGCCGCCACCCAGAGGGGTACGGCGGGACGCTCGGGCCGGTTCAGCAGCTTGAGCGGCTTGCCGAGACCGAGACCCTCGCCGGCGGGCAGCGGCAGCTTGAAGATCCCGTCGCTGGTCAGCCGCTCGTGCCGAAGACCCATCCGGATGATCTCGATCATCTCGCGGGTGCGGGCGATCGGCTTCTCGTAGGGCATGCCGTGGAAGCCCTCGATCACCTGCGGCCCGGACGCGCCGAGGCCGATCACGGCCCGGCCTCCGGAGACGTTGTCGAGGCCGGCCACGGTCTGGAGCATCGCGCCGGGGGTGCGGGAGTAGACGTTGAGGATGGCCGCGCCGATCTCGACCGTCTCGGTCTTCGCGGCGAGGTAGCCCATCAGGGTCGGTGCGTCGAAGCCGTAGGGCTCGGCCACCCAGATGGTGTCGAGGCCCGCCTTCTCCAGCCCGGCGACCTGGTCGGCGGTCTCCCGCGGGTTGCCGGCGTACACGAGCGGCATCGAGAGCTTCACGTTTCATCCCCTGTCGGGTGGGCGGGCGGTCGTGGTCACTGTGACAAGATCACTGTCAACATCGCAAGTGTCTGTGACATACCCGTTCGCACCGAGGAGTGAGCCCTGCCGTGACGTACCGCATCGCCGTGATCGGCGGCACCGGACCGCAGGGCAAGGGGCTGGGCTACCGGTTCGCCCGTCATGGGCACACGGTCGTGCTCGGCTCGCGGGCCGCGGAGAAGGCCGTTCCCGTGGCGGCCGAGGTCACCGAGCGGCTGTCCGGTGTGTCCGGCGCCGGTGAGGTGACCGGTGCGGCCAACGCCGACGCCTGCGCGGACGCCGACGTGGTCCTGCTGGCGGTGCCGTACGACGGCCACGACGAGCTCGTCGCCACGTTGCCGCTGGCCGGCAAGGTCGTGGTCTCGTGCGTGAACCCCTTGGCGTTCGACAAGGCCGGGCCGTCCGGCCGGGTGATCGACGGCGGCGAGGGATCGGCCGCAGAGTCCGCGCAGCGGATCGCCCCCGAGGCCGCCGTGGTCGGCGCCTTCCACCACGTCTCGGCCGTGACTCTGTGGGGCGACGAGGAGTACCTCGCCGACGAGGACGTGCTGGTCTGCGGCGACACCGACGAAGCCAAGCAGGTCGTGATCGAGCTGGCCCGGTGCGTGAGCGGCCGCGACGGCGTCGACGCCGGCCGGCTGCGGTTGGCCCGTCAGCTCGAACCGCTGACCGCCGTACTGATCTCGATCAACAAGAAGTACAAGACGCACTCGGGAGTGCGGATCTCCGGTATCTGAGGCAGGCTCGGCCCATGGGCTTGTTCTCGAAGCTGAAGGCGCAGGTCGAGGCCGCGCAGCAAGCCGCCAACGCGATGGCCGGTGTCGAACCCGCCAGCGACATCCCCGAGTTCATCGCCCCCTGGCCGCAGGAGGAGGTCGACCGCCTGCTCCAGGGTCCCGGACCGATCCGCGCGATCGTGCTCGGCAAGCGGCACCAGGTGCTCGAGGACGGCGAACGCATCGGCCGGATGCGGGTGCACGTCAGGCTGCGGCCGCGCGGCCCCGAGGGCACCCTCGGTGACGAGGTGACGGTCAAGGCATCGATCAGCACGTGGGTGGCCTCGCTGCTCGTGCCCGGTCTCGACATCCCGGTCGAGCGCGACCCGAGCACCGGTGCGATCACCAAGGTCGACTCCAAGCTGCTCACCGAGGAGCTGGCTCCGCGCAAGGACGAAGCCGACCGGAACCGGCCCGGCTTCGCCGTCGACCCGGCGCTTCAGGGGATGGCCGAGACCGCGGGTGCGATCCGGGACGCGTTCACCGGCAAGGCGACTCCGGAGCAGCCACCGCCCTCGGCGGGCGACCCGCGTCGGGAGCCGGTCGACGGCCTCACCTGGGAGACGTACGTCGCCGTGTGCGCCCACCTCCAGGTCCGCCCCGCGCCGCAGGGAGGCGACGACAAGGTCGCCCAGCAGTACGGCGTGCGGCCCTACACCTGGCTGGCCGTCAGCTCCGTCTGGCACGGTCGGATCGCCGCCGATCCGGAGCTGGCCCAACTGTTCGAGCGTGACCTCATGACCGCCAAGGAAGGCCTCTGACCATGGGTCAGCGGCGGCCGTTCCAGCTGTCCCAGAGGGCGGCATAGGAGCCGTCAGCGGCCACGAGCTCGTCGTGCGACCCGAACTCGGAGATCACGCCGTCCTCGACCACGGCCACCCGGTCGGCGTCGTGCGCGGAGAACAATCGGTGTGCGATCGCGATCACCGTCCGGCCCTCGAGTACGGCGGCCAGCGAGCGCTCCAGGTGCCGCGCGGCCCGCGGGTCGATCAGCGAGGTGGCCTCGTCGAGCACCAGGGTGTGCGGATCAGCCAGCACCAGCCGCGCCAGCGCGATCTGCTGCGCCTGCGCTGCCGCCAGCGCGCGGCCACCGGAGCCGACCACCGTGTCCAGGCCGTCGGGAAGCGCCTCGACCCATTCGAGCGCGTCGACTGCGTCGAGGGCGGCCCGGATGTCGACGTCGGTGGCGTCGGCGGGGGCGGCCAGCGCGAGGTTCTCGCGCAGCGTGCCCACGAACACGTGGTGCTCCTGGGTCACCAGAGCGACGTGGCCGCGGAGGTCGCCCAGCGGCAGCTCGACCAGACCGACCCCACCCACGGTCACCTCGCCGGTGCGCGGCGGATGGATGCCCGCGAGCAGCCGACCGAGCGTCGACTTGCCGGCGCCGGAGGGCCCGACCATCGCTATCCGCTCACCGACACCGACAGAGAGGTCCACGCCGTGCAGGACGTCTCTGCCCTCGACGTACGCGAACCGCACGTCGTCGGCGTCGATCTTCTCGCCGTTCGGTGTCCGGCCGGACACCTCGCGGTCGTCAGGGACCTGGGCGACGCCGAGCAGCCGCGCCAGCGACGCCGCGCCCATCTGCAGCTCATCGAGGATCGACACGATCCGGTCGACCGGGTCGATCAGCATCTGCACGTAGAGCGTCGCGGCGGTGACGTCGCCGAGCGAGACCTGACCCTGCGTGTAGAGGTAGCCGCCGAACAGCAGCGTGCACACCGTGGGGATCAGGTAGGCGATCTCCATGTTCGGGAAGAACACGGTGCGCAGGAACAGCGTGTACCGCTCCGCGTCGTACGACTCCTTGATGTCGCGGTCGAGGCTGTCGATCCGCTCGTCGGCGAGGCCGAGCGCCTCGACGCTGCGGGCGCCCTCGACAGTCTCGGTCAGCGTCGCGTTGATGAAGGAGTACGACGCGCTCTCCCGTAGGTAGCCGGCCTTGGCGCGGGCGAGGTACCAGCGCAGCCCGACCACCAGCGGCGGCACGCCCAGGAGGCAGGGGAGCGCGACCCACCAGCCGACACTCAGCGCGGCTGCGAACGTGAGGATCGCCGTGACCACCGCGATCGTCCACTCCGGCAGCGCCCAACGCACCGACCAGCCGAGCTGCTCGACGTCTCGGCTGGTCCGGGTCAGCAGGTCTCCCGAGCCCGCGGACTCCACGACGCCGACGGGCAGCGCCAGGGCGTTGCCCACGAAGTCCTCGCGGAGCTCGGCCAGCACCCGCTCGCCGAGCACCTGGCTGACGTAGCGGGCGTAGCGGGTCAGCACGGTCTGCAGGACCAGGAACACCGCGAGCAGCGCGATCACCTCGTCGACGTGCGAGGTGGTGGTGCCCTTCTCGACCGCCTCGACCAGGCCGCCGAGCAGGCGGGGTGCGGCCAGCGCGGCGACGGCGGCGAGACCGTGGAGCAGCACCGCGCCGCCGAGCAGTCGCGGGTAGCGACGGGCCAGGGACCGGACGTAGCGGCGCATCGCGAAGCCGTCGGCCACCGGGAGGATCGTGGGCGCGCTGCTTTTGGGGTCCCCGCGGCGTTGTTCGTCGGAGGAGCGAAGCGGGGGAGGCGAAGAACGGCGTGGGGGTTTCATCGCGCGGCCTCCGACGGCTGGAGCTCGGTCTCGCGGATGACCACGGCCCGGTAGTCGGCGCTCGAGCGCAGCAGCTCGCCATGTGTCCCTGTCGCGACAACCTGACCGTCGCGGACCAGCGCGACCTCGTCGACGGCGTCCAGCATGAGCGGGCTGGTCGAGGTGACCACGGTGGTGCGCCCGGCCCGGTGCTCCCGCAGCCGAGCGGCGATCCGGGCCTCGGTGTGCGCGTCGACCGCCGAGGTCGGCTCGACCAGGATCAGGATCTCGGGGTCGGCCGTGAGCGCCCGCGCCAACACCAGGCGCTGGCGCTGGCCGCCCGAGAAGCTCCGGCCGCGCTCGGTGACGATCGCGTCCAGCCGCTCGGGCAGCGCGTCGAGGATGTCGTCCGCGGACGCCGTGTCCAAGGCGCCCTGCAGGTCGCCCCCGCCGGTCACGTCGAGTCGGTCGCCGAGCCGTCCGGAGAACAGCGCGGCACCGGTGTCGGAGACGACGATCCGGCGGCGTACCTCCGCGCGAGCCAGCGCGGTCAGGGGTACGCCGCCCAGCGTCACGTCGTCGTCGGGGTCAGGAGCGCACATGCCGAGCCGGTCGGCGAGCCGCGCGGACTCGTCGGGGTCGTCGCTCACGATCGCGGTGATCGTGCCGGGTCGGAGCCGGAGCCCGGACCGGGCGTCGGACAGGGCGGCGCCGGGCGGCGGCGGGTCGGCCGGGTCCGCGGGGTCGGTCACGTCGGGGGTGAGGGCGAGCACCCGGCAGACCCGCATGGCCGAGACTCGCGCCCGGATGAACTTGTTGGCGTACTCGGTGGCGGTGCGCAGCGGGATCATCAGGAACGCGGCGTAGCCGTAGAACGCGACGAGCTCACCCGGCGTGATCCGGCCGGTGACGGCGTAGCGCGCGCCGATCCAGACCACGACGACGACGAAGACGCCGGGCAGGAACACCTGGAGGGCGTCGAGCACCGACTGCAGCTTGGCCACCTCGACGCCGGCCTTGCGGGTTGTCTGCGACTCGCGGCGGTAGCGGTCGTGGAAGACCTGCTCGCCGCCGATCCCGCGCAGCACCCGCAGCCCGCCGACGATGTCGTTGGCGGTGTTGGAGAGGTCGCCGGTCAGCTCGCGCTGCCGGGCGCTGCGCCGCTGCAAGGGGGCGAGCAGCGGGCCGACGAGCAGCATCAGCGTGGGTACGCCGATCAGCACGACGAGGCCGAGCGTCACCGAGGTCTGGAGCAGGATCACCGAGACGAGCAGGAACGAGACGATCGCGCCGGCGAACCGGGCGGACACGTCCATCACCTGGCCGAGGTGGGAGATGTCGCTGGTGCCGATCGCGACGACCTCGCCCGTCGAGACCTTGCGCGGCAGGGTCGCGCCGAGATGCACGGTGTGCCGGCCGACGAGCTGGACGGTGCGGTAGGCGGCGATGAGCCAGTTCGTGACCGCGAACCGGTGCCGCATGATCCCGCTCGCCGCTTGGATCAGGCCGATGCCGAACAGCACGCCGGCGTACTTCAGCAGGGCGTCGGTGTCCTTGGCGGCGACACCGTCGTCGATGGCCCTGCCGATCACCGCGGGCAGCACCGCCTGGCTGCTCATCCAGATGATGCCGAAGCACATCCCGCCGATCAGGGTGACCCGCTGGCCCTTGGCCATCCACCACAGAAAACGCACCGCGGACCGGTGGTCCGCGGTGCCGGGGTGATCGAGAGGGAGGCGCCGCACCCGTCCACGTTACGGATGCGGCGGGTGCGACTTCGACCGAATTACTTCGCCTGGCCGCGCACCAGCCGTCGGGGGAACACCACGAGCAGCCCGATCAGCACGGCCGCCATCAGGCCGCCTACCACCAGCGACCAGGTGCGGTCGACGACCACGTCGAACACGAACGTCGTGATGCCGACGACGAGAAGTGCGACCCCGCCGAGGGCGAGGCTCGCGACCCGGCCGGCGGCACGGACCAGCTTGTCCTTCACCTGGCGCCCGGAGAGCGTGCGATGCGCGGCGACGGGCGTCAGCACCAACGCTGTCGTCACGCCGGCCAGCACGACGAGACCGAGGTAGAAGTCGCGCTGGTACTCCTCGAGCGAACCAAACTTCTGCTGGAACGGCAGCGTCAGGAGGAAGCCGGCGAGCAGCTGGACGCCGGTCTGCATCACCCGCAGCTCTTGGAGGAGGTCGCCCCACTTGCGGTCGGCCTTCTCCTGCGGCGACTCGTCGCGCCCGTCCGGTCCGTAGTCGGTCATGGCGCCAGGTGCCCCTCAGACGGCTAGTTCATCCACGACCTCGGCGCCGGGGAGCTCCCCGAGGAGCCGGCCGGAGAGCACGATCTTCGAGCGACGGACGCCCGAGCCGATGATCGCCACGTCGATGTCCAGGCAGCGTGGGTCCACCAGGACCCGCCAGCCCACGGGAAGGCCGAGCGGCGTGATCCCGCCGTACTCCATGCCGGACTCCTCCACCGCCCGGTCCATCGACAGGAACGACGCCTTGCGTACGTCGAGCAGCTTGCGCACCCGGTTGTTCACGTCGGCCCTGGTGTCGGCGCGGACCACGCAGGCCGCGATCCGCTCCTCGCCGGCCCGGCTCCCCGCGATGACGACGCAGTTGGCGCCGGTGTCCATGGGCAGCTCGTAGGCCGCGCTCATCGCCGCCGTGTCGGCATGGTCGGGATCGATCTCGACCACCGCAACGTCCGCAGCCGCCGGCCAGGCCGCGAGTGCGGCCACGACCGGCGGCGCGAGGAGCTCCGGATGATCGAGCGCGGGCAGGGACGTCAGGGTGCCGATCTCGGGAAGGGTCACGGCACCGATTCTGCGTCAGGGCCTATCCGGTGGGCATCAGCGCCCACGCCACGACGTACGCGACGACCGCGGTGCCCAGGCTGAAGACCGCGGCGAGGACGGTGAGCACCCGCACGAGGGTGGCGTCGACGCCGAAGTAGTCGGCGACCCCGGAGCAGACGCCGCCCAGGATCTTGTCGTGGGTACGTCGGGTCAGGCGCTTGCCGGTACTGGCGGTATTCATCGGTTCTCCTCGGTGATGTCGGTGGGTTCAGCGTTGTCGGATGTCTCTGCCTCGGCCGGGGCGACCCAGCCGACCTGGCGCTTCTCGTTGCCTCGGTGCCCGTTGACCGCCATGGCGGTCAGGCCGGCGGCACCCGCGAGCACCCACGGGGTGGGCAGCAGCCAGCGGACGTCGTCGCCCTCGACGACGTCGCCGACGATCAGGGCCCAGATAGCGACCAGGCCGAGCAGGGCCACGCCCATCACGAGGTGGCCCACGTTGACCGGGTGCCGACCGCTCTCGCGCTCGGTCTCGGTAGTGCTGGGAGGGGTGGTGGTCGTGTCGCTCATCGGTTGCTTCCTTCCGCGGTGCGGACCTCGATCTCGCCGAACACGAGCTCGGCGTCGATGGTCAGGGTGGGCGCGTTCGGGAATCGGGAGACGTGGTTGACGCTGTTCGAGTTGTCCTCGTCGTCGCCGAACAGGAGGGTCTGCCCCTCGTCGATGGTGGCGTCGACGTTGACGTGCAGATCGCCAGGGACAGTCACCACGATGTGGCCGAACGTGACCTCCAGGTCGATGGTCCGGCCGTCCAGGTTCTCGATGTCCTGCACGTCGGTCAGGTCGAGCTCGATCTCACCGGCCCAAAGGTCATAGGTGCGATCGACGTCGGCCGCCAGGTTGGGTGACTCGACGATCCGGCCGGCGTCGACCTCGTGCGCCGCGGTGGCGCCAGCAGTCGCCAGGGCGGCCACCAGGCCGACCGCGATCAGGCCGCCGGCGCGTCCGTAGAAGGCTCCGACCAGCAGCACCACGCCGATGATCCCCAGCGCGAGCGCGGGATAGGCGGAGTCGGTGACATCCGCACCGGCGAGGTCGACGATGCCAAGCACGCCTTCGGCGAGCGCGGTGAACGCCATGGTGAACCAGAACAGGATGGGTCCACGCTTCTTGGGGTTGCGCGGCGGAGGCTGGTACGCCGCCTGGTGCGGCGCACCGGGATAGGTCCCGCCCGGCGTGGGGTGGGTCGGCGGTCCGGGAGGTCGGGGACGGGAGTCGCCGCGGGTACTCAGGACCACCAGTGCGATCAGCCCGAACAGCGCGAGCGGCCAGGGGAAGCCCCAGTCGCCCATCGAGTCGCCGATGATCGCGAGCGCGGCGAGCCCGCCGACGATGATCAGCGCCACGTTCCGGCTGCGCTCGTCGAGCCGCAGCTTCGCGTGGTCGGTGATCTCCTCGGGCACGAGCAGCCAGCAGGCGCCGTAGATGAGGAGCCCGGCACCGCCGAAGAAGATGAGGACCACCAGCGCCACGCGGATGATGATCGGGTCGATGTCGAGGTGCCGGGCGATGCCGCCGGCCACGCCGGCGATCTTGCGGTCGTCACGGGTGCGGCGCAGTCGGCCGAGGTCGCGGATCTCGTCGCGGGTCACGCGCGGACCGGTGTCCGGACCGGCCGGGGCGCCGTGGTCCGACGGGTGCTCGGCCGGGGCCTCCGGAGGGTTCTGTGTCATGTCATCCAGACTGTGGTCTCGCGGGCTCCCGCACCATCGGGGAGCACCCTGGTTCTCTGCGGCCCAGCACCGGCCCGCCCTCAGGGTCGCACCGGGGTTCTGCCTCATGGTTGCGCACCTGCCGCTGTGTGACGATTGAGGCGAGATGAGCATCCCCGCCCCCCAGGCCGGCCGCGCGCCGCGCCGGGCCACCCGTGACCTCCACGAACCGATCATCGGTGGCGTGGCGTCCGGGCTCGCCCGCCACCTGGTGCTGCCGGTGCTCTGGATCCGGGTCGGCTTCGTGGTGACAGCGGCACTCGGCGGGATGGGCATCGCGTTCTACGCCGGCCTGTGGCTGCTGCTGCCCGCCGGCGAGCAGTTCGAGACGTCGGCACCCGGCCTGGAGAGCGCGACCCGCGGCGGTCGCCGTCCAGGCCGGATCCGCAGGCTCACCGACATCGGCCCCGTCGTCGCACTCGCCGCGCTCGGGATCGGCCTGGTGTTCGTCCTGGAGGCGCTGTTCGGCCGGGGCGCCCTGATCTGGCCGATCGCGATCGCGCTGGCCGGCATCGCCCTGCTGTGGCGGCAGGCCGACGAGGCGCAGCGCGAGCGCTGGCTCGACTCCACGGGCCGGATCAACCCGTCGCGAGTGATCCTCGGCGACGGCGGGTGGGCGTCGTACGCCCGACTCGCGGCCGGCGTCGGGCTCATCATCCTGGCCCTGCTGGTGTTCTCGCTGCGCAGTGGCTCACTGAGCCTCGCCCTCGATGTCACGTTCGCGGCGCTGGTAGGAGTGGTCGGCATCGGCATCGTGGTGGGGCCGTGGATCTTCCGGCTGGCCACCGAGCTCACCGACGAGCGAGCGGAGCGGGTGCGCACCCAGGAGCGGGCCGACGTGGCGGCTCACCTGCACGACTCGGTCCTGCAGACCCTGGCGCTGATCCAGAAGAACGCCGGCAACGCCTCCGACGTGGCCCGGCTCGCGCGTGCCCAGGAGCGCGACCTGCGGGCCTGGCTCTACGTCGGCGAGTCCACCGACGAGCGCACCGTCGCCAGCGCGCTGCGAGGGGTGTCCGCGGAGGTCGAGGACGCGCACGGCGTCACCGTCGACGTGGTGACCGTGGGCGATCGCGACTTCGTAGAGGGCCTGCGGCCGGTGGTCGCAGCGACCCGCGAGGCGGTGACCAATGCGGCCAAGCACTCCGGGGTGCCGCAGGTCGACGTCTACGCCGAGATCACCGACGGCGCCGTAGACGTGTTCGTTCGGGACCGCGGCCGCGGGTTCGACCCCTCGGTCACCCCGGAGGACCGGTACGGCGTCCGCAACAGCATCATCGACCGCATGCAGCGACACGGCGGCGCCGGCGAGATCCGGTCCACCGTCGGCGAGGGCACCGAGGTGCACCTGCACCTACCCCGCCCCGCAGACCAGGAAGGCGACGACGAATGACGACAGCTGAGACCGGGATGGTCGGAGTGGTGATCGTCGACGACCACGCGATGTTCCGCCGCGGGGTGCGGGCCGAGCTCGAGGCCGCGGGCGTGGGCGTCGTGAGCGTGCTGGCCGAGGCCGCGGACGTGGACGAGGCGGTCAAGGCGGTCGCCGAGCACCGGCCGGACGTCGTACTGCTCGACGTACACCTGCCCGGTGGGGGTGGCGCCGAGGTCATGCGGCGGACCACGGTGCCGGACACAAAGTTCCTCGCCCTGTCGGTCAGCGACGCTGCGGAGGACGTGATCGGAACCATCCGCGGCGGCGCCCGCGGCTACGTCACCAAGACGATCACCGGGCCAGAACTGGTCTCCGCGATCCGCCGGGTGTCCGACGGCGATGCGGTCTTCTCGCCTCGGCTGGCCGGGTTCGTGCTGGATGCCTTTGCCGGCTCCATCGAGGTGGCGGCCGTCGACGAGGACCTCGACCGGCTCACCGAGCGGGAGCGCGAGGTGATGCGGCTGATCGCGCGCGGCTACGCCTACAAGGAGGTCGCGAAGGAGCTGTTCATCTCGATCAAGACCGTCGAGACCCACATGTCGTCGGTGCTGCGCAAGCTCCAGCTCTCGTCGCGGCACGAGCTGACCCGCTGGGCCTCGGACCGCCGCCTTCTCTGACCTGCGGTTTCCGTTGGACCCGTGAGGGGTACAGCGGGCCGTGAGCGCTACAGAGACACAATCGGCCGAGGTCGACGAGGGCGGACTCAAGCGGACCATCACCGGTCGGCAGCTCTTCTTCTACACCCTGGGTGACGTCCTCGGCTCGGGCATCTACGTCCTGATCGGGTTGGTCGCGGCCGCCGTCGGTGGCGCGTTCTGGATCGCGTTCGCGGTCGGGATCTCGGTCGCGGCGATCACGGGCACGGCGTACGCCGAGCTGGTGACGAAGTACCCCCAGGCCGCGGGTGCCTCGCTCTACGTCAACAAGGCGTTCGGCAACAAGACGCTCACGTTCCTCGTCACGGTCTCTTTCCTCTCGGCGAGCTTCGCTGCCGCCGGGTCGCTGGCGAGCGGGTTCGCGGCGTACTTCGCGGAGCTGTGGGCGGGGCCGCCCGCACTGCTGGTCACGCTGGTGTTCCTCGTGGCGCTGACGGTCATCAACTTCATCGGCATCACCGAGTCGGTCGTGGTGAACATGCTGATGGCGTTCGTCGAGATCGCCGGTCTGGCGATCATCCTGGTCATCGGTATCTGGTACATCGCCGAGGGCGACGCGGACTTCGGTGTGCTGGTCGACGTCAGCGCGGACGGCAACATGGGCCTCGCGGTACTGGCGGGCGTGGCGCTCTCCTTCTTCGCAATGACCGGCTTCGAGAACACCGCCAACGTCGCCGAGGAGACCATCGACCCGCACCGCTCCTTCCCGCGCTCCCTGATCGGCGGCATGCTCGTCGCCGGCATCGTCTACGTGCTGGTGTCGGTCGCGGCGGCGCTCACCGTGGACACCGCCACCCTCGCCGACTCCCCGGCGGCGCTGCTGGAGGTCGTGGAGAAGGGGATCCTCCCGATCGACGCCGGCTTCATGTCCGACCTGTTCGTGGTGATCGCGATGATCGCGATCACCAACACCACGCTGGTCGCCGTCGTCACCCAGCCCCGGATCCTCTATGGCATGGCCAACGAGGACGTCGTACCGGACGTCTTCGCGAAGGTCCACTCGGGCCGGCGTAGCCCGTGGGTGGGGCTGCTGTTCAGCGCCGTGGTCGTCGGCAGCCTGCTGGTCGCCGGCACCCTGATCAGCGAGGCGGGCGCGGAGCTGCTGCTCGTGGAGCGCCTGGCGCTGGTCACCGTGCTGTTCCTGCTGTTCATCTACATGCTGGTGATCGTCTCGGCGCTGAAGCTGCGCGGGCAGGACGAGAGCGAGAAAACGTTCCGGGCAAACACCCCGTTGCTGTATGTCGGCCTTCTGGGGAACGCGGCGATCCTGGGCTGGTCGGTGTACGACGACCCGGCCTCGCTGCTCTGGTGCGGGGCGCTCATCGCGGTCGGCGTGGTGCTCTTCCTCATCGAGCGGTACCTGACGCCCGATGGTTAGTCTTCGCCCATGGAGACGCTCCGCCAGGTCCTGCTGGTCATCCACATCCTCGGTTTCGCCGCGCTGATCGGCGGCCTGCTCGTCCAGGCGAAGAGCCCCGAGAAGGTCGTCAACGGCGCGATGCGCGACGGCGTCGGTACGGCGTTCGTGGCCGGCATCGCCCTGGTCGGCGTACTCCAGGCCGACGACGTGGAGGTCAACAACACCAAGATCGCGGTCAAGGGCCTGATCGGTCTGCTGCTGCTGATCCTGATCATGGCCAACACCCGCAAGGAGCGGATCCCGCAGGGGCTGTGGATCGGGCTCGTGCTGCTGTCCGTGGCGAACGTCTGCGTCGCGGTGCTCTGGTCGTCCGCGCACGCCTGAGCGCGCCGTCTCCCATGTAACACGCTGTTACGGCCCGTATTTGGCCGCAGAACACCCTGAAATGGGTTCGAACAGCGTGTTACATGGACGCACCGGCCCCGGCTCAAGCAGCGCGACGACCCGGCCGAGGTCGAGGTCCGCGCGCCAGGTACGGCGTCAGATCATCGATTGACTCGCCGAACAGCCGGCACGTCTCGAGGTACTCACGGCGGAGCCGCTTGAGTGCTGCGTCGCGCGCCGCACCGAACAGGTCGTCCCAGACCACCCTGGAGATGCCGAGCTTGAATCCGCAGATCCAGTCCTGACGCTGCTTCTCCCGCCAGACAACGTCATCGACGGACGTGATCGCGAGCCCGCCCTCGTCGACGCGTTGATACTTCACGCGCCCGTCGAACTCGAACACGTGCCGACCCAGGCGGAGATCGCACCACACTGTTCGTCCGCCGGCGGCCAGCCCAAACTGAGTCTGGGGGCGACCACGACCGAGCTCAGTAACCAGCTCGCGGGTCAAGGTCTCCCCGATCGAGTCAGTCCCCGGGTCCGAGTGGCGCACGGCCGTGCGCGCCACGGTCACGTGAGGCCAGCACCGCATCAGCTCGAGCTCCTCTGCCAGTTCGCTGAGCGTCGTACCCCAACGGCGCGCCGAGTCGATTGCCACGACGCCTGCACGTAGGCCGTGCTCGCGGGCAATGTCGAGCGCCGTGCGTGCCGGGCCGAGTACTCGAACGCCGTCGATCTCCACAACGCTGCTCGGACGATACGGCGCGAGATGGTGCTTTACGCCGTGCACGAGGTGTGAGCCGACCACCCCTGGCCGCGTCACATGAGTCATCGGCTTGAACGGCCGCAGAATCGGTAGGTCCAACTCATGAGCTGCTGAGTCGTGGCTCATCTCGTGCGGACGCCCCATCCGCAGGCTGGCGGCTCGGTCGGCGAGCAGTCGCTTCTCGCGGAAGGTGACGAGAGCGTTGACGAACTCTGTCTCGGCGTACACGCCCCGGCGCACGGCCACAACGGCGCCCTGGCGCACCAATCTGTTGATGCGCTTTGGGGACATCCCTGCCTCGACAGCCTGCTGTCGAGTGATAAGGCCGTGCTGGGTGGCCGCGATCCGGAGAGCCCTTGGGGTCATGCCACCAACGTGGCTTCGACTGTCGGGTGGTGCGACCCGTGTGGCGGCAGCTGTGGATGGCCGCCTGGAGCGGGCGCGGCCTCGCATGTAACACGTCGTTCGCACCCGCATTTGGGGCTGTGGCGCCCGATCTTGGGGGCTAACAGCGTGTTACAAGCGAGAGTCGCCTGCTCGTGTCCCCGCCGCTCCGTAGGGTGGAGGCAGCATGAGTACCCCCGTTCCGCTGCCCGGATTCGAGCAGGCCACCGAGGAGCCGCGGACCACCCGCCGCGGGCCCGCGCCCGACGAGCTGCTCGAGGGCCTCAACGACCCGCAGAAGTCCGCCGTACGGCACTCCGGAGCGCCGTTGCTCGTGGTGGCCGGAGCGGGCTCGGGGAAGACCCGGGTGCTGACCCGGCGGATCGCCTGGCTGATCTCGGAGCGCAAGGCGCACCCGGGCTCGATCCTCGCGATCACGTTCACCAACAAGGCCGCTGCCGAGATGAAGGAGCGGGTCGAGGAGCTGGTCGGCCGGCGGGCGCGGGTGATGTGGGTGAGCACATTCCACTCGGCCTGCGTGCGGATCCTGCGCAAGGAGATCGACAAGGTCGGGTTCAAGTCCAACTTCTCGATCTATGACGCCCAGGACCAGAAGCGGCTGATGTCGCTGGTGATCCGCGACCTCGACCTCGACCCGCGGCGCTACCAGCCCGGCCCGGTGCTGCACTGGGTCAGCAACCACAAGAACGAGCTGCGTGACCCCGAAGAGGTCGCGGCCGACGCGCGCAACGGGATCGAGGAGACCTACTCCGCGGCGTACACCGCTTATCAGCGGCGGCTCCGCGAGGCCAACGCGCTCGACTTCGACGACCTGATCATGATGACGGTCCACCTGTTCCAGGCTTTCCCCGAGGTGCGCGAGGTCTACCGGCGACGGTTCCGGCACGTGCTCGTGGACGAGTACCAAGACACCAACCACGCGCAGTACGCGCTGATCCACCAGCTGTGCGCCGACGACCCCGAGCTGGTCGAGGAGGAGCGCGTCGAGCCCGCGGAGCTGATGGTCGTCGGTGACGCCGACCAGTCGATCTACGCGTTCCGCGGCGCCAACATCCGCAACATCCTCGACTTCGAGCAGGACTTCCCCAACGCCACCACGATCCTGCTGGAGCAGAACTACCGCTCCACCCAGACGATCCTCAACGCCGCCAACTCGGTGATCGGGCACAACCAGGGCCGCAAGCCGAAGCGGTTGTGGTCCGACGCCGGCGACGGCGAGCGGATCATCGGGTACGTCGCCGACGACGAGCGCGACGAGGCCCGGTTCGTCTCCGAGGAGATCGACTCTCTCACCGACGGGGGAGCGAAGCCCGGCGACGTCGCGGTGTTCTACCGGACCAACGCGCAGTCGCGTGTGTTCGAGGAGGTGTTCATCCGCACCGGCCAGCCCTACAAGGTCGTCGGCGGTGTGCGTTTCTACGAACGCCGCGAGGTGCGCGACGCGCTGGCCTACCTCCGGATGCTGGTCAACCCCGACGACCAGGTCTCGCTGCGCCGGATCCTCAACGTGCCGAAGCGCGGCATCGGGGACCGCGCCGTCGCGTGCGTGCAGGAGCTGTCCGACCGGGAGCGGATCACGTTCTGGGAGGCGCTGCGCCGGGCCGACGAGGCGCCCGGTCTGGCGACCCGCAGCCTCACCAACATCCAGGGCTTCGTCGCCATGGTCGAGGAGCTGCAGTCGATGGTCGACGCGGGGGAGCGGGCCGACGTGATCCTCGAGTTCGTCCTGGCTCGCTCCGGCTACCTCGAGCAGCTCGAGGCGTCCGAGGACCCGCAGGACGCCACCCGCGTCGAGAACCTCGGCGAGCTGGTCGCGGTCGCTCGCGAGTTCTCCGAGGACCCTGTGGCGGGGCCGTCGGCCGACCCGGCAGACGTCGACGCCGGCATCGTCGCGCCCGGCCTCGGCGACTTCCTGGAGCGGGTGGCGCTGGTCGCCGACACCGACCAGCTCCCCGACGAGCCCGACGCCGAGGACCTCGGCGTCGTCACGCTGATGACCCTGCACACCGCGAAGGGCCTGGAGTTCCCGGTGGTGTTCCTGACCGGCCTCGAGGACGGCGTCTTCCCGCACTCCCGGTCGCTGGGCGACCAGCCCGAGCTCGAGGAGGAGCGCCGGCTGGCCTACGTCGGCATCACCCGCGCCCGCGAGCGTCTCTACATCTCCCGCGCCGTGGTGCGGTCGGCGTGGGGCGCCCCGTCGCACAACCCCGGCTCCCGGTTCCTCGACGAGCTTCCGGTCGACCTCGTCGACTGGCGGCGCACCGAGGCCGCGCAGACGTCGTGGGGCCGCACCGACCTGGCCAGCGGCTCACCCGCCCAGCTGGGGGCGCCGACCGCCGCGGGTCGCCGCAACTTCTCCTCGGCCGCCGCGCGCGCCGACGCCGCCTCCAAGGCCAAGCCGGCCCGCGAGATCCCGTCGCTCGAACCCGGCGACCGGGTGCTCCACGACTCGTTCGGGATGGGCACCGTGGTCGCCGTCGAGGGCACAGCCGACAAGTCGGTGGCCTCGATCGACTTCGGTTCCGAGGGCGTCAAGCGGCTGCTGCTCCGCTACGCCCCCGTCGAGAAGATCTAGCTCAGGGGGTGACCCCATGCACCACGAAGGCTGCATAGGGGTCGACCGGGTCGCCGCCGCCGGGGCGGACCTCGATGTGCAGGTGGGAGCCGGTCACGTGGCCGGTGGAGCCGACGGTGCCGATGACCTCGCCGGCCCGCACGGTCTGACCCTCGGAGACAGCGAACGAGGTCTGGTGGGCGTACCAGATCTCGGTGCCGTCCTCGAGCGTGACGACTGTCTTGTTGCCGTAGGCGCCGTCGTACCCGACGGAGGTGACGATGCCGTTGGCGATGGACTTGATGGGATCGCCGTTGTTGCCGTTGAAGTCGAGACCGGTGTGGTAGCTGGACCAGAGGCCGTACTCGCCGAAGCTGGCGGTGATGATGGCCGGGTCGATGGGCAGCACCCAGCGGTTCTCGGCGATCTTGTCGGCCTGCTTCTCGGCGAGCTGGGCCAGCTGACCGAGCGCGGCGTTGCGCTGCTCCGCCACCACCTCGGCCTCTTGGACCAGCTCGGTGCCGGAGGCGTCCTCGAGAGCGTCGCGGCTCGAGTCGCGGCTCACCTGCGGGTTGCGCTTGGACAGATTGACCGTGCCGATCCCGCTGTCGCCGCTCATCGCGCTCGCTGCGTTGTACTTCGGCTCCATGCTGCCGGCCAGGTCGGCGCCGGCGGAGGTCACCGTGCCGGTGACGGCGACGGCGAGAGTGGCCATGCCGAGCAGCACCGGGGGCGACGGCACGCCCTTGAACAGCGGGCCACGGGAGCCGGCGTGCTTGACCGCCTTGCGCTTGCCGGGGACCGCGGTGATGGCGGGGATCGAACCGGTGGTCTCGAGCTCGTGGGACGCGAGCGAGAGGACAGGTGCGGTGATGGGCTCGGAGACCCGGAGAGGGGTCTCGACGATGCCCGGCGCGGAGTCGCGCCCGGCGACCCTGCGGCCGACGTACTTGGTGTCCTTCGAAGCCTTCGAAGGACGACGGATCGGGCCGCGATGATCCGCTCGGTGGTTACCCATAGAAGCGTTGGCTCTCCGCTGTCCCAGAGTTGGATGAATGTCGAATGAATTCAGGCGAAGCCACGACCATAACGGATTGGCCACGCGTGTAAAGCATCGGCACGGATTCTCTGTGGACAACGGCGAGAGGCCACCGGGGTCACGTCCGGACGCTCCGCCTATTACTGTGCGGCCATGGAGCGGATCCGGATCGTCGTCGGGAAGCCCGGGCTCGACGGGCACGACCGCGGGGCCAAGATCGTCGCGCGGGCGCTCCGGGACGCCGGTCACGAGGTGATCTACACCGGTCTGCACCAGACGCCGGAGCAGATCGTCGAGACCGCGATCCAGGAGGACGCCGACCTGATCGGGCTCTCGGTGCTGTCCGGGGCGCACATGACGCTGTTCAAGCGGCTCGTGGAGCTGCTGGCCGAGCGGGACGCCTCGGACATCGTGGTGTTCGGCGGCGGGATCATCCCCGACGAGGACGTCCCGGTCCTCGAAGAGCTGGGCGTGGCGAAGGTGTTCACGCCCGGCGCCACGACCGGCGACATCACCGGCTGGGTGTCGAGCCACTTCGCGGCCGCGGACAGCTAGCCGCCTGCACCCCATTCGATCGCGATCTCGTTCTCTGGGGTGTCGGTCACTTGATAGCGGTCGCTGCCGTCGGGTCGGCTGACGTAGATGTCGGCGAACGGACCCCCGCTGCTCCGCGAGTAGGCGATCCACTCGCCGTCGGGCGACCATGCGGCGCCGAACAGGTAGGCGTCGTCGGCGATGCTGTTGGTCACCTCGCCGTCGAGATCCAGGGTTGCGATACTCCCACCTCCCGCAGTGAGTACCGACATCCCGTCGGGGGAGAAGACGCCGGCATCCTCGAACCGCCCGGTCGACAGCTCGCGGGGCTCGCCGCCCGCCGGGTCGGTGAGCATGAGTGTGCCTGCCTCCTCGTCCACGGTGCGGAGGAAGACGAACCGCGCGCCGTCGGGGGAGTAGTCGCCGGGATAGTCGGAGAACCCCTCTGGAGTCGTGGTCAGCCTCTGGAGATCGGAGCCGTCCGTCGCACTCACCGTGTAGATCCCGCGACGCGACTCGTCGGTGTCGTCCCAGCCTTCGCAGGCAAGGCGGGCGTCGTCGGGCGACCAGTCGGTGCACACGAGGTTGAGGGTCGGGTCCGGGATGTCGAGAACCCTCTCGACGGTGCCGTCGGGAGTGATGATCGCCGTGCCAATGCGTTCGTCGGGTCGGATCGTCATCACTGCGATCTCTTCGCCGCTGCGGGACCACCCGCCGCCGCCCTCCGGACCGGGCAACGTGAGCTCGGTCTCCTCGGTCCCATCGGGCCGGGAGATGTGTGTGGTGAGGAAGGTGTGGGTGGACTCGTCGAACCGCGAGAACATCAACCGTCCCTCGAGCGTCGGTGGCGCCGCATCCGTCGGGTCCGCCGTCTCGGAGGTCTCGGGCGTCCGGGTCTTGCTCGCCTCGTCTGCAGGGCTGTCGGACGAACAGCCGCTCACGGCGAGCAGTGCGAGCGCGCCCGCCAAAACGATCATCGCGATCCGCTGTGGTCTCGTCATGGGTCCTTTCTAGTGAGGAGGGGTCCGGAAAGCGTTACGAGACGAGCAGGTAAGGCCCGGCTGAGACCCGCGTCTCGTCGCCACAACCCCGGGTCGTCGTACCCATCGGTCGGGACTAGGGTGCGGATGACACCCCAACGCTGCAGGCGCGGCCGCTTCCGGCTGCCCTCATAGGTGAGGACATGGATCAGTGGATCTGATGGAGTATCAGGCGAAGGAGCTCTTCGCCAAGCACGATGTCCCGGTCACGCTCGGCATCGTCGCGCACACCCCGGCCGAGGCCCGGGCCGCCGCCGAGGAGCTCGGCGTCGTCGTCGTCAAGGCGCAGGTCAAGGCAGGCGGCCGCGGCAAGGCAGGCGGCGTGAAGCTCGCGAAGACCCCCGACGAGGCCGAGCAGCACGCCCAGGCGATCCTCGGGATGGAGATCAAGGGCCTGACCGTCAACCGGGTGCTGATCGCCCCGGCGGCGAGCATCGAGGAGGAGTACTACTTCTCCTTCCTGCTCGACCGGGCCAACCGGCAGTACCTCTGCATCGCGTCCGTCGAGGGCGGCGTCGAGATCGAAGAGGTCGCCAAGACCAACCCGGACGCGGTCCGGAAGATCCCGATCGACCCCGGCACCGGTGTCGACGAGGCCAAGGCGCGCGAGATCGTCGCGGACGCGAAGTTCCCCGAGGCGCTCACCGAGCAGGCCGTCACCATGGTGCTGCGGCTGTGGGACGTCTTCGTCAGCGAGGACGCCACCCTGGTGGAGGTCAACCCGCTCGCCCGGCTCGAGGGCGACGTGCTCGAGGCGCTCGACGGCAAGGTGTCGCTCGACGACAACGCCGACTTCCGGCACGAGGACCACGCGACGTTCGAGATCCGCGAGGAGGCCGACCCGCTCGAGGCGAAGGCCAAGGACAAGGGCCTCAACTACGTCAAGCTCGACGGCGCCGTGGGCATCATCGGCAACGGTGCGGGCCTGGTCATGTCGACGCTGGACGTCGTGGCCTACGCCGGCGAGAAGCACGGTGGGGTCAAGCCCGCGAACTTCCTCGACATCGGCGGTGGCGCCAACGCTCAGGTGATGGCCGACGGTCTGGATGTGATCCTCCACGACGAGCAGGTGAAGTCGGTGTTCGTGAACGTCTTCGGCGGCATCACCGCCTGCGACGAGGTCGCCAACGGCATCGTCGGCGCGCTCGACATCCTCGGCGACGAGGCGACCAAGCCGATCGTCGTACGACTCGACGGCAACAACGTCGAGGAGGGCCGGCGCATCCTCTCCGAGGCGAACCACGCGCTGGTCACGATGGTCGACACCATGGACGGCGCGGCGGACCGTGCTGCCGAGCTGGCAGCCAAGTCGGAAAGGGCCTGAGGGGACGAGAGATGTCTATCTACTTGAACAAAGACTCCAAGATCATCGTCCAGGGCATGACCGGTGGCATGGGCTCCAAGCACACCACCCTCATGGTCGAGGCCGGCTCCAACATCGTCGGCGGCGTCAACGCCCGCAAGGCTGGTACGTCGGTCGAGCTCGGCGGCAAGGACCTGCCGGTGTTCGGCTCCGTGAAGGAGGCGATGGCCGAGACCGGTGCTGACGTGTCGGTGGTGTTCGTGCCGCCGGCCTTCACCAAGGACGCCTGCGTCGAGGCGATCGACGCCGGCATCGGCCTGCTCGTCGTGATCACCGAGGGCGTGCCCGTGCAGGACAGCGCCGAGGTGTTCGCCTACCTCGACGGCAAGTCGACCCGGATGATCGGGCCGAACTGCCCCGGCATCATCACGCCGGAGGAGTCGCTGGCCGGCATCACGCCGCACACGATCGCCGGCAAGGGCCCGATCGGCCTGGTGTCGAAGTCCGGCACGCTGACCTACCAGATGATGTACGAGCTGCGGGACTTCGGCTTCACCACCGCGATCGGCATCGGCGGCGACCCGGTCGTCGGGACCACCCACATCGACGCCCTCGCGGCATTCGAGGCGGACCCCGACACCAAGGCGATCGTGATGATCGGCGAGATCGGCGGGGACGCCGAGGAGCGGGCGGCCGACTACATCAAGGACAACGTCACCAAGCCCGTTGTCGGGTACGTCGCCGGCTTCACCGCTCCTGAGGGCAAGACCATGGGCCACGCCGGCGCCATCGTCTCCGGCTCCTCGGGCACCGCGGCCGCCAAGAAGGAAGCGCTCGAGGCTGTGGGCGTCAAGGTCGGCAAGACCCCCTCGGAGACCGCCGCCCTGATGCGGGAGATCCTCCAGAACAGCTGACCCGGCTCGAAAACGCTGACCCGTCGTGAACTTCACGACGGGTCAGCGTTTTGCGACGGGTCAGCGCGTTTCTAGCAGCCTTCCTCGGTGAACTCGCACATCGCGGGCGTGATGGTGCGAGTCAGTTCGGTCAGCTGATCCACGGCCAGATCGACCGAGCGGCCCGCGGCGTACTCGCCGGCGACGTCGGTCACCAGGATGGCCCGGCCGACCCGCGTGAACTGCCAGATCGCACCGCCCGGCATGCCGTCCACGTAGGTCTGGGCGAACGTCACCGAGTCCTCGTACCCGGTGTCGGCCTGCTCCACGGTCCAGGCCATCTCCGGGCTGTTCGTGGGGTCGAACTCGTTGACCTCGGTCGGGCACGCGGAGACCGCTGACCGAACCGCCGCCATCGCGGCCACCGCTTCGTCGGCGCCGGCGAACTCCACCACCTCGCGAGACTCGGCGTACCCGGGGCCGGTCTCGGTGACCGCGAGCCGGTCAACGCCGTCCACCGGCCAGACCGCCTGGTCGCACGGAGACACCTCCTGGGCACCCTGGGCCTGCGGCCCAGGCCCTTCCCTCGTGACCTCCACGCCGTCGGGCTCGGACAACCCGGTCTCCAGGGCCCCCTTCAGCGGCTCGGGATTCGGCGCGATGCTCTCCTCGCTACTGCTCTCGGCACCGGTGATCGACCCCGCCGGCCTTGGCGACCGCGGCGTCGAACAGCTCCTCCATCGACTCGTCGAGGCCCTCGGGCTCCAGCGGGCCACCGACCTCGGCGAGGGAGACCAGGACCATCCGGTCGTCCCATTGGGCGATGCCCATCCGGTCGAAGCGAATTGCGTCGCACTCGGTGCAGATCTCGGGCACGTAGAACTCGTGGAGCCGCCACTCACCCAGGCCCCCGTCGAGCTCGAAGGTGCTGACGCTGACGCCCTTGCGCGCCAGGTCGTCGCCGCCGGGGCAACCGAACAGCCAGCCCTGCGCCTGGTCGTAGGCGGCACGCGCGTCGGCCGCGGAGTCGAACTCCAGCACTGAGGTGCGGATCACCGACAGGGGAGTGTCCCCGGGTGGCCCCTCTGCGCTGTCGGCGGCGAAGTCGCGGCGCACCTCGACAGGAGCATCCAGGGAGGCTGGTTCCTGCGGTGCGCAGGCGACGACCTGACCTTGGGGCAGCACCTCCTCCCACGGCGTGAGCCCGTCGCGGACCGGCAGTTCCTCGGCCGTGAGCAGCGCGTCTTCGGTGAGCGTCGGCGCGGCAGGTTGCGGCGTCCCGTCGTCGTCGCCGGAGACGACCGCGACCGGTACGGCGATCAGCACGACCGCCGCGACCGCGCCGCCGACGACCATGGCGGTACGGCGCCGGCGGAGGCGCTCGCCGCGACGGCGGATCTCGGCTGCGGGGATCGGGTTCACGGGCACCCCCGGTTCGAAGTTGCTCAGCTCGTCGATGGGGTCAGACATGGCTCACTCCTCCCCCGAGATCGGTGGGTTGGTCCGTCAGCAGCTCGGCGAGGGCGGTGCGGCCGCGGCTCAGCCGGGCCTTGATGGTTCCTTCGGGCACGCCCACCTCCTCGGCGACGACGTGCACGGGCAGGTCGGCGATGTGGTGCAGCACCAGCGCCTGGCGCTGGGCCTCGGGCAGCTTCTTCAGCGCGGCCACCAGGGCCACGTGGGACTCGTCGACCGCGGGGGTCTCGGTGGGCAGCGCGACCGCACGGTCAGCGGGGCGCCGGGCCCGCGTCGTACGCCGCCACCGGCTCACCGCGAGGCGGTACGCCGTCGTGCGCACCCACGCCTCGGGGTAGCTGGCCTTCTCCAGCTTGCGCCGGTGGGCCCAGGCCCGGACGAACGCTTCCTGCACGCACTCCTGGGCCTCGTCGAGGTTCCCGATCATCGCGTAGACCTGACCGGTCAGCCGTCGGTACGACGCGGTGTAGAAGTCGTCGAACTCTTGCTCGTCCACCCCGTCGACCCTCCTCGTCTCGTGCTGCTGTTGTCGAGTGGGATACGCCTCAGGGAGCGGGTCGGTTGCACCGATCGGGGCGAAAGTTCAGCGCCGGGGCCGCAGCGTGCCGAGCCGGTCGAGCGCGCGCACGGCGAGCGCGTCGAAGGCGCCCTTCTCCATCGCCACGTTCGGGGCCTGCACGAAGCTGAGCTGCCCGACCGAGGTGCCACTGCGCAGGATTGCCATGGAGTACGTCAGCGATCGGTTGTCGGACAGCTCGGTCGTCAGGTGCCAGACGCTGAGCGAGCGGTCGCCGCCGTTGAGCCGCTTGCCGGTCGACACGTCGGTCCCGAGGTCGCGGGTGGCACAGCTGCCGAGCTTGGCCCGGACGTCGTCGATGAACGCGCTGGCCTGCTTGGCCGGCAGCGCCCCCACGGTCTCGGTCAGCCCGAACTCGGACGCCAGGTCGGCGTCGGGGATCACGAAGGTTCGGGTCGAGGTCTGGGTGAACCGGGTGCCCTGGAACTTGCCGGTGAACGTCACGTCGTCGCAGCGGGTCGCCGCCATGTTGGCCGAGGGAGGCTCTGGCTCGGTACCGGCCCAGGGCAGGTTGACGCCCGAGACCGGCGGGAGGTCGATCTCGCTGAGCAGGGCAGGCGGCATCCCGACCCGGACCGGCGTGGTGAACGCCAGCTTCGGGCGATCGGTCGCGCAGCCGCCGCCCTTCTCCAGGCTGCACAGGCCCTCGACCGCGGCGGCCAGCATCCGGCTCGAGGCATCGACGTCGGGAGCGTCCGCGGTGGCCACCCGGTCGACGGTGGCAGTCGTGAACAGTCCGGTCCTGGCCACCCCCACGACGTACGTCGTGACCGGGCGGTTCCAGGAGCGCAGCACCATCTGGATGGCCTGGTCGCCGACCTTGTCGACCGAGCGGGTGGCGATCAGCTGGATGCGGGAGTCGGCGCAGCCGGCGAACCAGCCGACCAGGGTCCGGTAGGTGTTGCGGGCGGCGCTCCTGGTCGCGGAGGCCTCGACCACCTGGACAGCAGTGGCCCGCTGCAGCTTGTCGTGCTTGCCGGCGAAGTTGCGGAACAGCGCCTCGGAGCCGTCCGGGTCGGCGTACGGCTCCCGCTGGCAGGGGAGCAGCTCGCGGGACTCCTCGGTGTTGGCGTGGGTGCGCCCCTTGGTCCACTCGCGGGGGCGGAAGATGGCGTCGAGCTGGGCTGCTCCCACGAGGGAGCTCGCCGGGATCTGCACGACGGGTGCGTCGACGTCGTCCTCGTCGGGTGAGCTGCCGGCTGCCGCGCGGTCCAGGCTCGGTCGTACGCCGGCCGCATCGGTGACCAGCGTGCCGCTGACCAGGAACACGGCCACGGCCGCGATCGCTCCCACGGTGGTGTGGGTACGACGGCGGGCGGCGCCGGCTCGGCGGACGATCGTCGATCGCGGGAACCGGGTGTCGGCGATCGCCCGCTCGAGCGGCTCGAACGCGGCGCGGATCTCGAGGGTGGGTACGTCGCGCAGCCGGGTGAACTCGGCGACGGCATCCTGCAGCTCGCGTTCGGTCTCGTCGAGCGGCAGGCCGATCTCGCGGGCCGTCTGCGGGATCGATGCGTTGGCGACCTGGGTCAGCAGCAGCGCCTTGCGCTGCCGCATCGTGAGCTGGCCGAGGATGTCGAAGGTGTCCTTGACCTCGGGGTCGAGGCCCTTCTCGCGGTGCCAGAGCCGCGCGGTGTGTCGACGCTGTGCGTGCCGCCACGCGTTGGGGCGCACCGATGTCTCGGGGTCGTCGAGCCGTTCCACCTTGCGCCAGTGGTGCCAGGCCAGCACGAAGGCGTCGCGGACGGCGGCTTTGGACGCGGAGAGATCACCGGTGAGCGCGTAGGTCTGCAGCAGCAGGCGTCCCCGGGTCTCCTTGTAGAACTCGTCGAACGCGTCCGGATCCCTCATGGCCGGTCCACGGTACGGGAGTCGGCGTGGGTCCAAAAAACCCGAGGACCTCCGAGACATGATGCGATGGCCATGACTTCGCTGCTGCCATCGTCAACGAAGCGCACCTCCGCCGACGTCGAGCGGGACCTGGCCACTCGCCGGCCGCTCACCCTTCTCGCCCTGCTCGGAGGCGGCGCTGCCGCCGCCGGCACCCTCGTGGTCTGCCTCGGCGTCGCGGTCGTCGGCTGGTTCCTGACCGACGCCGGCGGGCACGGCTCTCCCAGCGGCGCGCTCCGGGTGGGAGCCCTCGGCTGGCTGATGGGCCACGGCTCGGGGGTCCGGATCGAGGGCGTGCTCGTGACGGCGATGCCGCTCGGCATCACCATCCTCGCCGCCTGGACGATCTGGCGGCTCGGCCTGCGCGTCGGCGACTCGGTCTCCGGTCACGGCCCCGACGCCGACGCGATCGCCGACGGGGAACGGGACTGGACGGTGCCGCTCGCGCTCTCCCTCTTCACCGCCGGGTACGTCGTCACCGGCGTCCTCACCGCGACCCTGGCCGCCACCGCGACCACCGACCCGAGCGCGCCGCGCGTCGTGATGTGGTCGCTGCTGCTCTGCCTGGGCGTGGGTGGGCCGGCCATCGCGGTCGGCTCCGGCCGGGCGGCGATCTGGGCGGCCGGGCTGCCACCGGCGGTGGGCACCGCAGCCCACGGATGCCGTCGGATCCTCCAGCTCTGGCTGGCCGTCGCCGCGTTGGCCTTCGCGATCGCGTTCGTCATCGACTTCGGCACGGCCGCCAACGTGATGTCGCAGCTGCATACCGATGCCGGCGACGCCGCACTGCTCACCGCGATCAGCCTGACCGTCGTGCCCAACGCGGTCGCCTGGTCCGGCGCCTACCTCCTCGGCCCCGGGTTCACCGTCGGCGCCGGCACCCTCGTCACCCCGAATGCCGTGGCTCTCGGTCCGCTGCCGATGTTCCCGATGCTCGCCGCGCTGCCCGACGACGGCAGCACTCCGGGCTGGACGCCCTGGCTGGTCGCGCTGCCACTGGTCGTGGGGATCGTGGGCTCGGCCTGGGCACAGCGTCGGTACCCCACGACCCGCTGGGAAGAGGGTGCGCTCCGCGGCTGCGCGGGCGGCGTACTGGCTGGTCTGGCGTTCGGAGTGCTGGCCGCGGTGGCCGGCGGCGCGGTCGGCCCGGGCAGGATGCGCGACGTCGGGCCGCTGGCGTTCGACGCGCTCGTCCACGCCATCACCGCCTTCGGCATCGGCGGGCTCCTGGGCGGACTCGTGATGACGCTCTGGGCGCGGCGGACCGCCGCCCGCGCGGAGCTCGACGCGGCCTAGACTGCGGGCCGTGCAAGGAGCCCCGACACCCGCGCGCCTCGTGGTGCTCGTGTCCGGTGGCGGCACCAACCTTCAGGCGCTGCTCGACGCGAGCGCCGACCCGCGGTACGGCGCCCAGGTCGTCGCCGTCGGCGCCGATCGCGACGGCATCGAGGGCCTCGCCCGGGCCGAGCGAGCCGGCATCGCCACGTTCGTGCACCGGGTCAAGGACCACGACGACCGCGAGGCCTGGGACCTGACCATGGCCCGCGCGGTCGCCGAGCACGAGCCCGACATCGTCGTCCTGGCCGGTTTCATGAAGCTGGTGGGGGACGAGTTCCACTCCCGGTTCGGCGGCCGGATCGTCAACACCCATCCCGCCCTCTCGCCGGCGTTCCCGGGCATGCACGGCCCAACCGATGCGCTCGCCTACGGCGTCAAGGTCACCGGCGCGACGTTGTTCGTCGTCGACGAGGGTGTGGACACCGGTCCGATCGTCGCCCAGACCACCGTCCCTGTGGCCGACGACGACACCGTCGACTCGCTGCACGAGCGGATCAAGGTCGCCGAGCGGGCCATGCTCGTCGACTCGATCGGCCGGATGGCCCGCGAGGGCTTCACGATCACCAACAGAAAGGTCCGGTTCGGACGATGAGCGACCAGATCCCGATCAAGCGCGCGCTGGTGTCGGTCTACGACAAGAGCGGCCTCGAGCAGCTGGTGCGCGGTCTGCATGACGCCGGCGTCGCGCTGGTGTCGACCGGCGGCTCCGCCGCGCTGATCGAGGGGCTCGGCATCCCGGTCACCAAGGTCGAGGACCTCACCGGCTTTCCCGAGTGCCTCGACGGCCGGGTGAAGACGCTGCACCCGCGGGTGCACGCCGGGATCCTCGCCGACCGCCGCCTCGAGAGCCACGTCCGGCAGCTCGTCGAGCTCGAGGTGGAGCCGTTCGACCTCGTGGTCTCCAACCTCTACCCGTTCACCGAGACCGTGATGTCCGGGGCGACGCCCGACGAGTGCGTCGAGCAGATCGACATCGGCGGCCCGTCGATGGTGCGTGCGGCGGCCAAGAACCATCCGTCCGTCGCGATCGTGACCTCCCCGGATCGGTACGACGACGTGCTCGCCGCGGTCGCCGCCGGCGGGTTCACGCTCGCCGACCGGCAGAGCCTCGCCGCGGAGGCCTTCGTCCACACCGCGACGTACGACGTGCACGTGGCGTCCTGGATGGGCAACGTGCTGACCGACACCTCCGAGGGGTCCGGGTTCCCGGCATGGGTCGGCGCGACCTGGGACAAGGCAGCGGTGCTCCGCTACGGCGAGAACCCGCATCAGCCGGCCGCGCTCTACCGCACCGGCTTCGGCCCGGGCGGGCTGGCCGCGGCCGAGCAGCTGCACGGCAAGGAGATGTCCTACAACAACTACGTCGACACCGACGCCGCCCGGCAGGCGGCCTCCGCCTTCGAGGCGCCGGCGGTCGCGATCATCAAGCACGCCAACCCCTGCGGCATCGCCGTCGGGGCCGACGTGGCCGAGGCGCACCAGCGCGCGCACGCGTGCGACCCGACCTCGGCCTTCGGCGGCGTCATCGCCGTCAACCGGCCGGTCTCGGTGGCGATGGCCGAGCAGGTCGCCGACGTCTTCACCGAGGTGATCGTGGCGCCGGCGTACGACGAGGGCGCGGTCGAGGTGCTGGCCCAGAAGAAGAACATCCGGATCCTGGTCTGCCCGCTCGAGGGCGGCGGCAGCGGCCTCCGGCCGATCAGCGGCGGGCTGCTGATGCAGCACCCCGACCTGGTCGACGCTCCGGGCGACGACCCGGCGTCCTGGACCCTGGCGACCGGCGAGGCGGCCTCGGACGAGGTGCTCGCCGACCTGGCCTTCGCCTGGAAGGCGTGCCGGTTCGTGAAGTCCAACGCGATCCTGCTGGCTCGTGACGGCGCGTCGGTGGGCGTGGGCATGGGCCAGGTCAACCGGGTCGACTCCTGCAAGCTCGCGGTCGAGCGGGCGGGCGACCGGGCCGCGGGCTCGGTGGCCGCCTCCGATGCGTTCTTCCCGTTCGAGGACGGACCGCAGATCCTGATCAACGCGGGGGTGCGCGCGATCGTGCAGCCGGGCGGGTCGGTCCGAGACGAGCTCACGATCAAGGCCGCCGAGGCTGCCGGCGTGACGATGTACTTCACCGGCACCCGGCACTTCGCTCACTGAGGACCGCCCTGACAGGATGTCCGCGATGACTGCAGAGAAGCTGGACGGCACCGCAACCGCCGCCGCGATCAAGGACGAGCTCAAGGCGCGGGTGGCCGCCCTCCGGGACAACGGCGTGCTGCCCGGGCTGGGCACTGTGCTGGTCGGCGACGACCCCGGTTCCCGCTGGTACGTCAACGGCAAGCACAAGGACTGCGCCGAGGTCGGCATCGAGTCGATCCGGGTCGACCTGCCGGACACGGCGACGCAGGAGGAGATCGAGTCGGCGGTGTCGGGCCTGAACGCCGACCCGGCGTGCACCGGCTACATCGTCCAGCTGCCGCTGCCGAAGGGCCGCGACGAGAACCGCGTGCTCGGCCTGATCGACCCGGCCAAGGACGCCGACGGCCTCCACCCCACGAACCTCGGCTGGCTGGTGCTCGGCAACGAGGCACCACTGCCGTGCACGCCCGCTGGCATCGTCGAGCTGCTGCGCCGGCACGGCGTGGCGATCGCGGGTGCCGAGGTTGTCGTGATCGGTCGCGGGGTCACCGTCGGCCGCCCGCTCGGGCTGCTGCTGACCAGGCGCTCCGAGAACGCCACCGTCACTCTCTGCCACACCGGCACCGTCGACCTGGCAGCCCACGTACGCCGGGCCGACATCGTCGTGGCCGCCGCCGGCGTACCCGGCATCGTGACCGGCGACATGGTCCGCCCGGGCGCTGCGGTGCTGGACGTCGGCGTCAGCCGCGTGGACGGCAAGCTCGCCGGCGACGTCGCTCCGGAGGTCTGGGAGACCGCAGGCTGGGTCTCGCCCAACCCCGGCGGCGTCGGCCCGATGACCCGCGCGATGCTGCTGTCGAACATCGTGGAGATGGCCGAGAAGCAGGCGTGAGCGAGTCGGAACCACCCGTCGAGGAGCCCGGGCCGGAGGAACAGACCGAGCGTCGTTACCCGTCCACGATCGGCGGCGCCTTCTATCTCGCCGTCCTGGCCGGGACCGCGTTCGGGATCGGGATCGTTGCCCAGTCGCACGACTGGCGGCTCGGGGTGCGCGTGGTCGCGGGCGCGCTCGGCGCCGCTGCCCTGCTGCGGCTGGTGCTCCCGCAGCGCGACGCCGGCATGCTCGCGGTCCGGCACCGGCTGGTCGACGTGGGCCTGCTCTGCCTCGTCGGCGGGGCGCTGTTCTTCCTCGCCGGCAGCATCCCCGACCAGCCGGGCCTCTAACGTCGAGTCGGCACGTCCACAGAGGCTAGAACACGTCGAGTCGGCGCATACACAGTGTGGAGGCGCCGACTCGACCCGCCTCCTGGCCTGTGGAAGAGCCGACTCGGCGTCTAAATCAGTCCGAGCTCGGTGACGGCCTGACGCTCGTCGTCCAGCTCTGCGACCGAGGCGTCGATGCGGCCGCGGGAGAAGTCGTCGATGTCGAGGCCCTGGACGATCTCCCAGTCGCCGTCCTTGGTGACCACCGGGAACGAGGAGACCAGGCCCTCGGGGACGCCGTACGAGCCATCGGAGGCGACCGCCATCGAGACCCAGTCGTCCTGGGCGGAGCCGTAGAGCCAGTCGTGCGCGGCATCGATCGTGGCCGACGCGGCGGACGCGGCCGACGAGGACCCGCGGGCCTCGATGATCGCGGCGCCGCGCTTGGCGACGGTCGGGATGAAGGTGTTCTCGACCCAGTCCTGGTCGCCCACGACCTCGGCGGCGTTGCGGCCGCCGATCTCGGCGTGGAAGACGTCGGGGTACTGCGTCGCCGAGTGGTTGCCCCAGATCGTCATCTTCTTGATGTCGGTGACGGCGGCGCCGGTCTTGGCAGCCAGCTGGGAGATCGCCCGGTTGTGGTCGAGGCGGGTGAGCGCGGAGAACCGGTCGCTCGGGATGTCGGGGGCGTTCTTCAGCGCGATCAGCGCGTTGGTGTTGGCCGGGTTGCCGGTCACGCCGATGCGTACGTCGTCGGCCGCCACCGCGTTGAGGGCCTTGCCCTGCGCGGTGAAGATCGCGCCGTTGGCCGAGAGCAGGTCACCGCGCTCCATACCCGGGCCACGGGGCCGGGCGCCGACGAGCAGCGCCAGGTTGACGCCGTCGAAGATCTTCTCGGCGTCGTCGCCGATCTCGACGCCGGCCAGCCCCGGGAACGCGCAGTCGTCGAGCTCCATCACGACGCCTTCGAGCGTCTTGAGGGCCGGCGTGATCTCCAGCAGTCGCAGCTCGATCGGACGGTCGCCCGTCAGCGATCCGCTCGCCAGCCGGAACAGCAGGCTGTAGCCGATCTGTCCGGCTGCGCCGGTGACGGCCACCTTCAACGGGGTTGCGCTCACGGGGTACTCCTCGTCGTGCGGTCTTGGGCTCGCCCGACGCTAGCAGCGCTCGGATGCCCTGCGACGATGGGGTCATGGGGATGAGAGGCCGACGCCGGGCGAGCCTTCGCCGGGCTCCTGCTCCTCCTGTCGAGCGGCGCCTGTGGCGGGCTGCGGCAGCGGCTCCGATCCGAGCCCCCCGAGCGGTGTCGACGGCCTGGTGATCCCCACGCCGTCGGTCGATCCGGACGACTTCGTGACCGGCGTCGACAACCCCTGGTTCCCACTGCCGGTCGGGGGCACGTGGGAGTACGACGTCACCGGCGACCAGCTGGGCACCGCGATCGTGACCACGCACGAAGGCCCCGACGTCGCGGGAGTCGCCACCACCGCGGTCCGCACGGCGCTGGTCCCCGAACGTGGCGACCGGACCATCGCCGTCGACTTCTACGCCCAGGACGACCAGGGCAACGTCTGGTGGTTCGGCCGGGAAGGCACGTGGCTCGCCAGCGAGGACGGTGCCGAGGCCGGCCTGGTGATGGCCGCGCGTCCTCGGGTCGGTGACGGCTACCGGCAGGCCTTCGCGCCCGGCGTGGTCGACCTGCGCGCGGAGGTGCTCGGCATCGGCGACGGCGAGGTCATCCTCGAGGTCTCCTCGCCGCTGACCGGCTCGGTTCAGCGGTCGTCGTACGACGAGGGCGTCGGGCTGGTCTCCCTCGAGACTGTCGAGGGTGTGCCCGAAATGCAGCTAGGGCTCGCCGCGTACGACGAGCCCTAGCCGAACGAACGGTTGTTACGGCTGGCCGGGCGGCTTCATCTGGGTCGGGTCGGAGCCCTGGTCGGGCGCCGGCCAGCCCTGCTGCTGGGCCGGAGGAGCGGCCTGCTGCGGCGGGGGAGCGGCCTGCTGCTGCGCGGGGATCCACTGCTGAGCCTGCGGGTCCCACTGCCAGCCGTCCTGGATGATCGGCTGCTCGGCCGGCGGCGCCGCCTCGGCGACCGGCTGGTTCCACTGCTGCTGGTACTGGTCGACGTACCCGCCCGCTGCCACGGTGGCGGGTGCGCCGAAGTTGAGCCCCGAGCCCGGCACCGGCTCGGCGCCGTGCCCGAACAGCGCCGGGTAGGTGAAGCCGGCCAGCGCGGCACCGATGAGCGGGGCCAGGATGAACAGCCAGATCTGGGCCATCGCATCGCCGCCGGAGAAGAACACGACGCCGATCGAGCGGGCCGGGTTGACCGAGGTTCCGGTCGCGCCCATCGACGCGAAGTGGATCGCGGCGAGCGCCAGGCCGATCGCGAGCGGGGCCAGGGCCGGGTGCTCGTTGCGGGTGTCGGTGACCGACAGGATGATCAAGACGAAGACGAACGTCATCACGATCTCGATGAGCAGCGCGCCGACCAGCTCGACGCCGCCCTGGTCGCCGAAGCCGTTGGCGCCCAGCGGGTCGCCGAACTCGTAGCCGGTGTCGCCGGTGATCTGGATCAGCGCCAGGATCGCGCCGCCGACGGTCGCGCCGACGACCTGGGCTGCGGAGTAGAGGCCTGCGTCGCGCCAGGAGATCCGGCCGCCGAGGGCCGCGCCCACCGAGACCGCGGGGTTGAAGTGACCGCCTGAGATGCGGCCGAAGGCGTAGACCATCGCCACGATGGCGATACCGAACGAAAGTCCGACGGCGGCGTAGTCACCGCCCCCGCTCGCGAGCACCGCGCCGACGCCGAACAGCACCAGCACGAACGTGCCTATCGCCTCTGCCGCCAGCTTCTGCATCTCGGTAGGTGCGTCTGCATCTGCCATGACCGTGACTCCTCGTTGTGGGATCCCCGAACACACGGGCGCGGTCACAGACTCTACTCATTTCGGACCGCGTTGCCGCCCCACCACGACGGTGCAAGGCTGGCCGGGTCCGCCGCGGTGGGCGGCGTCAGGTATCTTGACGTCAAGGAACTTTTCGACCGGATCCGCTACCCAGGAGTCCTCGCCACATGGCCAACCAGTCTGGCAACCCGAACGCGATCATCTACACCCACACCGACGAGGCGCCGCTGCTCGCGACGTACTCGTTCCTGCCGATCATCGCGGCGTACGCCGCCAAGGCCGGCGTGGCCGTCGAGACCCGCGACATCTCCCTGGCCGGGCGGATCATCGCCCTGTTCCCGGACCGGCTCAACGAGGACCAGCGGATCGCCGACGACCTCGCCGAGCTAGGCGCCCTGGCCAAGACGCCCGAGGCCAACATCATCAAGCTGCCCAACGTCTCGGCCTCGATCCCGCAGCTGAAGGCCGCGGTCAAGGAGCTCCAGGAGCAGGGCTACGCGCTGCCCGACTACCCGGACGACCCGAAGACCGACGAGGACCGCGACGTGCGGGCCCGCTACGACAAGGTCAAGGGCTCCGCGGTCAACCCGGTCCTGCGCGAGGGCAACTCCGACCGCCGGGCCCCGGAGTCGGTGAAGGGCTACGCACGCAAGCACCCGCACTCGATGGGCGCGTGGAGCTCAGACTCGAAGACCAACGTCGCCACGATGGGCGCCGACGACTTCCGCTCCAACGAGCAGTCAGTGGTCATCCCGGCCGACGACACCCTGCGCATCGAGCTGGTCAAGGAGGGCGGCGAGACCGAGCTCCTCAAGGAGGTGCCGGTCCTGGCCGACGAGATCATCGACGGCACCGCCATGAAGGTGGCGTCGCTGGCGAAGTTCCTGGCCGAGCAGATCGAGCGGGCCAAGGCCGACGACGTGCTGTTCTCGGTGCACCTGAAGGCGACCATGATGAAGGTCTCCGACCCGATCATCTTCGGCCACGTGGTGCAGGCGTTCTTCCCGCAGGTCTTCGCCGAGTACGGCGAGCAGCTCGCCGACGCAGGCCTCAACCCGAGCAACGGCCTGGGCGGGATCCTGGCCGGCCTCGACGCGCTCGACAACGGCGCCGAGATCCGGGCGGCGTTCGAGAAGGGCATCGCGGACGGGCCGAAGCTGGCGATGGTCGACTCCGACAAGGGCATCACCAACCTGCACGTGCCGTCCGACGTGATCGTCGACGCCTCGATGCCGGCGATGATCCGCACCTCGGGCCACATGTGGGGACCGGACGGCGAGGAGGCAGACACGCTCGCGGTGATCCCCGACTCGTCGTACGCCGGCATCTACCAGGTCGTCATCGACGACTGCCGTGAGCACGGCGCCTACGACCCGGCCACCATGGGCTCGGTGCCCAACGTCGGGCTGATGGCCCAGGCGGCCGAGGAGTACGGCTCCCACGACAAGACCTTCGAGGTCGGCGCCAAGGGCACCGTCCGAGTGGTCGACTCCAGCGGCGCCACGCTGATCGAGCACGACGTCGAGCCGGGCGACATCTGGCGCGCCTGCCAGACCAAGGACGTCCCGGTGCGCGACTGGGTCAAGCTGGCCGTCAGTCGCGCCCGCGCCACTGGCGACCCCGCGATCTTCTGGCTCGACGAGAGCCGCGCCCACGACCGCAACCTGATCGCCAAGGTCAACGAGTACCTCGACGCCGAGCACGACACGGACGGCCTGGACATCTCGATCCTGTCCCCGGTCGAGGCGATCAAGGTCTCGGTGGAGCGGATCCGCAAGGGCGAGAACACCATCTCGGTCACCGGCAACGTGCTCCGCGACTACAACACCGACCTGTTCCCGATCCTCGAGCTCGGGACTTCGGCGAAGATGCTCTCGGTGGTGCCGCTGATCAACGGCGGCGGGCTGTTCGAGACCGGCGCCGGCGGCTCGGCGCCCAAGCACGTGCAGCAGCTGGTCAAGGAGAACTACCTGCGCTGGGACAGCCTCGGCGAGTTCCTCGCGCTGGCCGAGAGCCTTGACCACTACGCCGCGGCGACGGACACTCCGCCGTCCCGGGTGCTCGCGGCTGCGCTGGACAAGGCGACCGCGCGGTTCCTCGACGAGAACAAGTCGCCGTCGCGCAAGGTCGGATCCATCGACAACCGGGGCTCGCACTTCTACCTCGCGCTGTTCTGGGCCGAGGAGCTCGCTGCCCAGACCGACGACGCCGATCTGGCAGCCGCGTTCGCGCCGCTCGCAGCGACGCTGCGCGAGAACGAGCAGAAGATCGCCGAGGAGCTCATCTCCGTCCAGGGGTCGCCGGCCGACGTCGGCGGCTACTACCGGCCGGACGACGCCAAGGCGAGCGCCGTGATGCGGCCGTCGAAGACGTTCAACGACGCACTGGCCGCGCTGTAGACACGCCCGCGGGGGCGGAGTGCAGGATGGGGTCATGAAGACCCGACTGACCTGCCCCTGTGGCGCGAGCATCGTCGGCACCGACGAGGACGACCTGGTCGAGAAGACCCAGGCCCACCTCAAGGAGTCGCACCCGGGCATGGAGTACGACCGGGACCAGATCCTGTTCATCGCCACCTAGGACGTGACGGGGTCCTTCGCCCCGCTGCCTGCGTCGGCGGCGTGGCGTCTGTACGACGCGCACGACGGCTTCGAGGTGGTCGCGATCGATGCCGGCCAGAGCGGCGTCCGGTTCACGGGCACCTCCGTCGGGGTCGAGGACCGGGTGCCGTGGAGCTTCCGCTATCTCGTCGAGGTAGACGCTTCCTGGCACGGCGTCCGCGCCACGATCGAGGCCGCTGACGGTCGTCGCCTCATGATGGAGAACGACGGCCCCGGGCGCTGGCTCGTCGACGGGACGCATGACCCGGTGCTGGACGGCTGCCTCGACATCGACCTCGAGGGCTCGGCCCTGACCAACACCGCTCCGATCCATCGGCTCGGGCTCGACGAGGGTGAGTCCGGCGAGTCGGCGGCCGTGTACGTCCGCTCCGGCCTCACGGTCGAGAGGCTCGACCAGACGTATCGGCGACTGCCGGCCGAGGACGGTCTGGCGTTCGAGTACGCCTCGCCCCGTTTCGACTACCGGGCGACGCTGGCCTTCGGCGCCGACGGGCTGGTGAACGACTACCCGGGGATCGCCAGCCGCGTGGACGTGTCGCACTAGAACACGTTCTAATGTGGCCATGACGTTTCCCGAGCTGGGTTGCTACGGGCTGGCTGGACACAGCGGAACTCCGCGCGACCTGCTGGACGAGGTGCGAGCGGCCGAGGAGCTGGGCCTGGGCGCGATCTTCCTGTCCGAGCGGTTCAACACCAAGGACGCCGCAGTGCTCGCCGGTGCGGCCGGTGCGGTGTCCTCCCGGATCGGGATCGGGACCGCGGCGACCAACCACAACACCCGGCACCCGTCGGTGACCGCGACGATGGCCGTGACCGCACACCGGTTGACCGGCGGCCGCTACGCGCTCGGCCTCGGCCGCGGCTTCGGCCTGCTCTTCGACCTGATGGGACTGCCGAAGGTCACCGGCGCCCAGCTCGAGGACGCGATCGGGATCTACCGCCGGCTCTGGCGGGGCGAGGCCTTCGACCACGACGGCCCGGCCGGCCGCTACCCGTTCCTCAGCCTGGACAGCTCCTTCGACGAGGGGATCCCAGTCCTGATGATGGCGATCGGCGACCGCAGCCTCGAGCTGGCCGGCCGCGTCGCCGACGGCGTCGTGCTGCATACGTTCCTCACCGACGACACGCTCGCTCGCTCGGTCGGCGTGATCCGCAAGGCCGCCGCCGACGCGGGCCGCGACCCGGCGGACGTGCGGGTGTGGGCGGTTCTCGCGACCGTCCACGACGGGCTCCCCGAAGAGCTTCGGATGCGCAAGGTGGTCGGCCGGTTGGCGACGTACTTGCAGGGGTACGGCGACGTGCTGGTCGGCGCCAACGGCTGGGATCCCGAGGCGCTCCAACGGTTCCGGGAAGACCCGCTGGTCCAGGGCTACCCCGGCGCGTTCGACGCGGTCGGGACCGTCGAGGACCTGACCACGCTCCGCGAGCGGGCCATCCCGGCCGACTGGCTGGCCGCGGCGGCGTCCGGCTCGGCGGAGGCCTGCGCGGCCCGGGTGCTCGACCAGCTCGACTCCGGAGCCGACAGCGTCATCCTGCACGGGGCCACGCCCGCCGAGCTCGCCCCCGTCGTCGAGGCGTACGCGGCCATCCGGCCGGCTGGACGGTTCGACCACCTGCCGGCCAACCCGGGGTGGATGCGATGAGCCGCGACACCTTCTCCGGCCGCAGCGCCGTCGTCACCGGCGGCGGCTCGGGAGTCGGAGCCGCACTGGTGCGGGCACTCGTGGCGGAGGGCGCTCATGTCGTCGTCGCCGACCTTGACCCGGATGCTGCGGCCCGCACGGCGCAGACCGCCGCTGGACCGGGGACGGCCGTCTCCCGCGCTCTCGATGTGCGCGATGCGGCCGCAGTGGCCGAGGTGGTCGCCGGCGTCGTGGCGGAGCACGGAGCCATCGACCTGATGTTCAACAACGCCGGCATCACGTTCGGCGGCGAGACGCATGAGCTCACCCTCGACCACTGGAACGCGGTGATCGACGTGAACATCCGGGGCGTGGTGCACGGCGTCGCCGCGGCGTACCCGGTCATGGTCGAGCAGGGCAGCGGGCACATCGTCAACACCGCCTCGATGGGCGGGCTGATGGCGGCCGGGCTGATCACCAGCTACGTGATGTCCAAGCACGCGGTGGTCGGCCTCTCGCTCGCGCTGCGCACCGAGGCGGCCGCCCACGGCGTCGGCGTCACCGCGCTCTGCCCGGCCGCCGTCGAGACGCCGATGCTGGACAAGGGCGAGCTCGGCCGGTTCCGCGGTCGCGACTACTACCTCAAGGGCCAGGGCATCAGGCGCCCGCTCGACGCCGACGTCTTCGCTCGTCAGTCGCTGGCCGCCGTGGCTGTCAACCGGCCACTGCTGGTCACGCCGTTCGCCGCCCGGACGGCGTGGCGGCTCGGCCGGCTCTCGCCGGGCATGGTGTCGCGGGCCGGCACCCGGTTCGTGGCCAAGCAGCGCCGGATGCAGCAGACGGATTCCTGACCATCGTCGGGTTTCATTGACGCGCGTCAAGTACGGCTCTAGGGTCGGCGGATGCGCGAGCCCACCACCGCAGTCATCGGCGCCGGGATCAGCGGCCTCACGGCCGGGAAGATGCTGGCCGACTACGGCGTCCCCTACACCTGCTTCGAGTCCTCGGACCGGGTCGGCGGCAATTGGGCCTTCCGCAACCCCAACGGCCACAGCAGCGCCTACCGGTCGCTGCACATCGACACCTCGAAGCACCGGCTGTCCTTCAAGGACTTCCCGATGCCCGACGACTACCCGGACTTCCCGCACCACACCCAGATCAAGGCCTATCTCGACGACTACGCCGACGCGTTCGGCCTGCGGGAGAACATCGAGTTCGGCAACGGCGTCGAGCACGCCCGGCGTCTCCCCGACGGCGGGTGGGAGCTGCTGGACCACGCCGGCGACACTCGCCGCTTCGACCTGCTCGTCGTGGCCAACGGCCACCACTGGGACCCCCGAACGGCGGACTTCAAGGGTGAGTTCACGGGCGAGACCATGCACTCGCACCATTACATCGACCCCACCGAGCCGCTGGACCTCAAGGGCAAGCGGATCCTCGTGGTCGGCCTGGGCAACAGCGCCGCCGACATCGCGGTGGAGCTGTCGAGCAAGTCGCTGCAGAACACCGTGACCCTCTCGACCCGGAGCAGCGCGTGGATCGTGCCGAAGTACGTCTACGGCCTGCCGGCGGACAAGTACTTCGTGACCTCACCCCACGTTCCTCTGCACTGGCAGCGGTGGCTGGTCCAGAAGATGCAGTTCATGACCGGCTCCAACCCGGAGCTCTACGGCCTGCCGGCGCCGAACCACAAGTTCTTCGAGGCGCACCCGACGCAGTCGGTCGAGCTGCCGCTGCGGCTCGGGTCGGGAGACATCACGCCGAAGGGCAACGTCGCCCGCCTCGAGGAGTCGACCGTCCACTTCGAGGACGGGACCAGCGACGACTTCGACGCGATCATCTACGCGACCGGCTACAACATCACGTTCCCGTTCTTCGACCCCGAGTTCCTGAGCGCTCCGGAGAACCAGATCCGGCTGTTCAAGCGGATGTTCAAGCCCGGCCTCGACGACCTGGTGTTCATGGGCTTCGCGCAGGCGACGCCCACCCTGTTCCCTTTCGTGGAGGCGCAAGCGCGGCTGCTCGCCGCCTTCGCGGTCGGTCGCTACCGGCTCCCCGATGTCGAGGAGATGGAGCGGGTCATCGACGCCGACCAGCAGAAGTTCATGGGCCACGTCCTCGACCGACCCCGGCACACCCAGCAGCTCGACTACTTCGTCTACGAGCACGACCTGCGCGCCAAGGAGATCCCAGCCGGCGTACGCCGAGCACAGGTGAGCGCGCGATGAGGTCGGCCACCGACCGGCGTCCGCCCGCCCGCGGCGACCAGCGCCGCTCCGCGCTGCTGCGTTCGCTCGACGAGCACCTGCTCGACTCGAGCCTGGAGTCGGTCAACATCGCCGACATCGCCCGGGCGGCGGGGGTGACCCGCTCGGCCTTCTACTTCTACTTCGAGAACAAGCAGGCAGCGGTGGCCGCGCTCGTCGCGGACATGTACGACGAGGCGGTGGCCGCCACCGCGCTGCTCGGCGGCTCCGGCGCTCCCGCGGACAACATCGAGGCCACGATCCGAGCGCTGTTCGGCGCCTGGGAGCGGCACCAGCACATCTACCGGGCGATGCTCGACGCCCGGGCCACCAGCGCGCCGGTGCGCGAGATGTGGGACAGCGACCGTTCGTCGTTCGTCCCGCTGGTGGCCGAGGTCATCGAGGCGGAGCGGACCGCCGGACGGGCGCCGGCCGGGCCCGACGCGAGCGACCTGGCCACCGTGCTGCTCGAGCTGAACGACCGGGCCCTCGAGCGGTTGGCTCGTGGCGACGGCCTCTCCCGGGAGGCCCTCACCGACACCGTGGTCCACGTGTGGCTGAGCTCGATCTATGGGAGTGCGCAATGACAGTGACGACGACCGAGGTCACCTTCGACTCAGCGGGTGTCTCCTGCCGCGCGACGCACGTGCGAGCGACGAGCGACGACCTGCGCGGCCCGGGTGGGACACCTGTCGCGGTGATGGCGCACGGCCTCGGCGGCACCGTCGACTCCGGGCTGCTCCCGTTCGCCGAGGGGCTCGCCGCGGCCGGGCTGGACGTGCTGGCCTTCGACTACCGCGGGTTCGGCAGGTCCGACGGAGAGCCGCGCCAGACCGTCTCTGTCGCGGGACAGGTGGCGGACTTCCGAGCAGCGCTGGACTGCGCGGCCCGGCTGCCGGGAGTCGATCTCGGTCGAGTGGCGCTCTGGGGCGTCTCGCTCGCCGGCGGCCACGTCTTCGAGGTCGCCGCCGATCGCGACGACATCGCCGCGGTGGTGTCGCTCACGCCGATCGTCAGCGGCGCGGCGGCCGGACGGCTCGCGCTGCGCCACCACCGACCGTCGGACATCGCGCGGTCGACGGTCGCCGGACTGCGCAGCCGGTTCCGAGGACCGGTGATGATGCCGATAGTCGGCCGACCCGGCGAACTGGCTGCGCTGAGCCTCGACGGCCACTACGAGGACTACCTCGCCATCGCCGGACCGACCTGGCGAAACGAGATCGACGCGACGGTCGGGATGGAGCTGGGTGCGATGAGGTCCGCCGCTTCGGCTGCGCGGGTCCGGGCACCGATGCTGGTGCAGATCGCGGACTTCGACCGGAGCGCGCCGCCGTACGCCGCGCTCAAGGCGGCGGTGAAGGCGCGGGCCCTGGTGCGCCACTACCCGTGCGACCACTTCGACGTGTGGCCGGGCAAGGAGCGGTTCGACCTGGTGGTCTCGCACCAGGCGGCGTTCCTGCGCCGGGTGCTTGCACCGGTTGTGCAGGTGTCCGATGTCGGCTGATCCAGTCCTGGTCACCGGCGCGTGCGGCCTGGTCGGCCGGGCGACCGTGCGCCGGCTGCTCGAGGACGGCCGGCAGGTGGTGGCCACCGACCTCGTCGGCGACCTCCCCGACACAGCCGTGCGGCCGGTGGACCTCACCGATCCTCAGGCGGTGGAGGCCCTGCTCGACGAGGTGCGTCCCAGCGCCGTCATCCACCTGGCCGCAGTGATCCCGCCGCTCTGCTACTCGCGGCCGGCGGTCGCACGAGCGGTCAACGTCGACGCCACCCGCCACCTCCTGGACGCGTGCGCGGGCCTCGAGCGGCCCCCGCGGTTCGTGCAGGCGTCCAGCGTGGCGGTGCACGGGTCGCGGAACCCGCACACGCACGCCGACCTGCTGGGTGAGGGCACCGCGCTCGCGCCGTCGGACCTGTACGGCGGACACAAGGCCGAGGCCGAGGCGCTCGTCCGTTCCTCCGCCCTCGACTGGGTGGTGCTGCGCCTGGGCGGGGTGCTCACCGTCGAGCGGGCTGCCGGGTGGGACGCCGACCTGGCCTACCTCGGGGGAGCGCTGCCGAGTGACGGGCGGATCCAGACAGTCGACGTACGCGACGTCGGCACCGCCATGGCGGCGGCCACCACGGCCGACGTGGTCGGGCGGACCCTGATGGTCGGTGGTGACGACACCCACCGGGTGCGGCAGCACGAGCTCGCCGCGGTCATGACGGCGGCGACCGGCCTGGAGGGCGGGATCCCGGAGGGCCTGCCCGGAGACCCGGCCGACGACGAGGCCTGGTTCGCCACCGACTGGATGGACACCGCGCCTGCGCAGGCGGCACTCGACTTCCAGCATCACTCGCTGCCGGCGATGGTGGCCGAGGCTCGGGGACGCCTCGGGTGGTCGCGCTTCGCGATGCGGGTGATCGCACCGGTGGTGCACGAGCTGATGTCCCGCCGCTCGCCGTACCGAGGCCGCGGCGTGCAGCACGCCCACCCCTGGGAGGCGATCGAGCGCCGTTGGGGGAGCTACGGCCCGGATCTGAACGTCAGCGACGAGAGCGGCGCCGGGCGATAGCGAGCAGGGCCAGTACGGCGACGGCGACAGCCGCCGCAGGGCCGGACCCCTCGACCTTGCGGTTGCGGACGGCACCGTTGGATTGGCTGGAGAGCACCGATCCGTTGCACTGATGACTCAGGGCGGAACCCGCGCTCTGGAACGAGAACAGTGAGCCCGCCGACATCGCCGACCCGATCGACCCGGCCGACGCGAACGATCCGACGCTGCCGATCGAGAGGATCGAGTTCCGGGAGCGGATGGACAGGATCGAGTTCTCCGACCGGTAGGACCACACGTCGGCAGCGTAGCCAGGAACCAGTGGTGGTCCATGACGGGCAAGGTCGCGGGACTACATTCATGACATGGTCGATCACCCGGACCGCGTGTGCGTGCCGGTAGAGATGGAGATGTTGCCGCTCTACCGCGATCCGCCGGGGTCTGCGCGGCTTCGACGCGAGCTGAAGCGGGCAAAGCGGCGCGAACGGCGCGAGAGGCGGGAGCGACGCCGGCGCGCCTGACAATCTTCCGGTTCGCGCGGAATGGCCTTCGGCCGACCGCCCGTTGCACACTGGGAGTGCCGCGGTCGCCGTGAGCCACCTCGAGCCGGGAGGTCGATCCCGGTAGATAGCGCAGCCTCATCAGAGATGACGACCACCGCACGCGGTCCCTCCTCGACCGAGTCGCCCACAGCGCGGCACTTCGCGCTCGCCCTGCTCGCCCTGTCCATGGGCGGCTTCACGATCGGCACCACCGAGTTCGTGACCATGGGCCTGATCCGCGAGATCGCCGACGGCGTCTCGGTCTCCATCCCGAGCGCGGGTCACGTGATCTCCGCCTACGCCGTGGGCGTCGTCGTCGGAGCACCGGTGCTGGCGTTCTTCGGCGCACGCTGGCCGAGGCGCGGACTGCTGATCGCGCTGATGGCGGCGTACGCCGTGTTCAACGCGCTCAGCGCGCTCGCCGGGAACTTCGGGCTGCTGCTGCTCGCCCGGTTCCTCGACGGGCTGCCGCACGGCGCCTACTTCGGGGTCGCCTCGCTCGTCGCCGCCAGCCTGGCTCCCGAGGGCCGCAAGGGCCGGGCGGTGGCGCTGGTGATGATCGGCCTCTCGGTCGCCAACGTCATCGGCGTACCCGGTGCCACCTGGATGGGCCAGCACCTCGGCTGGCGCTCGGCGTTCTGGGCGGCATCGGCGCTGTCGCTGGTGACCGTCGCGCTGGTTCTCGCGTTCGTCCCTTCCGTGCCGGGCGACCCGAAGGCCACCGGCCTGCGCGAACTGAAGGCATTCACCCACCTCCAGGTCTGGCTGACGCTGCTGGCCGGTGCGGTCGGCTTCGGCGGCATGTTCGCGGTGTTCTCCTACATCGCACCCACGGTGACCGAGGTCGGCGGCCTCGGCGACGGCGCGGTGCCGCTGTTCCTGCTGGTGTTCGGGCTCGGCATGGTCGCCGGCACGTTCGCGGCGGGTGAGCTGGCGGACTGGTCGATCCTGCGCTCGCTGCTGGGCTCGTCGATCGGCATGGGCCTGGTCCTGCTGGCGTTCTGGGCCTTGGCGCCGCACGGCTACTGGCTGCTGCCGGTCGCGTTCCTCATCACGTTCCTCGGCTCCGTGCTCGTCGTGAACCTCCAGCTGCGGCTGATGGACGTCGCCGGTGAGGCGCAGACGCTCGGCGCCGCGATGAACCACGCCAGCCTCAACGTCGCCAACGCCCTCGGCGCCTGGCTCGGCGGCCTGGTCATCGCGGCCGGGCACGGATACCGGGCCCCGGCCCTGGTGGGCGTCGCGTTGTCGCTGGCTGGGCTGCTCGTGCTGGTCGTCTCAGTGGCTGCCCACCGACGCGCAGCCCGGTAACGCGACCGCTCGCCCGTCGTTGGCGGGACATGCGCATCGCCCTCGCCGTCATCGCTGTCCTGGCCGGTCTCCTGACGGCGACGCCGGCGAGCGCCGACACCCCGCCCGCCGACGACAACAGCCGAGCCCGCCCGGCGGACCAGTGGATCCTGGACCCTGACGGACGCGTGCTGCTCCTGCACGGCGTCAACATGGTCTACAAGCGGCAGCCCTACGCGCCGGACAAGATCGGCTTCGATCGTGACGATGCCCGGTTCCTGGCCAGGAACGGGTTCCGGACCGTGCGACTCGGCCTGATCTGGAAGGCGGTCGAGCCGCGCCCGGGGAAGTACAACGACCGCTACCTGGCCCGGATCGCCCGCACCGCCGAGATCCTGGCCGACGAGGGCATCTGGACGATGCTCGACTTCCACCAGGACCTCTACAACGAGCGCTTCCAGGGTGAGGGGGCGCCCGACTGGGCGGTGCTCGACGGCGGTCTGCCGGCGACGCCGCAGCTGGGCTTCCCGTTCAACTACTTCGCGATGGCCGCGCTGAACGTGGCGTTCGACAACTTCTGGCGCAACGCCCCAGGCCCGGGCGGCGTCGGCCTCCAGGACCGGTACGCCGCCGCGTGGGCGCACACGGCGGCGTACTTCCGCGACGTCCCGTCGATCCTCGGAGTCGACCTCTTCAACGAGCCGTGGCCCGGCACGACCTACGCGCTCTGCATCCCGCTGGGCTGCCCGGCGTACGACGCCAAGCTCGAGCGGTTCTCGCAGCGCAACATCGACGCGATCCGCAAGGTCGACAAGCGGACCGCGATCTTCTACGAGCCGAACGTGCTGTTCAACAACGGCGTTCCGACCAAGGTCCGCCCCGACGGCCGACGACTCGGCTTCTCCTTCCACGACTACTGCCTGACCGCCGAGGTGCCGATCCCCGTCGACCAGGTGTCGGAGCTCGCCTGCGACACCTTCGACGACCTGGTGTGGAAGAACACCGCCGCGCACGTGCGCCGGACCGGCGACGCCCCGCTGCTGACCGAGTTCGGAGCCACCACGCACCAGCACACGCTGCGGGACATGGTCACGCGGGCCGAGGAGGCGAACATCGGCTGGCAGTACTGGGCCTACTGCGGCTGCGACGACCCGACCACGACCGGCCCCGGAGCCACCCAGGCGCTGGTGTTCGACCCGAGCAAGACGCCGCGCGGCCGTAACGTCGACTGGGCCAAGATGCGCGCGCTGGTGATCCCGCATCCGCTGCAGGTCTCCGGAACGCCGCTGGAGTCGGCGTACGACCGCCCCTCCAAGCGCCTCACCACGTCCTGGTCGGTCGCCAAGGCGGGCGGGCCGGGGCGCTTCGCCGCGGGCAGCCTGTCCGAGATCTCGGTGCCGCGGTTCATCTACCGCAAGGGGTACGTCGTCTCGGTGACGGGCGGGACGGTCGCGTCCGGCGCGGGCGAGCCCGTGCTGGTGATCCGGCAGCGGGCCGGAGCGGACCGGGTGCGCGTCACGGTCCGTCCCATGCCCTGACAGAATGCCCGGCATGCCAGCACCCGCCACCGCCACGCAGGTGGAGGCCTCCGAAGCCGCGTCCGGAACCGCCCGGCCACGCGTGCTCTCCGGGATCCAGCCGACGGCCGACTCGTTCCACTTCGGCAACTACCTGGGTGCCCTGCGGCAGTGGGTCGACCTGCAGCACGACCACCAGCCGTTCTTCTTCATCGCCGACCAGCACGCGATCACCGTCGAGCAGGACCCGAAGGTGCTGCGGGAGCGCACCCTGCGGGCGGCGGCCCAGCTGCTGGCGATGGGCATCGACCCCGACCGCTCGGCGATCTTCGTGCAGAGCCAGATCCCCGAGCACGCTCAGCTGAGCTGGGTGCTCCAGTGCTTGACCGGCTTCGGCGAGGCCCGCCGGATGACGCAGTTCAAGGACAAGTCCGCGAAGGGCGGCGAGGGCGCGGCCTCGGTCGGCCTGTTCACGTACCCGATCCTGCAGGCGGCCGACATCCTGCTCTACCGGCCGCACTACGTGCCGGTGGGTGAGGACCAGCGCCAACACCTGGAGCTCACCCGCGACCTGGCCCAGCGGTTCAACCACCGCTACAAGAAGACGTTCCGGCTGCCCGAGCCCTACATCCTCAAGTCGACCGCGAAGATCGGCGACCTCCAGAACCCGACCGCCAAGATGTCCAAGTCCGCCTCGGGCGTCGCCGGCATCATCGAGATGCTCGACGACCCGGCTGTGAGCGCGAAGAAGGTCCGCTCGGCGGTCACCGACTCCGGTTCTGACATCCGGTTCGACGCCGAGCAGAAGCCCGGCATCTCCAACCTGCTGACGATCTACTCCGCACTGACGGCCACCTCGGTCACCGACCTCGAGGCCCAGTACGCCGACAAGGGGTACGGCGACCTCAAGAAGGACCTTGCCGAGTGCGTGGTCAACTTCGTGACGCCGTTCCGCGAGCGGACCCTGGAGCTTCTCGACGACCAGGCACACCTGACCGAGGTGCTTCGCAAGGGGGCAGAGACCGCCGGTGCGGTGGCCGAGGCGACCCTGCGCGACGTCTACCAGCGCGTCGGCTTCGTGGCTCCGACCGGCCGGGCCTGATGCCGACCATCGGTGTCGCGGTCGCGATCCCGGAGCCGTGGGCCACCCAGCTCCAGGACTACCGCCGCTCCGTCGGCGACACGACCGCGGCGATGATCCCGACCCACATCACGCTGGTGCCGCCGACCGACGTCGGTGAGGACCTGAGCACGATCGAGGACCACCTCACGGAGGCCGCCGCCGAGGTCCGGGCGTTCCCGGTGCACCTGCGCGGCACCGGCACCTTCCGGCCCGTGTCGCCGGTGGTGTTCGTGACCCTGGTGGAGGGGATCTCCCAGTGCGAACAGCTCGCCGACGCCGTACGCCGGGGGCCGCTCGACATCGAGCTGGACTTTCCGTACCACCCGCACGTGACGATCGCGCACCACCTCAGCGACGGTCCGCTGGACCAGGCATTCGCCGAGCTCGCGGGCTTCGAGTGCGAGTTCCGGGTCGACGAGTTCCACCTCTACGTGCATGACCCGGAGCATGGCTGGCAACCGACCAGAGAGTTCCCGCTGCTTCCCGCACTCGACACCCAGTAGGTGACCGCATGGCCAGTCCCAAGGAACGACTCACGGCGCTCCGACGGAAACGGCCGGTCGTCGACCACCTGCTGCGGACCCAGGAGCACTACTCGTCGGTGAAGGCCGGTCAGCAGGCCGGTGCGGTCACCTACTTCGGCTTCCTCTCGTTCTTCCCGATCCTGGCCCTCGCGTTCGCAGCGGTGGGCTGGATCTCCGGTGTCTACCCGGACGCCCGGGACGCGACCGTGGACGCGATCGCCGAGATCTTCCCGGGGATGATCGGAAACGGTGACACGCAGATCTCCCTCGACACGATCGAGAACGCGGCTGGTGCGGCGGTCGGGTTCGGCCTGCTGGGCGTGCTGTACGCCGGCCTGGGCTGGCTCTCCAGCATGCGCGACGCACTGCTGATCGTCTTCGAGCTGCCGGCCTACGAGCAGCCCAGCTTCGTGATCGGCAAGCTGCGCGACCTGGTCACGCTGGCCACCGTGGGTCTCGTGCTGCTGCTCAGCGTCGGCGTCTCCGGGCTGGTCGGCCGGCTGTCCGAGGAGATCCTCGACGTGCTCGGCCTCGGCCTGGCGCTGGAGCCGCTGCTGTGGGTGCTGGCGGTGGTGGTCGGCCTGCTGGCCAGCACGGTGCTGTTCCTGGCCCTGTTCCGGCTGCTGGCCGACCCGCACACCCCCAAGCGCTCGCTGTTGAAGGGTGCGCTGCTCGGGGCGGTGGGGTTCGAGATCCTCAAGCAGCTCTCGGGACTGCTGCTCACGACCACGAAGGGCCAGCCGGCCTTCCAGGCCTTCGGGATCGCGCTGATCCTGGTCGTCTGGATCAACTACTTCTCGCGGGTCGTGATGTACGCCGCCGCCTGGGCGCACACCTCGCCCGAGGCGCGGGCCCAGCGGGAGGAGGAGGTCGGCGCGGTGCAGGGTCCGCAGACGCCGTCGCTGGTCGAGCTCCCGGCCACCGGAGGAGCGACCACACCCTCGGGGAGCCGCTGGGTCGGCCCGTTCGCCGGCGGGGCGGCCGCCATGCTGGGCCTGATCGCCGTCGTACGACGAAAAAGCACCTGAAGTCACTCTCTCGGCTCCCTAGACTCGGAGCGTGCGTGCTCCCCTCGCCGTCACGTGGTGGGGTCACTCGTCGACGACCGTCGAGCTCGGGTCGATGCGGATCGCGACTGACCCTCTCTTCGGGCGCGGGCTGTTCGCGCTGCGCCGCATGATCGACGACCCCGACGAGCGCTGCGCCGAGGCCGACCTGGTGCTGGTCTCGCACCTCCACTACGACCACCTCGACCTGCGCTCGCTGCGCCGCTTTGTGCCGGGCACGCCGATCGTGGTGCCGTACGGCGCCCCGCGGCTGGTCCGCGGCCTGTCCCGGCTGAACGTCATCGAGGCGCGGCCGGGCGACGCCCTGGCCGTCGCGGGCGTCGACGTCGAGGTGCTGCCGGCCCACCACGACGGTCGGCGCTCGGTGGCGCACCGGCGCTCCGCTCCCGCGATGGGATTTCGGTTCGCGACCGAGGGCGTCTCAGCGTGGTTCCCCGGCGACACGGGGATGCGAGACGACGTGGTCCAGGTGAGGCCGGTCGACGTGGCGCTCGCCCCGATCGGCGGGTGGGGTCCGACGCTTCCTGACGACCACCTCGACCCGGAGCAGGCGGTGACCGCGGTGGGACAGGTCGGCGCCCGTTGGACGCTGGCCGTGCACTACGGCACCTACTGGCCGATCGGGCTGCGCCGACTGCGGCCGGGGAACCACCGTCAGCTCTTCGTGTCCCCGCCAGCGCGGTTCCACGAGGCGGTCCGGGAGCAGGAGGTGGCCACCGTGCCGCTGACGCCGAGCGTGGGCGAGCGAGTGGTGCTGGTCAGTGACCGTGACGCAGCGCCGCGTGCAGGTCCCAGTTGAGTCGTGAGATCACGTCGAGCGGGATCTCCTTGGGACACGCGGCCGTGCACTCGCCGATGTTGGTGCAGCCGCCGAAGCCCTCGTGGTCGTGCTGGCCGACCATGTTGACGACGCGGGTGTCCCGCTCGGCCTGACCTTGCGGCAGCTCGCCGAGGTGAGTGATCTTGGCGCCCAGGAACAGCGAGGCGGAGCCGTTGGGGCAGGCGGCGACGCAGGCGCCGCAGCCGATGCAGGTGGCCACGTCGAACGCCCGATCGGCCTTGTCCTTCGGCACCGGGGTGGCGTGCGCGTCGGGTGCGGCGCCGGTGTTGACCGAGATGTAGCCGCCCTGCTGGATGATCCGGTCGAACGCGCCCCGGTCGACGCAGAGGTCCTTGATGACCGGGAACGCGTCGGCGCGCCACGGCTCGATGGTGATCGTGTCGCCGTCGACGAACGAGCGCATGTGCAGCTGGCAGGTGGTGGTGACCTCGGGGCCGTGGGCCTCGCCGTTGATCATCAGCCCACACATGCCGCAGATGCCCTCGCGGCAGTCGGAGTCGAACGCGATCGGCTCCTCGCCGTTGGCGTTCAGCTCCTCGTTGAGGACGTCGAGCATCTCAAGGAAGGACATGTCCTCCGAGACGTCGTCGAGCTCGTAGGTGTGCATCGCGCCAGAGCTCGATGCGTCCGGCTGGCGCCAGATGTTCAGCGTCACCTTCATTACTTGTACGACCTCTGCTTCATCTCGGTGAACTCGTACTCGAGGTTCTCCTTGTGCATGACCGGCGTGCCGTCCTCGCCGGCCCACTCCCACGCGGCGACGTAGGCGTACTGGTCGTCGTGGCGCAGCGCCTCGCCCTCCTCGGTCTGCGACTCCGCCCGGAAGTGGCCGCCGCACGACTCGCGCCGGTTGAGCGCGTCGATGCACATCAGCTCGCCGAGCTCGAAGAAGTCGGCGACCCGGCCCGCCCGCTCGAGGGACTGGTTCATGGTGTCGGCCTCGCCGAGCACCTTCACGTTGCGCCAGAAGTCGTCGCGCAGCGAGCGGATCAGGTCGATCGCCTTGCGCAGGCCCTCGGCGGTGCGCTCCATCCCGCAGTACTCCCACATGATGTGGCCGAGCTCGCGGTGGTAGGAGTCGACGCTGCGGGTGCCGTTGGTGGTCAGGAACCTCTCGACCCGCTGCCGGACCGACTCCTGCGCCTCCAGCACCGCCGGGTCGTCCTCGGCGATCTTGTCGAAGGGTCCCTCGGCCAGGTAGTCGCGGATGGTGTTCGGCAGCACGAAGTAGCCGTCGGCCAGGCCCTGCATCAGTGCGGACGCACCCAGGCGGTTGGCGCCGTGGTCGGAGAAGTTGGCCTCGCCGGTCACGAAAAGCCCGGGGATCGTCGACTGCAGGTCGTAGTCGACCCAGAGGCCGCCCATCACGTAGTGCACCGCGGGGTAGATCCGCATCGGCACCGTGTAGGGGTCCTCGCCCGTGATCCGGGCGTACATGTCGAAGAGGTTGCCGTACTTGTCCTCGATCGCCTCGCGGCCGAGCCGCTCGGTGGCGTCGGCGAAGTCGAGGTAGACCCCCCGGCGTACGCCGTCGACGGCCGGCCCGACGCCGCGACCTTCGTCGCAGACGTTCTTGGCCTGCCGGGACGCGATGTCGCGGGGGACCAGGTTGCCGAAGGCCGGGTAGATCCGCTCCAGGTAGTAGTCGCGATCGTCCTCGGGGATGTCCTGCGGCGGCTTGTCGCAGTCGGCCTTGTTCTTGGGCACCCAGATCCGGCCGTCGTTGCGCAGCGACTCCGACATCAGCGTCAGCTTGGACTGATGCGTGCCGGTCACCGGGATGCACGTCGGGTGGATCTGCGTGTAGCAGGGGTTGGCCATGTAAGCGCCCTTGCGGTGCGCCCGCCAGGTCGCGGTCACGTTGCTGCCCATGGCGTTCGTGGACAGGAAGAAGACGTTGCCGTAGCCGCCGGAGGCGAGCACCACGACGTCGGCGAAGTAGGTCTCGATCTCGCCGGTGACCAGGTCGCGCACGATGATGCCGCGGGCCCGTCCGTCGACCACGATCAGCTCGAGCATCTCGTGCCGGGTGTAGCACTTCACGGTGCCGGCGGCGACCTGGCGCTCGAGGGCCTGGTAGGCGCCGATCAGCAGCTGCTGCCCGGTCTGGCCGCGGGCGTAGAACGTGCGGGAGACCTGGACTCCGCCGAACGAGCGGTTGTCGAGAAGGCCGCCGTACTCACGCGCGAACGGCACGCCCTGGGCAACGCACTGGTCGATGATGTTCACGCTGACCTGGGCGAGCCGGTAGACGTTGGACTCGCGGGAGCGGTAGTCGCCGCCCTTGATCGTGTCGTAGAACAGCCGATGGATGGAGTCGCCGTCGCCCTTGTAGTTCTTGGCCGCGTTGATGCCGCCCTGCGCCGCGATCGAGTGCGCGCGGCGCGGCGAGTCCTGGTAGCAGAACGACTTCACGACGTACCCGGCCTCGCCGAGCGTTGCGGCTGCCGAGGCGCCGGCCAGGCCCGTGCCGACCACGATCACCGAGAGTCGGCGACGGTTGGCGGGGTTGGCGATCCGGGCCTCGAACTGCCGGGTGCCCCAGCGCTCCTCCAGCGGACCGGAGGGCGCCTTGGTGTCGGCGATCGGGTCGCCGTCGACGTAGTAACCCGAGGCGTCGTCGTAGGTCTCGTCGTGCGACACGGTGTGTGACGGGTCGAACGCGTTGGTGGTGTCGGGCATGTCGGTCATGTCAGGTTCCTAGCCCTTCACTTCTCGATGACGCCGGCGAGGACGAAGATCGGGACCAGCGAGAAGCCACCCGCGATCAGGATGGCGAATCCGTAGCCGAGCACGTTGGCGTTGCGGCGGGCCTTGGCGTTGTTGGTCAGCCCGAGGGTCTGGGCGGCGCTCCAGATCCCGTGCCGCAGGTGCAGGCCGAGCGCCACCATGGCCGCCAGGTAGATCAGCGTCATCCACCACAGGTCGAACGTGTCGACCATCAGGTTGTACGGATCGTTGGTCTCGCCGCCGCTGGGGTTGACCTTGCCGATCGTGAAGTTCAGCAGGTGCCAGACGATGAAGATGAGCAGCGTCACGCCGCCCCAACGCATCCAGTGCGACGAGAACGTGGAGGCGTTGTTCTTCTTCACGACGTACTTGGTCGTGCGAGCTCGGCCGGCGCGGCGCCACAGCACGACCGCGCACACCACATGCACCACCAGCGCCAGGATCAGCCCGGCACGGAGGATCCACAGCAGTCCCTCGTGCGGGAGCATCGGCTCGCCGATCTCACGGAGGTGGTGCGCGTACTCGTTGAAGGCGTCGTGGCCGGCGAAGGCCTTGAGGTTGCCGTACATGTGCGCGAGCACGAACCCGATGAACGCGATGCCGCTGACCGCCATCAGCATCTTCAGGGCGATCGTGTTGCGCGAGGCGCTGGATCCCTTGATGAGGGTCCGCCGCGGGATCGGGTGATACGCCTGCTCGGGGGGTGGAGTCGCTGGTGCCACGATTCCACGCTACCGCCGCTGGAGGGTCCGAGACGCCGCTGGGCGTGTGAGATACGTCAGGCGAGGGCCCCGGCGAGCTCGCGGCGGTTGCCGATGCCGAGCTTGGTGTAGACCCTTCCGAGGTGGTTCTCGACCGTCTTCGGGGAGACGAAGAGCTCCTGGGCGATGTCCCGGTTGCTCCGGCCTTCGACGGCCAGGCTCGCCACCCGGCGCTCACTGGCGGTGAGCGACTCCGCTCCCAGCGCGATGCTGCGCCGGGGCCGGTCGCCGATCGCCTCGAGGGCGGAGGCGATCCGGTCCCGTACGGCGGGGGAGCCGCAGGCCTCGACGATCTCGCCGGCGGCGTTGAGCCCCGCCCTCGCTTCGGTACGCCGCCCGAGCGCCCGCCAGGTCTCGGCCTGGTCGGTCAGGGACTTGGCGTACTCGAGCCGGTCGTGAGCCGTCGCCAGCACGGCCACCGCCTCGGCCAGTCGGTCGGAGCGCACCTCGGGATCCGGCTCGAACCTGGCGGCCACGCGCAGCGCCGCCCCGAGGTCGGTCGGCGAGCCCCACCGCTGGCACAGCTCCACGTGCTCGGCGAGTGCCTGCTCGGCCCGCTCGGTCTCGCCGGTCCGGGACCAGGCGATCGCGGCAGCAAGGCGCCAGGCGAGCGGTGCGGGGTCGGCGTTGAGCTCGTCCAGCTCGGCCTTCAGGGTCTTCAGCTGCCGGAGCGCTCCATGGGCGTCGTCCGCGGCGAGCGCGACCCTTGCCCGGACCTCGTACAGCCAGACCGTCGGCACCACGTTGACGCCGCCGCGCGACTCGTCGAACTCCCTCAGCAGCCGGATGGCGGAGTCGAGGTCGCGCCGCTCCAGGGCGGTGAAGCACGCGAAGTTGGTGGCGGTCGCCCGGATCGAGATCACCTCGGGTCCGAACGGCTCGTCGCGGACCGCGGCCAGGATCGACTCCGCTTCGGTCTCAGTGGCCGTCACGTCACCGCGACGCCAGGCAAGCAGCATGCTGGCGTTGAGCACCATCGCGTAGTCGACCGGGGAGCCACCGCGGGTGACCCGGAGCCGGGCCCGGTCGAACTCCGCCTGCCCCTCCGTCATGCCGTCCGCACTGATCAGCGACATCATCGCCAGGACCCAGCTCACCAACCCGGACCCGCGAGTGGCGTCGTCGAAGAGCGCACCGCCGGCGAGCGCGCGCCGGGCGTACTCGGCCACCTCCTGGTGCGGGTCGCTGTGGTAGCGACCGCGCTGTCCGAGCAGCGCCAGCAGGACCCGTTCCTCCGGAGTCCGGCCGGCCAGGCCGACGAACTGCTTCAGGTGGTCGGCGGCCACCCGGCGCTGCGCGGGCAGGAACGAGCGCAGCATCCCCAATCGCGCCTCGAGGACGAGCCGAGCCGGTTCCTCGCTCACCGGTGGCCACTCCTCGAGCACGGTCACGAGCTCGGCGACCGCGGCGGATGGGCTGTCCTCGAGGCTGGTGGTCATCGCGATGGCGGCGATCAGCTCCGCACGGTGCCGGACGTCCTCGGCGGCGTCGGCGGCCGCCTGCAGGTGAGGTCGGGCTTCGTCGGAACGTGAGAACCGTAGGAGGTTCCGGCCCAGCCGCTCACGGATGGCCAGGTCGCCCGGGCGCTCGGTCAGCGCTCGCTCCAGGCAGGCAATGGCTACCTCGTGGTCGCCGGCGGCCGCCGACTCGCTGGCCGCCTCGACGAGGATGTCGGCAGCCATCGGGAGCGTGCCCACCGGTGCCATCAGCAGGTGCGGCCCGAGCTGCCGGGCCGGCGCGTGTTGGGCATGCAGCGCGGTCACGGCCCGACCGTGCAGCGCCGCCTCCTGCAGCGGGCCGAGCGCCGCCAGCGTGGCCTCGCGGATCACCGGGTGCACGAAGGTCAGCCCGTCAACGCCGCCCACGAACACGTTGGCCCGCACCAGCGCGTCGACGGACGCGCTGAGCTCGTCGGGGTCGAGCTGGGCCACCTGCCCGGCCAGCCAGGGGCCGGCGTGCAGGCCGAGCACGGCGACCGCGCCGGCCAGCCTGAGGGAGGGCTCGGGCACCCGGCTGAGCATCGCCCGCGAGATCGTCGCCGGCCCCAGGCCGGTGATGGCATCAGCGGTCGCCGGCAGCCCGACGTTGTGGCCCGCGTTCACCAGCTCGTCGAGCAGCGCTCCGGTGAGGAACGGGTTGCCCCCGCAGGCCGCGTGCATCGCGGCCACTACCTCGGGGCACGGCGTCAGTCCGTCGGGGGTGTGGAACGCGGCGACGGCGACGGGGGAGAGCACCTCGGGCAGCAACCGCTCGACGTACGGCGAGACGGTCAGCTCCGCGAGCGCCGCGTTGCCGTCGGGCGGTGGCCGGGTCGCCACCACCAGCGCGATCGGCAGGTCGGCCACCCGGCGCGCCAGGTAGTTGAGGAACCGCAGCGAGGGCTGGTCGGCCCACTGCGCGTCGTCGACGGTGATCAGCAGCGGCCGGGTCGACGACAGGTCGATGGCCACCCACCAGAGCGCGTGCAGCGTGCGTGCGATGTCGGCGTCGGACGCTCCGGCCTCGGGTGCCACGTCGAGCGCCTGTAGCGCGCGTCCGGCCGGGCCCTCGAGGATCGCCCCGCGAGCGTCACCGCTGTAGCGCGACACCGACCGCTCCACCATCTGGCGCACGACGCCCCAGGCCATCGCGGTCTCGGTCTCGTCGCCGGTCGCCTGCAGTCGTCCGAACCCCCGCAGCCGGGCCAGGTCGCGGGTCTCGTGGACCAACCGGGTCTTGCCGATCCCGGCGACGCCCTCGACCACGACGACCCGGCCGGAGCCCTTGCTCGCGGAGTCGAGCGCGTCGGCGATCCGTTCCAGCTCACCGTCGCGTTCGAGGATCTCCGAGGCAGAGCTCACGCCCGAAGCATATGGAAGTGGGCTCAGCCGGCGGCGACGCCGAGCGGGTAGTGCTCGGCGATGAGCTCGTCGACCGCGTCGGTCCAGGTGCGCAGCTGGGCGATCTCGCGGGCCTGCTTGCCCAGCAATGCGCGGTGCCGGTCGGCGACAACCGCCGCGACCGCACGCCTCAGGTCGCGGGGATCGCGCGGGTCGTAGAGCAGGCCCGTCTCGAGGTGGCGCACGACGTCGGGCGCGCCGCCGGACCTCGGTGCGACGACCGGCACGCCACTGGCGGCGGCCTCCCGCAGCGCATGGCAGCAGGTCTCGTGCTCCCCGGGGTGCACGAGCACGTCGAGGCTGGGCAGCGCGATCGTCAGGTCTCCGGTGTGCAGCGGCCCGACCAGCTTCGCGTCCGCTGCCTTGGCCCGCAGCCAGTCGCGCTCGGGCCCGGCACCGATCACGACCAGGCGGGAGTTCGGGATCGTGGCCACCTCGGCCAGCCGGCGTACGCCGTTCCTCTTGTGCAGCCCGCCGACGTAGCCGACCACGACCTGCGGGCCCTCGGGGGACTTGGCCCGCGACCACACGTCGTGCAGCCACTGGTCGCGCAGCGCGGGCGTGTAGGCGTCGGTGTCGACACCGGGCCGCCACAGCGATGCGGTCACGCCGAACTCGGCCATCCGCTCGACCATCCACGAGGACGTGACGAGTACGGCGTCAGCACGGTCGGCGACCTTCGCGCGCCAGTAGTCGGCGGCCACGTCGAGTGCCGCGCCCTGCTCGACGACGACCGAGCGGATGCCCTGCCGGCGGGTGTGCTTGAGCGCCTTGCGCCCCAGGAGGCCGGGGGAGGTCACGTGCACGAGGTCGGGGCGGAACGCCTCGAGAGCGGCCCGCACCTGGGCGCCGGCCGGATCCAGGGGCCGGATCCGGACGACCGGGCAGCCCCGGTACGACGTGATACCGGGACCGGGCGCCACGATCTGCACCTCGTGGCCGGTGTCGACCAGCCGGTCGGCCAGTGCCTTGAGCGTCGTGGTCGTGCCGTCGGTGGCGGGGTAGAACGTCTCGGTCACCAGGGCGATCCTCATGAGCCCACGGTCTCGGGCGCCGTCGACCGGATGCCCGCAATGGGGTGGCTGTCATGTGAACAGCAGGAAATGTGGGCACTTTCACACCGCGGTGTGGGCCCTTTCACATATCGCCTCGAGAGTGCAGACTCAGCCCGGTCTCACCGACGGAAGGGTGCTGATGACGACTGGGGTGCACGGCCCGACCAGGGCTCAGATCGAGGAGAAGACCCTCCGCAACGACCGCTGGTGGCTCGCTCCGCTGACGACGTTCACGGTGTTCTTCGCGTTCATCGTCTACGCGACGATCCGGGCCTTCATGGGCAGGGACTACTTCACCGAGCCCTACCTGTCGCCGTTCTACTCCCCGTGCCTCACCGACGACTGCGGCGCCGCCGCGGACTTCGGTACGCCGTTCAACGGCTTCCCGCTCTCGGCGGCGCTGATCATCTTGATCTTCCCGCTCGGCTTCCGGCTGACCTGCTACTACTACCGCAAGGCCTACTACCGCGCGTTCTGGCTGTCACCGCCCGCGTGCGCGGTCGCCGAGCCGCACGGGTCGTACTCCGGTGAGACCCGGCTGCCCCTGATCCTGCAGAACATCCACCGCTACTTCTGGTACGCCGCGGTGCTCGTCGCCCTGGTGCTGACCTACGACGTGTTCCTCGCCTTCGGCCCGGCGCACGGCGAGAGCGACGGCATCCACATGGGTCTCGGCACCGTGCTGATGATCATCAACGTCGCGCTGATCTGGCTCTACACGCTGTCGTGCCACTCCTGCCGGCACATCACCGGTGGTCGACTGCGGCACTTCTCGAAGCACCCGGTCCGCTACAAGCTCTGGACCTGGGTGTCGAAGCTGAACGCCAAGCACCCGCAGTACGCGTGGTACTCCCTGTTCTCGGTGGCGCTGGTCGACCTCTACATCATGCTCGTCGCCAACGGGACGATCGAGGACGTGAGGTTCTTCTGATGTCGACCGACAGCACCCGGCACCCGATGACCGGCAACGAGATGAACGCTGACGAGTCCGGCGGCCAGGAGCGGCACACCTACGACGTGGTCGTGGTCGGTGCCGGTGGCGCCGGTCTGCGCGCGGCGATCGCGGCTCACGAGGCAGGCGCCCGCACCGCCGTGGTCTGCAAGTCGCTCCTCGGCAAGGCACACACGGTGATGGCCGAGGGCGGCATCGCCGCTGCCATGGGCAACCGCTGGCCCGAGGACAACTGGGAGGTGCACTTCCGGGACACCATGCGCGGCGGCAAGATGCTCAACAACTGGCGGATGGCGCAGCTGCACGCACAGGAGGCGCCCGAGCGGGTCCAGGAGCTCGAGGACTGGGGAGCGCTCTTCGACCGCACCGAGGACGGCCTGATCTCCCAGCGCGACTTCGGCGGGCACCGGTACGCCCGCCTCGCCCACGTCGGCGACCGCACCGGCCTGGAGATGATCCGCACCCTCCAGCAGCGCACCGTGCAGCTCGGCATCGACGTGTTCATGGAGTGCACGATCACCGACCTGCTCCTGGACAAGGGAGCCGGCGAGCCGAAAATTTCAGGCGCCTTCGGCTACTGGCGCGAGACCGGGCGGTTCATCACGTTCGAGGCGCCGTCGGTGATCCTCGCGACCGGCGGCATCGGCAAGTCGTTCAAGGTGACCTCGAACTCCTGGGAGTACACCGGCGACGGCCACGCGCTCGCCCTGCGAGCCGGCGCCGCGCTGATCAACATGGAGTTCGTGCAGTTCCACCCGACAGGCATGGTCTGGCCGCCGTCGGTGAAGGGGCTGCTGGTCACGGAGTCGGTGCGCGGCGACGGCGGCATCCTCAAGAACTCCGAGGGCAAGCGGTTCATGTTCGACTACATCCCCGACTTCTTCAAGGCGGAGACCGCCGACAACGAGGAGGAGGCGGACCGGTGGTACGACGACAAGAAGAACAACCGCCGGCCACCCGAGCTGCTGCCCCGTGACGAGGTGGCTCGAGCCATCAACTCGGAGATCAAGGCGGGCCGCGGATCACCGCACGGCGGCATCTTCCTCGACATCGCCTCGCGTCGTACGCCCGAGTTCATCAAGAAGCGGCTGCCGTCGATGTACCACCAGTTCAAGGAGCTGGCCGACGTCGACATCACCGCGGAGCCGATGGAGATCGGGCCGACCTGCCACTACGTGATGGGCGGGGTCGAGGTCGACCCCGACACCCAGGAGAGCGCGGTCACCGGCCTGTACGCCGTGGGCGAGTGCTCGGGCGGCATGCACGGCTCGAACCGGCTCGGTGGCAACTCGCTCGGCGACCTGCTGGTCTTCGGCAAGCTGGCAGGCGAGGCAGCCACGACGTACGCCAACAGCCTCGCCGACGCCCGGCCCGCGATCGCGGAGGACGACATCAAGGCAGCGTCGGCCAGCGCGGTGGCGCCGTTCGAGGTGGAGGGCGGCGAGAACCCCTACACGATCCAGCAGGACCTGCAGCAGTCGATGAACGACCTGGTCGGCATCATCCGCACCGGCGAGGAGCTGCAGCGGTCGCTCGACGAGATCGAGGCGTTCAAGGAGCGGGCGAAGTCGATGGTGGTGGAGGGTCACCGCCAGTACAACCCGGGCTGGCACCTCGCCATCGACCTGCGCAACATGCTGATCGTCTCGGAGTCCATCGCGAAGGCGGCGCTGGCCCGCGAGGAGTCCCGTGGCGGTCACACCCGCGACGACTTCCCGAAGACCGACCACGACGTATGGGGCAAGAAGAACCTGATCGTCACCCTCAACGACAGCGGCGACGGGGTGGTGCTCGACGAGAAGCCACTGCCGGTGATGCCGGACGAGCTCAAGAAGTACTTCGAGGAGAGCTGACTGCCATGGGTTACGACCTCAAGATGCGCGTCTGGCGGGGCGACGACCAGAGCGGCGAGCTCACCGACTACACGGTGGAGGTCTCGGAGGGCGAAGTCGTGCTCGACGCACTGCACCGGCTCCAGGCCACCCAGACCGGCGACCTCGCGATCCGCTGGAACTGCAAGGCCGGCAAGTGCGGCTCCTGCTCCGCGGAGATCAACGGCAAGCCCCGGCTGCTGTGCATGACGCGGCTCTCGGACTTCGAGCCGGAGGAGACGATCACGGTCACCCCGATGCGTACCTTCCCGGTGATCCGCGACCTGGTGACCGACGTGTCCTACAACTACGAGAAGGCCAAGGAGCTCCCGTACGCCGAGCTCGGGCCACGCGATGCCGACGGCAAGCGCCGGATGGCGCAGATCGACGTCGAGCGCGGCCAGGAGTTCCGCAAGTGCATCGAGTGCTTCCTGTGCCAGAACGTCTGCCACGTCGTCCGTGACCACGAGGACAACAAAAAGGCGTTCGCCGGGCCGCGGTTCTTCCTGCGGTACGCCGAGCTCGACATGCACCCGCTGGACACCCATGACCGGCGCCAGCTGGCCTCGGAGGCCGCCGGGATCGGGATGTGCAACATCACCAAGTGCTGCACCGAGGTCTGTCCCGAGGGGATCAAGATCACCGACAACGCGATCATCCCGATGAAGGAACGCGTCGCGGATCGGAAGTACGACCCGCTGGTCTGGCTGGGCAGCAAGATCGGCCTGCGCAACAAGGACAACGACGGCCGCACCGAGGTCTAGCCCAGACTTTCGCGCCTGCTCGCCCCGGAGGAACGTGGCTCCGGAGGGACCGACCGGAAGCAGGGCGCGATGAAGTGGATCGGACCGGACGAGGCTGAGTACGACGAGCAGCGGTCGCTGTTCAACGCGATGATCGACAAGCGGCCGCGGCTCATCGCGGCTTGCGAGAGTGCCGCCGACGTACGGACCGCGCTTGAGCGCGCCCGGACCGACCAGCTCCAGGTGGCCGTGAGGTCCGGCGGCCACTCGGTGGCCGGCGTATCCAGCAATGACGACGGTCTGGTCATCGACGTACGGCCGATGAAGTCGATCGAGATCGACCAGGCGGCCCGCCGCGCGCGGGTCGGCGGTGGCTGCACGTGGGCGGAGTTCGACGCCGCCGCGCAGGCGTTCGGGCTCGCCACCACCGGCGGCCGCGTCTCCACGACGGGCGTTGCCGGGCTCAGCCTCGGCGGCGGCTCGGGCTGGCTCGAGCGGCAGCACGGACTCAGCTGCGACAACCTGCTGGCCATCGAGCTGGTGACCGCGGACGGTCGGGAGATCCGCGCGGACGAGACTCAGCACCAGGACCTGCTGTGGGCGAGCAAGGGCGGCGGTGGGAACTTCGGTGTCGTCACGGCGCTCGAGTTCCAGCTGCACCCGGTCGGACCGATGATCATCGGCGGACTGATGCTGTGGCCGGCGGGCCGGGCGCCGGAGATCTCCAGGGTCTTCCGCGACTGGGCGGACAGCTCTCCCGAGGAGCTGGGCACGGCGCTGGTGATGCTCAGCGGCCCACCCGAGGAGTTCGTCCCGGCTCACCTGCAGGGTCAACCCGCTGTCGGCCTCGCTGTCTGCTGGAACGGCGACGAGGCGACCGGTGCCGATGTCGTCAAGGTGATGCGGGACCTCGGCCCCGACGTCGATCTGGTCGGCCCGATGCCCTATGCCGCGCTGCAGTCGATGATCGATGACCCTCCGGGGTTCCGGCAGTACTGGAGCGCCGACTACCACGACTCCTTCCCCGACGAGGCGCTCGACGTGTTCATCGAGGCGGGGACTCATCGACCCTCTCCGCTGACCCAGCACCTGTTGCTGCCGTGGGGCGGTGCGCTGGCTCGCATCGACGAGGACGCGACGCCGATGAGCGAGCGCGGCGCCCGCTGGGTGAGCCATCCGTTCGCGACCTGGGCGGAGGCCGCCGACGACGAGGCCAACATCGCGTGGGTGCGCGACTACCGTAAGGCCAATGCGCCGTTCACGACCGGCGGTGTCTATCTCAATTTCATCGGGGACGAGGGCGACGATCGGATCAAGGCCGCCTTCGGAGCGGCGAAGTACGACCGCCTGGCCGGGGTCAAGGGTGAGTACGACCCCGACAACGTGTTCTCCGGCAACCAGAACATCCGGCCCGCGGTGCCGGCTTAGGCCGGCCGCCGTCCTGACGACCACGACCACGCGGTCAGCGACGGCGTCGGAGAGGATTTCGTCGTGGACCTGGTCGCGCTCATGGGTCCGGGTGGCGGTCGGCTCGCGCTGGGCGCACTGAGGAATACCTCACGTCCAGCGTCCGAATGTTCACACTCGCTTCAGACGGGTGCTCACTGCTTCTAGGGTGCGCACCATGACCGAAGAGCGTCCCGCCACCACCGTCGAGGGCGGCCTGGACGAGCCCGACGAGCTCGAGCCCGAACAGGGTTCGCTCCGCCTCGCCTCCCCGGAGGACCGCGCGTCGGTGGCGGACTGGGAGGCGGCTGCTGCCGCCGTGCTGCGCAAGGCGAGGCGTCTCGGTGACGACGACGCCGACACGCTGGTCTGGGACAAGCTCACCAAGAGCACCCTCGACGGCATCCAGATCACCCCGCTCGGCACCCCCGACCTGCTGGAGGGCCGGACGACCAGCGGCCGACCCACCCGGCAGGGCGACTGGGACGTACGCGCGCTGGTGCGCGCCGACGACCCGAAGCTCGCCCACGAGGAGGCGATCGTCGACCTCGAGGGCGGCGTGACCAGCCTGTGGGTGCAGGGGAGCGGTGACGTCGATCTGACCGTGCTGCTCGAGGGCGTGCTGCTCGACCTCGCGCCCGTCGTCCTCGACGGCGTCGACCCCGCCGCGTTCCTCGCCTACGCCGGCGACCGCGAGCTGCATGCCGCGACCAACTTCGGGGTGCCGGCGGACGATGCCACGGCCGAGCTGGCCAGGACCGCATGGCAGGCCGGCGTCCGCGCGTTCGTCGTGGACGCGACCAAGGTCCACGACCGCGGCGCCTCCGACGTGCAGGAGCTCGGCTGGTCGATGGCCGCCGGCGCGACCTACCTCCGGACCCTGACCGACGCCGGGCTGAGCGTGGATCAGGCAGCCGACCTGGTGGAGTTCCGGTACGCCGCCACCGACGAGCAGTTCGCCACCATCGCCAAGCTGCGCGCCGCACGCCGGCTGTGGGCGCGCGTCCTCGAGCTCAGCGAGGCGGCGCCGCGGGAGATGCGACAGCACGCGGTGACCAGCCGCCCGATGATGAGCAAGTACGACCCCTGGGTGAACATGCTCCGCACCACCGTCGCTGCGTTCGCCGCCGGGGTGGGCGGTGCCGACGCGGTCACCGTGCTGCCGTTCGACTCGCCGCTCGGCCGCCCCGACGCGCTGGGTCGCCGGGTCGCGCGCAACACCTCGCACCTGCTGGTCGACGAGGCGCACGTCGCCCACGTGGCGGACCCGGCCGGCGGCGCGTATGCCGTCGAGAAGCTCACCGACGACCTGGCCGTGGCGGCGTGGGACCTGTTCGGGCGGCTCGACGACGGCGCCGACCTCGATGCTGAGATCGAGGCGACCGTGGCCAAGCGGGACGCCGCGATCGCGACCCGGAGGCGGCCGCTCACCGGGCTCACCGAGTTCCCCAACCTGGCCGAGACGCTGCCCGATCGCGCGCCGGCCCCTGACACCGACGAGGTGCGACGCTACGGCGCACCCTTCGAGGCGATGCGCGACGAGCCGGCAACCCAGCCGGTCTTCCTGGCGACGCTCGGCAGTGTCGCCTCGCACACCGCGCGCGCGACGTTCGCGGCCAACCTGTTCGCCGCGGGCGGCATCGGCGTCGAGCCGGCGGGCGCGACCGACGGCGTCGACGCGCTGCTGGCGGCATACGGCGGGCAGCCGGTCGTGTGCCTGGCGGGTGCCGACGCGACGTACACCGAGTGGGGTGCGGACGCCGTCGAGGCGCTGCGCAAGGCAGGCGCCACCCACGTCGTCGTCGCCGGCAAGCCTGACGTCCTCGACGTCGACGACTCCTGCGCGATGGGCGTGAACGCGCTGGACTTCCTGACCCGGACGAGGGAGAAGCTGGCATGAGCGTCCCGAAGAGCTTCGCCGGGCTGGAGCTGTCCGACGGTGGTTTCGAGGCTCGCAAGCTCGCACCTCAACCACCGTCAGGCAACGTGTGGCAGAGCCCGGAGGGCATCGAGATCCTGCCGGTCTACGGACCGGAGCACCTCGAGGGCCTCGACGCGCTGGACACGTTCCCGGGGCTGAGCCCGTTCCTGCGCGGGCCCTACCCGACGATGTACACGACCCAGCCCTGGACGATCCGTCAGTACGCCGGCTTCTCGACAGCCGAGGAGTCCAACGCGTTCTACCGGCGCAACCTCGCGGCCGGACAGAAGGGCCTGAGCGTCGCGTTCGACCTGGCCACGCACCGCGGCTACGACTCGGACCACCCGCGGGTGCGCGGCGACGTCGGCATGGCCGGCGTGGCGATCGACTCGATCTACGACGCTCGCACGCTCTTCGACGGAATCCCGCTCGACGAGATGTCGGTGTCGATGACGATGAACGGTGCGGTGCTGCCGGTGCTCGCGCTCTACATCGCGGCGGCCGAGGAGCAGGGGGTGAAGCCGGAGCTGCTCGCGGGGACCATCCAGAACGACATCCTCAAGGAGTTCATGGTCCGCAACACCTACATCTACCCGCCGGCGCCGAGCATGCGGATCATCTCCGACATCTTCAGCTACACCGCCGAGCGGATGCCGCGGTTCAACTCGATCTCCATCTCCGGCTACCACATCCAGGAGGCCGGGGCCACGCAGGACCTCGAGCTCGCCTACACGCTCGCTGACGGGGTCGAGTACCTCCGCGCCGGGCTCGACGCCGGTCTCGACATCGACAAGTTCGCACCGCGGCTGAGCTTCTTCTGGGCGATCGGGATGAACTTCTTCATGGAGATCGCCAAGATGCGCGCGGCCCGCGCGATCTGGGCCCGGCTGGTGCGCGACTTCGACCCGAAGAACCCGAAGTCGCTGAGCCTGCGCACCCACAGCCAGACCAGTGGCTGGTCGCTGACCGCCCAGGACGTCTTCAACAACGTCGGCCGGACCTGCATCGAGGCGATGGCCTCGACGCAGGGCCACACCCAGTCGCTGCACACCAACGCCCTCGACGAGGCGATCGCGCTGCCGACCGACTTCTCGGCGCGGATCGCCCGCAACACCCAGCTGCTGCTGCAGCAGGAGAGCGGCACCACGGGCACCATCGACCCCTGGGCCGGCTCCTACTACGTCGAGCGGCTCACCCACGACCTCGCCGAGCGGGCCTGGGCGCACATCCAGGAGGCCGAGGCCGCGGGCGGCATGGCCAACGCCATCGAGCAGGGCATCCCCAAGATGCGGATCGAGGAGGCGGCGGCGCGCACCCAGGCCCGGATCGACTCCGGGACGCAGCGCGTGATCGGCGTCAACACCTACCGGCTTGCCGCCGAGGACAAGCTCGACGTGCTGCGGGTGGACAACGACGACGTCTACCGCCAGCAGATCGCGAAACTGGAGCGGCTGCGCGCCGAGCGCGACGACGACGAGGTACGCCGTGCGCTGGAGGCTCTGACCAACTCGGCCGAGCGCGGAGCGACCAAGAGCTCGCTCGACGGCAACCTCCTCGCGCTGGCTGTCGACGCGGCCCGCGCCAAGGCCACGGTCGGCGAGATCTCCGACGCGCTCGAGAAGGTCTACGGCCGGCACCAGGCCGTGATCCGTACGATCAGCGGCGTGTTCAGGGACGAAGCAGACGCCGCCGGCGACTCCTTGGTCCGTCAGGTGCGTGAGGCCACCGACGAGTTCGAGGAGGCCGAGGGCCGCCGCCCGCGCATCCTGGTCGCCAAGATGGGCCAGGACGGGCACGACCGGGGACAGAAGGTCGTGGTCTCCGCGTTCGCCGACATGGGCTTCGACGTCGACGTGGGGCCGCTGTTCTCCACGCCGGAGGAGGTCGCCCAGCAGGCCGTCGACGCCGACGTGCACATCGTCGGGGTCAGCTCCCTGGCCGCCGGTCACCTCGCGCTGCTGCCCGCGCTGCGCAAGGCGCTCGAGGAGCAGGGCCGTCCCGACATCATGACCGTGGTCGGCGGGGTGATCCCGCCCGACGACGTACCGACGCTGTTGGAGATGGGCGCCGCCGCGGTGTTCCAGCCGGGCACCGTGATCGCCGAGTCCGCCCTCGACCTGCTCGCCAAGCTCCGGGACCAGCTGGGTCACGGTGGTTGAGGTGCGAGGAGCGCTAGCGACGAGCCTCGAAACCCCGTGACCGACGTCGCCGCGCTCGTCGAGGGCATCCGCGCCCGGAAGCGGGCGTCGGTCTCCCAGGCGATCACGCTGGTCGAGTCCTCCAAGCGCGAGCACCGCGACGACGCCCGGGCGCTGCTGACCGAGCTCGCCGGGGAGGGGGACGCGATCCGGGTCGGCATCTCGGGTGTCCCCGGCGTCGGGAAGTCGACCTTCATCGAGACGCTCGGCACCCGGCTCACGGCCGATGGGCACCGGGTCGGCGTGCTCGCGGTCGACCCCAGCTCGATCCGGACCGGTGGTTCCGTGCTCGGCGACAAGACCAGGATGGCCAAGCTCTCCGCCGACCCGAACGCCTTCATCCGCCCGTCGCCGTCCGCTGGCACGCTCGGCGGGGTCGCCCGAGCCACCATGCAGGCGATGACGGTGCTCGAGGCCGCGGGGTACGACGTGGTGCTGGTCGAGACGGTCGGCGTCGGGCAGTCGGAGGTCACCGTCGCCGGGATGGTGGACACGTTCCTGTTCCTGACCCTGGCCCGCACCGGCGACCAGCTGCAGGGCATCAAGAAGGGCATCCTCGAGATCGCCGACGTCATCGCGGTCAACAAGGCCGACGGCGACCGCGAGCAGGAGGCCCGCGCGGCGGCTCGCGACCTCGCGGGCGCGCTCAGGCTCGTGCACGGCAAGGGTGAGTGGGCGCCACCGGTGGTCACCTGCTCCGGGCTGACCGACGTCGGTGTCGACGACCTCTGGCAGCGGGTCCTGGCCCATCGCGAGCACCTCGGCGACGACGGCCTGGCCCGGAAGCGGGCCGGGCAGCAGCTCGACTTCACGTGGGCGCTCGTCCGTGACGAGCTCGAGCAGCGGCTCCGGCACTCGCCCACCGTCCGTGAGGTCCGCGACCAGGTGCGCGAGCAGGTTCTCTCGGGTGAGCTTCCCGCCACGGTGGCGGCCGACCGGATCCTGGCGGCGTACAACCTCGACGTTTCGGGTACAAACGGCCCCCACAGGGCTTAGCGTCCCGGTACTCCGGGACTCCCTCCTCATGTACTCGGGACGTCGGGACGGGCAGGGTCGCAACGTCAACCGAATGAACCACGTGGAGGAACCATGCATCGCAAGCATCTGGTGGCTGCGCTGGCAGCCGTCGCACTGGCCGGGAGTGCGCTGAACGCGCCGGCAGCCGCCGACGAGCCGAGCGGCAAGCTCACGGTGAAGACGCTGGTCGGCGGCCTGATCAGCCCGCTGAGCCTCGCCGTCGCCGACAACGGGACCGTCTACTACGCACAGAACTTCACCGGCGGGCTCTACAGCAAGAAGCCGGGCAAGCAGCCCAAGGTCGTCTACCAGGACCAGCAGGGCAACGAGGTCGGTGCCGTCTCCGAGAACAATGGCAACCTCCGCTTCGCGATCACCATCCCCGGCGACGAGGAAGGCGAGGGCGCCGGCGCCGTGCTCGTCGGTGTCGGCAAGAGCGGCAACCCGAAGGTGCTCGCGGACCTCCACAAGTTCGAGAAGAACCGGAACCCCGACGGCGACGTCACCTACGGCTTCCGGTCGCTGCCCGAGGGTTGTGAGGTCCCGCCGTTCCTCCAGGCCTACGACGGGATCATCGAGTCCCACCCGTACGCCACCACGCAGGTGAACGGTCGCACGTTCATCGCGGACGCGGCCGGCAACTCCATCGTCCGGTACGGCAAGAACGGTGGACTGTCCGCCGTGGCCGTGCTCCCGACGCAGCCGCTCCTCGTGACCGAGGCCGTGCGCGAGGCGCTGAACGCCGAGGAGGAAGTGCTCCCTGAGTGCACGCTCGGCGAGAAGATCCACCTCGAGCCGGTTCCGACCGACGTCGAGATGGGCCCCGACGGCAATCTCTACGTGACCACGCTTCCCGGTGGTCCCGAAGACCCGGCCCTCGGCGCCCGCGCCTCGGTCTACCGGGTCGACCCCCAGACCGGTAAGACGAAGAAGGTGGCCTTCGGCCTGCTCAGCGCGACCGGTCTCGCAGTGAGTGGCAACGGGACGATCTTCGTCGCGGAGCTGTTCGGCGGCCGGATCGCCAAGATCAAGCCGGGTAAATCGACCCCGACGACGTACCTCAACACGCTGATGCCGGGTGACCTCGAGCTCAGCGGAGGCGACCTCTACGCCACCGTCAAGGTGCTCATCGGCCCGGAGGGACCGGAGGACCCGACCCCGCCGAGCGGCGAGGTCGTCCGCATCCGCCGCTGACCCGTTAAACATAGCCAGATCTTTGGCAGCTGACCCGTCACGAACTTCGTGACGGGTCAGCGTATTTCGGGCCGGATGGTGAGGACTAACCTGGGGGCGATGACCACCGCCACGTCGCAGCTGATCGAGTCCGTCGTAGAGAAGTACGACGACGAGCTGGTCGAGCTGCGCCGTGACGTGCACAAGCACCCCGAGCTGTCCTGGTCCGAGTCGCGCACCGTCGAGCTGGCTGCGCACCGGGTCGAGCAGGCCGGCTGGCGGGTGACCCGGATGCCGCGGAGCGGGTTCGTCGCCGACCTGGGGGAGGGCGACCGGGTCGTCGCGCTGCGCGCCGACATGGACGCCCTGCCGATCCCGGACCGCACCGAGGACCCTTGGCGCAGCGTCGTACCCGACGTCGCGCACGCGTGTGGACACGACGTCCACGTGGCCTCGCTGGTCGGCGCGGCCCTGGCCCTGGCCGAGGTGCACGAGCGGGGCGAGCTGCCCGGCGCCGCGCGGCTGCTGTTCCAGCCCGCCGAGGAAGTGATGCCCGGCGGCGCAAAGCACCTTCTGGCCCAGGGGGCGCTCGACGGCGTCGAGCGGGTCTTCGCGCTGCACTGCGACCCCGCCGTCGACGTCGGCAAGGTCGGCCTCCGCGCCGGTGCGCTGACCAGCGCCGCGGACCGGATCGAGGTCTGGCTCGAGGGCACCGGTGGCCACACCTCGCGGCCGCACCTCACCGGCGACCTGACGTTCGCGCTGGCGAAGGTCACCAGTGAGCTTCCGGCCGTGCTCAGCCGACGGATGGACCCGCGCTCCGGTGTGAGCGTCGTCTGGGGGATCGTCCAGGCCGGTGCCGCCTCCAACGTCATCCCCGTCGCCGGGATGGCCGCGGGCACCGTGCGGATCCTCGACGCGGTCGCCTGGGCAGAGTGCGAGCCGATCATCAGGGAGGCGGTGCTCGACATCGTCCGTCCCTACGGCGTCACCGCGACCATCGACTACCTCCAGGGAGTGCCGCCCGTCGTCAACGACCCGTCGTCGAACGCGGTGCTGGCGGCCGCCGTACTCCGCGTGCTGGGGGTGAAGGGCCAGGCCACCGTTCCGCAGAGCCTCGGTGGTGAGGACTTCGGGTGGATGCTCGACCAGGTGCCGGGCGCGATGTTCCGATTGGGCACCAGGACACCGGGCGGACCGACGTACGACCTGCACCAAGGCGACCTGCGGGTCGACGAGAGAGCGATCGGCATCGGAGCCCGGGTCCAGGCCGAGGCGGTCGTAGGCGCGCTGTCCGCTCCCTGAGCACCCGTGTCCAGACACGCCCTATCGAGACGGTAACGATTCACGATATGCCTTGCCAGGGATGCGTCGTGTCCTAGTGTTCTCCCATCGTGCGCTCCGTCCTGAGCGCTCTCGAATGACCCAAGGAGGCGTCTTGCGACGCAGTTACAAGCTCGCGGCAGCGCTCAGCGCGATGATTCTCGCCCTCACCGCCTGCGGTGATGACGGCGACGACGACGACACCGGTTCCGACCCCACGGGCGGCAACGGTGACACCACGTCCGACGTGAAGGTCGGTCTGGCCTACGACATCGGTGGACGTGGCGACCAGTCCTTCAACGACTCTGCGGCCGCCGGTCTGGACCAGGCCGTCGAGGAGTTCGGCGTGGACACGCAGGAGTCCGAGGCCGAGGACGGCGAGGACGAGTCGGCTCGCGAGGAGCGTCTCCGCACCTTCGCCGACAACGGCTACAACACGGTCATCGCGGTCGGCTTCGCCTACTCCGCATCGGTCGCCAAGGTCGCACCGGAGTACCCGGACGTCGACTTCGCGATCATCGACGACGAGGCTGCCGTCGGTGACAACATCGCCAACCTGGTGTTCGCCGAGGAGCAGGGCTCGTTCCTGGTCGGCGCAGCCGCGGCGCTGAAGTCGGAAGCCGGCCACATCGGCTTCATCGGTGGCGTGGAGATCCCGCTGATCGCCAAGTTCGAGGCGGGCTTCATCGCCGGCGCGCAGGCCGTGGACCCCGAGATCGAGATCGACTCGACCTACCTCACCCAGCCGCCGGACTTCTCCGGCTTCGGTGACCCGGCCAAGGGCAAGACCGCGGCCGAGGGCATGTACGACGGGGGCGCCGACGTGGTCTACCACGCAGCCGGCGGTTCCGGTGGTGGCGTGTTCGAGGCTGCCAAGGCTGCTGAGGCCTGGGCGATCGGTGTCGACTCCGACCAGGCGGTCACGGCCGACCCGGCCGTCGCCGACGTCATCCTCACCTCGATGCTCAAGAACGTGAACGTTGCGGTCTACGAGTACCTCAAGGCGGCTCACGAGGGCGAGGCGCCGACCGGCGTCACGCGCTACGACCTGGCCGTCGACGGTGTGGGCTACTCCACCACCGGTGGGTTGGTCGACGACATCGCTCCTCAGCTCGAGGAGTACAAGGCACAGATCATCGACGGGGAGATCGAGGTTCCGACCGCGCCCTGACGCTGAGTTTCACTTTGCGGGGTCCGCGGGTACGCACATTGCGTGCCCGCGGACCCCGTTCACTTGTAGCCTCACCGCAGCACCGCCGATGGTCCGCAGTCTCCGAAGCCAAGGAGGTCACAACGTCGTGACGAGCACAGCATCTGACGCAGCTCCCGAGGCGCCGCCGGGTGAGGTCGCCGTACGCCTGCGCGGAATCGGCAAGCGGTTCCCCGGCGTGATCGCCAACGACGACGTCAACATCGACGTCCGGCGCGGCACGATCCACGCGATCGTCGGCGAGAACGGCGCCGGCAAGTCGACGCTGATGAAGATCCTGTACGGCGTCCAGCCGCCCGACTCAGGGACCATCGAGATCAACGGCGAGCAGCTCAAGCTCAGCTCGCCCTCCGACGCGATCAAGGCAGGCGTCGGCATGGTCTTCCAGCACTTCATGCTGGCCGACAACCTCACGGTGCTCGAGAACGTCGTGCTCGGCGCCGAGGGCCAGCACGGCATCGGCAAGGCAGCGCGCGACCGGATCAAGCAGCTCTCCGACACCTACGGGCTCGACATCCTGCCCGACAAGCTGGTCGAGCAGCTGGGCGTCGGCGCCCGGCAGCGGGTCGAGATCCTCAAGGTGCTCTACCGCGGCGCGAAGATCATCATCCTCGACGAGCCCACGGCGGTCCTGGTGCCGCAAGAGGTAGACGAGCTCTTCGACAACCTGCGCGAGCTCAAGGACGAAGGACTGTCGGTCATCTTCATCTCGCACAAGCTCGACGAGGTGCTCTCGGTCGCCGACGAGATCACCGTCATCCGTCGGGGCACAACAGTGCGGACCGTGCTGCCCTCCGAGGTGACCTCCCGCCAGCTCGCCGAGCTGATGGTGGGCTCCGAGCTGCCCTCACCCAGCACCGAGGCGTCCACGGTCACCACGACCGTGCTGCTGTCGGTCAAGGAGCTCGGCCTGCCGAGCCCCGAGGGCAGGCCGCTGCTCGAGGACATCTCGTTCGACATCCACCGCGGCGAGGTGCTCGGCATCGCCGGCGTCGAGGGCAACGGTCAGGCCGAGCTGGTGGAGTCGCTCATGGGCATGCGTCCCGAGGCCACCGGCACGGTGCTGCTCGGGGACGCCGACATCTCCCACCAGTCGACCCTGCACCGGCGCGAGAGCGGCATCGGCTACATCCCCGAGGACCGGCACCGGCACGGCCTGCTGCTCGACTCGCCGCTCTGGGAGAACCGCGTGCTCGGCCACCAGACCCGGGAGCCCAACGCGCGCTTCGGGCTGATCTGGGCCGGCAAGGCGCGCAAGGACACCCAGCGGATCATCGAGCAGTACGACGTACGCACGCCCGGCCCGAACGTGCTGGCCAGGGCGCTGTCCGGCGGCAACCAGCAGAAGCTGATCGTGGGCCGCGAGATGAGCAGTGACCCGATCCTGCTGATCGCGGCGCACCCGACCCGCGGCGTCGACGTCGGCGCCCAGGGCGCGATCTGGGAGCACATCAAGAAGGCGCGTCGCGAGGGCCTCGGCGTGCTCCTGATCTCCGCGGACCTCGACGAGCTGATCGGCCTCTCCGACCGGATCGAGGTCATCCTGCGCGGTCGCCTGGTCGGCACCTTCGACCCCGGCAACGTGACGCCCCAGCAGCTCGGCTCGGCCATGACCGGAGCGGGGGACGACGCATGAACATCCGTCTGCTGAGGCTCTCGATGGCGCTGGTCGCCCCGTTGCTCGCCCTGGCCATCAGCTTCGGGATCATCAGCCTGGTCCTGCTCTCGGCGGGTGACCCCGTGGGCGCGGTCTGGGAGCAGATCCTGCAGTGGCCCGAGCGCCGCAACCTGTCCAACATCATCGACAAGAGCACGGTCTTCTACCTCTCCGGGATCGCGGTCGCGATCGGGTTCCGGATGAACCTGTTCAACATCGGCGTCGAGGGCCAGTTCCTCGTGGCGGCGCTGTTCGCAGCGGTCGTCGCCGGTGAGGCGTGGGTGTCCGGCTACCTCAACACCGCGCTGGCGATCCTCGCCGGCATGGTGGCCGGCGCGCTCTACGCCGGCATCGCGGGGGCGCTCCGGGCCTACCGCGGGGTCAGCGAGGTCATCTCGACGATCATGCTCAACTCCGTGGCGATCGGCCTGACGGCCTTCCTGCTGCGTGAGCTGAAGGCGCCGTCGGTCGACGGCAGCTACGTCGTGGCCACGAAGACGATTCCCGAGAGCAGCTGGATCCCGAACATCTCGATCGGCGAGGGGTCGGCCACCGAGATCTACGGGTTCATCTACATCGCCGTGTTCGTCGGCCTGGCCTACTGGTTCCTGATCAACAAGACCCGCTTCGGCTTCGACCTGCGCGCCACCGGCCTGTCGATGACCGCCGCGGTCGCCAGCGGCATCAACACCAAGCGGATGATCGTCACCGCGATGCTGCTGTCCGGCGCGTTCGCCGGACTGGTCGGACTGCCCTACCTCTTCGGCGAGTACCACGCCTACGGTTCGACGTTCCCCGCCGGCCTGGGCTTCACCGGCATCGCAGTGGCGCTGATCGGTCGCAACCACCCGGTCGGCGTCGCACTGGGCGCGTTCCTGTTCGCCTTCCTCGACGAGCAGACCAACGGGCTCCAGATCATCGCCGGTGTCTCTCCCGAGATCGTCAAGATCATGCAGGGAGTCATCCTCCTGACCGTCGTGATCGCCTACGAGGTGGTGCGCCGCTTCGGGGTCCGGATCGAGCAGCAGATGGTGTCGCGTGAGCTGGAACGGGGCAGAGCGGCGGCCGCTGAGCCACCCCCCGCCGACGAGAAGGAGGCGGCCCGATGAGCGTCCCGGAGACCGGACTCGCCAGCCCGATGGTCGCGCCCCCCGTGGCCCGGCGCCGCATCCCGTTGTGGTGGTACGCGGTCGCCGTGGTCGCCTTGCTGGCCCTGATGTCCTTGCTCGAGGAGCTCACCGATGCTCACGACCTGACGTCGTCGGGCACGATCCGAGCCACCTTCATCGCCACCACCCCGATCCTCCTGGCCGCCCTCGGCGGTCTGTGGTCGGAGCGGGCCGGAGTGGTCAACATCGGCCTCGAGGGAATGATGATCCTCGGCACCTTCGGTGCCGCTTGGTGGGCCTACGAGTACGGCGCCTGGGTCGGTGTCGTCGGCGCGATCCTGTTCGGCGCGCTGGGCGGGTTGCTGCATGCCATTGCGACGGTGGTCTTCGGGGTCGACCACATCGTGTCGGGCGTGGCGATCAACATCATCGCGTTGGGCGCGGTGCAGTACCTCGCCGCGATCACCTTCACGGGCATGAAGGGCGGTGGGCCGACCCAGTCGCCGCCACTCCCTGACGTGCAGGCAATCACGATCGGACCGCTGGCCGACAAGCTGGGCGAGGTGGAGGACAAGAACCTCTTCCTCATCTCCGAGCTCGCCTCGGTGGGTCGCGCGCTGGTCAACAACCTGTCGGTGCTGGTGATCATCGCCCTGCTCCTGACCGTGCTCAGCTGGTTCGTGCTCTGGAAGACCTCGTTCGGTCTACGGCTGCGCTCGTGCGGCGAGAGCCCAGCGGCCGCGGAGTCCCTCGGTATCAACGTGCTGCGCTACAAGTTCGTGGCCGTGCTGATCTCCGGTGGCTTCGCGGGTCTCGGCGGCTGCTTCCTGGCGATGGTCTCGGCCAGCGCGTTCCGCGACGGGCAGACGGGCAACCGTGGCTACATCGGCCTGGCCGCCATGATCTTCGGCAACTGGCGACCCGGAGGGTTGCTGGCCGGCTCCGGCCTGTTCGGCTACACCGAGACGCTGGGCCTCCGACAGGGCGGCACCTCGGTCCACGCGCTGCTCCTGGCGGTCGCCGCGATCGCGCTGGCGTTCGGCGTCTGGCAGCTCCGCAAGGGCAGCCGCGTGGTCCTGGCGCTGGGCGTGGTCGCGATCGCTGCGGGGGTGCCGCTGGCCTACGTCTTCGGCGACGCCCTCGGTGACGGCTTCGACGGTCAGGGTTGGGTGCTGCTCGCGATGCTCGCCGTGGCTGCCGCACTGATGGTGGTGATCCGACGGCAGGAGTTCTTCGCCTCGGTCCTGTTGGTGCTGATCGGTCTTGCCTTCGCGATCCTGTACTTCGCCCTCGACGAGGTGCCCGACGACTTCACCCGAATGACGCCGTACCTCATCACGCTGCTGGTCCTCGCGTTCGCGGCTCAACGGCTGCGAATGCCCGCGGCCGACGGCCAGATCTATCGCAAGGGCAGTGCCGGGTAGCCGTGGCGGACTTCGACTGGGACGCGCTGAAGGCGTCCGCCGTGGAGGCGATGGGGCACGCGTACGCGCCCTACTCGAACTTCTCGGTGGGCGCGGCGGCGACCGTGGACGACGGTCGGGTGATCGTCGGCTGCAACGTCGAGAACGCGGCGTACGGCGTGGCGCTGTGCGCCGAGTGCGGTGTGGTCTCGCAGCTGCACATCACCGGGGGCGGCCGGCTGACCCACTTCGTGTGCGTCAACAAGCAGGGCGAGGTGATCATGCCCTGCGGCCGGTGCCGTCAGCTGCTCTACGAGAACGGCGGCGCGGACCTGCTGCTGATGACCGTGTCGGGCGTCAAACGGATGGACGAGGTGCTGCCGGATGCCTTCGGTCCCGACGACCTCGCTTGACCTGTCGGCCCCGGAGGTCATCGCCGATCCGTATCCCTACTTCGCGGAGGAGCGTGCGGCCCACCCCGTGGCCTGGCACGAGCCGACGCAGCGCTGGCTGGTCTTCGGTCACGCAGAGGTGAGCGCGGTCCAGCGGGATCGCCGACTGGGCCGGCTCTGGAACGACAAGCAACCCGCCGACTACCTCGAGCCGTTCAACCTGCTCCACCGCAACCAGATGATGGAGAACGAGCCGCCGGAGCACACCCGCCTGCGACGCCCGGTTGCGGCGGCGTTCAACCGCGGTCACGTGGAGCGGCTGCGACCGCGGGTGCGCGCCCTCGCGGCCGACCTGCTGGCCGAGCTCGACCCCGACGAGTTCGACGTGATCAGCGGGTACGCCGAGCCACTTCCGGTCCTTGTGATCGCCGAGCTGCTCGGCGTCCCCGCGTCGTACGCCGACGACCTCCGGCGCTGGTCGCAGGCCATCGTCCGGATGTACGAGGTCGCGCCTGACGAGGAGGTCGTGGCCTCGGCGGTGATCGCCGCTGGGGAGTTCGACGGGCTGATGCGCGAGCTGGTGGGGGCACGCCGCCGGACACCCACCGACGACCTGATCACCGACCTGGCGGCCGGCGAGCTCACCGACGACGAGGTGGTGGCCTCCGCGGTGCTGCTGCTGAACGCTGGGCACGAGGCGTCCGTCAACGTGTTCGGCAACGGGCTGGTGGCCATGCTCCAGCGCGGTCTGCGGCCCGGTCCCGACGTGCCCGCGTGCGTCGAGGAGATGCTGCGGTTCGACTCCGCGCTGCAGCTCTTCGAGCGCACCGCCACCGAGCCGGTCGAGGTCGGTGGCGTCGCCGTGGAGCCGGGACAGAAGGTCGCGGTCCTGCTCGGCGCGGCCAACCGCGACCCAGCCGCGTTCGACCGGCCCGACGAGATGCTGGTCGACCGGGACCCGAACCCGCATGTCGCGTTCGGGGTCGGCGTGCACTTCTGCCTCGGTGCGCCGCTGGCGCGGATGGAGCTGGCCGAGTCGCTGGCCGCCCTGTGGGCGACCTGCCCGGATCTGGCGCTGGCGGCCGAGCCGGAGAGCCGGGACACGTTCGTGCTGAGGGGGTTCCGTAGGGTGCTCCTCCGAGGAGGTGCTGATGACGGCACATGATGCGGTCGAGGTCATCCTGGCCAAGCGGGACGGCGGTCGGCTGTCCGACAGCCAGATCGACTGGACCATCCGGGCCTACACCGACGGCGAGATCGCCGACGAGCAGATGTCCGCGCTGGCGATGGCGATCCTCCTCAACGGGATGGACCGGGCCGAGATCTCCCGCTGGACCGCGGCGATGATCGCGTCGGGGGAGCGGATGGACTTCTCCTCGCTGTCCCGGCCGACGTCCGACAAGCACTCCACCGGCGGCGTCGGCGACAAGATCACGCTGCCGCTGGCACCGCTGGTCGCAGCCTGCGGCGTCGCCGTCCCACAGCTGTCCGGGCGCGGCCTCGGCCACACCGGTGGCACCCTCGACAAGCTCGAGTCGATCCCCGGCTGGCGCGCCGACCTGTCCAACCAGGAGATGCTGGCCCAGCTGGAGTCGGTGGGCGCCGTGATCTGTGCGGCCGGTGACGGCCTGGCCCCTGCCGACAAGAAGCTCTACGCCCTCCGCGATGTGACCGGCACGGTCGAGGCCATCCCGCTGATCGCCTCGTCGATCATGAGCAAGAAGATCGCGGAGGGCACCGGCGCGCTGGTGCTCGACGTCAAGGTCGGCAGCGGCGCGTTCATGAAGGACGTCGAGACCGCGCGCGAGCTCGCCGAGGTGATGGTCGGGCTCGGCACCGACGCGGGCGTCCGCACCGTCGCCCTGCTCACCGACATGGGCACCCCGCTCGGCTACACGGCCGGCAACGCGATCGAGGTCGCGGAGTCGGTCGACGTCCTCGCCGGCGGTGGCCCGGCCGACGTGGTCGAGCTGACGCTGGCGCTGGCCCGCGAGATGCTCGCGGGTGCTGGGCGCGACGACGTCGATCCCGCCGACAAGCTCGCCGACGGCTCCGCGATGGACGCCTGGAAGGCGATGATCCGGGCCCAGGACGGCGACCCGGACGCCGAGCTGCCGGTCGCCCGCGAGCAGCACGTCGTCCATGCGCCGGCCAGTGGTGTGCTTACCCGCCTCGACGCGATGGCGGTCGGGCTGGCGGCGTGGCGGCTCGGCGCGGGCCGGGCCCGCAAGGAGGACCCGGTGCAGGCGGGCGCGGGCATGGTCTGGCACGCGCGGCCGGGGGAGCAGGTCACCGAGGGTGACCCGCTGTTCACGCTGCTCACCGACGACGCGGCCCGCTTCGAGCGCGCGCTGGGGTCGCTCGAGGGTGGTTACGACATCGAGGCCGACGCGTCGTCGTACACCCCGACGCCGCTGGTGATCGACCGGGTCAGCTGAGCAGGAGAACGACGGTCTCGGCCACGCAGCCGGGCTTCTCCTCGCCCTCGATCTCCACCGTGTGCCGCAGTGTGATCTGACGACCGGCCGGGATCTCGGTGACGTCGCCCATGACTACGTGCAGGCGGATCCGCTTGCCGACCTTGACCGGGTTGGGGAACCGGACCTTGTTGACGCCGTAGTTGAGCTTGGCGCCCGGAGTCTCGAGGCCGAAGATCTGGGAGCCGAGCCACGGGATCAGCGACAAGGTGAGGTAGCCGTGCGCGATGGTGCCGCCGAACGGGCCTGCTGCGGCCTGCTCGACGTCGACGTGGATCCACTGGTGATCACCAGTGGCCTCCGCGAACTGGTCGACCCGCTCCTGGGTGATCTCCACCCACTCGCTGGTGCCGAGATCCGCGCCGGCCGCTTCGGCCAGCTCGTCGAACGTGGTGAACACGCGCATCCTGATCGCTCCTCTGCCGCGACGTTTGGTTGGATGGCGTGATGACCGCCACCGCCACGGAACCTACCGCCCTGTCCCGCGAGACGATCCGTCAGGCGCCCAAGGTCCTGCTGCACGACCACCTCGACGGGGGGCTGCGGCCAGGGACCGTGCTCGAGCTGGCCGGGCAGATCGGGCATCCGCTGCCCGCGACCGACACCGAGTCCCTCGCGCAGTGGTTCGCGGAGGCGGCCGACTCCGGCTCGCTGGAGCGGTATCTGGAGACGTTCGACCACACCGTCGCGGTGATGCAGACCGCGCCGGCGCTCGCCCGCGTGGCACGGGAGTGCGTCGAGGACCTGGCGACCGACGGCGTCGTGTACGCCGAGATCAGGTACGCGCCCGAGCAGCACGTGGCCGCCGGACTGACCCTCGACGAGGTCGTGGCCGCGGTCCAGCAGGGCTTCGACGAGGGCGCCGCGGCTGCCGGTGGGCGGATCGTGGTGCGGCAGCTGCTCACCGCCATGCGGCACCGGGCCCGCTCGATGGAGATCGCCGAGCTCGCGGTGGCCTGGCGGGACCGGGGCGTCGCCGGCTTCGACATCGCCGGCGCCGAGGCGGGCTACCCGCCCACCCGACACCTCGACGCCTTCGAGTACCTCCAGCGCGAGAACTCCCACTTCACGATCCACGCCGGCGAGGCGTTCGGGCTCCCGTCGATCTGGCAGGCGATCCAGTGGTGCGGCGCCGACCGGCTGGGCCACGGCGTGCGCATCATCGACGACATCACGGTGGCCGAGGACGGCTCGGTCGAGCTCGGCCTGCTGGCGGCGTACGTGCGCGACCAGCGGATCCCGCTGGAGATGTGCCCGACCTCCAACCTGCAGACCGGCGCCGCGGAGTCGATCGCCGAGCACCCGATCGGTCTGCTGACCAAGCTGCGGTTCCGGGTCACGGTCAACACCGACAACCGGCTGATGAGCCGCACCTCGATGACCGACGAGATGCACCAGCTGGTGGAGGCGTTCGGCTACACGCTGGCGGACCTTCGGTGGTTCACGATCAACGCGATGAAGTCGGCGTTCCTGCCGTTCGACGAGCGGCTCGCGATCATCGACTCCGTGATCAAGCCCGGGTACGTCGAGCTGGGCGCCTAGGTCGGCCGCTTGTCGATGACGGTGCGGAGCTTGCGCTCCGCCTTGGTGATCGCGCGGGTGTCGTCCGGCCGTTCGCGGCGCAGGCGCTCCAGCTTGCGGGCCTCGTAGGCGATCGGGAAGTACTTCACCCGCTCCGGGAGCCGGGGGACCACCCAGCCGACGACGCGGCCGAACACCTTCAGCTGGAGGTCCTGCCAGCGGCCCCAACGCACGCCGAGGGTGGCGCGCGCCGAGGGCGGGATCGTGCCGAGGATGGCGAGGTACTGGAAGTGGCCCGTGGGCGCCAGGACGACGCGCCAGACGGGGTGCAGCCATCGGGGGAGCTGGACCGGAGGGCCGGGGCGACGAGAGCCCTCGATGAAGTCGTGGGCGACCTTGGTGTCCTTGAGGTGCTCGGTCACCACCTTGTCGAAGTGCGCGCGGAAGTCGTCGTACGTCGCCGGGATCTCCTTCTCGGCGACCCGGAACCCGCGCATCAGCTGCTTCATCTCGTCGTAGACGCGCTCGACCTCCTCGCGCTCGGCGGACTCGCCGAAGACCTTCACAGCCTCGGTGAACGCGTGCATGCCGGTCAGCAGCACCCAGGCCCACGGGCCGCTGGAGAGGGCGGTGTGCCGGACGCCGTCGGCGTCCACCGACTCCAGGGGAGCGTGCAGCTGGCGCAGGCGCTCGACCTCCTGGAGCGACTCCGCGTCGGAGTAGACCCACATCATCACCGAGGCCAGGCTGCGCAGCCCGCGGCCGATCGGGTCGGTCCGGAACACGCTGTGCTGGTCGACGACCGCCGCGATCGACGGCTCCATGACCTGGAGCAGGAAGGCGCCACCGTTGCTGAAGGAGAAGGTCACCAGCCCAGCGCCCTCCCACAGCGCGCCCCCGGGCTCGGCGAGCCGCGCGGGCACCGGGGAGTCGTCGGGGCGGGCGACCGGCAGCGGCATGCTGCGTGCGGTCTCGGGGGTGGTGGTCATCGGGTCCCTTCCACGGTGATGCCGACGAACGGCGCGAGATGGCCGAGCACGAAGTCGCGGACCTCCTGCTCGGAGGGCGCGGACGCGGCGGGGGTGAGGGTCTCGGACTGCGCGTGCCGGGCCAGCCAGTCGACGACCGGGGTGACGTCGTACGGCGGCACGTGGCCGTCCCGCTGCAGTCGACGCAGGAACTCGGCGAGGTAGCTGCGCCCGATGTCGAGCAACGGCCCGGCCTCCAGGGTGAGCCGGGGCAGGACGGTCTCCGGCTCGGTGTCGAGCACCCGCCGCAGCAGCTGGTTGCCGCGGACCCGGCGCGAGACCTCGAGGTACATCTGGGTGAGCTGCTCTGCGGGGGCCGCGGAGGTGTCGACTCGGGCATCGATGGCCGCGATGTCGCGGCTCGCCTCGCGCAGGCCGACCGCCATCACGACGTCGGACTTGGCGGCGTAGCGCCGGTAGAGCGTCGCGGGGCTGATCCCCGCGCGGCGGGCAATCTCGCCCATGCTGGTGCGCCGGATGCCGAAGTCGAGGAACGCGGCCAGCGCTGCGTCCAGCACCGGGTCGCGGTCGTCAGCCTCGCTCTTCGTTGCACTTGGCCGGACCGCCGTGGACGTCGCCATTCACGCTCCAATGAGAGAAAGTAGAACTAGTCTCTCATTCTCTCACCTGGCGTCAAGGCGTGACCGTGAACCAGGGCACGTCCCAGCTGCCGAGTCCGAGCTCTCGGGCTGCGAACTTCTCCCGCGTCACCGTCGCGAGGCGGCCACGCGCCGGGTTGTAGACATCGAGGGCACCGCCCTCAGTGACGTCGACGACCAGCACCACGTGGCGGGGCAGCGTGGCGCTGCCGACGTACAGCGGCACGGGAAGGCCGGTCTGCAGCCCCGCCAGCACCCGCTCGTACGCCGCCTCCCGCCGCCGGCGGGCGAGCCGCCACTCGTAGTCCACGCCGGTGATCCGCTCCATCTCGCGCGCCACGGCCCACGGGGGAGTGCCGAGGGCCCGCGGCCAGAGGCTGATCACGCGGCGGTGGGTCGCCAGCACCTCGGTGTCGAACCGAGCCAGTGTTCCCTCGGCGTAGCCCGGGTCCAGCATCATCCGGGCCACGACGAGACAGGATGGACCGCACGACCGCTGGTCGGGCTGGCGCAGCTCCCGGCCGAACAGCGGCGCGGTCATCGCGCCACGCCGCCAGTGGTGAGCCCACGTACCTTGGCCAAGGCCTCGTCCGGCGTGACCGGCTCGCAGCCCAGCGCGACCGCGTGGGCCACCACGTTGCGCTGGTCGCGGAGCAGAGCGATGCCGCGGCGGACCAGCACGAGTGGTGGCTTGCGGTGCTCGCGCAGGTCGCGTGTCAGCCGCCGCCAGAACGTGACCACCGGGTGCTGCCGGACGCAGTACGCCGCGGCCAGCAGCCCGGCCTCCTGGCAGGCCGGCACGATCTCCTGGGCGAAGATCCCCTCGGCCACGAAGAGATCCTGCTCGCCGAGCTCGAGTGCGTGCGACCCATGGCGCCCGTCCTTGGCGATGTCGTAGATCGGCACCGTCGCAGCGCCGGCCCGGCACAGCTCGGCGACAGCCTCCAGCGCCTCGTCCATCAGCCACGACGCCGGGTCGTCCCAGTCCACCAGGCCAGCGTTGGAGCCGCTGGAGATGCGGGGGAGCGTCGGGTCCCCGGCTGACTTGTAGAAGTCGTCGAGCCGCAGCACCGGCAGTCCGATCCGCTCGGCGAGCCGCGACTTGCCGGCCCCGGAGGGCCCGGCAAGGACGATGACGGTGGCGGGCACGGCACCATGATCCCAGCGATCGGTGCGCCGGAACCAGTGGGTCACGAACCTGCCGGAGCGGAGCCGTGGCCCGGTGAAGGCGCCGCGGAGTTCGACGAACATCCTGATGGTGCGTGGTGTCGGTCGCGCCTTTGTGGGTACCGACGGAGTGGAACCAACCACTGGCGGCCCCGGACCCCGGCGCCCAATCGAAGGGCGCCGAAATGCAGGTCCCCACGTGCGAAACCCCATTGCCTGTGGCAGCGCCGTGACTGGCCGGACGCCAGCCGTGGCCAGGTTGGATGAACTCTTCGCGCGATCGGCCCGTGGTGACCGGGCTGCGTTCGCCGCGCTCTACGAGGAGACGGCCGCGCGAGCCTACGGACTGTCACTACGCGTGCTTCGCGACCGGAAGCTCGCCGAGGACGCCGTTCAAGAGGCCTACCTGTCGATGTGGCAGCAGGCAGCCCGTTTCGACCCGAGCAAGGGCTCGAGCCTGGGTTGGATCTTCATGATCGTCCACCGCGTGGCGATCGACCACGTCCGTGCAGTTGGCCACCGGGCGGCTCGAGATGATCGTCACCTCAGAGAGCAGTGGGGCGGCGGCAGTGTTGGCGATCCCACCCACGATCAGGCGTGGGCATCGATCGAGGCGCGCACCGTCAGGGACGCCCTGGGCGGCCTCTCGTCACGCCAGAGCGAGGCGCTTCGACTGGCCTACCTCGACGGAAACACCTTCGCCCAGGTCGCGGACCTGCTCGAGATTCCCCTCGGTACCGCGAAGTCCCGCATTCGCGACGGTCTTGTCCGGTTGAGGGAGTCGGATGCACTCCAGGTCATGCACGCGTGTGGATGACGCTTGAGCTCGAGTGCGGTTGTCAGCCCCTCTACTTCACCGTCCAAGACCCCTTGTCGTCGAGATCTCCGGCGTCGCGTCCCGAGATCCCCGGCCAGTCGTTGTTGGCGTCCAGGCCGTCGAGACCCGAGTTGAGCTCGCGCCACATCGACACCTTCACGGTGGCGTTCTCGTCGAAGTACCGGTCCAGCTGGTTCCACAGCGACAGTGCCTCGGTGATGATCTTGCCGATCACCTTGATAGCCGGGCCGGCGTCGAACGTGACCCACTGGCCGGCGTCGGTGCCGTCCTTGATCGCGTCGAGGATGCTGTTGACCACGCCGATCAGGGCATCGATCATGTCCCGCCAGATCGAGCGGATCTGCTGGGCGCCCTCGGCGCAGGCGGTGGCGGCCTTCACGAGGCCGGCGTCGACACCGGCCACGGCCTTGCTCTGCTCGCCGGACACGTTGGAGTAGGCCCACCAGGCCTCGCCGTCCCAGTGTTTGCGCACCTCGCCGGTGAGGTCGCCGATGACGGTCTTCTCGTCGCGGACCCGCCCGGCGGCCCGCAGGTAGGCGGCGTTGATATCCATCAGCTCCCAGGGATCCCCGGTGAGGTCGTCGACCTTCTCCCAGGTCTCGCGGACGATCCGCTCGAACTCGTCCCAGAGCCGCTGGATCTCGTCCTCGAGGTTGTCCTTGGCGATCTCGTAGGCGATCTTCACGGCGGGCGAGACCAGCCACATCCAGCCCTTGGACCCGACGGTGTCGTTGAAGGTGTCGATGACCTGCTGAGCGCCCTCCTCGATCTTCTTCTTCACGTCGTCGAGCCACTTCTCGACGTCGTCGCTGAACTCGGGGTAGTGGTCGTACTCGGTCATTTCGGCGTCCCGTCCAGGTTGTGGAAGTCATCTACGACGGTGAGATCCGTGGCGCCGAAGTCCTTGGCGGCGCCACGCAGCGCGGTGCCGACCTCTCTGGTGTGCTTCGCGCCCTGGGTCAGCGCGTCGATCATCGAGTCGATGAACGTGTTGTGCGCCGTGTCGATGCCGGCCCGGCTGGCGAACCAACCGAACTGGCTGCCCTTCCCGTCACCCTTCCGGATCTCCTCGCGGGCGGCCTCGAGCTCCTTGGCGATGCCGTCCCAGCCGGCGGCGCAGGACACCAGCGCATCTCTGCTTGCCTCGAGTGTCATGTCAGGCTCCCGTCTCGTATCGGCACGCCTCGATCACGGCGCGCTCCAGCTGTGCGGGCTGAGCGGCGCTGAGCCACCCGGCATCCACGTCCACGTGCAGCAGCCGGCCGTCGTGACCACGCTGCACCGTCAGGTAGCCGTTGGCGGACCGAACCGGAGCCGGACCCGGCCGAGCAGCACGCTTCTCGTCCGCATGACGCCGCAGAGCTTCGCGGCTGATGTCCGGCGGCCGAGGGGCACGCGCCGGGCTCTCTCCGGCCACCGTGGCCTCCGCGCGGGCCAGGTAGGCCTTGGCCAGCCCGTTCTGCTGCAGCGAGGCCAGCGCCCGGGCGCCGTCCGCCGTCGCGAACGCCTCGTGCAGCGCATCGACGAACGGGTCGACGCTGCGCAGGTGGTCGAGGTCGAGGACCCGGGCAGCGACCACCCGGCGTACGGCGTCGACCGTGACCGTGAGCGACTCGTGCCGGTCGGTGCCCGACGCGTTCGGCACATCGGCGAAGAGCCCCGGTTCGTGGGTGGTCGCCAGGCGGTCGAGCAGGGTCGCCCCTGCTGGATCGAGATGGCTCATGTGATCGCTCCCGTCGATTGTCTGTGGCCCGTGGTCTGCCCCGCTAACCCCTCGGTCTAAACCCACGTTTCGACATCCGCTGTCGGTGGAACGCTGATCACCATGCGTGTGCCGACGTGCGTCCTCGCGTGCCTGCTGGGCGCGCTGACACTGGTGGGATGTGACGACGGTGGAGCCGACGACGCGAGCACGCCGATCGCCGCCGTCCGGCTGCCCGAGGACCTGTGTGCTGTGGTCCCGACGAGCGCCGTGACCCGCTGGCGGCTACTCGACGACGACCACGCGACCGAGCGTGGCGAGGCCCGTAGCGAGGCGCGGTGCACGATGTCCGGACGGGTCGACGACGCCCCGGTCACGCTCGAGGTGAGCCTCACGTCGTACGGCGCGCGCGACCGGGACGCGTTGCGCGCGCTTCTCGCCGACGAGCTCGCTGAGCGCTGCGGCGATCTCGAGGCCACGGGCGAGGGCCGGTTCACCGACACCGACCGAAGATGCTCGCGTGATCAGCGCGGTCAGGTCACCGAGGTGTCGCTGTCGACCCCTTCGCAGGGGGTGCTCACCGTGTCGATGGCGTACGACGGCCCGCAGCGGCAGCTGCTCGGCGCAGAGGTCGTCGGCATCTCGGGCACGATCGCCAACGGCGTGCTCACACCCCGATCGGGTGCCAGACGGTCTTGATCTCCTGGAAGTCGGTCATCGACTCCAGGCCGGGGGCGATCGCCCAGTCGGGCTCGGCGCCGGGCGTGCGGCGTACTCGCTTGAGGTTGTCGGCGGCGGAGACCTCGAGCTCGGTGGCGAGGACCTTCTCGCCCGCGATGCCGACCAGGTCGATCGCGTTGACGTCCATGTGGGCCGCGAGCCAGGGAGCGATCGTCGCAGCGGAGCCCGTGAGGATGTTGATGACGCCGCCGGGGACGTCGGAGGTGGCGAGCACCTCGGAGAACGTCACGGCCGGCAGCGGGCGCTCGTAGGAGGACACCACGACGGCGACGTTGCCGGTGACGACGACCGGGGCGACCACGCTGATCAGGCCGAGCAGGGACGACTCCTGGGGCGCGAGCACGGCGACGACGCCGGTGGGCTCGGGAGTGGAGAGGTTGAAGAACGGGCCGGCGACCGGGTTGGCGTTGCCGACGACCTGGGTGAGCTTGTCGGCCCAGCCGGCGTACCAGACCAGCCGGTCGATCGACTCGTCGACGACCTTGTCGGCCCGCGAGGAGGTCAGCCCCTCGGACTGGTGCACCGCGGCGACGAACTGCGGCCGGCGGTCCTCCATGATCTCGGCGACTCGGTAGAGGATCTGAGCGCGGTTGTAGGCCGTCTTGGACGCCCAGCCCGGGAACGCCTTGCGGGCGGCGACCACGGCGTCCCGCGCGTCCTTGCGGGACGCGAGGGCGGCGTTGGCGACGAACTTGCCCTTGTTGTCGTTGACGACGTAGGAGTGCCCGGACTCCGAGCGCGGGAAGTCGCCGCCGATGAACAGCTTGTAGGTTTTCCGTACATCAACTCTGGACGTCGACACGATGTTCACTCGCCACCCTTCAGGTAGGCCGCGAGTCCGTGCCGGCCGCCCTCGCGGCCGTAGCCGGACTCCTGGTAGCCGCCGAACGGGCTGGTCGGGTCGAACTTGTTGAACGTGTTGGCCCAGACGACACCGGCCTTGAGCGCGTTGGCCATCTTGAGGATCCGGGACCCCTTGTCCGTCCACACGCCCGCGGAGAGCCCGTACGGCGTGTTGTTGGCCTTCTCGATCGCCTCGCTGGGAGTGCGGAACGTCAGCACCGACAGCACCGGCCCGAAGATCTCCTCGCGCGCGATCCGGTGCGCCTGGGAGACCCCGGTGAACACCGTCGGCGGGAACCAGAAACCGTGGGCCGGTAGCTCACAGGGCGGCGACCAGCGGCCGGCCCCTTCCTCCTCGCCGATCGCGGACAGCTCCTTGATCTTGGCGAGCTGCTCGGCGGAGTTGATCGCGCCGATGTCGGTGTTCTTGTCCAGCGGGTCGCCCACGCGGAGCGTCGCCATCCGGCGCTTGAGCCGGGTCATCAGCTCCTCGGAGATGGACTCCTGGACCAGGAGGCGCGAGCCCGCGCAGCAGACGTGGCCCTGGTTGAAGAAGATGCCGTTGACGATGCCCTCGACCGCCTGGTCGAGCGGGGCGTCGTCGAACACGACGTTCGCCGCCTTGCCGCCGAGCTCGAGGGTGACCTTCTTGTTCGACCCCGCGACGCTCCGGGCGATGGCCTTGCCGACGTCGGTGGAGCCGGTGAACGCGACCTTGTCGACGTCCGGGTGCCCGACCAGCGCCTGCCCGGTGCCGCCGGCACCGGTGATGATGTTGACGACGCCCGGCGGCAGGTCGGCCTGCTGGCAGATCTCGGCGAACAGCAGCGCGGTCAGCGGCGTCGTCTCAGCCGGCTTCAGCACCACGGTGTTGCCGCAGGCCAGCGCCGGCGCGATCTTCCAGGCCAGCATCAGCAGCGGGAAGTTCCACGGGATGACCTGGCCGGCGACCCCGAGCGGGGTCGAGCCGTAGCCGGAGTACTCGAGCTTGTCGGCCCAGCCCGCGTAGTAGAAGAAGTGCGCAGCCGCGATCGGTACGTCGACGTCGCGCGACTCCTTGATCGGCTTGCCGTTGTCGATCGACTCCAGGACCGCGATCTCGCGGCCGCGCTCCTGGATGATGCGGGCGATCCGGTAGAGGTACTTGGCGCGCTCGCGACCGGGCATCGGCCCCCACACCTTGGTGTAGGCGCGGCGGGCGGCCTTGATGGCGGCGTCGACGTCGTTGTCGTCGGCCTCGGCCACCTCGGCCAGCACCTCTTCGGTGGCCGGGCTGATCGTCTTGAACGACTTGCCGTGCCCGTCGACGAACTCGCCGTTGATGAACAGGCCGTAGGACGGCTTGATGTCGACGATGCTCCGCGACTCGGGTGCCGGTGCGTATTCGAAGCCTCTTTGCTCATTCATGGCGTCATCAGTCCAACGTGAAGTAGTCGGGACCGGAGTAGCGGCCGGTCTTCATCTTGGTGCGCTGCATCAGGATCTCGTTGAGCAGCGTGGAGGCGCCGAAGCGGAACCAGTCGGGGTCGAGCCAGTCGGGGCCGGCGATCTCGTTGACCATCACGAGGTACTTGATGGCGTCCTTGCTGGTGCGGATCCCGCCGGCCGGCTTCACGCCGACCATCTGCCCGGTGGCCTCGCGGTAGTCACGGACCGCCTCGAGCATGATCAGCGTGACCGGCAGGGTCGCCGCCGGCTGCACCTTGCCGGTGGAGGTCTTGATGAAGTGGGCGCCGGCCATCATCGCGAGCCAGCTGATCCGGCGTACGTTGTCGTAGGTCTGCAGCTCACCGGTCTCGAAGATCACCTTGAGGTGGGCGTCGCCGCAGGCCCCGCGGACCGCGACGATCTCGTCGAAGACCTGTTGGTAGTGGCCGGCCAGGAAAGCGCCGCGGTCGATCACCATGTCGATCTCGTCGGCTCCGGCCTCGACCGCGTCCTTGGTGTCGGCGAGCTTGATGTCCATGGCCGCGCGTCCGCTCGGGAACGCCGTCGCCACCGCGGCCACGTGCACGCCGCTGTCACCGAGCACCTGCTTGGCGGTGGCCACCATGTCGGGATAGACGCAGACCGCCGCGGTGGCCGGACAGCTGGGGTCGGCCGGGTCGGGGCGCATCGCCTTGGCGGCGAGGGCGCGGACCTTGCCGGGGGTGTCCTGGCCCTCGAGCGTGGTCAGGTCGATCATCCTGATCGCCAGGTCCAGCGCGTACGCCTTGGCGGTCGTCTTGATCGAACGGGTGCCCAGGGACGCGGCGCGCGCCTCGGCACCCACCTGGTCGACTCCGGGCAGACCGTGCAGGAACCGCTTCAGCGAGGCCTCGGAACTCGTGACGTCCGAGAAGTCCGTGGCCGTGGATGACATGCCCTCAGCATAGGGTCGACCCGATCAGATGCGACAACGTGCGGAAACGAGGAGGGGATACGGATGGACGCTCGACCGGAGACGTTCCGCTCCTCCGGTGCGGTGGTCTTCGGCGGCATCACGGCCGTAGGCGCGATCGCGCTCGCGGTCCTCGCCGCCGTCCACCCGGACGCGGGAGCTCCCGGCTGGGTGTCCGCGGCGCTCGTGCTGCTCGCCCTGGTGGTCTACGTCGCCCAGGTCCGGCCGGCGGTCGTGCTGGACGAGTCCGAGCTCGTGATGCGCAACATGCTGGAGTCGGTGCGGGTCCCGTGGCCGGCGGTAGGAGACGTCCAGGTCCGCCAGTTCGTGATCGTCGAGGTGGGCGAGCGCGAGTTCAACTGCGCGGCCGTCGGGCGGAGCCGACGCCAGGTCCGGCGTGACAACCGGGAGGCGGTCGCGGGCCATCCCGCGGAGGAGTCGTTCGGCCGCTTCGTCGAGACCAAGATCCGCAACCGCGCCGCCGACTCGCGCGCCCGACAGGGCATCGCCAAGGGATCGCCCGAGCAGGCCGCCCTGATCGAGTCGGTACATCGGGTCCGCGCCTGGCCCGAGATCGTCGCCCTGGTCGGGACGGTCGTGACCCTGGCGATCCTGATCTTCGCCTGATTCAGGTACTAGAGGCCCATCGCCGTCTTCACGTCGTTGCGCAACGCGTCCAGCCGTCCAGCGGCCGCGATCCGGGCCGCCTCGACCCCGTCGTCGGGATCCACCGGGAGCACGACCTCGAGGTAGGCCTTGATCTTCGGCTCGGTGCCGCTCGGGCGGACGATCACGCGAGCCCCGTCGGCCAGCCGGTACCGCAGTCCGTCGGTCGGCGGGAGGTCGGCGGTGCCCTCGTTCAGGTCCTCCGCCTCCAGCACGTCGAGCCCGCCCAGCGTCACGGGCGGGTAGTCCCGGAGCCGCTGCATGGCGCCGGCGATGAGGCTCAGGTCGCTGACCCGCAGCGACAGCTGGTCGGTGGCATGGAGCCCGTGCTCGACCGCGATGTCGTCGAGGATGTCGGTGAGCGCGCGGCCGTCGGCCTTGGCCTGCGCGGCCATCTCGCAGAGCATCAGCAGCGCCGAGACGCCGTCCTTGTCCTTCACGTGCTCCGGGTCGACGCAGTAGCCGAGCGCCTCCTCGTAGCCGAACGCCAGGTCGGGGACCCGGCTGATCCACTTGAAGCCGGTCAGGGTCTCGACGTACCCCTGGCCGGCCGCGGCAGCCTGCTTGCCGAGCAGCGACGAGGAGACGATCGAGGCGGCGTAGGTGCCCTTGCGGCCCGCCTTGAGCAGGTGGTGGGCGAGCAACGCGCCGACCTCGTCACCGCGCAGCATCCGCCAGCCGTGCAGCCCGGGTACGGCGGCGGCGCACCGGTCGGCGTCGGGGTCGTTGGCGACCACCAGGTCGGCGTCGGTGCGGTCGGCGAGCGCCATCGCCAGGTCCATGGCGCCGGGCTCCTCGGGATTGGGGAAGGCCACGGTCGGGAAGTCGGCGTCCGGCTGCTCCTGCTCCTCGACCACCCGAGGTGCGTCGAACCCGGCCGTCTCGAGCACCTGCACCACCGATGCGCCGCCGACGCCGTGCAGGGGCGTGTAGACGATCCGCAGGTCCCGGGGGCCGTCGCCGGCGAGGTCGGCGACGGTGTCGAGGTAACGGTCGACGATGTCCTCGGTGAGCGTCGGGCCGGGCTCGGCCCGCGGCACGTCGTCGAGCCGGCCGATCGCGGCGATGTGCCGGGAGATATCGGCGTCCGCGGGCGGCACGATCTGGCTGCCGTCACCGAGATAGACCTTGTAGCCGTTGTCCTGCGGCGGGTTGTGGCTGGCGGTCACCATCACCCCCGCGACGCACCCGAGCTCGCGGATGGCGAACGCGAGCAGCGGCGTCGGTAGCGGCCGGGGCAGCACGTGCGCGGTGAAGCCCGCGCCCGTCATCACCTCGGCGGTGTCCCGGGCGAACACGTCGCTGTTGTGGCGGGCGTCGTACCCGATCACCACGCCGCCGGTGGCGCCCTGGTCGCGCAGGTACGCGGCGAGCCCCGCCGCGGCCCGGATCACCACGACCCGGTTCATCCGGTTGGGGCCGGCGCCGAGGGCCCCGCGCAGCCCGGCGGTGCCGAACTCGAGGGTGCCGGTGAACCGGTCGGTGAGGTCCGCGGACTCGCCGCCCGCCGAGACGTCGGCGATCAGCTGCTCGAGCTCGGCGCGGGTGGCCTCGTCGGGGTCGGCCGCGGCCCAGGACCGTGCCCGGTCGAGCAGCACGTCCACGTCAGGAGTCATGGGGGCACGTTAGTAGAGCCCCCATCGGCGGCCGCTACGTGTTCTGCGGGTTGTCCTTGTCGGGTGCCGGGGGCGCCACGCCCTCCTCGGTGACGAACGGCCGCTCGTCGGCGTCGTAGTCGTCATCGTCGGTGAACTTGCCCGCCCCGGAGTCGAAGGTGCGGTCGGTGTTGTCGATCTCCGCACCCTCCGGCCGGTTCTCGGGATCGAGCCGCTCCTGGCGGTCCTGATCGATCGCCTCCACCACCTCCTGCGGCACGTCGTCCTCCGTGGGAAGACCGGCTGTACCGCTCTGCCGTCCTTCGTTGGACTCGGTGTCGTGGTCGATGTCGTAGGTGCCCCGGTCGCTGTCGATGCGCTTGTCCGGGTCCCTCTCGATTCCTTGGGTCATCGCTCCTCCTTGAGTCGCCTGATCCGGTCACCGGTACCCGATGCTCCGCGCCCTACGCTGGCACCATGCGATGGCCCGCCGCGGAGTTCGAGTTCCGGGGGACCTGGAGCGTGGCCGGCCCGCTCGAAGCGGTGCGCGAGGCCGTGGTCGACCTGGAGCGCTACCCGGAGTGGTGGCCGCAGGTCCGCGCCGTGGCGAAGCTGGGACCGGACGACGCCCGGGTGCTGTGCCGCTCGGCGCTGCCCTACACGCTCGACCTCGTGCTGCACGCGGTGTCGCGGGAGGGCACGGTGCTCGAGGTCGAGGTCTCCGGCGACCTCGACGGCTCGGTCCGGTGGCAGCTGTCGCCGGAGCCGACGGGCACCCGGATGGACTTCGAGCAGCGCGTGCGGGTCACCGGGATGCTCGCGCTCGGGTCGTACGTCGCACGCCCGCTGCTGCGCTGGAACCACCACCGGATGATGGTCGGCTGCGTCGACGGGCTCAGGGACCGCCTGGATCGAGAGCTGGGCGGTAGTACGTCTCCGATGTGAACGGCCCGCCCACGTGGGCGGCCTCGGCGGCGTCGTCCGCACCCGCCTCGATCCGGTGGGCGTACTCCTCGGCGTCGTCCTGGGGGCGGTAGCCGAGCGCCCGGCCGGGCTCGAGGTCCCACCAGGCCCGGGTGTTGGCGGAGATCCCGTAGAGCACCGCGAAGCCCGGTGCCGGTGTGGTGAGGCAGGCCTCGACCATGCGCACGCAGTCGTCGTGCGAGAGCCATGTGGAGAGGTTGCGCGTCGTGGCCGGCTCGGGGAGGAAGGAGCCGATCCGGCAGGCGAGGACATCGATGCCGTAGCGGTCGTTGTAGAGGCTGAGCAGAGCCTCGGCGGCCACCTTGCCGACGCCGTAGAACGTGTCCGGACGGGGCCGGGCGTCCACGCCGACCAGGTCGGAGCGCGGGGTGCGCCCGACAGCGTGGTTGGAGGAGGCGTAGACGAAGCGGTGGACGTCGTGGGCGACGGCGGCGTCGAGCAGCGCGGCCGTGGTCACCACGTGCGAGGTCAAGGAGTCGGGGAGCGATCCCTCACCTGGGTTGCCGGCGAGGTGCACCACCGCGTCGATCCGCCCGTCGGCGAACACCGCCCGCACCGCGTCGGGGTCGGTGCAGTCCACGACGTACCAGCGCCCGTCGTAGCCGTCGGGCGCGGGGACCAGGTCGAGTCCGACCACCTCGTGCCCGAGGTCGGACAGGCCGGCCGTGAGCAACCTGCCGATGCTGCCGGCGGCGCCGGTGACCAGGACCCGCATCCCGCTCATGACTCGATCGGTGCGGTCAGCATGCCGACCGACATCGCGATCAGGTTGCGCACGAACGCCTCGGTGTCCAGCTGGTGCCGGCTCGGGTGCGGGCGGTCTCCGGCCCGAGCCCGGTCGGCGGCCGCCCGCAGGATGAACGTGGTGACCAGGGACATCCGCTCGAGGCGGAGCTCGTCGGACATCTCCGGCAACCGATCCTCGAGCAGGCCGTAGGCCTCGTACCCGCCCGCCCGGGTGATCGCGGCCACCACGTCGGGGTCGAGCGAGTCGGGGTCGTCCTCCACGAGCTCGGCCAGGATCACCAGGTAGCAGCGCCCCTCCCAGCCCAGGTCGCCGAGCTCGACCGCCGGGCGGACGAACGCGGCGACGGCGGACGGCAGGTCGTCATCGGGCTGCTGCCGGGCGATGGCGAGCAGCTCCCGCTCGCGGGCGGCCAGGAGGTCGACGTGCTGCTCGAGCACGGCGACGAGCATCCCCTCGCGGGAGCCGAAGTGGTAGTGCACGGCGCCGCGGTTGCGCTGTCCTGCCTGCCGGGTGATCTCGAGCAGCGAGGCGGTGTGCACGCCCTGCTCGGCGAACCCCCGGGTGGCAGCCTCGATCAGGCGGTGCCTGGTCTCGTCGGCGTTGCCGGTCATGGAACCTCTCAGATCCTGGGCACGATGCGACTGAGTAATCCCCCCATGCGAGAGGCCGCGGCCCTCCCGGCCTCCAGGACTTCTTCGTGGTTGAGCGGCTGGCCGCTGATGCCGGCCGCGAGGTTGGTCACCAGGCTGATGCCGAGCACCTCCATCCCGGCCTCGCGCGCGGCGATCGCCTCCAGTGTGGTGCTCATTCCGACCAGATGACCCCCGATCGCCCGAACCATGGCGATCTCGGCCGGTGTCTCGTAGTGCGGCCCTGGGAACTGGACGTAGATCCCCTCGTCGAGCCCCGGCTCCACCTCGCGACACATCTCGCGCAGCCGACTGGAGTAGAGGTCGGTGAGGTCGACGAACGTCGCGCCCTCGATGGGGGAGCGGCCGGTGAGGTTGATGTGGTCGCTGATCAGCACCGGGGTGCCGGGTGCCCACGTCTCCTTGAGGCCGCCACAGCCGTTGGTGAGCACGATGGCCCGGCAGCCCGCCTTCGCCGCAGTGCGCACACCGTGCACGACCGCCGCGACGCCCTTGCCCTCGTAGTAATGGGTGCGGCTCAGGAAGACGAGCAGGTTGCGGTCACCGGCGCGGACCGAGCGGATCTTGCCCGAGTGGCCGGCGACCGCGGCTGCTGAGAAGCCCGGCAGGTCGGTGGTGGCGATCTCGGTGGTGGCCTCGCCCAATGCGTCGACCGCGGGCAGCCATCCGGAGCCCAGGACCAGCGCCACGTCGTGGCGCTCCACGCCGGTGAGGCGGCCCAGTTCCGCTGCGGCCTCGGTGGCCAGGTCATACGGCGAGGTCTCGGTCACGCGGAGACTCTAGCCGTGGCGACGATCACAGCCCGGTCGATCGGCAGGGCCTGCGGCGCAGGGCGGCGACGTAGTCAGCGGGGGCGTCGGCTGCCTCGGCGGCGTCCGCGATCACACCGAGGTAGGACGCGGACGGCAGACCGCCCTCGTAGGCGTCCAGGACGTAGGTCCAGGCCACGATCTCGCCGCCGAGCGTGGAGACCCGCACCTTGGTCTTCCGGTAGAGGCCCGAGTCGGCGGCCTCCCAGCCGTCGAGCTGGCTCTCGTCCTCGCTGGTGACGTCGAAGACGGCCACGAACACCTGCTCGAACGGGTCCTGGACGATTGTCGAGAGGGAGCCGTCCCAGCCGTGTTCCTCGCCGCCGAAGGTCAGGCGCCAACCGCTCACCCAGCCGGTGGTGTGCATCGGTGAGTGCGGACACCGTTCGCCCATCCGCGCGGGATCCATGTTGGTCCCGTAGGCGGCGTACAGCGTCACGTGGCAAGGCTATCGGCCGAGGGTGGCCCGTCTGCGCGACACGTCTAGGCTGGCTGCCGTGACTCATTTCGATGTCCTGGTCCTCGGCGCCGGCCCCGGTGGGTACGTCGCTGCCATCCGCGCCGCGCAGCTCGGCAAGTCCGTGGCGGTCGTGGAGGAGAAGTACTGGGGTGGGGTCTGCCTCAACGTCGGGTGCATCCCGTCGAAGGCGCTGCTCCGCAACGCGGAGATCGCGCACATCATCACCCACGAGAAGGACACCTTCGGGATCAGCGGCGACGCGACGATGGACTTCGCGGCCACCCACAAGCGCAGCCGCGACGTCGCCGAGGCCAGCGCCAAGGGCGTCCACTACCTGATGAAGAAGAACAAGATCACCGAGGTCGACGGCTGGGGCACGCTCACCGGGCCGACCGGCATCGACGTGAAGAAATCTGAGGGCGGCAACACTGTTGACGTTGGGTCGCACACCTTCGACAACCTGATCCTGGCCACCGGCGCGGTCGTCCGGATGCTGCCCGGGATGAGCGTCAGCGACAACGTGGTCACCTACGAGGAGCAGATCCTCACCGAGGAGCTGCCCCGCTCGATCATCATCGGCGGCTCCGGCGCGATCGGCGTCGAGTTCGCCTACGTGCTCGTGAACTTCGGCGTCGAGGTGACGATCGTCGAGTTCCTGGACCGGATGGTCCCGACCGAGGACAAGGACGTCTCCAAGGAGCTGCTCAAGCAGTACAAGAAGCTCGGGGTCAAGGTCCTGCTCTCCACCAAGGTCGACCAGGTGGAGGACACCGGCAGTGGCGTCAAGGTCACCGTCAGCCCGGCCGACGGTGGCGACTCGGAGGTGATCGAGGCCGACAAGATGCTCGCGGCGTTCGGCTTCGCGCCCCGGGTCGAGGGCTTCGGGCTCGAGGCCGCCGGCATCGAGCTGACCGAGCGCGGCGCGATCGGTGTCGACGCCCGCGGCCGCACCAACGTCGAGAACGTCTACGCGATCGGTGACTGCACCGGCAAGCTGATGCTGGCCCACACCGCGGAGGCCATGGGCGTGGTCGCCGCCGAGACCATCGCCGGCGCGGAGACCATGGAGATCAACTTCGACATGATCCCGCGGGCGACGTTCTGCCAGCCGCAGATCGCGTCGTTCGGCTACTCCGAGGAGCAGGCCAAGGAGAAGGGATACGACGTCAAGGTGTCGACCTTCCCGTTCTCGGCCAACGGCAAGGCGCGGGGCATGGCCGAGGGGGTGGGCTTCGTGAAGATCGTCGCCGACGCCGAGCACAACGAGATCGTCGGCGCCCACATGATCGGGCCCGAGGTGACCGAGCTGCTGCCGGCGCTCACGCTGGCCCAGCAGTGGGACCTCACCGCCGACGAGGTGGCGCGCAACGTGTTCGCCCACCCGACGCTGAGCGAGGCGATGAAGGAAGCGATCGAGGGCATCGCCGGCCACATGATCAACCTGTGACGCCATGACCACCGACAAGGTCGTCATCATCGGCGGAGGCCCGGGCGGCTACGAGTCCGCGCTGGTCGCGGCCCAGCTCGGCGCCGAGGTCACGGTCGTCGACAGCGACGGCATCGGTGGCTCCGCGGTGCTCACCGACTGTGTCCCCAGCAAGACCCTGATCGCGACGGCCGAGCTGATGACCGACATGGCCGGCGCCGCCGAGCTCGGGGTCGCCTTCCACGACGCCGAGGGCGACGCGGCCACGTCGATCCGGGTCGACCTGGCGCGGGTCAACACCCGGGTCAAGGCGCTGGCCGCCGACCAGTCGGCCGACATCAGCCGCAGGCTCGAGAAGGAAGGGGTGCGCGTCGTCCGGGGTCGCGGCCGACTCGACGGTCCGGGCCGAGTCGTCGTCGACGACACGACGTACCCCGCCGACGCGGTGCTGGTGGCCACCGGAGCCGCCCCGCGCACGCTGCCGACCGCGCAGCCCGACGGGGAGCGGATCCTCACCTGGGAGCAGGTCTACGACCTCACCGAGGTGCCGACCGAGCTGATCGTCGTCGGGTCCGGCGTGACGGGCGCGGAGTTCGCCAGCGGCTACCTCGCATTAGGCATCCCGGTAACCCTGATCTCCTCGCGCGACCGGGTGCTGCCCGGCGAGGACGCCGACGCGGCCAAGGTTCTCGAGGAGGTCCTCACCCGCCGCGGCATGAACGTGCTCGCGCAGTCGCGGATGGAGTCGGTCGCGCGGGACGGCGACGTGGTCACGGTGACCCTGACCGACGGCCGCACGATCCAGGGGTCGCACTGCATCCTGGCCCTCGGCTCGGTGCCCAACACCGGCGACCTCGGACTCGAGGAGGCGGGGGTGGTCCTCAAGGACGGCGGGTTCGTCAACGTCGACCGGGTCTCCCGCACCTCGGCCCGCGGTGTCTACTCCGCCGGCGACTGCACCGGCGTCCTGATGCTGGCGTCGGTCGCGGCGATGCAGGGCCGGATCGCGATGTGGCACTTCCTGGGCGACGCGGTGAAGCCGCTCGACCAGAAGCTGGTCTCCTCCAACGTGTTCACCGCCCCCGAGATCGCGACGGTCGGCTGGTCGCAGCAGGCCGTCGACGCCGGCGAGATCGAGGCCGAGGTCGTGACCCTGCCGCTGTCGGGCAACCCGCGGGCCAAGATGCAGGGCGTTCGCGACGGCTTCGTGAAGCTGTTCTGCCGCCCCGGCACCGGGATCGTGGTCGGTGGGGTCGTGGTCGCACCGCGGGCCAGCGAGCTCATCCATCCGGTCTCCATCGCGGTTGCCGAGTCCCTCACCGCCGACCAGCTGGCCCAGGCGTTCACCGTCTATCCCTCGATGAGCGGGTCGGTCGCCGAGGCGGCTCGACGGCTGCACCGGGTCTGAGCCGAAGATTCTCCGGCTGATAACGGTCGAGTAACGATGAACGCCCGGTATTCCCACGTGGGCCGGAACACTGTCGTATGCCAACTGGCGCGTATTTCACGCGGGAGATCTAGGAACGGGTCTCGTGTAACAAGCACCTCGGAGGCATTGAATGCAACGTAAGAAGCTGGTTGCCCTGGCGACCGCGACCTTGGCAGGGGCGGCGATGACGCTGCCGCTCACCGCACCACAGGTGAGCGCCGCACCAGGATCGGCAACGGTCGCCGCCACCGCGGCGCCGGACCGGGACGGCCACGATCACCCTGGCAGCGACAACCTTCGCCAGCCGTGGCAGAAGAAGTACGACGCCCTGCGCAAGGCCGCGGTCGAGAAGCGTCTCCGCGGCGGCGGCAACGCTGCGGTGCAGCGTGTCGCGAAGGGCCAGTTCGCGCAGGCGGCCCAGGTCGGCAACGAGCGCGTCTTCGTGATCCTCGCCGAGTTCGGCGACACCACCCACTCCGCGTTCCCGGACGGTGGCTCCAACGCCACGACGTTCGACGGCCCGATGCACAACACGATCCCCGAGCCCGACCGCAGCGTCGACAACTCGACGTTGTGGAAGCCGGACTACAACAAGTCGCACTACGAGAACATGTACTTCAACCGCCTGGACTCCTTCTTCAAGGCCCAGTCCAGCGGCAAGTACCGGATCAACGGTGACGTCACCGAGTGGGTGAAGGTGCCGTTCAACGAGGCCCGCTACGGGCGCGACAGCTGCGGCGACATCGTCTGCAACAACACCTGGTTCCTGCTCCGCGACGGCCTGGCGCAGTGGACCCAGGACCGCCTCGACGCCGGCCAGACGATGGCCCAGATCCAGGACTACCTGAAGACCTTCGATGAGCTGGATCGCTACGACTTCGACGACGACGGGAACTTCAAGGAGCCCGACGGCTACATCGACCACATGCAGATCGTGCACGCGGGAGGCGACCAGTCCGACGGCGACCCGACGTACGGCAGCGACGCGATCTGGGCACACCGCTGGTACGCACAGATGAACCCGCGGTTCACGTCCGGCCCCGGCGGCGGCGCCCAGCTCGGCGGCATCGAGATCGGCGAGGGCGGCCCGTCCGACGGCGGTGCGGTGCAGATCCCTGACAACCCGACCGGCGTGTGGATCGGCGACTACACCATCCAGCCCGAGAACGGCGGCCTCAGCGTGTTCGCGCACGAGTACGTCCACGACCTCGGTCTGCCCGACCTCTACGACACCTCCGGCAACACCGGTGGCGCCGAGAACAGCACGCGCTGGTGGTCGCTGATGAGCCAGTCGCGAGGCACCAACCCGGGCGACCCCGGCATCGGCGACCGGCCGATGGCACTCGGCGCCTGGGACAAGTTCCAGCTCGGCTGGCTGGACGCCGCCATCGTCAAGCCCGGCAAGTCCAGGACGATCAAGCTGCGCCCCGGCCAGACGAAGGGCGCGAACCCCAACGGCATCGTCGTCCGGCTGCCCGACAAGCAGATCCGGCAGAACCTCGGCGCCCCGTGCGACACCTGCGGAGACCGGTACTTCTACAGCGACAAGGGCAACGACCTCGACAACAACATGAAGCGCGCTGTCGACGGCGGCGGAGCTCTCACCGCCAAGGTGAAGTACGAGATCGAGGACGGGTGGGACTACGCCTTCCTCGAGGTGTCCAGCGACAACGGTGGATCGTGGCAGCAGATCGAGACGTCGGAGAACTACGACGGCGGCGATGACAGCGGCTACGACCCCAACGACGTCGGTATCTCCGGCAACACCGAGGGGGAGTGGGTCGACCTGACCGCGACCTTGCCCAACGACACCAACATGATCCGGTGGCGCTACATCACCGACGGTGCGTTCGTCCTCGACGGGTTCCAGCTCGACAACATCACGCTCGACGGTGAGGAGATCGGCACCGCCGAGACCCAGGACGAGGGCTGGACCTACCGAGGGTTCATGAACACGGGTGGCAACGACCTGGTGTCGTACACGAACGCGTACTTCGTGGACAACCGGTCGGTGCACAAGGGCTTGGACAAGCCGCTCAGCCATGTGTACAACTTCGGGTTCACCGGTGAGCTCGCCGACAAGGTGGAGTTCTTCCACTACAACCCAGGTGCGCTGATCACCTACTGGGACGCGTCGTACACCGACAACAACGTCGGTGACCACCCGGGTCACGGAGAGATCCTCCCGGTCGACGTCAACACCGGCTTCGTGCACACGCCCGACGGAGCGCTCCTGCGGCCCGGCTTCTCCAGTTACGACGCCGCACTCTCCGACCGGCCGAGCAAGAAGCAGACGATCTTCTGGCAGGGACAGAAGATCACCCTCCCCGCGCAGAAGGCGGTGCGGGTGTTCGACGACACCCGGCGGCGCTACTGGACCGACAGCGACCGGCACGGCGCCGGGGAGCACGTCGGCCACTACCAGCCCGGCTGGTACAGCGTTCAGGTGCCGCGGACCAAGACCACGATCCGCGTCATCAAGAGGAACAAGAACGGCGTGATGTGGATCAAGGTGAACTGAGCGGACAGTGCTGATCCAAAAATGAAGGATCGGGCCCCGTCGACACGTACCGTCGACGGGGCCCGAACCCTTTCGTCCCTCGGAGTCCTGCCATGCTGCGCCGCCTGCTCGTCCCCGTCACTGCCGTCGCCCTCACTCTCGTGGCGGCGCCAGCAGTGGCCGACGACTCCTTGACGGTCCCGGGCAAGGCCTCGATCACGATCCGCGGGCACGGCTACGGCCACGGCCACGGCATGTCGCAGTACGGCGCCGAGGGCGCGGCGCGGGAGGGCCTGACCCATCGGCAGATCCTCGGCTTCTACTACCCGGGCACGCGGGTCGGTCAGATCGGTGGCGGAGTGACCGTGCTGATCACGGGTGACACGACCGACGACCTGGTCGTGGTGGCCCGGCCGGGCCTGACGATCCGCGACAGCGAGGGCGGCAAGGTGGCGCTGCCCGACAACGACGCCTCCCTGTGGCGGGTCTCGGTGACTCCCGGCGGGGTCGACCGGGTCGCCTACTTCACCAACCGGTGGCGCACCTGGCGCGACCTGAAGGGGTGGGGCGAGTTCGCGGCAGGCGACGCTGCCGTGACGCTGGTGACCCCGAGCGCTCGGGTGGCCTACCGCGGCCGGCTCCGCGCCGTACCGGTCAAGGCCGGGTCACCCGCAAGGGACACGGTCAACGCGACCTCGCTCGAGAACTACGTCAAGGGCGTGGTGCCGCGCGAGGTGCCGGCGACCTGGAGCCCGGAGGCGGTGCAGGCACAGTCTGTCGCCGCCCGCACCTACGCGGCGTACGAGCGAGCGCACCCGCTCACCTCCCGCTACCAGATCTGCGACACCACTTCCTGCCAGGTCTACGGCGGGAAAACCGATGAGCACCCCGCGTCCAACCGCGCCGTGAACGCGACCCGCGGCGAGATCCGCACCTACCAGGGCGAGCCGGCCTTCACGCAGTTCTCCTCGAGCAACGGCGGCTGGGCCTCGGCGGGGTCCGTCCCGTACCTCCCGGCCAAGCAGGACCCGTACGACGGCTGGTCGGGCAACCCCAACCACTCGTGGATGACCAAGGTGACGGACACGCGCATCGAGAGGGCGTTCCCCCGCATCGGCAACCTCCGCAAGATCGTGGTCAGCCGTCGCGATGGCCACGGCCAGTGGGGCGGCCGGATCGAGTCGATGCGCCTGGTCGGCCCGGACGTCACCGTGACGGTCTCCGGCGACACGTTCCGTTTCGAGCTCGGGCTGAGGTCGGAGTGGATCAACTTCGAGGTCCGCCGGCGCTAGCGGCCGCCGCCACGCCGGCCTGGCGCGCCTCCCGCATCATTGGCGATGGCGGGAGGAAACTCGGGAACAGGACGAAAAGTTTGGAACACCGGGAGAAATGTCCGATCGTCCATTTCGGAAGGTTTCGACTCCCGGCGTGCGGGGCACTCTGTTAGAAATTTGTCTCGGGAGCTCACCTACCCGGGGAGGGGTGCAGAGCATGCAGGGAAACGTAGAGATCACCCACGATGCCAACCGATGGCGCGTCGGCGTCGAGGGCGAGCCCTTGCTGCAGGACGCGTTCCGCACCCTCGAGGAAGCGATCGACATCGCGTGGGGGATCGCCGCCCGGCTCCGGGTCGCCATCACCGTCGGCAAGGACCGCGCCCTAGCCGCTTAGGCGAGCACCAGCACCAGGTCCCCGCCTTCGACGGACTGGGGTCCCTTGATCGCGAGCCGCTCGACCGTGCCGTCGACGGGGGCGGTGATGGACGCCTCCATCTTCATCGCCTCGATGGTGGCCACGGTGTCACCGGCCGCCACGGTGTCGCCCTCGGACACGGTGATCGTGACGACGCCCTGGAACGGCGCCGCGACCTGGCCGGGCTGGGACGCGTCGGCCTTCTCGGTGGCGGCGACGTCTGCGGCGATGCTGGTGTCGCGGACCGCGATCGGGCGCATCTGGCCGTTGATGGTGGCCATCACCGTTCGGTAGCCGCGCTCGTCGGGCTCGCTGATCGCCTGGAGACCGAGCAGCAGCGTCTTGCCCTCGTCGATGGAGACCTCGTGCTCCTCGCCCTGGCGCAGGCCGTAGAGGTAGTCGAGCGTGGGGAGCACGGACACGTCGCCGTAGGTCTCGCGGGCCTCGGTGAAGTCACGCGTGGGGCCGGGGAACAACAGCTCGTTGAGAGTACGTCGGCGGGTTGAGGAGCTGCCGGCCAAACCCTCGCGCTGCTCGTCGGTGAGGTCCTCCGTCGGTGCTTCCCAGGACCGTCCTTCCAGCGCCCGGCTCCGGAACGGCTCGGGCCAGCCGCCGGGCGGGTCGCCGAGCTCCCCGTTGAGGAAGCCGATCACCGAGTCGGGGATGTCGAACTTCGCGGGATCCTCCGCGAAAGCGGCCGGGTCGGCGCCGATGCCTACCAGGGCCAGCGCGAGGTCGCCGACGACCTTGGAGGACGGCGTGACCTTCACGATGTTGCCGAGGATGTCGTTGGCCGCGGCGTACATGTCCTCGACCTCCTCGAACTTCTCACCGAGCCCGAGCGCGATCGCCTGCTGGCGCAGGTTGGAGAGCTGACCGCCAGGGATCTCGTGGCGGTAGACCCGGCCGGTGGGGGACGGCAGCCCGGACTCGAAGGGCGCATAGACCCGGCGGGTGGCCTCCCAGTAGGGCTCCAGCGAGTTCACACCGGCCAGGGACAGGCCGGTCTCCCGGTCGGAGTGGTCGGTGGCCGAGACGAGGGCCGACAGCGGTGGCTGGGACGTGGTGCCGGCCATTGCTGCGCAGGCGGCGTCGACGGCATCCACTCCCGCGTCGATCGCGGCGAGCAAGGTGCCGAGCTGGCCGCCCGGGGTGTCGTGGGTGTGCAGGTGCACGGGCAGGTCGAACCGCTCGCGCAGCGCCGTGACGAGCCGGCGCGCGGCGGGTGCCCGCAGCAGCCCCGCCATGTCCTTGATGGCCAGCACGTGCGCGCCCGCGTCGACGATCCGCTCGGCCAGCGCGAGGTAGTAGTCGAGCGTGTAGAGCCGCTCGTCGGGGTCGGACAGGTCGCCGGTGTAGCAGAGCGCGACCTCGGCAACGCTGGTCCCGGTGGCCCGGACCGCCTCGATCGCCGGCCGCATCTGCTCGACGTCGTTGAGTGCGTCGAAGATCCGGAACACGTCGATCCCGGTCCCCGCCGCCTCTTGGACGAACGCCTTCGTCACGTCGACGGGGTACGGCGTGTAGCCGACCGTGTTCCGGCCCCGGAGCAGCATCTGCAGGCAGACGTTGGGCACTGCCTGCCGGAGCGCGGCCAGGCGCTCCCACGGGTCCTCGCTGAGGAACCGCAGCGCGACGTCGTACGTCGCCCCGCCCCAGCACTCGAGCGACCACAGCTGGGGGGTGACCCGGGCGACGTGGCCAGCGACGGCGAGCAGGTCGGTGGTGCGGACCCGGGTGGCGAGCAGCGACTGGTGCGCGTCGCGGAACGTGGTGTCGGTGACCGCGACCAGGTCCTGGGCACGGAGCCGGCGAGCGAACTCCTCCGGCCCGACCTCCAGCAGCAGCTGCCGGGTACCGCGTGGAGCCGGCACGTCCAGGTTGACCTCGGGAAGCTTCGTGCGTGGGTCGACGCTGACCGGTGCCTCACCGTGGGGTTGGTTGACCGTCACGTCGGCGAGGTAGCTCAGCAGCTTGGTGCCACGGTCGGCCTGTCCGCGGGCCTGCAGGAGCTGCGGATGGGTCTCGATGAACGAGGTGGTCACCCGGCCGGCCACGAAGTCCGGGTCCTCGAGCACTGCCTGCAGGAAGGCGATGTTGGTCGTCACGCCACGGATCCGGAACTCCGCCACCGCCCGGCGGGCCTTCTCGACGGCCAGCTCGTGGGTCCGGCCGCGGCAGGTGAGCTTGGCCAGCATGGAGTCGAAGTGCGCCGAGACCTCCGCGCCGGTGTACGTCGTACCGCCGTCGAGGCGGACGCCCGGCCCGCCGGGGGAGCGGTACGTCGTGATCTTGCCGGTGTCGGGACGGAAGCTGTTGGCGGGATCCTCGGTCGTGATCCGGCACTGCAGGGCGGCGCCCCGCAGGGTGACGTTGTCCTGGGACAGCCCCAGGTCGGCGAGCGTCTCGCCGGCCGCGATCCGCAGCTGGGACTGCACCAGGTCGACGTCGGTGACCTCTTCGGTCACGGTGTGCTCGACCTGGATCCGCGGGTTCATCTCGATGAACACGTGCCGGCCCTCTGGGTCGACGAGGAACTCCACGGTGCCGGCGTTGCGGTACCCGATCTCCCGGGCGAACCGCACGGCGTCGGCGCAGATCTGGTCCCGGAGCTCCGGGTCGAGATGCGGTGCGGGTGCGATCTCGATGACCTTCTGGTGCCGCCGCTGCACCGAGCAGTCGCGCTCGAAGAGGTGGATCACGTTGCCCTCGGCGTCGGCAAGGATCTGCACCTCGATGTGTCGCGGCTCCGAGACCGCCTGCTCGATGAACACCGTCGGGTCCCCGAACGCGCCCTCCGCCTCACGCATGCAGGTCTCCACGGCCTCCCGCAGCTTCGACCGGTCGTCGACCCTGCGCATGCCGCGCCCGCCACCGCCGGCCACCGCCTTCACGAACAACGGTGTCGGCAGCTCCTCGGCCGCGGCGACCAGGGCGTCGGGGTCCGTCGACGGCTCGACCGAGGCGAGGGTCGGTACGCCGGCCGCCTCTGCAGCCGCCACCGCGCGAGCTTTGTTGCCGGTCAGCGTCAGCACCTCGGCGGTGGGTCCCACGAACGTGATGCCGGCGTTGGCGCACGCCTCCGCCAGGTCGGGGTTCTCCGAGAGGAAGCCGTAGCCCGGATAGACCGCGTCCGCTCCGGCTCGCAGCGCCACCTCGACGATCGCGTCCGGGTCGAGGTAGGCCCGCACCGGGTGGCCCCGCTCGCCGATCTCGTAGGCCTCGTCCGCCTTCAGGCGGTGCTCGGACCAGCGGTCCTCGTGGGGGAACACGGCGACCGTGCGCGCCCCCACCTCGTACGCGGCCCGGAAGGCCCGGATCGCGATCTCACCGCGGTTGGCCACGAGAACCTTGGAGAACATGGGAGGACGCTAGTCGGGTCTCTGGAATTTGCCGATGAGGGTGGGGTGGGCGAGACGAGCCACGTCGACCGCGCGCTCCTCCGGCACGTCGAGCAGGGTGACCGCCTGGCGCCCGCCGGCCGTGGTCGCCACCAACGTGGTCAGGCCGGTACGACGCTGGAACCAGGTGCTGCGGAACGTCCACCCGATGACGTGCTCGATCTCGAGCGCCTCGCGGCGACGGTTGAGGCTGCCGGACCTGGCGACGACGTACCCGTCCGCGAGCGTGTGCCCCAGAGACCGAGCCCGGTCCGAGGCCAGCGCCACCGCGGCCACGACCACGGTGACCGGTACCGCGAGCAGCCACCACGACCAGTCGGCCGCGACGATCACGGCCACGGCAGCTGCGAGCGCCAGCAGGGCGGGACCGACGGCGCGGGTGTAGCGGCGCCGTACCGCCGCCGGCCCGTGGGCGGTGAGGTCACTCGTGACCGGACCATCCGTGCCGAGCACCCGACCCGCCACCCGGACCACCTCGGCCCGCGGGGCGGGAGGCGCGAGCAGTGAGCTGCCGGCCCCGGAGCCGAGGCCGGTCACGATCGCGGAGAGTCGCGCCGCGCCGGCCAGCCGCAGGCCGATCGGCTCACCCATGCTGACGCCGGCCACCCGGGCGTCGTCGATGCTCGTCTCCCGTGTGGTGAGAAGCCCACGCGACAGGTGCCAGGAGCCGGGGGTGTGGGACAGCCGGAAGTCCCAGTAGGTGACCAGGTAGCCGGCGACCGACAGCGCAGCGACCCCGATCAGCAGCCCGACGGCCGCCAGAACCAGCGCGACCCACACCGGGATGCCGAGCGACCAGTCACTCGCGTCGACGTCGGAGAACGCGCCGAGCTCGCTGAGCAGCTGCGCCCCGCCACCGAAGAGGCCGGCGGTGATCACCGCGCCGCTGCTGGTCAGCGGCGCGAACCTGGCCCAGGAGGGGTCGAAGCGCAGCGCCAGCCGCTCCTCGGGCGGCTCCGGCGGCTCGCCGGTCTCGCCGGTCGCGGGGGCCACGTGCAGCAGCTCGGCGCGCAGGCCGCGCGCTCGTTCGGCGGGCAGGCCGTCGAGGTCGAGTCGCTCGTCGGAGTCGGTGGACGCCGTGCCGGTGCCGATCCGGACCGTCGCCAGCCCGAGGACCCGATGGATGAGTGAGGCAGTGACGTCGACGGTGCGGACCCGGTCGAGCGGGGTGGACAGCACGTGCCGGTTGAGCAGCCCGCGGCGCAGCTCCACGCGGCCCTGGGCGATCCGGAACCTCGTCGTCAGGTAGCGCATCAGACCGACCGCGACCGGGACCAGGACGCCGAGGTACTGCCAGGGCCCGCCGCCCGATGCGCTGCCCGCCACGAACAGTCCGATCAGCACCGGCAGGAACCGCATCACCTCACGGACGGGATGGACCAGCAGCATCCGCGGGTCCAGCCTCTGCCACTCCGCGTCCCGCGCGAGCTCACTCACGTGGCGTCGCCCTCGACGGCGTCCGCCTTCAGGGTCAGGTCGTCCACCAGCTGCTGGGCGAGCGTCTTGTCGAGCCCCTCGATCTGGAGCGCGCCGGCGGCCGAGGCGGTGGTCACGGTCACCGTGGCCAGGCCGAAGAGGCGCGAGAGCGCGCCCTCGGCGTAGTCGACGGTCTGGATCCGCGACATCGGCGCGATCCGGCGCTCGCGCGCCCACCACCCGGTCTGGGTGTAGACGGCGCTGTCCGAGACCTCCCAGCGATGCACCAGGTACCGCCACCGCGGCACGACGACGGCGTAGCCGATGACGAGTACGCCGGCGGCGCCGACGAGCCACCAGCGCGCGGGGAAGGACTCCCAGGCGATGGCGGTGACGACCAGGATCGTCATCGTCACCAGTCCCTCGGCGAGGCAGCCGACCAGCCACATCGACCGGGCCCGCGGGCTGACCCGCTCCGTCGGTTCACGCAGCTCGGTGCTCACGGGCCGACGCTACCCGGCGGGGTGGCGCGGGAGGTCAGTCCTTGATCTCGCACACGACGGCGCCGTTGGTCACGGTCTCGCCGACCTCGGCCTGGAGGCCGGTGACGGTCCCCGCCTTGTGCGCCTTGAGCGGCTGCTCCATCTTCATGGCCTCGATGACCACGACGGTGTCGCCCTCGGCGACGGTCTGACCCTCTTCGACGACGACCTTCACGACCGTGCCCTGCATCGGGCTGGTCACGGCGTCACCGCTGGCGGCCACGCCGGACTTCTTGCCGGCCTTGCGCTTGGGCTTGCCGGCCCCGGACCCGCCCGCGGCCATTCCGCCCAGTCCCGCCGGGAGCACGACCTCGAGCCGGCGGCCGCCGACCTCGACGACCACGGTCTGCCGCTCGCCCGGCTCGTCGGCCTCGGCCGACTCGCCGCCGTAGGGCTCGATCTGGTTGTCGAAGTCGGTCTCGATCCACTGGGTGTAGACGCTGAACGTCTTGCCGTCGCCGATGAACGCCGGGTCGTCGACCACGGCGCGGTGGAAGGGGATGACCGTCGGCATGCCGTCGACCACGAACTCGTCGAGTGCGCGGCGCGAGCGCTCCAGCGCCTGGGTGCGGTCGCGACCGGTGACGATCAGCTTGGCGATCAACGAGTCGAACGCGCCGGGGATGGTCTCGCCGTTCTCGTAGCCGCCGTCGAGCCGGACGCCCGGGCCGCTCGGCGGGCTCCAGGCAGACAGGGTGCCGGGGGCCGGCATGAAGTTGCGGCCGCCGTCCTCGGCGTTGATGCGGTACTCGATGGAGTGCCCGCGGATCTCCGGGTCGTCGTAGCCGAGCTCCTCGCCGGCCGCGATCCGGAACATCTCGCGCACCAGGTCGATCCCGGTGACCTCCTCCGAGACGCAGTGCTCGACCTGGAGGCGGGTGTTGACCTCGAGGAAGGAGATCGTGCCGTCCTGGGCCACCAGGAACTCGCAGGTGCCGGCGCCGTAGTAGCCGGCCTCGCGCAGGATGCGCTTGGAGGACTCGTAGAGCTCGGTGGTCTGCGCTTCGGTGAGGAACGGCGCCGGGGCCTCCTCGACCAGCTTCTGGTTGCGACGCTGCAGCGAGCAGTCGCGGGTGGAGACGACCACGACATTGCCGTGCTGGTCGGCCAGGCACTGGGTCTCGACGTGGCGCGGCTTGTCGAGGAACTTCTCGACGAGGCACTCGCCACGGCCGAACGCGCTGACTGCCTCGCGGACCGCCGACTCGTAGGCGTCCGGGATCTCCTCGAGCGTGCGGGCGACCTTCAGCCCGCGGCCACCGCCGCCGAACACCGCCTTGATGGCGACCGGCAGGCCGTTCTCCTTCGCGAACTCGACGACCTCGTCGGCGTCCTGGACGGGGTCCTTGGTGCCGGGGGCGAGGGGAGCGTTCGCCTTGTCCGCGATGTGCTTGGCCTTGGCCTTGTCGCCCAGCGCCTCGATCGCCGAGGGCGGCGGCCCGATCCAGGTGAGCCCGGCGTCGATGACCGCCTGTGCGAACTCCGCGTTCTCCGCGAGGAAGCCGTAGCCGGGGTGTACGGAGTCGGCGCCGGCCTTCTCGGCTACGGCGATGATCTTGGCGATGTCGAGATAGGAGTCAGCAGGGGTCGCGCCGCCGAGCGAGTGCGCCTCGTCGGCGATCCGCACGAACACCGCGTCGCGGTCCGGCTCGGCGTACACCGCGACACTGCCGATCCCGGCGTCCTTGCAAGCCCGGATCACGCGCACCGCGATCTCGCCACGGTTGGCGATGAGGACCTTCTTCAGGGACTTGACGTCGGGCACTGGCACTCCTGGACTCGGCTCGATCTCCGCGGGGCAGGGTATCGCTCGCCCGATCGGTCCCGGACCTCGGCTCGCAACTCTGGACGCCTATGCTTGCCCGCCGTGGCTCCTTCGCACTACAGCCAGCAGCGCAAAGGGTTCTGGCACGAACCCGATGGAACGCCTACCTCGGAGGCGATCGCCCTGGAGACCTGGGCCCGCGTCGCCCGGGACGTCCTGGTCCGGACGGCTGCGACGTACCACGCGGTGATCCGCGAGTCCGAGCTCGCCGAGGAGCTGCAGAACAGCACCGACATCCACACCACGCGGCACCACGAGCTGTGGCTGCCGAAGGTGCTCGGACCGATCACGGTGTTCTGCGAGCGGATGGGCGAGCCCAACCTCTCCGCTTTGGTCGTGGGCACCAGCGACGACCTCGTCGCTGCTCGCGACCGGCTCGAGTGCTACCAGTGGGCGGGCTCTGCTCCGGCTGACGGGGGAGTGCCGGCCCAGCTGCCCGGGTCGGCACCCAAACGGGCGGCTCGACCGCGCGCGACCACGAGCGCGCGGTCCAGCGCTCCGGCGCCCAAGCCCCGGATCGCGAAGACGGACCGGCCGGTCTCGGTCTGCCCGACCTGCTTCATGGCACTGCCCGCGACCGGGGTGTGCGACAACTGCGACTGAGGCTCAGGCCTTGGTCGCGTAGGTCTGCGCGAAGCCTTCGTCGAGCGGTCGGGGGGTCCAGCCGAGCTCTCGCTTCGCCTTGGCGTTGTCGGCGTAGTACGTCGCGGTGGAGGCTCGCATCGCCTCACGGGTCTGGTCCTGGGGAAGCTTGAACACTCGCTCCACGCCGCCGTTCATCCAGGCGGCGGTCCGGACCAGCCCCCGAGGGATGAACATCGGCTTGCGGCCGCCCGTGATCGTGGCGAGACGGGTGAGCGCCTCCTCGAACGTCGCAGCCTCGCCGGTGAGGTTGTAGCTCTCGCCCGGCACGCCCTTCTCCATCGCGAGCAGGTGCCCGGTTGCGACGTCGTCGACGTGCACCCAGCAGGCGCCGCCGCCCTTGGGGCCGGGGGTGAACTTCCCGGCCGCCACCCGTCGGCTGATCTCACCCATCGTGCTGGTGTCGCCGGGCCCGTAGATCACGCTCGGCTGGACGAGCACCACGGGCAGCCCGCGCTCGGCGTACTCCAGGGCGACCTCGTGGGCGAGGCCCTTGGTCTTGTCGTACTCCGTCACGTGCTTGCCGGAGAACTTGTAGGTCTCGTCGACAACCTCGCCGTGGGTGTCGGAGTTCAGCGCGACGGTGCTCGTGTAGACCGTGCGGACGCCGGTCTTGAGTGCCGCCTCGAGGGCGTTCCGGGTGCCATGCACGTTGACGGTGTGCAGCATGTCCTTCTCCCGGCGCCCGAACTTGAACCAGCCGGCGACGTGGAAGAACCCGTCGGCCCCGTCGAGGAGCCGGTCGAGCGCCGCCTCGTCGTCGAGGTCGCCGGGCACGAGCGTGACTCCGAGATCTCTCAGGTCGGTGGCGGCCTCCGGCTTGCGGACCAGGGCGACCACGTCGTGGCCGCCTTCGACGAGCATCCGGGCCAGCACACCGCCGAGGAATCCGGTGGCGCCGGTCATTGCGTATCGCCCAGTTGTCAGCACGGGGACATGGTGGCACTGGGCACGGGTGGTTAACGAACGCTAACCGATCGGGTCTAGCATGAAGTCATGAGCTACGAGCTGTCCCGAGAGCACGAGGAGTTCCGCCGCAGCGTCCGCGAGTTCGCGGAGGCCGAGATCGCGCCGTACGCCGCGCAGTGGGACCGTGACCACCACTTCCCGGTCGACGTGATCCAGAAGATGGGCAAGCTCGGCCTGATGGGGCTCACCGCCCCAGAGGAGTACGGCGGTGCCGGTGACGACGGTGACTTCACCAGCCTCTGCGTGGCTATCGAGGAGCTCGGCCGGGTCGACCAGTCCATGGGCGTCACCCTCGAGGCCGCGGTCGGGCTGGGCATCAACCCGATCCAGACCTACGGCACCAAGGAGCAGCAGGACGCCTGGCTGCCGGACCTCGTCTCCGGGCAGCGGCTGGCCGGGTTCGGGCTGACCGAGCCCGGTGCCGGATCGGATGCCGGGGCCACCGCGACGAAGGCCGAGCTCCACGACGGCGAGTGGGTGGTCAACGGCGCCAAGCAGTTCATCACCAACTCCGGCTCCGAGATCACCTCGTGCGTGACGGTGACCGCTCGGACCGGTGTCAGTGAGGCCGGCAAGCCGGAGATCTCCGCGATCATCGTGCCCAGCGGCACGTCCGGCTTCACCGCCGAGAAGCCCTACGACAAGCTCGGCTGGCACGCCACCGACACGCACCCGCTGAGCTTCGACGACGTCCGGGTGCCGGAGGCCAACCTGCTCGGCGAGCGGGGCCGCGGCTACGCCCAGTTCCTGGCGATCCTCGACGACGGCAGGGTGGCGATCGCCGCGCTCGCGGTCGGCTGCATCCAGGCCTGCCTCGACTACTCCGTGCAGTACGCCGGGGAGCGGCAGACCTTCGGCGGCCCCATCGGCCGCAAGCAGGGCGTCGCCTTCCAGATCGCCGACATCGAGGTGATGCTCCAGGCCAGCCGTCTCCTGGTCTACAAGGCGGCCGCGATGAAGGACGCCGGCGCGCCGGTCAAGGACTTCAAGCAGGCGGCCTCGATCGCCAAGCTGTACGCCACCGAGTCGGCGGTCACCGCGACCCGGATCGCGACCCAGGTCTTCGGCGGCTACGGGTTCATGGAGGAGTACCCCGTGACCCGCTTCTACCGGGACGCGAAGGTTCTCGAAATCGGCGAAGGAACCTCCGAGGTGCAACGTATGCTCATCGCCCGCGGGCTGGGGCTGCCCGTCGAGTAGCAAGGGGTGCGGCATGGGGCGTGTGTGGTCTGCGGCGGCGGTGGTGGTGCTGGCGCTCGCGCTGGACGGCTGTGGCGACGACGAGGACGACGGCAGTTCCGACGCACCCGAGCAGAGCGGGCTCGAGGCCGACGCCGATGCACTCGTGAGCTGTCTCGGCGACGCCGACGTCGAGGCCGAGGTCAACCCGAACACTGCGTTCGGTGTCGAGTCCGAGCACATCGGCGTGGAAGCGACGGACCTACCGTCGGACCTGCTGCTCTTCGACAGCGGGTCCGGGACCCTCTCCGGGGTGAACCTCTGGATCTTCGAGTCGGCCGATGACGCGGAAGAGGGCAGGACCGCGATCACCCTCCAGACCGCGGACGACGACAAGAGCTGGATCGACGGTCGGGTGGTCGTGAACTGGTACTACCCGGTCAACCGGGAGGCCGCACAGGCGGTTGCGGTCGACGACTGCGTCGCGGAGCTCAACTAGCCATCGGTGGTTGAGGTGCGAGCGCAGCGAGCCTCGAAACCACCACGATCCTGAGTCTCCTGAGCGCGTCTCGCGGACTCGTCGCGGTAGCGACCGAAAGGGCAGCGAAGCGGGTGAGGTGCGCGGTGGTCGATCGCCGTCGCCTACTAGCGGTGAGTTGCCACAATCCCGCTCAACGGTGCGGGAAACCTCCACAGATCTCCTGTCTCGCGACCTCCTCCACAACGGTTTTCGTGAGGGTTGGAGTGTCGGTGGCCGGTGCTGGAATAGGGCCATGGATCTCTCGGGGGATGGCGTGCACGGGTTGTCGGGGGCTGAGCTCCTCGACACTGCTGACGCGCTCGCCCGCGGCATTCTGGAGGCCGAAGCCAACCTGCTTGTCGTGGCGGCGCAGTGGGCGGTGGTCAACGGCCCGGTCACCGTGGACCCGGAGCAGGCGAAGTTGCCTGGCCGGCAGACCTTGCGTCGCTACGGCGGCCAGGGCACCCCAGAAGTGGCCTCGTTCGCGCCGGCGGAGCTGGGTGCGCGGATCGGGCGTTCGACCTGGGCCGGGGAGCAGCTGATCGCTGACGCCCTGGACCTGGCCCACCGGCTGCCCCAGCTCGGAGCGCGGGTTCGGGCCGGTGAGGTGCGCGCCTCCTACGCCCGCTACGTGGCCCGGCGTACCCGCGACCTCGACCTGCCCCAGGCGGCGTATGTCGATGAGCGGGTGGTCGAGTCGGCCGACGGACGGATCAGCTGGGGCCGGTTCACCGACCTGGTCGAGGCCGCGGTCATCGCCGCGGACCCCGCTGCCGCCGAGGCGGCCGAGAAGGCAGCGCGGGCCGAGCAGTTCGCCCGCCGGACCCGCTCGACCGAGCACGGGATGACCGGCTTCTACCTGCTCACCGACGCCGCCGGCATCACCCGCCTGGACGCCACCGTCGCCTACCTCGCCGACGCACTCGCCGCACTCGGCAGCACCGAGCCCCTCGACACCCGCCGCGCGATGGCGATGGTGATCCTGGCCAACCCCGCCCAAGCCACCCAGCTCCTCGCCGAGTACGCCGCCTGGAAACAACGCCCCGCCGACCCCGAACCAGCCGACCCCGATCCCAGATCCCGAGCCGTCGGGGATCGTGGCTGACGCGGTCGTCCTGTTCTCCCGTGGTGGTGGCGAGGTCACCGGCGAGGCGCCGACCATCGACTGGGCCGACCTGCTGCCGTCGGTGGAGCTGTTCACCCACACCTACCTCGGACCTGATCCCACCGGCATCGCCCGCATCGAAGGCATCGGCGCGGTCACCGAAGCCTGGGTCCGCGACCTCCTCGGCCCCCAGTGCCGGATCACTCATCGACCGGTCATCGACATCGAGGGACAAGCACCCGTCGATGCGTGGGAGATCCCGGACCGACATCGCCGGGCCGTGCGCCTGATGACGCCGGCCGACACCTTCCCCTTCGCCACCGCCACCCTCAACCAACCCGGCGGTTGGACCGGCGAGCAGGTCGACCACACCATCGCCTGGCCGCAAGGCCCCTCAGCGATCGGGAACTACGGACCCCTCACCCAGGCCCACCACAACCTGAAGACCCACGGCGACTGGGAAGTCCGGCAACCCTTCCCCGGCATCTACCTCTGGCGCGACCCCCACGGCAAGCTCTACCTCGTCGACCACACCGGCACCCGCCGACTGCCAGGCCACGCTGACACCGCTTGACCAAAGGCGTGGAGAGGGGTCATCCGCCTACGCCGCAGGGGCGCGGCTGGCTCACGTCAACGGCTAGCCCACAGGTCCGTCCATCGGTGGCCGAGCTCGGCGACGAGCTCGCGTAGCAGCGGGAGGCTGACGCCGACGACGGTGTGGTGGTCCCCCTCGATCCCGGAGACGAACGCGCCACCCAGCCCGTCGATCGTGAACGCGCCCGCGACGTGCAGCGGCTCCCCGCTGGCGACGTACGCCGCGATCTCGTCGTCGTCGATGTCGGCGAAGTGCACCACCGTGGACGCCGTGGCGGCGGCAGTGCGGCCGTCGCTGGTGTCGCGCAGGCAGTGGCCGGAGTGCAGGACGCCGCTGCGCCCGCGCATCTGTCGCCAGCGCGCGGTGGCCTGCTCGGCATCGTCGGGCTTGCCCAGGGCCTCGCCGTCGAGCTCGAGCACGGAGTCGCAGCCGAGCACCAGCGCACCCGGCGGTAGGCCGTCGCGCCCCGCGACGGCCGCGCACTTGAGCTCGGCGAGCTGCAGGGCCAGCTCGGCGGGCGGGAGCCCGGCGAGCTGGGACTCGTCGACCCCGGAGACGATCACCACCGGCTCGACGCCTGCCGAGCGCAAGGTCGCCAATCGGGCGGGGGAGGCCGAGGCCAGGACCAGCTGGGTCACCTGGCGGCCAGCTCGAGGGTGTCGCCGAACGTGCACGCGGAGAGCGCGTCGAGCTCGGGGGAGTCGCCGAGGTGCTCGGGTGCGTGCATGGACAGCAGCACGTTGATCAGCATCCCGTGGGCGATGAAGTTGCGGCAGCTGTCCTCGTCCCAGCCGGTGCGCCGGATCGTCCGGAAGATCTCGGCCATGCACTCGCGGCTGATCGCGGCGATCTCGTCGACGCCGCCGGCCGAGTACCCGTGCATCATGATCTGGAGGAGATCGCGGTCGGCCAGCAGGTTCGTGTACGCCGAGCCGAGCCGGGCCGCGTCGTCCTCGCTCTCCGGGTCGAACTCGCCCTCGTCGAGCACCGCCTCGAAAGCCAGTCGGATCCGGTCGGTGGCCCTGCGGAACACCTGCAGGAACAGCTCGAGCTTCGTGCCGAACGTGCGGACGACGTAGGGCTGGGAGATGCCGGCCTCGCGGGCCACGGCGTCGGTGCTGGTGCCGTGGTAGCCACCGCGTCCGAAGGCGCGGGTGGCCGCGTCGAGCAACTGCTCTCGGCGTTCGTCGGCGGGCATCCGGGTGGCGGGGGCGGCATTCATGGTTGACATGTTATCAGTCGATTACTTATGGTCTGGACTTAAGTAATCATTCGATGCCAACAAGGAGCTGTCATGACCGCCGTGGTCGAAGCACCCCGGGCCGACCTGGCCCCCACCCGCGCCACCCGGCGCATCCCGCCGTGGCTGGCGATCCTGGCCGCGTCCCTGCCGATGTTCATGGCCACCCTCGACAACCTGGTGATGACCACGGCCCTGCCCGTCGTCCAGGCCGACCTGGGCGCCTCGGTCGGTGAGCTGTCCTGGTTCGTGAACGCCTACACGCTCACCTTCGCGACGTTCATGCTCCCGGCGGCCACGCTCGGTGACCGGCTGGGCCGGCGCCGGGTAATGCTCGCCGGAGTCGTCCTGTTCACGCTGGCCTCGATCGCAGCCGCCCTCAGCACCTCGGCGGACGCGCTGATCGCAGCCCGTGCGGTCCAGGGCCTCGGTGCCGCGGCGATCATGCCGCTCTCGCTGAGCCTCCTCGCCTCGGCGGTGCCCGCGAACAAGCGGGCCGCGGCGATCGGGATCTGGGGCGGCGTCTCCGGGCTCGGTGTTGCGCTCGGTCCCGTGATCGGCGGCGCGGTCGTGGACGGAGTCAACTGGCAGGCGATCTTCTGGCTGAACGTGCCGGTCGCCCTGGTGGCCATCCCGCTGCTGCTGGTCGCGGTCCGCGAGTCGCGCGGCACCTGGCAGCGCCTGGACCCGATCGGCACCGTGCTGCTCGGTGGCGCCGTGTTCCTGGGGATCTGGGCCATCGTGCACGGCAACGACGACGGCTGGACCTCCGCCGGCGTGCTCCTCCCGATCGTGGTCGCCGCGCTGCTGCTGCCGGCGTACGTCGTGTGGGCGCGGGGTCGCGACCACGCAGTACTGCCGCTGCGCCTGTTCTCCTCGCGCGGGTTCTCGGTCGCGAACGTGATCGGCCTGACTTTCACCATCGGGATGTTCGGCACGGTCTTCCTGCTCTCGCAGTACCTCCAGGTGGTCCAGCACTACTCGCCGCTCGAGGCCGGGCTGCGGACACTGCCGTGGACCGCGGCGCCGATGGTCGTGGCGCCGTTGGCCGGACTGCTCTCGCCGCGGACGGGGCTGCGGTCGCTGCTGGTCGTCGGCCTGGTTCTGCAGACCGCGTCGCTGGTGTGGTTCGCAGCGCTCACAGAGTCCGGTGCCGGCTACTCGTCGTTCGTCCTCCCATTGGCGATGGCCGGCATCGGCATGGGCCTGACGTTCGCGCCGAGCGCCACCGCCGTCCTGGAGGGGCTGCCGGACGCCGACTTCGCGAAGGCGAGCTCGGCGAACTCGACGATCCGTGAGTTCGGGGTCGCGCTCGGCGTCGCGCTGCTGGTCGCGGTGTTCCTCGGCAACGGCGGCGAGATCACACCCGACGGCTACGACGGGGCGATCGGCCCGGCGCTCCTCACCGGCGCGGCCGCGGTCGCCATCGCGGCGGTGGCCGCGCTGTTCGCCCCTGGACGGGTGCGGAGCTAGCTGATCGCGCGGGCGTAACGCTCGCTCACCGTGCGGAGCTCGTCGACCAGGTCGGCGGGCTCCGTCACGGTGAAGTCCATGCCGAGCATGCCGACGTAGACCGCGAGCGTCGCGATGCTGTCGGCTCCGGTCACGAGCACCGACTGGTCCTCGCCGACCGCTTCCACGGTCCCGACCGCGGGGTTGATCCGCGCAAGCACCACCTCGGCCGGGGCGTGCACGAGGATCCGGGCGTGCACGGCCCAGCCGGCACTGGCGACCTCTCGTACGACGAACTCGGTCAGGTCGCCGGGGAAGGGCTCGGGCCGGAACGGCCGGCCGCCGGGCGTGCGGAGCTGCATCCAGTCGGCCCGGTACGCCGCCCAGGTGCCGGCCCTCGGGTCGCGTGCCAGCAGGTACCACCGGCGCTGCCAGGCGACGAGGTGGTACGGCTCGAGCTCGAGCGGCTCGTCGCGGTAGAAGCAGCGCACGCCCTGGTGGTCGCGGATCGCCGCGGCCAGGTCGCTGAGCACGGCCGCGTCGACCTCGGGGTCCTCGGCGTCGGAGCCGGTGTTGGCGGGGCCTGCGCTGCTGGCCGAACGCAGCGCCCCCACCTTGCGGCGCAGCCGGTCGGGCAGGACGTGCTCGAGCTTGGTGAGCGCGCGGGTGCTCGTCTCCTCGACGCCCGCGATGCCGGTGGCGGCCTGCAGCCCGACGGCGACGGCGACGGCCTCGTCGTCGTCGAGCAGGAGCGGCGGCAGCTTCGCGCCGGCGCCGAGCCGGTAGCGACCGCCGCGGCCGCGGACCGAGTCCACCGGGTAGCCCAGGTCGCGCAGGCGGGTCATGTCGTTGCGCACCGTGCGGTCAGTGACACCGAGCCGCTTGGCGAGCTCGGCACCACCCCAGTCCGCCTGGGACTGGAGCAGCCCGAGCAGCGCCAGAAGTCGCGCAGAAGTTGTTGCCATCGGGCTCAGAATAGCGGAAAGAACTGTTCCGGAATGGGTCATAGCGTGCGAAGCACCAACCAGGTTCCACCAAAGGAGACCAGCCATGAACAGCACCCCTTCCGCCACCAACACCGAGATCCGTCCCTTCACCGTCGCGATCCCGCAGGCCGACCTCGACGACCTGCAGGCCCGCCTCGAGCGCACCCGGTTCGCGCCGGCGGCCCCCGGCGACTCCTGGGAGTACGGCACCCCCGAGTCCTACCTGCGCGAGATGGTCGACCACTGGAAGTCCGGTTTCGACTGGCGCGCCCAGGAGGCCCGGATGAACGCCTACCCGAACTTCCAGACCGAGATCGACGGCCAGACCATCCACTTCGTGCACGCCCGCTCGGCTGAGCCGGGCGCGCGGGCCCTGGTCCTCACCCACACCTACCCCGGCTCGTTCGCCGAGTTCCTCGACCTGGTCGGCCCGCTGACCGACCCGGTCGCCCACGGTGGCCGCGCCGAGGACGCCTTCCACGTCGTCATCCCCTCGATCCCCGGGTTCGGCTTCAGCACCCCGGTGGTGGACGGCGGCTGGACGATGGCGCGGGTCGCCCGCACCTGGGACGTGCTGATGCGGCGCCTGGGCTACTCGTCGTACGGCGCCCACGGCAGCGACGGGGGCGCGATGGTGTCGCGCGAGCTTGCGGTGCTGAACCCGGAGGGCTTCCTCGGCGCCCACGTCCTGCAGCTCTTCTCGTTCCCGAGCGGCGCCGAAGGGGAGATGGACGACTTCGGTCCCAAGGAGTACGCCGCTCTCGGCCACCTGCAGTGGTTCCAGAGCGTCGGCGGCTACAACACGATGAACGGGACCCGTCCGCAGACCGTTGCTGCCGGCCTCGCCGACTCACCGGTCGGGCAGCTGGCCTACAACGAGCTGTTCGAGAACTTCGGCAACGGCACCAGCCTGGTCAGCCGCGATCAGGTGCTGACCCAGGTCAGCCTCTACTGGCTGACGAACACCTCCAGCACCGCCGTGCGCTACCACTACGAGGAGCAGCGCTCCGGCGCCGAGCCGGTCGTCAGCCAGGGCCGGATCGGGGTGGCGGTCTTCAAGGACGACTTCCAGACCATCCGGGCGTTCGCCGACCGCGACAACGCCAACATCGACCACTGGTCGGAGTTCGAGCGCGGCGGTCACTTCGCAGCGCTGGAGGTCCCGGAGGACGTCGTGGCCGACCTGCGGGCGTTCTTCCCGGGGGCGTAGCCGGCTAGCGAGGCAGGCCGCTGCTCCGCCAGCCGCCGGGACCATGTGGCAGCGTCAACCGCACCTTGCGGTGGTTGGCCTGCCACTCCGGCGTACGGCGGGGCGGCGGCTTACCCGCGCCACCCAGCGAGGAGAACACCGCGACCAGCGCGGCGATCTCCTCCGGTGTGGCGTCGGGGTTGACCACCTTGAGGAGCGGGGTGGCCGGCTGCTCGTCACTCACAGCGGGATATTTCCGTGCTTCTTCGCCGGCAAGGTCTCCCGCTTCGAGCGGAGCAGCCGCAGCGCCCGGACGACCTCGCCGCGGGTCTCGTGCGGCTGGATGACGGCATCGAGGTAACCGCGCTCGGCGGCGAGGTAGGGGTTGGCCAGGTGGTCGTCGTACTCGGTGACCAGCTGGGCCCGCTTCTCGGCTTCGTTGCCTTCCTCAGCGGCGGCCGCGAGCTCCTTGCGGTAGAGGATGTTGACGGCGCCCTGGGCGCCCATGACCGCGACCGAGGCCGTCGGCCAGGCCACGTTGATGTCGGCGCCCAGGTGCTTGGAGCCCATCACGTCGTAGGCGCCGCCGTAGGCCTTGCGGGTGATCACGGTGACCAGCGGGACGGTGGCCTCGGAGTAGGCGTAGATCAGCTTGGCGCCGCGGCGGATGATGCCGTTCCACTCCTGGTCGGTGCCGGGGAGGAAGCCGGGGACGTCGACGAACGTCAGCACCGGGATGTTGAAGGCGTCGCAGAACCGGACGAACCTCGCGGCCTTCTCCGAGGCGTCGATGTCCAGCGTGCCGGCGAACTGCATCGGCTGGTTCGCCACGATGCCGACGGGCCGGCCCTCGACCCGGCCGTAGCCCACGATCAGGTTCGGCGCGAAGAGCTCCATGACCTCCAGGAACTCCTGGTCGTCGAGCACCGCGGTGATCACGTCGTGCATGTCGTAGGGCTGGTTGGGGGAGTCCGGGATCAGCGTGTCCAGGCTCCGGTCGAGATCGGTGAGCTCGAGGTCGGCTTCCTCGTCATAGGCGAACGGCTCGTCGAGGTTGTTCTGCGGCAGGTAGGACAGCAGCGCCTTGGTGTACTCGATCGCGTCCTCCTCGTCCGCGCCCATGTAGTGGGCGTTGCCGGACTTGGTGTTGTGCGCGCGGGCGCCGCCGAGGTCCTCCATGGTGACGTCCTCGCCGGTGACGGTCTTGATGACGTCGGGACCGGTGATGAACATCGCCGAGGTCTGGTCGACCATGATCGTGAAGTCGGTGACCGCGGGGGAGTACACGTGGCCGCCCGCGCAGTTGCCCATGATCAGCGAGATCTGCGGGATCACGCCGGAGGCGTGCACGTTGCGGCGGAAGATCTCGCCGTACAGGCCGAGCGAGACGACGCCCTCCTGGATCCGGGCGCCGGCACCCTCGTTGATGCCGATGATCGGGCAGCCGGTCTTGATCGCCAGGTCCATGACCTTGGTGATCTTCTCGCCGTAGACCTCGCCGAGCGAGCCGCCGAACACCGTGAAGTCCTGGGAGAACACGCACACCTGCCGGCCGTCGATCGTGCCGTAGCCGGTGATCACGCCGTCGCCGTAGGGGCGCCGGTCCTGGAGGCCGAACGCCGTCGAGCGGTGCCGGGCGAGCTCGTCGAGCTCGACGAATGACCCCTCGTCGAACAGCATCGCGATCCGCTCGCGGGCGGTCTTGCGACCCTTGGCGTGCTGCTTCTCGACCGCCTTCGCCGAGCCGGCGTGCACGGCCTCGTCGAGCCTGCGCTCGAGGTCCGCGACCTTGCCGGCCGTGGTGTGGATGTCGATGTCTTCCGGAACCTCGGTGCCCTCTGCACTCACTGGTGTGGCCTCCTCGCGTCTGCTGCGACAGGGTAGTGCCCGTGACTGCTGACTCTGCCCAGCGCCCACCCCTCGACGAGGCACGGATCACCGCCGGCGCGAGCCCCGGGCTGGTCGTCGAGGTGCTCGCGGAAGCGCCGTCCACGAACGCCCTGGTGGCCGAGCGAGCGCGAGTGGGTGCGCCGGAAGGACTCGTCGTGGTCGCGGACCACCAGACCGCCGGACGTGGCCGGCTCGACCGGACCTGGGAGACACCCGCCGGAACGGCGCTGACGTTCTCGGTGCTGCTCCGGCCGACATTGCCCGCCTCCGAGTGGCCGTGGCTGCCGCTGCTGACCGGGCTGGCGACCGCCGAGGCGCTCGCCGCGATGGGGTACGCCGCCGCCGTGAAGTGGCCCAACGACGTGCTGATCGGGGAGCGCAAGGTCGGGGGCATCCTGGTCGAGCGCGTGGACACCCCTGACGGTCCCGCCGCGGTCGTGGGCCTCGGGTTGAACACCGGGATGACCGCCCACGAGCTTCCGGTGCCGACCGCCACGTCGCTCTCGCTCGAACCCGGTCCGGAGGATGCGCCGGACCGCACCGCCGTGCTGCTGGGAGTGCTGGCCGCGATCCGTGCGCGGTACGACGCGTGGCAAGGCGGCGACGACGTGGCGACGACGTACGCAGGAGCCTGCGTGACCGTGGGGCGCGAGGTACGGGTCGACCTGCCCGACGGCAGCGCCCTGGAGGGGACGGCCATCGCCGTCGACCCGAGCGGCAGGCTGGTCGTCGAGGCCGCCGACGGGCGCCACGAGGTCGGCGCCGGCGACGTCGTGCACGTGCGAACGGTCGCCTAGCCACCCTCCGGGTGCAATGATCTCGGCGTGCCTATTTCGCAGAAGCTGCTGAACCCGGGTGAGTCCGTCGTCATCAGCACCCGGACACACCCCAAGGCGCTGATCCTGCCGCTGCTCGCCCTGGTGGTGCTGCTGGCGATCGGTGTCGCATTCATGCAGTTCGTCGACAACGACACGGCCCGGCTCATCGTCTGGGCCCTGGTCGCCGTCGGCATCCTGTGGTTCTTCGTGTGGCCGCTGCTCGTGTGGTTCACCGCGTCGTACACGATCACGAACCGCCGCCTGATCACCCGCCAGGGCGTGATCACCCGCACCGGGCACGACATCCCGCTGACCCGGATCAGCGACGTCGCCTACGAGCTCGGGCTGATCGACCGGATGCTCGGCTGCGGCACCCTGGTGATCAGCGACGCGAGCACCCATGGCCAGGTCCTGCTGCCCGACATCCCCCATGTCGAGGAGACCCAGCGCCGCCTCAACGAGCTGCTGCACCAGCTGCACGGTGGTGCGCCCACCGCCGATGAAGGGGTTTAGGGGTCGCTCCAAGGGCGAGCCGGAGGAGTCCGACTCCGTCGCCCGGGTGATCCTGGGCGCTGAGCCCCAGCTCAGCGCTGCCGACGTCGCCGAGCGCACCGGCATCAGCGTCGAGGACGCCCGTCGGCTGTGGCGGGCGCTCGGGTTCCCCGAGCACGGTGACGAGAAGGCGTTCAACGACTCCGACGTCGAGGCGGTGTCGACTCTCGTCGCCGGCGTCGAGAGCGGGCTGATCGACCTCGACCTCGCGGTGACCCTCACCCGCGCCGTGGGCCAGACCATGGCCCGGCTCGCCGACTGGGAGGTCGCCGCGCTGGTGCCTCGGATCGAGGAGCTGCAGGGCGCGGGGGAGGGAGCGCCGACCCGGATCGAGACCGCCCGGCAGCTGCTGGACGAGTTCGGCGGACCCTTCGAGGAGCTGCTCGTCTACTCGTGGCGACGGCATCTCGCGGCGGCGGTGGCCCGGATGGAGGCCATGGGTGCCGACGAGGAGGACCTGAGCACCTCCCAGCTCAGCGTGGGCTTCGCCGACATCGTGAGCTTCACCGCGCTGTCCAACGACATCAGCCGTGAGCGCATCGGAGATCTGGTCGAGGTGTTCGAGTCGCGCTGCGCCGACGTGGTCGCCCGCAACCACGGTCGGGTGATCAAGAGCATCGGCGACTCGGTGCTGTTCGTGAACGACGACCCGATCCGGGCCTACGACACCGCCGAGGGGATCATCGCCGTGATCGGCCGGGACAAGCGGATGCCCGACGTCCGCGTCGGTCTTGCGAGCGGGTCAGTGGTGATGCGGATGGGCGACGTGTTCGGGCCACCGGTCAATATGGCCGCGCGACTGACCGCCGTGGCCCGGCGCAACCGGATCATCATCGACGCCGCCACTGCCCGGCTGCTTCCCGAGGACCAGTTCGAGACCCGGCGACTGCCGGCCCGGCCGATGCGCGGGTTCGGCATCCTCGAGCCGGTGGCGGTACGACGGCACTAGAGACTGGTCCCGCAGCATCACTAGGAGCGCTCTTAGGCTCCCTGGGGGCGCCATAGTCCATCGTGACCATATTCCCTGATTCGTGGCCACGCGGTCCCCGCCCTTTCTTAGGTTGTGCGTGTGTTCGAGGTACAGGACGTACGACTCGATCCGGAGACCCGGCGCGCCTGGCGATCCGGTGCCGAGATCGTGCTGTCGCGCAAGGAGTTCGACCTTGTGCACTGCCTCATCTCCCGCGCCGGCAACATCGTGAGCCGCGACGAGCTGATGCGGGACGTCTGGAACACGACGTTCTGGACCTCGTCGAAGACCATCGACGTCCATCTCGGCTGGGTGCGCCGCAAGCTCGGCGACGACACCCGGCACCCGACGCTGATCACCACGATCCGCGGCAAGGGCCTGCGGTTCGAGGTCAGCGCACCGGCCGTCGCGGCTCCTCCTCCGCTGGTCGACGGCGCGCTCGGGTAGGTCCGACCCGCACCACTACGCTGGTGCGGTGCCACCACCAGCGCCCGTCGTCGCCGTCATCGGCGGCGGTCAGCTCGCCCGGATGATGGCGCAGCCGGCGATCGCACTCGGCGTACCGCTGCGACTGCTCGCCGAGGCCGAAGGCGTCTCCGCGGCGCAGGTGATCCCGGACCACGTCGTCGGCGACTACACCGACCTCGACACGCTCCGGAAGGTGACCGACGGCTGCGCCGTGGTCACGTTCGACCACGAGCACGTGCCCACGGAGCACCTGCGTGAGCTCGAGCTCGCGGGAGTTCCGTGCCGCCCCGGACCGGGTGCGCTGGTGCACGCCCAGGACAAAGGCGTCATGCGGACCCGGCTCACCGAGCTCGGTGTCCCGTGTCCACGCCATGCTCTCGTGACGTCGCCGGCCGACATCGAGGCCTTCGGCTTCCCGTGCGTCCTGAAGACCACGCGCGGTGGGTACGACGGCAAGGGCGTGTGGTTCGCCCGATCGGCCGCCGACTGCGCGGAGCCACTCGAGACGGCCGCGGCGAACGGCGTCGAACTGCTCGCCGAGGAGCTCGTCGACTTCCGGCGCGAGCTCTCGGCCCTGGTCGCCCGGTCGCCGAGCGGCCAGGCCGCGGCGTACCCCGTCGTCGAGTCGACCCAGCGCAACGGCATCTGCGTCGAGGTGGTCGCACCGGCACCCGACCTGGATCCCTCGCTCGCCGCCGGGGCGCAGCGGATCGCGCTGCACATCGCGGGCGAGCTCGACGTCACCGGGATCCTCGCCGTCGAGCTGTTCGAGACGGCCGACGGCCGGATCCTCGTCAACGAGCTCGCGATGCGACCGCACAACACCGGTCACTGGAGCCAGGACGGGGCGGAGACCTCGCAGTTCGAGAACCACCTGCGCGGCGTGCTCGACCTGCCGCTCGGCTCGCCCGTCGCGCGGGCGCCGTGGACCGTGATGGTCAACATCCTCGGCGGCGCCGAGGGTGACGTCGGCCGGTTGTACGACGGCTATCCGCACGCGCTGGCCCGCGACCCGCGGCTGCGCGTGCACCTGTACGGCAAGGAGCTGCGGCCCGGCCGCAAGGTCGGCCACGTCAACGCCTACGGCGACGACCTGGCCGACTGCCTCGAGCGCGCGCGCCATGCAGCAGCATGGTTCGCCGGAGAGCTAGGAGACACCAGTGAGTGACGTGCAGGTCGGCATCGTGATGGGTTCCGACTCGGACTGGCCGGTGATGAAGGACGCAGCCGAGGCGCTGGCCGAGTTCGACGTCGCCCACGAGACCGACGTGGTCTCGGCACACCGGATGCCCGACGAGATGCTGGCCTATGGCCGAGACGCGGCGGGTCGCGGGCTGCGGGTGATCATCGCCGGCGCCGGCGGCGCAGCGCACCTGCCGGGCATGCTCGCGTCGGTCACGCCGCTGCCGGTCATCGGCGTGCCTGTGCCCCTCAAGGTGCTCGACGGCATGGACTCCCTCCTCTCGATCGTGCAGATGCCGCCCGGGGTTCCGGTGGCGACCGTCGCGATCGGAGCTGCGCGCAACGCCGGCCTGCTCGCCGTACGCATCCTGGCCGCGGGGGACCCGGAGCTGCAGGCCCGGATGCTCACGTTCCAAGCCGAGCTCCGCGAGACCGCTCGGGCCAAGGGTGAGGCGGTGCGCGGCTCCAGCGCGTCCCGCAGGGTCGGGTTCTGACCCTCAGCGCGTCCGGAAAGCCGGGCCGCCTGGTCGGCCTGGACGTCGCGCGCTGCGTCGCGCTGGTCGGGATGATCGCGACGCACACCCTGGTCGCTCCGTTGCCGGGCACCGACCGGCCGCTCTGGCACTGGCTCACCAGTGGCCGGGCCGCAGCGCTGTTCGCCGTGCTGGCCGGCGTGAGCCTGGCGCTGATGTCCGGCGCCCGCCGGCCGGCTCGTGGCAGGGAACGGGCGGCGGTGACGAGCGGCCTGGTGGTTCGAGCGCTGCTGATCGCTGCCCTCGGGCTGGTGCTGGGCGACCTCGGCTCAGGTCTGGCCGTGATCCTGACCTACTACGGCGTGCTGTTCCTGCTGGGGCTTCCCTTCCTCGGGCTCGGCTCCAGGTCGCTGTTCGCCATCACCGCCGGTTGGCTGGTGCTGGCACCGGTCGCCGCCCACCTGCTGGCTCCGCACCTGCCCGCTCGCACGTACGCGCTGCCGACGTTCGAGCGGCTCGACGAGCCCGGGCAGCTGCTGGCCGAGCTCACGGTGACCGGCTACTACCCGGTGCTGCCGTGGCTGGCCTACCTGCTCGCCGGGCTCGCCGTCGGTCGGCTCGACCTGCGGCGGCGCGGTGTCGACGTACGACTGGCGCTGTCGGGGGTGGGCCTCGCGGTCGCGGCACAGGTCCTGGCCGAGTGGCTGCCTCCGGCTGAGAACGCTGCCGACTACCACGGGACCGTCCCTCCCGAGGCCGGCTGGGACCTGCTGCTCATCGCCGACCCGCACAGCGGCACCCCGCTGGACCTGGCGACCACTCTCGGGAGTGCCCTGGCGGTGATCGGCGGGTGTCTGCTGGCCGTGCGCCTGCTGCCGAGGGCAGGGCAGCGATCGATGGCGATCGTCTTCGGCGCGGGCACGATGACCCTGTCCCTCTACAGCCTGCACGTGGTGCTGCACACCCCCGAGCGCTGGCCGGACGACTACAACATCGAGGGGTTCGTCTCGCACGTCGCGATCGTCGTGGCTGTCGGTGCCGTGTTCGTGGCACTGCGGCGGAGCGGTCCGCTCGAGTGGCTGGTCCGGCAGGCCTCACAGCTCGCCGCGGGCGTGCTCCGGCGCTGAGGGAAGCCTCAGTCGTCCTGCACGCGGCCGCGCAGCGCCTTCGTCTCGCCGCGTTGCCGCTTGGCGTCCAGCCGTCGACGCTGTGCGCCGCGGGTCGGTCTTGTCGGGCGCCGAGCGGGCGGGGGCGGGGCGAGCGCGGCCCTGAGCTCGTCGACCAGCCGTTCGCGGGCCGCGGTGCGGTTGCGGTGTTGGGAGCGGTGCTCGGACGCCACCACGACCAGGCGTCCCTCGGTGAGACGGGACGACAGCCGTTCCAGGGCGCGCTCCCGCTGCTCGTCGCTGAGTGCGCTCGAGCTCGTTACGTCGTACTCGAGCTGCACGCGGGTGTCGCTGGTGTTGACCGACTGGCCGCCGGGTCCGGGCGACCGGGAGAAGCGCTCGACGAGCTCCACGGCCGGGATCACCAGCCCGTCCGGGAGCCCGGGGCCGGCCGGCACCACGAGGTCCGACCCTGGTCGGTTCATCCCCGGGTGAGCGGTTTGCGCCGCCACTCGATCGCGGGGCAGGTGTCCATCACCATCGGGACGCCGGCGGCCACGGTGCGGTCGAACGCAGCGGCGTCGATCACGCCGAGCTGGAACCACACGCCCTTGGCCCCGACGGCGACCGCCTGGTCGGCGAACTCGCCGGCCGCGTCGGACCTGCGGAACACGTCGACGACGTCGATCGGGAACGGGACGTCGGCGAGCGTGGGATAGCCCTGCTCGTCGAGGACGGTGGGCGCGTCGGGATGGATCGGCACGATCCGCTTGCCGCGCCCCTGGAGCATCGCGGCGATCGAGAACGCCGTGCGCGTCGGGTCTCCGGACAGCCCGACGATCGCCCAGGTCGTGCAGTCGTCGAGCATGAAGCGGACGGACTCCGGGTCCTGCCAGTCACTCATGCTTCGAACGTACTCGTCAGAAGATGCGGGGCAGCTCGCTCGCGCGTCCGGAGAACTCCGGGTCGCGCTTGTCGCGGAAGGCCGCGACACCCTCCTTGCCGTCGCCGATCGAGGTGTAGAACATCGCCAGCGAGTCGGACAGGTGCGCCTCGAGGGGGTCGGCCGCGGCACCGTTGCGGTAGAGCATCTGCTTGGCCAGGCCGATCGCGGTGGCGGAGCGTCCGACGACGAACGAGCGGGCCAGCTCCTGCGCAGCCGGGAGCAGATCGTCGGGCTCGTGGACGCTGCGCAGCAGCCGCCCGGCCAACGCGGTCTCGGCGTCGAGGATCTCGGCGGAGAACACCCACTCGAGGGCCTGCTGGATGCCGACGATGCGCGGCAGGAACCAGGAGGACGCCGCTTCCGGCACGATGCCGAGGCGACCGAAGACGAACCCGATGCGCGCCTTCGCCGAGGCCAGCCGCAGGTCCATCGCCAGCGTCATGGTGGCGCCGATGCCGACAGCGGGACCGTTGATGGCGGCGAGCACCGGCTTCGGCAGCGCGTGGATCGCCAGCGTCACGCGCCCACCGGTGTCGCGGATCCCGTCGTGGTACGGCGCCTCGGTGAGGTGCGCGCGCAGCTCCTCCGGCGTGGGCCGGACGCTCTCGTCGAGGCCGAAGACGTTGCCCTCCGCGGAGAGGTCCATGCCGGCGCAGAACGCGCGGCCGGCGCCGGTGACCACCACCGCGCGGACCGCGTCGTCGCGGGCGTCTTCGAGGAACACCTGCTCGAGCTCGCGGGCCATGGTCAGGTCGAACGCGTTGAGCGCGTCCGGCCGGTTGAGGGTCAGCGTCGCGACGCCGTCGGCGTCGACCGCCCAGTCGAGGGTCTCGTAGGTCACTTCGGCAGGCCTGTCTTCGTACACAGCTTCTTGGGCATGTCGGCGGTCTTGTCCTCGATGATCAGCTGGAACATCTGCTCGGACTTCTCCTCGTCCCACTGCACCGACAGGTCGGCAATCGGCACCCCGCAGGTGTAGCCGCCGTCCTCGCCGCCGGTGACGTTCGTCATCGCCGAGGCCCACAGGGCCGCTCGGATCGGACCCATCCCTTCGCCGACCGCGACGGCCTTGGTGGCGGCCATGTTGAGGTTCCAGTAGCGGAACGGGTTGAGCACCGACCAAGGCGAGGCGACCTTCTTGCCGATCGCCGACACGACCTCGCGCTGGGCCTGCGCGCGCTGGAGGTCGCCCTGCGCGTAGGCGTGCCGGGACCGCGAGTAGCCGAGCGCGACCGCGCCGTCCACCTCCTGGCAGCCCTTCTTGATCTTCAGCTTGGCCAGCGGGTCATCGATCGCCTGCTTGGGGCAGATCTCGATGCCGCCCACCGCGTCGACGAGATCGACGAAGCCGCCGAACCCGATCTCGACGTAGTGGTCGATCCGGATGCCGGTCTCGTTCTCGATGGTCTCGGTGAGCAGCTTCGGTCCGCCGTACGCGAAGGCCGCGTTGATCTTCTCGTCGTCGCCGTGCCCGGGGATCGCCACGCGGGAGTCGCGCGGGATCGACATCAGCAGGTTCGGGCCGTCGCCGGTGTGCAGGATCATGATCGAGTCGGTCCGCTGGCCGGCCGCGTTGCCGGTGCCGAGCCGTTTGCGCTCCTCCTCGGAGAGGTCGCCGCGGGAGTCGCTGCCGACCATGAGGTACGTCGTGCCGGGCTGGTCGGAGGGCCGGTCGCCGTCGGGCGCGAACTCGACCTTGTCGACCTTCTGCCAGGCGAAGAACGGGACCGCGACGAGGTAGACAATCCAGAGGAGTAGAAGCACTAGCACCGTACGTACGTAAAACTTTGGTCGGCGGAACCTCGAGCCGCCGGAGCGGTCGGGCGGCGATCCGGGAGGTGGTGCCACCGGGGGCGGCGTGGGTCGGACCGGCTCGCGCTGTGGTGGCTGGGACGGCGGGGGCTGCTGCTGCACCGGGATCTTTCGGGTCTGGTCCGGCCGCTGTTGCTGACGGATCGCCTGGGTCGCCTCGTCATCATCGGCTCCCCGGTTCTTCCCGTAGAGCCAGTTGAATTCGGGCTCGTCCTTCTGCCCGGGCCCATCTGACATGCGGCCGACGCTACCGTGCGGTACATGACCGACCTCCGGCTGGCTAAGAAGCAGGAGATCGAGCTCGGACGAAACTCGGGCTGACATCGGCGCGTCCTGTCGGCCTGTGACTCCTGTGACTGGTGATACTGGGGCTCACCACTGCTTCCTTCCCCGAGCAGGAGACCTGGATGTCGCCCGTCACCGAGCGAGCCGCGCGCGTGCGCTTTCGCCGCGCCATGTCGCTGATGGTGATGACGCTCGTTGCTCCGGGCTCCGCCCAGCTGCTCGCCGGCAACCGTCGCGTCGGCCTGATCGCGCTGCGGATCTGGGTGGCGCTGCTGATCACCGGTGCGGTCACGCTCTTCGCGGTGCTGGTGCACCGCGACCTCGTCTACTGGCTGGTCTCCGACGTCACGTTGCTGCTGTTCGTCCGGATCGGGCTGTTGCTCGGCGCGGTCGCGTGGGCCGCGCTGTTCGTCGACGCCTGGCGGATCGGCCAGCCCCTGTCCTACGGCCTCGGGCACCGACGGGCGACCGTCGGGGTCAACGGGCTGCTCTGCTTCGCGGTGGCCGGGACCATGCTGTTCGGCGCCCACATCGTGGGGGTGCAGCGCGACTTCATCATCGCGCTGTTCGGCGACGGTGAGGCGAGCGATCCCCACGACGGGCGCTACAACGTGCTGCTGCTCGGTGGCGACTCGGGAGCCGGGCGCTGGGGGCTGCGCCCCGACTCGATGACGGTCGCCTCGATCGACGCCGAGACCGGCCGGACCGTGCTGATCGGACTGCCGCGCAACATGGCGAACTTCCCGTTCGCCGAGGGCTCGGTGATGGACGAGCAGTTCCCGGACGGGTTCAACTGCGAGGGCTGCTACCTCAACGGCGTCAGCACCTGGGCGCAGGACAACACCGAGCTGTTCGGGAAGTCGAAAGACCCAGGGACCGACGCCACGATCATGGCGATCGAGGGGATCACCGACCTGAAGATCAACTACTGGGTGATGGTCAACCTCGAGGGCTTCAAGGACATCGTCGACGCGGTCGGGGGCGTCACCCTCAACGTCCGGCAGCCGATCCCCGTGGGTGGCCTCGGCTCGGACGTGACCGGGTACATCCAGCCCGGCGTGCGCAAGCTCGACGGTCACGACACGCTCTGGTACGCCAGGGCGCGCGAGGGATCCGACGACTACTCGCGGATGGCCAGGCAGAAGTGCGTGCTCAACGCGATGCTCGAGCAGATCAGCCCGCAGGCCGCGCTGCGCAACTTCGAGAAGCTCGCCAAGGCCTCGGTCGAGACGATCTCGACCAACCTGCCCGCGTCGGAGGTCGACCGGTTCATCCCGCTGGCGCTGAAGGCCCGCGACCAGAAGGTCGCCACGCTCTCCCTGGTGCCGCCGATGATCAACACCGCCGATCCGGACGTCCCCCTGATCCAGAAGAAGGTCTCCGAGGCGATCGACCGCGCCGAGGGCGGGGGCGGGACGCCCGGCAAGGGCAAGAAGAAGTCCGACAGCGTGACCGGAGGCTCCGTCGGTTCCCTCTCCGAGGGCTACGCCGCCAACCAGTCCGACGACCTATCCGCCGCTTGTTAGCGTCGGCCGGGTAGCTGCCTGACGGCGACGACCAGGGCGTCGTACGTCGCCTCGTCGGCGGCCGCGATCAGGCCCGGACGCTCGGGCGAGCGGGGGTCGTAGGCGTGCCCGTCCATCGTGCCGTGGTGCCCGCCGGACTCGCTGAGCAGCAGCGCGCCGGGGGCGTGGTCCCATGCGTTGGCGTGGCCGTAGAGCACCGCGTCGGCGCGGCCTTCCACGAGCCGCGGGTAGTCGACCCCGCAGCAGACCCAGGTCAGCTCCAGAGGTCGCAGTCCGGCGAGTTGATGGCCGACCCACGATCGGCGTGAGGTGACTGCGCGCCACTCGATCGGCACCGGTGGGGCGGCATCGCGCGCCAGGCGCTCGGGGGTGCCGCCGGAGATGGTGCGGTAGGCACCGGCGCCGAGCTCCGCGACGTACGACGTCTCGTGCTGGGGATGCCAGATCCAGGAGCGGGTCACCTCGCCGTGATGGACCTCGGCCACCATCACCGCGTGGTCCCGGGAGCCGTGCACGAAGTTCTTGGTGCCGTCGACCGGGTCGACGGTGAACGCGTGCTCCGCGGCGGAGAACCGGGACAGCAGCGACTTGTCGTGCGCGTAGGCCTCCTCGCCCAGCACGACCGCCTCGGGATAGGCCTCCAGCAGCGCGGCGGTGATCAGCACCTCGGCCTCGTGGTCGGCCGCCGTCACCAGGTCGCCCGGGTTCTTCTCGTGGATCTCGTCGGCCTCGAGCGACCGGAAGCGCGGGTTGATCACCTGCTCCGCGACGTCCTGCAGCATGGTCAGGACGGCGTCGGTCTCCACACAGATCAACCTATCCGTGGCCGCCCCGTAGGGTGTCCGCCGTGCGTGTCGTGGCAGTGGTGGTGACCTACAACCGCCTCCCGCTCCTGCAGCGCCTGGTGGCGCGACTGCGTGAGGTCTCCGACGTCGCCGAGGTCCTGATCGTCGACAACGCGAGCACCGACGGCACCGGCGAGTGGCTGGAGGGTTTCGAGGCGAGCTCCGCCAGCACCTCGACCACCGTGAGGTATCGGACGCTTCCCGAGAACAGCGGCGGCGCGGGCGGGTTCCACGACGGGCTGGCCTGGGCCATGGAGCGCGGCGCCGACCTCGCCTGGCTCATGGACGACGACGGCATCCCCGAGCCCGACTGCCTGGCCACCCTGCTCACTCGTGACGACCTCGACTTCTGGGGGCCGGCGGTGCTGGCCGAGCAGGATCCCGCACGGCTGTGCTTCCCCATCCGGATCCCTGGAGGCACCGGCGTGGTGCACCGGATGGAGGATGTCGAAGCCGCGGCCGAGGACGGGCTGATCCGCGACGTGGTGATCCCGTTCAACGGGGTGCTGTTGCGTCGCGCCCTCGTCGAGGAGATCGGGCTGCCCCGCGCGGAGTTCTTCATCTGGGGCGACGACGTCGAATACCTCTGGCGGGCCGAGCGTGCCGGCGCCAGGATCGGCACCGTCGTCGACGCGCACTTCCTGCACCCGGCCACCGACGACCTCGGGACCCCGATGATGTTCGGCCGGACGACGTACAACCACACGCCGAGCAACCTCAAGCACTACTGCATGGCGCGCAACAACCCGGTCAACCTGCGCGAGTACCGCGGCTGGCCGCACGTGCTGATGTTCGTGGTCAAGACGATCTGGTTCTACCTGTTCACCAGGCCCCATCCGCGCCGGGTCACGATGAGCCTGCGTGCCTGGTACGACGGCCTGCGCGGCGACTTCACCCGGCACCGGAGATACCTGTCGTGACGGGGACCGAGACCGTCGCGGTCGTCGTGGTCACCTACAACCGCGCCGACCTGCTCGGCGGCATGCTCGAGGGGCTGGCCCGGCTGGAGCGCCTTCCCGACGCCGTGATCGTCGTCGACAACGCCAGCACCGACCACACCCGGCAGGTGCTGGAGGCCGCGGCGAACCCCGGGCTCCAGGTCGTGCACATGACCGAGAACCTCGGCGGTGCCGGCGGCTTCCACCACGGCGTACGGGCTGCCCACGAGCAGGGCTACGACCGGATCTGGCTGATGGACGACGACGTGGTCCCGGCGCCGGACTGCCTGTCCGTGCTGATGTCCTACGACGAGCCGTGCCTGATGGCGGTCCGCGAGGACCGTAGCGGCGCGCTGGTCGAGAAGTCCGCGACCGAGTTCGATCTTCGTCGGCCGTGGGCCATCAAGCCCAAGACCGCGTCCGTCGAGACCGCGTTCGGCACCCGCGCCGACCTGCCCGAGAAGGTGGAGATCCACGTCGTGGCGTTCGAGGGCTTCATCGTGCGTCGCGAGGTCGTGGACGCGATCGGGCTGCCCGACCCGGCGTACTTCATCTTCTACGACGACGTGGACTTCGCCTTGCGCGCCCGTCGCGCGGGTTACCGGATCTGGGCGGTCCGCGACGCGGTGCTCGTCCGCCAGCTCGACTTCGACCAGCAGCACGACCTGGCGGGCTGGAAGGGCTACTACATGTACCGCAACCTGTTCGCCGTGCACCGGAGGTACGGCGAGAACGCGGCGGTCCGCGCGAAGCCCTGGCTGATCACGGCCGGGGTGGTGCTGCTCAGCCCGTTCCGGGGCGGGCGCAGCGAGGCGCGGAACGTCGTGCGGGCGCTCAGAGACGCGCGGTCGATGCCGCCGGCTCCCGCTCCGGCTCCTCCTGCTTGAGCCGTGGCCGCAGGCCGACGCGGTTGCCGGTCGCCATCGCGCCCAGCCACACCGCCACCGTGGCGAGTGCCAGACCCGCGATCACGTCGACGAAGAAGTGCCAGCCGAGGTAGACGGTCGACAGGCAGGTCAGGGCCAGGAACGACCAGGCGGCGATCCGGAGGTAGCGGGGCATCCGGACGAGCTCCGCGACCAGGCAGATCGTCATCATGATCCCGACGTGCAGCGAGGCGAACGCGGCGATGGTCTGGAGGGTGCCGGACGCCCACGGGTCGGCGAGCACCGCGATCCGGTCGTCGAGCAGTGTCTCCGACAGCCAGGTCGCGTAGGTGTGGTGCAGGTCGGTGAACTCGCCCGGGTCGGAGTAGATGGGCCCGACGGTCGGCACGAGCAGGTAGATCAGCGACCCGAGCGACCAGCAGAAGGCGACCGAGGTGACGTACCACGAGCCGGCGCGGGTGTGCCGCGTGTAGACCAGCGCCACCGCGATGCTCACCGGCACCAGGAAGATCCAGACGAGGTAGACCGCTGACATCACCTGCGCACTGATCCCGGTCCCGAGCAGGTCGTGCATCAGGTCGGCGGGCTCGCGGCCGAAGAAGATCGCCTTGTCGATCGAGTTGAGCTCGGCGTCGTAGTTGTTGTGGTTGACGAACGGCACGAAGCTCTTGAGGTTCCGGAACGTCGCGTAGGTGAGGTACCAGGCGGCCATCCCCGACAGCGCGAACATCCAGTGCGAGCGCGGCCAGCGCTCGGCCGCCACCTCACGCCAGGTGTCCGGCAGCTTGCGCAGGTGTCCGCCGGAGCGGCGTACGGCCCGGGGGAGGATGTCGGTGAAGATCGCGACGAGCACGATGAGCGGCATCCGGAAGTAGCCGGGGATGAACGCGTCGGGGTCGCGGATGGGCAGGTTCTCGGTCCCGGCGATCCAGAACGTCGCCACGAGCATCACCAGGCCGGCCGCCCAGGCCCACCCGAAGTACCGGCCCCACGTCGAGGAGGCCCACCATTCACGCACGAGAAACAGGGTAAGGGGTGTCCGCCCGTTGACGAATGTCAGTATTCGGTGTGATCCACGCCATGCCCGCCGCGCGGGAAATGGGGTCTGTCGCGGCCCACTCGTAGACTGACCCATCGTGTCTACTCCTGATCTCGTCGTCGTCGGCTCCGGCTTCTTCGGCCTCACCATCGCCGAACGCTGTGCCGACGAGCTCGGGCTGAACGTCCTCGTCCTGGAGCGCCGCCACCACCTGGGCGGCAACGCCTACAGCGAGGCCGAGCCGGAGACCGGTATCGAGGTGCACGTCTACGGCGCGCACCTCTTCCACACGTCCAACGAGAAGGTGTGGGAGTACGTCAACCGGTTCACGAGCTTCACCAACTACCAGCACCGGGTGTTCGCGAAGTACCAAGGCCAGGTCTACTCCTTCCCGATGAACCTGGCGCTGATCAACCAGTTCTTCGGCAAGAACCACACCCCCGACGAGGCCCGGGCGCTGATCGCCGAGCAGGCCTCCGAGATCGACACCGCTGACGCCACGAACCTCGAGGAGAAGGCGATCAGCCTGATCGGCCGCCCGCTGTACGAGGCGTTCGTGAAGGGCTACACCGCCAAGCAGTGGCAGACCGACCCCACCGAGCTGAGCGCGGACATCATCACGCGGCTCCCGGTGCGCTACAACTTCGACAACCGCTACTTCAGCGACAAGTACGAAGGCCTCCCTGTCGACGGCTACACCGCCTGGCTGACCAAGATGGCCGACCACCCCAACATCGAGGTCCGGCTCGAGACCGACTTCTTCGACGTGGCCGAGGACTACAAGGGCAAGGTGCCGATCATCTACACCGGCCCGGTCGACGAGTACTTCGGCAACTCCGAGGGCCGGCTGTCGTGGCGCACCGTCGACCTCGAGGCCGAGGTCAAGCACGTCGACGACTTCCAGGGCACCTCGGTGATGAACTACAACGACCAGGAAGTCCCCTGGACCCGGATCCACGAGTTCAAGCACTTCCACCCCGAGCGCACCTATCTGCCCGGCAAGACGGTGATCGTCCATGAGTACTCCCGCGCCGCCGAGGAGGACGACGAGCCGTACTACCCGATCAACACCGCGGAAGACCGCGCCAAGCTGCTGAAGTACCGCGAGCTCGCGAAGAAGGAGCCGAAGGTGCTGTTCGGTGGCCGGCTCGGCACCTACAAGTACCTCGACATGCACATGGCAATCGGCTCGGCGCTGACCATGTACGAGAACAAGCTCAAGCCGCACTTCGCCGACGGTGCGCCGCTGACCTCCGGAGGAGTCGACGAATGACCACCGCGACGATCGAGACGAGCGGGCGCACCAGGGCCCGGCTGCTGCAGCGGCAGATCTTTCCGCTGGACCATGACTTCGACGTGCTGCCCTTGTACGTCGACCCCGAGGAGGTGCGCCTCGACGCCGACCGCTACGACATCGGCGGCAACCGGGCGGCGAAGGACCTCAACAACGCGGCCATCCGGCAGTCGACGTCGACCGGGCGGACCATCCACCCCGACCAGATCGAGTCGCGGACCGCGCTCCGGGTGAAGTCCGGCGAGCGGCTCTCGTTCGGCACCTACTTCAACGCGTTCCCCGCGGGCTACTGGCGCCGCTGGACCGTCGTCAGCGAGGTCACCCTCACCGTCACGATCCGTGGCCGCGGCGCCACCGTCATCGTCTACAAGTCGATGGCCAACGGCCGGTCCCAGCGGGTCGAGTCGGCACAGACCGACACCGAGGACCGCGGCGTCTTCAGCTTCGACCTCTCCCTCGTCCCCTTCGTCGACGGCGGTTGGTACTGGTACGACGTGGTGGCCGGCGACGACGACGTCGTGGTCGAGTCGGCCGAGTGGACCGCCGAGGTCCCCGAGGAGCGCGCCGACCACGGGACCGTCGACATCGCGATCACCACGATGAACCGGCCCGACTTCTGCGCCAAGCTGCTCGGCCAGCTCGGCGACGACCCCGTGCTCGCGCCGTACCTCGACGAGGTGCTGGTGATGGAGCAGGGCACCCAGAAGGTCGTCGACTCCCCGGAGTTCGCCAAGGCGCAGGGCTCCCTCGGCGCGAAGCTGCGGATCATCGAGCAGGGCAACCTCGGCGGCTCCGGCGGCTACGCGCGGGGCCAGCTCGAGTCGGTCCGCAAGGGCACCGCGACCTACGCGATGATGATGGACGACGACGTCGTCTGCGAGCCTGAGGGCGTCATCCGTGCGGTCACGTTCGGCGACCTGGCCCGGCGGCCCACGCTGGTCGGCGGCCACATGTTCAGCCTGTTCTCGCGGTCCCGGATGCACAGCTTCGGCGAGGTCGTGCAGCCGTGGCGGTTCTGGTGGATGACCCGGCTCGACGGCTACAGCGACTGGGACTTCGCGGCCCGCAACCTGCGCTCGGCGCGCTGGCTGCACAAGCGCGCGGACGTCGACTTCAACGGCTGGTTCATGTGCCTGATCCCGCGGTCGGTGCTCGACGAGATCGGCCTCTCGCTGCCGCTGTTCCTCAAGTGGGACGACGCCGAGTACGGCCTGCGCGCCAAGGCGGCCGGCTACCCCACGGTGACCTTCCCCGGCGCTGCCGTGTGGCACGTGCCGTGGACCGACAAGAACGACGCCGTCGACTGGCAGGCCTACTTCCACCAGCGCAACCGCTTCGTCGCCGCGCTGCTGCACTCGCCGTACAAGAACGGCGGCCGGATGATCCAGGAGAGCCTCAACCACCAGATCTCGCACCTCGTGGCCATGCAGTACTCCACGGTCGAGATCCGGCACCAGGCGATCCTCGACGTGCTCGAAGGCCCGCGCGCACTGCACACGGCGCTGCCGACCAAGCTCGCCGAGGTCCGTGAGTTCGTGCAGAGCTTCACCGACGCGCGCCTGCAGAAGGACCCCGACTCGTTCCCGCCGATCAAGCGCGAGAAGCCGCCCAAGCGGGGCAAGGCCGACGGCATCGAGATCCCCAGCCGGCTCTCCCAGATCGTCAGCGCCGGGATCGCGCCGCTGCGGCACCTGACCGCGCCGCGCAAGATGTCGCGCGAGTTCCCCGAGACCGAGCTCACCGCGATGGACGCCAAGTGGTACCGACTGGCGAAGTACGACTCGGCGATCGTCTCGATGAACGACGGCACGTCGGCGGCGATGTACCAGCGGGACCCAGACAAGTACCGCGAGCTGCTCAAGAAGACGCTCGCCATCCACGCCCAGCTGCGCCGTGAGTGGCCGCGCCTGGCCGCTCAGTACCGAGCCGAGCTCGCCGAGGTGACCTCGCCGGAGGCGTGGGACGAGACGTTCCGCCCCTGGACGCACGCCGCCGATGACTGACGCCTACCACGCTCGGGTCGACGAGCTGCCCTGGGTCGACCCGGCGCCCCGCAACGGGCTGCTCGAGGTCTTCCGGCGCCGCTACCTGCTCCGGTTGCTGGTGCGCCGCGAGATCAGCGCCCGCTACTCGGGCTCGTTCCTCGGCCTGCTGTGGTCCTACATCAACCCGTTGTCGCAGTTCGCGATCTACTTCGTGGTCATCGGGGTGCTGCTGCGGCTGCACAAGGAAGTGCCGAACTTCGCGATCCACATGTTCTGCGGGATCATCCTGACCCACTACTTCCAGGAGACGTTCAACGCAGGCACCCGCTCGATCGTGCGCAACAAGGCGATCGTCCGGAAGATGGCGATGCCCAACGAGATGTTCCCGGTCGCCTCGATGCTGGTGTCGCTCTACCACGTCGTCCCGCAGCTGGTGATCCTGGTCATCGCCTGCCTGGCCTACGGCTGGACGCCGGACCTCGGCGGCCTGGCCGCGGTGCTCCTGGCGCTCGCGATCATCATGGTGCTGGGCACCGCGCTCGCCCTGCTGTTCAGCGCGGCCAACGTCTTCTTCCGCGACTGGAGCAGCTTCGTCAACATCCTGACGAACCTGGTCCGGTTCAGCGTGCCGATGATCTACCCCTACAGCCTTGTCGACGAGCGGTTCGGTTCGGTCGCGCAGTACTACCTCCTCAACCCGATCGCCAACGCGGTGCTGCTGTTCCAACGCGCCTTCTGGGTGGGGACGACCGACCATCCGGAGGAGCTGGCGCGCACGGACCTGCCTGACCACCTCTACACCCGCGGCCTCGCGATGCTCGCGTTCTGTCTGCTCTTCCTCCTGGTGGCGCAGATGGTGTTCAGCCGGCTCGAGTCCAAGATCCCGGAAAGGATCTAGGCCGATGACAGAGACCATTCGCGTCGAGAACGTGACCAAGGAGTTCACGCTCCGCTACCACCGCACGTTCAAGCAGGTGACCGTGGCGCTGGTGAAGGGCCGCAAGGTCAGCGACACCTTCAGCGCGGTCGACGACGTCTCGTTCACCGTCAGCGCGGGGGAGTCGATCGGGCTGATGGGGCTGAACGGCTCCGGCAAGAGCACCCTGCTGAAGATGATCAACGGCGTGATGCGGCCCGACCACGGCACCGTACGCACCCGCGGCCGGATCGCCGGTCTGATCGCCACCGGCGCCGGCTTCCACCCGCAGCTCAGCGGTGAGGAGAACATCCGGCTGAACGCCGCGATCCTCGGCATGAGCGAGAACGAGATCGACCGCAGGTACGACGAGATCGTCGCCTTCAGCGAGATCGACACCAAGTTCCTCAAGACCGAGGTGGGCCACTACTCCTCCGGGATGAGCGCCCGCCTGGGCTTCTCGGTGGCGATCCACGTCGACTCCGAGATCTTCCTGGCCGACGAGGTGCTCGCCGTCGGTGACCGCCCGTTCAAGAAGAAGTGCCTGCAGAAGATGGAGGAGGTCCGCGACAGCGGCCGCACCCTCTTCTACGTCAGCCACGCCGCCGGGTCGGTGCGCCGGATGTGCACGCGGGTGCTGGTGCTGCAGAAGGGCCAGCTCATCTTCGACGGCGACGTCGACGAGGGCATCAAGCTGCTCGAGTACGACGACCGTCGCGAGGAGAACGAGCCCGACCGCGACGACGAGAATGATCTGGACGAGGAGCTCGGCGCCGATATCTGAGGGCTATTGACAAATCTGGGTCCTCTCGGCGCGTCGGCTGGAAACTACAGGTTTGTAGTTACTCAGATCCTCTAGCGCACTCCTGTGACGCATGTGAAAGTTGCTACCCGTGTGACTCTTCCCCTCGCACTGGAGTAGCCAACAATGCAGCCTCATCAGGCCCGTTTCGTGACCGTGTGCCAGCAGCTTCTGGCGCTCGGCGTCGTGCTCGCCATCCTCACCCCCGCCGCCGGCGTGATCTCCCTGGACGTGGTGGCTCGGCCGCCCGTCGGGAGTGCTGCCGGCAGCGTGGCGGCCCCGATGGCGGCGTACGCCCGGGCGGCCACCGTGCCCTCCGCCGTACCGACCGCCCCGGTGGACGCGAAGGTCGAGGAGTACTCGCTCACCGCGCCGGCCGGCGCCCGGATCGCCCCGGGTGGGCTGATGGCCCGATCGGTGATCAAGCCGAGCGGCGCCAGCGAGGTGACCAGCCGGCCGCTGCCGGTCACGGGGTACGGCGCGGTCGGGGTCACCTGGCAGCACGGGCAGGACATCGCCGACGACGCCATCTCGGTCGAGGCCAGGACCTTCGACGGCTCCGAGTGGTCGGGCTGGATGACCATCGACTACCACGACGACCACGGCCCCGACCCGGACAGCGACGAGGGCCTCCGCGCCCGGCCCGGCACCGACCCGCTGCTCGTCGGCGCCGTCGACGAGGTCCAGGTGCGCGTCGCGACCGACAAGGGGGCGCCGGCGGACCTGAAGCTCGCCGTCATCGACCCCGGTCAGGCCCAGCGCACCGAGAAGGAGCTGCCGGCGATCGATACCGCGGCGCTCGCCGGCGAGGACTCGGAGGAGCCGGCGGTCACCACCGGCGCCGACGGCACCGACGGCCTGGCTCTCTCCGCCGCGACGTTCACCCCGAAGCCGAAGATCTACTCGCGCGCCCAGTGGGGTGCCGACGAGAAGATGCGCGACAAGGGCTCCCTGCACTACTTCGAGGTGCACGCCGGCTTCGTGCACCACACGGTGAACGCCAACAACTACACCCGCTCGCAGGTCCCCGGCATCCTGCGCAGCATCTACGCCTACCACGTGAAGTCCCGCGGCTGGAGCGACGTCGGCTACAACTACCTGGTCGACCGGTTCGGCCGGATCTGGGAGGGTCGGGCGGGCGGCGTCGACCGGCCGGTGGTCGGCGCGCACACCCTGGGCTACAACGACAACGCGTTCGCGATGTCCGCGATCGGCAACTTCGAGCTGGTCCGCCCGTCGCGGGCGATGCTCGAGGCTTACGGTGCGCTGTTCGCCTGGAAGCTGTCGCTGCACGGCGTCACCGCATCCTCCACGGAGCAGTGGGTCACCTCGAAGAACTTCAAGGCGATCAACGGCCACCGGGATGCCGCGTCGACGGCCTGTCCCGGCAAGTACCTCTACGCGAAGATCCCGGCGATCCGGGAACTCGCGGCCCAGCTGCAGAAGGGCTGGAGCGGGCGGCAGCTCGAGTCCAACCTGGCGAGCACCGACCAGCCGGACCTGTTGGTGCGCCGGGCCAGCGACGGCATGGCCTTCGTGCTGCCGATCAAGCAGACCGAGACGTCGTACAAGGTCGGCCGGCCGATCGCCACCGGAGTGGACCTCTCGGGCATCTCGATCATCCTCAATGCCGGTGACTGGGACCGCGACGGCAACAGCGACATCATCATCCGCAACCCGGGCAACGGTGCGCTCTACCTGAAGCGCGGCATGGGCAACGGCAAGTTCGCTCAGTTCGAGAAGCTCGCCTCCGGCTTCAAGGGCGTGCGCCTGCTGGCCGCGGTCGGCGACATGACCGGCGACGGATGGCCGGACCTGATGGGTCAGCCGCCGGGTGGAGACATGCGGATCTACCCGGGCAAGGGCGTCGACGGGCTCAAGCTCAGCTACGTGGCGCACGGCTCGATCAGCGCCGCCCGGCAGATCCCGATCGGGCTGTGGAGCCCGGACGGGGCACCGGACACCCTCTTCCGCGCCGGCGGCAAGCTCGCCCTGTTCCGCGGCAACGGGCCGGGTGGACTGATGAACGGCCGGCAGATGCAGATCGACATGAGCCAGTTCGACTGGACCGTCGGGGTGAGCGATGTCGGGCTCACCGGTCACGCCGACGTCATCGTCCGCAAGCGGGGAACGGGTCAGCTGTTCCTGCTCCCGGGCTCGACCAAGGGCTTCGGCAAGCCCCTCCTTCTCGGGACCGGGATGGAGATCTATGACAAGGCGACCTAGGCCCTAGACCACCGACCCCTGGTTGCTCAGGCAGGGAAGCGAGCGGTGGCGTGCTCGGCGACGTAAGTCGCCTCGAGCCGCCCCCGGTCGGCCTGAGCGACCAGGACCAGGGAGCCGCTCCGAGCGAGAGGCTCCGTGAAGGTGGCGATACCCGATGGGGAAGTCGGGTTCGCCTCCGTGAAGAGCCGGCCGCCGTCGGCGACGAGTTCGCCGGCGGCGGCCGCGCTCCACAGCTCGGCCTGGCTCCGCTGCTCACCGCCCAGGTCGTACGCCGCGTCGCTCGCGGTGGGCGGGTCGTAGGGCACAAACGCGTCGGGCTGCGACCAGATCTCCACGCCGACGTCGTGCACGCCCGCGGGCAACGGGTCGGCGAACCGGACGCCCATCGGCAGCAGCGAGCAGGCGAGCACCGGCAGGTCGGCGGCATGCTCGGCCCACCGTCGTACGGAGTCCGGGCCGCACACCACGGCGCTCGGCTCGTCGGTGTCGGAGACCACGAGGCCGGCGGTCCAGGCCGCGCCGAGGAACACCGGGCCCAGCCAGTGCGGCGGTAGGTCCAGCCGGATGGTGTCGCCGCGGGTCAGGTCGTGCTCGTCGACCAGCAGCGAGGCCGCCTTCGACACCCAGTTCGCGTAGGTGATCCGGGACAGCTCGACTCGCTCGCCGGTGGCGTCGTCGTAGAACGTCACCAGGGGGCGGCCGGGATCCTGCTTGAGCACTCGCGTGAGAACGGCGTCGAAGGTGGTCATTGGTCGTTAGCCTTCCGCCCATGCCCGACCATTCCAACTCTTTGGCCCACTTTTGGGCCGTGGTCCCCGCGGGCGGTGCCGGAACCCGGCTCTGGCCGCTGTCCCGGTCGGCTTCGCCCAAGTTCCTGCGCGACCTCACCGGCTCGGGCCGGTCCCTCCTCCAGGGCACCTACGACCGGCTCGCGCCGGCCGTCGAGGACCGCTTCCTCGTGGTGACCGGAAAGGCCCACCGGGACGCGGTGGCGGACCAGCTCCCGGAGCTCGGGGACGACGCGATCATCGCCGAGCCGTCGGCGCGGGACTCGATGGCTGCGATCGGCCTGGCGGCGGCGCTGCTCGAGCGCAAGGACCCGGACGCGGTGATGGGCTCCTTCGCCGCCGACCACGTGATCGCCGACGCCGAGGAGTTCCGGCGCACGGTCGGCGTCGCCGTCGAGGCGGCCCGCGACGACTGGCTGGTGACGATCGGCATCGAGCCGACGCACGCCTCGACCGCGTTCGGCTACATCCACCTGGGCGACGAGCTCCCCGGGCACGCGTCGGCGTTCTCCGTCCGCTCGTTCGTCGAGAAGCCGTCGGCGGACGTGGCCGAGGGCTACCTCGCCACAGGCGACTACCGCTGGAACGCGGGCATGTTCGTGGTCCGGCCGCAGATCCTGCTCGACCTGCTCGGGGCGAGCGATCCTGAGTTCGCAGCGGCGCTGCGCGAGATCGCTGCCGACCCGGACCGGCTCGAAGAGGTATGGCCGACGCTGCCGAAGATCGCGCTCGACCACGCGGTCGCCGAGCCGGCTGCCGATGCCGGACGGGTGGCCACGGTGCCGGCCGGGTTCGGCTGGGACGACATCGGCGACTTCGACTCGCTGGCCACGTTGCTCGGCCAGGGCGGCACGACCGTCCTCGGCGACACCGAGCTCGTCGAGGCTCTCGATGCAACCGGCCTCGTGGTGCCCGCGGCCGGTCGGCTGGTCGCCGTGGTGGGGCTCGACGACGTCGTCGTGGTGGACACGCCCGACGCCGTACTCGTCACGACGCGCGCGCGGGCGCAGCAGGTCAAGCAGATCGTGGACGCGCTGAAGGCGCGCGGTCGCGAGGACCTGACCTAGCCGGTCGAGCTACGGGACGTTCGGCTCGGGGGAGTCGGTGTAGGGGTAGTCGTCCATGAACGCCTTGAGCGCCTCGCCGCTGGGCTCGGAGCAGTACTGCCAGACGCCCTGAGGCTTGTCGCCGCCGACCCAGTGGGTGAACGCGACGTGCTGTCCCTCGGGGAACTTGGCGCCGCTCTCCTTCTCGTCGTCGGAGGTGTACGGCGCCGCGATGAACTTGAACCGATAGTTGCTGTCGCTGACGTCGAGCTTCTTGGCGATGCCCTCGACCTCGGTGACCGCGCCGGAGTCGTCGGCGATCGTGTCGTCGTACCAGAGGATGGTGTAGCCGTGCTCGAGGTTGTGCACGAGCGACTCGAGCTCGGGGCGGTCGTCCTCGGTGTAGAAGCGCTTGTCGATCGGGGCAGGCGCCACGCCGCCGCCCTCGTTCCAGTGCGGGCCGAACGCGGGCGGGGCGTCCTCGTAGTTGATCTGCTCCTCGGTGGGCCGGTGGTCGTTGGACTCTCCCGCATCCTTCTTCTCGACCTCGCCGCACGCCGAGGCCGGTCCGCCGATGGAGGCCAGGTCGACGTCGTTGAACTGGCGGAGATCCCACCAGTTCTTGATCGGCTGGTAGGCGGCCGCGCCGACGATCAGCAGGGCGATGACGACGCAGACGCCGACGATCATCATTCCGCGACGCTTTTCGGCGCCTTTCTGCTTCTTCTTGATGTCGTCGATGACCTTCTGGCGGTCGGACTTGGCGGGCTTGGCCACGGCTCGGCTTCCTCGATCTCTGTCTGGGACGCGCAGAGTCTACGGAGTGATCGGACTCAATCCGATATCGCCGTCCCCGGCGGGTTCCTCGGCGCGCCAACCATGGGCGAACGCGACCATGCGGACGGCGGCGAACTGACTGCTGTCGGCGGCGCTCAGACCGGCCTCGTCGAGCGCCAGGAGCAGCTCGTCATGCGTGACGGGATCGCCGAACGGCGCGGCGTCCTCGGCCCGGCCGCGGGCGGCGCGGAGCACTGCTTCGCGGGCGCCGTAACCGAACAGGTCCCCACCTTCGCGCCGCACCAGCGCGACAGCGCCGGGCCCGTCCTCGCCGCGCGGCAGCACCAGGTCGGAGCGGCCGCGGACCACCGCGAAGGGCCGGCCGCCGAGCTTGCCCTGGGTCAGCTCGGCAAGGCCGGCGATCTCGTCGGCCACCGCCGGCTCGGTGACGGCGAGCTCGTTGCCGTGCGCGTCCGTGCGGCCGGCGTACTCCTCGGAGACGCGCAGCCCCGCGGCGCCGATGGCGATGTCGGTCTGACCCTCGCGCCAGGCGCGTCCGGCGGTGTCGGTGACGATGACGCCCACGTTGTGGCCGGTGCGCTCGGCGATCTCGGCCCGGAGCTGCCGGGCCGAGCCATCGGGGTCCTCGGGGAGCAGCACGACCGAACCGCGGGCCACGTTGGAGGCGTCGATCCCGGCCGCTGCCAGGGTCAGGCCGTGCCGGGTGCGGACGATCGTGGTCGGACCGCGGCGGGCGACCACCCGGACGGTCTCGTCCGGGAGCAGCGCGTCGCGGTCGCCGGTCACGACGCGGCCCTCGGCCTTGGCGACCACCTTGCTCGTGACCGCGACGATCTCGCCGTCGGCGAGCTCGACCAGGGGGAGCAGCAGGCCGACCAGGTCGGCTCCTTCGGTCACCTCCGGCACGCCATCGGGGGCGTACGCCGACACTTCAGGCATGCGCTGACACCAGCCGCACGGCGGCCGCAGCCATAGCGGCGGTCGCGTCGTGGTCGGTCATCATCAGCGGCACCGCCTCGCAGGCGATGCCTCCCGCGAGCACCCGGTCGACGGCGCTGGCGTCGCTCTCGTCGACCAGCCAGCCGTCGAGGACGCCGCCCGACGAGCGGGCGCCGTAGTGCAGCCCCACTCCCGCAGCGCTGACCTCCACGCCGATCGAGGTGAGCATCTGCTCGGCCATCCCGCGCACGTGAGTGCCGCCGACGATGGGGGAGAGTCCGACGACCGGTGCTTTGGTCGCGACCAGCGCCTCGCGGACCCGCGGCACACCGAGGATGGTGCCGATGGAGACCACCGGGTTGGACGGAGGCAGGATCACCAGGTCGGCGTCGGTGATCGCATCGATCACCCCCGGGGCAGGTTCGCTGTCGTCGAGCCCGACGAACACGATGGCCTCCGCCGGCACCTCGGCTCGCAGCCGGACCCAGTACTCCTGGAAGTGCACGACCCGGCGCCCGCTGGGCGAGTCGGGGTCCGCGATCGCGACATGCGTCTCGACGCGGTCGTCGCTCATCGGCAGCAGCCGGACGCTTCCCCCAGAATCGGCACTGAGCCAGCGCTGGCACAGCGCCTCGGTCACCTCGGAGAGCCGGTAGCCGGCGTCGAGCATCTGGGTGCGCACCAGGTGGGTGCCGATGTCCCGGTCGCCGAGACCGAACCACGTCGGTTCCACGCCGTACGCCGCGAGCTCCTCCTTCACGCCCCAGGTCTCCTCGCGCCGGCCCCAGCCTCGCTCGAGGTCGATGCCGTCGCCGAGCGTGTACATCACCGTGTCCAGGTCGGGGCACACCTTGAGCCCGTGGATCCAGATGTCGTCGGCGGTGTTGGCGATCACGGTGATCTCGGCGTCGGGGGAGACGCCGGGCAGTCCCGGACCGGCCAGCGCGTGCCGGAGTCCCTGGAGGAATCGGGCCCCGCCCATCCCCCCGGAGAGCACGGTCAGCTTGTTCATGCGGCGTACTCTGCCCGGTCGCGAGTGCGGACGCGGCGGCGGGCTGGCGTGGACCGACTCACGGCCATAGCAGACAAACGCTTGACTTTCTGGTTACGACAGGCGTGTAATTCCCACAGTGTTGTTTCGCCGGGGCAACGGGTACAACTGGCCGGAAGCCAGGCGGATCAGAGGCGAGACAGGGTCGAAACAGCAGGGGTCGAAAGGGGCGGTGGGCGATGAGAGAACTCTTCTTGATCGAACCGGACGCCGAGGACGTGGGTTGGCAGGACCGTGCGCTCTGCGCACAGACCGATCCCGAAGCGTTCTTTCCGGAGAAGGGTGGATCCACGAGGGAGGCCAAGAAGGTCTGCCTCACGTGTGAGGTGCGCGACGATTGTCTGGAGTCCGCGCTCATGAACGATGAGCGATTCGGAATCTGGGGTGGGCTCTCCGAACGAGAGCGCCGCAAGCTGAAGAAGCGTGCCGTCTGACTGGTAGCACCAGTTCTCGGCGAGGAACGCCCCGGCCGACCGCCGGGGCTCCTTGCTTTTTCGGCCGCCGTTAAGGTGGCGGATCGTGCCTGATCCTTCCTCCCCCCCGCGACGACCGAGCGTTGCCGCACTGCTCGTCAGTCATGACGGCGCGGGCTGGCTGCCCGCCGTGATCGAGGGCATCCAGGCGCAGACGGCTCCGCTCGCCCGCGTCGTGGCCGTCGACACCGGCAGCAAGGACGACAGCGCTGACCTGCTGGAGCGGGCCTTCGGCGCGGTGGAGCGGGTTCCCGGCGCGACCGGCTACCCCGCCGCCGTCGAGATGGGCCTCGAGCTGCTCCGCGCGTCCGGCCCGGAGTGCGAGTGGATCTGGCTGCTGCACGACGACGCCAATCCCGCGCCCGACGCGCTCGCCGAGCTGCTCGCGGTGGCCGCCGAGAACCCCGAGGTCGACATCCTCGGGCCCAAGCTGCGCGAGTGGCCGTCCCTGCGTCGGCTCCTCGAGGTGGGGATCACGATCTCCGGCACCGGGCGCCGGGAGACCGGCCTCGAGCGGGCCGAGTACGACCAGGGCCAGCACGACGAGGTCCGGACCGTGCTGGCCGTCAACACCGCGGGGATGCTGGTCCGCCGCCGGGTGCTCGAGGAGCTCGGAGGCTTCGACCAGCAGCTGCCGATCTTCGGCAACGACGTCGACTTCGGGTGGCGGGCGGCCGCGGCCGGTCACACCACGATGGTGGTGCCGCAGGCCGTCGTCTTCCACGCGGAGGCGGCGCACCGCGGGGTGCGCCGGACCTCGCTGACCGGGCGGCACATCCACTACCAGGAACGCCGGGCCGCGCTCTACACCCTGCTGGTCAACTCGCGCCCCTGGGCGCTCCCGCTGCAGGCGATCCGGCTCGCGTTCGGCACCGTGCTGCGGATGATCGGGTTCCTCGTCGTCCGGTCGCTGGGTGAGGCCCTCGACGACCTCGCCGCCCTGGTGTCGCTCTACTCGCGGCCGGGCGAGATCTTCGCTGCCCGGCGCGAGCGTCGCGGCCGGCACACCGCCGACCCGAAGGTCGTTCGTCGACTCTTGCCGCCGCCGTGGCTGCCCTACCGGCACGGTCTCGACTTCGTCAGCGACCTGGTCGCGGCGGCCACCAACCAGGCCGCGGACGTCGCCGAGCGGCGCCGGATGGCCGCCGCCGAGCGCGACCCCTCGTCGATGGCCGCCCGCCGCCAGACGGCGCTCTCCGACGAGGAGGAGTACGTCGACTCCGGCCTGGCCGCGCGGTTCCTGACCAACCCGATCGCGGTGCTGCTCGCCGTCTTCGTACTGCTCGCGTTGATCGCAGCTCGCGCCGGCTTCGGCGAGGTGACCGGCGGTGGACTCTCGCCGGTTCCCGAGTCGGCCGGCGACTGGTGGCGGCTGCACCTCGAGTCCTGGCATCCGCTCGCGCTCGGCACCGACGTCCCGGCGCCGCCCTACATCGCACCGCTCGCGCTGCTCGCCGCACTGCTCGGCACCACCTGGTCGATCTCGGCGCTGCTCGTGCTCGCCGTACCGATCGGGCTGTGGGGCGGTTGGCGGTTCCTGCGGGTGGTCGGCCGGCTGGTCAGCCCGCAAGGGGCGTCGCGGTGGCTGCTCCTGTGGGGCGCGACGACGTATGCGCTGGTGCCGGTGGCGGCCGGAGCCTGGGGCGACGGCCGGCTGGGACCCGTGGTGTCCGGTGCCTTGCTGCCCTGGCTGGCCCACGCCGCTCTCGGGTTCGCCGACCCGGACCCGGACCGCCGCTGGCGCGCCGCGTGGCGGGCCGGTCTCCTGCTCACCCTGGTCGCCGCGTTCACCCCGGTGGCCTGGCTGTTCGGCCTCGCGATCGGACTCGTCGTCCTGGCTGCCGCATCGCGGATCGTGCCGGGTGCGATGGCGGACCGGACGATCTGGCAGCCGCCGGCAACGGCGGTGGGCATCGTTCCGGTGCTGCTGGCCCCGTGGTGGCTCCCCTCGATCTTCCACGGTGCGGGCGAGGCGCTGATCCTCGACATCGGACGGCTCCCGACGCCCAGCGTCGACACTCTCGACCTGTTGGCGGGCCGGCTCGGTGGGCTGGGTGCGCCCTGGTGGGCCGGCGTCATCCTCCTGGTCCTCGCGCTGGCGGCCCTCGTGCCGACGGCGACCCGGATCCCGGTCCTGGTCTGCTGGATCACCGCGGCGGTGGCCGGCGTGCTCGCCGTGCTGCTGGGCAACTTCACGGTCTCCATGGCAGCGACCGACTCGCACGCGGGCGTCGCGTTCCTCGTGCTGGTGCTGCAAGCCTGCTTCATCACGTCCGCCGTCATCGCGGGCCAGCGCCTCGACTCGGTGCCGGTGGGCCGCCTGGCGCTCGGTGCGGTGACGACGGTCGTGGTCGTGGCCGTCGTGGTGCCGCTCGTCGGGATCGGCTGGTGGCTCTCCGGCGCCGACGACGCACTGGCCGATGACGACGACGCCGGCATCCCGGCCTACATGGTCCAGCGCGCCGAGACCGGGTCCGAGCACGGGATCCTGGTCATCCGCGGTGACGTCGCCGAGGGCCTGCGCTACGTCGTACGACGCGGCGACGGAGTCACCCTCGGCGAGGACGAGATCATCGGCCTCGCCGGTGAGGACCCGGCCTTCACCGACACCATCAAGAGCCTCACGTCGCGTCCGACGCCGGAGGTGATCGCGGCTCTGTCCGAGCGAGGCATCGAGTACGTCGTCCTCCCGGCGCCGGCCGACGGCTCCGTCGCGGCAGCGTTGGACGCGACCGGCGGCCTGGTCCAGGCGAGCGCGGAGGACCGGAGCACGCGGGCCTGGCAGGTGGGCCAGGCGCCGGATCCGGAGGCGGTGGAGGGCGACCGCTCGTGGGTGCGCATCGGCCTCCTCGTGATCCAAGCCCTGGCCTTCCTGGCCGTACTGGTGCTGTGCCTGCCGACCCTCCGAGCAAGGCGGGAAGCCGAATGAGCACTCCGACGACGGGCCGACGTACGGCCGAGACTTCGGGTAGGCGGGGGATGGATGTCACCGTCCGGCTGGCGATCGGCCTCCCGCTGCTCGCGCTGCTGGCCGCGCTGCTGGTCCGGCCGGGCGATGTCGACCAGTCTGGGTCGGCGCCCGAGGAGACGCCGCTCGACCGGGCCACCGTGATCTGTCCGTCGGGCGACGGCGATGTCGTGGTCGCCAACGACACCGAGGTCTCCGGGGAGGTCGTCGTCCGACAGGGCCGCAAGGAGGCGACGGCACCGCTGGCCCCGCTCCGACCCACCGAGCTCGAGAGCGGCAACGCGCCGGTGGTGGTCGCCGCCGACGGCGACCTCGCCCCTGGCCTGCTGGCCGGCCGATCCGCATCGCCGCTGGTCGCCCCCGACTGTCGCGCGCCCGCGTTCGACGAGTGGTTCACCGGCGTCGGTGCCGGAGCCAAGCACTCCTCGGTCCTCGAGCTGGTCAACCCCGACGCCGGCGCTGCCGTCGTCGACGTACTTGCCTACGGCAACCGCGGGCTCATCGACGCGCCGGTGCTGCGCGGCCGGGCGGTGCCCGGCCGGTCGGTCGTCCGGATCGACCTGGCGCAGCGGCTGCCGCGCCGCGACGACCTGGCGCTGCACGTCCGGACCACGCGCGGCCGCGTCTCCGCCTCGGTGCTGGACACCTACGACGAGCTCGGCACCGGTCCCTCGGCGACCGACTACCTGCCCTCCCAGCCGGAGCCCGCGACGTCCAACCTCCTGCTCGGCCTACCCGAGGGCACCGGCCGGCGCTCGCTGCTGCTGGCCAACCCCGCCGAGACCGAGACCAGGGCGAGCATCAAGGTCGTGACCGAGAAGTCGACCTTCGCCGCGGTCGGCAGCAAGGAGATCGTCGTACCGCCGCAGAGCGTGGCGCGGGTGTCCATCTCCCCGCTGCTGCGCGGCCGCAACGCGCGCGATGCGCTGGGGCTGCTCGTCGAGTCGTCGGCGCCGGTGACCGCGACCGCGCGGCTCTTCATCGGCGGCGACCTGACCCACCTCGCGGGGCCGCAACCGCTGACCGAGACCTCCCTCGTGGTCCCTCGGGGGGCGAAGCGGCTGGTGCTTGCCGGCGCCACGAGTGCCGCGGTCGTGCGGGTCGTCTCGCGCGGTCCCGGAGGCGAGGTCGTGGCCGAGGACCGCGTCGAGATGGCACCCGGCCGCGGTGGCGTGCGGGACCTGCCCGCGGGGGCGGTGCTGGTCACCGTCTCCACCAACGGTCCCGAGGTCGCGGGCGTCGTGCTGGCCACCGGCGACGGCGACGCCGTGCTCCGGATGCGGCCGGTCATCCGCAGTGGCCTGGTCGCCGACGTGCGGCCGGGGCTGCCCTACGTCTCGTCCGGGCCGGGGTAGCGCGGGTCGACCTGGTGCGGCTCGATGCCGAGCAGCTCGGCGAGCTGCTCGACAACCACGGTGACGACCAGGAGCTCGAGGTCTGCGCGGCCCGAGGTCCGGTGCTCGATCGGCCGGCGGAACACGACCAGCCGGGTCGGCGTCGACCCACTGCCCCGGACCAGAGAGGCGAGCGGCACCCGTCCGGTGTCCCAGTCGTCCGGGATCTGGGGTGCGTCCTCCACGGCGTACTCGACCAGGCCGAGGTGCTGTTGCCAACGCTCGTCGAGCTCGGTGACGACGTCGAGCACCAGCTCGTCGAAGCGCTCCCGCCGGGTCTGCAGCTCGGGCGTTCCGGGGTCGCGCGGCCGGACCGCGGGCCCGCGCATGCCGCGCCCGCGTCGGTCACGTGTTCGCCGACTGCTCACGGCCGCGAGCCTAAACGGGTCCGCGCCGGTCGCGGGGTAGCGTCGGCGGCGTGAGTCTCGCCCGGCGCTGTTCGCGTAGCCCTTGTGGCCGACCGGCCATCAACACGCTGACCTACGTCTACTCCGACCAGACCGCCGTACTCGGTCCGCTCGCGACGTTCGCCGAGCCGCACGCCTACGACCTCTGCGACGTGCACAGCGAGCGGCTCTCCGCCCCTCGAGGGTGGGAAGTGCTGCGGCTGGCCAACGACCGACCGGCGCCCGGGCCGACCGAGGACGACCTGCTCGCGCTGGCCGACGCCGTGCGTGAGGCCGGTCGGCCGATGGAGCCGGCGCGGGTCGATCCCGCGGACGAGACCGGACGCGAGTCCACGCGTCGCGGGCACCTGCGAGTCCTCAGCACCGACTGAGGTTCCGCTCAGAACCACCCACTAGGGTCGGTCGCATGGCCGACACCCTCGACCCGTCGAACGTGCACGCGATCTTCAAGGCGTACGACGTCCGCGGCGTCGTCCCGGACCAGCTCGACGAGGACCTCGCCCGCGCCACCGGTCGGGCTTACGTCGAGATCGTCGGTGCCGACCAGGTGGTCGTCGGCCACGACATGCGGCCCAGCTCGCCCGGCCTGGCCGGCGCGTTCGCCGACGGCGCCACCGCTGCCGGCGCCGACGTCACGATGATCGGTCTGGCCTCGACCGACCAGCTCTACTTCGCCTCCGGCCACCTCGGCGTGCCTGGCGCGATGTTCACCGCCAGTCACAACCCCGCGCAGTACAACGGCATCAAGATGTGCCGCGCCGGCGCCTCGCCGATCGGGCTGGAGTCCGGCCTCGCGGAGATCCGCGACCGGGTGCTCGCGCCGACGCCGGAGACGGACGGTCCGACCGGCTCGATCTCCGAGCACGATGTGCTCGGCGCGTACGCCGCCCACCTGCTGACGCTGGCCCCGGTCCATGGCCGGCGGCTGAAGGTCGTGGTCGACGCCGGCAACGGGATGGCCGGCCACACGGCCCCCGCCGTCTTCGACCGGCTGGGTGACGGCGTCGACGTGGTGCCGCTCTACTTCGAGCTCGACGGGACGTTCCCCAACCACGAGGCCAACCCGATCGAGGCGGAGAACCTCGTCGACCTGCAGAAGGCCGTGCTCGCCGAGGGCGCCGACCTCGGCCTGGCCTTCGACGGCGACGCCGACCGGTGCTTCGTCGTCGACGAGAACGGGCGCGCCGTCTCCCCGTCGACCCTCACCGCGCTGATCGCGGCGCGCGAGCTGGCGAAGGAGCCGGGTGCGGTCGTGATCCACAACCTGATCACCAGCCGCGCCGTACCCGAGCTGGTGACCGAGCTCGGCGGCACGCCCGTGCGCACGCGCGTGGGGCACTCCTTCATCAAGGCCACGATGGCGGAGACCGACGCGATCTTCGGCGGCGAGCACAGCGGCCACTTCTACTTCCGCGACTTCTGGCGTGCGGACTCGGGGATGCTGGCTGCCCTGCACACGCTGGCCGCGCTGGCCGAGACCGACGTGCCGCTCTCCGAGCTGCTGGCCGCCTACGAGCGCTATCCGATGAGCGGCGAGATCAACACCGAGGTGGCCGACCAGGCCGCGGTGATCGCCGAGCTGGAGCAGACCTACGACGGCGGCGAGGGCGTGACCACCGACCACCTCGACGGCCTCACGGTCAGCCACGCCGACTGGACGTTCAACGTGCGACCGTCCAACACCGAGCCACTGCTGCGGCTCAACGTCGAGGGCAAGGATGTGGCGACCATGACGGCGACCCGCGACGGCGTGCTCGCCCTGATCCGGAAGGACCGGTGATCCCGATGGCCAAGGTGGAGCTGGACCCGCAGCTGCTGGCGATCATCGTCTGTCCCGCCTGCCGGGCCGACCTGGACCTCGTCGAGTCGGGCGACGCCGCCGAGCTGGTCTGCCGGGGCTGCGGCCTCGCCTACCCGATCCGCGACAACATCCCCGTGCTCCTGGTCGACGAAGCCCGCAAGCCGACCTCCTAGGCCACCGATGACCTGGTTCGACGAGTCACGGCTCGACAGCGAGAGCGCCTTGGCGTCCGCCGACCTCCGGCTGCGCACCCTTGCCGAGTCCGGAGCGCGGGTACGCCGCGAGGCCGGCGAGGCGGCGGAGGCAATCGACGAGGCGGTCGACCGCGCCCAGGACGCCCGGCCCCGCGCGGTGATCGCGGCCGGTCCGGACTCGCGGCTGCTGCGCGCGGTGCTCGAGCCGTGGTGCCCGGTCCCGTTCGTGGCCTGGCCCTCGCCGGCGCTGCCGGGATGGGCCGGCAGCCTCGACCTGGTCGTCGTACTCGCTCCGGACGGTGCGGACTCCGGCACCGCGTCCGCGGTCGCCGAGGCGGTCCGGCGCGGCTGCCAGCTCGTCGTCGCCTGCCCCCCGAACTCGACCGTGGCCGACCACGCCGCCGGTCGGTGGAGCACGATCCTGCCCACCTCCACCCGCGACCAGCTCGCCACCGCGGTGGTGATGCTGCGCTTCCTCGACCGGATCGCGATGGGTCCGAACGCCGACCCGGAGGAGGTGGCCAACGCCCTCGACACCGTGGCGATGGCCTGCTCCCCGAACCGCGACATCGCCGTCAACCCGGCCAAGGTCCTGGCTCTCACGCTCGCCGACGCCAACCCGCTGGTGTGGGGCGGGTCGGTGCTCGCTGCCCGGGCCGCACGCCGCGTCGCGGAGTCGATCCGCCGGGCCAGCGGCCGGGCCGCACTGGCCGGCGACGCGGAGCACCTGCTCCCGGTGATCGAGCAGACCCGGCCTCGCGACGTCTTCGACGACCCGTTCGCGGAGGGCGGCGGACGCGAGCTCCGGCCGGTGCTGATGATCCTCGACGACGGCGCCGAGGATGCGGTCGTCCGGGAGCATCGCGGTCGGCTGCGGGCTGCCGCCGACTCCCACTCGGTGCGGGTCGAGACGATCTCGGCCGAGGAGCCGAGCGAGGTCGCCCGCTACGCGTCGCTGCTGCTGAGCGGCACGTACGCCGCCGAGTACCTCCGCCTGGGCCTGGTCGAGGACTAGGCGGTGGCCACCACCACTCGGGACCCGTGGCTGGACAACGCGAAGATGGCCCTGGTGACGCTGGTCGTCATCGGGCACGGCTGGACGCTGCTGCCGCAGACGACGCTGAACAACCACTTGTACGACTTCCTCTACGCCTGGCACATCCCGGCGTTCGTGTTCGTGACCGGCTACCTCTCCCGCGGCTTCGCCTACACACCGGAGCGGTTCTGGCAGCTGTTCCGCACCGTGGTGGTGCCCTACCTGCTCTTCGAGTGCGCGTTCGCGACCTTCCGGGTGCACGTCGGCGGCGAGAAGCTCGAGGACCTGTTCGCCGACCCGCACTGGCCGCTGTGGTACCTCTCCGCGCTGTTCTTCTGGCGGCTGATGACGCCGGTCTTCCGGACGATGTGGGGCGGGGTCTTCGTCGCGGTGGTGATCAGCCTGCTTGCCGGGCTGTGGCTCGGCGACACCCTCGACCTGGCCCGGGTGTTCGGCCTGCTGCCGTTCTTCGTGCTCGGGCTCAAGGCGACACCCGAGGCCCTCGAACCCCTGCGCGCGCGCTGGGCGAAGGTGACCGCCGTACTCGTCTTCGTCGGCATCGCCGTGCTCACCCGCTTCACCGACCGCATCGCCGCCACCGAGTGGCTCTACTACCGGTCCCGCTACGAGGAGCTGGACGTCAGCGACGCCGAGGCGCTGGTGATCCGGCTGAGCGTGCTCGCGGTCGGGCTGGTGGGCGCGTTCGCGTTCCTCGCACTGGTGCCGCGCATCGGTGGCTGGTTCTCGCGGATGGGCGCCTACACGCTGGTCGTCTACCTGTTCCACGGGTTCGTGGTGAAGGGGGTGTCCTACACCGACTTCCCCGGCTGGGCGGTCGGCCACCCCGACCTGGCGCTGGTCCTGGTCAGCGCCGCTGCCCTGCTGCTCGCACTTCTCCTGGCCTGGCGTCCGCTGGCGTCCCGGCTGCAGGAGGTCGTCGATCCGTTCGGTTACGCCGAGCGGCACACGCGGCACGCCGTGGCGATCACCGCGGTGGTCACCGAGGACGAGCCCGACGGCCCGCGCATGCCGTCGGGTGGAGATCACTGGATAGCCTTCCGGCGTGAGTGCGGGACTCTTCGGGCTGCTGGACGACATCGCGGTCCTTGCGCGGCTGGCCGCGGCGTCGGTCGACGACGTCGGTGCGGCCGCGGGTCGCGCGAGCGCCAAGGCAGCGGGCGTGGTCGTGGACGACACGGCTGTCACGCCGCAGTACGTCCACGGCGTACTGGCCGAGCGCGAGCTGCCGATCATCAAGCGGATCGCCCGCGGGTCGCTGCGCAACAAGCTCCTCTTCATCCTTCCGGCGGCGCTGCTGCTCAGCCAGTTCCTCGACTGGGCGCTGACGCCAATCCTGATGGTGGGCGGCACCTACCTCTGCTACGAGGGCGCCGAGAAGATCTGGGAGCGGCTGACCGGGCACGAGCAGCACGAGGAGTCCGCGACCGAGATCGGCCCCGACGAGGAGCAGTCGATGATCGCCGGCGCGATCCGGACCGACTTCATCCTCTCCGCGGAGATCATGGTGATCGCGCTCAACGAGGTCGCCTCGGAGTCCTTCGTCCCGCGGGCCATCATCCTGGCGATCGTCGCGGTCGGGATCACCGTGCTCGTCTACGGCGTGGTCGCCGCGATCGTGAAGATGGACGACGTGGGGCTGCTGCTCACCCAGCGCAAGAGCAAGGCGGCACAGCGGTTCGGCCACGGCCTGGTCTCGGCGATGCCACGCCTGCTCACGGTGATCTCCGCCGTCGGGATCGTGGCGATGCTGTGGGTCGGTGGCCACATCCTTCTGGTCGGCACCGACGACCTCGGCTGGCACTGGCTCTACGAGACCGTGCACCACTGGGAAGAGGACGTCCACCACGCGGTGGAGGGCATCGGCTCGGTGCTCGGCTGGCTGGTCAACACCGCCGCCTCGGCCGTCATCGGGGTGGTTGTCGGCGCCGTCGTGGTGGCGGTGATGCACGTGTTGCCGTTCGGCGGACACGAGAAGGAGCCCGCGCCGTCCGACGCGTGAGCGGCGTACCCGTCACTTTTTGGGTGTTCGGCGGTTACCTCGGTGGGTATGTCGAGGATTCTTCGTTCCGGCGAAACGCGTTCTAATCTCGGCCTACTCTCGCCTCGAGAATTCACGTATCGATCAGGAGCGCTTCCGCATGGACTTCAAGGTTGCCGATATCTCTCTGGCCGACTTCGGTCGTACCGAGATCCAGCTCGCCGAGCACGAGATGCCCGGTCTGATGGCGATGCGTGAGCGCTACGGCGCCAGCAAGCCGTTGGCCGGAGCCCGCATCGCCGGCTCGCTGCACATGACCATCCAGACGGCCGTTCTCATCGAGACGCTGACCGCGCTGGGCGCCGAGGTCCGCTGGGCCTCGTGCAACATCTTCTCCACCCAGGACCACGCCGCGGCCGCGGTCGCCGTGGGCCCGAACGGCACGGTCGACAACCCCGCCGGGGTGCCGGTCTTCGCCTGGAAGGGCGAGACCCTGGAGGAGTACTGGGAGTGCACCCAGCAGATCCTCCGCTGGCCCGACGGCACCTTCGCCAACATGATCCTCGACGACGGTGGCGACGCCACGCTGCTCGTCCACCTCGGTGTGGAGGCGGAGAAGAAGGGCGAGGCGCCTGACCCCGCCACCGCTACGAGCGGCGAGCAGAAGATCATCTTCGAGGTGCTCCAGCAGTCGCTGAAGGAGTCCTCGGACCGCTGGACCCAGATCGCCGGTGAGCTCAAGGGCGTCACCGAGGAGACCACGACCGGTGTGCACCGTCTCTACGACATGATGAAGGAAGGCTCGCTGCTCTTCCCCGCCATCAACGTCAACGACTCGGTCACCAAGTCGAAGTTCGACAACAAGTACGGCTGCCGCCACTCGCTCATCGACGGCATCAACCGCGCCACCGACGTGCTGATCGGCGGCAAGGTCGCGGTCGTCTGCGGGTACGGCGACGTGGGCAAGGGCTGTGCGGAGTCGCTGCGCGGCCAGGGCGCCCGGGTGATCGTCACGGAGATCGACCCGATCTGCGCGCTCCAGGCGGCCATGGACGGCTACCAGGTCGACACCCTCGACAACGCGCTCGAGATCGCCGACATCATCATCACCTCGACCGGCAACAAGGACGTCGTGACGGTCGACCAGATGAAGCGGATGAAGCACAACGCGATCCTGGGCAACATCGGCCACTTCGACAACGAGATCGACATGGCCGGGCTCGAGACCGCCGGCGTGGCCGAGCGCAAGAACGTCAAGCCGCAGGTCGACGTGTGGACCTTCCCGTCCGGCAACGCGATCATCGTCCTCTCCGAGGGCCGGCTGATGAACCTCGGCAACGCCACCGGCCACCCGAGCTTCGTGATGTCGAACTCCTTCACCAACCAGGTGCTGGCCCAGATCGAGCTGTTCACCAAGCCCGAGGCCTACCCGGTCGGCGTCTACGTGCTGCCCAAGCACCTCGACGAGGAGGTCGCCCGCCTGCACCTCGGCGCGCTCGGCGTGAACCTCACGACCCTGAGCGACGAGCAGGCGTCGTACCTCGGCCTCGCGGTCGAGGGTCCGTACAAGCCGGACACCTACAGGTACTGAGCCACTCACGCGCTGACCCGTCACTAAGTTGGTGACGGGTCAGCGCTGTTTCTGCGGCGTGGGGCAGTATTGACGGCATGACGCAGTCCGCTTCCAACTCCTTGGCCACCAAGGGGCGCGTGCTCGTCGTCGACGACGACGCCGCGCTGGCGGAGATGCTGACGATCGTGCTGCGTCAGGAGGGCTTCGAGAGCCGCATGTGCTTCCGCGGCGACGAGGCGCTCGACGAGTTCCGCGACTACAAGCCCGACGTGGTCCTCCTGGACGTGATGCTGCCCGGCAAGGACGGCATCGACGTGTGCAAGGAGATCCGCAACGAGTCCGGCGTACCCATCGTGATGCTGACCGCGAAGGGCGACACGGTCGACGTCGTGGTCGGCCTCGAGTCCGGCGCCGACGACTACGTCGTGAAGCCGTTCAAGCCCAAGGAGCTGGTGGCCCGGATCCGGGCCCGGGTGCGGCGGGTCGACTCCACGACGCACGAGACGCTCAAGATCGGCGACCTGACGATCGACGTGGCCGGGCACGTCGTCTCCCGCGAGGACGAGACGATCAGCCTGACGCCCCTGGAGTTCGACCTCCTGCTGTGCCTGGCGCGCAAGCCGTGGCAGGTCTTCACCCGCGAGATCCTCCTCGAGCAGGTCTGGGGCTATCGGCACGCGGCCGACACCCGCCTGGTCAACGTGCACGTGCAACGGCTCCGCTCCAAGGTCGAGCACGACCCGGAGCACCCCGAGATCGTGGTGACGGTGCGCGGCGTGGGCTACAAGGCCGGCACCACATGAGGACCAGAGCGTGTCTGAGATGTCACGGTTCTCGACGCGGAGACTGACCGACGGCGTACGTCGGGCGCTGACCTTCTGGCGCCGCTCGATCCAGGCCCGGGTCGTCGCCAGCACGCTCGTGCTGTCGGCGGTCGTGGTGAGCGTGGTGGGCTGGTTCCTGCTGCAGCAGACCCGGGACGGCCTGCTCGACCAGCGGGTCGATGCCGTCGTCGCCGAGGCCCGCGGTGAGGTGACAGCGGCCGAGCTCAGTCTCGACGCCGCCTCCGGTCTGGACGCCGACGCGACCCAGCAGCAGCGTGACCTGGCCGACCAGGTCATCGCCCGTGGCCTGGTCCGCGACTTCGGTGTGGTGCTGTCCGGCCCCAGCGGCAGCGGGCTCGAGCTCGACCAGACCGGCGCTCCACGCACGGGCGGGCTCGACATCACCAGCGTCCCCGAGTCGATGGTGGAGCGGTTCGACGAGGTCGGTGCCGGCAGCGCGTGGACCTACACCGAGATCCTCAGCGAGGACGACGGCGAGACGACCAGGCAACCGGGGATCGTGGTCGCCTCCCAGGTGAACCTGCCCGCCGACGGGCAGCTGTACACGCTGTACTTCCTGTTCCCGCTGGAGGAGCAGGAAGAGACGCTCGCGCTGGTCACCCGCGCGATGGTTACCGCGGGTGGTCTGCTGCTGGTCCTGGTCGCAGGGCTCACCTGGCTGGTGACCCGACAGGTGGTCACCCCGATCCGGATGGCCCGCCGGGTCGCCGAGCGACTGGCCGCCGGCCGGCTGCAGGAGCGGCTGCGGGTCTCGGGTGAGGACGACCTGGCCCGACTCGCCACGTCGTTCAACCAGATGGCCAGCAACCTGCAGCGCCAGATCCGGCAGCTCGAGGAGCTCAGCCGGCTGCAGCGCCGGTTCGTCTCCGACGTCTCCCACGAGCTGCGGACCCCGCTGACGACCGTGCGGATGGCAGGCGACGTCCTGCACGACGCGCGCGCCGGCTTCGACCCGACGACCGCTCGGGCGGCCGAGCTGCTGCAGACCGAGCTGGACCGATTCGAGACGCTGCTCGTCGACCTGCTCGAGGTGAGCCGGTTCGACGCCGGAGCCGCGATGCTCAACGCGGACGACGTCAACCTGGTCGACGTCGTGCTCCGCGTCGTCGAGGCCACCAAGCCGCTCGCCGACCAGCGCGGCGTGCGGGTCCGGGTCGACGCTCCTGACCACGCCTGCATGGCCGAGGCCGACCAACGACGGGTCGAGCGGGTCGTCCGGAACCTGATCACGAACGCCATCGACCACACCGACGCGGGTGGTCGCGATCCGGGAGTAGTCGTGCGCCTGGAGTCCGACGACCACGCAGTCGCCGTGGTGGTGCGCGACTACGGCGTGGGCCTCGGGCCGGGGGAGTCGGCGATGGTCTTCAACCGGTTCTGGCGCGCGGACCCGGCCCGGGCCCGGACCAGCGGCGGCACCGGCCTCGGTCTCTCGATCTCGCTGGAGGACACCCACCTGCACGGCGGCTGGCTGCAGGCCTGGGGGCGCCCGGGTCAGGGAGCTCAGTTCCGGCTCACGCTGCCGCGGCACTCCGGCGATCCGCTGCGGCACAGCCCGCTGCCGCTCGTGCCGCTGGACGCCGACGAGCAGCTGACGCCGTCGACGCTGAGGGGGTCGCCCCGATGAGCCGCCTTCGCCGCCGCGCCGGGCTGGCCGTGATCGGGCTGCTCGTGCTCGCCACCGGCTGCATCTCGATGCCCGATTCCGGACGGGTGCACGACGCCGACGCCCCCGGCGACTCCTCGCAGGCGGAGGCCTCGTACGTCGATGCGATCCCACCCCGCGCCGGGGCACCCGCCGCCGAGATCGTGCAGGGCTTCATCAACGCGCAGTCGGCCTGGCCGATCCAGATCGGGGTGGCCAGGCAGTACTTGTCGGCGGAAGCTGCGGGCGCATGGAACCCGGACCAGGAGACGATCACGTTCGAGGAGGCGTTCTCGCCGCAGGTGTCCGGCAACGTCGCGACCGTCCAGCTGTCGGAAGCAGAGCGCTTGGACGCCAGTGGCGCCTGGCGGGGAGAGGTGCCGGAGGCCGAGGAGCAGCTGACCTTCCACCTGTCGACCGACGAGGACGGCGAGTACCGCATCGACGACCCGCCCGACGCGTTGGTCGTGCGGGCCTCCTGGTTCGCGGAGCGGTTCACCCAGCAGTCGCTGTACTTCTTCGACCGGACCGGCGGGATCCTGGTCCCCGAGCCGGTGTTCGTCCCGCGCGGCGACCAGCTGGCCAGCACCCTCATCAACCGCCTGCTGGAGCCGGGCGACGACCTGCAGGGGATCTCCCGTACCTATCTGCCCACGACCGACGCCGGACTCTCCGTACCCGTGTCCGACCAAGGCGTCGCGCAGATCGACCTCGGCGCCAGCAACTCCGGGCAGCCGAACGCCGATGACCTGACCCGGATGCTCGCTCAGCTGGGCTGGACCCTGCGCCAGGTGCCCGGGATCCGCGCGCTCCGCATCTCGATCGGCGGCGAGGAAGTGCGACCTCCCGGGGGCGACAGCGAGTACGCCGTGACCGAGGGCTCGCAGTACGACCCAGCCGGCTCCGGCGCCAACCCGCTGCTCTACGGCCTGCGCGACGGTGTCATGGTCTACGGCGAGCCCGACTCGATCGACCCGGCCGCCGGCCCGTTCGGCGAGCTGCCCCGGGGGCTGCGCTCGGTCTCGGTGAACCTGAACGCCACGGAGGCGGTTGGCGTGTCGGCCGACGGGACCTCGCTGCTGAGCGCACCCGTGCGGAACCAGACGGGGGAGCAGCCCCGGACGATCGCTCGCGACCGCACTGACCTGTTGCCTCCGGCATGGGACTTCACCGACCGGCTCTGGGTCGTGGACAACACGCCCACCGGCGCGCGGGTCGCCTACCGGGAGCAGGGCCCCCTGACCACGGTCGTGGTGCCCGGCGTGAGTGGCCAGCAGGTGCGGGCATTCCTGATCTCCCGCGACGGCACCCGGTTCGTCGCCGTGGTCCGCGGCCGTACCGGAGACGACACGATCCGAGCCGGGCGGATCCGCTTCGACGACCAGGGCAGGGTCACCGGGGCAGGTGCGACCCGCGAGATCGCTCTGGAGGACGTCGACCGCGCCAGGATCATCGACATCGCCTGGACGTCGCCGACCTCGATCATCGTGGTGCGCCCGATCTCCGGCGTGACGTCCGAGGTGAGCACCGTCCCGGTGGACGGCGCTCCCGCGGTGTCGCTCTCGACCTCGGTCAGCGGGCGGGTGCTCCAGCTGGCTGCCTCCCCCGACGGCACCAGCACGCCGTTCGCCGTCACTCGGGACGGTCTGGTCGACCTCGACACCGGTGCTACGACGCCGTTCCTCAACGGCCCCGTCACCTCCCTCGGGTACGTCGGCTAGGCGGGTCTCCACAGGTCCGGCGACCGCGGTTGCCGCCGGCCGGACGCCGGTGCTGCGCTGGCCGGATGCTGCCCGACGCTCTCGGCGACCTGCTGCTCGGCAGCCGCTGCGTGGGCTGTGACCGCCCCGGCCGGGTGCTCTGCCACCCGTGCGCCGAGACCCTGCCCGCTGCCGCCGTACCTGCCTGGCCGTCGCCGACCCCGCCCGGCCTGGCGCCGCCGTACGCCGCCGCGTCGTACGACGGGCTGGTGCGGGCGATGGTGCTCGCCCACAAGGAGCGGGGCGTGCTGGCGCTCGCCGCGCCACTGGGGCGACTGCTCGCGGGTGCGGTCGCCGGAGCGCGCGCCCACGGTGTCGACGGGCGAGTGGTCCTGGTCCCGGTGCCGTCCCGTCCCTCGAGCGTCCGGTCCCGCGGCCACGACCCGACCTGGGAGATGACGCGGCGGGCCGGCGACCTCCTGCGCGCGGGCGGAGCCCCTGTCATCGCGGCTCCCTTGCTACGGCTGCGGGTCGGCGTCAGGGACCAGGCCGGACTCGATGCCGAGGAGCGCCGGGCGAACCTCGCCGGGTCGATGCGCTGCCCGAGCCGTTCGCTGGCCCGACTCGCGACCCGATGCCCGACGGCCCAGGTCGTTGTGTGCGACGACGTGCTGACGACCGGCGCGACGGCACGAGAGGCGCAGCGAGCACTGGAAGCAGTGGGGCTCTCCGTCGTCGGGGTCGCGGCCGCTGCGGCCACCCGTCGGCGGGCTCCGAGAAGCGAAAGTTCGAGGGGTTGCCTTTCCCCGCCACCAGGCACGGTCTAACGTCTGTGTATGGAGTCCGTCCGGGTCCGTGGTTGCGCCGAGTGGGAGCGCTCAACCCGATCCGGGAGGAGCAAACCGATTCGGCAAGCCGATGCCAGTCGCAGGCGAAACGGTCCACGTAACCGCGGCATTCGTGTCGCGGGATCACGGTGCGGCTTAGTCGTAAGTCCTGCCGTCCCCCGGTGGTCATACGCCGCCGACGGGGCGAGAAGGTCAGTAGTGGCACTCAAGCTGCGAGAGCCTCTGCAGGCGATTGTGGGGTCGAAGACCAGGTCGGCCGGGCGGGCTCCATGCCTCACCACCGCCATGGGGGCCTCGGCCTGACGTCGACGTCGGGCGACCCTCGCACAGCCAAACGTTCGCTACGGGAGGTTCAGGATGGAAGTTGTGGTCACCGGTCGTCACTGCGAGGTCACGGACAGGTTCCGGGAGCACGTGAGTGAGAAGCTGACGAAGCTGGAGAAACACGATCACCGGATCATCCGGGTGCACGTCGAGGTCGACTGCGAACCCAACCCGCGCCAGCACGACAAAGCCGTCCACGTTGAGCTGACCGCCTTCTCCAAGGGCCCGGTGATCCGCGCCGAGGCGGCCGCCGATCACCAGATGGGGGCACTCGACCTCGCGGTCGACAAGATGGCCGCGCAGATGCGCCGAGCCGCCGACCGGCGCAGGGTGCACCGCGGTCGGCACGCGCCCAAGTCCGTGGGCCAGGCGCTCGCCGAGATGCCGGTCAACGGCACCGGCTCGACCGACGACGACCAGACCGTCACCACCGACCGGCAGGTCGGCCCGATCACGGTCACCGGCGACGGGCCACTCGTGGTTCGGGAGAAAACCCATCCGGCGACTCCGATGATGCTCGACCAGGCGCTCTACGAGATGGAGCTCGTCGGGCACGACTTCTACCTGTTCGTCGACAAGGAGAGCGAGCGGCCCTCGGTCGTCTACCGTCGGCGGGGCTACGACTACGGCGTCATCTCCCTGGACCTCGGGGAGTCTGACTCGTCCTGACCATGGACACTGACCCGTTCGTGTCATGATTCAGGCGTGTCCGATCTCGAAGCATCCACTCAGACCGGCAGCGAGCCCGTCCGCGTGCTCGTCGTCGACGATCAGGAGCTTTTCCGGCGCGGCCTGACCATGCTGCTGGCCGTGGAGACCGGCATCGAGGTGGTGGGTGAGGCCGGCGACGGCATCGAGGGCACCGCCCTGGCCGAGAGCGCGGCGCCCGACGTGGTGCTCCTCGACGTACGCATGCCGAAGCGCTCCGGGATCGAGGCGTGCCTCGCCATCAAGGAGGCCGTCCCCTCGGCCAAGATCATCATGCTCACCGTCTCCGACGAGGAGGCCGACCTCTACGAGGCCGTCAAGAGCGGCGCCTCCGGCTACCTGCTCAAGGACTCCTCGATCGAGGAGGTCGCTCAGGCCGTGCGCGTCGTGGCCGACGGCCAGTCGCTGATCAGCCCGTCGATGGCGATCAAGCTGATCGACGAGTTCAAGCAGATGTCCAAGCCCGAGAAGGCCCCGGGCCCGGGGCTGCGGCTGACCGAGCGGGAGCTCGACGTACTCCGCCTGGTGGCGCAGGGTCACAGCAACAAGGAGATCGCCGCCCGGCTCTACATCAGCGAGAACACCGTCAAGAACCACGTGCGCAACATGCTCGAGAAGCTCCAGCTGCACTCGCGGATGGAAGCGGTGATGTACGCCGTACGGGAGAACCTGCTCGAGTTCCCGTCTTGAGGGAGTCGATCTCCCAGGCGCAGGCCCGCAGGGTCGCGCTGTGCGCTCAGGGGTTCCTGGACCCGCGGCACGCCACGCCGACGATGCGCACCTTCGCCCGGACGCTGTCGCGGACCGGCGTGCTGCAGGTCGACTCGGTCAACGTGCTGCAGCGGGCGCACTACATGCCGCTGTACTCGCGGATGGGCCCGTACGACGTGGAGCTCCTGCGCCGCGCTGTCGAGCGCCGGCCGCGGCGGATGGTCGAGTACTGGGCGCACGTCCAGGCGTTCATGCCGGTCGAGCTGTGGCCGGTGATGCGGCACCGGATGGATCAGTACCGTGAGGACCGGGGCAAGTGGGTCAAACCTGATGAAGACCCGATCTTCGAGGCCGAGGTGCTGGCCGAGGTGGTCGCGCGCGGCGAGGTGACCGCACGCGATCTCGAGAGCGACGAACCGCGAGAGCGCAAGCACTGGGGCTGGAACTGGTCGGCCTCCCGGAAGATGCTCGACTTTCTCTACATGTCAGGGCAGATCGCGATCGCCCGGCGCAACAGCCAGTTCGAGGTCGTCTACTCACCGTTGGAGCGGGTGCTCCCCGCGGAGGTGCTCGCAGCGCCCGTGCCCACGGAGGAGGAGGCAATCGCCGAGCTGGTGCGCAGGTCGGCGATCTCGCACGGTGTCGGCAGCGCGCAGTGCCTGGGCGACTACTTCCGGATCGGTGCCAAGCGCGCGGCCCCCGCCATCGCGCGGCTGGTCGAGGAGGGTGAGCTGCTCCCGGTCACGATCGAGGGCTGGCACCGGCCGGCGTACCTCCATCGCGACGCGCGGCTGCCGCGCCGCGTCAACGCCCGGGCGCTGCTCAGCCCGTTCGACCCCGTCGTGTGGGAGCGGGCCCGAACCGAGGCCATATTCGACTTCCACTACCGGATCGAGATCTACGTCCCGGCCGACCAGCGCCAGTACGGCTACTACGTGCTGCCGTTCCTGCTCGGCGACCAGATCGTCGCCCGCGTCGACCTCAAGGCCGACCGCGCCGCCGGGCGGCTGCTCGTCAAGGCGGCGTACGCCGAGCCGGACGCGCCTCCGGAGACCGCCGAGGAGCTGTCGGCCGAGCTGCGCGACCTCGCGGGTTGGCTGGGCCTGGACGAGATCGAGATCGAGCCTCGCGGAGACCTCGCACCGGCGCTCAGCGCTCATTAGGGAGCGATGCACCCGCTGGGTAGAGTGATCGAGCCCGTCTTTCAGCAAGGAGCCTCTTCGCCGTGCCCGTGATCATCGACCGACTTCTCCGTATCGGAGAGGGCAAGATCCTCCGTCAGCTCGAAGTCATCTCCAAGGCCGTCAACGCCATCGAGGACGACTTCGTCGCGATGAGCGACGCCGAGCTCCAGGGGATGACCCAGGAGTTCAAGGACCGGCTCGAGAAGGGCGAGAGCCTCGACGACCTGATGCCGGAGGCGTTCGCCACCGTCCGTGAGGCGTCCAAGCGTGTGACCGGCATGCGGCCGTTCGACGTCCAGATCATGGGTGCCGCGGCGCTGCACCTCGGCAACATCGCCGAGATGAAGACCGGTGAGGGCAAGACCCTGGTCGCCGTGCTGCCGTCCTACCTCAACGCCCTGACCGGCAACGGCGTGCACGTGGTCACGGTCAACGACTACCTGGCGAAGTTCCAGTCCGAGATGATGGGCCGGATCCACCACTTCCTGGGCCTGAGCACCGGTGTGATCCTGCCGCAGATGCGCCCGGACGCCCGCCGCGAGGCCTACGCCTGCGACATCACCTACGGCACCAACAACGAGCTCGGGTTCGACTACCTGCGCGACAACATGGCCAGCTCGATCGAGGAGTGCGTCCAGCGCGGCCACCACTTCGCCGTCGTCGACGAGGTCGACTCGATCCTCATCGACGAGGCGCGCACCCCGCTGATCATCAGCGGACCCACCCAGGACGAGGTGAAGTGGTACGGCGAGTTCGCGAAGCTCGCGCGCACCCTCGTCAAGGACGAGGACTACGAGGTCGACGAGAAGAAGCGCACCATCTCGGTCCTCGAGGGCGGCATCACCAAGGTCGAGGACCACCTCGGCATCGAGAACCTCTACGAGTCGGCGAACACGCCCCTGATCTCGTTCCTCAACAACTCGATCAAGGCCAAGGAGCTGTTCCGCAACGACAAGGAGTACGTCGTCATGAACGGCGAGGTGCTCATCGTCGACGAGCACACCGGCCGGATGCTCGCGGGCCGCCGCTACAACGACGGCCTGCACCAGGCGATCGAGGCCAAGGAAGGCGTCACGGTCCGCGAGGAGTACCAGACCCTCGCCACGGTCACCCTCCAGAACTACTTCCGCCTCTACGAGAAGCTCTCCGGCATGACCGGTACGGCCATGACCGAGGCCAGCGAGTTCGACAAGATCTACAGCCTCGGCGTGGTGCCTATCCCGACCAACAAGCCGATGATCCGCGACGACGCGGCCGACCTGGTCTACCGCACCGAAGAGGCCAAGTACGAAGCCGTCGTCGACGACATCGCCGAGCGGCACGCGAAGGGCCAGCCGATGCTGGTCGGCACCGTCTCGGTGGAGAAGTCCGAGCTGCTGTCCGGTCTGCTCAAGCAGCGCGGCGTACCCCACACGGTGCTCAACGCCAAGGTGCACGCCGACGAGGCCAAGGTCGTCGCGATGGCCGGCCACAAGGGCGCGGTCACGGTCGCCACCAACATGGCTGGTCGAGGCACCGACATCATGCTCGGCGGCTCGGTCGACTTCCTGGCCGACCAGGAGCTGCGCAAGAAGGGCCTCGACCCGGTCGAGAACGCCGACGAGTACGACGCGGCGTGGCCCGGCGTGGTCTCGGAGATCCAGGCCCAGGTGAGCAACGAGCACGACGAGGTGAGGGAGCTCGGCGGCCTCTACGTCATCGGCACCGAGCGCCACGAGTCCCGACGCATCGACAACCAGCTGCGTGGTCGTTCCGGTCGTCAGGGTGACCCGGGGGAGTCTCGGTTCTACCTGTCGCTGCAGGACGAGCTGATGCGGCTGTTCAAGTCCGAGTGGGTCGACCGGGTGCTCCAGGTGCTCAAGATCCCGGACGACGTCCCGATCGAGAACAAGCGGGTCACCAGCGCGATCGCCAACGCCCAGGGCCAGGTCGAGTCGCAGAACTTCGAGTCCCGCAAGAACGTCCTCAAGTACGACGACGTGATGGACCGCCAGCGCCAGGTCATCTACGCCGAGCGCCGCGAGGTGCTCGAGGGCAAGGACCTCGAGGAGCAGATCCGGACCTTCATCGACGACGTCGTCACCGGCTTCGTCACCGGCTCGCTGCTGGAGTTCTCCGAGGAGTGGGACCTCGAGCAGCTGTGGACCGACCTCGGGCAGATCTGGCCGATCTCGATCTCGCACGAGACGCTCGAGAAGGAGGCCGGGGGCCGCGCCAACCTCGACCGCGACGAGCTGATCGAGCTGCTCAAGAAGGACGCTCACACCGCCTACGACGCCCGCGAGGCCGAGGTCGGCGAGGAGGTCATCCGTGAGCTCGAGCGCCGGGTGCTGCTGTCCGTGCTCGACCGCAAGTGGCGCGAGCACCTCTACGAGATGGACTACCTCCGCGAGGGCATCTACCTGCGTGCGTACTCGCAGCGCGACCCGCTGATCGAGTACCAGCGCGAGGGCTTCGACATGTTCGCCGCGATGATGGACGGCATCAAGGAAGAGGCCGTCGGCTTCCTGTTCAACCTCGAGGTCCAGGTGGACGACGAGGAGGACGAGGAAGAGGGCGAGTTCCACTACCACGCTGACGGCGCCCGCCACGCGGGTCCGATGCACCAGGGCGCGTTCGCGGAACCCCCGGTCGAGGAGCCGATGCGTCGGGACATGGCGGCGGTCGTGGCGGCCGGCCAGGGGGCCCCGCACATCCACGCCAAGGGTCTCGAGGCTCCGGCTCGCCCACAGAACCTCGCCTACTCCGCGCCCTCCGAGCAGGGCGAGGCCGAGGTCATCGGCGGCACGGTGACGAAGGCGGACGACGAGTTCGCCAACGTCGGGCGCAACGCGCTGTGCCCGTGCGGCTCGGGCAAGAAGTACAAGAAGTGCCACGGCGCGCCCGGAGGCCCCACCGGCCTGACGGCCCGCGCCAACGGCTAGGCGAATTCCAAGGCGGTACACACCCAGCGGTTCTTGCGGAGCTCGAACCGGGCGGCGACGGCTCGCGAGCGCGGGCCGTACGTCGCGTGCACGCTCGCCTCGACGACGTCCGGCCCGACGAAGGACGTGTGGATGCTGCGCACTCGCGGTGTGACCGGCTGAACCCGGGCCGCGCCGGGGACGTGGCCACCGGCCCGGGCGACGAGTACGGCGCGGCGCTCGAGGTCGGCGTACACCGACCTGCTGGTCCACCGCAGCAGCTGGCTCGGCGGTCGGTCCCCGCCGACGATCTCGACGGCGGCCTGGGCGAACCGGCGTACCCACTCCTCGATGCTGTGCCGTCGATGCCGGCCGATCGGCGTCGCCATCGGGGGCGGCTCCAGACGGGGCTGGAGGTCGAGGGCCAGCGTGCCCTGCGTGATCGCGACCGGTATCGGCACGCGGATCGGGACGACCTCGTCGGACAGTGGTGGCATGACAGCTCCTCTCATCGGTCCAGCTCCTGGGTGGGCAACCGGAGCTCCTGTCCGGGGTGGATGAGGTCGGGGTCGGCGCCGATAACTCCGCGGTTGAGCGTGTGGATCCGCCGCCACTGCGCGCCGCCACCCAGCTCGGCCTCCGCGATGTCCCAGAGCGTGTCGCCGGGCCGGACGACGTGTGTGCGTGATGTGCGGGTGGCGGGTGTCGGCGGCACCGACCCGACCACCCGGTCGGGCGAGGGCAGGCCGGCCAGCACCTGTCGGTGATCCGCAGTGGCCCGGCCGGTGTCCTCGTCGGCCTGCGCGGCACCGCCGGCCCCGACGACCGCGAGCCCGCACGCCACCAGCACCGCGGTCCGCAGCCAACGGGGTACGACGCGCCGGGTCGAGCTCTGCGGTCCGGCCAGTGCCTGCGCGATGACGACGGTGGTGGCAGCCCATCCCCAGCCTGCGCACAGCACGAGAGCCCCTGCGGCCAGCCACACGACGATGCGCTCGAAGGGCTGTCCGGCCAGGCCACCGTCGGCCTGCGCGGCGGCCAGCGCTGCGCTCAGGTCGGGCGCGACCCAGGCGGTCGTCAGGGTGGCGACCAGGGTGGCCGAGAGCCAGACCAGCAGACAGCGTTGCATCCCGAGATCCTTGCGTTTGCTTCTGTTTGAGCCAGTCAACGCTCAGTTGCAGGGCGGCGTCAACCGGTCGTCCACAGCTCCGGCAGCGGCCCGTAGGGTGCCGCCATGGGTTGGGAGGACGACCTGTTCGCGCTGTTCGACGACCTCGAGGGTCACGCCGATGCGCTCTACGACAGCGAGCGGGAGCCGGAGCTGGCGGATCGCAGCCGCGCGGAGTACCGCCAGGTGACGCTGGCCAGCCGGCTGATGGCGTCGGTCGGCTCGGAGGTCAGCCTGGAGGTCACCGGAGTCGGGTCCGTGGCGGGTCGCCTCGACCGCGTGGGCGCGGGCTGGTGCCTGCTCTCCGGTGCCGCCCAGGACTGGATCGTGGTGACCGCTGCGGTGCAGGTGCTCCACGGGGCCGCGGAACGCTCCCTGCCCGAGGTGGCCTGGTCACCGCTCGCCAGGCTGGGTCTCGGGTCAGCGCTGCGCCGGCTCGCCGACTCAGGGGAGCGCTGCGTGCTGCACCTCCGCGACGGGTCCGCGCCAGACGGCGTGCTGCGCCGGGTGGGTGCGGACTTCGTCGAGCTGTGCGGGGCCGGAGACCGGATGACCCTGATCAGCTTCGACGCGCTGGTGGCGGCGCAGAGCCGCTAGCGCCTACGTGCTCTCGGCGTCGTACGGCGGTCGCTCGCCGGCTGCGAGCGGACGCTGGCCGGTGCGCTGCGGTTGTGCGTCATCGTCGCCCGCCTCCATCGCCTCGATGATGTGCTTGCGGACGATCGTGCGCGGGTCGAGGTCGCGCAGCTCGAGATCCTTGTAGTCGTCGCCGAGCTCGGTGCGCAGCTCGTCACGGGCCGAGGTGGCGAAGTCGCGGACCTTGCGAGCCATCTGGCCGGCCTGCTTGGCGACGACGGGCAGCTTGTCCGGGCCGAAGACCAGCACCGCGATGAACGCGATGACGACCAGCTCGCCGAAGCCGATGTCGCCGATCAGCAGCGGCTGGACTCCGGTCATGGAGGGAGCCTAGATCTTGCTCGTGGGCGTGAGCCCGAGCTGCATGCCCGCGAGTCCGCGACCGCGGCCGGCCAGCGTGTCCGCGATGGCGGTGAGCACGATCGCCCCGGGGGCAGTGGGGTCGGACTCGACGATCGGCTTGCCGGCGTCGCCGCCCTCGCGCAGGGACGGGTCGAGGGGGATCCGGCCGAGCACCGGCACGTCGTAGCCGAAGCGCTGGGACAGCGTCGCCGCGACCCGCTCACCTCCACCCGACCCGAAGATCTCGAGCCGGTGGTCCTCGCCCAACTCCTGGCAGTGCGGGCAGGCGAGGAAGCTCATGTTCTCGACGACGCCGACCACACGCTGGTGCATCATCGACGCCATCGTCCCGGCGCGCTCGGCGACCTCCGCGGCCGCCTCCTGCGGGGTGGTGACCACGACGACCTCGGCACCCGGCAGGTGCTGGCCGAGCGAGATCGCCACGTCACCGGTGCCGGGCGGCAGGTCGAGCAGCAGCACGTCGAGGTCGCCCCAGTAGACGTCCGCGAGCATCTGTACGAGCGCCCGGTCGAGCATCGGTCCGCGCCAGGCCACGACCTGGTCGCGGCGCGGCTTGAGCATCCCGATCGAGATCACGGAGATGCCGCTGGACGTCGGCACGGGCATGATCAGGTCGTCGACCTGGGTGGGCTTCGAGTCGGCAACGCCGAGCATCGCCGGCACCGAGTGGCCGTAGATGTCGGCATCGACGACACCGACCTTGAGGCCCTGCTTGGCCATCGCGAGCGCCAGGTTGACGGTCACCGACGACTTGCCGACGCCGCCCTTGCCGCTGGCGATCGCGAACACCTTGGTCAGCGAGCCGGGCTGTCCGAACGGGATCTCACGCTGGGCCTTGCCGTCGCTGAGGATGTCCTTGAGGCCGGCCCGCTGCTCGGCGCTCATCACGCCGAGCTGGAGGTCGACGCCGGTCACGCCGTCGACCTTCTCGACCGCCCCGGTGACGTCACGGGTGATCGTGTCCTTCATCGGACAGCCGGCCACGGTGAGCAGGACGGTCACGTGCACGAGCCCGGCTTCGTCGATCTCGACCGACTCGACCATGCCGAGGTCGGTGATCGGACGCTTGATCTCCGGGTCGTTGACGGTGGCCAGGGCAGCGTTGACGTGCTCGAGGGAGGGCTTGCTCATGATCTCCCGAGTCTAGGTGGAAGGGTTCGCGGACCCATCCTCGGCGGCCTGCTCCCTGGGGTGAGACTGCGCACGTTCGTCGATCTCGGCCAGCAGGCTGCGCAGCTCCGAGCGCACGAAGTCACGCGTGGCCACCTCGCCCACGGCCATCCGCAGGGAGGCCATCTCGCGGGCGAGGAACTCCATGTCGGCGTGCGCGCGGGTGTTCGCCTGCCGGTCCTGCTCGGCGATCACCCGGTCCCGGTCCTCTTGCCGGTTCTGGGCCAGCAGGATCAAGGGGGCGGCGTACGACGCCTGCAGGCTCAGGATCAGGGTCAGGAAGATGAACGGGTAGATGTCCCAGGCGGCGTCATCGGGCGCCAGTGCGTTCCAGCCGACCCACACCGCGACGACCAGCGTCATCCACATGAGGAACGTGGCGGTGCCCATGAACCGGGCGAAGCTCTCGGCGAACGAGCCGAACAGGTCGGGGTCGTACTTCGGGCGCCGGACCAGCTGTCGCCGGACGGTGCGCGGGGTGTCGAGGCGGCCGCGAGGGGTGCGGGAGTCAGCCACGGCCGCTCCCCGCGTCCGTGCCCAGCGCCTCGTCGCGCCAGTTGTCGGGCAGCATGTGGTCGAGCAGGTCGTCGACGGTCACGGCGCCGAGCAGGTGCCGGTTCTCGTCCACCACCGGCGCAGCCACCAAGTTGTACGTCGCGAGGTGGGCCGCCACCTGGTCGATGGTGGCCTCGGGACGCAGGTTCTCCATCGACTCGTCGAGCACGCCGGCCACGAGCGTGGAGGGCGGCTCCCGCAGCAGTCGTTGGATGTGCGCGACTCCGAGCAGCTTGCCCGTCGGCGTCTCGAGCGGCTGCCGGCAGACGTAGACGAGGGCGGCCAGGGCGGGTGTGAGGTCGGGGTTGCGCACCTGCGCCAGCGCATCGGCGACGGTGGCGTCCGGGCCGAGGATCACGGGCTCGGGCGTCATCATCGCGCCCGCGGTGTCCTCGACGTACGACATCAGCCGGCGGACGTCCTCGGCCTCCTCGGGCTCCATCAGCTGCAGCAGGATCTCCGCCGTCTCCGGCGGCAGGTCGGCGATCAGGTCGGCCGCGTCGTCGGGCGACATCTCCTCGAGGATGTCGGCGGCCCGCTCGGCGCCGACGTGCTCCAGGATCACGACCTGGTCCTCCTCCGGCATCTCCTCGAGTACGTCGGCCAGGCGCTCGTCGTGCAGTGCCGCCGCCACCGCGATCCGGCGGTCCAGCGGCAGGTCGTGCAGCATCTTCGCGGCGTCGGCGGGGCGCATCTCGTTCAGCGCGGCGACGAGGTGCGTGGCGGCCTGGGCCGGCTCGTTCCCCGTGATGCCGTCGACGTCGCTCCACTCCACGACGTGGGTCTGCCCGCGTCGCCGCAGCGCCTTCGCCGGCTCCTGCACGGCCACCCGGCTCAGTACCCAGTCGCGGGTCCGCCCCTGCTCCATGGCCACGTCGTAGACCGTCCCGCTCACACCGCTGCTGCGGATCGTGACGCTCCGGTCCAGCATCTGACCGATCACCAGGGTCTCGGTCGACCGCCGCTCGAACCGGCGCATGTTGAGTAGTCCGGTCGTGTAGACCTGCCCGCTGTCGATGTTGGTGACCCGCGTCATCGGCACGAAGATCCGCCGTCGCCCGAAAACCTCGGCGACCATGCCCAGGACGCGGGGCTGGCTCGCCTCCGAGCGCATCGTCACTACGAGGTCGCGCACCTTGCCCACCTGGTCGCCTTGGGGGTCGAAAATAGGCAGCCCGACGAGCCGGGCCGCGTAGACGCGCGACGGGGCGGTGCTCACGGCCATAACGCTAGCGCCAGGCGGGGGCCCGACGGCGCTGCCGGGCCGGGCCCCTAAATCGCGGGAAGCAAGTTCCGCCATGGCAGATGACCTATCATCGCCCGCGTGTGCTCCCCGTCCATTTTCATCCGCTCGGCGCTTGCAGTCGCGATCCTGCTGCTCGCTGCGGGCTGCGGTGACGACGACGGGGACACCGCCGATGACCCGGCGGGCGACGGCCCCACGAGCCAAGCCCCGTCCAGCACGGAGGGCAGCACGGGCCAGCCCGAGACCGACCTTCCGGCATGCGCCGACGTCTGGGTCGCCGGCGCGGCTCTGCCCCGCAGCTATCGCGGGTGCGAGCAGGACGGTGTCGTGGTCAAGGCCGACAAGCACCAGTGCTCGTACGGCGCCGCGATCGTGGAGTTCGACGACCGGTTCTACGCCGTGACGGGCAAGCTGATCAACGAGGTGCCGAGCCTCGCCGACAGCGACCAGTTCCACGGGGCGCTGACCGCCTGCCAAGGCTGAACGACCCACCACAAACCAACCCATCGGCGAGCCGTCCCAGATCACGACGCCCGCCGCGACCGCAACTCAGGAGACAAGAGTGACGACCACACGGATGACCATCGCGATGGTCAGCATGGCCGCCGTCCTTGCCACATGCCTCGGGACCTCGACTGCGGGCGCCGCCCCCATCGAGGGCCAGGCCGTCCACGCGGCCGGCGCCGCCGATGACGGAGATCGCGAGGCCAAGCCCCCCAAGGACCGGTTCCGGCCCAAGAAGGGCGTCTCGTTCAACGCCCCCGGATCCCAGGAGATCAACTCCAAGGTCGTCCGCGCGATCGAGCACACCCCCAAGGGCGCCAAGATCCGGGCGATGACGTGGAACTTCAACAGCTGGGTCTTCGTCAACAAGCTGCGCGATGCCCACCACCGTGGCGTCAGCGTCCGGATCATCATGGCGCGCTCGCTCGCCAACGAGCAGGGCCCCAACGGCCCCTACGCCCAGCTGAAGCGCGCTCTGGCCAAGAACGGCAACCGCAAGCCGGAGATGAGGAGCTGGTTCCGTACCTGCTCGAACTCCTGCCGCGGCGGCGGCGGCGCGATGCACAGCAAGCTCTACCTGTTCTCCCGGGTGGGCGCTGCCACGCAGGTCGTGATGTCCTCCTCGGCCAACATGACGGGGTCGGCCGCGAGCAACCAGTGGAACGACATGTTCACCATCGTCGACCGGCCGGTGCCCTACAAGGTGTCGATCAAGGTCTTCAACGAGGCCGGCTTCGACAAGCTCGCGCCGTGGCACACCTACCAGGACCGCTTCATCCGCGGCTGGTTCAACCCCAACCGGGGCCGACCCGACCTGCCCTACGAGATGCTCAAGGACGTCAAGTGCAAGGGCGCCGTTGGTGCCGGCATCCGCGGCCGCACCGCGATCCGGATCGCCCAGGACGTCTTCAACGGCAACCGGGGTGCCAAGATCGCGCGCCGGATCAAGGAGCTGCACCGGCAGGGCTGCAACATCCGGATCGTCTACAGCCAGATGGCGGGCCAGTCGCGAGCGATCCTGGCCGGCGTCCCGAAGAACCACCTGGTCCGCGACGGCGACGGTGACTGCGCCTACGACATCTACCTGCACATGAAGGCGATGTCGATCAGCGGCTTCTACCAGAAGAACCGTGGGACCCGCATCGTCTTCAACGGCTCCGCCAACTGGTCCGGCCTGGGCCTCAGTGCCGACGAGAACGGCCTGGTGATCGAGAACGACGCGGTCGAGCGGCTGTACGGACGCCAGATCAGCCGGTTGTTCAACATCCACCTGCACAGCGTGACGCCGTGCACCCCTCCGGTCGTCGCGCGCGGCAAGGCGTTCGACCCCTACATGAACATGGAGCGGTAGAGCTCCTCGATCTATGCGGCGCGCCGCACGGAATCCCCGTGCGGCGCGCAAAGTAAAGTTACGGTTTCGGTGGTCTTCCGTCTTCCCCAAGCTACGGAGGTCGACCGTGAGTTGCGCTGCCCGTCTCGGGGCCATCGCCCTGTCCCTCGTGCTGGCCATGGCGGCGCCGGCGTTCTCCTCGAGCGCGTCGGCTGACGAACGTCCCTTCGCGCGGGTCCGGCTGGCGGGAATGCCGGACGTCGCGGCCGGGGGAGAGCACAGCTGCGGGATCAAGGCGGCCGGCACCCTGTGGTGCTGGGGACGCAACAGCTACGGGCAGATCGGCAACGGCACCGCGAGCCAGGACTCGGAGCCGCCGACCCAGGTGGGCACCAAGGTCGACTGGGTGGAGGTCACCGGCGGAGGCGCGTCGACCTGTGCCATCCGCACCAACCGAGCGCTCTACTGCTGGGGCCTCAACCACCGCGGGCAGATCGGCGAGGGGACCCGCAACGTCCGCGCCGTACCGACCAAGGTCCCGGGCGCGACGATGTGGCGCTCGGTCTCCATGGGCTTCTTCCACACCTGCGCGATCCGCACCAACGACACCCTGTGGTGCTGGGGGGACAACTCCGCCGGCCAGCTCGGCCAGGGCAACAACAAGCAGTCGCTCAAGCGCCAGAAGGTTGCCGGGGAGTGGAGCACGGTGTCGGCCGGCGGCTGGACGACCTGTGCCACCAAGGTCAACGGCAGCCTCTGGTGCTGGGGTCGCAACCTGTTCGGCCAGGTCGGTGACGGTTCGTACGCCGACCGGTCGAAGCCCACTCGCATCGGCAGCTCCGACAACTGGCGTCAGGTGGCCGTGTCCTGGACGCACTCGTGCGGTCGCACCTCCGGCGGCGCCGTGCGGTGCTGGGGACGCAACACCCAGGGGCAGCTCGGCACCGGCGACCTGGTCGGAAGCCCCAAGCCGCGCCTGGTCCAGGGCGGCCACGAGGCGGCCTCCATCGGACTCGCGGAGGGCACCTCGTGCCTGGTCGAGTCCTCCGGTGCCCTGTGGTGCTGGGGCGACAACCGCTACGGCCAGATCGGTGCCGGCGGCGACCTGATCCCGACGCCGGCGAAACGAGCCGGCACCTACTCCTCGGTGTCGGGTGGCTGGCTGCACGTGTGCGCGGTCAGCGGCGACGCCTCGGTGTGCTGGGGCAACAACGAACGCGGTCAGCTGGGCAACGGGAAGCCGGTCAAGAGCAGGATCCCGAGGGTCGCGACCCTGACCCCGGCGGCGCGGCGCGCGCCGTACTCGTTCCGGCTCGCCTCGTTCAACGTGCTCGGCAACGGGCACTCGAAGCCCTATGCGCACGACGATCGTTTCGGACCCAGCCGGATGCGCGCCGACTGGGCCGCCCAGGCGCTGATCAACAACAAGCTCGACGTCGTCGGCCTGCAGGAGCCCACGGCCGGGCAGCTGCAGGGCATCCTCACCGCGGCACAGGGGCGATACGCCGCCTACCCGGCTCCGGAGGAGGGAGACCTGGCGGTCGAGGCCTCGCTGGTGTGGGACACCCGCAAGTACCAAGCCACCAGAAAGCTGACGATCCGCACCCAGTTCATCGCGCGGGTGCTGAAGCGGCCGGTCGTCCGGCTCAAGGACAGGGCCACCGGGCGTCAGTTCTGGGTGATGAACGTCCACAACGCGCCCTGGGAGTACCAGGAGAAGCGCAACCGGGCGACCAAGGTGCAGATCGCGAAGATCAAGGAGCTCGAGCAGAGCGGGCTCCCGGTCTTCTACATCGGCGACTTCAACGAGAAGCGCACCATCCTGTGCAAGGTGCTGGGGCGGACCGGACTCGTCTCGCCCTACGGCGGCCGGATCAACGCCGAGGGCCGCTGCGTCGATCCGCGGCAGCGGATGCGCGTCGACTGGATCTTCGGGTCCAAGGCTGCGAAGTACAGCGGGTTCGCCTACACCAAACCACCCCTGGTTAGGCTCTCCACCGACCACTGGGTACCGGTGGTGAACGTCCAGGTTCCCTGACCGGGCGTTCCGCGCAGGCGGGGATAGGAGAGTCGGTGGCCGAGCGCCTGGTCCTGCACATCGGGTCCATGAAGTCCGGAACCAGCTTCATCCAGAACGTGCTGGGCGACAACAAGGACCGGCTCGCGGAGCAGGGCGTCCTCTTCGCCGGGCCGCGCTGGAAGTTCCAGGTCAAGGCCGTGCAGGAGCTGATCGGCCGCGGTGGCCAGGAGCAGGAGCCGCTCGACCCTGCCGGCCCGTGGCAGACCCTTGCCGACGAGGTGAACGCCTGGTCGGGCACCGCGGTGATCTCGATGGAGTTCCTCGGCCCGCGCAGCGCGGAGAAGATCGCCCAGATCCGCGACAGCTTCCCCGACACCGAGGTCGAGGCGGTGCTCACCTGCCGCGACCTGGCCCGCAACATCCCCGCGATGTGGCTGGAGTCGACACAGAACGGTTCCACGACCGGCTGGGCGGACTACCTCGACGCGGTCCGCACCGAGGACCGCGGCACCCAGGCCGGCCGCAACTTCTGGCGCCAGCAGGCGATCCCCGCGATCGCGAAGCGGTGGTCGCAGGGCCTGGACGGACGGCTCACCCTGGTGACCGTCCCCCAGAAGGGCGCGCCCTCGGGCCTGCTGTGGGAGCGGTTCGCCGGCGTCCTCGGGGTGGCCCCCGACGGCGTGGACCTCGAGGTCCGGGCCAACCCGTCCATCGGGCTGGCCACCGCGCTCGTGCTGCTCCAGCTCAACCAGCAGCTGCAGGAGGATGACGGCACCATGCCGCGTCACTACGACCGCTACGTCAAGCACTTCCTGGCCAAGCGCGGGCTGGTCGCACGTCAGGGCGACGAGCCCAAGCTGGGTCTGGACGCCGACTGGGTCCGCAAGCGCGGCGAGCAGCAGGTCAAGCGCCTCAAGTCGGACGGGCATCGCGTCGTCGGCGACCTCGACGAGCTGCGGCCCCTTCCGGTGCCAGGGATCCACGCCGACGACGTGAGCCCCGAGGACCGCCTGGCCGCAGCGGTCGACGGTCTCGAGCACTTCGTGCAGGGGTGGGCGAAGTCGGACCGGCAGCTGCGTCGCAAGGTGCGCCAGGCGTCCCGTGGAGCCTCCGCATGAAGCTGTCCCGCAGGACCACCGGAGCCTCCACCGAGATCGCCGGCTACACCCCGCCCCCACGAGCCGAGGGCGAGCTGCCGTCGCTGGCGGTGATCACGATGGCCCGCGACGAGGGCACGATGATCCGCCGCTGGGTCGACTACTACTCCGCCCAGGTCGGTGCCGAGCACCTCGTCGTGATCGACGACAACAGCGCGGACGGCTCCACCGACGACCTGCCCTGCCCGGTGCTGCGGATCCCCTACTTCCGCAAGCGCGGCTTCGAGCCCTCCCGAATGGCGCTGCTCGCCGGTATCTCCGCCGGCCTGCTGGAGGCGTACGACGCGGTGATGTTCGCCGACGCCGACGAGTTCGTGGTCGCCGAGCCGCGCAAGCATGAGTCGCTGCGGCACTTCGTGGCGGAGCGCCCGGACCGGGCCGCCGTCGGCGTGCTGGGGCTGAACGTCGTCCACGACGTCACCCAGGAGGAGGCGCTTCGGGACGGCGAGCCGATCCTCGGCCAGCGCCGGCTCGCGAAGTTCCTGCCCCTGATGTGCAAGCCCAGCCTGAAGTGGCAGCCCGCCGCCTGGGCGCACGCCTCGCACGGCATCGAGTGCCCCTACGACATCGACCGTGAGCTGTTCATGTTCCACATGAAGTTCGCCGACCGTGACCACCTCCAGGAGATCTCGCGCCGGCGTCACGAGCTCAACACCACCGAGGGGCGGGCCAAGGGGACCAGCTGGACGCGGTCCGAGGACGAGATGACCGCGCTGCTCGACGAGATCACCACGGACCTGGACCGCGACGCGATCCAGAAGTTCGAGGTGAAGGGCCTCGGGCTCAAGAAGATCGTCCAGAAGCGGGGCGACATGTGGAAGGCGACCGGTGACGGCCAGATCGCCGGGATGCGCAACCGGCCGATGGTGTCGATTCCCGACCGTTTCGTGGGCCTGCTGTGACGGCTGTTCACTCCGTGGACCAGGAGGGCATCGTCCTCGGCACGCCCGACGACGAGATCCTCGACGTGCTGTTCGACGGCCGCCGGATCTGGTCCTTCCGCGGGGCCAAGGTCGCCGAGCGCTCCGCCGGCGCGTGGCGGGTGGCCTGGCCGCGCGACCTGCGCGGGTTCCTCAAAGGCAGCGCGCTGGTGACCGTGCGCGACACGTCCGGCGCGGTGCTGGTCGAGACCGAGATCGGCTTCGGTGGCGGCGAGGGACGCGTGAGCGTGGCCGACCCGAACGGTCTGCCGCTGGTGATCGACCCCGGCGGGCGGCTGGTGACGACGTTCGACGCCAGCGATCCCGAGCAGCTGCGGCCGCTGGTCGATGCGATCGAGCTGGTGCTGGCCAAGCTCGGGGATCTCGGGCTGGATGCGTTCCCGGCGTACGGCACGCTGCTGGGGGCGGTCCGCGACGGCAAGCTGATCGGGCACGACAACGACGCCGACGTGGGCTACCTCAGCCGGCACACCCACCCGGTCGACGTGATCCGCGAGTCGTTCCGGATCCAGCGTCGCCTGCACCGGGACGGGTTCGAGATCTCGCGCTACAGCGGCGGGGCGTTCAAGGTGACCGTGCGCGACAGCGAGGGCGTGCCGCGAGGCCTGGACGTGTTCTCCGGATTCCTCTACGACGACCACCTGGTCCTGCTGGGCGAGATCTTCGCCCCGTTCGAGGAGTCCTGGCTGCGTCCTCTCGGCATCGTCGAGCTCGAGGGGCGGCGGCTGCCGGCGCCGGCGGAGCCCGACCGACTGCTGGCCGCGATGTACGGCCCGTCCTGGCGGGTGCCGGACCCGACGTTCAAGTTCGAGACGGACCGCAACGTCACCCACCGCCTGGACGTCTGGTTCCGCGGGACCCGTACCCAGCGCAACGGCTGGGACCGTCGCTACTCCACCTCGCGGCACAAGGGCCCGCTGCGCACTCCGCACGAGCTGGCCCGGATGCTGCACCGCGCCGAGCCGGTGGATGCGACGGTCGTGGACGTCGGGTGCGGCCGCGGCCAGGACTCGGTCTGGCTCGCCAAGCGCGGGCGCCGCGTGTTCGGCCTGGACTTCTCGGGCAACGGCTACGCGCACCTGCGCGACCGGGCCCAGGAGGAGGGCTGGAGCGTCGAGCTCGCCGAGCTGAACCTGCTCGAGCTGCGGCACACCCTGGCGTGGGGCGGGCGGCTCGCACGGGTCGACGGACCCCGCGCGATGCTCGCCCGGCACTTCCTGAACGCGACCACCGCGCGCGGTCGCGAGAACCTGTGGCGACTGGCTCAGATGACGCTCGGCGACGGCGGCCGGCTGTACGCCGAGTTCCTCGTCGCCCCGCCCCAGGGGCGACAGCGCCGGTACCGCGACCCGCTGGTCTGGGACCTGGACGCCGAGCTGGTCGAGTCCGAGGCCCTCGCGGCCGGCGCGCGTGTGGTCTCCTCCGAGGTGGTCGAGCTCGACGAGCACGAGCAGCCGAGCGGCACGGAGGACGGGGCACCGGCGTACTCCTGCCGGATGGTGATGGAATGGTCCTGAGATGACTGACTCCGCTGACACCAACGACGGCCCGCTGCGCTCCGGGCTGCGCCGGCTCACCGACCCGCGCGGGGTCGCCGAGCGCGTGGCCCGCCTCGAGGCCGAGGTCGACGAGCTCCAGCAGCTCAACCTCCGCCTGGCCGAGCTGACCGACGTGGTCCAGGAGCTGCTGCTGCCGCTCGCGCGCCAGGATCCCGAGAAGGCCGTGGAGCTGCTCGAGCGGTTCCGCGAAGAGCTCGGGACCTGAGGGACCCGACGTGAGCCGGCGCGTCTTCGTCCACATCGGGCTGCCCAAGACCGGCACGTCCTACCTGCAGTCGGTCGTCTGGCCGCAGCGTGCCGCGCTGCGCGAGCACGGGCTGCTGATCCCGGGGCGGGAGAAGCGCGACCACCTGCTCTCCTCCATGATCGTGCGCGACGACCCGGGAGTGGAGAAGCGCGGTCCGGGCGCGAGCGAGGCCTGGGACGTCGTACGACGCGAGGTCGCCGCGCACGAGGGTGACGCCCTGGTCAGCCACGAGTTCTTCTGCGCAGCCAGCGAGGAGCAGGCGCGGCGCATGGTCTCCGACCTGGCTCCGGCCGAGGTGCATGTCGTGGTGACCGCCCGCGAGCCGCTGGGCCTGTTCACCTCGAGCTGGCAGGAGTCGCTCAAGAACCTCGGCACCACGCCGCTGGAGGACTACGGCCGCACGGTCTCCGACGACCCGCGCAAGGTGTGGGACTGGCGGGCGCTCGACCTGGGGCTGGTCCTGGACCGCTGGTCGCCCGCCGTACCCGACGAGCGGCTGCACCTGATCGTGGCGCCCGGCGCGGGGGAGCCCCGCGAGGAGCTGTGGCGGCGGTTCGCCGGCGTGCTGGGGCTGGATCCCGACGTGGTGCCCCACGAGGCGGCGTTCCCCAACCAGACCATGGGCGTCGTCGAGGCCGAGACGCTGCGGCGCCTCAACCCGCACCTGCGTGCGTTCCGCGGCGCCTACGACCGCGGCCGCTGGATCCGCACCTTCCTCGCCGACGAGCGGCTGGTCCCGCGCGGCGGCGAGCGCTACTGGCCGGGCGACGACCAGGTCGCCGACGCCCGCGAGCGCGGCGCCCGCGCGGTCGAGCGGATCCGGACGGCGTCGTACGACGTGGTCGGCGACGCCGACGACCTGCTGGTGCCCGACGACCTGCCGCCGCGACGGCACCCCTCCTCGGTCACGGACGCCGAGGTCGCGGAGGTGGCTGTGAACTTGGTCGCACAGTTGCTGGAGGATGTCCGGGAGCGCAGCCCGCGTGAGGGCGGGGCCGGGCGTGGCACGTCTCACTCCGAGGCTGACTCACGGATCCGACGGCTGGCCCGCAAGGCCCGCAAGCGTGCGTAGGATGCCTGCGCTACCCACGAGTAATGCCAGGCTAATTGGAAGGGTGTCGTGCAATGTCTCGTCTCTGTGAGACCGACGGGCTCAACGAGGACCAGCGGGAGATCATCAAGGCGGTCCGCACCTTCGTCGAGGAGAAGATCCTCCCCGTCGCGACCGAGCTCGAGCACGCCGACGAGTACCCCACCGAGATCGTCGAGGGGCTCAAGGAGCTCGGCGTCTTCGGACTGATGATCCCCGAGGAGTACGACGGCCTCGGCGAGTCGATGCTGACCTACGCCCTGGTGGTCGAGGAGATCGCCCGCGGCTGGATGAGCGTCTCCGGCGTCATCAACACGCACTTCATCGTGGCCTACATGCTGATCCAGCACGGCACCGAGGAGCAGAAGAAGAAGTACCTGCCCAAGATGGCCACCGGTGAGATCCGCGGCGCGTTCTCGATGTCCGAGCCCGGCTGCGGCTCCGACGTCGCCGCGATCAAGACCAAGGCCGTCAAGGCCGATGACGGCTACTCGATCACCGGCCAGAAGATGTGGCTGACCAACGGTGGCTCGGCCAACCTGGTCGCCGTACTGGTGAAGACCGACGAGGGCGCCGACTCGGTCTACCGCAACATGACCACCTTCCTCGTGGAGAAGGAGGTCGGCTTCGGCGAGACCGCCCAGGGCGTCACCATCCCCGGCAAGATCGACAAGATGGGCTACAAAGGCGTCGACACCACCGAGATGGTGTTCGAGGGCCACAACATCTCCGCCGACCAGATCCTCGGTGGCGAGCCCGGCAAGGGCTTCTACCAGATGATGGACGGCGTCGAGGTCGGCCGCGTCAACGTCGCCGCCCGCGGTGTCGGCGTCGCCAACCGCGCCTTCGAGCTCGGCGTGGCCTACGCCCAGCAGCGCGAGGCGTTCGGCAAGAAGATCGCCGAGCACCAGGCCGTGCAGTTCCGGCTCGCCGAGATGGCGACCAAGGTCGAGGCAGCGCACCAGATGGTGGTCCGCGCCGCGCGGATCAAGGACAAGGGCCAGCGCAACGACCTCGAGGCCGGGATGGCGAAGTACCTCGCCTCCGAGTACTGCTCGCAGGTCGTCGAGGACTCGTTCCGGATCCACGGTGGCTACGGCTTCTCCAAGGAGTACGAGATCGAGCGGCTCTACCGCGAGGCGCCGATGCTGCTGATCGGTGAGGGCACCGCCGACATCCAGCGGATGATCATCGGGCGTCGACTCCTCGAGGAGTACAAGCTCTAAGTAGGGTCGCGGCCATGGCCGAGCGCGTGGTGCTGCACGTCGGGACGATGAAGTCCGGGACGAGCTACCTCCAGGCGTTGCTGTTCGCCGAGAAGCCGCGCCTGGCTCAGGCCGGGGTGCTGGTGCCGGGGAGCACCTGGAACGACCAGGCCCGCGCCGTACGCCAGGCGCTCGCGCCGAAGAGTGGCGGGCCGACGGACCGATGGCAGGCGATGGTCGAGGAGGTCACGTCGGCGCCGGGTACGGCGGCGATCTCGATGGAGTACCTCGGGCCGGCGCACCCCGACACGGCCGCCAAGGTCGTCGAGCAGCTCGGCGGTGCCGCGGTGCGGGTGGTGATCACCGCCCGCGACCTCAACCGCACGCTGGTCTCGATGTGGCAGGAGACGATCCAGAACGGTCGCACCTGGTCCTGGCCGGAGTACGTCGCCGACGCCGAGGCCAAGCAGCCGAGCGGCGGCCCGGGCGCGGCCGACCGGCGTACGCCCGGAGGGACGTTCTGGCGACAGCAGGACCTGGTCCGGATGGTCTCGGACTGGTCCGGCGTGGTGGGTGTCGACAACGTCACGCTGGTGACGGTTCCTCAGCCCGGGGCGCCGAAGACCACTCTCGCTGAGCGGTTCGCCGAGGCGAGCGGACTGGACCTGGACATCGAGCGTCAGGTGACCCGCGCCAACGAGTCCTTGGGCCTGGCGTCGCTGCTCGTGCTGCGCCGCGTCAACGAGCTGCTGGACGAGCGCGGCCTGACGTTCCCGGCCGGTCAGGGGCTGCGCAAGAAGGTCCTGGCGAAGACGGTGCTGGCCGCCCGCCGCGACGCGGAGCCCACGCTGGGCCTGGTGACTACGCCCTGGGTCCGCGAGCAGACCCAGCGCACCGTCAAGGCGCTGAGCGAGTCCGGAGTGACCCTCGTGGGCGACTGGGCCGACCTGGAGCCCGTCGACGTACCCGGCATCGACCCGGAGCAGGTGCCGCTCGCCGACGTGCACGAGGCGGCGCTCGAAGGCCTCGCCGGCCTGGTGGCCGAGCAGGTGAGCAAGCGCGGCTAGCGCTGGTTGGCGGCCCGCGGCTTCTCGGGCTCGGTCGGCATCGGGACGCACTTCACGCCGCCGGGACCCTCGACGACGTAGCGCGCCCGCACGGCCATGTGGTCGGAGAGGCGCGCGGGCAGCACGTCCGAGGTGACCGGGGTGATGCCCTCGTTGGCGTGCATCAGGTAGTCGATCCGACCGCGCAGGTGGGAGGCGGGGTGGGTCAGGCCGCCACCGATGCCGACCTCGGCCCAGGTGTCGGAGAACACGGTCCGGGCGATGCCCATGACCGGGGAGCCGTAGTGAGCGTTCATGTCGCCGCCGAAGATCTGCGGCCGGTCATCCTGCGCGACGATCCCGGCGATCGCGCGGATCTGCATGATCCGCGCGGACTCCGACAGGTTCTGCAGGTGGCTGTTGTAGATGCTCACCTCCTTGCCGTCGACATCGATCACCACGTGCGCGAGGCCGCGCTGCTGGGTGTTGCCGGGCCGGGGGAGGTGGGTGTTCTCGGCGCTCACGATCGGGAACCGGGAGAGCACCGCGGTGCCGTAGCCGCCGCTGCTGCCGTAGGCGACGTTCTGCGCGAACGCGTAGTGCATGCCCAGGATGCCGGCGATGGCGGCCGGCTGGTTGCCGACGTGGGCGTTCTTGATCTCCTGGATGAGTACGACGTCGGCACCCGAGGAGCTCAGCACGCTGGCGACCGCACCGGAGCTCGCCTGGACCAGCGACTTGATGTTGTAGGAGACCGCGGTGATCTCGGTGTCGCCGGGCAGCTTGACGCAGTGCAGCTTCTCGATGGTCGGCGCGGCGACGATCTTCTGGGACTGCCCGCCCTGCACGGCCGGCTGCTTCCCGCCGGGGTCGGCGCTCGAGCTCGTCGAGGGCTCCGACGAGACCGGCGTGACGCCGTTGTCGCCGCCTCCGGAACGCGTGCTCACCAGCAGTACGACGGCGATGACGACCGCGAGCCCCAGTACCAAGGGGATCGTGGGGTCGCGCGGCACCGCCGCCTTGTGCTGCACAGAGCTCACCCCTGGGGAAGTCGACTCGATCCGATGCGATCCGGCGTCGAGTCTATGTCGTCGCGAGGCGTTAGTCCGCGTGACGGACGGGGTTCACCCCACCTCGACGCTCGAGATCACGTACCCGATCTCCTCGTCGGCCATCCGGGAGTCCTGGTCGATAAAGACCTCGTTGGGGTGGTCCTGACCCTCCGGCCACTTCACGATGACGCTCTCGGCGTCCGTCGCGGCATTCACCACGTCGATGATGTCGTTGATCGAGAGCTCCCAGGACTCCGGGGCGGCGTCGCCCTCCTTGTGGCCCCCGCCCTTGCCCTGCCCGCTGTCGGCGAACACGGCCTCGGAGACGTCCCCGCCCTGGACCGTGACCCGGATCGGAACGCCGGCGTCGGGACAGAAGCAGCTGACCTGGAGCGTGTAGGCGTAGTCCTGAGGCTCGAAGGCGGGATAGCTGCCGACCGTGGGGGAGGCCGTCGGCGTCCCCTCGGTGCTGGTGTCGGAGCGGGGATCGGTCGCGGTGTCGTCGCCGTCGTCACCGCTGCAGCCGCTGAGCGCCAGAGTGGCGAGCAGGACGGCAGCCAGGACGCGGGCAGATCTGGTCCACATGTCTTTCCGACGTGGTCGAGAGGCGATCGGTTGCACTCGTTCATTATGAGTTCGACGCCGCTTGACCGGGGTGACAGGGTGGACAACATGACCGAGGACAACGAGGACTTGAAAGCCAAGATGCGCGAGGCCCTCGAGCGCAAGAACTCGAAGGGGAAGGGCGTCCAGGAGGATGCCCCGGTCCGCGAGAAGGCGCACGGGTCCGAGGTGGTCGGCGGCGCCCCCAAGATGCACCGACGCAAGGCCGGCGGCGGAGGGTCCTGACACCGTCCTGACCCACCCTGGCAGGATGGGCCGGTCCACTGGGCGTCCCACTGTCAGGAGAGTTCGCATGCAGTTCGGCCGGAGCTATGAGGAGTTCGAGGTCGGGGCCACCTACAAGCACTGGCCCGGCAAGACGGTCACCGAGTACGACGACCACCTCTTCTGCCTGCTCACCATGAACCACCACCCGCTGCACCTGGACGTCAACTACGCCGAGGAGACCACCCAGTTCGGCAAGAACGTCGTGGTCGGCAACTACGTCTACTCGATCCTGCTCGGGATGTCGGTGCCCGACATCAGCGGCAAGGCGATCGCCAACCTGGAGGTCGAGTCGCTCCGGCACGTCGCCCCCACGTTCCACGGCGACACGCTGTACGGCGAGACCACCGTCCTCGACAAGTCGGAGTCGAAGTCGAAGGACGACCGCGGCGTGGTCTACGTCGAGACCATCGGTTACAACCAGGACGGCAAGGTCGTCTGCATCTTCCGCCGCAAGGTGATGGTGCCGAAGAACAACTACCTCGAGAGCCGCGGTGGCGAGCAGCCCGGCCGTCCGGTCCCCCAGCCCGACAAGAACTGGCCGGGCCCGCAGACTGGCTGACCTCCGGCCCTCAGCCCGCCGGGCTCCGCCTTTCGAGTCCGTTGTGGTTGCGAGCGAAGGGCTGGCTACGGGACGAGGTGGTCGCGTGGTTGCGCGCCGCTGCCGGCTTCAGGTCGGCTGGCTGCCGCCCTCCGGTGGTCGAGCAGCGAGCGCCAGCGAGCGTCGTCGAGACCCCGTAACTGTGAGCAGGGCGGTGACCGAATCGTCGTGGAATCCCGCTCAACCACAGGCGAAACTGCCGAAGTTGGGTGTCGGTGGTCGGTGCTTGGATAGGTGTCATGTCAGCGGCGGCCCACTCCTTCGAGCAGCCCACCCCGGTGGGCCTGCTCGATGCGGTGCGCTCTGCCAAGAAGGCCGAGATGAGCGCGCAGGTCGATCAGCTGGAGTTGGTCATCGAGTGGTGCGCCGCCCACGAGGTCGACGCCGAAAGTGCGAGCACCTATGTCGAGTTCGGTCGCGACACCGGCCTCGCGCTCGCGGGTGATGGTGCGCCGCATGTCTCGGAGTTCGCGGTGGTCGAGCTCGCCGCAGCGCTGGGGATGACCACCGACGCCGGGAAACGCTACGTCGGGAAGGTGCTCGAGGTTCGCTACCGGCTGCCCGGGTTCTGGGAGGAGGTCGTCACCGGTCGGTTGCCGTGGTGGCGAGCCGCACGGGTCGCCGAGCACACGATCGCCCTCCCGAAGGCCGGTGCGGCGTACGTCGACAAGCGGCTCGCCCGCACGGCGGCGAAGGTGACCTTCGGGCAGGTCGATCGTCTCGCCGCCGAAACCCTGGCCCGCTACGCCCCCGCAGAGGCCGCCGAGAAGCGCCGCCAGGCGATGGAAGCCCGGCGGGTCGAAGTGCAAACCAAGGAGGTCGGCCCCGACGGGGTCGTGCAGATCTCCGGCGGGATGGACCTGGCCGACGCCCTGGACCTTGACACTGCACTGGACCACGGCGCCGCCGAGCTCAAAGCCCTCGGCTGCGAGGAATCACGTGACGTCCGCCGCTCCCTGGCACTCGGCGCGATGGCGCGGCGGCAGACCCAGCTCGACCTCAACCCCGACGGCCAAGGACGGTCCGGGCCGCTGGTCAAGCCGCGGCAGACCGTGATGCACGTCCACACCCACGACCCCGAGACCGCCCGATGCGAAACCACGCGCACCCCGATCACGGTCGAGCAGGTGCAAGGACTGGTGCACCCACCCCGACACCCAAGTCGTGATCACCAAGGTCATCGACCTCACCGAACACATCCACGTCGACCGCTACGAACGTCCCGAGCGGATGTGGGACCAGGCCGTCGAACGCGACGTCACCTGCGTGTTCCCCTTCTGCACCAGACCCGCCGCCTCCTGCGACTGCGACCACGTCATCCCGTTCGGTCGCGGTGGCCCCACGTGCAGCTGCAACACCGCACCAGCCTGCCGCGGCCACCACCGCGCCAAGACCCACGCCGGCTGGACCAGCCTCGCCCTCGAAGCCGGCCACTACCTGTGGCGCAGCCCCAACGGACTCTGGTTCCACCGCGGGCCCTCCGGCACCCGCGACCTCGGCCACCTCACCCCCGACTGACCACCCCGCCCCACACCCCGCCACTCCCGGCGGGGTGATCGGCATGTCCAAGCGTGATCATGGATGCCCTTTACGCGGCATCAGCGGATGGCTCACCCTCAACCTTTTGGGGTGGCTCCCCGTCATAGTGATGTCGTCGCCACATCATCTTGGGGCTCGGCCCCGACTACTCGGAGTGTGAAATGCGTTCTCGCGTGTACTTGGCTGCGTTCGCGGGCTTGGCCAGCCTGGTCGTCGCCCCCGGTTCGAGCGGTGCGGCGGGCGCATCGCAGCCCGATGAGCGCCGGACGACGTGCGAGGGCAAACGCGCGACCATCGTCGGTCGCCCCAGGCACAACGTGTACGGGACGGACAAGCGCGACGTTGTCGTCACGAACGGCGCCAACCACATCAGCACAGGTGCTGGCGCCGACCTTGTCTGCGTCACTGGTGCCGAGGTGGGCAACGTCAACGTGGGCGACGGCGACGACCGCGTTGTCGTACTCATTCGCGACAAGTTCAGCTACTACCAACTCGGTCGAGGTGCCGACGAGTTCATCGGCGGGCCAGGCAAGGAGGAGATCCATGCCGAGAAGCACCGCGACCAACGCGACGTGATCATTGCCGGCGCCGGGAATGACGTACTCGAGACCGGGAACTCGGGTCAGGCTCTGCACGACGTCGTCAGGATGGGTCCCGGCAACGACTACATCAGAGCGTTAGTCCCCAGACAGCGACCCGGAACACCGCCACTGAACGGCGGCGCGGGGTCCGACGTGCTCAGGCTTGGCAACTACACGCGCGAGGGATCTAGCGCCTGGACGCTCGACAACCGTCATGGCCGGCTCATGAAAGAGGACCAAACGGTCGTGGAGGTTCGTGGCCTAGAGGAGTTCCGGTTCGACTTCAACCGCAGCACGGTCACATACCTCGGCGGGCCTCTCGGTGAGCGGTTCTACCTCGATGCCGGGGATCAGGTCGTCGCAGGTGGCGGAGACGACGAGATCTACGCCGACACCGACAAGGACGACGCCTCCTTCAGCGGCCTCGCAGGTGGAAGCGGCAACGACCTGCTCGGCTTCGGCTTCCACCCCACGGCCCCAGACACTGTGGTGACAGCGGATCTCACCACGGACGAGATCCGTACTGGGTCGGGAGTAGTGCAGTCGTTCACGGGCTTTGAGAACTTCCTCTTGAACACTGATATCGCAGAAGTCATCGGCGATGCCGGTCCCAACGAGTTGTACGCGCGTGCCTGTGTCGCAACTCTGCGCGGAGGCGACGGGAACGATGTCATCACTGCGCTGCGTTTCGAGACTGAGTTCTATGACTGCGAAGGCCCGGACCGTCGAACTACCAGCCTTTTCGGCGAGAACGGCGACGATCGACTCCTCGGCCACACCACCTCAGTAGATCTACTCGACGGCGGCACTGGCGTCGACACAGCCACCGGGCAATCGGACCAGCAGGAGGAAGACTTGTGCGTGGATGTCGAGCATCCTCGCCACTGCTTGGAAGGCGAGGTCGACTGACGCTGGCCCGCCATCGACCAGGAGCGTAGGCAGGGCTAGCGCAGCCGCAGCCGCAGGTGCCCGTCCGCGGAGTCGGTCCGGGTCTCGACGAGGTCCGACATGCGACTCCACGAACACCGTGAAGTTGCGGAACCCGAGCGCCTTCTCCTTGAACGACGGGTCCATCCGCTGCATCTGGCTCTTCACGCCGCCGCCGTTGAGCCATTCGTCGTCGTCGGACTTGTCCTGGGCGATCCGGATGGCCCGCACCAGCAGGTCGCCAGCCTCCTGCACCGGGTCCGCCTCGGCCTTCTTCGAGCCCCGGCGCGTGGTGGCCTTCTTGGCGGTCTTCTTCGCCGTCTTCGCAGCCGTCTTGGTGGCGGCGGCCTTCGGCTTGACCGGCGCGACGCCGGGCAGAGCGTCGTACTGGCTGAACTCGTCACAGGCCGCGATCAGAGCCCGGCTGGTGGAGCCGGTGACGCCGATGCCGACGACGAACCGGCCGAGCTTCTTGATGCGCTGGGCCAACGGCACGTAGTCGGAGTCACCGCCGACGATCACCACGTGGCTGATGTCGGCGTACTGGCGCAGGTCCTCCATCGCGTCGACGGCCAGCCGGATGTCGGCGCCGTTCTTGGTGCCGCTGACCGGGAACAGCTGGGTGAGGTCGACGGCGCGGTCGACGAGCTGGCGCTTGTACGCCGCGTTAGCGGGCACCGACCAGTCGGCGTACGCGCGGGCCAGCGCGACCGCGCCGTAGGAGGAGGCGTAGTCGAGGACCGCGCCGATGTCGACGGTCGCCTCAGCGAGCTTGGCCGAGATCGGGTCCTCACCGTCGGGGACGTGGTCGCGTGCGTTGTCGGCCCGCCAGGCGTCCCGCGTCTCCTGGTGCACCTGGTCGTAGCGGGAGATGACGACGTTGTCGAAGTCGATGTAGACGGCAACGCGCGAATCGGCCATGTCCGCAGCCTGCCAGACTCGCGGCATGTCGACGCGCGAGGTGTGGCTGGTCCGACACGGGCCCACCGAGTGGAGCCGCGACCACCGGCACACGTCGGTCACGGATCTGCCGTTGCTGCCCGAGGGAGAGCGCGAGGCGGCGGAGCTGGGGTCGCGGCTGGGTGAGGTCGAGTTCGCGCTGGTGCTGACCAGCCCGCGGCTGCGGGCCCGGCGGACGGCCGAGCTGGCCGGCTTCCCGGACGCCGAGGTCGACGACGACCTCGCCGAGTGGGCGTACGGCGACTACGAGGGCGTCACCACCGAGGAGATCCGCGAGACGGTGCCAGGCTGGACGGTGTGGAGCCACCCGAGTCCGGGCGGGGAGACCGCGGAACAGGTGGCGGCCCGGCTGGACCGGGTGGTCGCGCGGCTGCGCGCCGTCAACGGCTCCGCGCTGGTGTTCGGCCACGGGCACGCCCTCCGGGTCCTGGCCGCCCGGTGGCTCGACCTGCCCGGCAGCCGACGGGCGGCACTTCCGGCTGGACACGGCGACGATCTCGGCGCTGGGCTACGAACGCGAGAACGCCGTCGTGCTCCGCTGGAACTCTTGACGTCCTGAACCCCCGCCACCACCGTTGGCGCATGCTCAAGGTCGGCTGCCCTCGCTGCGCCGCGCCGGTCTCGGAGACCGACGTCGGGTGGGTGTGCGTGGAGCACGGGGAGATCGCACCGCTGTGGCGTCCCGACGAGTCGTCGTACGACGCGTTCGCGGAGCACCTGCGCATCGCCGAGCTGTTCCCGACGTACCTGCCCTGGCCGATGAGTCCGGGCTGGTCCGTGAGCGACTTCGCCGCCGTCGGTGCCGACGGCCGGACGCGGGCCACAATGACCTGCGTCTCGGGCACGAGTCAGCTCGACGGCCCGGTCGACGTGCTGGTGGTCAGCGAGGAGGCGGGCACGGGGCTCGGCCGCAGGGTGGCGGGCACGCCGTACGACGATCCGGGCTCCGAGATCGGTGCCGGTCCGCCGGCCGTCAAGGTGCGCATCGAAAGCCAGGTGGTGCCGCTGTGGCCGATCTCGATCAGCGCGGTGCTGGGCGAGTGGGACCGGTCGGTGGTGGCCGGTGAGGCGGCCGGGCGCTGGCTGTGGCTGGTGCTCCGGCCGGCATCGGCGATCCTGCTGCTCCGGGACGACTGGATCCTGCGCGACGTCTCGACCGTCGGCCCGCAGCTCGTGGAGATGCCGTTCGGCGGTCCGGCGCCGTCCTGGTGACCGGCTAGCGCCGACCGATCGACTGGTAGGCCTGCAGCACCCGGCTCGGGATCAGCCTGGTGAGCCCGACGATCGTTTTGTACTGCGCGCCCGGGATCGAGTAGACCCGGCCCTTGTCGAAGTCCTCGAGGGCCTTCTTCACCAGGAAGTCCGCGTCGAGCCACATGAAGCCCGACCCGCGGGTGACGTCCATCCGTTCGTGGAACTCGGTCTTGGTGAACCCCGGACAGAGCGCCATCACGGTGACGCCCTGCGCGCGGTACTCGTTGGCGGCCCACTCGCTGAAGCTGTTGACCCACGCCTTCGCCGCGGCGTACGTGCCGCGGGGGAGGAACGCCGCCACGCTCGACACGTTGATGATGCCGCCTTGTCCGCGCTCGGTCATCGGGCCGAGCGCGGCGTGGCTCAGCCGGAGCACGGCGGTGACCAGCACGTCGAGCATCGCGTGCTCGGCCTCGACCGCGTTGTCGTGGAACCGCTCCTTGAGGCCGAAGCCGGCGTTGTTGACCAGCAGGTCGATCGGCCGGTCCGGGTCGGTCAGCCGGGCCTCGACGGTCGCGAGCTGGGCGCTGTCGACGAGGTCGGCGGTCAGTACCTCCACCTCGACGTCGTACGACGCCCGCAGCTCGGCCGCGACCTCCTCCAGCCGGTCGGTGTTGCGGGCGACCAGCACCAGGTCGTGGCCTCGCGCTGCGAGCTGGACAGCGAAGCTGTGACCGATGCCGGCAGTCGGGCCGGTGACCATTGCAACAGGCGGGGGGACGGACATGCCGACATCCAAACAGGTGTGTGCGCCAACCCGCCTTGTGTGTCCGGCATGATGGCCCTGATGACCACGACTCTCGCGATCGCCAACCAGAAGGGCGGCGTCGCCAAGACCACGACCGTCGCCTCGGTGGCGGCCGCGCTGGCCGAGCTGGGCAACTCGGTGCTCGTCGTCGACCTCGACCCGCAGTCGTGCCTCACGTTCTCGCTCGGGATCGACCCGGAGGACCTCGAGCTCTCGATCCACCACGTCCTCACCAAGGGCCTGGCGGTCCACGAGGCCATCATCAAGACCGACGACGGCGTGGATCTGCTGCCGGCGACGATCGAGCTGGCCCGGGCCGAGGCCGACCTGCTGACCCGCACCGGCCGCGAGCACGTGCTCCGCGGGGTGCTGGAGGACCTGGCCGCAGCCGGCCACAAGTACGACTGGGTGCTGCTCGACTGCCCGCCCTCGCTGGGCGTGCTTACCGTCGCGGCGCTGACCGCTGCCGACGGCGTACTCATTCCTCTGCAGTGCGAGACGCTCTCCCACCGTGGCGTTGGCCAGCTGCTCGACACCGTCCACGACGTACGCCGGTTCACCAACCGCGACCTCGAGGTGTGGGGGGTGCTGCCGACGCTCTACGACGGCCGCACCAACCACGCTCGGACCGTCCTGGAGACGATCTCGGAGACCTATGACCTCGCGGTCATCGAGCCGCCGATCCCGAAGACGATCAAGTTCGCGGAGGCTCCGGCGGCCGGCCGCTCGATCCTTGCGACCAGCCGGAGCAGCAAGGGCGCCAGGGCCTACCGCGAGGTGGCCGAGAACCTCGTCGCCCGCGCAGGTGGACCGCGGCCGTGACCAAGCACCGGGCCGGACCGGCGCGCAGACAGCGCGCCCGGGACGACCATCGGCACCGGGCGGAGGTCCGGCCTCGCTACGGCCGGATCGTCACCATGGTCGCGTCCCTCGCCGTACTCGTCGTCGCGGTGGTGGGCGGTGCGGGTCTGCTACCCACCCCGGGTGACGACGCCGACCCGGCGGCCGCGATCGACCGCTCAGGCGACGACGGCAGCCAGGACGTCGGGGACAAGGCCCAGGTGAACCAGCCCCGCATCCAGGATGCCGAAACCGACACCGACCAGCGCGACGAGCCCACCGATCCGGACGTCCTGACCGACACCGAGGACACCGACGACACCTCGCTGCCGGCCGGCTCCGGCGAGGGTCTTCGGGTGGTGTTCAGCCAGAGCCGGCAACGGGTCTGGCTGGTCGACGACGCCGACCAGGTGCAGCGCACCTACCCGGTCTCCGGGAGCATCTACGACAACCTCGAGCCCGGCACCTTCGAGGTCTACTCGCGCTCCGAGGACGCCGTCGGCATCGACGACTCCGGCACCATGAAGTACTTCGTCCGGTTCACCACCGGCGACCAGGGCGCCGCCATCGGCTTCCACGACATCCCGATCGACGAGGGTCAGCGGGTGCAGACCGTGGCCGACCTCGGTACGCCGCAATCCCACGGCTGCATCCGACAGGCCCGCGAGGACGCGATCGCGCTCTGGGACTTCGCCCCCGTCGGCACCACCGTCGTCGTCACGGCCTAAAACACGGTGACCCGTCGCGAAGTTCGCGACGGGTCAGCGTTTTGGGGACGGGTCAGCTGGCGGTGGGGGCGCTGCTGCCGGAGCGACGGCGCCGGTTGCGGTTGCGGTTCCGGTTGCCGGAGCCCTCACCCGAACCCTGGGTGGCCTTCGGCTGCTCGGCGGTCTGCTCGCCGGCACCGACGTTCTGACCACTGCGGGTGCGGGTGCGGCTGCGGTCCCGGTTGCGCGGGCGGTCGCCGTCGCGCGGCTTGCGGTCGGGACGCTCGCGCGGCTCCTGCGGGGCGGGGTCGACGATGCGGCCCTTCGTGCCCGGCGGGATGCCCTGGTCGTGGAACAGGTGCTCGGAGGTGGAGTAGGTCTCCTGCGGCTCGTCGAACGGCAGGTCCAGCGCCTTGTTGATCATCTTCCAGCGGTGCAGGTCGGCCCAGTCGACGAACGTGATCGCGATGCCCGAGGCGCCGGCGCGGCCGGTGCGGCCGATCCGGTGGATGTAGGTCTTGTCGTCCTCGGGGCAGGTGTAGTTGACGACGTGGGTGACCAGGGCGACGTCGATGCCGCGCGCCGCCACGTCGGTGGCGACGAGCACGTCGAGCTTGTCCTCGCGGAACTTGGTGAGCGCCTTCTCGCGCGCCACCTGTGCCATGTCACCGTGCAGCGCGCTGGCCTTGAAGCCGCGCTCGGCCAGGTCGTCGGCGATCCGCTGTGCCTGCCGCTTGGTGCGGGTGAACACGATCATCTTGCCGGCGTCCTCGGCCTGCAGGATCCGGCCGATGATCTCCGGCTTGTCGAGGTCGTGGGCGAGGTAGATGAACTGCGCGGTGGCCGGCACCGTCGCGTTCTCGTACGACGACTCGGCGCGGATGTTCATGGGGTGCCGCATGTGGGTGCGGGCGAGAGCCACGATCGCGCCCGGCATGGTCGCCGAGAACAGCATCGTCTGGCGGGTCTCGGGCGTCATCTTGAGGATCCGCTCGACGTCGGGCAGGAAGCCCAGGTCGAGCATCTCGTCGGCCTCGTCGAGCACCAGCGCGTGCACGTGCGAGATGTCGAGGGCGCGTCGGTTGCACAGGTCGATCAGCCGACCGGGGGTGCCGACAACGATGTCGACGCCGGCCTCGAGGGTCTCGAGCTGGTGGTCGTAGCCCACGCCGCCGTAGACGGTGAGGACCCGCAGGCCGCGGTCGGCGCCGGCCAGGGCGAGGTCGCCTGAGACCTGGAGCGCGAGCTCACGGGTCGGCGCCACGATCAGCGCCTGCGGCTTGCCCTGCGGGATCTCGGAGTAGTCGGGGTCCTTCGGCGCGACGCTGCGCTGCAGCACCGGGATGCCAAAGGCCAGGGTCTTGCCGGTGCCGGTGCGGGCCTGGCCGATCAGGTCGGTGCCCAGCAGGGCGACCGACAGGGTCATCTCTTGGATGGCGAACGGCACGGTGATGCCCGCGCGCTCGAGCGAGTCACAAATCTCGGGCAGGACCCCGAGCTCTCGGAAGGTAGTCAGTGTCTTGGTCGCTTTCGTGTGAGATCAGCCGGACAGGCGAATCGAAACTTCGAACGTCTGCGGCCAATTCACACTCGGCCGCGCACATACGGGCCGCCCGGATGGCGGCGAACTACGCGCTCAGTCTATCGGTAGGGTGCCGACGTGGCTGAATTAGCGGGCGGCGTCCTTCCTGTCGCCTTCGACGACCCCAACTACCGCGAGGCCGTCATCGACCTCCTCGGGGTGATCGCGTACGGCGAGATCTCCGCGTTCGAGCGCCTCGCCGAGGACGCCAAGCTCTCGCCGACCCTGCAGGACAAGGTGGCGCTGGCGTCGATGGCGAGCGCCGAGTTCAGCAAGGTCGCCCCGATGCACGCCCGGATCACCGAGCTGGGCGCCGACCCGTTCACCGCCATGGCGCCGTTCCGGCTCGCGATCGACCAGTTCCACCAGCACACCGCCCCGGCCGACTGGCTGGAGGGCCTGATCAAGGCCTACGTGGGCGACGGGCTGGCCAACGACTTCTTCCGCGAGATCGCCGCCTACCTCGACCCCGACACGCGGGATCTCGTCGTGTCGTCGGTCGAGGAGGCCGGCCACTCCGCGTTCGTGGTCGAGCGGGTGCGGCAGACGATCGCCGCCGACCCGCCGCTCGGCGGCCGGCTGGCCCTCTGGGGCAGACGGCTGATGGGGGAGGCGCTCACCCAGGCGCAACGCGTCGCCGCAGACCGCGACACGCTCGCCGCGCTGCTCGCGGGCGGCGTGGACCGGCCCGGGCTCGACCTGGCCGCGATCGGCCGGATGTTCACCCGGCTGACGGAGCGGCACGACGAGCGGATGTCCGAGCTCGGCCTCGACGCCTAGACGCTGGTCTTGCTCCTGCCGGTGGCTCCGGAGGCAATGACGACCAGGACCGCCGCGACGGCGATCTGCCAGACGTGTCGCCACCAGTCGATGCCCTTGGTGGTGTTGTCCCAGCCGTAGTTCGAGTTGCCCTTGACGTTGTCGTTGACGCCGAAGAGCCAGTAGTAGAAGAGGCTGCCGAGCAGCATGCCGCCGATGCCGCAGGCCACGGTCAGCCAGAGCGGGATGTGGTCGCGATCGCCGGGGGCGACCATCTTGCCGAGCAGGCCGATGATGAGGCCGCCGACCAGGGTGACGATGATCCACCAGATCATTCCGAGACCTGCTTTCGTCGAGGGGCCGCGCCATCGCGGCCACCTCGATCAACCCTAGTGGTTCAGCTCCGGAACCCGACCTGACCGGCGACGCCGCCACCGATCTCGACGTACGCGATCTTGTCGGCTGCCACCAGCGTGCGGCGGCCCTTGGAGTCGCTCAGGCTGAGGATGCCTCCGCTGGCGACGGCATCGGCGATCTGCTTCTCGAGCGTGTCTCGATCGACGTCGCTCTCCAGGACGATCTCTCGGGCGGCGTGCTGCACGCCGATCTTGACCTCCACGGTCATGGCTCCTTCGGTTGTTGCTCTTGGTTCAGTGCTCATCGGTCAGCGGGTATCCGCGGATCCCCCGCCAGGCCAGGCCCGAGACCAGCGCTGTGGCGTCCGACCTCTTGATGCCGGCGCCGTCTGCCAGCCAGAACCGCGCGCTCACCTGGGCCATTCCCACCAGGGAGACCGCCAGCAGGCGGGAGGCCGGGTCCGGCAGGCCGGTGTCGTCGTGGATCACGCTGGCGATCAGCGTCGCGCACTCGTCGGTGACCCGCTCGATCTGCCCGCGTACGGCGGGCTCGTTGGTCAGGTCGGACTCGAAGACCAGCCGGAAGGCGCCGGTGTCGGCCGCGACGTACTCGTAGAAGGCCTCGATCGCCGCCGCGACCCGCTGCTTGTTGTCGTGCGTCGACTCCAGCGCGGCGGCGCAGTTGGCGATCATCGCGTCGCAGGAGGTCTCGAGCAGCGCGAGGTAGAGCTCAAGCTTGCCCGGGAAGTGCTGGTAGAGCACCGGCTTCGAGACCCCGGCCCGCTCGGCGATGTCGTCCATCGCCGCCGAGTGGTAGCCCTGCGCGACGAACACCTCGAGCGCGGAAGACAGCAGCTGCTCGCGGCGCTCGCGGCGCGGGAGCCGTCCGCCGCGGGGGCGGACCTCGTCAAGGTCCTGCTGGTGGGTCACAGCGGCGAGCCTACCCGCGCGTACGTCGGTCCGGATGACGGGATGTGGTGCGGCGGCGTTGGTGCCCGGAGGGAACATGGAAGGGCGGCGCGGCGTTGTCCCTGGACCGCACCGAACCCGATGAGGAGTGTTCCCGTGAGTTTTCCCGCGCTGGTCGAGCCTGCTGATGAGCTCACCATCGACGAGGTCCGTCGCTACAGCCGCCACCTGATCATCCCCGACGTGGGCATGGCCGGGCAGAAGCGGCTGAAGAACGCCCGGGTCCTGGTCATCGGCGCCGGCGGTCTGGGCAGCCCCGCGCTTCTCTACCTGGCCGCTGCGGGCGTGGGCACGATCGGGATCGCCGAGTTCGACGAGGTCGACGAGTCCAACCTCCAGCGCCAGGTCATCCACGGTCAGTCCGACATCGGCAAGTCCAAGGCGCAGTCGGCCAAGGAGTCGATCAACGAGACCAACCCGTATGTCGAGGTGATCCTGCACGAGGAGCGCCTCGACAACGACAACGTCCTGCAGGTGTTCGAGGGCTACGACCTGATCGTCGACGGCACCGACAACTTCGCGACGCGCTACATGGTCAACGACGCGGCGTACTTCCTGAAGATCCCCTACGTGTGGGGATCGATCTACCGCTTCGACGGGCAGGCCTCGGTGTTCGCGCCGACCCTGGCCGAGGACGCCCCGTGCTACCGCTGCCTCTACCCCGAACCGCCCCCGCCGGGCATGGTCCCGAGCTGCGCCGAGGGCGGCGTGCTGGGCGTGCTCTGCGCCAGCATCGGCTCGATCCAGGTCAACGAGGCGATCAAGCTGCTGACCGGGATCGGCGACCCGCTGGTCGGCAGGCTGATGATCTACGACGCCCTGGAGATGGAGTACCGCAAGCTGAAGGTCCGCAAGGACCCCAACTGCGCGCTGTGCGGTGAGAACCCGACCGTCACCGGGCTGATCGACTACGAGACCTTCTGCGGCGCCATCTCGGACGAGGCGGCCGACGCGGCGGCGGGCTCCACCATCTCCGTCACCCAGCTCGAGCACATGCTCAAGGAGCGCGAGGAGGGCAGCCGAGACTTCTTCCTGGTCGACGTGCGCGAGTCGGTGGAGTACGACATCAACAAGATCCCGGGCTCGGTACTCATCCCCAAGGGCGACTTCCTCAACGGCAGCGCGCTGGAGCAGATCCCGGCGGACAAGCAGGTCGTCATGTACTGCAAGACCGGCGTGCGCTCGGCGGAGACGCTGGCGATCGTCAAGGGCGCCGGGTACGGCGACGCGGTGCACGTGGGCGGCGGGGTCGCCGCCTGGGTCAACCAGATCGACCCCAGCCAGCCGGCGTACTGAGTCGTCCGAACGTGATCAGCGCGTGATCGCGCGGGGGGCTCCCCGCGGGTAACTTGCTGACATGAGCGGGAGCTCCCCGGAGACGGACCCACGGTCCGGCCCTCCGGCCGTGGGGCCGGCGGTGCTGGCCGCCACCTTGCTGGTCGTCGTGCTCGCCACGTGGGCGGCCGCGATCGGACCCGACCGGGTGTTCGGCGGCAATCCCTCGTCCGAGGACTCCTCGTCCTCGACGCCTGATGACCTCGTTCCCGCTCCGGAACCGCAGCGCGAAGAGGAAGAAGAAGAGGAGGACGAGGGCGGCGCCAACGCCGCTCTCATCGGCCTCGAGATCGCGATCCTGCTCGCGCTGATCTACCTCGTCGCCCTGGTGCTCCGCTGGGTCCGCCTGGACGCGACCCCGGCGCGCTGGCGGCAGCGACGGCGCCGTCAGCAGGTCGAGTTCGAGGTACTGCCGGCCACGCCGGAGCAGGCGGCCGAGGAGATGGTGCGTGACGGCGACCAGCAGCTCGCCCTGCTGCTCGCGGGCAGCCCGCGCAACGGGATCGTCGCCTGCTGGCACCGCTTCGAGGTGCAGGCCGAGACGGCCGGGTTCGGACGCGAGGCCTGGGAGACATCGGCCGAGTTCACGTTGCGGGTGCTCGATGTGGTGTCCGCGGACGCGCACGCGGTCGCCGAGCTGTCGACGCTCTATCGCGAGGCCCGGTTCTCCGACCACGAACTCAACGAGACTGCCCGTACGGCGGCAGTGCAGGCGCTGGAGCGGATCCATCGCAGCCTCGGCGCGCGGCACGCACGGGGCATGTCGTGACCGGTGGGCGCTGGTGGTTCCGGTTGGTGGTGCTGGTCGCCGCCACGATCGCCATGCTGTGGGCCGGTGAGCGGTTCGAGATGGACCCCGACCCACTCGCCGTGATCCTGGTGACCGCGGCCGTCGTCGTCCTGGCCGGGCTGATGGTGGACGCCGCGCCACCCCCGACGCCGGCCTGGGGGCTGGAGCAGTCCCACAACGCCGAGATCCACCGGCGCGACCCGCGCACCGCGGCCAACCTGCGGATCCTCGAGCACCACCTCGCGCTGACCCGGGCCGACTCCGCCCTGAGGGACCGGCTGGCCGAGCTCACCGAGCAGGTGCTGATGGTCCGCCACGGCGAGCGCCCCGAGACCGCTCGTGCCTACCAGCTGATGGGACCGGAGCTGACCCGGCTCGTCAACGACCCGCCGTACAAGATGGGGCGCGAAGAGATCGAGCGGTGCGTCCGCAGGATCGAGGAGCTATGAGCACCCCACTGACCGTGCCCGAGGCGGGCGAGCTCGCGGGCCGGGTGCTCGACGAGGTCGAGCGCGCCGTCGTCGGCAAGCGCGAGGCGCTGACGCTGGTGCTCGCTGCCGTACTGGCCAAGGGGCACGTGCTGCTCGAGGACTTCCCGGGGCTCGGCAAGACGCTGGCCGCGCGGTCCTTCGCCCAGGCGCTCGGCCTGGAGTTCGGGCGCGCGCAGTTCACGCCCGACCTGCTGCCCTCCGACCTGACCGGCTCGTTCCTCTACAACCAGCAGCGCGGCGAGTTCGACTTCCGGCCCGGGCCGCTGTTCACCAGCCTGCTGCTCGCCGACGAGATCAACCGCACTCCGCCGAAGACGCAGTCGGCGCTGCTTGAGGCGATGCAGGAGCGACAGATCACCGTCGAGGGCGAGACGTTCCCGCTGCCCGAGCCGTTCTGCGTCTTCGCCACCGCCAACCCGATCGAGTACGAAGGCACCTACCCGCTCCCCGAGGCACAGCTCGACCGGTTCCTGATGCGGGTGGGCTTCGGCTACCCCACCTCCGACGAGGAGTACGACGTGCTCGTACGCCGCGTCGAGCGGCGTCGTGAGGAGATCACCCTCGACGCGCTGACCGACGCCCAGGGTGTGCTGGCCATGCAGGAGGCCGTGGAGTCGGTCCGCCTCGACGACTCGATCGGGCGCTACTGCGTCGCGCTAGCTTCATCGACCCGCGAGCACCGCGAGGTGCTCACCGGCTCGTCGCCGCGCGGCTCGCTCGGTCTGATGCTGGCCGCGCGCGCGTTCGCGATGATCCGGGGTCGCGACTTCGTGATCCCCGAGGACGTCAAGGTGGTCGCGCGGCCGGTCCTGGCCCACCGGATCACCATCCGTCCCGAGCTCTGGATGACCCACGCCAGCGGCCGGACCGTCGTCGACGACGTGCTCACCCAGGTGCCGACGCCCGCCACTCTCGAGCACACCAAGACCGAGCGCTGACCCCATGACGGTCCAGTGGCGCGCCACTGCCGCGCTGAGCCGGGCCCTGATCATCGCGGGGCTCGGGATCGGCGGGGCGGTGCTGCTCGGCCAGCCGGTCGGGTTGGTGCTCGTCGCGCCACTGATCATGTTCGCCGCGATGGGGCTGGCGGCCCGCCCGGCACGATCGCCGTTGGTGCGCTCGGACATCGACCACGTCTCGCTGCACGAGGGTCAGGGCACCACGTCGCGCCTGCGCTTGAGCGACGCCGAGGACGCCGAACAGATCACCCGGGCGGTCGCCGAGGCGCCGTACGTCGCCACCCATCCCGCCGAGGGCCGGGTCTCCGGGCTGGTGAGCAACGGGCTTCCCGTGCTGGAGATCAGCCCGCGGCGCTGGGGCAGACGGGTGCTGGGCCAGGAGCGGGTGGCGTTCACGACCCGGTGGGCCGGCTTCCGCTGGGGACCGGTCACGCTGCCCGGTCTGCAGATGCAGGTACTGCCCGCGCCGACGGCGTACACCTCCCGCGCGGAGACGCCGCAGCCCCGAGGCCTGGTCGGGGCGCACCGGTCCGCCCGAGCGGGGTCGGGTTCCGAGTTCGCGGGGATCAGGGAGTTCCAGCCCGGCGACCGGCTGCGGCGGATCAACTGGCGGGTCTCGAGTCGCACCCGAAAGCTGCACGCCACCACGACCCGCGCCGAGGAGGACGCCGGGATCCTGCTCGTCATCGATGCGGTCGCGGACCACGGCCGGTCCGGCGGTGTGGACGGTTCGGCGAGCAGCCTCGACCTCACGGTCCGTGCGGCTGCCGCGCTGGCCGAGAACGCGGTACGCCGCGGTGACCGGGTCGCGCTCCGCGTGGTCGGCGGCAGCGGGCGCCAGGTGCGCTTCGGCTCGGGGTGGGTACACCTGCGGCGGCTGCTCCTCGCGCTGTCGGCCATCCAGTCCGGTACCGAGGGGCATCGCTCGCTGGCCACCCACGCACGGGTGCCGCTGCGCGTCACCGAGGGCACCACGGTGGTGCTGCTGACGCCGATGCTCACCGAGGCGATCGCCACGGTCGCGGCCTCCACGGCGCGCCGCGGTCTCCCGACACTGGTGATCGACACGCTGCCCGACGACGCGGAGCCGGTCCTGCCTGACGACGCCGACCCCGCGCTCGCGTCGCTCGCCTGGCGGATGCGCAAGATCGAGCGCGAGCAGGTGCTCGCGGGCTTGTCGGGACTCGGTTGCCCGGTGGTCGCCTGGCTGGGGCCGGGCACCTTGGACGAGGTGCTGCACCGGCTGGCCAGGCGCGCCCAGCTCCCGCAGGTGAGGCCACGGTGAGCGCGGTGGAGTGGTCGGTCTCCCAGCTGGTCGCGCGGATGCTGATCCTGCTTGGCCCAGTGGTCGCGCTGTTCGCGGCGGCAGCGGCCGATGTGCCGCCCACCGGCTGGATGGCCGCGGTGGTGGTGGCGCTCTCGCTCGGGTGGGCGTTCTTCCCCGAGTCGGCGTTCGGCACCGTGGCGCTCGCGGCGGTGATCGCGTGGTGGGGGAGGTCCGACCTGGCCGAGCTGCCCGTAGCGGCACTGGTCGCCGCGCTCGCGCTGCTGGTCGCGCACGTCGCGGCCGTGCTGACCGCCTACGGCCCGGCCGAGATGGCCATCGACGGCTCGACCGTGCGGCTCTGGGTGACCCGCGGGGCCGCGGTGTTCGCCGCCGCGCCCGTCGTCTGGCTGCTCGCCCTTCTGCTGCGCGACCAGCCCGAGCCACCCGGCGTGTGGATCGCCGGGATGGTGGCTATCGTCGTCGCCGCCGTCGTGGCCGCGGTGGCGTTCGTACTCCCGGAGGAGAAGCCGGTTGCCGAAGCTTGACCCCGAGGAGTACGCCGAGCGGGTGCTGGAGTACGTCGAGCGGGTCCCGCGCGGCCGGGTGACGACGTACGGCTCGATCGCCGACACGGTCGGCGGTGGCCCGCGCCAGGTCGGGTCGGTGATGTCGCGGTACGGCGGTCCGGTGCCGTGGTGGCGGGTGGTCCGGGCCGACGGGTCGCTGCCGCCGAGCCACGAGGTCGAGGCGCGAGAGGCCTACCTCGAGGAGGGAACGCCGATGCGCCCCTCCGGCTCGGTCGACATCGTCCGGGCGTTCTGGTCGCCCGAGGACTGAGTCAGCCGAGAGCGGCGACGACGTCGTCGTAGTCGGGCTCGGTCGCGATCTCCGGCACCAGCTGGGTGTAGGAGACCTTGCCGTCGGCGTCGACGATCACGACGGCGCGGGCCAACAGGTTCTCCCACTTGCCGTCGACCAGGCGGATGCCGTAGTCGTCGCCGAAGCTGGACCGGAACGCCGAAGCGACGGTGACGTTCTCGATGCCCTCGGCGCCGCAGAACCGCGACTGGGCCATCGGCACGTCGTTGGAGACGCAGATGACGGTGGTGTCGGTGAAGCCGGCCGCGAGCTCGTTGAACTTGCGGAGGCTCGCCGAGCACACGCCGGTGTCGACGCTCGGGAAGATGTTGAGGATGGTGCGGGTGCCCTGCGGGAGGGTCACCTCACCGAAGTCCAGGCCGACGAGGGAGAAGTTGGGAGCCGGGTCGCCGATGCCGGGGAGCTCGCCGACGGTGTGGACGGCGTTGCCGCCGAGTGCAGTGGTAGCCATGGGGCTTGTCTAGCAGCCCTCCGGTGAGGCGGGCGACGGGAGGTCGCGCAGACCACGGAGTGGACTCAGTAGGAAGACGAGTGAGGCGGCCAGGATCACGACCGCCATCACGCCGATGGTTCCCCGAACACCGATCGTGGCACCGAGCCCGCCGGCCAGCAGTCCGCCGACCGGCATGGTGCCGAAGTTGACCAGCTGGGTAGTGGTGACGACCCGGCCCATCAGCCGCATCGGCACGTAGCGCTGCCGCCAGGCGCCGCGGATGACGTTGCCCGCGACCACGAACATCCCCACGAGGAACAGGCCCAGCGGCACCAGCACCACGTGGAGCCCGGGACCGGCGAGCGGCACCAGCAGACAGGGGAACCCTGCGCCGAGCATGCACAGCGTGGACGCATGTCCGGAGCCGATACGTCGCGAGACGGGGGTGGCGATGATCGCGCCGAGCAGACCGCCGCTGCTGCCGGTGGCCAGGACCAGGCCGACACCGGACGGGTCCAGCCCGAGGTCGCGGACCAGGAAGAGGACGAGCAACGCCCCCAGGCCGGTGTGGCCCAGGTTGGCGAGTCCACCGATCCCGGTGAGCCAGGGCAGGTAGCGGTCCTGGCGTACGAACGTGACGCCCTCGGCGATCCGGGTGCGCAGGGACGTCGTCGGTGCCGTGGCCACAGGTGCCTCGTCCCGTGGGCTGATCCGCCACAGGCACACCGCCGAGAACAGGAAGCTCAGGGCGTCCAGCAGGATCCCGAAGGCGGCCGTGAACCACTGCGCGACCAGGCCACCAACCCCAGGGCCGGCGATCTGCATCGCCGACTCGGTGCCGAACAACCGGCCGTTGGCCGATTCCAGGTGCTCCGGCTCGACGACCTGCGGCAGGAACACGGAGTACGCCGCCCGGAAGAAGACCGTGGCCGCGCCACCGACCAGGGCGACCAGGAGCAGCTGGGTGAGGGTCAGCACGTCGAGCCACCAGGCGAGCGGGACGCTGGCGTACGCGGCAGCTGAGACCAGGTCGGCAGCGATCATCACGCCGCGGGCGGACAGCCCGTCGACCCAGGCGCCGGCCGGCAGCCCGATGAGCAACCAGGGGAGCCACGCGGCCGTGGCGAGCGCCCCCATCGCGCCCGGACCGGCGTCGAACGCGATCACGGCGAGCAAGGGCAGCAGCACGAACGAGGTCGCGTTGCCCAGGACGCTGACGCCCTCGCCGAGCCAGAGCAGGCGGAACGCGTGGTTGCTGGAGAGCGGCGCGATCTCGGCGCGCGTGCTGGCGACCGCGGTCATGGCTGGGCAGGGAAGGCGCGTGCGAACAGGAACACCGGCTCACGCTCGACGCCGTCGTCGGGCGTCTCACGGCCGCTCCAGCGCATGGTCACCTCGATGATCTCCTCGGCGAGCTGGAGGAGCTCGTCGGGGGAGAGCCGCAGCCACTGCTGGGTGACCCAGGCGGCGTTGTCCCAGACCGGGTCGGAGTCCGCGTTGGCCATCCACTCACGGCTGCGCTCGAACTGCCGCTGCAGGTTCAGTGCCTCGGCAGCGTGTGCGGCCGCGACGGCGGACGCGTCGTGCGCGAACTCCTCGCGGGACCACCTGGTGCCGGGGGAGGTGAGCCTCCACCAGCGCTCGCGCTTGTCCTTGGCGAGCTCCGGTGCCTCGACCACGAGCTCGGCCTCGGCCAGCACCTTCAGGTGATGGCTGGCGCTGCCGACCGCCTGGCCGGTGCGCTGGGCGAGTGCGGACGCCGTGGACGGGCCGTCGACCTTGAGCGCGTCCATGATCCGGGCGCGGAACGGGTGCGCGAGCGCGGCCAGGGCCTTGGCTTCGGTGAGCTTGCGGATCTCGGGACGGGGCATGACGCCGAGGCTAGATCAACAACAACAGTTGTACAAGAGTTCTTGTGGAATCGAAGAGAAGTGCCAGCCGGTACGGCGTTCCTTCGGCAACTCTCGCCGTCGTAGGTGTGTGATGGGGGTCACTAAGTTGTGCAGAGCTCGGGGCCTCACCCACAGCGAAAGGGTCCAAACATGTCGATGTTCAAGTGGGAAGTAGTCGATCCAGCTCCCGGTGAGGCCGTCGCGCCGAACCAGCGCCTCGCCTGGGGCAAGACCGTGGGCCTCGGCGCCCAGCACGTCGTGGCGATGTTCGGTGCGACGTTCGTGTTCCCGATCATCATGGGCCTGGACCCCAACCTGGCGATCATGATGAGCGGAATCGCCACGATCTGCTTCCTGCTGATCGTCAAGGGCAAGGTGCCGAGCTACCTCGGTACGTCCGCATCGTTCGTCGGTGGCGCCACCGCGATCTACACCTACTCCGGTAGCGGCGGGCCTGGCGGCCCGGCCGACGTGACCGGCGCGATCCTGGTCGCCGGTGTGGTGCTGGCGATCGTCGGTCTGATCATCCACTTCCTCGGCGCGGACTCCGTCAACGCCGTACTGCCGCCGGTGGTCACCGGCGCCGTGGTGATGCTGATCGGCTTCAACCTGGCCCCGGTCGCGACGAAGACCTACATGCCTTCGGACCCCTGGATCGCACTGCTCACGATGACTGCCGTGATCGTGATGGCTGTCGGGCTGCGTGGCTTCTTCGGGCGGATCGCGATCTTCCTCGGCCTGGTCTTCGGCTACGTCGTCTCCTGGATCGCGGACATGATCTGGGGCACCATCACGCTGCCGCTCCCGGGCTTCCCCGAGCCGGGCGCGCACGACCGGGTCAACTGGGACGCGGTCAAGGCGGAGGACTGGTTCGGCTTCCCCGACCAGACGCAGGACGGCCTCGTCGGCAACCAGACGCTGGCCGGCAACCTGGACGCCGTCGGCTGGCACACCCCCGCGTTCTCGATCACGTTCGCGCTGCTGGTGCTGCCGGCCGTGATCGCCCTGGTCGCGGAGAACGTCGGTCACGTCAAGGCAGTGGCCGAGATGACCAAGACCGACCTCGACCCGAGCATGGGTCGCGCGGTCGCCGCTGACGGTGTCGGCACCGTGATCACCAGCGCCGTGGGTGGCTCGCCGACCACGACGTACGCCGAGAACATCGGTGTCATGGCCGCCACCCGGGTCTACTCGACGGCCGCCTACTTCGTGGCAGCCATCACCGCCATCCTGCTCGGTCTGGTGCCCAAGTTCGGTGCGATCGTCAACGTGACGCCGCCTGCCGTGCTCGGCGGGATCACGCTGGTGCTCTACGGGATGATCGGCCTGCTGGGCGCGAAGATCTGGAAAGAGAACAACGTCAACTTCGCCAACCCGGTGAACCTGGTGCCGATCGCGGCGGGCATCATCCTGGCGATCGGTGACGCGACGCTCGAGATCACCGACGACTTCGTCCTCAGCGGCATCGCCTTGGGCACGCTGGTCGTCGTCCTCGGCTACCACCTGGCGCGGGTCATCGCGCCGAAGAACATCGACGACGACGGCGCGATCATCGCCGTGGGTCATGAGGGTGCGCACACGGAGGACCACGCTCCACCGCACGACGACGACAAGGCCTGACAGCAGTCACCAGCGGCCCACTCGCCTCCGGGCGGGTGGGCCGCTGGCATACGTTGCCGACGAACCGGGCCTCCGTCGGCAGATTGTGCCGTGGCCCGGCCACGCGGCCCGCGCTTGAATCGTCGGGTGCCCACCCACCAGCTCGTCGTCGCGGACGCCACCCTTCGCGGTCGCGACGACCGCTGGAACATCGGCATCGACGACGGCCGGATCGTCGCCATCGACCCGGCGCAGGGGTCGATGCGCGGGACCGAGGTTCTGGACGCCGAGGGCGGTCTGGTGACCGAGAGCTTCGTCAACGGCCACATGCACCTCGACAAGGTCTACACGCTGGACCGGATCGGGGACGCCGCGCTGACGGCGTACACCTCCGGTGACATGGGCTCTGCCCTGCACTCGATCGAGCTGGCCTCGGCGGTGAAGGAGCAGTACGACCGGAGCTGGATCGAGCCCAACGCACGTCGAGCGCTCATGCGAGGCGCGATGCACGGCGTCCGCCATGTCCTCGCGTTCGCGGATGTCGACACCAAGGCCGGGCTCGAGGGAGTGATCCCGCTGCTGGCGCTGCGAGACGAGTTCCGGGGCGTGGTCGACCTCCAGGTCGTGGCATTCCCGCAGGACGGGCTGCTCCGTGACCCGGGCGCGGAGGAACTGGTCCGCGAGGCGGTCGACCTCGGCGCCGACGTCGTCGGCGGGATCCCATGGATCGAGCACACCGATGCCGATGCCCGGGAGCACGTGCGGCGGATGTGCGCACTGGCCGCCGAGCACGGCAAGCGGGTGGCCATGCTCGTCGACGACGCCGGCGACGCGAGCCTGCGCACGACCGAGATGCTGGCCGAGGCGATGATCGAGCACGGCCTCGTCGGCCGCGGCGTCGCCAACCACGCCCGGGCGGTCGGGCTCTACGCCCGCCCTTCGCTCGAGCGGCTCGCCGGCCTCGCGAAGCGAGCAGGACTCGGCTTCGTCAGTGACCCGCACACCGGGCCGCTGCACCTGCCGGTGCGCGAGCTGACCGCGATGGGGGTCCCGGTCGCGCTCGGCCAGGACGACATCGAGGACGCCTACTACCCCTTCGGCCGGCACCACATGCTGGAGGTCGCGTTCCTCGCGGCCCACGCACTGGAGGCCGTCGACAGCGACGGCATCGAGCTCGTCTATGACGCGGTCACCACGACCGCCGCGGAGGTGCTCGGTATCCAGGGGCACCGGCTCGAGATCGGCGGCAATGCGGACCTGGTGGTCTTCGGGCTCCCGAGCCTGCGGCGAGTTCTCGCCGAGCACCACGCGCCGACGTATGTGGTCGCGTCGGGCAGGCTGGTGGCCAGCTCGACCTCGACGACCACCTGGCACCACAAGCAGGGAGCGAACGAATGAGCGGCATCCGGATCGGCATCGACACCGGTGGCACCTTCACCGACGTGGTGGCTCTCGACGAGGCCACCGGCGAGCTGGTGACGACGAAGACGCCGTCGACGCCGAGCAACCCCGCGGACGGCTTCCTGGCCGGCATCGAGAAGGTGCTCGGCCTGATCGGGGCCACGGGCGACCGGATCTCCGCGGTCAGCCACGGCACCACCGTGGCCACCAACCAGCTGCTCGAGGGCAAGGTCGACCGGCTCGGGTTCATCACCAACACCGGCTACGAGGCGATGCTCGAGATCGCCCGGCAGTCGGTGCCCGACGGCTACGGCAACTCCTACTTCTGGGTGAAGCCGGAGCGGATCGTCCCGCGGCACCTGGTCCGCGGCGTCTCCGGTCGCCTCGACTTCACTGGCGCCGAGCTGGAGCCGCTCGACGAGGACGGCGCCCGCGCGGCGGCACGCTGGTTCCGGGAGGCGGGCATCAGCACGCTCGGGGTCTGCTTCCTGCACGCCTACGCCAACCCCGCCCACGAGGAGCGGATGCGGGAGATCCTCGTCGAGGAGCACCCCGACGCCGTGGTGTCGGTGAGCAGCGAGGTGCTGCGCGAGTACCGCGAGTACGAGCGGGCGATGACGACGCTGGTCGACGCTGCGGTGAAGCCGCGGCTGTCGGCGTACGTCACCAACATCACCGAGCGGCTGCGCCAGTACGGCGACCGGTCGATCCCCTTCTACGTGATGAAGTCCAACGGCGGCGTGCTGTCGGCCGACGAGGTCGTGCACCAGCCGATCACGACGGTGCTGTCCGGTCCGGCTGCCGGCGCGCTCGGTGCCGCGCTGATCGCGAAGATCGCCGGCCACCACCGGGTGCTCACCTCCGACGGCGGCGGTACGTCGACCGATGTCAGCGTGGTGATCGACGGCGAGCCGACACTCACCACCGAGGGCACGGTCGGGGTGTTCCCGTCGAAGATCCCGATGATCGACGTGGTGACCGTCGGCGCGGGCGGCGGCTCGATCGCCTGGCTCTCGCCCGAGGGCACGCTCAAGGTCGGCCCACAGTCGGCGGGTGCCGACCCGGGGCCGCTGTGTTACGCCAAGGGCGGCACCGAGGTGACGATCACCGACGCGCACGTGGTGCTCGGCCGGATCCCGCCCCACCTGCTCGGCGGCGAGATCCCGCTCGACGTCCAGGCGGCCCTCGACGGCGTCGACCAGCTCGCCACGAAGCTAGGGCTGAGCCGCGAGGCGTGCGCCAGCGGCGTCCTCGAGATCTCGGCGTGGAACCAGGCCAACGCGCTGCGCCAGGTCACCGTGAAGCGCGGCCTCGACGTCCGCGACTTCACGCTGACCACCTTCGGCGGGTCGGGGTCGCTGCTGCTCTGCCGGCTGATGGACATCCTCGGCATCGAGACTGTGCTGGTACCGCCGGACCCCGGCAACGTGTCCGCGTTCGGCCTGCTCACCGTCGACGTCAAGAACGACTACGTGCAGACCCACGTGTCGCTCGCCGACGCCCTCGACCCCGAATCCGTGACCACGATCTTCGACGAGCTGGCGGGCCGCGCCGAGGCGGCGCTCACCAAGGAGGGCTTCGCGGCGGACCAGCACCGCTACCTGCGCACCGCGGACCTGCGTTACTTCGGCCAGGCTTTCGAGGTGCGGGTGTCGGTGCCGGAAGGACCGATCGACGCGAGCACTCTCGCCGAGGTTGCGACCCGCTTCCACGCCGAGCACAAGGGCCTCTACGGCTACGACTTCGCCGGTGATCCCACGCAGCAGGTCGAGTGGGTCAACCTGAGGGTGTCGGGCATCGGTCCGATCCAGCGGCCCGAGATCAAGCACCATCCGGTGGTTGAGGTGCGAGGAGCGTCAGCGACGAGCCTCGAAGCCACCACCCGCCAGGTCTGCTTCGAGGCGGCGGACGGTTACGTCGAGACGCCGGTGGTCCGACGTACCGACCTGCCACCCGGCACCGAGGTCCTGGGGCCGGCGATCATCGAGGAGTTCGGCTCCACCGTGCCGCTGCACCCGGGTTTCACCGCCCGCATCGACGAGTACCTGAACATCATCGTGACGAGGGAGGTCCAGTGATGGCGAGCCGTCGCGCACCCACCCAGTTCCCGTTCGGACCGCTCACCGCCGACGCGGGCGCGAGCGCAGACCCCGTGCTGGTCGAGATCGTGCAGGGCTCGCTGGCCAGCGTCGAGATGGAGGTCGAGACCGCGATCGGCCGCACCAGCCGCAGCCCGATGATCCGCGACGCCCACGACTTCCGTGCCGGCATTCACGACCGGCTGCTGCGCAAGCTGACCGGCCGCTCGTACTCCGCGCTGGTCCACCCGATCGCCCGCGACTTCCCGATCGAGGAGATGCGCGAGGGCGACGTGTTCTTCCACAACGACGTCTACCGCTCCGAGGGCGGGATCGGGCACCTGCCCGACCTCTGCGTCACGGTCCCCGTGTTCAGCGCGGGCAAGGTCGTTGCGTTCGTGCAGGCCTTCGGCCACCACGACGACATCGGCGGCGCGGTGCCGGGCTCGATGCCCTCCGACGCGACCAGCGTCTTCGAGGAGGGCCTGATGGTGCCGCCGATCCGGCTCTGGGACGCCGGGGTGCCCAACCGCGCGGCGCTCACGATCATGACCCGCAACTCCCGGATGCCCGAGAGCCTGGCGGCCGACCTCGACGCCGAGTGCTCGGCCTGCCTGATGGGCGCCCGCCGGCTCGGTGAGCTCTTCGACCGGTACGGCGTCGAGGCCGTCGAGTCGTGCTTCGACGCGATCATCGACCGGACCACCACGACGTACCGCCGCGAGATCCTCGGCAAGATCCCGGTCGGCTCGTGGGTCTGGGAGGACTACGCCGAGCACGACGGCATCGACGAGCCGAAGCTGCACGCCCAGCGGATCACGCTGACCCGCACCGCGCCCGACGATCCCGACGGCGAGCGGCTGATCCTCGACTTCGACGGCACCTCGCCGCAGGCCAAGGGTCCGATCAACCACTGCGGCGACTACAGCGACGGCGTCTTCCTGAAGAAGTGGCTGGCGCCGATCCTGCGCAACCTCGCCGACAGTCCGGAGCGGATGGCCGAGCTCGACGTCAACGAGGGTGTCGTACCCCTCATCGAGATGCGGTTCCCCCCGCCGGGGACCCTGCTGACGCCGATCTTCCCGGCGCCGACGAACGCCCGCACGTTCGTGATCCTCCGGCTGCTCGGGGTACTGGCCGGCGTGCTCGCCAAGGCCGTCGACGGCCGGATGCCCGCCGACCAGGAGACGATCCGCTACACCGGCGTCTACGGCGACGACCTCGAAGGCCGTCCCTACCTGATGCGCGAGGTGCTCGGTGGCGGCTCGGGCGGGCGCTACTACGCCGACGGCGAGGACACGATCCACGTGGTGCCGGACTCGCGGAACCTGCCGACCGAGTTCACCGAGTCGCGCTTCCCGTTCCGGGTCGAGGCGCTCTCACTGGCCGTGGACAGCGGCGGGGCCGGGAAGTTCCGTGGTGGACTCGGCTACGAGAAGCACATCCGGATGCTCAAGGACGCGCACTTCATGTCGATCGCCGACCGCTCCATCCTGGCGTGCTGGGGCGTCAAGGGCGGGCTTGCCGGCACCCCGTTCCAGGTCGTCATCGACGCCGGTGGCCCGAACGAACGCGAGGTCGACGCGCTCGCCGACGCCGAGCCGGTGCAGGCGGGCGAGGTGATCCGGATCCGCACGACAGGAGGCGGCGGCTGGGGCGACCCGCTCGAGCGCGACCCGGAGCTGGTGGTCCGCGACGTCGTCTGGCACAAGGTGAGCCGCGAGGCCGCGCTGGCGACGTACGGCGTGGTGCTGACCGGCGACGACCTCGACGATCTGGGCCACGACGCTGCGGCGACGGCTGCGGAGCGCGGCTCGCGCACCGGCGGCGCCGCGGCGTTCTTCGACCGCGGTCCTGGCTATGCCCGGCTGTCCGGTGGCGCCGACCACGCCGACGTGGACGTGATGACGTCATGAGGGTGATGCTCGCGCTCGGCGGCAACGCGATGACCAACAAGGACGGCCGGGCCCGGCCCGAGGACCAGATCGCGGCCGCCGAGGTCGCCATGGAGGCGGTCGCGGAGCTGCTCGAGCACGAGGCCGAGGTGGTCATCACTCACGGCAACGGGCCGCAGGTCGGCAACCTGCTCGTCAAGAACGAGCTGGCCGCCGCGGTCGTGCCGCCGGTGCCGCTGGACTGGTGCGGGGCGCAGACCCAGGCGACGCTCGGGTTCGTCCTGATGAACGCTCTCGAGGCCTCGTTGGCCGCTCGCGATGTCACCCGGCAGCTGGCCACCGTGGTCACCCGCACCCGCGTGGACCCGGACGACAAGGGCTTCACGCATCCCAGCAAGCCGATCGGCCGCTACCTGCCCGCTGACCAGGCCGCCCTGCTCCAGGAGCACGGCGAGACCTGGGAGGACCGCGGCGACAAGGGCTGGCGCCGGCTGGTGGCCTCACCCGAGCCGCTCGAGATCCTCGACGCGCCCGCCGTACTGGCGCTGATCGAGGCCGGGTTCGTGGTCGTCGCCAACGGCGGCGGCGGCATCCCGGTCGTGCGCGAGGGTGGCCGGCTGCACGGGATCGAGGCGGTGATCGACAAGGACCTCGGCGCGGCGCTGCTGGCCCAGGTCGTCGAGGCCGACACCCTCGTCGTGGCGACCGACGTCTCGCACGCCGTGATCGCCTACGGCACCCCCGAGGCCGAGCCGATCGGTGAGGTCACGGTCGCGCAGCTGCGCGAGTACGCCGCCGACGGTCACTTCGCCAGCGGCTCCATGGGACCCAAGGTCGACGCGGTGTGCCGGTTCGTCGAGGCCACCGGCCGGCGCGGCGTGATCACCAGCCTGGACCACATCCTCGACGCGGTGTCCGGTGACACCGGCACCGTCGTCGTACCCAACTGACCCGTTCAACCGAAAGGAACGTCATGCCCTCCGCCATCGAAGTCCGCAAGGTCCCGATCCACTCCGTCGCCGACGCCTCCGAGCTCGCGAAGCTCATCGACGAGGGGGTGATGGCCGCCGACCGCGTGATCGCGATCATCGGCAAGACCGAGGGCAACGGGGGAGTCAACGACTACACCCGGATCATCGCGGACCGCGCGTTCCGCGAGGTGCTGATCGCCAAGGGTGCGCCGGAGGACCAGGTCAAGGAGGTGCCGATCGTCTGGTCGGGCGGCACCGACGGCGTGATCAGCCCGCACGCCACGATCTTCGCGACCACCGACGCCGAGCCCAGCGACGAGCCGCGCTTGACCGTCGGCTTCGCGATGAGCGAGGTGCTGATGCCCGAGGACATCGGCCGCGTCGCGATGGTGTCGAAGGTCGCCGACGCGGTGAAGGTAGCGATGGAGCGGGCCGGCATCACCGACGTTGCCGACGTCCATTACGTGCAGACCAAGACCCCGCTGCTGACCGTGCACACGATCCGCGACGCCAAGTCGCGCGGCAAGACCGTGTGGACCGAGCACACGCACGAGTCGATGGACCTCTCCAACGGCTGTACGGCGCTCGGCATCGCGGTGGCCCTCGGCGAGATCGACATGCCGACCGACGCCGACGTCATGCACGACCGCTCGCTCTACTCGGCGGTGGCCTCGTGCTCCTCCGGCGTCGAGCTCGACCAGGCGCAGGTGGTCGTCGTCGGCAACGCGACCGGCGTCGGCGGCCGCTACCGCGTGGGCCACTCGGTGATGAAGGACGCGCTGGACGCGGACGGTATCTGGGACGCCATCCGGTCCGCCGGCCTCGACCTGCCCGAGCGACCGCACACCTCGGACCTCGGCGACAAGCTGGTCAACGTCTTCCTCAAGTGCGAGGTCTCGCAGGACGGCCAGGTCCGCGGTCGCCGCAACGCGATGCTCGACGACTCCGACGTGCACTGGCACCGGCAGATCAAGGCCTGTGTCGGCGGCGTGACCGCGGCGGTCACCGGCGACCCCGCTGTCTTCGTCTCCGTCTCCGCTGCCCACCAGGGCCCGGACGGCGGCGGCCCGGTCGCCGCGATCGTCGACCTCGGCTAGGAGCTCTCGGGGCAGTCGTACGGGATCGCGCCCGCCGGAGGACCGTCCTCCGGCAGGTCGTCGGCCGCGCGCCAGCGGCCGAGGTTCCACTCGAGCCAGTCGTCGTCCGACTGCGACCGGCCGTCGAGCACGCAGCCGCGTACGTCGGTCGGCAAGGTGCTCAGCACCGGCACCGCGTCGTCGGAGAGACCCTGCAGATAGCTCCAGTCGAGCTTGCCGGTCTCCTCGTAGCGGTCGACGTTGCGCTGGGCGATCCAGGCATCCGGGTTGATCGCCGCCAGCGCGACGATGAGCCCGGCGCCGCTGAGCAGAGCGAAGCGTGGCAGCCAGGCGGCCTTGAGCGAGATGCCTGCGCCCAGCACCGCCAGCACCAGGAGTCCGAGCCAGCCCTCGAAGACGTCGACGACCAGTCGCAGCTCGGTGAAGCCGTAGGCCTCCTGGTAGACGTGCATCCGGTACAGCGCTGACGCCACGACGACCAGGGTCTCGACGCAGAGGAGGCCGAGCGTGGCGCGCAGCCACAGCCGGTCCTTCGGGGTCGCTCGCGGAGCCTTGCGGGCGGCCGCCCAGATCACCAGCAGCGTCAGTGCCGTGGCTGCGGTCATCTGGCCGAAGCCCTCGTGCACGTACTCGGCGTACGTGAGCCCGGTGGTGCGCCGCAGGTAGTCGTGGCCACCGAAGATCACGGTCGCCTGCGCGACGAGGAACGCGGCGAACACCGCGTCCACGACCAGCACCGGGGCCAGCCACTCGAACGGCCGGTTGACCGGACGGACCTCCTCCTGCGGCTGGTCGACCCGGGGCGGGTTGAGGGCGAGGTACGTCGCAGCCAGCACCACGCCGCCCACCGCGACGCCGATGAACGAGCGCAGCACGAACGACTCGACGCCGAGGTCGGGCACGAGCGCACCCGCCCACTCGGCGAACAGGGCGTCGGCGGAGGCGAACAGGAGCCCGAAGACCAGCAGCCCGGTCAGCGACCAGACGGTGGTCCGGAGCAGCGCGGCGCTGTTGCCGTGCCCGGTCATCGCCCCCAGGGAACGCCCGAGCCACGGCAGTCCACGCAGCCCGGCCAGCGGCCCGGACAGCGCGGAGAGCGCGAAGCCCGGCATCGTGTGCGCCCGGGTCACGCCGGACACGGTCACGATGGCCCCGGTGACCACACTGAGGAAGATGATCCAGTCGGCGTCCCGCAGCACCGAGACCCCGGCCAGCAGCAGGCAGATCCCGGCGCACGCCTTGGTGAAGCCGTCGGCTTGCTCGCGGCCCGCCGCCAGGATCACGACACCGCCGGCGAGCAGCACCAGGAAGGTGCCGATGCCCGCGTCGCGGTAGGGCAGGACCAGCGCGGCCAGGAGGCCGACACCCGCCGCACCGAGGAGCAGGGCGGGACGTCCGGGCACTCCGCGGTCTGGCCAGAACGGGCCGAGCAGGCCATCCGTCACCGGAGGCTGGGGCGCGGCGGCGGCAACGGGCGGATGGGCGGGGAGGGGCATGGGGGTCTCCTCGATCGGGTCGGGTCGGACGGGAGGTGCGGCGGGCAGGTCGACGCGGACCCGGGCTCCGGTGCTGCCGGCCTCCGGCTCGACGAACGCGATGCTGCCGCCGTGCAGGTCGGTGACCCAGCGGGCGATGGCCAGGCCGAGGCCGGTGCCGCCCCCGCCCTCGGTCGCGGTCAGGGTGCCGAACGGCTCGAACGCTCGCTCGCGATCCAGCGGTGCCACGCCTGGGCCCTGGTCGGCGACCTCGATCCGGTGCCAGTCGCCGTCGCGGGTCACGGTCACCCGCACCGACCCGCCGGCCGGGCTGTGCCGGGAGGCGTTGTCCAGCAGGTTGGCGACCAGCTGGTGCAGCCGGGCCGGGTCGGCGCGCAGGACGAGGTCGGGCGGGTCGACGCGGACGTCGTACTCCACGGGTCGGCTGCCGACCTGCGCCGCCTCGACCGCCTCGGCGAGCAGGGCGGCGACCTCGACAGTCTGGGGAGACAGCGGCGCCTTACCGGCGTCCACGCGCGCCAGGTCGAGCAGGTCGGTGACCAGGGCGCCCAGTCGCTCGGCCTGGGCCAGCGCGGGTCGCAGCGATGCGGGGTCGGCCGGCCGGGCGCCGTCGACGAGGTTCTCCAGGACCGCCTGCAGCGCGGCCAGTGGGGTGCGCAGCTCGTGGCTGACGTTGGCCACCAGCTCACGACGCTGACGGTCCACGGTCTCCAGGTCCCGTGCCGTGCGGTTGAACGCGCGTGCCAGCTCTCCGACCTCGTCGTGGGAGGTCTCGCTGACCCGGACGCTGTAGTCGCCACGGGCCATCCGCTTGGCCGCCTCGGTCATCTCTCGCAGCGGCGAGGTCATGCCGACGGCGAGCAGCTGAGTGACCGCGAGCGCGAGCAGGATCGTCACCGGCAGGCTCAGCCACGGGGATACGCCGCCGGCCCGTCCGAGCGTGGCCACGATGGCGGCGACGGTGACGCTCGCGCCGACCAGGACGCCGAGCTTGACCTTGAGCGAGCCGACGGGGGCGAGCGGCTGTCCGCTCACGCCGGTCCGCCCGGCTCGAGCGAGTAACCCACACCGTGCACGGTGCGGACCCGGTCGGCGCCGATCTTGGCGCGCAGGCCCTTCACGTGGCTGTCAACGGTCCGGGTGCCCGAGCCGCCCGGCCAGCCCCATACCTCTGCGAGCAGTCGCTCCCTGGTCACCACGGTCCCGGGCTCGGCGGCCAGGCAGGCCAATAGATCGAACTCGGTCGGCGTCAGCCGGACCTCGATGTCGTCCCGGAAGACCCGCCGGGCTGCGGGGTCGATCCGCAGCCCGCCGACCTCGGTGGGCCGGCGGCCGGCCAGCTCGGTGGCGCGCTCCACCCGTCGGAGCAGAGCAGCCACGCGGGCCACCAGCTCCCGCATCCGGAACGGCTTGGTCAAGTAGTCGTCGGCGCCGACGCCGAGCCCGACCAGGATGTCGGCCTCGTCGTCACGGGCGGTCAGCATCAGGACCGGGACCGGCCGCTCGGCCTGGATCCGACGGCACACCTCGTGGCCGTCGAAGCCCGGGAGCATCACGTCGAGCAGCACCAGGTCCGGCGCGTGCTCTGCGAAGGCCGCGACCGCGCCGGGACCGTCGAACGCCCGGACGACGTCGTACCCCTCGGACTCCAGGCGTTCGGAGACTGCCTGATTGATGAGCGGCTCGTCCTCGACCACGAGAATCCGCCGGCTGCTCATGTCACGAGACTAGGAGCGGACCCGGTGCGGTGTGGGGGACGACTCGTGAAGGTTCCGTGCAGATCGGTGCGGACCGGCACCTCGGCCACGTCGTGAGTCCTGCGTGGCTTGAGGCTCGGTGGATTGGCCTCGTGCCAGACGCGGGGTCAGTCGTGGGCGAAGGTGATGTTCGGAAGGACCTTTCGCAACCAGGCTGGGGTGTACCAGGCGGCCCGTCCGGTGAGGCGGAGCAGCACGGGCAAGAGGACGAGTCGCACCAGGAAGGCGTCAAGCAGAACGGCGACGCCGAGCACGATGCCCATCTCCTTGGGGGGCAATGGCCCGGAGAGCGCGAAGGTGAAGAACACCGCGACCATGACCGCGCCGGCGGCGAAGATGACGCGGCCGGAGCGGGCCAGCGAGCCGACCATCGCGTCCTTCGGGTCGCCCGAGTGCTCGTAGTGCTCCTTGGCCGACGCGAGCAGGAACACTGTGTAGTCCATCGCGATCGCGAAGATCATCGCGAAGAAGAACACCGGAGCCCACGCGTCGAGGAAGCCCTGACTCTCGAAGCCGAAGAAGTCGGCACCGATGCCTTCCTGGAAGATCACCCGCGCTACGCCGAACGCCGCAGCCGTCGACAGCAGGCTGGCCAGCGTGCCGAGCAACGAGATCAGCGGCGCCTGGAGCGCCACCAGCAGCAGCAGGAACCCGAGCACGAGCACGACCCCGATCACGAGCGGCGTGGATTCGTCGAGCTGGGCCTTGAGGTCGAGATTCTCCACCGCCGCGCCTCCGACGAGCGCGCTCGTCGGCAGGTCGGCGCGCAGCCGGTCGACGGTGTCGCTAAGGGCGGGGTCGGACGGGTCGACGGTCGGCACGGCCTGGATCAGGACTAGTCCGCTGTCGTCGGCTGCCGGCATGGCGGGCATCGCCCCGGCGATACCGGGGTCGGACGCGAGCACGGTCTTCGCGGCGTCGGCGTCGGCGGCCTTCGTCACGATCTGGAGCGTGCCGGGAGCACCTTCGCCGAAGGACTCCTGGACGAGGTCATAGCCGACGCGTGCGCTGGCGTCCTCGGGCAGGACCTTGATGGAGGGCATGGCGGTCTTGAGGCCGATGATCGGTGCGGCGAGTGCGAGCAGCACGATGAGCGATCCCAGGCCCCAGACGAGCGGACGCTTCCAGAGTCGCTCGCCCCATGCTGCGAACTTCGGGGAGCGGTGCTCGCTGGTCTTGACCCAGGGCAGGGCCAGCTTGTTGATCTTGTGGTCGAGCTTGAACAGCACCAGCGGGAGCAGAGTGAGTGTGGCGGCAAGGACGAAGACGACTGAGAGCATGATCCCGCCGGCCATCGAGCGGAACGACGGCGAGGGCACGAGCATCACCGCCGACAGCGAGATCAGGACGGTGGCGCCGGAGAGCAGGACGGCCTTGCCGGCGGTGTCCATGGTCTCGGCGACGGCCTGCTTGGCGGAGTTGCCCGAGCCCATGCGGGAGGCGCGGTAGCGGACGACGAGGAACAGCGCGTAGTCGATGCCGAGCGCGAGGGCGAACATCATCGCGAAGTTCATCGCCCAGATGGAGACCGGAACCAGCTCATTGATCAGCACGAGCGAACCGGCGGAGGCGACGAGGCCGGCGAGGGTCAGGATCAGGGGGAGGCCTGCGGCGACGAGGGCGCCGAAGGCGAGCACCAGGATCGCCATGGTGACCGGCCACGAGACCATCTCGGACTTGAGCATCGCCTCGAGGTTGGCCTCGTTGAAGTCGGACCAGAGCAGCGAGGAACCGGTCGGGTTGACCTGGATGCCCTCGACCGACAGGTCCTGGAGGTCGCCCTTGAGGTCGGTGGCGACCCGGACCATCTCGTTGGTGTCGGCACCCGCGCCCGCGAGAATGATCGCGGTGCTGCCGTCCTGGCTGATGGTCGCGCCGGGCATCGGCGCGATCACCTCAGCGATGCGGGGCTCGGCCTCGAGCACCCGGGTCACCTGGGCGAGGACCTCGGCGCCGGGGCCCTCGGTGACCGGTCCGTCGGTCGAGTGCACGACGACCTGGATGGCCGAGGAGGCGTTGCCGCCGAAGCTCTCTTGGGCGAGCTCGCGCGCGGCGACGGACTCCGAGCCGTCGGCCTGCCAGCCGGCGCCGGACAGGTTGTGCTCGACCTGGGGGGCGAAGGCGCCCAGTCCGACGATGAGCAGGAGCCAGACGCCGGTGACGAGCTTGGCGTGGCCAGTGACCCAGAGGCCAAGGCGGCCGAGGGGTCCGGGGCGGAAGCCGGGAGGGAAGTCGGGGGAGGCGCCCTTCGACGGGGCGGCGGTGGTGCTCATGGATTTCCGTTCGGTGAGAGGTGAGCGATGGGCGTGATCAGAGAAGGGCGGGGACCGCCTGGGCGGCGGTGTAGAGGGCGACGCCGAGGACCAGGACGGCGAAGCCGGCCTGGAGACGGTCGGTCTCGACACGGTCGGCGAGCCGGGCCCCTGCGACGGCTGCTGCCGCCGACGTCGCGGTGAGGACGGCAACGGAGGTCCAGTCCGGCTGGGCGCCAGAACCGGCCCGGACGACCAGCGCTGCGGCGCTCGTGATGGTGATGACCACCAGGGAAGTGCCGGCGGCGTACTCCATCGGCAGCGCGAGGGCGAGCAGGAGGGCGGGCACGACGAGGAAACCGCCGCCCACGCCCAGGAAGCCGGTCAGTGCCCCGACGACCGACGCGGTCACCAGCACCTTGATCGCCTGGGGGCACTGGCAGGCGAACGTCGGGCTGAACGTGATGATTGGGTCGTCCAGAGCGGGCCGCGCGACGTGCCGAAAGTCGTCTCGGCGACCGTGACGCAGCTGGCGCCAGGCCAGTGTCCCGCCGACGAGCAGCATCAGGGCGGCGAAGGCGCCCAGCAGGACGTCCTCGGAGACCCGGGTGGACGCCTCTGCCCCCGCCACCGCCCCGCCGATGGCGACCAGACCGAAGACCAGCCCGCGGCCGAGCAGCACGTTGCCTGCACGGTGGGCGGCGACGGCCCCGATCAGAGAGGTGACCCCGACGACCACCAGCGATCCGCTCGTCGCCTGGGAGGCGGACTGATCGAACAGATAGACGAGCACGGGCACGGCCAGGATCGAGCCGCCGCCTCCCAGCGCCCCCAGGGAGAGGCCGATCAGCGCGCCGGCGGCGACCGCGAGGAGCAGAGCCATCTCAGGCGTCAGGCCCGTCCGCGCCCTCGGTGGTGTCGGTGGTGTCGCCCTCGGGGCTCACCAGGTGCAGGCCGACCTTCTCGGCGTTCTCGAAGGAGTCGTCGACTGCGACCGGGGTGCGGCCGGCGGCGGCGACGAAGGAGGCGGCGACCGAGGCGCGGTAGCCGCTGGCGCAGTGCACCCACACCTCGCCGGCCGGCACCTCGCCGACGCGGCCGGGCAGCTCGTGGATCGGGATGTTGACCGCCCCAGTGATCGCTGCACCCTCGAACTCGTCGGCGCGGCGCACGTCCAGCACGAACACGTCGCGGTGGTGGCGCACCTGCGCAAGGTCGGCGAAGGTGGCGGCTGGGAAGCTGCCGAGGTCACCGTTGGTCCAGTCCTGAGGTCCGCCGGTGGCCTGTGCAGCGGGTCGGTCGATCCCGATCCGGACCAGCTCACGCTGCGCAGTCGCGACGTCCTCGGCGGTCTCTCCGAGCAGGGTCACCGGGGTGCCCCACTCGATCAGCCAGCCCACGTAGGTAGAGAAGGCACCGTCGAGTCCGAAGTTGAACGTGCCGGGGGCGTGCCCGGCAGCGAACGCCTTGCGATTACGCAGGTCCACCACCCACTCGCCTGCCTCGATCCGGCGCCTTAGCTCGGTCGCGTCGGCCTCCTGGACCGGGGAGAGGTCAGGAGCGGACGGACCGGCGGCGTTGGCGCCTTCCATGTGCACGTAGTACGCAGGCCAGGCGCCGAGGCCGTCCAGCAGTTCCCGGACGTAGGTCTCCTCGTCCTGGGTCAGCACCGGGTTCGAGCGCTTCTCTTCGCCGATCGTCGAGGCGGTGGCATCGGACTGCGTCGTCGCGCAGAAGGACCCGAACCCGTGGGTGGGGTAGACCTCGGCCTCGTCGGGCAGCTCCGAGGCGAGCTTGTGCGCCGAGGAGTGCTGGTGGCGCACCAAAGCGTCGGTGTGCTCCTCACCCAGCAGGTCGGGTCGGCCGGTGGCGCCGTAGAGCAGCGACCCGCCGGTGAACACGGCGTACGGCTCCACGCCGTCAGGCCCGTCGATCGAAAGTGCGTAGGACAGGTGGGTGAAGGTGTGACCGGGGGTGGCGATCGCGCGGACTCGCATCCGGTCACCGACCTCGACGACCTCGCCGTCGGCGATCGGGGTGCGGTCGAAGGACACCTCGTCCGCGCCGTTGACCAGGTAGGCCGCTCCGGTCGCCTGCGCGAGCGCCAAGCCACCAGTGACGTAGTCGTTGTGGATGTGGGTCTCGAAGACGTGGGTCAATCCGACACCATCGGCCTCGAGCACCTCCAGCACCCGGTCGATGTCTCGCTGAGGGTCGACCACGAGCGCGACCGCGCCGTCGTGGACCACGTAGGTGCGGTCCCCCAGCGACGGTGTCTCGAGGGTGCGGACGGTCAGCCCCTCGGCTGGCCGCTGCTGCGCCTCCTCGGTCGCCGAGGCTGGCGCGGCCGATCTGGTGGTGGTGTCGTCGTTCATGTTCTCCTCACTTCTCGGTCGGCGCCCGGAGGGGAGCCAGGCGACCGGACGATCCCGGTCGATCTCGCCCACTCATGAGAGGAGCTCCTCTGCTGTCGGCTGGTCGCCGTCATAACCCCCCGGGGGGTTATGAGTTCTACCCTAACAGATCCCCCAGGGGGGTTGTATAGTGGTGATGCAGCCCAGCCACGAACCTCGGGATCGGTACCCCGGGGGGAGAGTTCCATGACGCAGTACCCGCTCTGCACCACGGTGCCTCGGCCCTATGACGAGACCGTCGCGGCGGTGCGCGCCGACAGCGGCTGACCGCGGCCCTCGACGCATTGGAGAACGACTGATGGACCTGGAACCCACCGAGATCAAGGCGATCATCACCCGCATGAAGCGCGCCAACGGCCACCTGGCCAGCGTCATTCGGATGATGGAGGAAGGCTCGGACTGCGAGTCAGTCCTCACCCAGCTCGCCGCCGTCAACAAGGCGCTCTCTCGCGCCGGCTACGCCATCGTCGCCACGGGCCTCGAGCATTGCCTCACCCAGTCCGACGAGGGTCTGGCAGGCGTCGACGCCAAGAAGATGGAGAAGCTCTTTCTCGCCCTCGCCTGACCATGGCCATCAGGCGTCGGAGTCGAGCCACTCCCGGATCGCGGCGCCGTGCTCGTCGAGCGTCGGCGGGGCGAGGTGGGTCGGCCGTCCGCCGGAGAAGCCGTTGTCGTCGAACCGGATCGGCGACCCGGGCAGCGAGATGTTGCCGAGCGTGGGGTGCTCGACGTCGAGCAGCAGCCCCTGGGACCGGGTCTGCTCCCAGTCGTAGACGTCGTCGAGGCTGCGCACCTTGCCCGACGGGACCCGGGCCTCGGCGAGCACCGCGAGGCAGTCCTCGGCGCTCCGGTCGGCGAGCACCGCCTCGATCACCTCGATCAGCTCGTCCCGGTGGTTGACCCGGTCGGAGTTGGTCGCGAACCGAGGATCTGTCCCGTCGAGATCGAAAGCGTCGCAGAGCGCGAGCCACAGCCCTTCGGCGCCGCACGCGATCTGGATCGGCGCGCTCGCGGTCGCGAACATTCCGTACGGCGCGATCGACGGGTGGTGGTCACCGGCAAGGCCGGGCACTTCGCCGGCGATCGTCCAGCGGGTGCCCTGGAACGCGTGCACCCCGACCATCCCGGCAAGCAGCGAGGTGCGGACGACGCGGCCCTGGCCGGTCCGCTCGCGCTCGTGCAGCGCGGCGAGCACGCCGTACGCACCGTTCATGCCCGCGATCAGGTCCGCGATCGGCACGCCCACCTTGGTGGGCAGCTCGGTGCCGGTGATCGACATCAGCCCGCCCTCGCCCTGCGCGATCTGGTCGTAGCCCGCCCGGCCGGCCTCCGGGCCGTCGTGCCCGAATCCGGTGATCGAGAGGACGACCAGCCTCGGGTTGAGCTCGTGCAGGCGCGCGACAGAGAACCCGAGCCGGTCGAGGACGCCGGTGCGGAAGTTCTCCATCAGCACGTCGGCGCGCTCGACGAGCCGGGCCAGCACGTCCTTGTCATCGTCCGACTTGAGGTCGAGGACGATCGACTCCTTGTTGCGGTTGGCCGACATGAAGTACGTCGACTCGCGCTCGTCCGGCTCACCAACGAACGGCGGCCCCCACGATCGGGTGTCGTCGCCGCTGGGCGACTCGACCTTGATCACCCGGGCGCCCATGTCGCCGAGCATCATCCCGGCGTGCGGGCCGGCGAGGGCTCGGGTCAGGTCGATGACGACCAGGTCGTCCAGCGGGCTCGCTCATACCTTCTCCGCCAATCGCGTGAGTGCCTTCGGGAAGATCTCGGCCGGAGGGTTCACCAGGCCGGCGCCGACCTGGCCGACACCGGCGACCTTGCCGGCCATGCCGGTGTTGATCTGGGGGAGGATCCCGGTCCGGCAGACGCGGGTCACGTCGATGCCGGTCGCGGCTCCCTGGAACTCCAGCACCGGGATGGCCCACCGCGGGTTCTCGCCGAGCGTGATCTCGTGCATCCGGCGGGTGGTGGCCAAGCGCGTCGGGGACCGAGCCGCCGACGAACCGGACGATCGCCGGCGCGGTCGCCATCGCGAAGCCACCGATGCCGGCGGTCTCCGTGATCGCCGAGTCGCCGATGTCGGGGTTGGCGTCGTCGGGTCCGTAGTCGCCGAGGTAGAGCCCGTCGGCCAGCTGGGCCGGTCCGGTGAACCACTCGTCGCCGGTGCCCGCGACCTGGATCCCGAAGTCGGTGCCGTTGCGGGCCATCGCCACGACCATTGTGGATCCGTCGATCCCGCGGGCTGCGTCCAGCGCGAGCTTGCAGGCCGGCATCGCCAGGTTGAGGAAGAAGTGGTCGTTGCCGCCGATGAACCGGACCGCCTCGGCCACGTCGGCCGTCTCGTGTCCGCTGGTCACCATCGAAGGTCCGAGGTCGCGCAGCAGCATCAGGGTTCCGGCGCGGTTGCGGTTGTGCGCCTCGTCGCCCATCTGCAGCATCTGGGCCAGGATCCCGGTGACGTCGACCGGATCGCTCGAGCGCACCGCGGCCTGGAGCAGCGGGCCGAGCACGTCGTTCATCCAGCGCAGCCGGGTCAGCACGTCGGGGGAGTAGGCGCCGTACCGCAGCACCTTGCCGAGCCCCTCGTTCAAGGTGCAGTGGGTACGCCGCCCGGTCGCCCGGTCCTCCAGCACCCACACCCACATGCTCGGGGTGACCACGCCGGCCATCGGCCCGACCGTGCTGCGGTGGTGGCAGGGCTCGAGGCTGACCGACGTACCGGACTCGAACAGAGCGACCGCGTCCTCGGGGTCGTCGACGAGACCCTCGAGCGCGGCGCCGCCCAACAACGCACCGCGCAACGGGCCCGACGCCCGGTCCCAGGCGATCGGGGGACCGGCATGCAGGAACTCGCCCTGTTCCAGGCCCAGCGCCTCGGAGGCCGGCAGCACGTCGACCAGATGAGCGGTCACGTCGAGCATCGCGGCGAGCGCGCTGCTCGTTGGCCTCGCGGCGCCTGGGATCGGCGAGCACGGTGGCCAGGTCGTCCTCGGTGCCCACCATCGGCGGCCGCCAGTCGACCCGCGTGACGTCGACGGCCTGGGCCTCGATCGGCGTCGGCGAGCAGGCCGGCGCCGGCGTTGACGACGTGCATCAGCTTCTCCCGAGCAGCTCGAGGGCGCGGCGGGTGGCCAGCGCGTTGGACAGGTGGACCTCGGCGCCCGCATCGGCGAGCGCTTGCACCTGGCGGTCGCGACCCTGCGGATCACCGGAGGTGCCGACGACCGTGATGATCACCGGTTGGGTGAGTCCCTCGATGGCCGGAGCCAGCAACGCGGCCGGGTCCGACTCCGCGCCGTGACCGAGCACCACGTCGAGCAGGATCACGCCGACCGCGGGGTCCGCCGCGGCCTTGGCGATCTCCTCGAGCCGCAGGGTCGGGTCGATCATCGGGTGCGCACGACCTTGGGTGTACTCGTCGTCCCCGAAGTCGATGAACGTCCCGGCGTCCGGGCCGGCGATCAGCGCGGCCTCCTTGCAGAGCGTCCCGCCCACGAACAAGCCGGCAACGGTGGTTGAGGTGCGAGCAGCGTCAGCGACGAGCCTCGAAACCACCGGCCATGAGGGCACTTCCCGCCCGAGCCGCTGCAGCACCCGCTCGGCCGCCGCGGTGAGGTCGGGCTGGCCCTCGCCGAGCAGCGCGAGCTCGACCGGCGTGCTGAGCGCGTCGGCGTACGCGGTGATCTCGGAGGCGACCTCCGGCGCCGGCGGCTTGGACACGAGCACGATCAGCTCGATCCGCGGGTCCTCGTCGAGGCGGCGCAGGGCCTCGCGGGTCGCGAGCCCGCCGACCTCGGCGGACAGGTCGCGCCCGCCGACGCCCAGCGCGGAGGTGACTCCGACGCCCGCGTGGTCGAGCAGCACGAGCAGCTGCTGGCAGCCGGTACCCGACGCCGCGACCATCCCGACCGGGCCGGGCGAGACGACGTTGGCGAAGCCCGAGGCCCACGCCGTCGACGACGGCGGTGCCGCAGTCGGGTCCCATGACCAGCACGCCGCGTTCGGCCGCGGCCCGCTTGAGGGCGACCTCCTGCTCGACCGGCACGTTGTCGCTGAAGATCATCACGTCGCGGCCGGCGTCGATGGCGTCCATCGCCTCCGGCAGCGCGTTGGCTCCCGGCACCGAGATCAGCACCACGGCGTCGTCGCCGGTCTCGCGGAGCGCCGAGCCGGAGGTGCGCGCCGGGGCCAGCTCGCCCCCGGCTGCCGGTGGGGCGCCGCGCCGCGTCGGCGAGCGCCTGCGCCACCCCGGCCAAAGCGACATCGAGCGCGTCCGGGTCGTCAAGCCGCAGGGCGACCACCATGTCGTTGGTGGTGGCCTCGGCCGGGATGTCGAAGCCCATCCCGTCCAGCACCTCGAGGTTCAGCGCGGTGGCCATCGCCACCTGCGCGGCGGCGACTCCCGGGAGACCCTGCACGGTACGGCTGACCTGGAGCAGGGTCACCGAGTCGGCGAACGCGCCCGGTCGCAGCTCGACATGGGTGGTCATGCGGCCAGCGCCCATCGCGCGCCTTCGAGCAGCCCGGCCCCAGAGGTGTGACCGACGGCCCGCAGCGCATCGGCCGCGCGCGGTCTCGTCCTCGGTGCCGAGCGCGACGACGTACGCCGCGAACTCAGGGATCACCTCGCCGTGCAGCGCGCAGTCGAGCAGCGCCGCGGAAAGGCTCGTGGTCAGGTGCAACCGATCCCGGACCGCGGCGTCGACCTCGACCGAGGCATGACCGGCCGCGCGGTAGACCGCCAACCATCCGCACAGCACGTCGTCACCGTACGGCGTCAGCCCGTCGCCTGCTCCGACGAGCTCGTCGACGCCATGCCGCAGCGGCCCCAGCCGGCTCATGGTCAGCGCCGGCACCTGCGGGTCGAGGATCCGGCCGATCCGCAGCGGCACCCCGTCGAGATGAAGGACGCCGCTCTCCAGCCGCGCCTCCATGACGTCCGGCAGCACCGGCAGCCGGGTCTGCAGGGCGCACGGCACCCGCACCGCCCCGGCAGCGAGAACGCCGAGGCACGGCGCCGTCGAGTTCGAGGTAGACGGCGTGCGGGCCGCGGTGCAGCACCGGCACCGGTCCGTCGGGAGATCCGAGCAGCCGGTCCCGGACCCTTCGTGGCGCGCTGACAGGAATCACCTCCCCGACGCTATCCGGACGTCGTACGCTTCGCCGATGTGAGGTTGTGCCAACGATCGCGCGGGGGGGCTACAGAACTTGATAACGAGGACATCGACGGGCTGGCGCGGATCGACGCCCTGCACACCGGGCTCACCCAGATCGTCCTCGAGGGCGGTGACCTGGTCGGCATCGCCGACGAGGTCTCCCGGGCGCTCGACGTCGGCGTCGTGGTCACCTCCACCGACGGCCGGCAGCGCGCCGCGGCGCTCAGCGACGGCCACCTGGCGCTGCTCGAGGCGCACGACCTGATCGAGCCCACCGGCCGGCTGCGCGTGGAGCGGGTGGTCGGCGAGGCGGCGAAGGTCGGCGTGGGCGAGGTACTCGGCCTGCGCGTCGCCGCCGGCGGCGCCGACCTGGCCCGGCTGGTGTGCGTGCGCGCGGACGGTCCGCTCACCTCCGACGACGTGCACGCGCTGGAGCGAGCCGCCGCCGTGGCCGCGCTGCTGATCACCCGGCAGGAGGCGATCACCGCGGTCGAGAACAAGTACCAGGGCGACTTCCTGCGCGACATGCTGCTCCGCCGCGCGGTCGGCGCGGAGTACGTCACCGAGCACGTCGAGACGTTCGGGTGGGAGCTGAGCCTCCCGCTCGTGGTGGTGGCGGCCGAGATCGACCCGCCCGCCGCGGACGAGCCGGCGCCCGACCGGGAGACGCGCCGGCACTGGCAGGAGCGGTTCGCGGCGGCCTGGCGGCAGGTGTGCGCCGGCCTCGGTGACGGCATCCCGACCGTCGACTTCTCGTCCGAGGTGGTCAGCCTGCTGCCGGTGGCCGATGGCCAGGAGATCGTGGCGAGGGCGGTGACCGCGGTCGCTGGAGACAAGGGCGGCGGCCGACGTTCCTTCTCGGTGGGCGTGAGTCGCCCGGCGCTGACCCTCGACGACCTGCCCGAGGCCTACGCGCAGGCCCGACGAGCGGTCGAGGTCGGTCGCCGGATGAGCGGCGGGGGAGCGACGACGTACTTCGACCAGCTCGGCCTGCACCGGCTGATCGCGCTGGTCCCCGACGTCGACGAGCTGCGCTCGTTCACCCGGGACGCGCTCGGCAGCCTGGCCGACCCGACGCCCGAGGCCGCCGACCTGCGGGAGACCCTCCAGGTGCTGCTGGACACCAACTTCAACGTCGCCGAGGCGGCCCGCGCGCAGTTCTTCCACTACAACACGATGCGCTACCGGGTCTCCAAGCTCGAGAAGATGCTCGGCCCGATCGCCTCCGACCCGCACCTGCGCCTGGACGTCGCAGTGGCGCTGCGGATCCTGGAGATCACCAAGTGATGACAGGCCCTGCGGCGTGCCTTCGGCAGGTCATGCCGTCGAGCGGGTGGGCTGGGCCTTACTACGTTGATGGCTCGTCGGCCGGAGGTGATGCGTGAAGCCCGCTCCCTTCGGCTACCGCCGCCCCGAGACCCTCGCCGACGCCGTCGCCGCACTGGCGGCCGACCCGGGCGCCAAGGTGCTGGCCGGAGGCCAGTCGCTGGTGCCGCTGCTGTCGATGCGGCTGGCCGCGCCATCGATGCTCGTCGACATCAACGGGCTGCCCGACCTCGACGGCATCGAGGTCACCGACGAGGGAGTCCGGATCGGAGCGCTCGCCCGGCACGCCGACGTACTCGCCGACGAGGATGTACGCCGCGTGCAGCCGCTCGTCTCCCTTGCCCTCTCGAACGTCGCGCACGCGACCATTCGCAACCGTGGGACCACGGTCGGCTCGCTGGTGCACGCCGACGCCGCGGCCGAGATGCCGGTCGTCCTCAGCCTGCTCGGCGGTTCGGTGGAGGTGACCGGATCGTCGGGTAGTCGCACCATCCCCGCGGCCGACCTCTACGTCGGCCCCTTGGAGACCTCGCTCGCCCACGACGAGATCGCGACGTCCGCGTTCTTCCCGGCCCTCGCGCCCGGCGCGCGGGTGGCGTTCGCCGAGATCGCCCGGCGGCACGGCGACTACGCGCTCGTCGGTGCCGCCGCCCTGGTCGACGGCGACCGGGTGCTGGTCGGCTACGTGTCGGTCAGCGACCTTCCCACCGTGGTTGACCTGAGTGGCGTGCCCGTCGCGGAGGCCGGGGACGCGGCGCTCGCGCAGCTCGAGCCCGCCGACGACATCCACGCCACCGCGGCCTACCGCGCCCAGCTGGTGCGGGTGCTGACCCGCCGCGTGATCGAGGAGGCGGCCGCATGACCGAGGAGCTCCACGACGTACGCCTCGTCGTCAACGGCGTCGCCCGCGACCTCACGGTGCCCGCACGCCGGCTGCTCTCCGACGCGCTGCGCCACGACCTGGGACTGACCGGCACCCATGTCGGCTGCGAGCACGGCGTGTGCGGTGCCTGCACGGTGCTGGTCGACGGACGGCCGATGCGCGCCTGCCTGATGTTCGCGGTCTCTGCCGTCGGGTGCGAGGTCACGACCGTCGAGGGACTGACCAACGACGACGGGTCGCTGAGCCCGGTGCAGCAGGCGTTCGTCGAGTGCCACGGCCTCCAGTGCGGGTTCTGCACGCCGGGCTTCCTGACCACGATCACCGCCGGGCTGCGCGACAACCCCACCCCGACGCACGAAGAGGCGCGGGACATGATCGCGGGCAACCTCTGTCGCTGCACCGGCTACCAGAACATCGTCAAGTCGGTCGAGAGAGCAGCCGAGCTGAACGCGGAGTCTCATGACCACGAAGCTGATGGGCACGAAGGTGCAGCGGGTCGAGGACCAGCGGATGCTCCGCGGTCTGGGCAAGTACGTCGACGACGTCGCCATCGGCAAGGACACGCTTCATGCCGCCGTGCTCCGGTCGCCGCACGCGCACGCCCGGATCGTCGACATCAACGTCGACGAGGTGCTCGAGCTCGAGGGCGTGCACGCGGTGTGGACCTACGACGACCTTGCTGATCTCTCACCGCTGATGGCCGAGCCGCTGCCGCTGCTGATCCCGCACCCCGACCTGACGCACGGGCGCACCCAGTACGCGCTGGCCCGCGACGAGGTCAACTACATGGGGGAGGCGATCGCGTTCGTGGTCGCCGACGACCGCTACGTCGCCGAGGATGCCGTCGGCCGGATCAAGGTCGACTACGAGTACCTCCCGCCAGTGGTCGGCCTCGACGCCGCCCGCGCGGCGACGAACCTCGTGCACGACGACGTACCCGGGAACGTCGGCGCGCGGATGGAGCAGAACACCGGCGATGTCGAGACCGCGATCAATGCCGCACCCCATCGGCTGAGCCTGGACCTCACCATCGAGCGCAGCGCCTGCATGCCGATGGAGGGCCGCGGCACCGTGGCCCGCTGGGACCCCGACATCAACCGCCTCCAGGTGTGGACGTCGACCCAGACCTCGACCGGCGTCCGCGCCGCCGTCGCCGTCAAGCTCGGCCTCGACCTCGCGCAGGTCGACGTGATCACCCCCGATGTGGGCGGTGGCTTCGGCGTGAAGATCAACCACCCGTGGCCCGAGGAGCTGCTGGTCCCGCTGGCCGCCCGCACGCTCGGCCGCACCGTGAAGTTCACCGAGGACCGGCGCGAGCACTTCATCTCCTCCGCTCACGAGCGCGGCCAGGTCCACCACGTCGACGTCGGCTTCGACGACGAGGGCCGGCTGCTCGGCCTCGACGTGACGTTCTGGCACGACCACGGCGCCTACACGCCGTACGGCCTGATCGTCCCGATCATCACCTCGACCCAGCTGCTCGGCCCCTACAAGCCGGCGGTCTACCGCGTCCGCTTCGAGTCGCTCTACACCAACACCGTGATGGTCACGCCCTACCGCGGCGCGGGCCGGCCGCAGGGCTGCTACGTGATGGAGCGGACCATGGACGCGATCGCCGCCCAGCTCGGCAAGGACCGCGCCGACGTCCGCGCCGCCAACTTCATCCAGCCCGACGAGTTCCCCTTCGACCAGGGGCTGATCTTCCAGGACGGCCGCGAGCTGGAGTACGACTCCGGCGACTACCCGGCGTCGCTGCAGAAGATCAAGGACCTGATCGCCTGGGACGAGTTCCCGGCGTTCAAGGCGGAGATGGCGGCGGAGGGCCGACAGGTCGGCATCGGGCTGGCCTGCTACGTCGAGGGCACCGGCGTCGGGCCCTACGAAGGCGCCCACGTGCAGATCGAGACCTCCGGCAAGGTCAAGGTCGCCACCGGCCTGACCACCCAGGGCCAGGGGCACGCCACGGTCTTCGCCCAGCTGGTCGCCGACGAGCTCGGAGTGAAGTTCGAGGACGTCGAGGTGGTCACCGGCGACACCCGACGGATGCCGTACGCCGTCGGCACGTTCGCGTCCCGCGCCGCGGTGATGAGCGGGTCCGCCATCCACCTGGCCGCCAAGCGCGCGAAGGAGAAGGTGCTGCGGATCGCGGCCGAGGCGCTGGAGGCCGACGAGTCGGACCTGGAGATCGTCGACGGCGTCGTAGCCGTGAAGGGCTCGCCGGGCTCGTCGATCGACCTCGGCACGGTCGCCGTACTCTCCAACCCGCTGCGGTACGCGTTCGACGAGGCGTCGCAGGCCGCCACCCAGTTCTCGGTCGGCGACCCCGGCAAGCCGCCGGTCGCCGAGGACGACGAGCCCGGCCTCGAGGGCCGCGACTTCTACTCTCCCGAGCGGGCGACGTTCGCGTCCGGCATGCACGCGGTGATCGTCGAGACGGATCCGGAGACCGCCGAGATCACGATCCTGAAGTACGCCGTCGTCCACGACTGCGGCCACCTGATCAACCCGATGATCGTCGAGGGCCAGATCCACGGCGGTGTCGCCCAGGGCGTCGGGGGCGCGCTCTACGAGCGGATGGCGTACGACGAGTCCGGCCAGCTCCAGAACGCGTCGTTCATGGACTTCCTGATGCCCTACGTCACCGAGATCCCCGACGGCATCGCGATCGACCACCTCGAGACGCCGTCACCGCTCAACCCGCTCGGCATCAAGGGTGCGGGCGAGGCCGGCGTCATCCCGTCCGCCGCGGTGTTCGCGGCGGCCATCGAGGACGCCGAGGGGCTCAGTCATCCCGAGTTGGCGATCGTCGCGATGCCGATCTCGCCGTCCGAGCTCTTCCACCTTCGTCAACAGAGTGAGGCGCACCGATGAAGATCAGCGGCACCAACTCGATCCCGTTCCCGGTCGCCCAGGTGTGGGACGCCCTGCTCGACCCCGCGGTGCTGGTGCGCACCATCCCCGGGTGCGAGCGCCTGGAGACCACGGGTGACAACACCTACGCGATGACGGTCACCGCCGGTGTGGCCGCGATCAAGGGCACCTACGACGGCACCTGCGCGCTGTCCGACCTGGTCGAGCACCAGTCGCTGGTGATGCGGCTGCAGGGCGCGGGGGCGCCGGGCACCATCGACGCCACCGTGCAGGTCGCGTTCAGCGATGCCGAAGGTGGCACCCAGATCTCCTACGAGGCCGACGCGATCGTCGGAGGCATGGTCGGCGGCGTCGGCCAGCGGATGCTCAGCAGCGTCTCCAAGCGGATGGCCAAGGAGTTCTTCGACAACGTCGCAGGCGCCCTGTCCGGCCCCGCGCCGGTCGAGGCGGCGGCGCAGACCGCCCCGGGCGTGTACCAACGCCCCGCCGCGGCGGCGACCGCCGGCGTCAGCAACGACTTCCTCAAGGGCATCGCGGTGGGTGCCGGCCTGGTGCTGCTCGGCGTGGTCGCCGGCCGCTGGGGTCGTCGCCGATGAGATGCCGATGACCGACCTGACGGTCGAGTCGACCGCGCGCGAGATGGCCGCTGCCGTCCGTGAGCGACGGGTCTCCGCGCGCGAGCTGCTCGAGCTGCACCTGGCTCGGATCGACGAGCGCAACCCCGAGCTCAACGCGATCGTGTCGCTGGATCCCGAGCGCGCGATGAAGGGCGCCTGGGCCGCCGACGACCACCAGGCCCGCGGGGGCGTCCTTGGTGCGTTGCACGGCCTGCCCTTCGCCGTGAAGGACACCCACGCCGTCGCGGGGTGGCGCACGACCTACGGCTCGCCGCTGTTCGCCGAGCACGTCCCCGACACCGACGACCTGATCGTGGAGCGGGTACGCCGAGCCGGCGTCGTACTCCTCGGCAAGACGAACGTGCCGGAGTTCGCGGCCGGCTCGCACACGTTCAACAAGGTCTTCGGGACCACCCTCAACCCGGTCGACCCCTCACGGTCGGCGGGCGGCTCCAGCGGCGGTGCCGCGGCGGCCCTCGTCGCGGGCATGGTGCCGCTGGCCGACGGGAGCGACATGGGCGGCTCGCTGCGCAACCCCGCGTCGTTCTGTGGAGCCGTGGGGCTGCGACCGTCGCTCGGCCGGGTCCCCGAGTGGCCGCACCCCAACCTGTGGGAGACGACGTCGGTCGGCGGACCACTCGCCCGCAACGTCGGCGACCTCGCCCTGCTGCTGTCCGTCCTCGCCGGCCCGGACACGCGGTCCCCGCAGGCGCTCGGCGACCCGGGCTCGACCTTCGCGCCGCCGGTCGCCGGCTCCCTGCGCGGCCTTCGGGTGGCGTGGTCGCTCGACCTCGGCGGCGCGTTCGAGGTCGACCGCGAGGTGGCCCGCGTGATCGAGGACGCCGGGCGGCTGTTCGCGCGCAACGGTGCGCGCACCTTCGGCGCCTGGCCCGACCTCGAGGGTGCCGACGAGACGTTCCGGACCTTGCGGGCGTGGCACTTCCAGGCACGGTACGGCGAGCTGCTCCGCGAGCACCCGGACGCCTTCAAGCAGTCGCTGGCCGACAACATCCGGGCGGGCGAGCCGCTGACCGGCGCTGACGTGGCCCGTGCCTACGAGCAGCGCACCGAGCTCGCCCAGCGGATGCGCACGTTCTTCACCGACTACGACGTCCTGGTGATGCCGGTCTCCCAGGTGCCGCCGTTCCCGGCCGACCAGGAGTTCCCTAGCGAGATCAACGGCACCGTGCTGGGCTCGTACCTCGACTGGATGCGGTCGGCGTACTTCATCACGGTGACCGGCTGCCCGGCGATCTCGGTGCCGGCAGGCACCACACCTGACGGCCTCCCCGTCGGGGTGCAGATCGTCGCGCCGCACGGAGCCGACCGGCGTCTGCTGGAGATCGCTGCGGCCTTCGAGGCCGCTCGCGGCTGACGCCACTGGATCAGACCTGTCGGCCGGAGGGCCTCGGGCGCAGTAGCGTGGGGCAACTCCCAGGAGGTGGCATGCCTCGGGTTCTGCGCTGGATCTGTCTCGTGATGCTTCTGCTACTCCTCCAGGCAAACGGCTGCGAAGACGAGAGTCCCAGGGGAGGCGACGACCCGTCAGCTTCGCCTACTCCGACGACATCGTCGACCACGAACGAGGTCTCGCCGACCGTAGAGCCGACGCCGACGCCGACGGCGACCTTCAGCCCGTTGTCCGGCGTCGCGCAGCGAACGGGCTTCTCGATCACCCGCGACAACCAACCCATCGACACCGCAGGACTGGCGGCGATCGGTTGGGTGATCGACGCGGAGGGCGGCACGGCCAGGTGGACGGACCCGGTCCTGGGCAGCATCAAGGTGATCTGGGACGTGCCGGACGAACGGGCGGTCTGCTGCTTCCAGCTGAGCTACTGGGGTGAGGTGACCGGTGACAACCTGGCGATGGGACCGGTCAGTATGGGGGGCACCGTCTTCAAGTTCGGCGGGGATGCCACCGACACCGGTGCCCACTCGATCGCCAAGGTGAAGGCCAAGGCGCCGGTCGTCCAGCTGACCGTCACAGTGCCCGAGGCCGCCACCGGATCCGCGGCGACGGTCAGCATCAACCTCGGCTTCCCCCAGCCGGTGCTGGTCACCTACACCTACGTCTACCTCTAGGCCGGCTGTCCACAACCTGTCCGCGATCCTGTGCACGAACCAGGACTTTCTGTGGACGAACAGGGCGTGATCTGTGGACGACACCCGAGTCTTCTGTAGAACCCGAAGAATGTTTCCGGAAACCCTTGCGCGACCTCGATCCGAGGGCATAGAACTTCCCTCACGTTCTCCTTCGGGGGAACGGGGCAACTCGGAGACGAGGGTCCATACGGAGGAGCAATCCTCCGCGGAAGCCGGGTGATCGGCGACCGGGACCGGAGGCGAAGAGTGTCGATCGGAGCATCACCGGACCGATCAAATGAAGGGCCCTTGTGACTCATACTCACGAGGGCCCTTCGCCTTTTTCGCCGACCGCTAGTCGAGCTGGCGAGGTCAGCGACCAGGCCAAGATTCCACAGGTTTTCCCCAGTCCTGTGGATACCTGGGGCTCGCCCTGTGGAGGACCGGGGTGGCATCTGTGGACGACACGCCGATCGTCGAGATTTCCCCGAAAAATAAGGGCAAACCCCTTGCGCGGCCACCCGAACAGGGCATAGAACTCTCTCACGTTCTCCTCCGGGAGGGCGGGATCAGTCGGAGAGAAGATCCACACTCTGGAGCAATCCAGGGCGTTGGCTGGGTGACGAAGTCAGCGGGATCGGAAGGAAGACCGGATCGATCGGGAGCGTCATCAGTACCGGTCACAAGAGGGGCCCTTGTTGCTCATACCAACGAGGGCCCTTCGCCTTTTTCTCACGCGCATCGCTGCCCCTACGATCGAGCCATGGGATTCCTGGGGAACTTCCTCACCGGTGACGTGCTCGACGAGGCCGAGCTCGAGCAGGCCAGCGCCGACGGCATCGTCCTGCACGTGCGCAAGCTGAAGGCCGCGATCGCCTACGACAACTACCGGGCACCGGGCAAGCGCTTCAACGGCAAGCGGGTGCGGAGCTCCGGCGGAGCACTGGTCACCACCAGCCGCGTCGTCCTCTGGGCCGGCGGCGTCCGTCAGCTCGAGCTCCAGCGATCGTCCTTGCCCTCGCCGGCCCTGGAGGTCTCGGCCGACGCAGAGGTGCTGCGGGTGGCGTTCGCGGCCGAGAACTTCCACGCCGACCGGTCCGGCAGCGTCGAGGTCCGGCTCTGGACGCCCGAGGCTCGGCGTCTCGAGGGGCTGCTCGCCCGATGATGTACACCGCGCTGCACACCGTGGTCCCCCCGGTGGCGCGGTTGATCTGGAGGCCGACCGTCCGCGGCCTGGCCAACGTCCCGCGCACCGGCGGCGTGCTCCTGGCCAGCAACCACCTGAGCTTCGTCGACTCGGTGGTGATCCCGGTCGTGGTGCCGCGCAGGGTGGCCTTCCTGGCCAAGTCCGACTACTTCACCGGCACCGGCGTGAAGGGTGCGGTCTCGAAGGCCTGGTTCGAGGGGCTGGGGATGCTCCCGGTCGACCGCGACGACAGCAAGGCCGCGCTGGCGAGCCTCGACACCGCGCTAGAGGTGCTCGGTCGCGGGGAGGCGTTCGGGATCTACCCCGAGGGAAGCCGGTCGCGTGACGGCCGGCTCTACCGAGGTCGCACCGGCGTGGCCCACCTCGCTCTCACCGCCGGCGTACCCGTCGTACCGGTCGGGCTGACCGGCACCGAGCGGCTGCAGCCGGTGGGCTCGCGGCTTCCTCGGCTCGCCAAGATCACCGTCGCGTTCGGCGAACCGATCGAGGTCGCGGGGGAGTACGACGGCGTGCCGCTCGGCCGGGCGCGGCGTGAGCTCACCGATCGAATCATGGCCGCGATCCAGGCCCTGACCGGTCAGGAGGAGGCCGGCGTCTACAACGACCGTGCCCCCGACGACTGAGCCGACCTACGTGGACACCTGCACGTAGGACCAGGCGCCGATCGAGATGCCGATCGACGCGAGACCGATGTAGCAGACCACCCACCACCAGAGCTTCGGCGCGCCTTCGGGGCGCTTCGTCTTGCTGCGCAGCCCGGCCGGGATGAGGAAGAGCACCGGGAGCGCCATCAGCTCGAACATCACGCCGCACACGATCGAGCCGACCTCGACGTCGCCGCGGAAGATGCCGTACTCCAGGAAGTTCCAGCCCAGGGACGCGAAGAGCAGGAACCACATCGGCATCAGCAGGTTGGGGGCCGACACGCCCACGGCCAGGGCGGAGCCGATCATCGCCGTGATGATCAGCATCGGGATCGCGATCGCGATCAGCCACGAGCCGTCGGGGCACGGGGTGGCGATCTCGTAGGGGCCACCCGACGCGCACGAGCCGCCCACGCCCATCACTGCCCGCATCGCCAGCCAGGCCCACATGAGGCCGACCGCGAGGAGCACCACGCAGACGAAGAGTCCGACCAGACGCTTGGCCGTGATCGGCGTCGCGGAAACCGTTTCAGCGGTCATGGCGGCACTCTGACAGAGGTTTCACCCCGACGATGCGAGACTCGCGACATGAGCTTGTCCGAGACCGATCTGACCCACTTGCGACGCTGCGTCGAGCTGGCCCGCGAGGGCCTCGACGACGGGGACGAGCCGTTCGGCTCACTGCTGGTGGACGCCGTCGGGGACGTGCGGTTCGAGGACCGCAACCGGGTCAAGGACGGCGACGAGACCCGGCACCCGGAGTTCGAGATCGCCCGCTGGTCGGCAACGAACCTGACCGCCGAGGAGCGGGCCGGCGCGACCGTCTACACCTCGGGCGAGCACTGCCCGATGTGCTCGGCCGCGCACGGCTGGATGGGCCTCGGCCGGATCGTGTACGCCGTCTCTTCGGCCCAGCTCAGCGAGTGGCGGGCCGGCTGGGGAGCGGGAGCGTCCCCGGTGCTGGCCCTGCCGGTGAACGCGGTCGCACCCGGCGTGCCCGTCGACGGGCCGGCGCCCGAGCTGGAGCAGGAGATGCGTGCGCTGCACGAGCAGCTCGTGCGGCGGAGGGCCGGCGGCTAGGTCACAAGTCCGGGTTGCGACCCGCGAACGCCGCCAGTCGGTCGTGCGGCGGCGCGTCGGCGGGTGCATTCACCTCCGGGCCGAAGGCGTCGCCGCGCATCTCGGGCTTCATGGCGGCGGACATGAACGCGAGGCCGCGCTCGGCGGCCTTCGGGTCGGGCTGCGTGGGCGAGCCGACGGCGCGCACGAGGTCCCAGGTGTGCACCGCGAACTCGGCGGTCTGCATGTCGGCCGGCGGCCCGTCGCCGTCGCCCTCGCGTTGGTGCCAGAGGTGGATCAGGTCGTCTGCCGCGGACCGGAACGCTGCCGCCCAGTCCTCCGGCAGCGGCGGCGGCTCCGCCGACCAGTCGGGCTCGTCGCCGTTCATCATCGTGACGAAGTTGGCGCAGTCAGCCAGCAGGTGCCGGATCACGTGCTCGACGTCCCAGTCCTGGCACGGGGTGGGCAGGGAGAGCTGGTCGGGCTGAATTGCGGCCAGCACGTCACCGGCTTGGTCGAGGGCCCGGGACAGCGCGACGACGGACTCATGTGGAGTGGTCATGGTTGCCTCCTCATGTCCCACCCTAGACACCCGGCCAACGGACGCCCGACTGTCGCCGCCCGATGATTAGGTGGGGCAATGACCGTGCAGCCGACGTACCGCCTCGTGCGGCCGCGCGTCGTCGCCACGGCTCCGACGCTCGACGACGAGCAGCAGCGCGTGGTCGACCACGCGGGTGGTCCGTTGCTGGTCCTCGCCGGGCCCGGCACCGGCAAGACCACGACACTCGTCGAGGCGATCGTCGACCGGATCGAGCGCGGCGATGCCCGCCCCGACCAGGTCCTCGCGCTGACGTTCTCGCGCAAGGCGGCTGAGCAGCTCCGCGACCGGGTGACCGCACGGCTGGGCCGGACCATGGCCACGGGCCTCGCCTCGACGTTCCACTCGTTCGCCTACTCACTGGTGCGCCGCTACTCGCCGGCGGAGCTGTACGCCGCGCCGCTGCGGCTGCTCTCCGCGCCCGAGCAGGACGTCGTCCTCCAGGAGCTGCTGACCGACAATCCCGAGTCCGTCCGGTGGCCCGAGGCGCTGCGCGCGGCGGTCGGCACCCGCGGATTCACCCGTGAGGTCCACACGGTGCTGTCCCGGGCCCGAGAGCGCGGGCTGGATCCCGAGCAGCTGGTCGCGCTCGGGGAGCAGGAAGGGGTCGCGGAGTTCGTGGCAGCAGGACACTTCCTCGGCCAGTACCTCGACGTCCTCGGCGACCTGAGCGCCATCGACTACCCCGACCTGATCGCCCGCGCGGTGATCGAGGCCCAGGCGCACCGGGACGAGCTGCGGTCGCGGTTCACCCATGTCTTCGTCGACGAGTACCAGGACACCGACCCCAGCCAGGTCGCCCTCCTGCGGGCCATCGCCGGAGACGGCCGCAACCTGATGGTGGTGGGCGACCCCGACCAGTCGATCTACGGCTTCCGCGGCGCCGACGTCCGCGGCATCCTCGACTTCCCGGCCGACTTCCCGAGCTCCGACGGATCGGCCGCGCCGGTCATCGCGCTCGGCACCACCCGGCGGTTCGGATCCCGACTGCTGCGGGCCTCGCGAGCCATCGCGGCGTCGATCGGCGTCACCGGTGCGATCCCGCGTGCGCAGTTCGCGGCGTTCCGCGACCCGAGCCCTGCCGACAACGAGTTCGGTCCCGGGTCGATCGAGGTGGTCACCTACGACACCGCACGCGCCGAGACCGAGAACGTCGCCGACCTGCTCCGCCGCGCACACCTCGAGGACGGCATCGGCTGGTCCGACATGGCGGTGCTGGTCCGCTCCGGTCGCGGTTCGATCCCGGGCCTGCGACGGTCCCTGACCGCCGCGGGGGTTCCGGTCGAGGTGGCCAGCGACGAGACGCCGCTGGTCCGCGAGCCGGCGGTGCTGCCGCTGCTCGGTGCGCTCGCGGTCGTCATCGACGCCGACATCACCGATCCCACCGACGACGACTACGTCGGCGTCGACCGGGCCGAGGCGCTGCTCACCTCGCAGCTGGGTGGTCTCGACGCGACCGACGTGCGATCGCTGACCCGGGAGATGCGGGCGCGCGACCAGGACACGCCCCCGCGAGACCTCGTCCGTCGCGCCGTCGTCGACCCCGACGCCCTGGCCGGCCTCGACGGCGAGCCCGCCCGACGGGCCTCGCGGTTGGCCCACCTGATCGCCGGCGCCCGGGCCGACCTCGCCGACGGGAGCACCGTCGAGGAGGTGCTCTGGGCGTTGTGGGAGGGCTCCGACTGGGGCGGCCGGCTCCGGTCGGCGACCCAAGCGGGCGGCCACGGCGCCCGCCTCGCGCACCGCGACCTCGACGCGATCTGCGCCCTGTTCGAGCAGGCGGCCCGCGCCGAGGAGCAGAAGGGTCACACCAGCGTCCGCGAGTTCCTGGCCACGCTCCGTGCCCAGGAGATCCCGGCCGACACCCTGGCCGACCGGGGGGTCCGGGGCGAGGCGGTCCGGCTGCTCACCGCGCATCGCTCGAAGGGCCTCGAGTGGAGGCTCGTCGTGGTGGCCCACGTCCAGGAGGGCGCCTGGCCCGACCTGCGCCGGCGCGACACCTTGCTCCAGGCCGACCGGATCGGCCGCGACGGGTTGCAGCCCGCGTTGACCCGGACCGCGATGCTGGCGGAGGAGCGACGGCTGTTCTACGTCGCGTGCACCCGCGCCCGGCAGCGGCTCGTCGTCACCGCGGTGGCCTCGCCCGACGACGACGGCGAGCAGCCATCCCGCTTCGTGCACGAGCTCGGTCGCGAGCCCGAGCACCGGATCGGGCGACCGAGTCGGCCGCTCTCGATGGCCGGTCTGGTGGCCGAGATCCGGCGTACCCTCGCCGATCCCGAGCAGCCAGAGACGTTGCGCGCCGCCGCGGCCAGGCGCCTTCGCTTGCTCGCGGAGACCGACGTCCACGGTCGTCCGGTGGCAGCGAGCGCCGACCCGGCCACCTGGTGGGGCCTGCGCGGCCTGAGTCGCTCCGAGCGCCCGATCCGGCCCGGCGAGGAGCCGCTCACGATCTCCGCCAGCACCCTCGAGGGTCTGCTCACCTGCCCGGCCCAGTGGTTCCTGCAGCGTGAGGCCGGGGGAGAGGTGGTCAGCTCGACCGGCCAGGGCTTCGGCAAGATCGTGCACGCGGTCGCCGAACGGATCGCCAGCGGGGAGCTCGGCCCCGACCTCGACGTCGAGGCCGACCTGATGCCCCTGGTCGACGAGGTGTGGGGGCGGATGGAGTTCCGCACGCCGTGGTCCCGGTCCCGCGAGCGGGTGGCGGTGCAGGCGGCGCTGTCCCGCTTCGTTGCCTGGCACCAGCGCCCGGGTGCACGCACGGTCGTGGCCGTCGAGCCGCGGATGACCGCGGAGGTGACGTTGCCCGACGGCCAGGTGGTGCGGCTGCACGGCTACGCCGACCGGCTCGAGCTCGACGAGGACGGGCGGGTGGTGGTCGTCGACCTCAAGACGGGCAAGTACCTCCCCTACGACAAGGACGTCCAGGCGCACTCCCAGCTCGGTCTCTATCAGCTGGCGGTCGACCACGGCGCCGCTGACGACCACGTCGGGCAGCCGTCGACCTCGGGCGGAGCGGAGCTCGTCCAGCTGAGGGCTGGTGACGCGCTGCCCAAGGTCCAGCACCAGTCCCGGCCGACCGACGACGGACCTCGGCTCGTGGAGGAACAGCTGATGTACGCCGCCACCCTGCTGCGCACCGAGGAGCTCGTCGCCCGGCCCGGGACGCACTGCCGGCGCTGCACCTTCCAGGCCATCTGCCCGGACAAGGCATCCGGGACGGTGCTCGGATGACGCCGCTGACCGTCGACACCGCCGAGCAGCTGCGCGACCTGCTGGGGGTCTCGTGGACGTTCAGCGACCAACAGTTCGCGGCGATCACCGCACCGCTCGAGCCGGCCGTCGTGATCGCCGGTGCGGGGTCCGGCAAGACCGAGGTGATGGCAGCGCGGGTGGTGTGGCTGGTGGCCACCGGACGGGTCGAGCCGGGCCAGGTCCTGGGCCTCACGTTCACGACCAAGGCGACGGCCGAGCTGGCCAACCGGATCCGCGACAGCCTGCGGCGCGCCGGTCTGCTGCCGACCCGAGAGCTGCGCCCCGTCGACGACGACGAGGAGGAGGTCGAGGAGCCGACCGTCCTGACCTACCACTCCTACGCCGCGGCACTGCTGACCGAGCACGGCCTGCGGATCGGCCACGAGCCCGACACCCGGCTGATCGCCGATGCCAGCCGCTACCAGCTCGCCGCCCGGGCCGTGCAGCGGCACACGCGTCCCGTCGAGCAGCTCAGCGACCACCCGCCCACCGTCGTACAGAACCTCCTGGCCCTCGACGGCCAGCTGAGCGAGCACCTGGTCGAGCCCGAGCGGCTGCGCGACCACGACGCCGGCGAGCGGCCGCTGTTCGTGTCCGGGATGGAGACCGAGCACCGCAAGACCTATCGGGAGAAGTGCGAGAAGGCGATCTCGGCCATCGACCGCCGGGCCGAGCTGCTCGACCTCGTCGAGGCCTACCGCGGGCTGAAGAGCCACCTCGGCCTGATGGACTTCTCCGACCAGATCTCGCTGGCCGCTCGGCTGGCCGAGCAGTGCCCCGAGGTCGGCGTCATCGAGCGCGACAAGTTCAAGGTCGTGCTGCTCGACGAGTACCAAGACACCTCGGTGGCTCAGGCGCTGATGCTGAGCCGGCTGTTCTCCGGCCCCGCGACCGAGACCGGTCGAGGTCATCCGGTGACCGCCGTCGGTGACCCCAACCAGGCGATCTACGGCTGGCGGGGCGCCTCGGTCTCCAACATCCTGGAGTTCGCCCGCGACTTCCCGCCGACGGCGGGCGACGGCGCGGCGTACCCACTGACGGTCAACCGGCGCTCCGACGAGCGGATCCTCGCCACCGCCAACCACCTCGCGGCCGACCTCTACGCCGTGCGGCCGGAACTGCTCCCGCTCGAGCCGAAGCCCGATGCGGCCGCCGGTGAGGTGCGCGCCGTCGTCCACGAGACCACCGACGACGAGCTCGCCTGGCTCGCTGACCGGGTGCTCGCCACGCACGCGGAGCTCGCCGCGCGCACTGACCAGCCGTGCTGGCGCGAGATCGGCGTCCTGACCCGAGACAACGCGAGCGCGGCCGCGGTCTTCGACGCGTTGAGCGACCGCGAGATCCCGGTCGAGATCGTCGGCCTCAAGGGACTCCTTCGGCTGCCCGAGGTCTCGGAGGTGGTGGCCACGCTGACCCTGATCCAGGACGTCACGGCGAACGCCGCGCTGCTCACCCTGCTGGCCGGGCCGCGATGGGCGATCGGGCCGCGCGACCTGGCCCTGCTCGGTCGCCGCGCCCGCGAGCTCGCCGGCAGCCGCGGCGGGGGACAGGAGTTCGCGAACGTCCACGAGCAGCTCGCCGCCGCCGTCGAAGGCGCCGACCCGACCGAGATCCCGTCCCTGTCCGACGCTCTCGAGGATCCGGGCGACCTCCCCTACTCGGCTGAGGCCGGCGAGCGTTTCGGGCTGCTGGCCGCGGAGCTGCGTCGGTTGCGCTCGGCGATCGGCGAGCCCCTCCTCGATCTCGTACGCCGGATCGTCGACACGACCGGCATCGACGTCGAGCTCGCCTCGTCGGTCAGCCCGGCAGCGGGTGCCCGGCGGGAGAACCTCGACCTGTTCGTCCAAGCGGTCGCGGAGTTCCAGGCGGTCGACGGCCAGGTGACCCTCGCTGCGCTGCTGGCCTGGCTCGAGGCCGAGGACGAGTTCGGTCAGGGCCTCGACGTCGCGACCCCGTCCGAGGCCGACTCGGTCAAGCTGCTCACCGTTCACCGGGCCAAGGGCCTGGAGTGGGACGCGGTCTTCCTCGTCGGCGTGACCGAGCGCAAGTTCCCGACCAGCCAGGCCAGGTCGACCTGGCTCACCGTGCCGTTCATGATGCCCAACGCGCTGCGCGGCGACGCCCGGGACCTGCCGGTGCTCGGGGGTCACACCCCCGACGACATCAGCGCGTTCCTCAAGGCGGCCAAGGACCACGAGACGCTCGAGGAGCTACGGCTCGGCTACGTCGCCTGGACGCGGGCGCGGCACGAGCTCACGGTCTCCGCGTGGTGCTGGGCGCCGCACCTGAAGAACGGCCTCGGCCCGTCGGCGTACCTCCTGCGGACGCGTGAGGCCATGGCCGCGTGGGGTGCCGAACCCGAGGCATGGCGGGAGTGCGTCGCCAAGGGCGAGACCAGTCCCTACGCCGACGCTTCGCCCGACCTGCCGTGGCCGATCTCGCACCGCACCGCCGAGGTGGAGCGTCGCCGGGACGCGGCCGAGCGGGTGCGCGCGGCGAAGCTCGACGAGCCCGACGCCGTCGAGGACATGCTGGAGCTCGACCGGATCAAGCAGTGGGACGACGAGATCGCCCGGCTGCTCGACGAGGCGAGGCGCGACCGCTCGCCGGAGATCGTGGTGCCGTTGCCGCCGGGGCTGTCGGCCACGTCGCTGGCCCGACTCCGCGACGACCCGGAGGCGTTCGCGCGCGACCTGGCCCGGCCGATGCCTCGCCAGCCTTCACCCGCTGCTCGGTTCGGGACCCGCTTCCACGCCTGGGTCGAGACCCGCTTCGGCCAGCAGGTGCTGCTGGATCCCGACGAGCTGCCCGGCAGAGGCGACTCCGGCATCGACGACGACTCCGACCTGCGCGAGCTGATCAAGCTCTTCGAGGAGGGGCCCTTCTCCGAACGCGTCCCGCTCGCGGTGGAGCCGGCCTTCGCGCTGGTGCTCGCCGGCCAGGTGGTGCGCGGCCGCATCGACGCGGTCTACGCCGAGGGAGAGGGGTTCCTCCTCGTCGACTGGAAGACCAACCGAGCACAGACCGCCGACCCGCTGCAGCTCGCCCTCTACCGACTGGCCTGGGCCGAGCTGCACGACGTACCCCTCGACCGGGTGCGCGCCGGCTTCTTCTACGTCCGGACCGGTGAGCTGGTGGAGCCCGAGCAGCTGCCGGGACGCGCCGAGCTCGAGGCACTGGTGACGGCGGATAGATCTTGATACTTTCGACCAAGTATCAACGTCTATCTCAGGGAGACGGCGGATGGCGCAGTCGCTGACGAACCCCTACACGCCCGGCCAGGTGCCCCGGATCTTCGCGGGCCGGGTCGCCGAGCTCGGCCGGATCCGCGACCAGGTGAGCCGGGTGGCGACGTTCGGCGAGCTCGGAGGACCGCTGCTGGTCTTCCACGCGCCGCGCGGACTCGGCAAGACCTCGCTGCTGCGCACGGCGCAGCGCCAGGCGGCCGAGCTCGGGTTCGTCTCGGTCTGGGTCGCCTGCACCAGGGACCGACCGTTCCTCCCCGAGCTCGTGCGCAGCGTCGAGCGTGCCCTCCATCGCGCCGACCTGACCCTCGACGCCGACGAGGGCCGCCGCTGGAAGGCCAGGCTGGAGCGGGTCTCGATCGAGCTTGGCGTCCCGGGGCTCAAGGTGACCGGAGACATCCACACCGGTGGCGACGAGCCGGCGTCCTCAGGCGCCGCGACCGCTCCTATCGGTGCACTCGAGGATCTGCTGCACGATGCCGCGACCTTGGTGCGCGGCCGGGGCGGCGCCGGCCTGCTGGTTTTCATCGACGAGCTGCACGCCGCGTCGGCCGATGACCTGTCCATCCTGCTCAACACCCTGCAGAACCTCGACGGCGAGCGCGAGGACAACCCACTCGCGGTGGTCACTGCCGGGCTGCCGGTGACGCCCGAGGCGATCACGCGGGCGGCGACGTTCGGGGAGCGCAGCACGTTCGTGCCGCTCGACCTGCTCAGCGAGGTCGACGCACTCGCCGTCCTCACCGCTCCGGCCGAGGCCCTCGAGGTGACCTGGACCGCGGAGGCGCTGGCGCTGGTGACCGACGAGTGTCACGGACACCCCTATCTGCTCCAGCTCCTGGGCAGCTCGGCGTGGGCCGCGGCCCAGCCGGTCAGCGGCGGCGAGGTCAACGCCGACCACGTCCGGGCAGGCATCCCGGCGGCCACCAACCAGCTCGACGCGATGTACCGCGCCCGTTGGGGATCGGCGACCCCGGCCGAGAAGGCTTTCGTCCGGGCCATGGCCCAGGTCGCTACCGACAACGTGAGCCGCGCGCAGATCGCCGAGAACCTCGGTCAGGACACGCACGCCATCAGCGTTCCCCGGGAACGGCTGATCGAGAAGGGCGTGATCGAGCCGGTCGGTCACGGACTGGTGCGGTTCACTCTGCCCGGGTTCGCGGCGTACGTGCGCGAGCGGGCGAAGGACTAGGCAGTTCCGAGACCTGCTTCCAGCGCGATCTCGACCATGGCGCTGAAGCTGCGCTCGCGCTCGTCGGCCGTCGTCTCCTCGCCGGTGACGATGTGGTCGGACACGGTGCAGATGGTCAGCGCGCGCCGGCCGAAACGGGCTGCCAGGGTGTACAGCGCGCTCGCCTCCATCTCCACGGCGAGCACTCCGTGCTCGACCATCCGAGCGGTCAACTCGGGGCGGGCGGGGTAGAACGAGTCGCTGCTGAAGATCAGTCCCACGTGGGCGCCGCCGTGGCGCTCGGCGGCCGCGGCTGCGTCGCGCAACAGCTCGAAGTGGGCGACGGGCGCGTAGTCGAGGCCCTCGAATGCGATCCGGTTCATCGAGGAGTCGGTGCAGGCGCCCGAGGCGATCACGAGGTCGCGGACCGCCAGGTTCTCGGCCAGCGCTCCGCAGGAGCCGACCCGGATGATGGCTTGTACGTCGTACTCGCGGAACAGCTCGTTGATGTAGATCGCCGCCGACGGCTGACCCATGCCCGAGCCCTGCACCGAGACCGGCTGGCCCCGCCAGGTGCCGGTGTAGCCGAACATCCCGCGGATCTCGGAGTAGCAGCGCGCGTCCTCGAGGAAGGTCTCCGCGATCCAGGTGGCGCGACGCGGGTCGCCGGGCATCAGGACGATTGGCGCGATGTCGCCGGCAGCGGCGCCGATGTGGGTGCTCACGGCCGACAGCCTAGGCAGTCCTAGAGTCGGCGCTGTGACTTACCCGCACCAGGAGCTGGCCGCCGATCCTCACGACCGCGCCGGGCTCCGACGCAACGACGAGGCCTGGCTCGCCGAGCGCTGGGCGGATCCCGAGACTCGGGTGCTGGTCATCTCCGGGACGCGCGTCCGGCCGCGCGACGGCGCGATCTACTGGGTGGCGTCGAGCGCGGCGCCCGAGGGCGACCGGGTGCTGCTCGGGGAGCGGGACGGCCGGACCTGGTTCGCGGTCGTCGTACCGCCCGATGCGGCGAAGGCGGAGCCGGACCAGTGGTTCCCGCTACGGGGGCTGCTGCCGTTCCTGGGCGGCGAGTCGGTGCGGTTGGCGCCATTGCTGTTCCACGCGCTGGGCCTGGCCGAGTGGCTGTGGGTGACCCGGTTCTGCCCCCGCTGCGGCGGCACGCTCGAGGTGCGCGCGGCGGGCCACGAGCTGACCTGTGTCGGCTGCGGGCGCTCGCAGTTCCCGCGCTCGGACCCGGCGGTGATCATGGTCGTCGCCCACGGCGAACCGGGGTCCGACGAGGAGCGCTGCCTGCTCGGCCGGCAGTCCGTCTGGCCGGAGGGGAGGTTCTCGACGCTCGCCGGGTTCTGTGAGCCGGGGGAGACCCTCGAGGACGCCGTACGCCGCGAGGTCGCCGAGGAGACCGGCGTCGTCGTGGGCGAGGTGGAGTACTTCGGCAACCAGCCGTGGCCGCTGCCGTCGAGCCTGATGCTCGGGTTCATCGGCCGGGCCGAGACCACCGACATCGCCGTCGACAACGACGAGCTCGACGATGCGCAGTGGTTCACGCGCAAGGAGATGCGGGAGCAGGCCGAGGCGGGAACGCTCGTGCTTCCCGGCGGGGTCTCGATCAGCCGGTCACTCGTCGAGCACTGGTACGGCGGGCCGCTTCCGGGCCACTGGTAGGCCTCAGGCCGCCAGCGAGGCGAGCTTCTCCTTGATCTGCGCCACCGACGGGTTGGTCTGCGCGGAGCCGTCGGCGAAGACCAGCGTGGGGACCGTCTGGTTGCCGTGGTTGGCGGACTCCACGATCTGCGCCGCACCCGGCGTCTGCTCGATGTCGACGATCTCGAAGGGGATCCCCTCGCGGTCGAGCTGGCTCTTCAACCGGTGGCAGTAGCCGCACCACGGTGTGGTGTACATGGTGAAAGTGCCGCTCATCGTGAGGTGTCGCCTCCTGCGTCTAGGGTCATTCTTGCCGCCTTGATCAACCACTCTCGACCAGGAGTTTGTTCCCGATGACGTCTCCGGAGGAGCTGCTCGCCGCGCTCGACCCCGAGCAGCGCCTGGTGGCCGAGGCGCTGCGCGGCCCGGTGCGGGTGCTGGCGGGCGCCGGCACCGGCAAGACGCGGGCGATCACGCATCGGATCGCTTACGGCGTGGCGACCGGCGTCTACGCCCCGACCGAGGTGTTGGCCGTCACGTTCACCACCCGGGCCGCCGGCGAGATGCGGCAGCGGTTGCGCCGGTTCGGCGCGCAGGCGGTGCAGGCGCGCACCTTCCACTCCGCCGCGCTGCGCCAGCTGCGCTATTTCTGGCCGCACGCCTACGGCACCGAGCTGCCGACCCTCATCGAGTCGAAGATCGGGCTGCTGGTCACCGCCGCGCGGCGGCTGCGGATCAACGCCGACCAGGCGCTGCTCCGCGACCTCGCCTCGGAGGTCGAGTGGGCCAAGGTGAGCAACGTCCAGCCCGACGACTACGCAGCCCTGGCAGAGATCCGCGGCCGCTCGGTGGCGGGGCTCGACCTCGAGAGCGTGGGCCGGGTGTTCGCGAGCTACGAGGAGGTCAAGAGGGGGCAGGGCCGCATGGACATGGAGGACGTGCTGCTGCTCACGGCCGGTCTGCTCGCCGACGACGAACGAGTGGCCGCGCAGGTGCGCCGGCAGTACAAATGGTTCGTCGTCGACGAGTTCCAGGACGTCTCGCCGATCCAGTCGGCGCTGCTCGATCTCTGGCTGGGCGGCCGCGACGAGCTGTGCGTGGTGGGCGACCCGGCCCAGACGATCTACTCGTTCGCGGGCGCCGACGCGGGCTACCTCACCCGCTTCCCAGCGAAGTACCCCGGCACCACCTCGATCGAGCTGGTCCGCAACTACCGCTCCACCCCGCAGGTGGTCGCGGCCGCCAACTCCCTGCTCGCCGGCTCGGGCTCCGAGTCGGTCGAGCTGCGCGCGCAGCGCGAGGCGGGACCGGAGGTGACCTACACCGGTCACCCCGACGAGGTGGCCGAGGCGGCGGCGGTGGCGACAGGGATCGAGGAGCTGCGTCGGGGCGGCCGGCCGCTGGGCGAGATCGCGGTGTTGTTCCGGATCAACGCCCAGTCCGAGGCGTTCGAGGATGCGTTGACCGACCGCTCGATCCCCTACGTCCTCCGCGGCGCTGCCCGGTTCTTCGACCGGCCGGAGGTGCGCGAGGCGGTGACTCGGATCCGTGGCGCTGCCCGGTCGGGGGGCGACGGAGGCGACCTGGTCGATGCCGTCCGCGCGATCCTCGCCTCGATGGGCTGGTCGGAGCAGCCGCCCGAGGCGCGGGGCCGGACCCGGGACCGCTGGGAGTCCTGGCAGGCACTGATGTCCCAGGCAGAGGAGTTCGCCCGGTCCGGGCAGGGCGATCTCGGTGCGTTCGTCGATGACCTGGACCGCCGCGCCGCCGAGCAGCACGCCCCGGTTGCCGACGGCGTCACCCTGGCGACTTTCCATGCCGCCAAGGGTCTGGAGTGGGACTCGGTGTTCCTCTGCGGGCTTCAGGACGGCACCTTGCCGATCACCTACGCCGACACCCCCGAGGCGGTCGAGGAGGAGCGTCGGCTGCTCTACGTCGGCATGACCCGGGCCCGCACCGATCTGCGCCTTTCGTGGGCGAGCGCACGAAACCCCGGTCAGGCGGCCCGGCGCAAGCCGTCGCGGTTCCTCGACCCACTGCTGCCCGAGGCGCAGCGCCAGGTGACGACCGGCGGCCGGACCCGTGGCGCGCGGACCTGTGCGGAGTGCGGCCGGCCGCTGCAGACCAAGGCGGAGAAGGTCCGCAGGCGTTGCGTCGACTGCCCAGTGCCCTACGACGAGGCTCTCTTCGAGCGGCTGCGCGAGTGGCGCAAGGAGCGGGCTGCCAGCGACGAGGTGGCCGCGTTCATGGTGTTCAGCAACAGCACGCTCGAGCAGATCGCCGAGCACCGGCCGCGCACTCCCGCGGCGCTGCTGAAGATCTCAGGGGTCGGACCCGACAAGCTCCAGAAGTACGGCGACGAGCTGCTGACCCTCGTCGAATAACTGCTCAGGCAGAACGAAATTCTGCCAACTCTGGAGAAATCCGGAAAAAAGTCAACAAATGGTTTGCCCCTTACATACGGGTCACGGTAACTTTCCCGAACCAGCAACCGCGCACCACGGTCTTGGCAGGACCGGCGCACTAGTGAAGTAGAGGAGGTGGCCCCCGTGGTCAACATCAAGAACCCGAACCGGACGCAGCTCACGTCCGCCTTTGGCATGCCCGCTTGCGGTCGCACCCTCGTCATCACGATGGACCGTACGGCTGCTGCGACCAAGGGACACGTGGGCTTCGTTCCGGCCTACATCCCGGGGACCAATGCCTGGAGTCCGCCAGTCTGTTGATACCAACAGAATCGGCACCTCCAGGCCGCGGAACCCACCAAGGGATCCGCGGCCTTCTTGTTTCTCTCAACCAGATTCAAGGGCCGCAGACCCCGACCGAACAACCAACGCGATCAGGTCAACGACAGGAGGTGACATATGACCATCAGCGTTCTCGACCGCACTGATGGGGCTGCCGTGGAGGAGGCCGAGCTGACGCTCGGCGGACTGCACGACCAGGCCGAGAAGGTGGACGAACTGGCGCTCCCCTGCCGGGTCAACGACCCCGAGCTGTGGTTCGCCGAGTCCCCTTCCGACGTGGAGTTCGCCAAGGCGCTCTGCACGGACTGCCCCGTACAGGCCCTGTGCCTGTCCGGTGCGCTCGACCGGCGTGAGCCCTGGGGCGTCTGGGGCGGTGAGCTGTTCCTGCAAGGAGTGGTGATCCCCCGCAAGCGCCCGCGTGGCCGTCCTCGTAAGAACGAGGTCGCCGCGTGACCAGCGACTCGTAGTCCTCAACCGACAAGCAGCACGACAACCCGACATGACTCACCAAACGAACGGAACTGACATGAACCACCTCATGCATGAAGACCTAGCGCGGGCACAGATGTCCGCGCGCCTGGGAGAGGCGCAGCAGCTGCGAGCGGGGGACAACCTCGTCCGCTACCGCCGCTTGAGCCGCAAGGCTGAGCGTGCTGCGCAGCGAGCTCGTCTCGCACTCGCTCGCGCACTGTAGGACTCCGGGGGAGTCACCTCCGGAACACCCTGATCGCGGGTGAAACAGAGGCCGGGTACGACACACGTCGTACCCGGCCTCTCTTCCGTTTTCGGCACCCTGGCGGACGTACGCTGGATGTGTGGCCGACGAGCAGCCCCGGGTGTGCGACTTCTGCGGTCGTCAGGAGTCCGATGTGGCGCTGACCCTGTCGTGGACGACCTCGGTCGAGAACGGTCGCCAGCGCACCTACTGCGACGCGTGCTCGCGGCAGAACCTGCGCAGCATGGAGGGCAAGCTCGACAGCGAGTACTGGTGAGCCGAGCTCAGAGCAGTTCGTCCCAGGCGCAACCGCAGTGCGGGTGCCGCTCCCACTCCTGGCGTACGGCGGGCCCGGTGTGGTCGATCGTGACCACGGCCGACCAGGTGGCCGGGCGGTCTCCTTCGGCGTAGCGCGTCAGGTCGCGAACCGCCCAGGCCAGAGCGAGCGTCTCCAAAGTGGGGTCGACTGGTGTCTCGCCGGTCTCCTGGGCCGCTCGAGCCACCTGCTCGACGACCAACGGCCGACGCGGATCCAGCTCGGCGAGGTGCGCGTCGACGCAGCGCAGGCAGGCGGTGCGTCCGGGAACCACGAACGGCCCGACCCGTGCGGTCGGGCCGTTCGTGACCAGCAGGTGCGGTGCGCCCTCGCGGACCAGCGGGTCGATGTCTCCGCGGGCCGGCTCGTCGGCTGTGACCACGAGCCAGACACTCGGCACGTCGCCCGGCCCGGCCTGGCCCACGCTCGCCGCACGAAGCAAGGACGTGGCCGCGGCTCGAGCTCCGGAAGCCGCGCGTACGCCGACCCGGGCTGTGGTGCGCGCGACCAACCGGCTCGCGGCCTCCTCCCCGAACTGCGCCTCGGCCGCGCGGCGTACCCCTGGAGTTGCCGGCGTCCGCGAGTCCGGCTCGCCGCCGTCGAGCAGCAGGCCCGCGTCACGCAACGAACGTAACGCGGCAGCGCCGTCGGCGTCGTGGGCAGACAGGTGCCGCAAGGAGGAGCGCACTGCCGGGGTGTCCGGGACGATCACCCGGCGCGGCGGGTCGACGCCCACCTGGAGATGCCCGGCGTCGCGCCGTACGACGCGAACTCCCGGCCGCCACCGCAGTCTCTGGTGCTCGGGCTCGGCCATGCCGCGAGCGTCACACAGTGCCCGGTGCCGCAGTCGTGGCTCTCCACAGCCGAGCAAAACGCCGACGGCGGCACTCCCCGAGGGGGTGCCGCCGTCATAGAAGTCTGGCTGTTACTCGGTCAGCGAGTTAGACCTTGCCGAGGATCCGGTTGAGGTTCGTGCCGCAGACGGGGCAAACTCCCTTGGCCATCCGGGTGCCCTTGTCATTGACCTTGACCTCGCCCGAGGCCTCACGCTTCGCCTTGCACTTCACGCAGTAGAACTCGCCGCTCCAGGTCTCCGCCATGACGGCCTCCTTGCTCTCGTCACTCATTCGGTCGTCGCGACGGGGTAAACAGGGGAAGCCCGCCGGAAGTCCTGTGACAGGTGTCTCAGAACCAATCCGACCCTACGACACGCCTGGGCTTAGGCGTAGCAGGCGCTCCGCGAGCCGCATTTGCGCGTGAAACCGCTCACGGCGCCGGAAAGGGCCGCTCAGTACCCTGCGCGCATGCCTGAGCTCACCCATCTGCGCCTCGAGCGCCCATCCGACGGGGTCGCCCTGTTGGTCCTCGACAACCCCGACATGCGCAACGCGATGTCCGACGAGATGACCGCTTCCTGGGTCGCCGCGATCGACGAGCTGGCGGCCGACCCGACGGTGCGGGCGGTGGTGGTCACCGGTGAGGGTTCGGCGTTCTGCTCCGGCGGCAACACCGGGTGGATCGCCAGCGAGCCCGACGCCACCGTCGACTACCTGCGCACCCGGATGATCGCGTTCTACCGCGCCTGGCTGTCGATCCGGAAGCTCGAGGTCCCCACGATCGCCGCGGTCAACGGCGCCGCGATCGGCGCGGGCCTGTGCCTCGCGCTCGCCTGCGACATCCGGTACGCCGCCACCGGGGCCAAGCTCGGTGCGCCGTTCGTGCGGCTCGGCATGCACGCCGGGATGGCCGGCACCTACCTGCTGCCCAACGTCGTGGGCGAGGCGCACGCCCGTGACCTGCTGCTCACCGGTCGGGTCGTGGAGGCCGACGAGGCGCTCCGCATGGGTCTGGTCTCGCGGGAGATCGGGCCCGATGGGTTCCTCGACGAGGTGCTGGCCACCGCCGCCGAGATTGCCGCGACCGCCCCGATCGCCAGCCGGCTGACCAAGCTGGCCCTGGCAGACGGCGGGCACCGTGACTTCGAGGCCTGCGTGCAGTGGGAGGCGATGGCCCAGCCGATCACCCTCGCCACCGAGGACCTCCAGGAGGGGATCCGGGCCAGCAGGGAGAAACGCGCCCCGGTGTTCACCGGCAACTGAGCCGGAACATGAGGAGGCCCCCAGTCGGTCTTACGACATTTGCCTTCCCCTTGCGAATGTCGCTCGACGGACCGGGGGCCTCGTCTGGTCAGGAACGGTAGGGAGCCGCCCCCCGCAGGGTCAATGCAGGCTGGCCCACCTCTGTGGATAAGCCTGTGGATGAAGTTGTGGACGACCGGCTCAGGCCGTGGAAATCGGCACCGAGAGGTACGACGGCACTGTGGAGGAATCCCGCCTCGGCCCGCCGTACGCTGCGCTGACCAGCAAGAATCGATGTCCACCGGGTGTGGACAACAAATAGTTGGAGGGAAAGTGCCGGATCCCGAGCCGTACGACGCCGGGCCGGTCGCAGCGCTGCGCCGGATCGCGTTCCTGCTCGAGCGGGCCCGCGAGGACACCTACAAGGTGAAGGCGTTCCGCAACGCCGCCGCGACCATCCTGCCGCTGGATCCGGACGAGGTCTCCCGCGCCGTCGCGGACGGCAGCCTGACCAAGCTGCCCGGGATCGGCGCGAGCTCGGCGAAGGTGATCACGGCGGCGGCCCGAGGCGAGCTGCCCGAGCGGCTCGCCGCCCTCGAGGCCGAGCACGCGGGACCGCTCACCGACGGCGGGGCCGAGGTGCGGGGCGCGATCCGGGGTGACCTGCACCTGCACTCCGACTGGTCCGACGGTGGCTCGCCGATCGAGGAGATGGCGATGACCGCGATCGAGCTCGGCCACGAGTACCTCGTGCTCACCGACCACTCACCGCGGCTGACCATCGCTCGCGGCCTGAGCCCGGAGCGCCTGGCCCGTCAGCTCGATGTGGTCGACGCGGTCAACGAGCATCTGCTCGGGAACTTCACCCTGCTCAAGGGGATCGAGGTCGACATCCTCGACGACGGCGGGCTCGACCAGACCGAGGGGCTCCTGGACCGGCTCGACGTACGCGTCGCCAGCGTCCACTCCAAGCTGAAGATGGAGAAGGACGCGATGACCCGGCGGATGATCGGCGCGGTCCGCAACCGGCACACCAATGTGCTCGGCCACTGCACCGGACGACTGGTCACCGGAGGCCGCGGGACCCGCGGCCAGTCGCAGTTCGACGCGAAGGCCGTCTTCGAGGCGTGTGCCGAGAACGACGTCGCGGTGGAGATCAACTCGCGGCCCGAGCGTCGCGACCCACCCACGAAGCTGCTCGAGCTGGCCCGCGACATCGGCTGCGTGTTCTCGATCGACAGCGACGCCCACGCACCCGGCCAGCTCGACTTCCAGGTGCTCGGCTGCGAGCGCGCGGAGGACGCCGGGATCGACCCGGAAAGGATCGTCAACACCTGGCCGAAGGACCGGTTGTTGGCCTGGGCGAGCAAGTAAGTTGTGAACCATGACGCGCGCCGATGTGGAGGTACGCCGCTCGAAGCGCCGTCGGCGCACGGTGTCGGCCTATCGCGAGGGTGAGCGGATCGTCGTGCTCATCCCGGCATCGCTGACCCGCAAGGAAGAGGCCGAGTGGGTCGAGACGATGGTCGCCCGGATCGAGAAAGCGGAGAAGAAGAGCCTGCTCTCCGACGACGAGCTGCTCGAACGCGCGCTGCAGCTCAGTGACCGCTGGCTCGGCGGCCTGGCCACGCCGGTGAGCGTGCGCTGGGTGACCAACCAGAACTCCCGCTGGGGATCATGCACGCCCGGCGACCGCACCATCCGGTTGTCCCAGCGCCTCGAGCGGATGCCCGGCTGGGTGATCGACTACGTGATCGTCCACGAGCTCGCGCACCTGCTCGAGCCCGGACACGACGCGAAGTTCTGGTCGTGGGTCGACCGCTATCCCCAGGCCGAGAAGGCCAAGGGCTACCTGCTCGGCTGGTCCGCCGCCGCCCACGTCGAGGCGCCGCCCGACGAGCTGGATTGACCTACTCGGTCGTTGCCGACGGCCGCACGTTCTGGTTCATCCGGAACAGGTTCTCCGGGTCGTACTCGTCCTTCAGCGCCACCAGGCGACGGTACTTCTCCTCGCCGAAGGTCTGCTGGACCCGAGCGTCGTCGATCTCGCTGACGAAGTTCAGTGCGATGCCTCCGGCGGCCCACGGCCGCATCGCCTGCTCGGTGGCGCGTACCCACTGGATGTGTGGAGCGTCGTCCGGCTCCATCCAGCTCCCGTAGCAGTGGTAGACCCACGGTGCCGACCGAGAGCCCAGCGCCGTCGCGTCCTCCGGTACGTCGGCGATGGCACCGCCGGCCTGACCGATGATCACCACGCTGAACGGCGAGGTGGCCACCGCGGCGGAGGCGATGACCGCGTCGATCGCGTCGTCGGGCAGGTCGCGCAGGTTCTGGGAGCGCCAGTAGTTCCGACGGCCCGGTGGGTTGCCGGCGTCGGTCAGGGCCTGGAAGTCGAGGTACGGCATCGGCTGCATCAGGTCGACCGGCGGATCGCCGAACTCGCGCAACGGCGCCAGCGCGGCCTCGCCCTCCTCGAGTGATCCCCAGTGGGCAGCGACGACGGCGATCGCCGGGCGGCCCTGCAGCTCCGCAGGAACGAAGGGCGCGGGCGGGGCGTGCATGAGCACGAGACCCCCGCCGATCGCGCGCGGCGCATCACGCATCACATCCCGGAAGTGCCGGGCCACCTCCGGTGCCTGGGCACGCGGGTACATCAGTAGGCCGCCGAACACGAGCGGGCCGACCGGGTGCAGCTGGAACTCGAACTCGGTGACCACCCCGAAGTTGCCCCCACCTCCGCGCAGTCCCCAGAACAGCTCCGCGTTCTCCGCGGCACTCGCTGTGAGCACCCGGCCGTCGGCGGTCACGACCTCAGCCGAGAGGAGGTTGTCGCAGGCCAAGCCGTGCTGCCGCTCCAGCCACCCGCTACCGCTGCCGAGGGTGAAGCCGGCGACACCTGTCGTGGTCATCCGGCCACCGGTCGTGGCGAGGCCGTGCTCCTGGGTGGCCCGGTCGAGCTCGCCCCAGGTGACGCCCGGCTGCACGCGTGCTCGCCGGCCGTCGGGGTCCACGTCGATCCGCTTCATCGGCCCGAGGTCGATCAGGAGGCCGTCGTCGATGGTCGAGTACCCAGCGACGGAGTGGCCGCCGCCGCGCACCGCAATCGGCAGATCCTTCGCCCGGGCGAAGGCAAGGGCGGCGGCGACGTCTGCGGACGACGTTGCCCGCGTGATGATCGCGGGACGCCGGTCGAACATCGCGTTGAAGACGGTCCGGGCGGCGTCGTACTGGTCGCCGTCGTCTGAGGTCAGGATCTCGCCGGCGAACTCGGCGCGGAGGGCGGCATCGATGCCGGAGCTGGTGCTGGTCATGTGTGGAGAGTGCTCCCCGGACCCAGCGAGCGCAGTGCCGCGTGTCACAGGTCCAGAGGTGGGATGGCCGCTTGGCGCAGGGCGTCGAGGTCGTGGAGGTGGAAGTGAGCTTCGCGCTGACTGACCACGCCGGCGCTCACGAACGCTGCGAGTGCGCGGTTGACGTTCTCGCGGGACGCGGCCACGAGGGATGCCAAAGTGCCCTGCGAGAGCCGCAGCCGGATCCGCGTCCCGTGCTCGCGGGTCTCCTCACCGAACTCGGCGGCGAGGCCGAGGAGCGCCACCGCCACCCGCCGCCGGATGTCGTCGAACGCCAAGCCGGTGAAGGAGTACGCCGCCTGACCGGCGACCGTGCTGAGCCGCTCCAGCATCCGTTCCATCGCGATCGGGTGCCGGGAGAGGAACGCGAGGAGGGGTGCGCGTGCGATCCGGAGACACGTCGCAGGCGTCATTGCGGTGGTGCTGACCCGGCGGATCCCGCTGGGGTGGAAGACGCCCACCTCGCCGACCAGGTCGACGCCACGATAGATACCCAGGATCACCTCGCCGCCGTCGTGCCCCACTCGGTGCGCTTTGACCTGACCTTGGGCCACGACGTACAGCGCGAGCGCCGGGTCGCCCTCGACCCACAGCGCCTGGCCTGCCTCGTAGGTGCGTTCGCTCACCTCTGGCAGCAACTCCTCGACGTCCACCGCCGTGAGGTCGCCGAAGGCGCTCGTCTGGAGCAGGATCCCGGCCGGGTCCACGCTCGCAATCTAGCGGTCGGCGCGAGCCAGCCGCACGAGCTCGACCAGCTCCGGATCCGGCAGCGCATCCGCCGGCCACCAGCGGACGTCGAGGGATTCCTCACTGGTCGCGTGCTCCGCGTCCTCGGGCGCCACCGCCACGAACCGCACGTCCAGGTGGTGTACGCCGCCAGTCGGACCGCAGAACGGCACCACGTGCTCGTTCAGCTGGACCGGCGTGGGGGACATCAGCAAGTCCGTCACCCCCGACTCCTCGGTCGCCTCGCGCAGCGCGGCGGCGGCGAGCGTCCGGTCGCTGGGCTCACAGTGACCGCCGAACTGGAACCACCGCTGCGCCTTCGCGTGCAGGGTCAGCAGGACCCGGCTGCGGTCGTGGCTGAGCACCAGGGTGCTCGCGGTGATGTGGTCGGGCCGGCACTCGCGGGACAGCCCGTCGGGGTGCGCGAGCAGGTGCGCGACGTAGCGGTCGCGCACGGTCGCTTGCGCGGGGCTGGGCGGCATCCAGTCGCGCAGCGTGCCGAGCGCGTCGTCGTGCAGCGTCACTCGTCGTCGAGCAGCTTGCGGAGCTCTGCGTCGAAGTCGTCCTCGGTGAGCTCGGGCGGCGCGGCGGCGTCCTCGCGGAAGCCGAGCGGGTCGTCGAGGTCGGCCGACGTCGGCAGCAGGTCGGGGTGCATCCACACGCCGTCGCGGGCCTCGGTGCCCTGCCGGGTGCGCAGCGAGCCCCAGAGCGTCGACGCGTCCCGCAGCCGACGCGGGCGCAGCTCGAGGCCGACCAGGGCGGCGAAGGTCTGCTCGGCCGGACCGCCCGCGGCGCGCCGGCGGCGTACGGCCTCCTGCAGCTTGGCGGCGGCGGGCATCCGCTCGGCGGTGGCCTGGCCGACGACCTCGTCGACCCAGCCCTCGACCAGCGCGAGCGCGATCTCAAGGCGCTCGAGCGCGGCCCGCTGGGCCGGCGACTCGGGGAGGTCGAACATCCCGCCCTCGAGCAGCTGCTGCATGCTCTCGGGGTTGCTGGGGTCGACGCCCCGGAGCTGCTCCTCCATCCGCTGCTGCATCGACTCCACGTTGATCTCGATGCCGCCGGCGAAGTCGGTGACCGCGCCGATCAGGTGATCGCGCAGCCACGGCACGGAGGCGAACAGTCGCTGGTGCGCGGCCTCGCGCAGCGCGAGGTAGAGGACTACGTCGTCCTCGGTGACGTCGAGTCCCTCGGCGAACGCCGTCACGTTGGCGGGCACCAGCGCGGCCTTGCCGGGGGCGGCGAGCGGGATGCCGATGTCGGAGACGCTGAGCACCTCACCGGCCAGCGCGCCGAGGGCGGAACCGACCTGCGAGGCCAGCATCGCGCCGACCGCCTTGCCGATGATGCCGATCAGCGGGCCGGCGTTGGCCTGCATCTCCGGGGGCAACGCGCCACCCAGTCCGGAGACGGACCGCTCAGCGACGGGCTCGACCAGCACCTTCCAGACGTCGCGGGTCTCCACGACCCACTCGGCCCGGCTCCAGGCGGCGGTCGAGGTGACGCCGGAGGGGAAGCCGGTGGCCTCGTCGAGCCAGTGGTCGGCCAGCCGTACGGCGTCGGCGACGGCGTCCTTCTGCCGGGAGCTCGGGCTCGGGTCGGGCTCGGCCGCGACGGTCTTGCGGGCCAGGTCATCGGCGACGTTCCAGTTGAGCGGCCCGTCGTAGGGCTGCATCAGCGACTGGAACTGCCCCATCAGCTGGCTCAGGTCCGGCATCCCGGCGGGCATGCCGCCGGCGAAGAACTGCTCGAAGGGTGTGCCCTTGAACGGGTTCTGCCCTTCGTCCGGGCGGTCCCCGGGGTCGTTGCTCATGAGCCCCACGGTACGCCGACGCGACAACCGGATGCCCCGGCTAGGGTCGGCTCGTGAGCCACCCCGCAGTCCGACTCGTGGAGATCCAGGAGACACCCCTGGACGTCGCCGAGGTGCTGGCCAGTGTCGAGGGGGAGGGCAGCGGCGGGGTCACGCTCTTCGTGGGCCGCGTCCGCGACCACGACCAGGACAAGGACGTGGTCGGACTCGACTACTCCGCGCACCCTGGAGCGCTCGACACCATGCGCGCGGTCTGCGAACGGGTCGCCGAAGCGCACCCCGTCCATGGGGTCGCCGCGGTCCACCGGGTCGGCAGCCTCGACATCGGCGACATCGCCGTGGTGGTGTGCGCCGCCGCCGCGCATCGCGGGCAGGCGTTCGACGCGTCCCGCGACCTGATCGACTGGCTCAAGGCCGAGGTGCCGATCTGGAAGCACCAGCGGTTCGCCGACGGCAGCGACGAGTGGGTCGGCTCTCCCTAGCGGTGTGAGGCCGGCGCTGGCGCGCCTCGCACCTCAACCATCGAGGGGTTCTTACTCTCGAGAGGGTGGAGATCCTGCTGTGGCTGGTGCCCCCGGTCGTCGTCACCGTCGTGACGATGGGCTGGGTCGCGTTGCTGGGCCGGCAGAGTCGCCGCGAGATCGACCGCGAGGCCGCGGTACGCCGGTTGGGCGAGGCGCTCTCCGACGAGCGCCGCGCCAAGCGGCCGACCAGCGGCTACGCACCGCGGGTGCCGCAGCGGGACCGCAGCAGTGGCGTCGCCGTACGACCGTCGCGGGCGAAGCCGCCTGAGCAGGAGCGTCGCGCAGGCTGAACCCCGCGCCCGGGAACTTGGCCCGGATGAGAGGGTTGGCGCCATGAACCAGCGCCTGATCGCCGCGGTGGCGGCCGTGCCGCTGGTGCTCGGGTTGATCGTCGCGGCCGCGCTGATGCCGCTGCCGTTCGTGGTCTACGCGCCGGGCTACACGATCGACGTGCTCGCGAAGGATCAGAACGAGGCTGAGATCATCCAGGTGCGCGGCCACAAGACCTATCGCGACAACGGCGAACTGCGGATGACCACCGTGCTGGTGACCGCGCCCGAGACCGACAAGACCCTCTTGGAGCTGATGGGCGCCTGGCTGGACCCAGACGACGCCGTCTATCCCTACGACGCCGTGCACGGCGACGTGAAGACGGACAAGGAGAACCAGATCGAGGGCCAGGTCCAGATGATCACCTCGCAGGACTCGGCGATCGCCGTGGCCCAGCAGGAGCTCGGCCTGAAGGTCACCCCGCTGCCCGGCGTCTCCTACGTCAACGCCGGCTCGCCGGCCGAGGGCAAGCTGCTCGCACGCGACCTGTTCCTCGAGATCGGCGGTCAGCGGGTGCGGACCGCCGAGGAGGTGGTGGCCGCGATCAAGGGGAGCAAGGCGGGGGAGCCGTTGGAGCTCGTCGTACTCCGCGACCACAAGCGCACCGACGTCACCCTCACCCCCGAGCAGGGAGAGGACGGCTCGGCCATCGGCATCTACCTCGGGACCGGCTTCCGGTTCCCGTTCGACGTGACGGTCAACATCTCCCCGGACATCGGCGGACCGAGTGCGGGACTGATGTTCTCGCTGGCCATCTACGACACGTTGACGCCGGGATCGCTGACCGACGGCCAGATCATCGCCGGCACCGGTGAGATCGCCCCGACCGGTGAGGTGGGGCCGATCGGCGGCATCCAGCAGAAGGTCGTGGCCGCGCGCGAGTCGGGCGCCGAGCTGTTCCTGGTGCCGGAGGCCAACTGCGAGGACGCGCTGGGCGCCGACAACGGCGACATGCGGCTGGTGCGCGCCGAGACGATGCACGACGCGCGGCTGGCGATCGAGGCGTGGACCGCCGACCACGACGCCGAGCTGCCCCGATGTGAGGACGCGAAGCCCTGATGGATCCGATCGCTGACCTCGACGGCGACCCGGCCCTGGCGGCCGCGGTCCTCGAGATCGAGTCACACCTCGCGGACGGTGGCTGGGACCAGCCCGCCCGCCTCTACGCCCTGGTCGACACCGCCCAGCTCGTACGCCGCGAGCCGGCCCTGGCCGCGGCGATGGGCCTGGACGCGTCGTCCGAGCGCGGGTCCCTGACCGCGGTCGAGCAGGACCAGCTCGACCCCGACGTGCCGCTGGAGCAGGTGCTGGAGTCGATTGCCTGGCCCGACGACGTGGCGGGGTGCGCCGCAGTGGTGGAGCGGCTGGTGCTGCCGCCGGCCGCTGACGACGCGATCCCGGAGGACCCGGAGAGCGCGCAGCAGTTCGCGCTCGAGCACCCCGACCGGCAAGAGGTGCGGATCGTGGCCGGTGCGACCCGTCACGGGGCGACGTACTGTGCCCTACGAGTGCGTGCGCACGACGACAACCAGTCCGTGGTGGGCGGCACCGACCTGGTGCCCGGGCTGCTGGCCCTTCTGGGCGCGACCCTGAGCGATGAGCAAGAGCAGGAGCAGGAGAAGCCGTGAGCGAGCTGTTCGACGAGGAAGAGCCGCGCCGACCAGCGCGCCCGGCGCCGCGACGTTCGCGGGCACTGATCATCACCGGCGTGGTGCTGGTCGTGGTGTTCTTCGGCATCACCACGTTCGCGTCGGTCTACACCGACCGGCTCTGGTACAAATCGGTCGGCTACGGCCAAGTGTTCAGCACCCTGATCTGGACCAAGATCGGCCTGTTCCTCTCGTTCGGCGCGGTGATGGGCGTCGTCGTCGGCGTCAACATGTTCCTGGCCTACCGGTTCCGGCCGCTGTTCCGCCCGACGTCGCCCGAGCAGACCGGGCTCGACCGCTACCGCGACGCGGTCACACCCATCCGGACCTACCTGCTGCTCGGCGTCGCGGCGGTGATCGGCCTGTTCGCCGGCGCCTCCGCGATGGGTGAGTGGCGCACCTACCTGCTGTGGCGCAACGCGCAGTCCTTCGGGACCGAGGACGCGAAGTTCGAGAAGGACATCGGCTACTACGTCTTCCACCTGCCCTGGCAGCACTACCTCGTCGACTTCGCAATGGCGACCGCCGTGATCGCGCTGCTCGCGACTGCTGTCGTTCACTACCTCTACGGCGGCATCCGGCTGCAGGTCAGCCGCGACCGGCTGTCCGGAGCGGCGCAGGTGCAGATCTCGGTGCTGCTGGGCGTCTTCGTGCTCGCCAAGGCCGTGGACTACTACCTGGACCGCTTCGACCTGGTCAACGAGTCTCACGAACGTTTCACCGGCATGAACTATGCGGCCGACAACGCGGTGCTCCCCGCGAAGAACATCCTGCTCGGCATCGCGCTGATCTGCGCCGTGCTGTTCTTCCTCAACATCTGGCGACGCACTTGGCAACTGCCGGTCATGGGGCTTGCACTACTTGCGGTCTCGTCGGTACTGCTCGGGATGATCTGGCCGGCGATCGTGCAGCAGTTCCAGGTGAAGCCGTCGGAGGCGGACAAGGAAGCCCCCTACATCGAGGACAACATGGCCGCCACCCGGGCGGCGTACGACCTCAGTGACGTGGAGTTCGAGGACTACAACGGCGGGATCGGCGACCTCACGCTCGCCCAAATCACCGGCGAGACGGCCTCGGTCCCGCTCGTGGACCCGCAGCAGGTCCGGGAGACGTTCGAGCAGCGGCAGCAGGTGCGCGCGCACTACTCCGTCGCCAGCGTGCTCGACGTGGACCGCTACGACATCGACGGCCAAGAGACGCCTCTGGTGCTGGGCGCGCGAGAACTGGACCAGAATGGCATCAACGAGAGCGACCGGAACTGGAACAACTTGCACACCGTCTATACCCACGGCGAAGGGATCATCGCGGCGTACGCCGACCAGATCCCGTCCGCAGTGTCCGGCGACCGGATCGTCTGGGCCGAGGGCAACGACTCCGGCCAGGAGGCGCTGAGCGAGCTCGATGATGGGTTCGAGCCGCGGATCTACTTCGGCGAGAAGAGCCCGGACTACTCGATCGTCGGAAAGGCGTCCGAGGAGGCCAACTCCGTCGAGCTGGCGCTCCCCGGCGCCGCCACGGACGAGGAGGAGACAACGACGTACGACGGTGAGGGCGGCGTTCCCGTCGGCAGCACCTTCAACCAGTTCATGTACGCCCTGAAGTTCGGGGAGCCCAACTTCCTGCTCTCGGGGCGGGTCAACGACAACAGCCAGGTCCTCTACAACCGCAAGCCCATCGAGCGGGTCGAGAAGGTCGCACCCTGGCTGACGCTCGACAGCGACCCGTACCCCGCCGTGGTGGACGGACGGGTGCTGTGGATCGTCGACGGCTACACCACTACCGATCGTTACCCCTATGCGCAACGCGAGTCGTTCGCCGCGATGATCGATGACTCGCTGCAGGAGGACACCGGCCTGCAGACGCTGCCGACGGACGAGATCAATTACATGCGCAGCGCGGTGAAGGCGACAGTCGACGCCTACGACGGCACCGTCACTCTCTACGCCTGGGACGACGACGACCCGATCCTCAAGGCCTGGATGGGCGCGTTCCCCGACACCGTGCAGCCCAAGTCGGAGATCCCGGACGGGCTGATGGAGCACCTTCGCTACCCCGAGGACCTGTTCAAGGTACAGCGGTACCAGCTGGCGAAGTACCACGTCACCGAGGCGGGCGAGTTCTACCAGGGCAACAACCGCTGGGAGGTGCCCCCGGACCCGAACGCGGGCGGGACGTTCCAGCCGCCGTACCGGATGTTCCTCAACCAGTCCGGCGACATCGCGGGTTCCGAGGTGTGGGCGATGACCTCGGTGTTCGTGCCGCGCGACAAGGGCAACCTCGCGTCGTACATCTCCGTGAACTCCGACGCGACCTCGGACGAGTTCGGCCAGATGAAGCTCCTGGAGATCACCGATGTCAACGCTCCTGGCCCCGGCCAGGTCGCCAACGAGATGAGCCAGGACGAGGAGGTCGTCGAGGCGCTCACCGGTCTGCGGGTCGCCAACGCGCCGCCGCCCGTCTTCGGTAACCTGCTCACCCTGCCGGTGGACGACGGGCTGGTCTACATCGAGCCCGTGTACGCGGTCCGGTCTGGCACCGCCTCGAGCTTCCCGATCCTTCGGTACGTGATCGCGAGCTACAAGGGTGACGTCGGCATCGGCGAAACCCTGCCCAAGGCGCTCGCCAACGCTCTCGGCACCGAGATCACGGATGATCCGATTGTCGACCCGCCTCCCGGTTCGGGGGGCCCGGATGGTCCGGACCAGCCCAACGGTGGAGGAGAGCAGACCCTCGACGAGCAGATCGCCGACCTGCTCGCCCGGGCGGACGCCAAGTTCACCGCGGCCGACGAGGCGCAGCGCGCGAACGACACCGCGCGCTGGGCCGAGCTGATGGAGGAGGGCCGCGAGCTGATCGACAGGGCCCTCGCGAAGGTCGACGAGAAGAAGGCGCTGGAGGAGAAGAACCCGGCAGCCGAGTGACCCGATTTGTCCGCGTTTACCCGCGTGCCGTAACGTTGGCTTCACGACGCGGGGTGGAGCAGTTCGGTAGCTCGCTGGGCTCATAACCCAGAGGTCGCAGGTTCAAATCCTGCCCCCGCTACCAAGAGAAACACCAGGTCAGAGGCGGCTCCCGGAGAGATCCGGGTGCCGCCTCTGATCGTCTTCGCCACCCAATGTCAGCAGAATGTCAGCAGACGTCCGGCGCGGTGAGCCGCGGGGTGAGCGAATTCGGCCTCGTGGTGAGATCAACGGTGAGCCCTCAAATCGCGCCGGCCTGCCCGCAAAGGAAGCGACCAGCAGGCGTCTCGGGTCACCTTCGAGTTCTGGGGGAGTCAAGCTCCAGCAAGATCCCGTTCAATGGCCGAAGGCCTCTCTCGCCTGAAATTGGTCTCGCTTTGGGCCGTGAAGTCCGTGATGGCCTCTTGGGGCTTGGCCAAGGCGTCGGGTGTGAGCGGGCAGGTCCACCGCGCGAGAAAAGACCGATGACCGGTTCGCTCACGGGCCAGCCTCCCCGCCGAGCGGTTGCCTCCGTGATCGAAGCACCGGCGAGACGCCTCGGGTGACGATTCCGATGCTCAGACGCTGCGTCGGAAGGAGGTCATCGGCCACGGAGCTCAGTAGCCGAAGACTGATGCCGCCCCGATCTCGTTTTCTGTGAATTCCCAGGCGTCTACTTTCCACTTTCCTTCCTCGGCGACCAGTTTGACGTTGACCTCCGAGCTGTATGCCCCCGACGAGCCGGTGAACGTGACCTCGAAGATGGCTGAGTCGTCGGAGTGTTCGACCAGCTGTGGAGCGTCGGCAAATGACCCCAGATGCCCTTCGCCGACCTCCTCGTCGATGCGGAGGACGTAGTCGGCGCAATTTCCTGCATTGCCGAACCAGTCTGCGAGCGCGCCCGAGGTGGAAAGGTCCTCAATCTTCGGGCAACGACCTTCAGCACGACCTCGCCGGTGTCCTCGTCGCGCGTCATGACCTGGTAGAGCGGCTCCACGACGCCGGTGTTGTCGACGAAGTCGTGGACCTTGCGGCCGTCGAGCCAGGCGATGATCCGCCGGCCCTCGACCTGGAGCTTGATGTGGTAGGTCTGGCCCGTGGTGACGGTGTCGGTGCTCGACGCGATCGTCGTCTTGGTGTTCCCGGTCGCCTTCTCGATCACCGACTGGGTGTTGCCGAAGCCGCCGAGGTTCCACCAGTAGAAGTTGCCGCTGTCGCGCGCGCCGAACATGATCAGGAAGCCCTCGGCCCCGCCGAGCTTGCGCGCGTCGAGCTCGACCGTGTAGTTCGACCAGCCCGGGCTGCCGGCGATGCTCCGCGCGTCCTCCTCGTCCGACGTCTGCCGGTACTCGCCGCCGGTGACGGCCCAGGTGCCGCGGGCCGCCCCGCCGGGGCCGCTCTCGGTCCACTGGCCGTCGCCGTCGGAGAAGTCGTCGGAGAACAGCACTCGCCGTCCTCGCCGGTGACCTTGACGTCGTCGTAGGCGGCCTGCGTGGCCCACGTCGCGACGCCGATGCCGCCGCGGATGTCGGGCGGCGGCGTGGTGGCCGCCTCGAGCGTGGTCGGCACCACGGTGTCGCCCGTGTTCCGCCGAACAGGCGCTGGACGTGGTAGCTCGGCGTGCCGTAGGAGTTCGCGTTGTCGAACCAGATCGCGTCGGGCGTCCAGTTGACGTAGCCCGAGTTCGCCAGCAGCGGCGCGTAGGACGCCATCTCGACGACGTCGGAGTTGCGCTCCAGGCCGGTCATGAACGCGGCCTCGCTGAGCGCGCTGTAGTACTGGTTGTCGTACGGCGCCGCACGCGCCGCGTACTCGCCCAGGAAGACGTGCGGGCCGCTGCGGTCGTAGCCGTCGTAGCGGTGCGCGTTGGCCAGGAACCAGGCCTGGCTGTTGTAGTAGTGCTCGTCGACGAGGTCGGCGCCCTGCTCCCGCGAGAGCTGCCAGTTGCGGTCGAACACCACGCCGCTCGAGAACGGGCCGCTGTTGCTGACGATCTTGATCTCGGGGTGCGCCGCGCGGATCGCATCCTTGAAGCGCGGGAAGTTCTCGGCGAACTGCGGGTCGCTCTCCTCGTTGCCGAGCCCGATGTACTTGAGGCCGAACGGCGCGGGATGCCCGAGCTCGGCCCGCTTCGCGCCCCACGTGGTGGCGACGCTGCCGTTGGCGAACTCGATCAGGTCGAGCGCGTCCTGGATCAGGGCTTCGAGCTGCTCCGGCGTCGCCCGGTTCTTCTGGCCGCAGGCGTTGAGGCCGACCGGGACGACCGGGAGCGGCGTCGCCCCGATGTCCTCCGCGAACCGGAGGTACTCGAAGTAGCCGAGGCCGTAGCTCTGGTTGTAGCCCCAGAAGTTCGGTTGGTGGGCCGCTCCTCGAGCGGGCCGATCGTGTCCTTCCAGTCGTAGACCCGCGCGCGCGCCGGGAAGGCGCCGAAGGAGGCGGCGTTGACGATGCAGCCGCCGGGGAAGCGGAGGAAGCGCGGGTGCATGGCGGCGATCTTCTCGGCCAGGTCCTTGCGCATCCCGTTCTCGCGCCCCTTGAAGGTGTCCTGCGGGAACAGCGAGACCATGTCGAGGTCGAGATGGGTGCCGGCGGCGGGGGCGCCGACGATCAGCGCGAGCCGGCCGGCGGTGGTCGTGGCGCTCGCGGTCAGCACGCCCTCGTACTTCTTCCAGCCGCCGCCGGTGACCGTCACGTCCGCGCCCGCGTACTCGGTCGTGCCGGCGGCGTCCTCGACCGCCACGCGGACCGGGAGGTCGGCCGCGCCGTCGCGGCGAGCGAAGAACGAGAAGTCGTAGCGCTTGCCGGCCTCCACGTAGACGCCCGAGTTGAAGCCGCGGTTGCGGATCGCGATCCCGTCCCCTGCCGCCGTCGTGGTCAGGCGCAGGTAGTTGAGGTTCTTCGCGTTGAGCGGCTCGTCGCTCGCGACCGCGAGCGTGCCGGCGGCGCCGCCGCGGTCCGCGCGCGACCACGCGGTCAGGCCGTCGTAGGCCTCGTTGTCGGTGGCGTTGAACTCGAACGAGCGGTTCTGCACCAGCTCGGGATAGAGGCCGCCGTCGGCGCCGTGGTTGATGTCCTCGAAGAAGATGCCGTACTGGCGGTCGCTCATCGGCTTGCCCGCCGCGGCCGCGTCGCCCCTGATGACCGCCGTCGCGTCGCTCGCCTGGGCTCGCGCGGGCGCCGCGGCCAGCAGGAGCGCGAGCGGGACCCACGCCACCGCCGCGTAGCAGGCGACATCACGGCCTCCCCTCCACACCAGGTCGACGAAGTCGAGGTCGGCGATGCCCGCCGCATGCGAGAGCCGCACCGTGTTGGCGCCGGCGCGCAGCTCGACCGGCACCGTGACCGTTCCGATCAGCCCCCAGAACTGCGTCGGGCGGTAGCTGACCTCGCCGGCCGGCGTGCCGTTGACCGCCAGGCCGTGGGGGGCGAGCGCGCCGGTGCCGTTGGAGTAGCCGACGATCAGCTCATAGGCGCCCTTGGCCGGCGCGGTGACCGGCAGCTCGACCGCGCTGTCCGGGTTGACCAGGAACGCGACGTAGCGATCGCCCGAGTAGTGGTTGGCGAAGAAGTTCTCGGGATCCTCGAAGTTGACCCGGCCGTCGGTCACGGTGCCGGCCTCCGCCTCGATCCGGGTCCGGAACGGGTGCAGGTCGAGGTAGTCGAGCGCCGGTGCGCCGGAGAGCGTCCGCAGCCGCAGCGTGTTGCGGCCGCGGGTCAGGTTCACGGTCGTCGTCCAGGAGGCGAACTCGCCGTCGGCGGTCGGCTCGTAGGCCGCCACCCGGCCGGGGCGTCCGTTGACCACGAGCCGCTGGGCGGCGCGGCCGCCGGGGTCGGCGTAGCGCACGGTCAGCGCGTAGGGGCCGGCGGCCGGGACGCTGACCGCGAAGCGCGCGGATGACCGCCTGCCCTGCAACCGCGCGTAGCGCCCGTTCGAGGCCTGCTCGCCGGCGGCGATGCGCCCGCGGCGCAGGCGCGCCGACTCGGCCTCGTAGCGATGCCGCGCGCGCGGCGCGGCGGCCGTGCCGGCGGGCGTGACGACGACGGAGTAGGCCGCGTCGAGCTCCATGTCGCTGAGCGGGATCGTCACGCTGCCGGAGCGCACGCGGTAGTCGCCCTCGAAGCGCTCGGCCGGCGCGGGCGCGGCGCCGTCGGTCCCGGTCCAGGTCGTCGATCGCACCCGCGCGTGCACCGCGGCCGCCGAGCCCGGGCACCGAGTCCAGCCCGCGCAGCCGCAGCAGCATGTCGCCCTCGCCGCCGCCGACGATCGCCCGCACCGTCCGCGCGGCGCGGGTCCACGCTCGCGAGCCCCTCCAGCGTGCGGCCGGTGTCGGCGGGCGACTCCGTCGCGGGCCATGAACCCCGCCATGTCCCCGTACCACTTGTACAGCCACCAGGCGCCGTTGGGCCGGCGGTTGTCGACGACCAGGTCGGCGAGGCGGCCGGGCTTGTGCCAGAACGCGAGGTCGGCGGTGTCGACCTGCGCCCGCTCGATGCGGGCGATGAAGCGCGTCAGCGCACCCGGTACCGCCATGTCGCGCGGGCTTCCGTACTCGTTGAGGCTGATCGGCAGCGGGCCGATGCCCAGCTCGCGCTCCAGCCGGCGGTAGTCCGCGACGTGCTCGTAGAGGTCGTTGGCGGGGTCGTGGTTGGGGTCGAGCTCGTGCCACGAGACGATCTGGGGCAGCGTGCCCGACGCCTTGGCGGCTGGTGAGGAACCGGCGCATCCACTCCGCGTTCCAGCGGTCGATGCTCGGGCCCATGATCGGCGTGGCCGCGTCGAGCGCCCGGATCTCGCGGTAGGTGATCGCCCACGCGTCGTCGAACGGCCCCGCGGCCGCCGTGTCCCAGGTCCAGTTCGGCTCGTTCCAGATCTCGTACGCGTAGATGTTCGGCGCGCCGGAGGCGAGCCGGTCGCCGACCTGCTGGCGGACCTTGGCGCGCCAGTCGTCCATGCTGACCCAGCGGTACGGGAAGTTCGGGTAGATGTCGGGCATCCGGATCGTCACCGTCGCGCCGTGGCGCGCCGCGATCGGGGCGACCTTCAGCGCGTCGCCGGTGGGCGTCGTCTCGCCGTTGGGCAGCTGGCCGCCGCGCGGGGCCATCTGCGTGAAGTTCTTCGGCTTCAGCGGGGCGATCAGGGCGTCCGGCGGCCGGCCCTCCTCGGCGATGCCGTAGAGCGAGCCGCTCGCGGCCTGGTCGACCGGCTTGACGCGATCCGCGGCGTCGACGGCCACGACCGGCGGCGCGGCCGAGCGCGGCGGGACAGGCGCCGAGCAGGCCGGCGACGACGATGGCCGTGACGAGCGCGCGCCGCGTCACTGCTTCACCGCGCCGCTCAGCAGCCCGCCCACGTAGTAGCGCTGGAGCAGCAGGTAGATGACGATGCAGGGGACGATCGTCGTCGCGACGCCGGCCTGCAGCAGCCCCCAGTCGATCGCGCCGAACGTGCCCGACGAGATCAGGGTGAGCGCGACGGGCAGCGTGAACTTCGCCTGGTCGGAGATCAGGATGAGCGCGGCGAAGAACTCGTTCCACGCGGTGAAGAACGTGAACAGCGCGGTCGTGATCAGCCCGGGCACGGCGACCGGCAGCATCACCCGCCACATCGCGCCGAGCGTGCCGCAGCCGTCGACCAGCGCGGCCTCCTCGAGCGTGGACGGGATCGACGCGAACGAGTTGCGCATCAGGAACAGCCCGAACGGCAGCTGGAAGGTCGTGTAGACGATCGTGAGCCCGAGCAGCGAGTTCTGCAGCCCGAGGTCCTTGAGCACGATGTAGAGCGGCGTGATGATCGCCTGGAACGGGATCATGAACGTCGCGAGCGTCGCGAAGAACACGATGTTGCTGCCCGGGAAGCGCAGCCGCGCGAAGGCGTAGCCGCCGAGCGTGCTCAGGACGACCGTGGCGAGCGTGGCGCCGACCGCGACCATGGCGCTGTTGCCCACGTGGTCGAAGACGTTGAGCCCCTCCCGCTCGCGAGGCCCTTGTAGTTCTCCGTCGACAGCGCGTGCGGGTAGAGCGTGGGCGGCGTCGCCGCCGCCTCCTCCGGATCCTTCAGCGACTGCGCCACCATCACGTAGAGCGGATAGAGGAACAGCAGCGCGAGCGCGCTGGACACGCCCCACCACGCGGCTCTCGGCATCGACCGCCTCATGACGGGTTGTGGTCCGTGTTGCGCAACAGCAGCAGCTGCACCGCGCTGACCGCGGCCAGGACGACCATCAGCAGGACCGACAGCGCCGCCCCGTAGCCGACCTGGAACTGCACGAACGAGACGCGGTAGATCTGGAACACCGCGGTGATCGTCGAGTTCGACGGGCCGCCCGCGGTCATGATGTAGAACTGGTCGAAGGCGAGCAGCGAGCCCGCGACGGAGAACACGAGCACGAGCGCGAGCGTCGGCCGCAGCAGCGGCAGCGTGATGTAGCGGAACACCTGCCCGCGGCGGGCGCCGTCGATCCTGCGCGGCCTCCTCGAGCTCGGTCGGGGATCGACTGCAGGCCGGCGAGCAGCAGCAGCATCTGCATGCCGACGACCTTCCAGGTCACGCTCACGATCACCAGCAGCAGCGCCGACCAGTGGCCGGCGAACCAGTTCGCGTCGTCGTCCACGAGCCCCAGCCGGCGGATCAGGTCGAACAGCGGCCCGATGCCCGACTGCCCGAGGTAGAGGAAGAGGAAGCTGCCGGACGCGAACCCGATGACGACGGGCAGGAAGTAGACCGACTGGAAGAAGCGCGCGCCCCGGCGCGGGCGCCGGACCAGCAGGGCGAGGGCCAGGCCGAGCGCCAGCAGGATCGGCGTGATGATCGCCGTGTACTCGAGCGTGAAGACGAAGGCCTCGCGGAAGGCCGGGTCCTTGACCGCCTTCGTGTAGTTCTCGAAGCCGGTCCACGTGTGCGCCCCGAGCAGCGACCAGTCGTTCAGGGACATGTAGAACGTCAGCCCCAGCGGCACGAGGAAGAAGACGGTGATGACCGCCACCGCGGGCGCGGCGAACAGCAGGCCCGCCGCCTGCCGGCGCCGGCGCAGCGTCAGCCGCCGCCGCGGCGGGCGGCCGAGCCGCCGCGCCGCCGGCGCGGCGACCCCGCGCGCCGCGGTCATCGCGCGCTCCTCCCCGCCGGCACCGCTACTTCGCTCCGTCGAGCTGGGCCTGCGCCGCCTTCTGCGCCGTCGCCTGCGCTCCCTCGACGTCGCCCGTGAAGACCGCCTGGTTGATCATCTTCGCCCACGGACCGTTGGCGTCGTTGATGATGGCGTTCTCGACGGTGCTGTACGGCGTGTTGCCCTTCGACATGCCCTCGCCGAACGCCTTGTAGCGCGGGTCCTTCGAGACGAAGATCTTGTCCACCAGGTCCGTGCGCACG
>CAWEHX010000009.1:0-44160 GCA_963809015.1 uncultured Actinomycetota bacterium
CTGACCGCAGGCCCAAGGCGTCGAACCCGGGGACCTGCGGCGACTCAGGCGTCGACCTCGTTGTGCGAGTGCACCTCACACCACGGATCGAAACCGCCCGCATCGAGGTGCTCCGGCTGCAGGTGCAGACGGCCTGTGGCGCCGACTCGTTCATTCGCCGCCACCTCCCGGTTCGAACATCAGCCGCTGCGAAACCATCGGGCACTCGAACGGCCCGCGCGCCCGCAGCCCGACGTTGTTGAGGTAGCCCACGACGATCCGGTAGGCCTCCCACAGGCCCACCTCGGCGTAGCTCACCTTGTGCTCCAGGCAGTAGGCGCGCACGATCGGCCGGGCGTAGCGGAGGTTCGGGCGGGGCATGCTCGGGAACAGGTGGTGCTCGATCTGGTAGTTGAGACCGCCCAGCGCGAAGTCCACCCACAGCCCGCCGCGGACGTTGCGCGACATCAGCACCTGCCGGCGCAGGAAGTCGATCTTCGAGGTCGGCGGCACGATCGGCATCCCCGTGTGGTTGGGGGCGAACGAGCCACCCAGGCACAGGCCGAAGATCGCAGACTGCACGGCGATGAAGGCCGCCGCCATACCGAGGGGCAACACCAGCAGCAGCACCGCGACGTACGCCGCCAGCCGAACCGCCACCAGCCCGGCTTCGATCCGCTGCGGGAATGGGGTTCCCTTGGCGAACGCCGGCTGCACGCTCGATACGTGCAGGTTGAGCCCCTCCAGGGTCAGCAGCGGGAAGAAGAACCATCCCTGGTGCCGCCCGAGCCATCGGGTGAGTGCGGTCCGCCTGCTGTCGACCGCGTCCGGGGTGAACGCGACGTAGCCGGGGGCGATGTCCGGATCCTTGGTCTCCTGGTTGGGTGCCGCGTGGTGCGCGTTGTGCTTGCCGCGCCACCACGCGTGGCTCAAGCCGGCCAGACCGGCCATCGCGCGAGAGGCCCAGGTGTTCCAGGCCCCGGACCGGAACATCTGCCGGTGCGCCGCGTCGTGGCCGAGGAAGCCGAACTGGGTCATGACCACGCCCATCGCTCCGGCGAGGATCAGCTGCAGCCAGGAGTCCCCGAGGAGGAAGAAGCCGACCCACAGTCCTGCGAAGGCGCCCACGGTGGCCGCGATCCGGGTCCAGTAGTACGTGTAGCGGCGAGCCAGCAGTCCGCTGTCGCGGATCTCGGTCGCCAGATTCGTGTAGAGACTCCGGGCGTTCTGCTGCGCCGCAGGCGTGAGCGTCTCGGTCACCGGCGTCTCCTCGACATCCAAAGCGATGTCGTCAGGGTCCGGGACGACGTTCGTCACACGACGCGACGAGCTCACTCTCGACTGTACAGGCGTGCCTGCGCTACGACGAAGGAATGTCGGCCGTCCCTGCAACGATCTCCCGCGCGAGGTCGGCCAGGCGCAGCTGGCTGCGGCGGGCGTGCGCCCGGAGCCGGTCGAACGCCTCGTCGACGTCCACTCCGTGGCGGTGCGCAATCATGCCCTTGGCCTGCTCGATCGCCACCCGACTGTTGAGGGCGCCCTGGAGCTGCTCGGTCAACGTCTCCGCGCGGCTGATAGCGCGCTCCTGGATGATCGCGATCGTGGCCACGTCAGCCAACGCCTGCACCACCTTGATGTCCTCCGAGCGGAACGGCATCGGGTCCTCGTCGAACACGTTCAGGGCGCCGATCACCCGGTTCCGCAGTCGCATCGGGAAGGCATGTACGGAGCGGATGCCCGCCTCCCAGGCGCGGGGGGTGAAGGCCGGCCATCGGGTGTCGTTCTCCGACAGATCGGCGATCGTCACCGGCTGGCCGGTGCGGAAGCAGTCAAGGCACGGGCCCTCGTCGTGCTGCAGCTGGAACAGTTCGAGGTGCCGAGCGCTCTCGGTGGAGGCGGCCATGTAGTGCAGCTGGCCGTTCTCGTCGGCGAGCATCAACCCGACCGACGCGGCATCGCTCACGGCCGCGGTGTGGTCGGCGAGCTTGTGCAGGAACTCGATCAAGTCGAAGTCGGCGACCAGCGTGTCAGCGACTTCGACAAACACGCGTGACAGACGTTGCGCGGAGATCATCTCGACCAGCCCCTTCCGTTGAGCAGTCTAGGCGCACCAGGCTGTCTCATTCGTCCTCCAGAAGCTGGTGGCCGGCCAGAATCTCCATGGCCAGTCCGAGTAGAGCCTGGTTGCGGGCGAAGGCGTGCGCGCGCATCCGGGCCAACGCGTCTGCGGCATCGACCCCGCGCGCGGCCATGATCATGCCTTGGGCCTGGTAGATCTCGGCCCGGTTGTCGATCGCGTCTCCAAATCCCGGCCCGCCGTCGAGCAGGATCTCGGTTGCGCGGCGCACACAAGCCAGCACTACCAGTACCTCCTCCTCGCTGAGCGAGCCCGAACGTACGCCGTACACGTCCAGCACCCCGAGACACAGAGCGCCCACCTGAAGGGGGAACGCGAAGACCCCTGAGACGCCGGCCTCGATGGCCGCGGACGCATATCCCGGCCATCGGCCGACTTCCGCGGAGAGATCGGGCGTGAGGACCGGGCGGGTGAGCAGCACGGCGTCGTAGCACGGTCCCTCCCCCGCGCTGAACTGTAGCTCCGCGAGCCGCCGGCAGTGGTCGTCCGACGCCGCAATCACGCCCGCCGAACCGCGACCGGACGTGAGGTTGACCGCCACGCCCTTGAAGCCAAGGCGCTCGGTCAGCCCGCGGCACACGTCCTGCAGGGCCGTCACCGACGGCGAGACGTCCTCGGGGACTGCCATCGCGGACCTTCGCTGGTGAGACCACCAGGGACCGGGGTGGCGCCGGAGCACGTCCGGCACCCCCAACCTACTCGCGTATCACTCCCAGAAGACTCGGTCGACGACACCGCGGGCTCGGCGGGTCGCCCGCAGGTAGTCGTTGACCATCTCGTCGGTGCCGCCCGGCGGGAAGCCGAGGATCGTAGCCACCGCAGCCCGCTCGCGGGTGTCACGGGGCAGCTGGTCGCCGCTCTTGCCACGCGCCAGCGTCACCGCGTTGCGCATCCGGCTGACCATTCGCCAACCGGTCGCCAGGATCTCGGCGTCGTCGCGGGTGATGAGGTCGGCCGCTGTTGCCGCCTCGAGCGCGGCCAGGGTCTGCGTGGTGCGCAGCTCCGGCACCTGGCCGGCGTACCGCATCTGGAGCAGCTGGATCGTCCACTCGATGTCGGCGAGGCCGCCTCGGCCGAGCTTGAGATGCAGCTGGGGATCGGCCCCCTTGGGCATCCGCTCCTGGTCGATCCGGCCCTTGATCCGGCGCACCTCGATCACGTCGTCCTCGGTGATCCCGGCTTCGGGGAATCGCAGCGGGTTGATCAGCTCCTCGAACCGGCGGCGCAGGTCGAGGTCGCCGACGACGGCGTCCGCGCGGAGCAGGGCCTGGGCCTCCCAGACCTTCGACCACTTCGCGTAGTAGGCGGCGTAGGAGTCGAGGGTGCGGACCAGCGCACCCTGCTTGCCCTCCGGACGCAGGTCGGCGTCGACCTCCAATGGCGGGTCGCCGCCGGGCGCCGCCAGCATCCGGCGGAGCTCGTTGGCCACGGCGGTGGCGTACGACGTCGCCTCGTGCGCGTCGACACCTTCCTCTGCCTCATGGACGAACAGCACGTCGGCGTCGGAGCCGTAGGAGAGCTCAAACCCGCCGTACCGGCCCATCGCCACGATCGCGATCCGCGCCGGGGCCGCATCGAACTTGCGCTGCACGCGCACGGCCCGATGGGCGACCGCAAGAGTGGCTTCGAGGGTGGCGTCGGTGAGCCGCGACAGCCCGACACCGACGTCGGCGACGTCGACCAGGCCGAGCACGTCTCCGGCCCCGATCCGTAGCAGCTCGCGCTGGCGCACCCCGCGCACCGCGCGGATCGCCGTCTCTGCGTCGTCCTCGTGTCGGCCGGCACTGGCCAGCATCTCCTCGGTCATCGCCTCGGCGGTCAGCGGAACGAGGTCCTCGGCCAGCATCCGGACGCCCTGCGGCTCGCGCTCGAGCAGGTCGGTGACGTACCGCGAGGTGGCCAGCAGGTGGGCGAGCCGCTCGGCCACCTGGCCCTCGTCGCGGAGGGTCTTGAGGTACCACGGCGTGCGGCCGAGGGTCTCGCTCAGCCGTCGGAAGCCGAACAGCCCCGCATCCGGGTCGGGTCCCTCGGCCAGCCACTGCAGCATCGCCGGCAGCAACGCCTTCTGGATCGAGGCGGTGCGGGTCACCCCGCTGCTGAGCGCCTCGAGGTTGCGCAGCGCGGCCTTCGGGTCGGCGTACCCGAGGGCGGCCAGCCGGTCGCCGGCGGCCTCGGAGGACAACCGCACTTCGGGGCCGGGGATCTGGGCGACGGCGGCCAGCAGCGGACGGTAGAACAGCTTCTCGTGCAGCCGGCGGACCTCGCGACGATGATGCTGCCAGGTGCGGTCCAGGGCCTCGACCGACTCCTTGTACATGCCCATGCTCCGGCCCAGCCGACGCAGCGCCGTCTCGTCCGAAGGCACCACGTGGAGGCGACGGAGCTGGCGCAGCTGGATCCGGTGCTCGAGGGTCCGCAGGAAGGCGTAGGCCTCGTGCAGCGCCTCGCCGTCCTCGCGGCCGACGTACCCACCCCTGGTCAGGTCGGCCAGCGCGGAGAGGGTGGCGCCGGATCGCAACGATGGGTCGGCTCGTCCGTGGACGAGCTGGAGCAGCTGCACCGCGAACTCGACGTCCCGCAACCCGCCGGCGCCGAGCTTGAGCTGGCGGTCCGCGTCCCGGGCAGGGATGTGCTCCAGCACCCGACGGCGCATCGCCTGGGTGTCGGCGACGAAGCCTTCCCGCTCGGCCGCGCTCCAGACCATTGGCGAGACCAGCTCGACGTACTCCCGACCGAGGGCCAGGTCGCCGGCAACCGGCCGCGCCTTGAGCAGCGCCTGGAACTCCCAGGTCTTCGCCCAGCGCTCGTAGTAGCCGCGGTGGCTGGCCAGGGTGCGGCTCAGCGGCCCCGCCTTGCCCTCGGGTCGAAGGGCCGCGTCGACCTCCCACAGGGTCCCTTCGGCGGTCGGGTTGGTGCAGACCCGCATCAGCTGGCTCGCCAGCTGCGTGGCGGCGCGGGCGGCCGCGGTCTCGTCCGCGCCCTCGGCGGGTTCGTGCACGAAAATCACGTCGACGTCGGAGACGTAGTTGAGCTCGCGGCCTCCGCACTTGCCCATGGCGATCACGGCGAGCCGGACCAGGTCGGCCGACTCCCCCACCTCCTGACGGGCGATCGCCAGCGCCGCCTCGAGGGTGCCTGCGGCCAGATCGGCCAGCTCGGCAGCCGCGTCGTCGACGCCGAGGCCGTGGGCCAGGTCGCGGGCGACGAGCCGGAGCAGCACCCGGCGATACTCGACCCGCAGCGCGTCGGCCGCTGCTGCCCGGTCGAGAGTGGCAGTCGGCCGCTCGTCGTCGGGGTCGGCTCCGACAGCGCGCACCAGCCCGGCACGTACGGCGAACGCGGGCGGGCGGGTCGACCCGAGCAGCGGGTCGCTCAGCTCGCGCCACTGCTCCGGGTGCCGCACGAGGTGGTCGGTGAGGGCCTCGCTGGCGCCGAGCACGCTGAGGAGCCGCATGGCAGTGCCCTCGTCGTCGATCAGCTCGTTGACGAGCGCGTCGCCGTCGTCGGTCGCCTCGCGGAGCCGGACCAGGCCGGCCAGGGCCGCGTCCGGGTCGGCGGTCTGCGAGAGCGGCGCGAGCAGTGCCTCCGCCTCGGGCCCGAACTCGCGGAGGTCGGCCAGCGCGGCGTCTGTGTCCTGGAAGCCCAGCCGCAGCAGGTTGCCTTTGCCGGTGGCGGGGCGCATCATCGGCGGCTCCCGGCCAGCGACGCGAGCTGCTCGGCCAGCGGCCGCCAGGCCTTCTCGAGCTCTGCGGCCGCGGCCCCGATGTCGGACAGCACCCGCTCCTGGTCGATGCCCGCCGCCACGTGCCGTTCCTCATCGTCGCGTGCCCAGACCTCGAGCACGCCTCGGTCGACCTCGGGGTGCCACTGCACGCCCCAGACCGTCGGAGCGAAGCGTGCTGCCTGGGTCTCCCCCTCCGGGGTGAGCGCGAGTACGACGGTGCCGTCGGGCAGTTGGGTGACCACGTCGTCGTTCCACTGCACCGCGCGACGGGGCGTGCTCACCGGCCCGAGCAGCAGATCGTCGGCGGCCGCTTCGGTCCATCCGACGTCGAGCAGCCCGAGCTGCTGTCCACGCGGGTTGGGCTCGACGGTGCCGCCGAACGCGACCGCGCAGACCTGGTGCCCCAGGCAGATGCCGAGCGTGGGCACTTGCGCCGCAGCTGCGGCGCGGACGAGATCGCGCAGCGGCGCCAGCCACGGGTGTTCGTCGGTGGCCGCCATCGGGCCGCCGAGCACCAGCAGCGCGTCGTACTCCTCGAGGGTGGGTAGCGGGTCGCCGACGTAGGGACGGCAGACGGTGACGGAGCAGCCCGCGTCCTCGAGCCAGGTCCCGAACAGCGCAGGCGGGCAGTCGGCCTCGTGCTCGACCACGAGCACCCGGGGGCCGGACACGGGCCTCAGATCACCGGCAGCATGCGGTCGCGCTCGTAGGCGGAGACCTGGACGCGGTACTCGTCCCACTCGGCGCGCTTGTTGCGCAGGAAGAAGTCGAAGACGTGCTCGCCCAGGGTCTCGGCCAGGAGCTCGGATTTCTCCGCGATCTCGATCGCCTCGTTGAGGTTCTTGGGCAGCGGCTCCATGCCGAGACTCTGCCGCTCCTTCTCGCTGAGGCCCCAGACATCGTCCTCCGCCTCGCGTGGCAGGTCGTAGCCCTCCTCGATCCCCTTCATCCCGGCGGCCAGCATCACCGCGAACGCGAGGTAGGGGTTGCACGCAGCGTCGACCGTGCGCAGCTCGATCCGGGTGGACTGACCCTTGAGCGGCTTGTACATCGGCACCCGGACCATGGCGGAGCGGTTGTTGTGGCCCCAGCAGACGAACGACGGGGCCTCGCCGCCGGACATCATCCGCTTGTAGCTGTTGACCCACTGGTTGGTGATCACGCTGATCTCGCGGGCGTGGTGGAGGACACCGGCCGTGAAGCCGCGGCCGATCTTGGACAGCTGGTACTCCGAGCCGGCCTCGTAGAAGGCGTTCTGGTCGCCCTCGAACAGCGACACGTGGGTGTGCATGCCGGACCCGGGGTGGGTGGTGAACGGCTTGGGCATGAACGTCGCCCAGATGCCCTGGCTCAGCGCCACCTCTCGGATCACCGTGCGGAACGTCATGATGTTGTCGGCGGTGGTGAGCGCGTCGGCGTACCGCAGGTCGATCTCCTGTTGGCCGGGTCCGCCCTCGTGGTGGCTGAACTCCACCGAGATGCCCATCGACTCCAGCATCGTGATCGCCTCGCGGCGGAAGTCGGAGCCCATCGACTGCGCGGTGTGGTCGAAGAAGCCGCTGCGGTCGACCGGCACCGGATCGGTGCCGTCGGTCGGGGCGTCCTTGAAGAGATAGAACTCGATCTCGGGGTGCGTGTAGAACGTGAACCCCTTGTCGGCCGCCTTGGCCAGCGTGCGCTTGAGCACGTACCGCGGGTCGGCGTACGACGGGCTGCCGTCGGGCATCTCGATGTCGCAGAACATCCGGGCCGTCGCCGGGCCCTCGCCGCGCCACGGCAGGATCTGGAAGGTCGCGGGGTCCGGCTTGGCCAGCATGTCGGCCTCGTAGACCCGGGCGAAGCCCTCGACCGCGGAGCCGTCGAAACCGATGCCCTCGGAGAACGCGCCCTCGAGCTCGGCAGGCGCCACCGCGACCGACTTCAGGAAGCCCAGGACGTCGGTGAACCACAGCCGGACGAAGCGGACGTCACGCTCCTCGAGCGCCCGGAGTACGAAGTCTTCCTGCTTGCCCATGGCCTTAGCCTAGTGGCGGCTACTTCTCCGGGACGTTGGCCTCGATTTCGGCGAGCCAGGCCGTCGGCTTCGCGTCCGAGGGCATCCGCCAGTCACCGCGCGGGGACATGGTGCCGCCGGAGCTCACCTTGGGTCCGTTGGGCAGTGCGGAGCGCTTGAACTGGCTGGCGAAGAAGCGCTCCGTGAACACCACCAGCCAGCGCCGGATGGTGGCCAGGTCGAACGCCGTACGACTGTCCTCGGGGAAGCCCGGCGGCCAGTCGCCCGCGTTCTCGTCGCGCCAGGCGTGCCAGGCGAGGAAGGCGATCTTGGCCGGGCGGTAGCCGCGCCGGATCACGTGGAAGAGCGTGAAGTCCTGGAGGGCGTACGGCCCGACGGAGTCCTCGGTGCGCTGCGGGATCTGGTCCTCGCGAGAAGGAATCAGCTCGGGGGTGATCTCCTGGTCGAGGATCTCGCGGAGCACCTCGTTGGTCTGCTCCTCGAACTGGCCGTCGTCGATCACCCAGCGGATCAGGTGCTGGATCAGCGTCTTGGGTACGCCGGCGTTGACGCCGTAGTGGGACATCTGGTCGCCGACACCGTAGGTGCACCAGCCGAGCGCGAGCTCGGAGAGGTCGCCGGTCCCGAGGACGATGCCGCCACGGTGGTTGGCGAGGCGGAACAGGTAGTCGGTCCGGAGGCCGGCCTGGACGTTCTCGAAGGTGATGTCGTAGACCTCCTCACCCTCCGCGAACGGGTGGTCGAGGTCCTTGAGCATCTGCTCGGCGGCGGCGGTGATGTCGATCTCCTCGAACGTCACACCGAGCGAGGTCGAGAGCCGGGTCGCGTAGTCCTTCGTCGTCTTGCCGGTCGCGAACCCCGGGAGCGTGAACCCGTGGATGTCGCTCCGCGGGCGACCCAGCCGGTCCATCGCCTTGGCGGCCACGATCAGCGCGTGCGTGGAGTCGAGGCCACCGCTGACGCCGATGATGATCTTCGGCTGGCCGATCGCGTCGAGCCGCTGCTCGAGGGCGGAGACCTGGATGTTGTAGGCCTCGTAACAGTCGAGAGCCAGGCGCGCCGGGTCGTCGGGCACGAACGGGTAGCGGTCGACCTTGCGGCGCAGCCCGATGTCGCCCGCCGGTGGGTTGAGCTCCAGGGGGATCGTGCGGAACTCCGGCACGCCCAGCCCGCGACGGTTGTCGTCGAACGTGCCCTGCCGCAGGCGCTCTTGGCGGATGCGGTCGAGGTCGACGTCGGCGACGCTCATCCGCGGCCCGTCGGGGAATCGCTCGGTCTCGGCGAGCAGGTCCCCGCACTCGTAGACCATCGTCTGGCCGTCCCATGACAGGTCGGTGGAGGACTCCCCCTGGCCGGCGGCCGCGAAGACGTACGCCGCGTTGCACCGGAAGCTTGCGCTGCGCACCAGCAGCCGGCGGTCCTCGGCCCGGGCCACGGTGATCGGGCTGCCGGAGAGGTTGGCGAGCACTGTGGCGCCCGACAGCGCTGCCCACGCGCTCGGCGGCACCGGCACCCACATGTCCTCGCAGACCTCGACGTGCAGGCGCAGCCCGGGCACGTCCGTCACGTCGAAGATGAGGTCGGGACCGAACGGCACCTCCACTCCGCCGAGATCGATGGTCGAACCGGCGTGGTCGTCACCCGGCGCGAACCAGCGGCGCTCGTAGAACTCGCGGTACGTCGGCAGGTAGGACTTCGGCGAGACCCCGAGCACCTGGCCGCGATGGATGACCACCGCGCAGTTGAAGATCCGGTTGCCGTGGGCGAGCGGGGCCCCCACCACGAGGACCGGTCGCAACCCGGTGCTCGCCTCGGCGATCTCGCGGATCGCGCGGTGGACGGCATCGAGCAACGTGTCCTGCATGAACAGGTCGTCGATGGCGTAGCCGCTCAGAGACAGCTCGGGGAACACCACCACCGCGACGTTGTCGTCGTCGCACTTCTGCGCTTCCGCGAGCACGGCGGCAGCGTTCGCGGCGGGGTCGGCGACCGTCACCGGCAGCGTGCACGCGGCCACCCGCGCGAACCCCTGGGCGTACGCCGAGTAGAAGTCCACGGTTCGAGTCTAGGGTTCGAGAGCTTCGTACCGATGAGTCGGCGCCGCTCGGCCGGTCACAACGGGCATGAACAGCTCCATCAGCCCCTGCCTGTGGTTCGACGACAACCTGGAGGAAGCCGCCACCTTCTACACCTCGATCTTCCCGAACTCCTCGATCGGGCACCTGAGCCGCTACAGCGACGCGGGCCCGGGCGAGTCAGGGAAGGTGATGGCCGGTGAGTTCACGATCGACGGGATGACGTTCCGGGGCATCAACGGCGGCCCGGAGCACGCCCGCTTCTCCGAGTCGATCTCGTTCAGCATCACGTGCCGGGACCAGGCCGAGGTCGACTACTACTGGGACTCGCTCGTCGACGGCGGCGAGGAGTCGGTCTGCGGATGGCTGAAGGACCGGTTCGGGCTCTCCTGGCAGATCGTCCCGCAGCGGCTCTATGAGCTGGTCTCCGATCCTGACCCGACGCGAGCCCGCGCCGCGACCGAGGCGATGTTCACGATGCGCAAGATCGTGATCGCCGAGATGGAGGCCGCAGCCAACGCTGCCGCCTAGCTCCGGCGGTACTCCGCCAGCCAGCGCGGGCCCTCCACCTCGTCGAGGCGCTCGAGCTCGAGGGTGCCCGTGCCCAGCGACTCCATGAAGTCGCGGCCGAGGGCGAACGGCGGACCCTGGTCGCTCGACTCCGCCCCATCGGCACGGAAGGCCACGGCCACGAGCCGGCCGCCGGGCCGGACCAGTCCCACCACGGCCTCGGCCGCCTGGTCGCGGGGCGGGTCCGGGAGCGCCTGGAGCGTGAAGATCTCGACCACCAGGTCGAACCCGCCCGCCACCTGGGGCGACAGGTCCAGCAGGTCCTCCACCCGGTAGGTGACCCCGCTGTCGGGGTGCCGGCGCCGGGCCTCCTCGATCGCCGCTGACGCGACGTCGAAACCGGTCGTCTCGAACCCGAGCCGGGCCAGGAACTCCGCATCTGCGCCGAGCCCGCAGCCGACCACGACGGCGGTCCGGCCGGAGCCGTCGAGCCCGACCTCCTGCGCCCAGGCCGCGAACTGCGGGTTGGGGTCCTCACGGTCCCACGGCACCGAGATCTCGCCGGCCAGCCCCTCGGCGTACAGGCGGTCGAACCATGCGGTCGGCTCGCCGCTCCCGATCGCCTCGGCGGCCAGCTCGTCGGCGCGCAGGTCCCAGTCTCGAGTCATGCCGGCCAGCCTAGGAGGCCGCGTGACGAGCGACACAGACCGTCGTACGGCGTCTCCGGGCTAGCCTGGATGCGAGTCCGTGGACTCCATCAGGGAGCCGCGAGATGACCGCAAGGAGCTCGATCATGAGCACGCCCGAGGAGACCGCGCCCTACGGCAGCGGACCGGCCCAGCAGCAGACACCCGTCAAGCGGGTGCGCACCCATCACCTGCGCGAGATGAAGGAGCGCGGTGAACGGTTCTCGATGCTCACGGCCTACGAGCAGTACGCCGCGGCGACGTTCGACGAGGCCGGCATCGAGGTGCTGCTCGTCGGCGACAGCGCGTCCAACAACGTGTTCGGCAACGAGACTTCGCTGCCCGTGACCGTCGACGAGCTGATCCCGCTCACCCGCGCGGTCAGCCGCTCGGTGAAGCGCGCACTGGTCGTGGGCGACCTGCCGTTCGGGAGCTACCAGGCCTCCCCGGAGCAGGCCTACCTCACCGCCGTCCGCTTCATGAAGGAGGGCGGCGCGCACTGCGTGAAGCTCGAGGGCGGCGTCGAGATGGTGCCGCAGATCGAGCGGCTCACCCAGGGCGGCGTCCCCGTGATGGCGCACATCGGGTTCACCCCTCAGTCCGAGCACACGCTCGGCGGCTACCGGGTCCAGGGTCGTGGCGACACCGCCACCCGAGTGCTCGCGGACGCGCACGCGATCCAGGAGGCCGGCGCCTTCGCGGTGGTGATGGAGATGGTGCCGGGCGACGTCGCCGCTCAGGTCACCAAGGAGCTCGTCATCCCCACGATCGGCATCGGCGCCGGCGCCGACTGCGACGGCCAGGTGCTGGTCTGGCAGGACGCGTTCGGGCTGCGCACCGGCCGGATGGCCAAGTTCGTCAAGCAGTACGCCGACGTGCACGCCGTACTGCTCCAGGCCGCGAAGGACTTCGACGCCGACGTCAAGGGCGGTTCCTTCCCCGGCCCGGAGCACACCTTCTGACTGTCGGTGGTCGGGTGCATGCTGGCATCCCCCACCCCACCAGGAGGAACGATGCCTGTTCAGCTCGACCCCTACCTCAGCTTCGGTGACGGCAAGGCCCGCGATGCGCTGGAGTTCTACAACTCCGTCTTCGGCGGCAGCCTCGAGCTCAACACCTTCGGCGAGCAGCCCGACATGCCCGGCAACGACCCCTCGCTGGGCGACAAGATCATGCACGCCCAGCTGACCGGCGACCACGGCGTGCACCTCATGGGCGCCGACGCGGCGCCCGGCATGGGTGAGCCGACCGCCACCTCGACCCAGATCTCCCTGAGCGGCGACGACGACGCGGTGCTCCGCGGCTACTGGGAGGCGCTGGTCGACGGCGGCACGGTCACTGTTCCGCTCGAGCAGGCGCCATGGGGCGACACCTTCGGGATGCTGGTCGACAAGTTCGGCGTCCCCTGGATGGTCAACATCCTCGGTTCCGCCCAGGAGTGAACCCCCGGGGCGGGGTTACGGTGGCGGCATGCGCGCGCTGATCCTCGGTCTGCTGTTCGCCCTCGCCTTCGGCACGGCTCCGGCCGTGGCCGACGTCGACGTTGCGCCTTCTCCCGGAGGCGCCGAGCGCGCCGCGCCAGGACTCCGGGTGACCAAGCTCGCCACGGGTCTCGACCACCCGTGGGACGTGCAGCCGATCGGCGGCAACCGAGTGCTGATCAGCGAGCGCGACACCGCCCGGCTGTGGGTGGCCGGCCCGGGCTCCAAGCACCGGGTGCAGTTCGCCAGCGGCAAGGTCTGGGTGTCGGGCGAGACCGGCCTGATGAGCCTCGCGATCGACCCCAACTTCGCCGAGAACCGCCGGTTCTACACCTGCCAGGGAGGGTTCCCGGTCGGAGGAGGGCGCGACGTACGCGTCGTCACGTGGCGGTTCACCGACGCCGCCGCCACGCGGGCGCGGATGGTCCGGGTGCTGCTCGACGGGCTCCCCACCAGCAGCGGGCGACACGGCGGCTGCCGGCTCCTGATCGCCCGCAACGGGTCCCTTCTCGTCGGCACCGGCGATGCCGCTGTCGGCACGAACCCGCAGAACCTCGGGTCGCTGGGCGGCAAGACGCTGCGGCTGAACCGGACGACAGGCGCACCCTGGCCGACCAACCCGTTCATCGACGGCCAGGGCAAGCGCCGCTTCGTCTACACCTACGGTCACCGCAACGTGCAGGGTCTCGCCCAGCGCGCCGACGGCTCGCTCTGGTCGGTCGAGCACGGCTCCTACCGCGACGACGAGGTCAACAAGCTGGTCAAGGGTGGCAACTACGGCTGGAACCCGGTGCCCGGCTACAACGAGTCGGTGCCGATGACCGACTTCGGCCTGCCCGGCAAGCAGTACGCCGCCAAGTGGTCCTCCGGCAAGCCGACCCTCGCGACCTCCGGAGCGAGCTTCGTGCGCGGCGCCAAGTGGGGCACGCTCCAAGGTGCGCTGGCGGTCGCGGTGCTGAAGGACACGCGTCTGCTGTTCATGAAGTTCGACGCCAAGGGCAGGTTCAAAAGCCTCAGTGCGCCGCAGGCGCTCCGCCAGTACGGCCGACTGCGCTCGGTCACCAACGGCCCCAACGGGAGCCTGCTGATCACCACTGACAACGGCGGCGCCGACGTGGTGCTGAAGGTGCGGCCCCGCTAGTCGACCCAGTCGAACGCGATCCCGCCGCCGAGCAGGACGGCGAACCACACGACGTACGCGATGGCGGCGACCCATGGCAGCCGGTCCGGGTGCAGTGACCACCAGGCCAGGCTGACCAGCAGCAGGAACAGCCAGAACAGCACCAGTGGCACGGAGACGTACCACGGCAGCACGGCCACGCTCCAGCCGTAGAGGAAGAGCGCGGCGGCCAGCATCGACATCCCGATGAACGGGCGCGGCGAGATCGGGCTCGGGCTGCGCACCCGGCGGCGTCGAGCCATCACGCCTCTAGTCCTCCAGCTCTGCGTCGTTCCAGTCCGGGTCGTTGTCCCATTGCTCGTTGCGCTCCTCCGCCTTCTGCAGGGCGCGCGAGGCCTCCTCCTCGGAGGAGTACGGCCCGAGCCGGTCGATCGGCGGACAGATGTCCTCGGTCTCGACCCGGCGATGCTTCACGCAGTACCAGTACTTCATGAAGGCGAAACTACACTCGTCGCTCGTGACTCCCGTGGCCCCGATGACCGTGTCTCCGCGCCGCGCGGTGCCGGCACACATCCTGCGTCCCGAGTACGTCGACCAGCCCGCGCCGGCGCCGTACACCGGACCCGAGGTGAAGGACGCCGACACCATCGAGCGGATGCGACGGGCCGGCCGGCTTGCCGCGCAGGCGCGCGAGCTGGTCGGCACTCACGTCGTACCCGGCGTGACCACCGACGAGCTGGACCGGGTCGGCCACGAGTTCCTCTGCGACCACGGTGCGTACCCCTCGACGCTCGGTTACCGCGGCTTCCCGAAGTCGCTGTGCAGCAGCGTCAACGAAGTGATCTGCCACGGCATCCCGGACAGCCGCGTCGTCGAGGACGGCGACATCGTCAACATCGACATCACGGCGTACCTCGACGGCGTGCACGGCGACACCAACGCCACGTTCCTCGCAGGCGACGTCGACGAGGAGACGCGGTTGCTCGTCGATCGCACGCGCGAGGCGCTCGAGCGCGGCATCAAGGCGGTCAAGCCGGGCCGCCGGATCAACATCATCGGGCGGGTGATCGAGACCTACGCCGCTCGCTTCGGGTACGGCGTGGTCCGCGACTTCACCGGCCACGGCATCGGCACCGCGTTCCACAGCGGCCTGATCGTGCCGCACTACGACGAGCCGATGTACAACGACCTGATCGAGGTCGGCATGACGTTCACGATCGAGCCGATGCTCAACCTCGGCACCCACGAGTGGGACATGTGGGACGACGGTTGGACCGTCGTCACGCGCGACCGCCGGCGCTCCGCGCAGTTCGAGCACACGCTGCTCGTCACCGCGGACGGCGCCGAGGTGCTCACGAACCCCTAGACTGGTCGACGCGGATGGGCTGGCCGGGCGACCGCGTGGGGTGACTCACGAGGAAGGTCCGGGCTCCGCAGAGCAGGGTGGTGGGTAACGCCCACCCGGGGTGACCCGCGGGAAAGTGCCACAGAAAGGAAACCGCCTCATCGTCCTCTTCGGAGGGCGGAAGGTAAGGGTGAAACGGTGGGGTAAGAGCCCACCAGTACGCCGGGAGACCGGAGTAGCTAGGTAAACCCCACCCGGAGCAAGGTCAGACAGCGCACGTTCGAGGGTTGCTCGCCCGAGTGCGCGGGTGGACTGCTGGAGGCGATCGGCAACGGTCGTCGTAGATGGATGGTCGCCCGCCGGTCTCGCACCGGCGACAGAACCCGGCCTACAGGCCAGCCCATCCGCTCCAAGACTCTGAACCGCGGAACGCGAGCGTGTGGAAGTCAGCGCACGATGAAGTATCCGACCGCGACGAACGCGGCGATCCAGAACAGCCAGCCCAGCACCCGGAGCCGGGCTTGCACGACCTCGGAGACCCGCTCTGCGTCGGCAGGCGCAGGCACGGCCACTCCACGACCCTCCTGGTGGGTAGCCGACACCATCCGCTGCGCGAGTCGCCCGGCAAGGTCATCCGCCTGCGCGGCGTAGAGGTGATCCTCGAGCCCATGGGTCTCGTCGAACTTGGCTCCGCAGTAGCAAGCAATGCCATACCGACGCGGCACGGCGGCGTGCTCAGGCTTGCGACCCTCCCCAGTCATTCACTCAGGGTAGGACGCCGAGAGAAGCGGCGAGCCGTTTCATCCTCGAGATGGGTGCGGCGGGAAAGCCCATCCGCGTTTCTAGGCCTGGCCACCGGTAATGACGATCACGCTCGCGCATACAACGGCGACGGCGGCGAAGATGATGAAGATCCACGTCGGCTTGGTGAACACCTGATGCTCCTGCTCCGGGACTCTGGCGAGCCTCGGGTCCGGGAGGATCGTGATCGACGAACGAAGCGTGGCACCGGCGCGGGTGGCGCGTGGTCGATCGTCGGAAACCTTTGCGACAAGCCCTCGGCGCTACAGGACGAGGATGAGCACTACTACGACGGCGATCACGAGGGCGAGAATGGCGATCGTGCGTGTGTCCATGGGACGTCTCCTTCATCCGGGGCGCGACCCACTCGGGTGGGCAGCGCGTGCGCGCCGGTACCCACAGGCGCTCCGAGTATCGGTGCCGTCGCTGACACGTCAGAGGATGACGACGCCGACGATCAGCAGCACCGCCAGCACGAGCAGGAAGCCGAACACCATCAGCATCAGTGACGCACTGCGGGCGTCTGGCCGGGTCACCTTCATGGTCGACCGGTGCCCGCTCGGGCGAGACGTCATGTGCCGACGCCCACGGCTAGGCCACGAAGATGCAGAAGGGGTGGCCTGCCGGGTCGGCGAAGACATAGAGCGGCTCGTCTGGATCATCGGTTCGATCCGCGAGTACCCGGGCGCCACCTCCTTCGGCCCGCTCGCGTTGCCGCTCCAACTCCTCCGCGACTCGAGACCGTGAAGTCGACGTGCAGCTGCATCGGGACCGTGTGGGCCGGCCAGGTGGTCTCTTGCAATTCGTCGACGAGCTGGAACGCGAGCTTGCGAGTCCCCGCATCGTCCACCAGCACCAACCAGTCCGCGTCGTCGCGCGCCCCGTCTGCGGGCGGCTCGTCTCCGGGTCGGTACTTCAGATCGAGCAGTTCCCGGTAGAACTCCGCGAGCTCGCGCGGCTCCGTCGTGTCGAGCACGGTATGCAGAAGCTGAGGGAGATTCCGGCATGGTCCCCGGTGACCGAACCGGAATCCGGCAAACCATGGCTCCGTAGGCTCACGCCATGACCTCGGACACCCGCACCATGCGCGAGCGGATGCTCGCCGGTGACCTCTACATCGCCGACGACCCCGACCTCGAGGAGGCGTCGTACCTCGCCCGGGAGCGGATGGCGGCGTACAACGCCCACCCCGATCGGGACAAGGAAGGCAAGCGGGCGCTCCTCGAGGAGCTGATCGGCGAGGTCGGGGACGACACGTTCCTCAGGAGCCCGGTGTACGTCGACTACGGAATCCACATCACGATCGGCAGCGGCACGTTCGCCAACTACGGCCTGGTCGCGCTGGACGTCGCGCCGATCGTCATCGGCGACGACGTGCAGATCGGCCCCAACGTGCAGCTGCTGACGCCCACCCATCCGGTCGAGCCGGGGCCGCGGCGGGAGAAGTGGGAGTCGGCCGAGCCGATCACCATCGGGGACAACGTGTGGCTGGGTGGCGGGGCGATCGTCTGCCCCGGGGTCACCATCGGTGAGAACACCGTCGTCGGCGCGGGCGCGGTGGTCACCAAGGACCTGCCGGCGAACGTCGTAGCGGTCGGCAACCCAGCACGCGTGATCAAGGAGATCTAGGACAGCCGGAACTCCACCTTGCGGGTCGCGACGTCGGCGGACGCGAGCCTCACCTGGACGTCGGAGCCGAGCGGCAGGGCGGCCGAGCCGACGACCGGCGCCTCGACGCCGGGCTCCTTGAGCATCACCACGCCGCGCATCGGGTCCTTCTCGTCGACCGACACGACCACTCCGTCGAACGACTCCCCCACCCGGTGGGTGAGCAGGCCGGCCTCGACCAGGTCGAAGACGGCGCGTTCGTAGGCACGCGCACGGCCGCCGGACTGCTGCATCGTCTTCGGCAGCCCGGGCAGCGCCGCGAGCACCCAGTCGGGCACCGGCTCCCCGGCACAGAGCGCCAGGCACACCTCGCCGGTGTACCGGTCGACGAGCCGTCGCAGCGGCGCGGTGACGTGGGCGTACTCGGAGACCAGCGCCGAGTGCAGCGACTCGGCGGGCAGCTCGCCGTCGAAGGCGACGTACCCGCTGCCCCTCAGGAGGCGCGCACTGGCCACCACCATCGCCGCCTGCGCGGGGACCGTCGGGTCGAGACCGCGGATGAAGTCGGGGTAGAGCACCTCGGCCGGCCACTCGATACCGAGCGCCTTGGCGGTGCGGTGCAGGCGCTGTACGTCGCGCGGGTCCGGCGGCGGCATGGTGCGGAGCACGCCCACCCGCGCGTAGACCATCAGGGTTGCGGCACCGAAGCCGGTGAGCAGCGAGATCTGCGCGTTCCAGAGCTCGACCGGGAGCATCTGCCGGAACTCCAGTGCCCAGTGCTGCCCGTGGATGTCGATCTCCTGCTCGGGAAGCGGCAACGAGACCCCGCCCCGTACCGCGTCCCGCGTGATCCGGAGCTCGCCGATCTCCTTGAGCAGGAGCAGCACCTCGCCGGCGGACCCGTCGTCGATCATCTTCTGCGCGCTGACGTAGGAGAGCTTCGCGGTCGACTTCACCAGCGCCCGCTCGACCTCTACGTCGGTCCCCTCGCCGGTCTCGTCCACCTGGATCGTCCACAGCAGCGCGGGCCGGACCTGGCCCTCGAGCAGGGAGCCGGCGTCCTCGGAGATCACCTTCGGGTGCAGCGGGACCTTGTTGCTGGCGCCGTAGAGGGTCTCGCCGCGCTTGTTGGCCTCCACGTCGATCGGATCACCGGCGGACACGAACGCGGCCACGTCGGCAATCGCGTAATGCACGACGTACCCGTCGCCGGCGCGCTCGATGTGCAGCGCCTGGTCGAGGTCCATGGACCCCTCCGGGTCGATGGTGACGAACGGGATCTCGGTCCGGTCCAGGTCGGGCAGGCGCGGGTTGGCAGCCGCCTTCGCGGCGGCTTCTTCGACCTCCGCCGGGAACTCCGGGACGATGTCCTGCTCCTCCTGGATGCGCGCGATCCCGTCCTGGACCACCTGCGCGACCGTTGAGTCAGCACCCTTGACTCGGACCACTCGGTTGCTCGGCATGCCTCCGACACTAACCTTCGAGCCGTGCTGATCCTGCTACCTCCCAGCGAGGGCAAGAGCGTGCCTCGGCGAGGCAAGCCGCTCGACGACGCGGCGCTCAGCTTCCCGGTGCTCACCGAGGCCAGGAGGGCGGTAAGGCAGGCACTCCTCGACCTGTGCGCCGACGACCCCGAGCGGGCCGCGAAGGTCCTCGACCTGTCGGCCGGCCAACGGGATCTCGTCGACCTCAACGCCCGACTCGCCTCGGCCTCGACCGCCCGTGCTGACCGGGTGTACGCCGGCGTGCTCTACGAGGCGCTCGGGTTCGACACGCTCTCCCCCGCGGCCAAGCGTCGCGCGGGTACCCGGGTCGCGGTCACCAGCAGCCTGTTCGGCCTGGTCCGGCCGGGCGACCGGATCCCGTCGTACCGCCTGTCCGGCGACGCCGCCCTGCCCGGCCTCGGCTCGGTGGCCGGGGTCTGGCGGGACGCGCTCGGCGACGCGGTCGCCGAGGCGATGGGCTCGGGCCTGCTGGTCGACCTCCGGTCCGGGATGTACGCCGCGTTCTGGCGGCCGCCCGCCTTGCTCGGCAAGCGGGTGGCGACGGTGCGGGTGCTGCACGAGGCGGCCGGGAAGCGGCAGGTGGTCAGCCACTTCAACAAGGCCACCAAGGGCCGGATCGTGCGTGCCCTGCTCGAGGACGGCCGCGACCCACGATCACCGGTCAAGCTGGCCGAGATCCTCACCGACCTCGGCTGGACCGTCGAGGTCGAGCCCGGCCCCAGGGGCACCCGGCTCGACGTGATCGTCCAGGAGATCTAGCGCGGCGCCTGGTTCAGGAACGGTGCCTCGATCGGCCGGGCGTTGTAGAGCCGCATCGACGCCATCGGCTCATCACCCTTCGGGCCGCCCTCGAAGTACGTCAGCACCGTGACCGAGGCCGGCGCGAGTTCCATCCGGTAGACCGACAGCAGCGGCGCATCGAGCGCGTGCGCGACCAGGGTCTTGATCGGCGTCACGTGGCTGACCACGACGATGGTCTTGCCCTTGTGCTCCGCAATCACCCGGTCACGAGCCGTGAGCACCCGCTTCTCGACCGTCCGGAACGACTCGCCCCCTCCGGGTGCGTGGTCCAGCGATCCGAGCCACGCGTCCAGCTCGTCCTTGTGCCGTTCGGCGACCTCCGTGAAGGTCAGGCCGTCCCAGGCGCCGAACTCCATCTCGGCGAAACCGTCCTCGACCTCCACGGGATGCCCCAGCACCTCGCCGATGATCTCGGCCGACTCGAGCGTGCGTCGCACGGGCGAGGACACCACCACGTCGACATCGTCCGTGATCGGCTTGAGCCACTCCGCCGTCGCGCGGATCTGATCCCGCCCCTCGTCGACGAGGCCGGGGTTGCTGCTGCCGAGCCCGCCCGAGAACCGCTTGTCCGTCGTGTGCGCCGTGACGCCGTGGCGGACCAGGATCAGCGTCGTCGGAGTCCCGCTCGGTGGGCCCCAGCCCTGCTCGGACTTCTTCTTCCGGGTCTTCTTCGGGGCAGGCTCCGAGCCACCAACCGTGACGCCGGACCGCAGTCCGTCCAGAGCCTCGTTGGCCAGCCGGTCCGCATGCTTGTTCTGCTCCCGCGGCACCCAGGTGTACGTCGTGCCGAACGGCGCCAGCGCGTTGGCCTCGGTCGCGAGCGGGCGCATCCCGGGGTGCTTGATCTTCCAGCGCCCCGACATCTGCTCGACGACGAGCTTGGAGTCCATCCGGACCTCGATCTCGGCGTCCGGGGCGAACTCCTGGGCCAGCTTCAGACCCGCGATCAGCCCGGAGTACTCCGCCACGTTGTTGGTGGCCTCGCCGAGGGTGGTGCCGTCCTCCGCGAGCACCTCCCCGGTGTCGGCGTCCTTGAGCAGCGCGCCGTACGCCGCCGGGCCGGGGTTGCCGCGCGAGCCGCCGTCCGCCTCGATGATCACCCGGCGGGGTGCGTTGGTCACAGTCCGCTCTCGTCGGTGCGGACCAGGATCCGCTGGCACTCCTCGCACCGGATCACCAGGTCGGGGGACGCGGACTTGATATGGGAGAGCTCCGAGGGGTCGATGGAGAGCCGGCAGCCGCCGCACTGGCGCGCCTTCAGCGCGGCCGCGCCCACGCCGTTCTTGCTCTCTCGCAGGCGGTCGTACAGGGCGAGCAGGTCGCTGGGCATGTCCGCGACGGCGGGCTCCCGTTCCGCGGAGACGGTGGTCAGCTCGGCGTCGATCTCGTCGGTACGCCGGTCCCGTTCGGCGGTCAGGGCGGTCAACCGCTCGTCGGCGTCGGAGATCTGTCGCTGCAGCTCGGTCAGCCGCACCTGGGCCTCCTCGAGCTCCTCCATCACCTCCAGCTCCTCGTCCTCGAGGGTGGTGATGCGCCGGTTCAGCGAGTCCAGCTCGTGCTGCATCCGCTCGAGGTCCTTGGGGTTGCTGATCAGCCCCTGGTCCATCCGGTCCTGGTCCTTGGAGCGGCGCACCTTGACCTGCTCGACGTCCCGGTCGGCCTTCTTCTGAGCGGCCGTCAGGTCGTCCACGGCGATCTGCATGTCCCGCATGCTGTCGTTGAGCTCGGCCCGGCTCGCGGTCAGCGTGGCGATCTCGGCGATCTCTGGCAGGTTGGCGCGCTGGTGTCGGAGCTGGTCGGCCCGGGAGTCCAGGGTCTGCACGTCCAGCAGCTTGAGCTGGGCGGACGGGTCGGCTTTCAAGGGCGGCCTTTCACAATCTGAGTGTCCAGGGGTCGGTGTTGATCTTGCTCACGCGCGTCTCCACGCTATCGCCGAGGGTCTCACGCACCCGCGCCTCGACCACCGGCAGCCACGTCCACTCGGCGGCCCAGTGCGCGACGTCGACCAGGGCTGGTCCTCCGCGCTCGACGAACTCGGAGGCCGGGTGGTGCCGCAGGTCGCTGGTGACGTAGACGTCGGCGCCGGACCTGGCCACCTCGTCGAGCAGGAAGTCGCCGGCCCCTCCGCAGACCGCGATCCGGCGCACGGAGCGCTCCGGGTCACCCGCCACGCGTACGCCGTGGGCGGTGTCCGGCAGCGCCTCGGCCACCGCGTTCGCGAACTCGGCGAGCGTGGTCCGCTCCACCACACCGATCCGTCCGGTCCCGGCCGGCGAGGACTCGGGGTCGGCCAGCTCGACGACGTCGTACGCCGGGACCTCGTAGGGATGCGCCCCCAGCATCGCGGACACGACCGCTCCGCGCAGCGCACGGTCGAGCACGACCTCGATCCGCACCTCGTCGACGGTCTCCACCTTGCCCACCGTGCCGATCGTCGGCTCGGCGCCCTCGAGCGGCCGGAACCGGCCTTCGCCGGCCGAGGAGAACGACGCGAAGTCGTAGGGCCAGAGGCGCCCGGCTCCCGCCTCGGCGATCGCCGCGCGCACGGGCGCCGCGGCATCGGCCGGGACGTAGACCGTGAGCTTGTCGACCGTCGCCCCGCGGGCCACTCGGAGCGGCCGCAGCTCGGTCAACCCGAGGGCGGTCGCGAACGCATCGGAGACGCCGTCCACCGCCTGGTCGGCGTTGGTGTGCGCGGTCAGCAGCGCGCACTTCGCTCCGGCCAGAGTGAGCAGAGTGCGGCCCTTCGGCGTGGTCGCCGCGAAGCCGTGCACCGGCTTGAGGAACAGCGGGTGGTGCACCACGAGCAGATCCGCGCCCCACTCGGCGGCCTCGGCCGCCACCGCCGGCGCCGGGTCCACGGCGAACATGACCTTCTTGACCTCGGCAGCCGGGTCGCCGTAGACCAGCCCGACGGCATCCCAGTCGTCAGCGGTCTCCGGCGGGTACCAGCCGTGGATCAGTTCGACGAGCTCGTTCAGCGTGGCCACGGCGGACAGGCTACTTGCGACGGCTAGTTGACCTGCCGCTCGTAGCCCTCCCAGTAGGGCTCGCGCAGCTTGAACTTCTGCAGCTTGCCGGTCGCTGTGCGGGCCAGCTCGTCGCGGAACTCCACCGTGGTCGGGGCCTTGTAGCTCGCGGCCTTCTCCTTGCACCAGGCGATCAGCTCGGCCTCGGTGACCTCCTGCCCCTCGGCCAGTACGACGAGAGCCTTGATGGTCTCGCCCCACTTCTCGCTGGGCACGCCGATCACGGCGACCTCTGCGACCGCGGGGTGCGAGAACAGCACGTCCTCGACCTCGATCGACGAGACGTTCTCGCCGCCGGTGATGATGACGTCCTTCTTGCGGTCCTGGATGGTGACGTAGCCGTCGTCGCCGATCGCGGCGCCGTCGCCGGTGTGGAACCAGCCGTCCGCGAGCGCCCGCTCGCTCTCCTCCGGCTGCTCCCAGTAGCCCTCGAGCACCACGTTGGAGCGGGCCAGCAGCTCGCCGGTCCCCTCGTCCGCCTGGTCGACCTTGAGGCGTACGCCGAGCGCCGGGGCACCTGCCCGGGTCAGCCGGTTGGCGCGCTCCTCCGCCGACAGGTCGTCCCACTCGGCCCGGGTGCGGTTGATGGTGAGCAGTGGCGAGGTCTCGGTCAGGCCGTAGATCTGGACGAACTCCCAGCCGAGCTCCTCCTCGACGCGAACCACCGTCTTCGTCGGCGGCGGCGCCCCGGCCATGATGATCCGCACCCGGTCGCGGCCGGGGATCTCGCCCTCCCACGTCTGCGCCGCCTCCAGCACGGCGGCGGCGACGGCCGGGGCCGCGCACATCACGGTCACCCCGTGCTGCTCGACCCGGCGCAGGATCTCGGCGCCGTCGACCTTGCGCAGCACCACCTGCGGCACCCCGAGCCCGGTCATGGCGAACGGCATCCCCCACCCGTTGGCGTGGAACATCGGCAGCGTGTGCAGATAGACGTCGCGGTCGGTCACGCCCGCATGCATCCCGAACGTCACCGCGTTGACCCAGATGTTGCGGTGGGTGATCTGGACGCCCTTGGGCCGGGCGGTGGTGCCGGAGGTGTAGTTGATCGTCGCCGTCGCGGCCTCGTCGGGCTCCCACGGCTTCGGCTCAGCACCCTCGGGGGCGTAGAGGTGCTCGTCCTGGCCGAGCACGAAGCGGTGCTCCGCGGTGACGTCCTTCAGCTCCTCGTCGAGCTCGGGGTCGACGTACAGCACCCGGGCTCCGGAGTGCTCGACGATGTAGCGCACCTCGTCGGGCCGGAGCCGGAAGTTCACCGGCACCAGCACCCGCCCGTAGCCGATGACCCCGAAGAACGAGCTCATCAGCCGCGCGCTGTTGTGGCTCACCACCGCGACCCGGTCACCGACCCCGACGCCGAGGTCGTCCAGGTGCGCCGCCTGTCGACGGGCGAGGGCGCCCAGCTCGGCGTACGTGAGGTCACCGAGCGAGGGAGCCGGCTGGTCCGGCTCGTCGATGACCCCGGTGCGCTCGCCGTAGACCTGCACGGCCCGGTCGATGAAGTCAGAGACGCTGAACGGGACGAACACTGTTCCTCCTACGTCGATGGCCCAACATCGCCACTTTAGCGACGGCCCCCGTGGATGAGAGTCCTCTCATGGGGCTCTCACGCACCCGCCACCTTGGGGCATCATCGTCAGAGTCATGAGTGTCGTGTGGAAGGCCCTGATCGCACTGGCCCTGGTGCTGCCCCTGGGTGGCTACGCCATCGGGTCGTACGTCGCGTCGGCGGAGGACCCCTCGGACACCCGGGCCACGATCGAGCTGCGGGACGCCGGCGAGAACGGCGTCGAGGATGCCCGCCGGCCGCGTGGGGACCGGGACAGGGACCAGGAGGGCGAGGATGACGCCGAGGACGAGATCGAGCGCCTCAACCCCGACCCCGAAGAGCTCGAGGACCGGCGAGAAGATCGACGAGATGAGCTCGAGGACCGCCGCGACGACCGACGGGACAAGCGAGACGACCGTCGAGATGACGACAGTTCCGGGCCAGGCGGAGGCGACGACGACGACTCCGGTTCCGGTGGCGGGGACGGCGGGGACGACGGCGGGGACGGCGGGGACGAAGACTGACCCTTCCCGGCCCGGGCGCTCAGGCGTCTCGGTCCGGCTCCGGATCACGGCCGCCGTCGCACTGATGGTGGCCTTCGGTCTGACCGTGGTCGGGCTGATCGTCTACGGCATCGAGTCCGAGCGGCTCGACGACGACATCTCGGCGGCGATCGACCAGGAGCTGGCCGAGTTCGCGGCGATCCAGGACCAAGGCGTCGACAAGGACACCGGTCAGCCGTTCACGAACGTCCGGGGAATGCTCGACGCTTTCATGGGTCGTAACGTCCCCGACGACTGCGAGCTCCTGGTCGGCTGGGTCAATGACACGCCGAAGGTCTACGTGCCCGGGGCGAAGGTCCCCGACCCGAAGGGCACGCTCCTCGAGGACCCGGAATTCCTCGCCGCAGCGCGCAACGTGGTGGCGGACGGGGGCAGCTCACGGCTCACCACGGCTCGCGAGGGCGAGCTGCTGATCTCGGCACAGCCGGTGACCCAGGGCGACGAAACCGGCGCGTTGATCGTGGTGATCTACCTCGACGAGCAGCGGTCCGGCCTGCACGACACCATGCAGACGTACCTGGTCGTCGCGCTGCTGACCCTGATCCTGGTGACCGGCCTGGCCGCCTGGCAGTCCGGCCGGCTGCTGGCCCCGCTGCGGACCCTGCGCAGCACCGCCGAGGAGATCGGCGAGAGCGACCTGTCCCAGCGGATCCCCGAGACCGGCAACGACGACATCACCGCGCTGACCCGCACCGTCAACGGGATGCTGGACCGGCTGGAGGCGGCCTTCGTCGGGCAGCGACAGTTCCTCGACGATGCCGGCCACGAGCTGAAGACCCCGCTGACCGTGCTCCGCGGCCACCTCGAGCTGCTCGACACCGGCAGCCCGGAGGAGGTCGCCGAGACCAAGGCGCTGCTGCTCGACGAGGTGGACCGGATGGCCCGGCTGGTCGGCGACCTGATCCTGCTCGCCAAGAGCAACCGGCCCGACTTCCTGCGCCTGCAACGGGTCGACCCCAGCCACGTCGTGTCCTCCGTCCAGGCCAAGGCGCGCGGCCTCGGCGATCGCGCGTGGGCGATCGACCACGCCACGCACCACGCCGCTTCGATGGACGAGCAACGCCTCACCCAGGCGCTGCTCCAGCTGGCCGACAACGCGGTGAAGCACACCAGCGACGGAGACGAGATCGGGTTCGGGTCGTCATACGACGGGTCCAGCGTGCGGCTCTGGGTGCGGGACACCGGGGCCGGAGTCCCTGTCGCCGACCGAGAGGTCATCTTCGAACGGTTCGGCCGGAGCTCGGTAGCGGACGACGACGAGGGCTTCGGCCTCGGCCTCTCGATCGTGGCCGCGATCGCCCGCGCGCACGGTGGCTCGGTGGGCGTGGAGGACGCCGAGCAAGGCGGCGCCCGATTCGTCATCACCGTGCCGGCAGGCGGCCCGCTACCGCCCGCGGGAGAGGCTTAGGCGTGGCCCGGATCCTGATCGTCGAGGACGAGGAGCGGATCGCCTCGTTCCTGGCCAAGGGTCTGCGTGCCGAGGGCCACGTCCCCCACATCGTGCGTGACGGCCGCCAGGGCCTCGACGACGCACTGAGCGGCGAACACGACCTGGTGATCCTGGACATCGGGCTGCCCGGACTCGACGGGTTTGAGGTGCTCGACCAGATGCGCTCCCAGGGCTCCAAGGTGCCCGTGATCGTCCTGACGGCCCGTGACTCCGTCACGGACACGGTCTCGGCGCTGGAGGGCGGTGCCGACGACTACATGCCCAAGCCGTTCCGGTTCGCGGAGCTGCTGGCCCGAGTGCGGCTGCGGCTGCGGCAGGTGCAGTCCTCCGACGGCACCCAACGGGACGCTCTCGATGTGGGCGGTGCCCACCTGGACCTGCGGACGCGTCGGGTCACGGTCGCCGGCAAGGAGCTGGACCTCTCGGCACGGGAGTTCACGCTCGCCGAGATCTTCATGCGCCATCCCGGGCAGGTGCTGTCCCGCGAGCAGCTGCTCGACCACGTCTGGGGCCTGGACTTCGACCCGGGCTCCAACGTCGTCGACGTCTACGTCGGCTATCTCCGCAAAAAGCTCGGCTCGGGCGCGATCGCCACGGTCCGCGGGATGGGCTACCGGTTCAACGCCTGACCTTGAAGGTCAGCCGGGCCGGAGGCTGGGCGGCCAGAACGGGCTCCAGTGCGCCGGCGAGCTCGTGCGGCAGCGGCCGGTCCGCCGGGTTCGGCTCGAGAGCGGCGTACACCATCTTGGCCACCTCGGCGGGTACGCCGTCGGGAAGCTCGTACGGCGGATCCGCGAGCTGCGGGAAGCGCTGCCGCAGGTCGGAGGCGTCCCGGTCGCCCTCGTCGAACGCCTTGTAGCCCGCGACCGCCTCGAACAGCGTCGCGCCCAGACCCCAGACGTCGCTGGCGGAACACGGACCGTCGTACCGGTCGGGCTCGCACTGCTCGGGCGCCATGTAGAAGTCGGTGCCGATCGCTCCGGAGATGGCAGCAGCATCGGCCGAGGAACGGGCCACCGAGAGGTCGATCAGGCGCGCGGGGGCGCCCATGATCACGTTGCTCGGCTTGATGTCGAGGTGGCACACGTCGATGTGCCGGAAGTAGTGGAGGGCAGAGGCGACCTCGATCGCCAGCGGCAGGTACTGCTGCTCGGCCAGCCGGCCGTGGCGGCGGATCAGCGTCGACAGCCGGGGGCCGTCGATGTTCTCCAGCACCAGGTGCGGACGTTCGCCGAGGTCGTCATGTCGCAACCCCCGCACCACCACCGGATGGTTGACGGCCGCGAGCGTCTCCGCTTCGCGACGCAGCCCACGCAGGCTGTGCTCGTCGGCGGCCTCCGTCGGACGGAGCACCTTCACCACGACGGGTGCATAGGTGATCTCGTCGAACGCCAGGTAGGCCTCGTACGCCGACCCGCCGCCGAGCAGCTTCGTGGCGGTCAGCTCGGGGGTGATCTGATCGCCCGCCAGGAAGCCCCAGCTCTCGTCGTGCCTGCTCATTCCGTCAACCTCCGGTGATGATGGTCTGATCAGCCGCGGGTGTTGTGCCGCGAGCCGTCGTTGGTGTGGTTGCGGGAGTCGTCCACGTTGCCGCGGCCCGGTCCGTCGGACGTGAAGTCCTTGCGAGCGTTGGTCCAGCTGTCGTCGCGACCGCTGCGGGTCCCGGTCCGGGTGTTGGTGTTCGTCCCGGTCTTGGTGTTGGTGCTCGTGCCCGTGTTGCCGTTCGTGTTGGTGTTCGTGTGGGTGTCACGAGCCTGGCGGCCGTCGTCGTCATCGTCGTCGTCGGTGACCAGGACGACGTCCGGGGTGTCGTCGTCCCTCTTGATGACCTGGTCCTTGCCGGTGGCCGCGTTCGCGGTCAGCGGGAGTGCCATGAGTCCAGTGGTCACCAGGCCGGCGAGGCCGAGGGTGCCGATGGAGAGGATGTTGATCCGCATCGTGCTGTCCTTTCGTTGGTGTGGACAGCACGTTTGCGAGCGGCGGTGAGGCGTGGATGAAGCCTCCATGAGAGGGCTCTCACGCGGTGAGTGCAGATGGTGGGCGCAGAGGGGATCGAACCCCCGACCACCTCCTTGTAAGGGAGGTGCTCTACCGCTGAGCTATACGCCCGGAGCCGCGAAGCGGGTCGCACATTACCCGTGACAGCGGGTTGCTCGAAAATGAGTCGAGCCGCTGGCGTCTCGGGTCACCAGCGGCTCAACAAGATGAAGATTAGACGGCTCCGACAAGCCAACGCATCACTTGGCACGAAATTTTCGCTATTTGACCCTTGCTGGTCTAGACGAGCTCGTGGAGCTGTCGTAGGTGCTCGTCGAGGTCGCGCCCCTCCGGCGAGGCGTTGTGGACCGACCAGGCGAGGTTCCCGGCCCGATCCACGACGTACGACGACCGGCGCGCGGACCCCTTCTTCTCGTCGAAGACGTCGTAGGCCCGAGCCACCTCGCCGTGGGGCCAGAAGTCGCTGAGCAGCGGGAAGTTGAGGCCGTCCTGGTCGGCGAAGACCCGGAGCGAGTAGACGGGGTCGCAGGAGATCGCGAGCACCTCGGTGTCGAAGGTCAGGAACTCGGCGAGCCGGTCGCGGATGCCCGTCATCTCGCCGGTGCAGACGCCCGAGAACGCGGCGGGGTAGAAGATCAGCGCGACCGCCTTGCGACCGCGGTACGACGACAGGGTGACGTCCTGGCCGAACTGATCGCGCAGCGTGAAGTCGGGGGCCGGGACCCCCAGAGCGAGACCCATCAGTCCTCCCGCTCGGCCAGCTCGCGCTTGAGCACCTTCCCCGTGGCGTTGCGCGGCAGCTCCTCGATGAAGATGATCTCGCGCGGCACCTTGTAGCGCGCGAGGTTCTCCTTCACCCAGCCCTTCAGGTCGTCCTCGCTGCACGACTCGTCGCTGAGCACGACGAAGGCCCGCAGCCGCTTGCCGAACTGGTCGTCCTCGACCCCGATCGCGGCGACCTCGTTGACGGCGTCGTGGCGGGCCAGGCAGTCCTCGACCTCCTTGGGGAAGACGTTCTCGCCCCCGGAGACGATCATCTCGTCGTCGCGACCCTCGATGTAGAGCAGGCCCTTGTCGTCGAACCGGCCCACGTCGCCGGTCGACATCAGGCCCTCGATCATGTCCTTGTTGCCGCCGCCCGTGTAGCCCTCGAAGAGCAAGCTGTTGCCCACAAAGATCCGGCCGGGCTCGCCCTCGGCACTCGGCTTGCCGTCCTCGTCGAAGATCTTGACGATCGTGCCGACCGGAGGCCGGCCGGCGGTGGTCGGCGCGGACCGGAGGTCCTCGGGGGTGGCGATGCTGCCGTAGGCGACCTCGGTCGAGCCGTAGGTGCTGTAGAGGTTCTCGCCGTACTCGTCCATCCAGGCCGTGGCCAGGTCGCCCGGCAGCGCCGAGCCCGACGACGAGACGACCTTCACGGTGGACAGGTCGTAGGAGTCGAGCGTCTCCTGGGGCAGCGCCATGATCCGCTGCAGCATCACCGGGATCACGACCACCGAGTGGCAGCCCTCGTCCTGCATGACCTTCAGTGCATCCTCGGGGTCGAACTTGCGCCGGAGTACGGCGGTGGTGCCGAGCAGCATGCCGAGCGCCAGGTGGGCGAAGCCCCAGGTGTGGAACAGCGGGGCCGCGATGTGCATGGGGGTGCCGGCCCGGAGCGGGATCCGCTCGAGCAGCGCCACGGCGGCCTCGATGCCGGCCTCGCTGCGGGGCGCGCCCTTCGGCGTACCGGTGGTGCCGGACGTCAGGATCACCACCCGCGAGTGCTTCTCGGGTGCGGCGTGGGCGGTGGTCGGGTGCGCCTTGATCAGCGCCTCGATCGTGTCGCCCTCGACGTCGCCGTCGGTCCAGGCGAGGATCCGGCGCTCGGTGTCGGCCTTGTCGAGCAGACCCGAGAACTCCTCGTCGTGGATGACCGCGCCGGGTGCCTCGCGCTCGAGAACTTCGACGAGCTGCGGCCCGGCGAACGCGGTGTTGAGGTAGAGGATGTCGGCGCCCAGCTTGGCGGCCGCGATGGTCGCGTCGACGAAGAACCGGTGGTTGCGGCACATCACCGCGACGCTGTCGTTCTCGCCGACGCCCATCTCGCGCAGGGCGTGCGCGAGCGCGTTGCTGCGCTGGTGGATCTCACCGAACGTGACGGTCCCCAGCTCGTCGACGAGGCCAGGGCGGTCGGGCCAGCGGGCGGCCAGCGAGGCGAACCCACCGGCAGGACCGGTCCCCCACTTGGCGATGGCGATCCCCACCTTGCCGAGCTTGATCGGCGAGATCGGCCGGATCACGCCGGCCTGGGTGAGCACCTTGACGCTGGTACCGGCCGCGCCGGCGCGGGCGATGATCTTCTGGAGCAAGGGGTTGCCGCCTTCTGGTGGGGCCTGGCTCAGGCCGGGTGCTTGGGCGCGACCAGGCGGGTGGCCGTCCAGTCCTGGCTGACCGAGGCGGTCGTCGTCTGCGCCAGACCGGCGATCGGCGCGGCCTCGGCGATGTCGGTCGGGCTCACGGCCCCGGGCCGGCCGATCTTGGGTGTGAGCAGCCAGATCGCTCCCCCACCCACCAGGTCGGTGAGCGAGTCGACGAGACCGTCGACCAGGTCGCCGTCGTCGTCACGCCACCAGAGGATCACAGAGTCGACGACGTTGCCGTAGTCGCCGTCCACCATGTCGGCGTCGATGAGGTCCTCGATGGCGACCCGCAACGCGTCGTCGGTGTCGTTGTCCCAGCCGAGCTCTTGGATCACCATGCCCGGCTTGAAACCGAGCCGGTCGGCGGGTCCTGTCTGTGCGGTCCCGCCACCCGCGGTCGAGCTCACCGGTTCCTCCAGTCGTTGGCTCGCGGCCTGGTGCGCGCGAGGTGTGGAGTAGTCCAGCGGAGAAGGGCGGTAGACGCAACCCGTGTCCACCGATAGCCCTACTAAGGAGTAGCCGTCGCGGCTGTGGTGACCCCTTGGTCGCGTGCGACGATGAGCCTGTGACCGAAGAGACACCCAGCACTTCTGGCACGCGTTCCGGCTCGAAGCCCTCTGTGATCCATGAGGGCCTGCCGACCCAGCTGCCCGACATCGATCCCGACGAGACCCAGGACTGGCTGGCGTCGTTCGACGCCCTCCTCGAGGAACGCGGCCGCGACCGGGCCCGCTACGTGATGCTGCGCCTGCTCGAGCGCGCCCGCGAGGCCCAGGTGGGCGTCCCGGCACTGCGCAGCACCGACTACATCAACTCGATCCCCCCGGAGCGCGAGCCCTGGTTCCCGGGTGACGAGGAGGCCGAGCGCCGGATCCGTGCGTTCATCCGCTGGAACGCCGCGGTCATGGTCTCCAGCGCCAACCGCAAGGGCCTCGAGGTCGGCGGCCACATCGCGACGTACCAGTCCTCGGCCAGCCTCTACGAGGTCGGTTTCAACCACTTCTTCCGCGGCAAGGACCACCCCGGCGGCGGCGACCAGATCTACATCCAGGGCCACGCCTCCCCCGGCATCTACGCCCGTGCCTTCCTCGAGGGTCGCCTCAACGAGGAGCAGCTCTACCGGTTCCGGCAGGAGGTCCAGCACGGCCAGGGCGCCGGGCTGTCGTCGTACCCCCACCCGCGGCTGATGCCGGAGTTCTGGGAGTTCCCGACGGTCTCGATGGGCCTGACCGGCATCAACTCGATCTACCAGGCCCGGTTCAACCGCTACCTGCAGAACCGCGGCATCACCGACACCTCCGACCAGCACGTCTGGGCGTTCCTCGGCGACGGCGAGATGGCCGAGCCGGAGTCGCTCGGCGCGATCCGGATCGCGGCCCGCGAGGAGCTCGACAACCTCACCTGGGTCATCAACTGCAACCTGCAGCAGCTCGACGGCCCGGTCACCGGCAACGGCAAGATCATCCAGGAGCTGGAGGCCAACTTCCGGGGTGCCGGCTGGAACGTCATCAAGGTCGTCTGGGGCCGTGAGTGGGACCCGCTGCTGGCCCGCGACGTCGACGGCGTACTGGTCAACCGGATGAACACGACTCCCGACGGCCAGTTCCAGACCTACTCCACCGAGGACGGCGCCTACATCCGCGAGCACTTCTTCGGCACCGACCCGCGCCTGCGCCAGATGGTCGAGCACATGTCCGACCAGCAGATCGTGAAGCTGCCGCGAGGCGGCCACGACTACCGCAAGGTGTACGCCGCGTTCGACTCGGCCACCAAGCACGTCGGGCAGCCGACCGTGATCCTGGCCAAGACCATCAAGGGCTGGACGATCGACGCGCTGGAGGGCAAGAACGCCACCCACCAGATGAAGAAGCTGACCCAGGACGACCTGAAGAAGTTCCGGGACCGGCTCTACCTCCCGATCTCCGACCGCGACCTCGACCGTTCCTACGAGGAGAAGGGCGTGCCGCCGTTCTTCCACCCCGGCGAGAACGCCCCCGAGATCCAGTACATGGAGGAGCGCCGCCGGCAGCTCGGCGGCGCCGTGCCCCGCCGAGTGGTGCGCGCCAAGCCGCTCACCCTGCCGGGCGACGCCATGTACGCCGAGCTCAAGCAGGGCGGCGGCAAGCACTCGATCGCGACCACGATGGCCGTAGTCCGGCTCCTCAAGGACTGGATGAAGGACCCGGAGATCGGCCAGCGCATCGTGCCGATCGCACCGGACGAGTACCGCACGTTCGGCATGGACTCGATGTTCCCCAGCGCCAAGGTCTACAACCCGGGCGGGCAGCAGTACGAGTCGGTCGACCGCAAGCTGCTGCTCTCCTACAAGGAGTCCGCGCAGGGCCAGATGCTGCACGAGGGCATCTCCGAGGCCGGTGCGATGGCGTCGGCGACCGCCGCCGGATCGTCGTACTCCACCCACGGCGAGCACATGATCCCGTTCTACATCTTCTACTCGATGTTCGGCTTCCAGCGGACCGGCGACTCGATCTGGGCAATGGCCGACCAGCTGGCCCGCGGGTTCCTGATCGGCGCGACCGCCGGCCGCACCACGCTCACCGGCGAGGGGCTGCAGCACGCCGACGGTCACTCGCCGCTGCTGGCGGCGACGAACCCCGCGGTCGTGCACTACGACCCTGCGTTCGCCTACGAAATCAGCCACATCATGCGGTCCGGCCTGGAGCGGATGTACGGCGAGACCTCCGAGCACCCGCACGGCGAGGACGTCATCTTCTACATCACTGTCTACAACGAGCCCGTCGCGCAGCCGGCCGAGCCCGACGGCGTCGATGTCGAGGGCATCCTGCGCGGGCTGCACCGGGTCGGCACGGCCGACGCACCGCAGGTGCAGCTGATGGCCTCCGGTGTCGGGTTCCCCTGGATCCACGACGCCGCCCGGATCCTCGCCGACGAGTGGGGCGTCCAGTCCGAGCTGTGGTCGGTCACGTCGTGGAACGAGCTCGCCCGCGACGGCGCCTCCGCCGAGGAGTGGAACCTGCTGCACCCCGACGAGACCGCGCGGACGGCGTACGTCTCCGACAAGCTGGCCGGCTTCGACGGCCCGACGGTGGCGGTGTCCGACTACATGCGGGCGGTGCCGCTGCAGATCGCGCGTTGGGTGCCCGGTGACTACCGGGTGCTGGGCGCCGACGGCTTCGGCTTCGCCGACACCCGCCCCGCCGCGCGCCGGTTCTTCCACATCGACGCCGAATCGGTCGTCGTACAGGCGCTGCAAGCGCTCGCCGACGCCGGCAAGGTCGACCGCGCCGTGGTCAAGCAAGCCATGGACAAGTACCGCATCGACGACCCGACGGCCGTCGCCGACCGGGCTCAGGAGGGCGGAGACGCCTAGCCGCGACCGCAGGTTTCACTGGTTAACCAGTGATTTCTACATCGACTAAGCGGTACCGATCTCGGTGACGCTGGCCAGCGGGCTGACCGGCCCGACCCGGCCGTCGCGCAGCAGTCGGCGGACCCGGACCCGCGAGTAGCGCGCGGGCCGGGTGGTCTTGATGAAGTCGTGCAGGATCCTGGCGAACCGTTCCGGGTGGTCCTTGTGCGGGAAGTGCCCGGCGTTGGGGATCACCTCGACACGCGCGTTCGGAGCGAGAGCCGCCGCGTTGCTGGCGTGCCGGACCGGGATCACCTTGTCGTCCCGCCCCCACACCACAGCCATCGGCATCGCCTCCGTGAGGTAGGCCCGGTCGGCCATGGTGACGATCTGGCCGTGCCAGTCGACCACGGCGCGGACCACGTGCCGGATGGCGGCACGGGCCGCGGGGTCTTTGAAGGAGTCGTAGATCTCGGCGACCTCGTTCAGGTCGTGGGTGGTCTTCAGCCCGGAGCTGGACAGCGCCTTCAGGCCCGCCTTGCCGACATGGCGTACGCCGGGCAGGGTCAGCGCGCCCAGCACTTGGTGGGAACCGGGGGTGGTGATCGCACGGATCGCGGGAGACACCTCCGGGCCGAGCCCGCCGGATGCGACGAGCACGAGGCGCTCGGTGCGCTCGGGGAACTGGTAGGCGAACTGCATCGCGATGCCGCCGCCCAGGCTGTGGCCGACGACCGTCACCCGGTCGATGTTGAGCAAGGTGAGGAGGTCGCGCATGCCGTTGGCGTAGCCGCCCAGGCTGTAGTCGGCGCGCGGCTTGTCGGACAGTCCATGGCCCAGGAGGTCCGGCGCGATGACCGTGTACCTCCGGGCCAGCGTGTCGATCACGGGCGCCCACGTGCCGTGGTGGCAGCCGAGCCCGTGCAGCAGCAGGAGCACCGGGCCTGACCCGGTCTTGACGAAGGCACGCCGGTGGCCGTGGATCGTCACGTACTGGACTTCGTGCACCTGCTCGGACACCCAGCCTCCTGGTTGCGGGCAACTTGAGGATTCAAGCAGACCGAGCCCGTTCGAGGAACGCTGATCGACCAGAATTCACGAGATTTCCCTTGATTCATGGGGGTTTAGAGTCAACGTGTGGCCCGCGCACCCGAAACTGCCCGCCAGCGGGCAGCCGCGTCGCTGGCCCGGAACTCGGGCACGTTGAGCACCGCAGCGACGGCTCAGATGGACGCCGACATGCCGTGGTTCCGGGAGCTCAGCGCCGAGGACCGGTCCTGGGTAGCGCTGATCGTGCAGGCCGGCATCCGCAGCTTCGTGGACTGGTTCCAGTCCGGTGGGTCCGGGCCGCTCCAGGGCACCGAGGTGGCGTCGTCCGTCTTCGGCGCGGCCCCGCGCGCGCTGGCCGGTGTCATCAACCTGCAGCAGACCGTCGACCTGGTGCGGCTCTCGATCGAGGTCGTGGAGGCCAACGTCGACGACCTGCTCGACCCTCAGGACGCCCCCGAGGTCCACGCGGCGATCTTGCGGTACGCCCGAGAGGTCGCGTTCGCGACGGCCGAGGTGTACGCGCGGGCCGCCGAGGTGCGCGGCGCCTGGGACGCCAGGCTGGAGGCACTCGTCGTCGACGCGGTGCTGCGCGCCGAGGCCGACGAGACGATCCTGTCCCGGGCCAGCGCGGTCGGCTGGGGCGGCCGGGGCCAGGTCGCGGCGGTCATCGGGACCGCGCCGAGCGAGCGCACCGAGACCGGCCTGTTCGAGGAGGTACGCCGCGCGGCCCAGGCGGGCGGCATGGACGCGCTCTGCGCGGTGCAGGGTGACCGGCTGGTGGTGCTGCTCGGAGGTGTGACCGACTCACGCAAGGCGGCCGAGCCGCTCGTCGAGGTGTTCGGCGAAGGCCCAGTGGTCGTCGGCCCGGTGTGCGACGACCTCGAGCACGCCCAGGTCTCCGCGCGGGCGGCGCTGGCCGCGTTCCGCGCTGCTGCCGGCTGGCCGGAGGCCCCGCGCCCGTCGCTCAGCTCAGAGCTGCTTCCTGAGCGCGCCCTCGCCGGCGACGGTCACGCGCGCCGGCACCTGGTCGAGGACGTCTACCTGCCGCTGCTCGGCGCCCGGGGCGCGATGGTGGAGACCCTCACGGCGTACTTCGCCGCCGGCTCGTCGCTCGAGGGCGCTGCGCGGGAGCTGTTCGTGCACGCCAACACCGTCCGCTACCGGCTGCGGCAGTGCACCGAGCTCACCGGCTTCGCGCCCTCCACACCCCGGGACGCACTGGCACTGCAGTTCGCGCTGATCCTCGGACGGCAATCCGGCCGAGATCCCGAGTCGTTGTAGGAACCCTACAAAAACCGGTGCGCAAGTTTCGTCCCCCCCGAGGCGCGATCTCGGCTCGCCGTTGTGCAGACTAGGACCGTGCTCGTCATCGTCGCACCCGGACAAGGTGCCCAGACTCCCGGTTTCCTGACGCCCTGGCTCGAGGATCAGACCTTCGCCGCCCGGATGGAGTGGCTGTCCGCGGTCGCCGGCCTCGACCTGGCGCACTACGGCACCGAGGCCGACGCCGACACCATCCGCGACACCAAGATCGCCCAGCCGTTGCTGGTCGCCACGGGTCTGATCTCAGCCCTGGAGCTGTTTCCCCACCCCGCTGACGCTTTCGACCAGATCGGCGCGGTGGCAGGCCACAGCGTCGGCGAGCTGGCCGCGGCTGCCGGCGCCCGGACGATCACCGCCGAGCAGGCGATGGTCCTGGTCCGGGAGCGGGGCAACGCGATGGCGGCCGCCTCCGCGGTCACCCCGACGGGGATGACGGCCATCCTCGGCGGCGACCGCGACGAGGTGCTCGCATCGTTGGCCGAGCACGGACTGACCGCCGCCAACGACAACGGCCCCGGCCAGATCGTCGCGGCCGGCACTCTCGAGCAGCTCGCCGCTCTCGCCGAGAGCCCCCCTGCCAAGGCCCGGCTGATGCCCCTCAGCGTGGCCGGCGCGTTCCACACCGACCACATGGCCCCAGCGGTCGCCCACGTCGCTCGGCTCGCGATGTCGGTCTCGGTCCACGACCCGCGAATCCCGCTGATCTCGAACCGCGACGGGCACGTCATCCACGAGGGTCGCGAGGTGCTCAAACGCCTCGTCGGTCAGATCGCCAGCCCGGTACGGTGGGATCTGTGCCTGGACACGATGAGCGACCTCGGTGTCACCGGCATCCTCGAGATGCCTCCGGCCGGCACACTGACCGGCATCGCCAAGCGCGCGCTGAAGGGTGTCGAGACGTTCGCGTTGAAGACACCCGACCAGCTCGACGACGCCCGCGCGTTCTGCGAGAAGCACGGTGAGGGCTCCATCATCGAGACCACTCCGACCTGGCGGATGGTCGTCTCCCCCGCCAAGGGCACGTTCACGATGGCCGAAGCGGCAGCCAACGCAGAGATGCTCGACGCCGGCGCCGAGATCGGCGACGTCGCCAGCACGCGCGACAAGGTCAGCGTGACCGCGGCCCACGGCGGCGAGGTCGTCGAGTGGTTGGTCGAGGACGGCGACCTGGTCTCCCCCGGCCAGCCCCTGCTGCGCCTGCACCCGGTCGGCGCCGCATGACCGCCCCCGCAGGCGGGCTCCAGGAGAGCATTGGGTCTCCACACGCCGCGATCCTCGGCATCGGCGCCTATCGCCCCTCGCGGGTGATCCCCAACTCCGAGGTCGTCGAGGCCATCGACTCCAGCGACGAGTGGATCCAACAGCGGTCCGGCGTCAAGCAACGTCGATGGGCGTCCCCCGACGAGACCATTCAGATGATGGCGGTGGCGGCCTCCCGCAAGGCGCTGGAGCACGCAGGCATCGACGCCCGGCAGATCGACGCCGTCGTGGTGGCCACGGTCACCCACTTGCACCAGACGCCCGCGATCGCGACCAGGGTCGCCCACGAGCTCGGCACCGACCAGGCACCGGCGTTCGACATCTCGGCTGCGTGCGCAGGCTTCTGCCACGGCGTGGCGATGGCCAGCGACTTCATCCGAGGCGGCAGCGCCGGCCACGTTCTCGTGATCGGCGTGGAGCGCCTGTCTGATCTCACCGACGTGACCGACCGCGGTACGGCGTTCCTCTTCGCCGACGGCGCCGGGGCCGCCGTGATCGGGCCGAGCGACGTACCCGGCATCGGCCCGGTGGTTTGGGGCTCCGACGGCGAGCAGCACGAGCTGATCCGGCAGACAGCGGACTGGATCGACGCGATGGCGTCCGGTGACCCCGTGCACCTGGCGATGGAGGGCAACAAGGTCTTCCGGTGGGCGTCGTTCGCGATGGCGAAGGTCGGCCAGCAGGCGCTCGACCGCGCCGGCATCACCGCCGACCAGCTCGACTGCTTCGTGCCCCACCAGGCCAACATGCGGATCACCGACGCGATGGCTCGGGCGATGAAGCTGCCCGACACCGTCAAGATCGCCCGCGACATCGCCGAGCAGGGCAACACCTCAGCAGCATCGATCCCGCTCGCGCTCGACCGGATGATCGCCGACGGCGACGCCCGCTCCGGCGACACAGCCCTGCTCATTGCCTTCGGTGCCGGCCTGACGTACGCCGCTCAGGTCATCACCGTTCCGTAGTAACCACCACCCGAGAAGAAGGAAAACCGCCTGATGGCTACCACTGAAGAGATCCGCGCCGAGCTTGCCGAGATCGTCAACGAGGTCGCCGGCATCGACGCCGACGACGTCCAGCTCGACAAGTCGTTCATTGACGACCTCGACGTCGACTCGCTGTCCATGGTCGAGGTCGTTGTCGCCGCCGAGGAGAAGTTCGGCGTCTCGATCCCGGACGACGACGTCAAGAACCTCAAGACGGTCGGTGACGCGGTCGCGTTCATCGAGCGCGCACAGGCCTGACCCTGGCCTGCCCCTTTCCCTTCCCCTACTAGAGGAATCGAGTTTCCACAGTGAGTCGCACACGAGTCGTGGTCACCGGCCTGGGCGCTACCAGCCCGCTGGGTGGCGATGTCGCGAGCACGTGGGACGGTCTGGTGAACGGCCGCTCGGGCGTGCGAAGCCTCCCCTACGAATGGGCGGAGGAACTGCCGGTCAAGATCGCGGGCTATGCCGCGGTCGAACCGACAGATGTACTGGAAAGGGTCAAGGCACGTCGCCTCGACCGGTCTGCTCAGTTCGCGCTGGTGGCAACCATGGAGGCCTGGGCGGATGCCGGCCTCGAGGGTGCCGACGTGGACCACGACCGGCTCGGGGTGGCGATGGGTTCCGGCAACGGCGGCATCCAGACGCTGCTCACCAACTATGACGCGCTCAAGGAGAAGGGGCCGCGGCGTGTTTCGCCGCTCGCCGTACCCATGCTGATGCCGAACGCTCCGGCAGCCAACGTCAGCCTGTACGTCGGCGCGCGCGGCGCGGTCAACACTCCGATCTCGGCATGTGCATCCGGCAGCGAGGCCGTCGCCATGGCCGTGGACCAGATCCGGCTCGGTCGGGCCGACATCGTGGTCGCTGGCGGCACGGAGGCGGCCATCCACCCGCTGACGATGGCGGCGTTCGCCAACATGATGGCGCTGTCGAAGAACCCCGGCGACCCGGCCACGGTCTCGCGGCCGTGGGACACCGCTCGCGACGGGTTCGTGCTCGGCGAGGGCGCCGGCGTGCTCGTCATCGAGTCCGAGGAGCACGCGCGAGCCCGCGGCGCCCGGATCTACGCCGAGGTGCTGGGAGCAGGCATCACCGCCGACTCCCACGACATCGCACAGCCCGACCCCTCCGGCCGCGGCGGCTCCCGGGCCATCGTCCGGGCACTCGAGGAGGCTGAGATCAGCGCGGGCGACATCGCGCACGTCAACGCGCACGCGACATCGACCCCGTTGGGTGACGTCGCCGAGGGCCTGATGCTGCACGCCACGCTCGGCTCTCATGTGTCCGACGTGGTGGTGACCAGCACCAAGTCGATGACCGGGCATCTCCTCGGCGCGGCCGGGGCGCTGGAGTCGATCGCGACCGTGCTGGCCCTGCACCACCGCGTCGTGCCCCCCACGATCAACCTCGACAACCAGGATCCGAAGGTGGAGCTCGACATCGCCACCAAGGCCCGCGACCTGCCGCTCGGCGACATCGCCGCGCTGAACAACTCGTTCGGCTTCGGCGGCGCCAACGTCGCAGTGGCCTTCGGCTCCGTCTCGTGACCACCGCTGCGGCGCCGGCCAAGCCCGCCAAGGTCCCGCGCGACCAGGATCCGCGGCACCCGGTCACCCGGCTGCGCGAGCTCCTCGACGACGGCACGCTCGAGCTCTTCACTCCCGACGACGACTCGGGGATGGTCGCCGCGATCGGCGCCGTCGACGGCACCCGCGTCGTGGCCTTCTGCTCCGACGCGACCGTCATGGGCGGCGCCATGGGCGACCAGGGCTGCCGCGTTGTCGTCGACGCCTACCACCGAGCCATGACCGACCGGGTGCCGATCATCGGGCTCTGGCACTCCGGCGGCGCCCGCCTCGCCGAGGGCGTGCTCTCACTTCACGCGGTCGGCCGCATCTTCCAGGTGATGACCCAGGCCTCCGGCAAGATCCCGCAGATCTCCGTGGTGCTCGGTCCGGCGGCAGGTGGCGCGGCTTACGGGCCAGCGCTGACCGACGTGGTCATCCTCGGCCCCGAGGGGCGGATCTTCGTGACCGGCCCCGACGTCGTGCGTTCGGTGACCGGTGAGGCCGTCGACATGCTGCGGCTGGGCGGTCCCGAACCCCACGGCCGGCGCTCCGGCGTCGTACACATCCTGACCGACAGCGAGAGCGAGGCTCTCGGCAGCGCCCGCCAGGTCGCTGCCCTGCTCGGCTCCCAGGGCAGCCTGGTCGTCGAGGACGTGGTCGACCGCGACCTCGCCGCCGTACTCCCCGAGTCGAAGAAGCGGGCCTACGACGTCCACCCGCTCGTCGAGGCCGTGCTCGATGACGGCACGATGCGCGAGCTTCATGCCCGCTGGGCGCCCAACATCGTGACCGCGCTCGGCCGGTTCGGAGGGCGCACGGTCGGCGTCGTCGCCAACAACCCGCTGCGGCTGGGCGGCTGCCTCGACTCGCTCTCGGCCGAGAAAGCCTCCCGCTTCGTGCGGATGTGCGACGCCTTCGGCATCCCGCTGATCGTGCTGGTCGACGTGCCCGGCTACCTGCCAGGTGTCGGCCAGGAGTGGGACGGCGTGGTTCGCCGTGGCGCCAAGCTGCTGCATGCCTTCGGCGAGTGCGTGGTCCCGCGGGTCACCCTGATCACCCGCAAGACCTACGGCGGCGCCTACATCGCCATGAACGCGCGCTCACTGGGCGCCACCAAGGTCTTCGCCTGGCCGGGCGCCGAGGTCGCCGTGATGGGCGCCGTCGCGGCCGTCCGGATCCTGCACCGGCGCAAGCTCGCGGAGATCTCCCCCGACCTCCGCTCGCGCGTCGAGGCCGAGCTGGCCACGGAGCACGAGCGGATCGCCGGCGGCGTCAGCAAGGCCGTCGAGATCGGGGTCGTCGACGAGGTGGTGGAGCCGGATCGCACCCGCTCCGCGCTCGCGCAGGCGATCCACGAGGCAGTGCAGAGCGACGGCGTGCGCCGCGGCGCGCACGGCAACATCCCGCTCTGACGGACTGTGCGCGCGTAACCGGCGTCGCTAGCCTGCGTTAGACCGAATGACGCAGGTCACACGACCCGGAGGGGAAACGCATGTCCGTGCGCAAGCCGATCGCCGGATCCGGTGCCGCCGCCCTCGTGCTGGCCGCCGGCCTGATGGTCACGGCCGCGCCGCCGGTGGCCGCCGATCATCACTGGAAGCCGTGGGGCTCCACGCGCGCTCCGGACCAGACGCTTCGGGACGGGTGCCACAAGTACCGGTACCACTACCGGGTCAAGCCGCCCACGAACTCCTGGGCGGCGGAGGTCTTCCTCATCAACCGCAACGGCAAGGGCATCACGTCGATGGCGCTCGACTCCGCGTCCGACCCGGACATCGGATGGCAGAAGTGGACGATCTGCCGCGCCTCGACCGTCTACGGCAAGCACAAGATGCGGATGAAGATCACCTACAACCCGGAGCCCGAGGACCCGACCGCGGACAACATCGACGGTTGGGTCAAGCCTTCGTACTTCCGGCTCACGCGCCCCTGAGCGTCGTAGGCGGGTAAGTCAGACGACCTGGTGCAGCCAGCGCACCGGAGCGCCCTCACCGGCGTGCCGGAACGTCTCCAGCTCGTCGTCCCACGGCTTGCCGAGCAGCTTGTCGATCTCGACCAGCAGTGTGGTGTCGCCGAGCGCCGCCTTCACCACCGCGGCCTTGAGCCGGTCCTCGGGGATCAGGATGTCGCCGTGCGGGCCGGTGACGGCATGGAAGACGCCCAGGTCGGGGGTGTACGAGAACCGCGCGCCCTCGGTCGACGGGGTGGGCTCCTCGGTCACCTCGAATCGCAGGTGGTTCCAGCCGCGGAGCGCGGACGCCATGCCGGCCGCTGAGCCGACCGATCCGGCCCAGGACAGCTCGGTGCGGTAGTTGCCCGACTGCGCGGGCTGAGGCGTCCAGACCGGGTTGACGGGAACGCCGAGTACGCCGCCCACCGCCCACTCGACGTGCGGGCACAGTGCGGACGGCGCGGAGTGGACGTAAAGAACGCCCCTGGTTGCGCTGGTGTTGATGCTCACTGCGACTCCTCTGCCTTCACCTCCGGCGCGAGCTACGCCTTCCCCGGCGGGCTCGTCTACGGGTGAATCAGCAGTAGAGAACGAGTGACGCGTGTGTAGTTATGGCTCCATTGTGGCCTATGAGGCCTCTGAGCACCAGATATTGGGGTATGTCGCCCGGTTAAGTCGTACGCCGCGTGCGGGCGGTACGCCTGGGACCGAGCTCCATGAGCGTGTCCACGACCTCACGGGCGATGCCCAGGCCGCCGAGGTGGCTCTCGCCGTCGATCACCTTGAGCGTGGCGTCCGGGAGCCGGTCGACCACGTGCTGCCCGTGTGCGAACGGCACGATGTGGTCGTCGTCGCCGTGCCACCAGCGCACCGGCACGGTTACGTCGGCCGGGGAGAAGCCCCAGGGGCGGGTGAACAGGACCAGGTCGCTGAGCGGGGCCGAGGTCTGGAAGCGGCTCCCGTTGAGCAGGTCGTCGAGGAACATCGCCTTGAACTCCGGCCTGGAGAGCAGATTCTTGTCGCCCGGCGGTTGCACCGCGGCGTACAGGTCGAGGCCGGGGCCGGCGAGCGGACGGACCATCCGGATGGCGACGGTCAGCGCCACCCCGAGCGGCACTCGCGCGGCCACGAGCAGCGGGGCCAGTCGGACCGCGAGCTGGATGATGCCGCCCTCCGGCGCGTCCGGCCCTCGGGTCGGCGCCACGCCTCCGAGCACCCCGACCCCGTGCACGCGGTCCGCGAGCGCCGCGCCCGCCGCGAGGGCGTACGGTCCGCCTCCGGAGAGACCGATGATCCGGACCTTGTCGATGGCCAGGGTGTCGAGCAGGATCTCGAGGTCGCCGGTCCAGTCGAGCACGTTCGAGTAGAGGTGCGGGGTCGACGAGCCGATCCCCGGCCGGTCGATCCCGATGATCCGTAGGTCGCGCTCCTCGGCGTACGCCCTGGCCTCGAGCGGGATCTGTCGCCGCGCTCCCGGGGTGCCGTGCATCCAGACGATGGCAGGCCCCACGCGCGAGCCGTACTCCGCGAAGCTGAGCCGCCTGCCGTCCCGGACCGCGATGGTCCCCTCGAGTGCCGGGCGCTTGACGTTGCTCATGTCGGGAAGTCTCCCACGCGCTCTCATAGGATGAGGACATGTCCCAGGCCGTGCTCGAGGTGCGCCAGCGGGCACAGTCGAGGTGGGTGCTCCTGGCCACCGGGATCGCACTCCTCGTGGGGCTCGGGGTCTGGTACGTCAACTCCCCCAGCGCCCTTCCCACGTCCAATGCCACGGTCAACGCTTCGGCCGTCGCGGGCCAGCCGGTCTACCTCGGCGTCTTCGCCGCAACCGACGACTTCGAGCGCACGCTGCACCTGTCCGGCGTGAAGGTGCACACGACGGCGAACACTCAGGTCGAGGTCGTCCCGCTC
>CAWEHX010000010.1:0-108310 GCA_963809015.1 uncultured Actinomycetota bacterium
GGGCGGCCACAGGGATGAGACTTGTCCGACCCAGGAGCCCGCGTCCTTCCGCCCAGATTGACGCACCGTGCACCTTGTGAGTCACGCGCCCTCGCCTCGCAGGGAGCGGCCATCCTCGTGAAGCTCAATTGACACCAAGCGAAGTGCTTCGGCGTCTACTCCATGCCCTATCCATGAGCATCAGTGTGACGAGTCAGTTCTGACAGGCGCGTATGCCTGCCTCGAAGCGTTCGCGTTTGCGCATAGTGGGCAACCTCCATCGCTATGCGACGCGCCTGCCGTGCGATTGGAGGGCCAGCCGGGGATCAGTGAAGAGGCGCGAACAGATCGACGGGCTCCGGCATGTCGAAACCGCGCGGCACCAACGCCGCTCGCGGAGCATGTTGAAGCCGAATTCGCCACGCTTGAGTCTGCTGTGGAGCCGCGCCGGTGACCGAGCAAACGAATCGCCTTGCGGTAAACGCGATGGAGGCGGCTGCTCTCGCGAACCATTGGTTCTTCCGTGAGCAGGCGATCAGCGATCAAGGAATCGACGCCCACGTCGAGAAGTACGACTTGGTCCCAGGCAAGAAGGGCGACGACGAGGTCGGCAGTGGCCGGCTCATCGCGCTTCAGATCAAGGGCGGTTCGTCGTACTTCACCAAGCCATCGCCAAATGGCTGGTGGTTCCCCTTCAAGGAACGCAAGAAGAAGTTGTGGCTCGGTCACGCCCTGCCGGTCCTTGTCGTGCTGGTTGACCTCGATGCCGGGGTGCAGTATTGGCAACGCATCACGCCGGCGACGGTCATCAAGACAGGCAAGGACTACAAGGTCGAGGTCCCCAGCGCGCAGGTTGTCGCAGACTCGGATGCCGAATGGACCGAAATCGCTGGCGGTCTAGGGGCACACGCTCTCGCGCGCTTTGAATTCTCGCTCCTGGGCGTTCCACCGCCCGTTCGCGGCATTCTTGAGAAGCGCGAGGCCAGCGAGCACGCCGACGCCGCCTTACTGGCGAACCACTTGGCCGAGGGGCGGACGAACCCCGAGGGAACCGTGCGGGCACTGCTTCAAGCGAAGCCAGCATGGATCGCCCGCAACGGGCAATGGGCATGGCACGCCCTTGCCGGGTACGCATCCGATCATGACCTCCACGAGCTTGCCGCAGAGGCCTACCTCCTAGCGGCCGCAGAGGCTCCCGACGACGCGAAACGATCCCAGCGGTTGATTTCGGCGGCTCTGTTGCTGCGCGAATTGAACGAGGCGCAATCGATCGATTTGCTAGCTGAAGCTCGCGCCTTGCCAGCGCCAGACCCAATCTTCTTGGCTCTCGCTAGCACGATCTTCTCTCGACACCCCGGAGATGCGCGTCCCTTGAGCTCGACCCACTGTTTGCCTCACCTGACCCCGCAATCGACGAGTCCGTGCCGGCCCAACGCTTGCTGGCGATGCAGGCACGCCGACACGACGACCTCGACAAGGCGGTCGAGTACGGGCGAAAGGCTCTAGCGCTCAATGAAACGAGCACGGAGTCCATGTCACAACTCGCGTTGTTTCTCCTCGCACGCTGGAACCTTGCCGGCGCTGCGACATCAGACCTGGTCGACTCGATCACGCTCCTCGAGTCAGCGATCGAGCAGAACCGAGAGTGGTCAGGCCCAACGGCGGACGAACGCCACAAGCTGGTAGGCGCTTACGCGATGAGCGGTCGCTTCGAGTCAATCTTGAGGTTGGTACTCCCGCCGCCGTTTGGTGCTGCAGACCCGAACGAGGTCGACCAAGACCTCGTCCGGTCGGCGGCATTCGCGGCTCGCGGCCTTGGCCGGACCGATGCTCTAGCCGCAGCGTGCGACCTGCTCGGCGACGACACACGCGACACTCTTATGAAGGTGAGTGTTGGAGTCCTAGACTTACCTCCGGGTGAGGTCACGGCGCTCCGCGAAGCTGCCCTTGATGAAGCCATCGTCGATGAGCGGTTCGAGGACATCGCTAGGCAAGCGGTCACGCTGGCTTCAGAGGGCGTTGACGTCACTTCGAAGATCTACCGGTTCGTTGAGCGTGGAATCCTGCCGGTCGAGATTTCGAAACTTGTCCGCGCGCTCGTGCGCGCACATGCCGACCTCGACGAGGCGCTTCCCACCTTGCGGGAACTGGCAAAGACCGATGCGGCTGCCGCTGAGCATTTGATTGGTCTCTTGAGGTCGTCGGACCGAGATGCAGAAGCGGCTGAGGTCGCCAAGATGCTCTTCGACGTGAGCGGTTCGGAGGTGTATCTCCTGCACAGGGCCGACGCACTCGTCGACGCGGGAGGTGGCGACGACGCTGTCGAAGCCGCGAAGGAGGCCCTTGCGCTCAGTTCGATCAGACCGATCGAGCGGGGCCGTCTGCTCACGTTTCTAGGCGGTACGGCAGCTGAGGAACAGGACTGGGCAAAGGCAGAAGGCTACCTGAATCAGGTTCTTGAGCTCTTCGACCGGCCAGATGACTCTTCCGTGTGGCGAGTGGTCGTTTGCCTGGTCAACCAGGGTCGTATCAAGAAGGCGGCCCAGCTCATCGCAAGCCGCCGTCCCGAGGTCAGGACCAGGGAAGAGGCCGAACTCTGGCTTCAGGCTCATGCCACGCTGCGCTGGACAGAGAGCGTCGCGATGGACGCCTACACGCTTGCCGAGCGTTTCGACGATCCGACCTTGTCCACGGCACTGCTCGGCCAGATCGTGATGCACACGCACGGTGTTCCGGGATCGGACGAGGCCGCTGATGGGGACTACTCCCGAGGATGAACTCGAGGAACTCGACGAGAAGGAGCTCGAGACGCGACGCTCTCTTGCCCAAGAGACGGTGCCGGGCGAACTTCACCGCCGCGCGTTCGAGCTGATGGAGAAACTGGTCGCCACCCACGGTGACGCGACCGGAATCAAGGTCATGAAGGCCGAATCGCCCGACGCCATGGTTGAGCAGATGGTCGAGACTCTCAAGGCGAGCTCGGCGGCGGACCAAGCCCTCGCCGACCTCATCCCCATGGTTCGCGAGTCCAGGCTCCCGCTCGGATTCCTGGCCGGCGCCTTTCACAAGGGGTACGCCACCCTGGTGCTGCAAAGAGCCCTCGGAGTTCTCGTGTCGAGCTCTCCTGACGATGCCGAACACGAGTCGGAGGTCGACGCTGCGCATGCGGCCTTCGGTCAGCGAGTTTCGGTTGACGCGGCCACCGTGGTGACCATCTCCGGTCTCAACGACGCGACCAGCATGACCGGCCGGTTTCCGTCATTGGTAATGCCTCCGGCCGCGATGCACGGACTTCACCGCGCATCGTTTGACGTCCGAGGCCTCGCAGGTAGCCCTGGAACGATGAGGTGGGATGACAAGCGAGGCGGCATCGCGCTCACAGAACTGGATACTGAGGAGTACACCCGCCTCTACGCCCGCAGCGAAAAGGTTCAGGACTACGCCGAGCGACTCCAGGTGCAGGCAGTGACCGCCCGAACGCTCGAGCTCGGCCTTGACGAGGACCGCTACCAAGCGGAGTGGGCTGACGTGCTCCAACTCGCGGCGGAGCATCAGCTAACAATCTGGAGTGATGATCTCGGTCTGCGCCGGCTCGCCAGGTCGGTGGGGCTCACGGCCTTCGGCACTCCCGCGGTTGCCGAGGCGATTCGGGGTGAGCGCCTGGAGGCTTCCGGAACTGCAGAAGAAGATGCAGCAGCCATTGAGGCAACCCACCTTCTCCACCTGGAACTCGCAGCCGACCACATTGTTGACCTACCGCTTGATGGGCCTGTGGTCCTCACACTCGCGGAGAATGACGGCTGGATGCCGCGCATCGCGGCTTCCGTGATCTCGCGCCCGGTTTGGTGGGTGAACAACCCCAACGGTTTCGAGGCCGTCAAGGCAATCTACGTCGGCGCAGCTGCAAACGTCCCGGACACCCTCCCAGCCTGGCAGCGTGCAGCGATGTACGGGGCAGCCCGGGCGCTCAACGCGGATAACGCCCCCGGATTGCTGGCGATCTTCGCGCTTGCCGGGTTCGACGACACCGAGGCCGACGATGACGTCCGACTTGCGGGTCTGAGGCGCGCCGTAGAAATCGCTGCCGAGCTCGGGTTCCCTGACCCGACCGGCGCCCTGCCTGGGGCCGCAGACCTGCTCCGTCGGAGCGGACGCTGCGCGGACCCGGAAGGCCTTGTGAAGCGACTGACGGGTCGACTAGACAATTCCTCGAACGAGAAAGACATGTAGTCGGCCAGGCACGTCGTCATGTGATGAGCCCCATCGTGGTTCACGATCTCGACATCAACTTTCTTCGGCCCGCGGCATGACGGCTCAAACTATTCGTCCGGCGACGGCGCCCGCGAACACACCGCCACAGTGCGTCCCACCGCCGCGAAGATCTGGGCAAGGTAGAGGGATTCGAACCCTCGAGGGATCTTTCACCCCCACCTGATTTTCAATCAGGCGCCTTAGGCCACTCGGCCATACCTCCGCGAAGCGGATCGTGGGGCGGGCGCTAGCCACTGCCGAGTTCAATCTATCTTGGATCAGGGCTTCGCGGGTCGGCGTCGTGCGTCAGCTTCACATCGCCGCGAGTAGCCCCATCATCCCGATCGCCGCCAAATGCCTGCGGGCCCTGCTGCTAGTGGAACCGCGTGATGTCCCAGGTTTCCACGGGCATCGCTGCCACTCCCTGGATACGCTCCCGCTCCTGCAACCAGTGCTTCGCCTGAATCGACGGGATCATAGGCATGGACAGGTTCTGGGTACTGAGCTCCTGGTGACGGATGAACACACCGAACTCGCCACCGGCGGCCTCGACTTCGTTAACCATGGGCATGACCAAGCCCACGCAAGTCTCGATCTCGTCGATGAATACTTCTGCGATGCGAGCCTGAATCCGACTACATGAGAGCTCCACCGCGTTCACCAGCAAGTCGACCCGAACCGGCTGCCGCGCCCCTCGCATTTCGTCGCGGACCTTCGCGTTCAGGCGAGACCCATGTGGCCCATCCGCGATCTCGGCGAGGTCGATCTCTGTGCCCAGGCCGCCGGAGAGATAGCGGACGCGCACCACATTTCGACTGTGCTCGCTTACGTGCCGCAGTTGCACTGCAAGCCGGTATCCGAAATTGCTGTCGTACTCGTCGCTGAAGATCGTCCGGACCGCGGTCTTCTGGTCCCCCGTCGCTCGCGCAGTGCGAGATAGCCAGGCGTGGGTTCGATGATCGAAACTCACGAACGCACTCAGCCAACTCTTGAACGCTCGATGGAAGTGCGCGATTGCGGCTTCAAGATTGGAGGACTGGCCCACGTATGCGTTCTGCATCTCCTCGTGGGCCGTCATGACCTCCACTCGGAGCTCGATCGTGTCTTGGTATGCCGTTCGACCCTGGAGCCAATCGAGCAGAACGAAGACCCTCCGCGCGGCTGTCACCTCGTCTTGCGTGACATCACGCAGGATGTCGCCGCGCCAGGAGTAGTCGGCGCCAGCAGAGACTCTCCGTTGAGCAACGAGCGCTGTAGCCTCCATCGCCTCGATCTCCCTTCTCCATGAGACATCGTGACTCAGGGCACCGACATCCAGTTGGGGCACCGCAAACCACACATGGGCAAGCGTGTCCGCCTGCCGGTCACCGTTGAGCTGCCCTGCCGGAGATGGAGATCGGGCATGGTCGAGCCGCGGTGCCGCACCGCGTCTGTGGATGCAGTGCGACGGCGCGGACAAGGATCGCCTCAACCCGGGGACCGGGCGCGGCCTCGTCTGGTTGGTGGGCATGGATGGCAACGATCAGGCCACCGAACCGGCCGAGCATGAGCGCAGCAGCGAATGCTCGTGCGGCGCCAGCACACGGTTGGGATACCAGATGCGGACCGTATCCCTGAGGGCGTTCCCGACCCCTACAACGACGGGGCCCAGACTCGCTGACCTGCTGGCTCGGGGCCGAAAGGGGGTCAGGTGCGGCAGTTGCGTTTGTCATCGCCGGTGCGTCATACCGGCTCCCTTCTGTTGTCAACCGGTTGCGATGAGGGCGTCGTCGTGGTGGGTCTTCCGGGCTGCGGCTGCCGGGCGTAGCGTCGGGTCTGCGGGTCCGGGAAGTGGCTGATCCGAAGTGTCGATGTGCGGGGGCAGGTCGACCGCGCTGGATTCTTGAGTCGCCCCGCAGTGCCCTCCCGGGCCCGTGCCGGCCGCTTGCTGGGCGTCGGCCAGGAGCTGGCGGTAGATGGCATCCGAGATCCTGCGCTTCAGACATCTGATCGCCTCGAGGGGCTTCTTGCCCTCGGCTCGCTTGCGTCGGTAGTAGAGACGGCCCTCGGTGTCCAGACGCAGTTGGCTGATCGCGGCGATGTGGATCATGTGGTTCATCCGCCGGTTCCCGGCGCGTGAGAGCCGGTGTCGGTTCTGCTCCCCGGAGGACGCATCCAGGGGTGCGGTGCCGGTCCAGGACGCGAACCGGTTCCGGTCGGCGAACCTGGTCACGTCCCCGACGTCGGCCAGGACCCTGGCTGCCACCACGGGTCCGACGCCGTGGAGGTCCATCAGGTGTGAGCCGCGGGCGAGCACGATCGCCTTCAGCTCGGCGGTCGCCTTCTTGATCTTGGCCTCGACTGCGACGAGTTCGGCGAGCTCCTCGGAGGCAATCCTTCGGCGGGTCTTGCCAGCGATGTCGCGGGGCCGAACGGTAGCCAGCATCGCCTTGGCCTGGCCGGTGGTGATGTCGCGTTTCGCCTGACCAGGCAGCAGTTCGGCGAGCAGGGCCTGGAGTCGGTCGACGGTCTGGACCCGGCGCCGGGTGAGTGCTTCGCGTCGGTCGGTGAGCATCCGCAGGGCCTCCAGCTCGCCGTCGAGCTGTAGCACCCGCAGGGTCTTGGTGCGGACTGCGACCGCCGCGACCGCGTGGGCATCGTGGGCGTCGGTCTTGCGGTTGTGACCGGTGTCGAAGAGACGGACCCGGGCCGCGAGCTTCGCGGGGACGTCAACAACTTGCTCGCCGTCCTCGAGGAGTCGCTGCGCCAGCGGCCGGCCGGCACCGTTGCTGCCCTCGACCGCCCAGAGCCGGTCGGGCCACTTCTTCGCGTAGGTCCGCATCGCTGCGTAGCCGGCCCGGTCGGTGGTGAACCGACCCGACCCCCGCATCTGCTCGCGCTGGTCGACGACCTCGATCGTGGCCGACAGCTTGTGGGGATCGACCCCGATGATGACCCGCTCACCTTGCTGACTCATGAATTGCTCCCGCCTGTGCTCGATCCAATGTGGACGGCGAGGTGGGCATTGCTACTACGAGCAGGGCAGTCCCTTCTTGAGCCACGCCTCGTCACGGTGACCGACGGGCTGCAGACCGATAGTGAGCCACACCAGACCAGCCGGTGGGCAGCCGCATGATGAGCTTCCCGCCGATCACCTGGACCGAGTCTGGCCAGACACCGGCCCTAACGGAATCGTCTAGTAGCCGCCTGTCGGCCACATCCGAACTTCCGCACATGGCACCCCTCTGTGTCAAGACGCAGCTGGGAGGGGGCTTTAGGGTTAGGGCTGGCGGGTCCGGGAAGTGGCTTGTCCGAAGAGTCGGTATGGGGATGTGAGCCGGCCGCGCTGGAGTCAGAGTCGTTGCCCCGTTGCCCTCCCGGGCCCGTCCTCGCGCCGCTGGCTGCTCGGCTCATGGCGTCGTCGAGCATGGTCTTGTAGACGATGTTCGACAGCCTGCGTTTGAGTGCGCGCATGGCTTCCATCGAGGTCTTGCCCTCGGCCTTGCGGCGGTCGTAGTAGGCGCGGCCCTCGGTCGGGTTGCGCAGTTGGACGGTGGCCATGATGTGCACGACCCGGTTGATCTGCCGGTTCCCTTCCGGGACAGGCGGTGCCGGATCTGGTCGCCGGAGGAGGCGTCGATCGGGGCGGTGCCGGTCCAGGACGCGAAGTGGTCGCGGTCGGGGAACCGGGTGATGTCGCCGACCTCGACCAGCAGCCGGGCGGCACCGGAAGGTCCGATGCCGTGCAGATCCATCAGGGTGGTGCCGGTGGCTGTCAGCAGCTCCTTGAGCTCCTTGTCGGCGTCCTTGCTTGCGTCGGTAGATCCGCTCGAGGTCACCGATCAGTTCCGCGGCGACCCGGCGGCGGACTTTCCGGCGGCGTCGCGGGGCCGGACCGTGGCCAGCATGGCTTTGGCCTGGGCGGCGGAGAGGTCCTTCTTCGCGCCGCCCGGGATCAGTTCGAGCAGCAGCCGGTGGAGCTGGGAGATCATCCGGGTGTGGTCCTCGCCGAGTGAGCGGCGCCGGTCGACCAGGATCCGCAGCACCGCGAGCTGTTGGTCATCGACGACCGGGCGCAGCCCGCTCATCCGGGTGCCGACCAACGCGACGGAGTGGGCGTCGGTGGCGTCGGTCTTGCGGCCCTGGCCGGTGGAGAAGACCCGGGCACGGGCAGAGAGCTTCGGTGGGACGTCGACGACATCCTCTCCGTCGGCGAGCAGCCGCAGGGCGACGTGGCGGCCAATGCCGCTACATCCCTCGATCGCCCAGACCCGGTCTGGCCACCGGCGCAGCGTACTCCAGCATCGCCTTGTAGCCGGCGGCGTCGGTGCCGAAGCGGCCACCACCGAGTATGTCCTCGTCGGCGGTCATCACCTCGATCGTCACCGACCGCTTGTGCGGGTCCATCCCGATCACGACCCGCTCAGCTGACTCTGCTCCATGCCCTCCTCCCGATCGCTCGATCCGATGTGGTTGTCGAGCCGGGAGGGCAACGCTACTTCGAGCTGGGCAAACCCCTCTTGAGCCTCTCCTGGCCCTGGCGACACCCGGGCTACGCAGGCCAAATGAGAGCCACACGACCAGCGTGGGCAGCCGAAATGAGAGCGACAGCCCGGGCGCCTGAACCGAGCCTCGCCAGGCACCAGTCCTGCGTCAATGGAACAAGTAGCCGATGTGCGTGCATCGATGACGTACCGTGCGTGAGGTACGCAAAGTTTGAACTTGCCTTTAAGGGGAGAAGTCAATGTTCACTCTCTCGGGGGCTCGCCCGCTGCTCATGACCGGGGCGCTCGTGACGGCGTCACTCACGGTGTCGACCGGCCCAGCGCTGGCGGATGACGAGACGTGTAACGGCAAACCGGCCACGATCGTCGTGAGCACGCCACCGGCCGAGTCCGCGCCTGTCGACGGCACACCCGGTGACGACGTCATCGTCGTGACGACCCCAAACGGGCTGACGGTCAACGGGCTAGGTGGGAACGACACGATCTGCGGTGCGGGCCGGACCTCGATGACGGGCGGAGAGGGGAACGACGAGCTATGGGTTGCGACCCCGAATCCCGACGCCATCGTAGTTGTGCAGGGCGATGAGGGCGACGACGTCATTCACGGCAGCGACAGCGTGGAGTTCATCGAGGGCGGCACCGGAAACGACACCATCCAGGGAGGTGGAGGTGCCGACCTGATCGCCGGCGACTCCCGAGTCACCCCCGCCACGGCGCCCGCCTCCGACAACGACACGATCGACGCGGGCCCGGGAGCCGACACGGTCATCGATGACTGGGGCACCGACACGCTCACAGGCGGGAGCGACGCGGACCAGCTGGTGCTCGGCGTGGCCACCAGCGACCCCGTGGATGACGGGTGCGGCCAAGGGATCGACACGACAGCGACTCTTCGGGTCGCCGAGGGCACGGTGACTGGCTTGGGGGACGCCACCTTCACGGGCTTCGAGATCTACATCGGCGGGACGCGCAACTCCACTCTGATCGGCAGCTCCGGCCCCGACGACCTCCGTACGGGCGACTGCGGCACGGCCCATCTCATTGGGCTCAGCGGCGAGGACCGCCTCGAAGGGGACTCAAATTCAGGCGGGCTCCTGAGCGCCAACAGTGGCGACGACAAGATCTTCTACTCCGAGCCCTACGACATCCACGCGGGCAAGGGTGACGACCGGATCTTCATTGAGTCCAGTCCCCGGGATGGCCGAGGTGTCCGCGCCAGCGTCGCTCGCTTCAACGCCTTGCAAGAAGTCCTGGGCAACGAGGGCACCGATTGGATCATCGACAACGGGAACAGAAGTGAAATCGATCTGCGCCTGTTCCAGAGTGTCGAGAACGCGCGCCAGAAGGTGCACCCGCTGTCGAAGGCGACCTTCCGTCTCATCGGCACGGCCGGACCTAACGTGCTGGTCGGGCCCCCGGGTTCCAAGAAGTCCGGACAGACATACCGCACCGTCCTCAGTGGACGCTCCGGGAACGACCGGCTCCTCGGCGGTCGCTACGACACCGCGTACGGCGGCCAGGGGCGGGACTTCTGCCACGCCGAGCACCGCCAGGGTTGCGAACGACGCTGACGTCGCCCCCTAGAACCGACCCAAAGTCCTTGGGGCTCCGGCTGAGGTCGAAACGCCCGACCCAACGTCCGCGTCTGCCGCGTTCCGCGCGGTTGTGCCGATCAGCCCGCCCTCGGCGGTGCGCCATGCGACAGTTTTCCGTATGCGATCTGGCGCGCTTTCCGCATCCGTTGCCCACAGCGCCCTGGTAGTCGCGCTCGTCGGCCTCGGAGTGCTCATGTTCGGCGGGCTGTTGTTGTACTACGGCGATAGCAACGCTGACGAGTACCTGTGGAAGGGGCCGGTTTCCGCAGTTGTGATTCTGACCGTCTGTGTTGCAGCTCTGGTAGCCCTCCAACACCCTGGCCTGCCTGAGTGGGTGCGCCTAACAGGATACGTCTTCCTGGTTCCACTGGGGTCAGTCCTCGCCTTCTTCGCGTCGGCGACGTACCTGGAAGAGCGATGCGATGACCCCGGCTACATGGGCGAATGTGGACTCCCAATGCTCGGCGCGATGCTGTGGGGCATCGGTGCTGCAGTGTGTGTTGCCGGGATGGCCGGGGCTACCGAGTACCTGAGGCAGCGTCGGATTCGACGGCATGCACCGGGGATCAACGAGGACGCCGGTATACCGGCCTGAAAGGCGGCGGTGATCCCTTGGTCCCCGTCGAGGTGAATTCGTAGGTAAAACCGACGAAACCTGGCAGCGCGAGAGCCGACTTAAGAAAACGCCCGCTCATGCCCGCGATCCGAGCGTGCGCCCGGGCTGCGTCTCTTCGCCGCCAAAGGCGCAGTTCAGCACCTGAGCGATGAACCGTGGCTCTGACCACGCTCAGCGAACCGCCAGCGCCTTCTGCCGCCGCCGGTTGTTGACCTCGACCGCCACCACGATGAAGACCGAGACGACGAACATCAGCGTGCCGACGACGTTCACCTGCATGGGTACGCCGACCCGGCTGACGCCCCAGACGTACATCGGGAACGTGGTCTCCGAGCCGGAGTTCAGGTTGGTGATGATGAAGTCGTCGAACGACAACGAGAACGACAGGAGCGCGGCGCCGAGGATGCCGGGCAGCACCAGCGGGAAGGTCACCCGCATGAAGGTCTGCGACGGCGTGGCGTAGAGGTCGGCCGCCGCCTGTTCCAGTACGTCGTCCATGCCGGCCAGCCGCGAGCGCACGGTCACCACCACGAACGACAGGCAGAACATCACGTGGGCGATGAAGATCGTCCAGAAGCCGAGCTGGCCGGCGAAGCCGCCCTGCACGAACAGGGTCAGCAGCGAGGAGCCGAGGACGATCTCGGGGGCGGCCATCGGGAGGAAGATCAGCAGGTTCGCAGAGGAGCGGCCGGCGAAGGCGTAGCGGACCAGCGCGAACGCGGCGAGCGTGCCGAGGATCGTCGCGACCAGGGTGGCCAGCAGCCCGACCCGGATCGAGAGCCACAGCGCGTCGCACATCGCCGGGTCCTCGCACATGTTGGTCCAGTTGTGCAGGGTGAAGCCGTCGAAGCGGTAGATGTTGCGGGTCGACGGGGTCGTTGAAGCTCATGAGTACGACGACCGCGATCGGCACGAACGTGTAGGCCAGCACGAGCAGCCCGAGGATCAGGACGAGGTGCTTCTTGAGCCAGCGCATCAGAGGAGCTCCTCCGTCCCGGCCCGGCGGATGTAGAAGAACACCATCAGCACGATGATCACCATCAGCGTCATCGACAGCGACGCGGCGAGGGCGGAGTTGTTCGCATCGGTGAACTGGCCCTCGATCACCGCGCCGATGACGCGCGTGTTCGTGTTCCCGAGCAGCTGGGCGTTGATGTAGTCACCGGCGGCCGGGATGAACGTGAGCAGCGTGCCGGACACCACGCCCGGCAGCGACAGCGGCCAGGTGACCTTGAAGAACCCGACGACCGGGTTGCCGTACAGGTCAGAGGACGCCTCCATCAGCCGCGGGTCGATCTTGTCGATCGAGGCGAACAGCGGCAGCACCATGAACGGCAGGAAGTTGTAGGCGAGGCCGAGGATCACCGCGAACGGCGTGTTCAGCAGCCGCCCGTCGTCGCCGAGCAGCTGCATGAACCGGAGTACGTCGGCGACGAACCAGTCATCGGCCAGGATCAGCTGCCAGGACAGCGTGCGCAGCAGGAAGCTGGTGAAGAACGGCGCGATGACCAGCACCAGCAGCAGCGTCTTCCAGCGCCCCGACTTGAACGCGATCGCGTAGGCGAGCACGTAGCCGAGGACCAGGCAGATGAGCGTGGCGCAGGCGGCGTACCCCAGCGCGCGCACCAGCGGCTGCCAGTAGTCCTGGATCGCGTCGGTGTAGTTGCTGAACGCGTAGGTCATCTCCCAGCCGCGGAAGTCGCTGCCGCCCTGGTCGTAGAGCGACGTCGCGAGCAGCGAGTAGAACGGGATGACGAAGAACAGCAGGAGCCAGACGGCCGCCGGCAGGAGCAGCAGGTAGCCGACCTTCCCGCGCCGGCGCGTCATCTCGGCCATCAGGCGTCCTCGGCCCCCGCCTTGGCATCCTGGGAGGCGTCGAGCAGGAACGCGTACTCCGGCCGCCAGGACAGCTCGACCTTCTCCCCCACCCGGAAGATCTCGGTGCGGCCGGTGTTCTGCGCGAAGATCTGGAGCTCCTGGCCCCAGGGCATCCGGACGAGGTACTGCGTGCTCACGCCGACGAAGCTGACGTCGGTGATCACGCCGCCGGGCACGGTGTTGCCGGGTGCGTCGAGCTCGGCGCCCTCTGCCCCGATCAGCACCTTCTCCGGCCGGATCCCGACCCAGCCGGCGTCGCCGTCGGCGTGCACCCGGTCGACCGGCACGGTCACCGTGATCCCCTGCATGTCGACCGATGACGACGTCGGAGGCCCGGTCGGTGATCCGGCCCTCGATCAGGTTCGACTGGCCGAGGAAGTTGGCGACGAACGTGCTGCGCGGGTTCTCGTAGAGCTCGGTCGGCGCACCCATCTGCTCGATCACGCCCTTGTTCATCACCGCGACCGTGTCGGCCATCGTCATGGCCTCCTCCTGGTCGTGGGTGACGTGCACGAACGTGAGGCCGACCTCGGTCTGGATCCGCTTGAGCTCGATCTGCATCCCGCGCCGCAGCTTGAGGTCGAGCGCGCCGAGCGGCTCGTCGAGCAGCAGCACCTCGGGCTTGTTGATCAGCGCCCGGGCCAGCGCGACCCGCTGCTGCTGACCGCCGGAGAGCTGGGCCGGCTTCTTCCGCGCCTGCGCCTCGAGCTCGACCAGCTCCAGCATGTCCTTGACCTGCTGGTCGACCCCGCTGGACTTGCGCCGCCGCAGCCCGAACGCGACGTTCTCGAAGATGTCGAGGTGCGGGAACAGCGCGTAGCTCTGGAAGACCGTGTTGACCGGCCGCCGGTAGGGCTTGGTGTGGGTGATGTCCTGGCCGGCCAGCGTGATCGTGCCCGACGTCGGCTCCTCCAGCCCCGCGACCATCCGCAGCGTCGTGGTCTTGCCGCAGCCCGACGGTCCGAGCAGCGCGAAGAACGACCCCTTCGGTACGTCGAGGCTCAGGTCGTCCACGGCGGTGAAGCCGGGGAACGACTTGGTCAGGTTGCTCAGCCGCAACCCGTCGTACGACGTCCCGGCATCTTCCGCGACGGTGGCCTCAGCCTGTGATGACATCCGACCACTCTCCTTCGAAGGCTTGCTGCTCCCGGTCGTCGAGCGACCGGAACGCGAACGTGGCGTCGAGCATCTCGTCGTCGGGGAAGATCAGCGGGTTGTCGACCAGCGAGGGATCGATCTTCTCCATCTCCTCGCGAGCGCCGTCGACGGGACAGATGTAGTTGACCCAGGACGCGAGCTTGGCCGCGACGTCCGGGCGGTAGTAGAAGTCGATCCACGCCTCGGCGTTGGCCTGGTGGGTCGCCTTGTTGGGGATGATCATGTTGTCGCTCCAGAGGTGCACGCCCTCCTCGGGGACCACGAACTTCAGCGCCGGGTTGTCGTACTGCGCCTGGATCACGTCGCCCGACCACGCCTCGCAGGCGAAGATCTGGCCGTTCGAGAGCTGCTGGAGGTAGTTGTTGCCCGCGAACTGCAGCAGCTGGCCGTCGGAGATCGTCTTGCGCAGCAGGTCGATCGCGTTGGCCCAGTCGTCCGCGGTGAAGCGTCTCCGGCTCGGCGCCGACCACCCTCAGGTAGAACGCCATCGTGTCCGGCATCTCGGAGAGCAGGGTGATCTTGCCCTTGAGGTCGGAGCGGGTGATCAGCTCCTCGAAGGTGCGCACCTCGCCGACCTCGTCGGCGTTGTAGGCGATGCCGGTCAGGCCGCTCTGCCACGGAGCGTGGTACTCCTCCTTGGGGTCCCAGTCGCGGCCCTTGTGCGCCTTGGTCAGGTTCTTGTGCAGGTTGGGCACGTTCTTCTGGTCCAGCGGCTGGATCCAGCCGAGGCCGATCATCCGCGCGGCCATCCAGTCGGTCAGCATGAACATGTCGCGGTCGACCGGCTCGCAGGAGCCCAGCTGGTTCTTCACCTTGGCGTAGAACTCGGCGTTGTCGTTGACGTCGACGTTGTACTCGACCTCGATGCCGGTCTCCTCGCGGAACCGCTTGAACGTCGAGTCGTCGTCCTTGCGCGGGTCGAGGTAGCCGGTCCAGTTCGAGATGATCAGGCTGTTGTCGGACGCAGACATGTCCTCGGCCCGGCACTTCAGCGGGTCCTGCCCGGCGCCGTCGACGCCGAAGAACGGCAGCTTGAGCGCTCCGACGCTGAGCCCGGCGAAGGCGAGACCGCCTCCGGCCTTGAGCATGCCGCGACGCGACAGGGTGGAGCGACGAGCGGGCTGCTCCGGCATGTCGCGGATACTGTCACGGGGTTCCGAACGCTGACAAGCAATCCCGTCGCCCCGAAACATGAACGCAACGAAATCAGTGTGCTCGGCGGTCCCTCAGGACACGGAACCGTGCCATCATCGGTGCATGGCCGTCCCCTCATCTCGGTCCGCCATCCTGCTCGACGACGTCTCCAAGGCGATCATCGAGCAGCTGCAGCAGGACGGCCGCCGGTCGTACGCCGCCATCGGCAAGGTCGTAGGCCTGTCCGAGGCCGCAGTCCGCCAGCGGGTGCAGCGACTCGTCGAGGGCGGGGTGATGCAGATCGTCGCGGTCACCGATCCGCTCGAGCTCGGCTTCGCCCGCCAGGCCATGATCGGGATCCGGGTGTCCGGCCCGGTCCAGCCGGTCGCCGCGGCGATCGCCGAGCTCGAGGAGGTCGACTACGTCGTGATCACCGCCGGCTCCTTCGACATGCTCGCCGAGGTGGTCGCCGAGTCCGACGAGGACCTGCTCCAGATCATCTCCGAGCAGATCCGCGCGGTGCCCGGCGTGGTCACCACCGAGACGTTCGTCTACCTGAAGCTGCAGAAGCAGACGTACTCCTGGGGAGTCCGATGAGCGACACCGCGGACGGCCGCGAACACCGGGCTGAAGGCCGGACGCGATCGGCTTCGTCGACGCGCTCGTGATCGGGCTGGCGGCCACCTCGCCGGCGTACTCCCTCGCCGCGGTGATCGGGCCGATCGCGGCCCTGGTCGGGATCTACTCGCCCGGCGTACTCCTGGCCAGCTTCGTGCCGATGATGCTGATCGCCACCGCGTTCCTCTACCTCAACCGGGTCGACCAGGACTGCGGTACGACGTTCAGCTGGGTCACCCGGGCCATGGGGCCGTGGGCCGGCTGGCTCGGCGGCTGGGCGATCACGATGACCGGCGTGCTCGTGATCGGGTCGCTCGCCGACGTCGGCGTCCGGTTCGGGCTCTACACGGTCGGGCTGGACAGCTGGGGCGACGAGACCTGGATCCGGATGCCGCTGGCGATCGCGCTGATCCTGCTGATGACCTACATCTGCGTGCTCGGCACCGACATCTCCGCGCGGCTGCAGAACGCGCTGATCTTCGGGCAGGTCGCGGCGCTGCTGGTGTTCGCGGCGGTCGCGCTGTGCAAGGCGTACGACGGCAGCAGCTCGCTCGACGAGATCACCCCGTCGCTGGAGTGGCTCAACCCGTTCGGCGAGGGCGGCTCCGCGCTCAGCAGCGGGCTGCTGCTCGGCGTGTTCGCCTACTGGGGCTGGGAGTCGGCGGTCAACCTCAGCGAGGAGACCCGCGACGGCGACAGCGCCCCCGGCCGCGCCGGGCTCTGGTCGACGTTCATCCTGCTGATCTCCTACCTCTCGGTCGCGTACGCCGTGGTCGCGTTCGCCGGGCCGCAGTGGCTGAGCGACAACGCGGGCGAGGAGGAGTTCGTCTTCGCCTACATCGCCCAGGAGGTGCTCGGCGGCTGGGACTGGGTGCTGCTGTTCGCGGTCGCGACCTCGGCGATCGCGTCCACCCAGACCACGATCATCCCGGCGTCGCGCACCGGTCTGTCGATGGCGCGGCGCTACGCGCTGCCGAAGCGGTTCGGGCACATCCACCCCACGCACCGGACCCCCGACGTCAGCACCTGGTGGGTCGCCGGCATCGCGATCGTCTGGTACGTCGGCGTCTTCCAGCTCAGCGAGAACGCACTCTTCGACTCGCTCACCGCGCTGTCCCTGCTGATCGCGTTCTACTACGCGCTCACCGGGATCGCGTGCGCGATCTTCTACCGGCGGCACCTCTTCGAGAGCGCCAAGAACTTCTTCCTGATCGGCATCGGCCCGCTGATCGGGTCCGGGCTGCTGATCTGGCTGCTGGTGCTCTCGATCCGCGACATGAGCGACGCGGCCAACTCCTACAGCGGCCAGTCCTGGTTCGGCGTCGGCCCGCCGCTGGTCATCGGGATCGGCATCTTCGTCGCCGGCCTCGCGGTGATGCTGATCTGGCGCACCCAGGACGCGCGGTTCTGGGACGAGCGGCCCAGCGTCGCCGACCCGGACATCGTGCACGGCAAGGCAAGCGGCGATCGCCGACCCCGACGGAATGGAAGGCTGATCCGATGGCAGTGGTCGTGGGGTACGACGAGTCGCCCGGCTCCGAGGTCGCGCTGGACACCGCGATCCAGGTCGCATCCCGCTGGGGCGAGCCGCTGGTGCTGGTCTACGGCGCCGCTCCTCCGGGCGGGCTCGGCGAGGAGGCCTCGGCGCACCGCGAGGCGCTGATGGAGATCGGCCGATCGGCGCTCTCGCACGCGGTCGAGCGGGCGCAGGCTGCAGGCGTCGACACCGAGGTCGAGCTCGTCGACGCTCAAGCCCGCCCAGGCCCTGATCCAGGTCGCCGACAAGCACGACGCCACGGTGATCGTCGTCGGCACCACCGGCGAGAGCCCGCTCACGCGGCGCCATGCTCGGCTCCACCCCCCACAAGCTCCTCCACCTCAGCACGGCCCGGTCCTCTGCGTCCCGGTCGCGTGACCCGCCGGTGGTTTCGAGGCTCGTCGCTAACGCTCCTCGCACCTCAACCACCGACGTGCGCACGCTGGTTGAGGTGCGAGCGCAGCGAGCCTCGAAACCAGGGGCCTACGAGTCGAAGCCGAGGCCTAGCTTGTCGAGGAGTCGGAGCCAGGCGTTGCGGCGGCCGGTCCTGTCGGCGCGGGCCAGGGACCAGGTGGTGAGCTTGATGCCGATCCAGGCGAACGGCTCGGGTGGGAACGGCTTCGGCTTCGTGCGCACCATCTCGAGCTTGGTCCGCTCGGTCTCCTCGCCCGCGAGCAGGTCCAGCATCACGTCGGCGGCGAACCGCGACGCGCCGACGCCGAGCCCCGTGAACCCCAGCGCGTACGCCGTCCGGCCGGCGTGCACCGTGCCGTAGAACGCGCAGAACCTGGTCGAGGTGTCGATGACGCCGGCCCAGCGGTGCGTGAACCGGATGCCGGCCAGCTGTGGGAACGTCTCGTGGAAGTGCCGCTCGAGGGTCGCGAAGGTCTCGGCCCGCTCCTCGTGCGCAGGGTCGATGCCGCGGCGGAAGTGGTAGATCGCGTCGTACCCGCCCCAGAGGATCCGGTGGTCGGGAGTGATCCGGTAGTAGTGGAACTGGTTGCCGGAGTCGGCGATGCCGATCGCCGGGTCCCAGCGCAGCGCGGCGAGCTGCGCGTCGGTGAGCGGCTCGGTCGCGAGCACGTAGTCGTAGACCGGCACCGTCGTGAGCCGGAGCCGGCGCAGCAGCGGCGGGAACGCGTTGGTCGCCAGCGCGATCTGCTTCGCGCGCACCGTGCCACCAGCCGTGGTCAGCTCGCCCGCACGGATGCCGGTCACCCGGGTCTGCTCGACGATCCGCACGCCCAGCCCCTCGGCCGCAGCCGCGAGCCCCCAGGCAAGACGGGCCGGGTCGACGAGGGCGCACTCCTCCGGCTCGTGCCGACCTGCGAGGTACGTCGGCGAGTCGACCATCGCTCTGACCGCCTCCGCGTCCAGGTCGAGGTCAGGGGTCACCTCGTGCGGTCGGGTCGCCACCGCGAGCGCGCCGCCGCGCGCCCACCCGCACTCGATGCCGTACCGCCCCACCGTCGACTCGATCGCGTCCAGGTTGGCGAGGCCCATCCGGTACATCGCGTCGTACTCGTCGGGCCAGCGGTCCCGCCCGTTGGCCTCGCCGTGCGTCAGCGTCGCCTCGCAGAACCCGCCGTTGCGGCCGGTCGCGTGCTCGGCGATCCGGTCCGCCTCGAGCAGCAGCACGCTCCTCCCAGGAGAACGCTCGACCGCGCGCAGAGCGGTCCACAACCCGGTGAACCCGCCACCGACCACCGCCAGGTCGACCTCGACGTCCCCGTCGAGCGACGGCCGAGGCGCAGGTCGGTCAGGTGTGTCCAGCCAGAGCGGAATTCCAGTGCCAGTCAAGGGTCAGTCGTTCTGCGGGAAGCCCAGCTCGAGGCCTCCCTCGGGCCGGTCCGCGGGGTCGACCCAGCGCGAGGTGACCACCTTGCCGCGGGTGAAGAAGTGCACGCCCTCCGGTCCGTACGCATGGGTGTCGCCGAACAGCGAGCTCTTCCAGCCACCGAAGGAGTACGCCGCCACCGGCACCGGGATCGGCACGTTCACGCCGATCATCCCGACCTGGACATCGCGCTCGAACCGCCGTGCAGCGCCGCCGTCGTTGGTGAACACCGCGACGCCGTTGCCGTAGTCGTTGGCGTTGACGAGCTCGACCGCCTCGTCGTACGACTTCACCCGCACGACTGACAGCACCGGCCCGAAGATCTCCTCGCGGTAGACCTCCATCTCCGGGGTCACGTTGTCGAACAGCGTCGGCCCGAGCCAGAAGCCCTCGGCGGCACCGGCGGGCTGCACGTCGCGACCGTCGACGACGACCTTGGCGCCGGCGGCCTCGCCGGACTCGACGTACGACGCCACCTTGTCGCGGTGCACCTTGGTCACCAGCGGGCCCATGTCGGGCTCCTGCCCACCATCAACAGGAGCGCCGTCTCCGACGCGGATGCCACGGGTGCGCTCGGCGATCCGGGCGACGAGGTCGTCGGCCACCGGCTCCACCGCGACGATGACCGAGATCGCCATGCACCGCTCCCCCGCGCTGCCGTAGCCGGCGTTGACCGCGCTGTCGGCGGCCAGGTCGAGGTCGGCGTCGGGCAGCACCACCATGTGGTTCTTGGCGCCGCCGAGCGCCTGCACGCGCTTGCCGTTGGAGGCGGCGGTCTCGTAGACGTAGCGCGCGATCGGCGTCGAGCCGACGAAGCTGACCGCCTTCACCTCGGGGCTGGTCAGCAGCGCGTCGACCGCGGTCTTGTCGCCCTGCAGCACGTTGAAGACGCCGTCCGGGAGCCCGGCCTCGCGCCACAGCTCGCCGACCCACACCGACGCCGAAGGATCCTTCTCAGAAGGCTTCAGCACCACCGCGTTGCCGGCCGCGATCGCGATCGGGAAGAACCACATCGGCACCATCGCCGGGAAGTTGAACGGCGAGATGATGCCCACCACGCCCAGCGGCTCACGCCGCGAGTGCACGTCGACGCCGGTCGAGAACCCCGGCGAGTGCCCGCCCTTGAGCAGGTGCCCGATCCCGCACGCGAACTCCACGACCTCGAGGCCACGCGCGATCTCGCCGAGCGCGTCGGAGTGCACCTTGCCGTGCTCGGCGGTGATCAGCTCGGCCAGCTCGTCCTTGCGCGCCGCGAGCAGCTCGCGGAACGCGAACAGCACCTGGGTACGCCGCGTCACCGACGTCGCCGCCCAGCCCGCCGCCGCAGCGCTCGCCGCGGCGATCACGTGCGCCGCATCGGCCTCGGTGGCCATCGCCACCCGGCCGGTCACCTGTCCGGTCGCCGGGTTGGTCACCTCGCCGGTGCGGTCGCTGCCACCAGCCCACCGGGCGCCGTCCACCCAGTGCGGGATCGTCGTCTCACTCACCCCGGCATCCTAGGCTGGCCCCCGTGACTGACCGTGGGGCCGAGGTGCAGACCGTCGCTGAAGGTGTGGCGCGGGTCGCCTGGACCCGCGACCTCATCCAGGGCACCGACTGGACCACGGCCGTCGGGGTGGTCAGCGGGCTCGTCGACGAGGCACTCGCCGACCACGCCCGGGTCGAGGCGCACGTGGCCGCCGACGACGCGGCGTCGCTGCGGGTCGCCACCTGGGCCGGGATGCGCCGCGAGGGCGTGATGCGGGGCGTCGAGACCGACCTGGTGGTGTTCGCCCGGCTGCGCACCGACACCCCCGTGCAGGAGCCGGGTGGGTTCCGCGCGCTGCTGAACTCGTTCCTTCCCCGCAAGCGGGCGATCAGCCAGATGCTGATCCGCGACCAGGACGACCGGGTGCTGCTCTGCAACCTCACCTACAAGCAGGACTGGGACCTGCCCGGCGGTGTCGTCGAGGTCGGCGAGTCGCCGCAGCTCGCGGTCTCCCGCGAGGTCTCCGAGGAGCTCGGGCTGACCATCCCCGGAGGCCGGCTGCTGCTCACCGACTGGCTGCCGCCGTGGGGCGGCTGGGACGACGCGCTCTGCCTGGTCTTCGACGGCGGCGTCCACGACGCCGCGATCACCGACACGATCGTGCGCGAGCTCCGGGAGATCCGGGCCGCCGAGTTCTGCACGCTCGAGCAGGCTCAGGAGCGCTGCGCCGACTTCACCGCTCGTCGGGTCGAGACCGCGCTGGCCGCGGCCAAGGACGACGGCCCGCCGGCGTACACCGAGAGCGGCGGGTAGCTACTCCGTCGGAGTGGCGTCGACACACAGCGTCGCGGCGTACTGCACGAAGCTGGTGGCCTTCGCCTGCTCGCTCTCGGAGGCCCCAGGGATCGCGGCCGTGAAGTCGAGGCTCTCGTCGTAGGCCGTCTCGGTCACCGCCTTGACCAGGACCTCGAAGCCGTCGCGGTTGTCGTCGGAGATGTCTCCGGGGGTGCCGACGTCGTCCAGCGTCTCGACCTTGTCCTGAAGAGTCGTCCACTGCTCCGCGGTCGGCTGGGTCTCGATGCTGGCCAGGTCGCCGAGGACGTCGTTGAAGGCGTCGCAGAACTCCTCCTCCGAGGCCCCGGCGGGCGCGTCGGACTTGGGGTCCTCCTCGTCGTCTCCGCAGGCGGAGAGGGAGAGGGCAAGCAGGACGGCGGCACCGGTGGCGACAGCGGTGCGGAGGATGCGGCTCATCGAGGTCCTTGTTCGGAGGTAGTCAGGTCGGCGGTGAGCATCTCACGCGCCAGCGTCGTCGAGCCGACCACCGCGGCCGGCATCACCACGATCGCGCCGAGCGGGATCATGAAGAACACCTGGGTGGTGACCCCGAAGCCGAGCACCCCGCTCCGGTGCTGGCGGAGGAACGCGCGGCGGGCGTCGCGGTCCATCCCGCGCTCCTCGAGCGGCCGGGTGAGGAGCTCGTTGGCGAGCAGCCGCCCGGAGACCAGCAGGCCGAGCACGGCGCCGACGAGCGGTCCGATCAGCGGCAGGAACCCGACGACGAGCAACCCGACGCCGCAGACCACGCTGATCAGCGCGAACACGACCGAGTCACCGGCCGAGCGCCAGAAACCGGGTCCCTGGTCCGGGACCGGCCCGCCGAGCATCTCCTCGGTCGCGCGCCAGATCCGCTCGTAGAACGGGTCGCCGACAGCGAGCGTCAGCCCGACGAACATCACCGCCGACAGGAACAGCGCGGCGGCCAGCACCGCGAGCATCAGCCCGATCCGCAGCACCGTGCGCGGCGTCGTACTCCAGTCGTCGGCGAACGGTGTCGCCCAGTCGACCAGGCTGTCGACGTTCCACAGCAGCACCAGGAACGCCGCGAGCAGCAGCAGGAACACCAGCAGCGCCGGCACCATGCCGAGCAGCATCAGCCCCGGCCGGCGCCGCCACATGCCGAAGCCGTGGAGCAGGTGCCCGGCCCCGCCCGGCGCGGTCGCCATCAGACTGAGTCCATCAGAAGAGCGCCGAGGCCAGCTTCTGACGGCCGGTCAGCACCCGCGGATCGTCGTTGCCGACCGCGGCGAACAGCCCGAGCAGGTGCTCGCGCGCCTTGTCCCGGTCGCCCTCGGAGGTACGACGGACCAGGTCGACCAGCCGCGCGAACGCGTCGTCGACGTGGCCGCCGAGCAGGTCCAGGTCGGCGACGAGCGTCTGCGCGTCCACGTCGTCGGGGTTGGCCGCGGCGGCCTCGCGCGCGGCGGTGAGGTCGACGCCCTGGGTGCGCTGCAGCACCTTGGCCATCGCCAGCCCGGCGGCGGCCTCGGCGTCGGCGGGGTTGCCGTCGACCAGCTTCTGGTACTCCGCGACCGCCCCGTCGATGTCGTTGGCCTCGAGCGCGGCCTGGGCGGGGGCGTACCGCGGGTCGACCTGGTCCTCGGCCTCCTCGCCGTCATCCGCCACCGGCGCGGCAGCGCCGCGCGGCTGGTGCCGGCCGGTCACGCCCTGCGCGGTGAGCTGCTGGCCGAGCTGGTTGAACAGCGTGTTGAGCTCGTCGGGCTGCATCGCGCCGGGCAGCGGCTGGGTGACCGGGCGGCCGTCGAGCAGCACCAGCATCAGCGGCACCTGGGTGATCTGCAGCGCCTGCGCGATCCCGGGCGCGGAGTCGACGTCGACGACGCCGATCAGGAACCGGCCCTCGTAGCCCTCCGCGGCCGCGGCCACCTCGTCGGCGTACTGACCGCTCTCGGGCGACTGCGAGGAGGAGTGGAATACCAGCACCACCGGCGCGGTCATCGAGGCCTCGACGGTCTCCTGGAAGTTCTGCTCCGTCACGTCCACCGAGTACGCCGACCGGGCACCGCCACCTGCCGGGGCACCGCCCGCCGCGGGCGGCGCCTGTGCCGGCCGCTTCAGGCCCGACAGGTCGATGGCACCGGGGCGGGAGAACGGCTGCTGGCTCATATCGCCAATCCTATGGATGATGCAGGCATGCGTACTCTCTCGGGGCCGCTCAGTGCGGCTGTCCTCACCCTTTCCCTGACCTCACTCGCGCTCGTGCCCGGCCCCGTGGCCGCGGCTCCCGAGCCGGGGAGCCATCCGCACCACGCGAAGTCGGTGCGGTTCCAGACCTTCAACGCGTCCCTCAACCGCGCGGCTGCGGGCGAGCTGGTGGCCGACCTGTCGACGCCCGACGACCCGCAGGCCGCCGCGGTGGCCGAGATCATCCAGCGGACCCGGCCCGACGTGCTGCTGCTCAACGAGTTCGACTACGTCCCCGATGGCGAGGCCGTGGACCTGTTCCGCGACAACTACCTCGAGGTCGGCCACAACGGCGCCCGGCCGATCCACTACCGCTACTCGTTCGTCGCGCCGTCCAACACCGGCATCCCGAGCGGCCACGACCTCGACAACAACGGCTCCATCGGCGGCGGCAACGACGCGTTCGGGTTCGGCGCCTACGAGGGCCAGTTCGGGATGGCGGTGCTGAGCAAGTACCCGATCGACCGCCGGCACGCGCGGACCTTCCAGGAGTTCCGCTGGGCCGACATGCCCGGCGCGATGCTGCCCGACGACCCGGCCACCGCGGCGCCGGCCGACTGGTACTCCCCCGCCGAGCTGGCCGACGTACGACTGTCCAGCAAGTCGCACTGGGACCTGCCGATCCGGATCGGGCACAAGACCGTCCACTTCCTCGTCTCGCACCCGACCCCGCCCGTCTTCGACGGCGCCGAGGACCGCAACGGCAAGCGCAACTACGACGAGATCCGGTTCTGGTCCGACTACGTGTCCGGCGACGACTACATGTACGACGACGAGGGCCGGTACGGCGGCCTGTCGCGCCACGCCTCGTTCGTGATCGCCGGCGACCAGAACAGCGACCCGCTCGACGGCGACTCGATCCCCGGCGCCATCCAGCAGCTGACCGAGAACCCGCGGATCGAGGACCCGCTGCCGGAGTCGCTCGGTGGCCCGGAGGCCGCACTGCGTCAGGGCGGCGCCAACCTCACCCACGAGTCGGACCCGCGCTACGACACGGCCGACTTCGCCGACAGCGCCCCCGGCAACCTGCGGGCCGACTACGTGCTGCCGGCCCGGCGGCTCAAGGTGCTGGGCTCGGGCATCTTCTGGCCGGTGCCGAGCGACCCGCTGTCCCGGCTGACCGGCGAGTTCCCGTTCCCGTCCTCCGACCACCGCTCGGTCTGGTTGGACCTGCGGCTGCGGTAGCGGTCAGAGGTTCGGGGGCAGCAACGGGCCGGGTACGGCGCGCCATTGACGTGAACAGGAAGCAGCGCCGGCGCAGGACCTGAGCGCCGCCGTGCGCTTGCGCAGCTCGTTGATGGTGCGCCGGTAGAACACGTGCCGGGCCAGGTTGGTGGTCTCGGCCGGGTCGAGGCGGTGGTCGTACAGCTCCTCGAACCCCTCTTGGTAGTAGAAGGCGTAGGTGTAGCGACCCGTCGTCACCCCGCGCCACCACCAGCCGTACTTGCGGTCGACCTTCTCCTGCGGTCCGGCCTGGATCAGCACCGTGTCGCGCAGCGGCTTGCGCTTCCGGATCGTCGGCATCAGCGTCTTCCCGTCGACCTTCAGGTCCGGGCGCGCCTGGGCGACGTCGGCGATGGTCGGGGCCAGGTCGATCGTGGTGGCGAACCCGGTGCGCGTGATCCCGCGCGGGATCCCCGGGCCGCGCATGAGCAGCGGCACCGACAGGGACTGCTTGTAGGGCACGTTCTTGGTCATCAACCGGTGCTCACCGAGCAGGAACCCGTTGTCGGAGGTGAACATGATCATGGTGTTGTCGAGCTCGCCTGCGGCCTGCAGCTCCTTGACGACACGCGCGACACCCTGGTCGACGCCCTGGAGCGACTGGATCCGGCTGCGGAACACGTTGTTGACGTGCCCGACGTCCACCTTGTTGCCGTGCTTGCGCTTCAGCCACCGCGACTTGTCGGAGACGTTCTCGTTGAACGCCTTGTTGCGCAGCGACGGCGACTTCGTGTGCCGGAACATGTTCCGGTACCGCACGGGTGGGTAGGCCACGGCGGTGGCCTTGTTCGTCACGGGATCGACCCGGCCGTGCGGCGCGACGTGCGAGGCGAAGATGAAGAACGGCTCCGGGGACGGCGCCCACTCGCGGATCAGCCGCTCGGTCTCGTTGTTGACGTAGTCGACGTTGTTGATCTCCGGGTAGTACACGGGGTTGCCGTCCCGGTACATCTTGAAACCCTCGTAGGCGTACTGCCCGCCGACGCTCGGGTCGAACCAGGTCCAGCCCGGCTGGCTGCGACCGGTCCCGAACCCGTTGAGGTACTTGCCGGTGAAGGCCGTCTTGTAGCCGGCCCGGTTCAGCCACACGGGCAGCGTGCGCTGTCGCGTCGAGCGCGGCCCAGGCGAGCTTCCCCTGGTTGGCCTTCACGTCGTTGTTCTGGGCGTACTGGCCGGTCAGGATCGCGGCGCGCGCCGGGCAGCACAGCGGGTGCGGCGAGAGCATGTTGGGGAACGTCACGCCCTTGCGACCGATCAGCTTGCGGGTCCGCGGCATCCACTTCAGGTCGGACATCGTCATGTCGTCGGTGAGGATCAGGACGACGTTCGGGCGGCCGTCGGGGCCCTGCTGCTGCGCAGGGACAGCCGCGCTGGCGGGTCCGCCCTGGGCGGCCGTCGGCTGGCCGGCCAGCACTCCTGCGGTGGCCATCGTCGCGGCAGCCAGCAGTACGGCGGCGCGCCGGCGCCGCCCCCCTCTCCCCGTCACGCGGACATCATCCCTGCCGTGCTCGACGCGGCGGGACCGAATGCGGAATCTGGGACGGATGCCACGGCAGGATGTCCGCATGTCGTACCCACCACCGATCTATGACGGCGACACCGGCGAGGTCAGCGCCTGGGTCCGGGGCAACGCGACCGAGCCGGAGATCGTCTACCCGAACGGCAACCGGGTGCGGCTGCTGGCCACCGGAGGCTCCACGGGCGGACTGTTCGGGCTGTACCGCTGGGAGTTCTCGACTGCGGTCAGCGGACCCGGCGAGCACTTCCACAAGACGATGACCGAGTCGTTCTACATCCTGTCCGGCGAGGTCTCGATCTACGACGGTGCGGCGTGGCGGACAGCCGGCGTCGGCGACTTCCTGCACGTGCCGGCCGGTGGGCTGCACGGGTTCCGCAACGAGTCCGGCGCGGAGGCGTCGATGCTCCTGCACTTCGCGCCCGGCGCCCCGCGCGAGGACTACTTCGAAGGGCTGGTGCGGCTGGCCTCAGGTGAGAAGTGGTCGCCCGAGGAGTACGCCGAGTTCATGAAGTTCCACGACAACTACTGGGTCGAGGACTGACCGGCCGGGGTGAGCGGTGGGTTAGCGTCCCTTTCCGCCGTTGAAACCGACGCTAGGTCACCGCTCGACCGCCGCAACCCACCGCGCATCGCCACCAGCACCCCGAGCACCAGCAACCCACCGCCCAAGCTCTCGCCGCCGCTCGGCACCTGGTCGAGCAGCAGCCACGCGGACACCATCGCGACGACCGGCGCGAGCAGCACCCACGGGACGACGTACGCCGACTCGTTGCGGGCGAGCAGCGCGTTGAAGATCGAGTAGCCCACGAGCGAGGCAAGGCCGGCGGTGTAGAGCGTGGACAGCGCGGCCTCCCAGCCGAACGCAGCGAAGCCATCGGCCACCGCGGCCGGTCCGTCGACGGTGAGCGAGAGCAGCAGCGCCGGGATCGGTACGACGAGCGCCGACCAGACCACGAGCGAGAGCCCGCCGACCACGCCGGCGGCCCGCGAGACGACGTTGCCGACGCCCCAGGACAGCGCGCCCAGGAGGCAGAGCATGAGCGCCAGCGCGGTGACATCGCCGCCACGGCCCAGGCCGACCACCAGCAGCCCGACCGAGCCGACCCCGACGCCGATCACCTGCGCCACGTTGGGCCGCTCGCGCAGCACGCCGGCCGCGATCACGATCGTGAAGATCACCTGCGCCTGCAGCACCAGCGCGGCCAGGCCGGGGTTCAGCCCGGCGTCCATCGCGGCGTACAGGAACCCGAACTGGCCCAGCGACATGAACACCCCGACCGCGACGACCGTGCGCCACGGGGCGGCCGGGCGGGCTACGAGGAAGACCGCCGGGACCACGACCGCCGCGAACCGGATCGCCACGAACACCAGGGGCGGCACGCCGTCCATGCCCCAGTCGATCACCACGAAGTTGAAGCCCCAGATGGTGGCGACCAGGGCGGCCAGCAGTGAGTCCCGCAACGACATGGTCCCCATCCTCCGTCGCAGAACCATCAAGCACCAGCGAATTGTCATGGCCTAAACGATGTAGCATCCCTTCATGATCGATCTGGCCGCCCTGACCTCACTCCGGGCCGTCTCCGACCACGGCTCCGTGGTCGGCGCGGCCGACGCGCTCGGCTTCACCCCGAGCGCGGTGTCCCAGCAGGTGAAGCGTCTCGAGCGCCAGGCCGGGGTGCCGCTGCTGGAGCGGGTGGGCCGTGGCGTGATGCTGACCCGCCACGGCCGGCACCTGGTCGACGCCGGCGGCCGGCTGCTCACCGACCTCGAGGAGATCGAGGCCGGCCTGCACCAGCAGGCGGGCGCGATCGCCGGTCACTTGAGGGTCGTCGCGTTCTCGACCGCGATGCGCGGGATGGTCGCGCCGGCGATGGCCGACCTGCTCGCCGAGCACCCCGACCTCAGCCTCGCGCTGTCGGAGCGCGAGCCCTGGGACACCATCGACCTGGTGGCCTCGGGTCAGTGCGAGATCGGGCTTGTGCACGGCTGGGGCGACGTACCGATCGCGATCCCGGACCATCTCGTCCGCACCCAGGTCGCCTCCGACGTCGCCGACGTGATCGTGCACCGCGACCACCGGCTGGCCACCCGCAAGCACGTCACCCCGCGCGACCTTGTCGACGAGGGCTGGATCGCCACTCCCGAGGGCACCATCTGCCGCCAGTGGCTGACCCGGATGTACGACGGCACCGGCCGGCTTCCGCGGATCGCGCACCAGTCGATGGAGTTCGACTCCCACCTCGCGATGGTGCGCGCCAGCTTGGGCATCGCGCTGGTGCCGCGACTCGGTCGGCAGCCTCTCGGCCCCGATCTGGTCGCCGTCGCCGCGCGTCAGCCGGTGCCCACGCGCGAGATCGTGGCGCTGCACCGCCGCAGCATGGCCGACTCCCCCGCGGTCTCCGCGGTGGTGGCCCGGCTGCAGTCAGCCTGATCGATCAGAAGCGAGCAGGCTCGCGGTACTCGCCCCACTCCGTGCGGAGCACGTTGCAGATCTCGCCCAGCGTCGCCTCGGCGCGGACGGCGTCGAGCATCGGCTCGATCATGTTGGCGTCGGTGCGCGAGACCTCCACGAGGTGCTCGAGCTTCTTGGCGACCGCTTCCTCGTCGCGGCCCTTCTTGCGCTCGGCGAGCGCGCGCACCTGCTCGACCTCGACCTCATGGGAGACCCGCAGGATCTCCAGGTCGTGGGTGACCGAGTCGGTGTGGCAGTTGACGCCGACGATCTTCTTGTCGCCCTTCTCGAGCGCGACCTGGTACTGGAACGCCGCCTCGGCGATCTCGGTCATGAACCAGCCGTCCTCGATGCCGCGCAGCAGCCCCTCGGTGACCGGCCACTCCTTGCGGCGCATCGCCTCGGCGAGGCCGTCGACGTTGTCGTGCGTGAGCGTGGATCCACCCATTGCCATGATCCGGTCGAAGATCGCGTTGGCCTCAGCCTCGATCTGGTCGGTGAGCGCCTCGACGTAGTAGGAGCCGCCCAGCGGGTCGGCGACATTGACGACGCCGGTCTCCTCCATGATCACCTGCTGGGTGCGCAGCGCGATCTCTGCGGCCATCTCCGAGGGCAGCGCCAGGGTCTCGTCGAGGGCGTTGGTGTGCAGCGAGTTGGTGCCGCCGAGCACCCCGGACAGCGCCTCGAGGGCAGTGCGGACCACGTTGTTGTAGGGCTGCTGAGCAGTCAGCGACACCCCTGCGGTCTGCGTGTGGAACCGCAGCATCTGCGACTTCTCGGCCTTCGCGCCGAAGACGTCGCGCATCCAGCGGGCCCAGATCCGGCGGGCGGCGCGGAACTTCGCGATCTCCTCGAAGAAGTCGAGGTGCGCGTCGAAGAAGAACGACAGGCCGGGGGCGAACACGTCGACGTCGAGGCCTCGGGAGAGGCCGAGCTCGACGTACCCGAAACCGTCGGCCAGCGTGAACGCCAGCTCCTGCGCGGCCGTCGAGCCGGCCTCGCGGATGTGGTAGCCGGACACCGAGAGCGGCTTGTAGGCCGGGATCCCTTCGGCGCAGTACTCCATCAGGTCGCCGATCAGGCGGAGGTGGGGCTTCGGGCCGAAGATCCACTCCTTCTGGGCGATGTACTCCTTGAAGATGTCGGTCTGCAGGGTGCCGTTGAGCTTGCCGGTCTCGACGCCTGCACGCTCGGCGGCGACGATCATCATGCAGAAGATCGGCACGGCCGGGCCGCTGATCGTCATCGACGTGGTGACCTCGGCGAGGTCGATGTCGCCGAACAGGATCTCCATGTCGGCGGCCGAGTCGATGGCCACGCCGCAGTGCCCGACCTCGCCGAGCGAGCGCGGGTCGTCGGAGTCGCGGCCCATCAGGGTCGGCATGTCGAACGCGACGCTCAGTCCCCCGCCGCCGCGGCCGAGGATCATCTTGAACCGCTCGTTGGTGTCGGCGGCACTGCCGAAGCCGGCGAACTGGCGGATCGTCCAGGTCCGGCCGCGGCCGCCCGCGGCGTAGAGACCACGGGTGAACGGGAACTCGCCCGGCCACTCGGAGTCGTCGGTGCCGTAGGCCGGTTCGACCTCGGAGCCGCTGAGCGTCGTGAAGTCGGCGTCCCGCAGGCGGGAGTCGGCGTAGCGCTGCTGCCAGCGGGAGCGAGCGGTCTGACCGGGGAGGTCTGAGGTCATACCAAGATAGTAGGACGTCCTACTATCTTCTCCAAGTCCAGCGGTACAGCTGCCCGTCCCGCACCTCGACCTCGGCCGGCGGGCGCGGGGTGGGCACGTCCTTCAGGTACGCGAGCAGCTGGCTGCGCCCGCGGACCTCGGCCTTCCCGTCGTCGAACCGGACGCGCGGGTGCAGCAGCGGCCGGAGCTCGCCCCACTCCTGCTGGTCGACGAGGTTCCACACCTCCGCGGCCGGCGCCGGGAGCTCGGGCAGCTCGTGCAGCATCTTCGGTGTGCACATCCGCCACGCGTCGACGACGAACTCGCGCATCTCCTCGTCGTCGAGCCGGTCCAGGTGCGCGCACACCCACTGATAGCGGAGGTCGGAGGTCGGCGGCAGGAAGAACGTGTCCGGGTCGGAGGCGATCAGCCCGTCGCGCTCGGCCTTCGGGAATCCGAAGCCCATGTCCGTCTCGTCGCGCGAGAACGCGCAGTAGACGATCTGCTTGACCCGGAACTTCCAGCGGCCGCGGACCTGGACCTCGTAGCTGCGGGGCAGCGGCAGCGCCACGCGGCGTACGGCGTCGGCGTCGGTCACCCCGCCATTCTCGCGCGAGTCGGCTCGTCAACAGGCCCGAAAGTGCGCCGAGTCGGCGCGATTGCGTGGTTGTGGAAGAGCCGACTCGGCGTTCGATTCTTAGAAGTCTCCGGCCGCCGCGCGGATCGGCCGCAGGATCTCGGAGAGCTCCCGATAGGCGGGTTCGTCGAGCGCCTCGAGCCCGAAGTCGGCGGCGATCAGGTCCTTCGTGGCCCGCTCGACCAGGGCGCGGCCCTTCGGGGTGATCGACGCCAAGACGGCGCGGCCGTCGTCAGGGTGCGGCGTCCGGTCGATCAGCCCGGCGGCCTCTAGCCGGCGCACGATCGAGGTGACCGAGGTCGGGTGCACCTGGAGCCGCTCGCCCATCTTGCCGAGCGGCAGCGAGCCGCGGGAGGAGAAGACCAGCAGCACCAGCGCCTCGTAGCGGGCGAAGGTCAGCCCGTGCGGCTTGAGCATCCCGTCGAGCCGGCCGATCACGAGCTGCTGGACGCGCATCAGCGAGGTCACCGCATGCATCGGGGGTACGCCGTCCCAGCGGTCGCCCCACTGCCGGGCGGCCTCGTCGATAGGGTCGAACGGGAGGGTCATCGGACCCTTTCTAGTTCACGACGCGCGGACCGCGCAGACCCGACCGCTGGACGACCCTCTGGATCGCCTTGTCACGCTCGTCGGGGCGTCCGACGTACCGGATGTCGCGGAGTCCCTGCTCCTGCGCGGCCGACTCGAAGATGAAGTGGCCGTAGCCCAGCACCCGACCGACCAGGGGCTTCTTCACGGCGATGTCGAGGATCCGGCTCAGCGGCATCGTCGCGAGGTTGGAGGTCAGCACGCCGTGGATCCGGAAGACCCGCATGTTGGTGATCACGAACCGGTCGCGGTGCTCGCGCAGCCCACCCCAGATCGCGTGCACGGTCAGCAGGAAGACGACGATCAGCATCAGCCAGGCGACGTTGACGTTGGCGAACGGCGACCAGACCAGCAGTGCTAGCGCGAGCACCGCCTCGATGCCGGGCTTGAGGTAGGCGACCCAGTGATGGCGCACCTCGTCGACGATGACCTCGCCCTCCTCGCGGAGCAGGTGCTTGGCGATGTTGGGGTCACTGAGCGACGCGACGATGCCCACGGATGGACCGTCAGTCGCCGAGGGCGCCGAAGAAGTCGATGGTCCCCGAGAAGAGGTCCTCAGTCACGTCCCAGAGGTTGCCGCCGCCGCTCTGTGCCGAGTCGGCCAGTCCGTTGGGGTCGGTCAGCATCCAGAAGCCGAGAAAGACGACGATCACCACGAGGATGATCTTCTTGGCGTTCATGGGCAGGGGTCTCCGTCCTGGCCGAGAGCAGGGTTCCCCACATTGGTATCAGCAAGCGCGTTCGTCACGACGGAGGCGCGCCCTCGACCCAGGCGTTCGTGCGCTCCCACAGCGCGGCTCCCACCTGGGTGTCGAAGACCTCGGACGAGACCTCGGCCACCGCCGAACGCGTGTGATAGCCGCCCGGTACGGCGTCCGGCGAGGTGGCGCAGTAGACAGTCGTGCGCGCACCCACCTCGGGCGACGTCAGCGCCCTTCGCTCCAGCGGAGCGGCGAGCTTGCGCAGCCGCGCCAGGATCGGTGCGGTCTCCAGACCCCGGTCGGCGACCTTCGTGAACACCGAGCCCGGATGCAGGGAGTAGCCGTGCAGCCCCTGGGCGGCGTACCGCCGCTCGATCTCGGCGGCCTCGTGCACGAGCGCGAGCTTGGAGGTGCCGTAGGCGTCCCAGGAGTCGTACGGCGCCACGCCGCCCTCGAGCCACTCGTTGCGACCGCGGGTGTGCAGCTTGGAGACGACGTTGACGACCCGGGCCTCGCCGGTGGTCGCGGCCGTGCGCAGCAGCGATGGGATCAGCAGCCGGGTCAGGTGCGCGGTGCCGAGGTAGTTGGTGCGCCAGTGGATCTCGTGACCGTCGAGCAGTTGCGCCTCGTGCCACTTGCCGCGCAGGTCGAGGTGGATGCCCGCGTTGTTGACCAGTACGTCGATCCGGTCGGTGGCCGTGCCGAGCCAGTCGGCGAACGCACGCACCGAGCCGGCGTCGGCGAGGTCGAGCGGGTGGAAGTCGGCACCGACCGATCCGGAGCGGCGCGTGGTGATCACCCGGCCCTGCTCGCGCAGGGCGGCAGCCGTCGCCTCGCCGAGCGACCCGGGCCCGACGCCGGTGACGACGAAGACCTTCTCGTCAGGCATCGGTGACGGACTCGATCAGCTCGTCGGCCGCCGAGTACGGGTCCCGCTCCCCCGCCACCACCGCGGCCGCGAGGTCGTCGAGCTCGGAGCGCCCGTGCACGTCGCCCCACTTGGCCCGCAGCGCGGTCACCGCGATCGCCTCGATCTCGTCCCTCGCCCTTCGAGTACGACGGCGGTCCATCTCGCCCGACGACTCCAGGTGCTCGCGGTGCCGGGCGAGCTCGGCGACGACCTCGTCGACCCCCTCGCCCGTCTGCGCCACGGTCTTGATGATCGGCGGCGTCCAGGCGCCGTCGGGGCGCTCGCCCAGCGCGATCATCCCGCGCAGGTCGCGGCGTACCTGGTCGGCGCCGTCGCGGTCGGCCTTGTTGATGACGTAGATGTCGCCGACCTCGAGGATCCCGGCCTTCGCCGCCTGGATCCCGTCGCCCATGCCCGGCGCGAGCAGCACCATCGTGGTGTCGGCGAGCCCGGCGATCTCGACCTCGCTCTGGCCGACGCCCACGGTCTCGATCAGGATCACGTCGCAGCCGGCCGCGTCGAGCACCCGCAGCGCCTGCGGGGTCGCCCAGGCCAGGCCGCCGAGGTGGCCTCGCGAGGCCATCGACCGGATGTAGACCTCGCGGTCGAGGGCGTGGTCCTGCATCCGCACCCGGTCGCCGAGCAGCGCGCCACCGGAGAACGGGGAGGACGGGTCGACCGCCAGCACCCCGACCCGCTTGTCCTGCTTGCGGAGCTCTGTGACCAGAGCGTTGGTCGAGGTCGACTTGCCCACGCCGGGTGAGCCGGTGATGCCGATGACCTGCGCGTTGCCGGTGTGCGGACCGAGCGCCGCCATCACCTCGCGGAGCAGCGGCGACTCGTCCTCGACCAGCGAGATCAGCCGAGCGACCGCGCGGGCGTCACCCTCTCGGGCCCGCCCGACGAGGTCGTCGACCGACTGTTCAGCTCTTCGGGACACGCACGATCAGGGCGTCGCCCTGCCCGCCGCCACCACACAGGGCAGCGGCGCCCACGCCGCCACCGCGGCGCTTCAGCTCGAGCGCGAGGTGCAGCACGACCCGGGCGCCGGACATGCCGACCGGGTGGCCGAGCGCGATCGCGCCGCCGTTGACGTTGACCTTGGACTCGTCGAGGCCGAGCGAGCGGGCGGACTCGATGCCGACCGCGGCGAAGGCCTCGTTGAACTCGACCAGGTCGAGGTCGGTGGGCGCGATGCCCTCCTTGTCGCAGGCCTTCTTGGTGGCGTTGGCGGGCTGCATCTGCAGCGTGGAGTCGGGGCCGGCGACCATGCCGTGCGCGCCGATCTCGGCGAGCCACTCCAGGCCGAGCTCCTCGGCCTTGGCCTTGCTCATCACGACCACGGCGCAGGCGCCGTCGGAGATCTGCGAGGCGGAGCCGGCGGTGATGGTGCCGTCCTTGGCGAACGCCGCGCGCAGCGCGCCGAGCGACTCGGCGGTGGTGTCGCCACGCACGCCCTCGTCCTGGGAGACGACCACGGGGTCGCCCTTGCGCTGCGGGATCGAGACCGGGACGACCTCGTCGTCGAAGACGCCGTTCTTCCAGCCCTCGGCGGCCTTCTGGTGCGAGGCGGCGGCGAACTCGTCCTGCTCCTGGCGGGTCAGGTTGGCGCCCGCCGCGTTGCACTGCTCGGTCAGCGCGCCCATGGCCTGCTGGGTGGCCTGGTCGAACAGGGCGTCGTAGGCCATCGAGTCGACGAGCGTGGTGTCGCCGTACTTGAAGCCCTCGCGGGACTTCGGCAGCAGGTGCGGGGAGTTGGTCATCGACTCCATGCCGCCCGCGACGATGATCTCGGCCTCGCCGGCGCGGATCATCTGGTCGGCGGTGGCGATCGCGTTCAGGCCGGACAGGCAGACCTTGTTGATCGTGATCGAGGGCAGCGACAGCGGCAGCCCGGCGGCGATGCCCGCGGTGCGGGCGGGGTTCTGGCCCGCGCCGGCCAGGATGACCTGGCCCATGATCAGGTAGTCGACCTTGTCGCCGTCGACGCCTGCCTTCTCGAGGGCGCCCTTGATGGCAACACCGCCGAGCTCAGCGGCCGAGAGGGACTTCAGGCCACCGAGCAGGCGGCCGATCGGGGTGCGAGCCCCGGCGACGATCACAGATCCGGACATCAGGAATGCCTCCACAGACGTTGGTATTGCTGGCGACGATACCCACGAGTCACTTGTGGAGCGAGAGTGTCCACGTGCCTGCCCGTGCGGCACTTGTCACACCGGGTCGCGCCGCGCCTCGGGAGGCAGCACCATGTGCGCCATGGATATCCCTGAGCACCTCTTCACCGCGATCGACCACGTCGGTATCGCGGTCCCGGATCTCGACGAGGCGATCGCGTTCTACGGCGACACGTTCGGGATGCGGCTGGTCCACGAGGAGGTCAACGAGGAGCAGGGCGTGCGCGAGGCGATGATCGCCGTGGGCGACTCCGGCTCCTGCATCCAGCTGCTGGCCCCGCTCAACGAGGACTCCACGATCGCGAAGTTCCTCGACCGCTCCGGCCCCGGCGTCCAGCAGATGGCCTACCGGGTCACCGACGTCGAGCAGGTCAGCGCGATCCTGCGTGAGCGCGGCGTACGCCTTCTGTACGACGCCCCCCGCCGCGGCACCTCCGACTCCCGGATCAACTTCATCCACCCGAAGGACGCCGGCGGGGTACTGGTCGAGCTCGTCGAGCCTGCCGCCGCCCACTGAGACCTGGCACGCACCTGCTGTTACTCGCGGGTAAATTACGGCCCAACCGCTGACCGGTTCCACCGATCCAAGGGAGTACGACGTCGTGCAGCACATCCTCGACGCCATCGAGTCCGACCAGTCCACCGGCGAGGACTTCGCCGCGCTGGAGATCCCCGAGTCCTACCGGGCCGCCTTCGTGAAGAAGGACGAGACCGAGATGTTCGAGGGCATGCCCAGCAAGGAGAAGGACCCGCGCAAGTCGATCCACGTCGACGAGGTCGCGCTTCCCGAGCTCGGCCCGGGCGAGGCGCTGGTGGCCGTGATGGCCAGCGCGATCAACTACAACACGGTCTGGACCTCGATCTTCGAGCCGCTGTCGACATTCGGGTTCCTCGAGCGCTACGGCCGGCTCTCCCCGCTGACCAAGCGGCACGACCTGCCCTACCACGTGGTCGGGTCCGACCTGTCCGGCGTGGTGCTGCGCACCGGCGAGGGCGTCAACCGCTGGAAGCCCGGTGACCGGGTGGTGGCGCACTGCCTGTCGGTCGAGCTCGAGAGCCCCGACGGCCACAACGACACGATGCTCGACCCCGAGCAGCGGATCTGGGGCTTCGAGACCAACTTCGGCGGGCTCGCCGACGTCGCCCTGGTCAAGGCCAACCAGCTGATGCCCAAGCCCGAGCACCTCACCTGGGAGGAGGCCGCCTCCCCCGGCCTCGTCAACTGCACGGCGTACCGCCAGCTGGTCAGCAAGAACGGCGGCGACATGAAGCAGGGCGACAACGTCCTGATCTGGGGCGCCTCCGGCGGCCTGGGCGGCTTCGCGACGCAGTACGCCCTCAACGGCGGCGCCACTCCCGTCTGCGTGGTCTCCAGCGACGACAAGGCCGACATCTGCCGGTCGATGGGCGCGGAGCTGATCATCAACCGCAACGAAGAGGCCTTCAAGTTCTGGAAGGACGAGCACACCCAGGACCCCAAGGAGTGGAAGCGGTTCGGTGCCAAGATCCGGGAGCTCACCGGCGGTGAGGACATCGACATCGTCTTCGAGCACCCCGGTCGCGAGACGTTCGGCGCCTCGGTGTTCGTCACCCGCAAGGGCGGCACGATCACGACCTGTGCCTCGACCTCGGGCTACATGCACGAGTACGACAACCGCTACCTGTGGATGAGCCTCAAGCGGATCATCAGCTCGCACTTCGCCAACTACCGCGAGTCGTGGGAGGCCAACCGGCTGATCTCCAAGGGCGCCATCCACCCGACGCTGTCGCGCACCTATGCGCTCGAGGAGGTCGGCCAGGCTGCCCTCGACGTGCACCAGAACGCGCACCAGGGCAAGGTCGGCGTGCTCTGCCTGTCGCCGGAGCAGGGTCTCGGAGTGCGCAACCAGGAGCTCCGCGCCCAGCACGAGACGGCGATCAACCGCTTCCGCGGCGTCTGAGACTCGTCCTACGTCAAATCCCACGGACCGCCCTGGGTTCTCTCAGGCGGATCAAGCATCATGGTCCCCGTCTGCCCACCCCCAGCTGAGACGAGGAATTCCCCCATGACTGACCAGGGTCTGTCCATATTCGACGACGAGCCCGAGGACGGCGACAACCCCGAACGCGGGGCCAAGGCCGACGTCGAAGCGACCCAGGTGATCCCCGTGGTGCAGAAGGACCCGGAGCCGAAGCCCGAGCAGACGCAGCGGCGCCCGGTGATCCCGCCCGCCGCGCCGGCCGCGGCGCCGCCCGCGCCGCCGTCGCAGCCCACCTCCACGGGCACGCCCACGTTCCCGGTGACCAAGCGCAACGGCTACGACCGCACCGCCGTCGACGCCAAGGTTCGCCAGCTGAGCAGCGAGAAGGCCGGGCTGAGCGCCAGCCTGACCGAGTCCGAGCAGCGGGTGCTGCAGCTCGAGGCAGAGCTGGGCCAGGCCCGCGACGAGCTCGCGGAGCAGGAGTCGCCGTCGTACGCCGGGCTGGGGGGCCGGGCCAGCTCGATGCTGCGGCTCGCTGAGGAGGAGGCCGACGAGATCCGCGCCACCGCGGCGACCGAGGCCGTCCAGATCCGTGAGCAGGCGACCCGCGACGCGAAGGCGATCCGTGCCGAGGGCGCGCGTGAGGCAGAGGACATCCGGGTGGTGCAGCTCCAGGAGCTCGACGAGCACCGCAACCGGCTGATCAAGGACGCCGAGCAGGAGAAGACCCTCGCCCAGAGCGAGGCCGCCGACATGATCGCCTCGGCGAAGCGCGAGGCCGACCAGCTCCGGCTCGCCTCCCAGCAGGAGGCCAACGAGCTGCGCACCTCCGCGACCCGCGAGGTGGAGCAGGCCCGGGCCGCCGCCGACCGTGAGGTCATGGAGGCCCGCCGCACCCTGGCCGTGGAGAAGGAGCGGCTCGCCCGCGAGGCCACCGACCACCACAGCAGCGCGATGCTCGAAACCCAGCGCCTGGTCCAGGAGGCCGAGGAGCGGGCGTCGGCCGCCGAGGAGCGGGCGCGCGAGGCCAGCAAGCAGGCCAGCGAGAACCGTTCCTCCGCACAGTCCGAGGCCGAGGCGCTGCTCACCCGAGCCCGTCGCGAGGCCGAGCAGGTCATCGCGTCCGCGCAGACCCAGGCCGAGGCGATCAACAGCAACGCCGACGCCGACGCCCAGCGCGAGGTCGCGGCCACCAAGGCCGAGCTCGACCGGCTCACCAAGCGCCGTGACGCGATCACCGCCCAGCTCGCCTCCCTGCGCGACGTGGTCGCAGGATTCGCGGAGGACGAGAGTTGAGCGACTCGGCGCCTCCGGGCGGGGGCGCCGACGCCGCGTTGGAGGACGAGTCCCGTGAGCCCGCGTCGCGCGCGGCGCTCCGGGCCGAGCGGGCGGCCCGCCGGGCCGAGGAGGCGGCCGCCGCTGCAGATCTCGGTGATCCCGGGGAGCCGTTCGAACGACGCTCGCCCTACTTCGTCGGGTTCACCGGCGGACTGGGTCTCCTGACGGCGTACTTCCTTTTCACGGCACTGACCGGCATCAGCTCGGTGCTGCTGCTGATCGTGGTGTCGCTGTTCCTCGCGTGCGGCCTCAACCCGTCCGTGGAGTTCCTCGAGCGGCGCGGGCTGTCCCGTCCGTGGGCGGTCACGTCGGTGATCGTCGGCGCGATGCTCGGGCTCGCGCTCTTCCTGGTCGCGATCGTCCCCGTCATCACCGACCAGGTGGCGTCGCTGAGCGACAACGTGCCCGGCTGGCTGGACGAGCTGCGCGGCAACGAACGGATCCAGGAGCTCGACCAGGAATACGACATCATCCAGAAGATCCAGGACTACGTCACCGACGGGGACTTCCTCAGCACCCTGTTCGGCGGCGCCCTCGGCTTCGGGCTGAAGATCCTCTCGGCGCTGTTCAACGCGTTCATCATCATCGTGCTGACGCTGTACTTCCTGGCGTCGCTCGACACCACCAAGAAGGCGATCTACCGGCTCGCCCCGGCCTCGCGCCGCGACCGGGTGACCAAGCTCGGCGACCGGGTGATCCACAACATCGGCGGCTACGTCTCCGGCGCGTTCGTCGTCGCCATGTGCGCCGGCATCACGTCGCTGATCTTCCTGTTCTTCGCCGGCCTCAGCGAGTACGCCGTCGCGCTGGCGTTCGTCGTCGCCGTCCTCGACGTGATCCCGATGATCGGCGCCACGATCGGCGCGGTGATCGTCACCGCGATCGCGTTCGCCACCGACGTGAAGATCGGCATCGCCTGCGCGATCTTCTACCTGATCTACCAGCAGGTCGAGAACTACGTGATCTACCCGCGGGTGATGCGCCGCTCGGTCGATGTCCCTGGCGCGGTCACCGTGATCGCCGCGCTCGTCGGCGCCGCACTGCTCGGCGTGGTCGGTGCGCTGCTCGCGATCCCGACCGCTGCCGCGCTACTGCTGGTGATGCGGGAAGTCGTGGTCAAACGCCAGGACACCCGCTGACCACCGACCCGGCTCTTGTTGTTCGCCTGACGTCGTCGACCCGGCTCCTGTTGCGGCAAGACGCGCCGGGTCGGCGTGGTTGGCGGGGCAACACGCGCCGGGTCGGCGTCTACTTGCCGACGACGATGTGGGCGAGCACGCTGTCGGCCGGCACCGGACCGAGCGTGTCGGAGAGGAACACCCGCCACCGGCCCTCGACCAGCCCGCACAGCGCCCACGAGGGATCGACCTCCGGGATCGCGTGGAACGTCATGGGCCGCGTGGTGGTGCCGTTGCAGTCCGTCGCCTCGCCTTCGACCTGGACGTCCGGCTTCACGCCGTAGTCCTGGCTCGCCACCTGCACCACGTGGTACGTCGTGCCGTAGACCGTCGCAACGGCGTCGCAAGGCCCTTCCGTCGGCTCGGACTCCTCGGTGGTGGGGTCGTCCGCGGCGTTCTTCACCGACGCGGTACCGCCTGAGCAGGCGGCCAGACCGACCATCAGAAATGCCGCCACCACCGCTAGCGGGATGAGGGTGCGGGGCCGGGTGGTCATCCCCGCCAATCTACCGAGCGAGTCCTAAGCGTTCCTGAGAAAACGTCAGCACCAGCCCTGCAGGAAATACCGATGTGCCCAGCCGGTACCGCCCCAGCACACGATGAAGCGGACACCGCCAGTGGCCCATGGCTCGACCGCGTCTTCGGTGACTTCTGTCAGACGCCTGGGACCAGTGAAGGTCTCTCCTACGGCGATGTGCCCACAGTCCATGTCGAAGAGCAAGTCGTGGTGTAGGAATAGCTCGGGATCCGGTGAGTACGGATCTTCGTATATCCCCGAGACGACGACGAACTCGCTGGTGGCCTTGCATCGCAGGGCCGAGTCCGGCGCTTCGTCGACAGCTCCGGCCGTGTCCTCCAATGCCACTTCGGTGAGCGGTCTCGCGTAGGTCAGCTTGAAACCCCCACCGCCAGCCTTGTAGGCACAGAACCGCGCCTCACGGAAGCGCCCACGACCTTCGATGGTCGATTCCCGTCGCGGTGCCGGCGGCTGGGCGAAACTCGACGGACAGAGGACCGACTCCCGCGCTGAAGCAATGATCCGGTTACGCAGCCGCGCGTCGTTCGTGCCAACCGAGAGGGTCGAGCTCCCGACCTCGATTGTCTGGCGCACCCATCCATCGCCCAGCTCGACACTCCCGGTCGGCAGCTTCGCGTCAAGCCAGACGTAGGGGTCCTCGGGGACCGGAGTCGAAGCTTGGGTGATGCAGAGGTCGCTCTGCATGATCGGCCGCCCGACGTACGGGCCTCTCTCTACTCCACCGCAGAAGGACAGGTTGTGCCCGCTGATGCGAGGCGTCACGCCCCAGGCCCAGTCGTCGGGAACGTCCACCTGGATGTCTCTCCAGTACTCGGTGCGCCACTGATCCGACGTATCCGGCCCGTCCGTCATGGCAGGAACCGGGACATCGTCGGGGTCGCGCGGCGGTGGCGGCGCGCTGTTGACCGTGGCCACGATCACGATCGCGGCCACCGACGCTGCCGCGAAGCCGGACGCCAGCCAGCCCCGGTGCCGCCGACGCACAGCGGCGGCCGCATTCCGAGCCACCGGTGCCGTCACGTCGACGTCACCGGCGCGGCGCTCCAAGGAATCCCGCATCATCCGGTCCAGCTCGGCGTCGTCAACCATCGGAGCGCTCCTGTCTCTCCAGCTCACCGCGGAGTGCGGCGAGCGCGCGGTGGACGTGGGAGCGGACCGTCGGCTCGGCGACGCCGAGGATCGCCGCGATCTCTGCGTACTCGAGGTCCTCGTAGTAGCGCAGCACCACCGCTGCCCGCTGCTGGGGCGGCAGGCCCTCGCAGACCCGCCACACCGCGTCGGACCGGCTCACCCGCTCGGCGGGGTCGGCCTGGTCCGCCATCCGCACCTCGGCGACCGGCGACTCCTTGCGAGCCGCCCGACGCCAGTCGGAGATGTGCTCGTTGACGATCATCCGGCGCACGTAGGCGTCGGGGTCGTCGGCACGACGTACTCGCGACCACTTGCGGCAGGCGTGCTCGAGAGCCGACTGCACCGCGTCCTCGGCGGCGTGCTGCGAGCCGATCACCAGGTAGGCGAACCGCAACAGCGCGGCCACCCGCGCCTCCACCCAGTCGTCGAAAGACAGGCCGGAGAGCGCTGGCCGCGGCTCGGTCACCCCCACATCCATGCACGACTGACGTGCGTGCGGGCGCAGATGTTGCGTCTGCGGCCGGGATTTCTCAGACCGGTGCGGGTTCCGGGTTGGCCGTCTCGCGTTCGCCGAGCTTCACACCGACCACGCCGAGCAGGATGAGCACCCCGCCGAGCAGCTGGATCGCGCGCGGCAGCTCGTCGAGGAGCACCCACGCCCAGATGACACCGGAGACGACCTCGCTGAGGGCCACGAACGAGGCCAGCCGGGATCCGAGACGGCGGATCGCCGCGATGCCCGCGCCGTAGGCGACGGCGGCCGTGACCAGTCCGAGCAGCAGCAGTGGCACCCACCAGGACACCGAGGTGCCGGCGTACTCGACCGACGCAGTGTTGGCGCGCATCGGCATCAGGCCCACGAGCCCGAGCAGGCCGAGCGTGACAGCACCGACGACCAGGCCACCGGCCGCGAGCGACAGCGGTGGGAGGCCGGTGCTGTCGTCGGCGGAGATCAGGAAGTACGCCGCGCAGCCGACCATCGCGCCCAGCGCCCACAGGACGCCGGCGGTGCTCAGGTCGGCGCCGGACAGCAGGTCGAGCACCATCACCAGGCCGAGAGCGGCAACGGCGGCGCCTACGAGCGTGATCGCCCGCGGTCGTTGACCGTGCGCCAGCCACAGCCAGACCACGACCGCTGCTGGTGCCGTGAACTCGATGAGCAGCGCGGAGCCGACCTGCATGTACTGGATGGCGGAGAAGTAGGCGAACTGAGGGGCTGCGACCGCCAGCGCGCCGTAGAGGCCGATCAGCCCGAGGTTGCGCCGGACCAGGCCCCAGCGGCCGCGCAGCGCGTGGATGCCGAACGGCACCACGATGAGCGCGCCGAGGGCGATCCGGACCAGGACGGTGGCTCCGGCGCTCCAGCCGGCGTCGAGCAGCGGGCGGGCCAGAGCGCCGGAGAGTCCGAAGGCCGCGGCGGACAGCAACGCGAACCCGATGCCGGAGGCGGTGCGCACACCTGCCCCCGTCGGGTTCGCGTCATGTACCAACGTCGCCATAGCTCATGACACTAGGTGCCATGCGGTAATATGTCAACATGGTCTTTGCTCATGACACGGAGGTCTCGCTCCAAGCGGCGGTCACGCTGGCCAACTCCGCACTCGCGCCGGACACGCTCCGGACGATCGAGGACCTCGACGAGTTCTACCAAGAGCACGAGTTCACCGGGCGACGGGACGGTACCCCGGCGGAGCTGGATGCAATCCGCCAGATGCGGCCCCGGCTGCGACAGCTGCTCACCTCCTCCCGCGAGGAGGCGGTCGAGATCGTCAACGAGATGCTCGCCGACGCCCAGGCCGTGCCGCAGCTGGTCCGGCACGGGCAGTGGGACTGGCACGTGCACGCGGTCGACCCCGACTCTCCCCTGCCGACCCGGATCTGCGTCGAGACGGCGATGGCGATGGTCGACGTGATCCGCGGCGACGAGATGAGCCGGCTCGGCGTGTGCGCCGACGACGACTGCGAGGGCGTCGTGCTCGACCTGTCCCGCAACCGGTCCCGTCGGTTCTGCTCAACGACCTGCGGCAACCGCAACGCGGTCGCGGCCTACCGGGCCCGCCAGGCCGTCTCCTGACGTCTCACCCGACGAACTGGCGCAGCACCTCGACGAACACCTCGGGCTGCTCCGAGTGCACCCAGTGCCCGGCGCCCTTGACCGTCACCCGACGGTTGCGCGGGAACCAGCGGTCCATCGTGGCCGCGTGCTCCTCGCGCACGTAGTGCGAGTTCTCGCCGTCCATCCACAGCACCGGACCGTCGTACGGCGTGAGGCCGGCCAGCTCGTCCTCCGGCCACCCGCTCAGCGCCTTCAGGTCCGAGCCGAGCACGTCGAGGTTGAGCTGCCAGCGCCAGCCGTCGTCCTCGCGGCGCAGGTTCTGAAGCAGGAACGCGCGGACGCTCGCCTTCGGGACCGCCTCCTCGAGCGCGGCGTCGGCATCGCTGCGCTGTGCGAGCGAGTCGAGGTCCATCGCCCGCATCGCCTCGATGTAGCCCGCGAACTCCTCCATGTGGTCGTAGGCCACCGGAGCGACGTCGACGACGCAGAGCCGCTCGACCAGCTCGGGGTGCCGCAGGGCGAGCACCATCGCGACCTTGCCGCCCAGCGAGTGGCCTACGAGTGCGACCGGGTCGTCGGCGGACAGCGCCTCGGCCACCTGGTCGGCGATCGCGACGAAGTCGAACGAGTCGGACCAGGCCGAGCGGCCGTGGTGGGGCAGGTCGACGAGGACGATCCGGTGGTCGCCGGCCAGCGCCTTGCCGATCTGGGTCCAGTTCTTGCCCTGGCCGAAGAGCCCGTGGAGGAAGACGACGGATGAGCCGGACTCGCCGATCGACGTCGTGTGCAAGCCGGTCAGCACCATCGGTGTACTCCGTCGGGCGTGAGGTTGCGGTCGCGCAGGACGATTGCGAGCTCGTCGGCGTACTTCCGGCAGGTCCGGCGGAAGTCGCGCTTGCGGTACTCGATCACCAGCACCCGCCGACCGTACGACGCGACGTACCGCTGGCACTCGTGGTAGCGCCCGCACTCCTCGGCGACCGCGAAGTCGAACCCGATCCGGCCGCCGTCGAACCCGGCCAGGTTCTTCTGACCCACCGCCAGGTCGGCAGCGTGCGCACGGCGGACCAGGAGCCGGGCGAAGGCGATCGCGGCCCGGCGCTCGAGCAGCCCGTGGCTGCGCGTGAACGAGTCGAGGTTGTCGTACTCGACGGCATCGAAGCCGTCGGCGGCGCAGCGATCGGTCCACCGGCCGACGATCGAGGCCAGCGCCCGCCTCTTCTGCTTCGTGCGGATGTCCAGCAGCCACTCACCCCATGCCGAGTCGACGACCGGACGGCCTTCGTCGTGGAGCACCAGGTGCATCCGCTTCCTCCAGAAGCCACGCTCGTCGGGCTGGGTCTGGAAGCCGTTGACGTAACAGATGTTGTAGCGGCCCGCGGCCGGCTCAGCGCGGCGGTCGCGCACCAGGATGCCGACGTGCGCGGGCATCGCTGCGGCCCCGCCGAGCTGGTAATCGACGTCGGTGTCGAGCGGCGGTGGCTCGACCGCCGCGGCCGGTCCGGCGAGCGTGAGCAGCGCGGCCAGGATGATCGCGCCGCACCTCAGACCCATGAGCGGGGAGTCTACGTTCGCCAGCCGTGACCTCCTGTTCATCTGGGGCCCGTAGGATCAGCCACGATGACTGCTTTGGAAAGACGCACCGACAGCCAAGTCGCCCACCTCACCCGCGACGACATCGAGCGGATCGGCGTCGAGCTCGACGCCATTCGAGACCGGGTGTTCAGCAGCCTCGGCGAGCGCGACGCGGCGTACATCCGGCGGGTCATCGACGTGCACCGCAAGGTGGAGCTCGGCAGCCGGGCGCTGCTCATCGCGGGCCGCTTCCCGGGCGCATGGCTGCTCGGGACCGTAGGCCTGTCCGTGGCCAAGATCCTCGACAACATGGAGATCGGGCACAACGTGCTCCACGGTCAGTGGGACTGGATGCGCGACCCGAAGATCCACTCCACCACCTGGGACTGGGACCACGCGTCGCCGCCGGAGCTGTGGCAGCGCGCGCACAACCACAGGCATCACCAGTACACGAACATCCTCGGCCAGGACAACGACCTCGGCTACGGCATCATGCGGGTCGACGAGGACCAGCCGTGGGAGCCGCGGCACCTCTTCCAGCCGGTGCAGAACTTCGTCACCGCGTGCATCTTCGAGTACGGCATCGCGATGTTCGACCTCGATCTGGGCGAGCACCTGCGCAAGAACAAGGGGATGACCCCCGAGCTCAAGGCCGACCTCAACGCGACCCTCGCCAAGGTGCGCAAGCAGGTCACCAAGGACTACGTCGTCAACCCGCTGCTCTCCGGTCGCGGCTGGCGCCGGACCATGGCCGCCAACGCGGTCGCCAACCTGGTCCGCAACGTGTGGAGCCACTCGGTGATCATGTGCGGGCACTTCCCCGAGGGCGTCGAGACGTTCGAGCAGGAGGCCATCGACCCGGCCGAGAGCAAGGGCCAGTGGTACCTCCGCCAGATGCTCGGCTCGGCCAACATCCGGGGCAGCAAGTTCATGCACCTGATGAGCGGCAACCTCAGCCACCAGATCGAGCACCACATCTACCCCGACCTGCCGAGCAACCGGTACGGCGAGATCTCCAATGAGATCCGCGACCTGTTCAAGCGCTACGGCCTGCGCTACCACGAGGCACCGCTGGTCCAGCAGGTCGCCTCCGCCTGGCACAAGGTCTTCCGGCTCTCGCTGCCCAACGGGTTCCTGGCCGAGACCACCCTCAAGAACTCGCCCAAGCAGCTCAAGCGGCTCGCCCGGATGGCGCTCAACCGGGCGCCGGCGGCACCCGCGATGCGAGCGCTGCCAGCTCCCAGCTGAGGTCGTCTCAGCTCGCCCAGGTGGCGACGGTGGCCGGCATCGGCGTCGTCGGCCGGCCGATCAGCTTCGACAGCTCGCCCGTGCGCACCGACAGCAGGCCGGCCGCGATGTTCTGGTCGAGCGCCACGACGAAGCCCGCGGTGCCCTCGTCGAGACCGGCACCCAGCAGCACCTCGCGGTGCTCGTCGGGCGTCACCGGCCGGTAGGCGATTTCACGCCCGAGCACGTCGCCGAACGCCGACGCAAGGTCCGAGAACGTCCAGGCCTCGTCACCGGAGAGCTCGTAGACGGCACCTTCGTGGCCGTCGGTGATCGCCACCACGGCCGCCGCCTCGGCGTAGTCGTCGCGGGTGGCACTGGCCACCGCTGCGTCGCCGGCGCTGCCGAGCACCACACCGGTCTCGCGCGCCTGCTCGAACGCCTGGGCGTAGTTCTCGGTGTACCAGGCGTTGCGCACGAACGTGAACGGCAGACCGCTCTCGCGGATCAGCCGCTCGGTCGCGGCGTGCTCCGGAGCCACTGCGAGCTCGGTGTCGTCGGCCGCCGGTGCGCTCGTGTAGACGATCCTCTCGACGCCGGCGGCCACGGCCGCCCTGACGACGTTGCCGTGCTGCGCCTCGCGGCTCCCGACCTCGCTCCCGGACACCAGGAGCAGGACGTCACCGGCGGAGAGCACGCCCGGGTCGACGTCGTCGTAGTCGAGCCTGGCTGTGCGTACGCCGCGCTCGACGAGCTCGCTCAGCCCCTCGGGGCGCCGGGCCGTGGCCAGGATGTCGTTCGGGTCGACCCCGCGGGCGAGCAGGTGCTGCACCGCCTGCCGGCCGAGATGTCCGGTCGCTGCGGTCACGACGATCGCCATGGATGTGCTCCTCTGCGTCTCCGAGCCCGCTCGTCGGGCCCTGTCGTGACGCACAACGGTCGGGAGCGGAGGTACCTTCCCATTGGGAAGTACCCACTTCAAAGTGGGGTACTGACCTCAAGGTATGGTTCAACCATGGATCTTGCGGCCTTCAGTACCGCCGACGCCGGTCACCTGGCGACCAACTGCGACGACACCCGAGCGCTGGTCGAGCACATCACCAGCAAGTGGGGCGTGGTCGTGCTGCTCCTCCTCTCGGAGGGCACGCTGCGCTGGAGCGAGCTCAAGCGACGTACCAACGGCGCCAGCGAGAAGATGCTGATCCAGACCCTCAAGACCCTCGAGCGCGACGGCCTCGTCGTCCGCACGGCGCACCCGGTGGTGCCGCCGCACGTGGACTACGCGCTCTCCCCCGACGGCCAGCGGGCGGCTGTCCTGCTCGCGCCGCTCGTCGGCTGGGCCGCCGAGCGCGTCGGTTCGATCTAGCTGCGGCTGTAGTCGCGGAACCCGCGCTGGGTCTTGCGACCGAGGTAGCCCGCAGTGACCAGGTGCTCCAGGAGCGGCGCGGGCGCGAACCCGGGCTCGCGGAACTCCAGGTAGAGCTCGCGCTGGATCGCGAGCGAGACGTCGTTGCCGACCACGTCGAGGAGCTCGAACGGTCCCATCGGCAGCGCGCAGCCCAGCTTCATCGCGGTGTCGATGTCGTCGGCGGTGGCGTAGTGCGCCTGCAGCATCTTCACCGCGTCGTTGAGGTAGGGGAACAGCAGCGCGTTGACGATGAAGCCGGCCCGGTCGGAGCAGGAGACGGCGACCTTGCCGACCTTCGCGCACAGCGCGCGGGTGGTCTCGGTGACGGCCTCGTCGGTGGACACGGTCGAGACGACCTCCACGAGCTTCATGATCGGCGCCGGGTTGAAGAAGTGCATCCCGATCACGTCCCGCGGCCGACTCGTGGCCTGGGCGCACGCGATGATCGGCAGCGAGGACGTCGTGGTCGCGAGGATCGCGCCTTCCTTGCAGATCTCGTCGAGGTTCTCGAACAGTGTGGTCTTCACGGCCAGGTCCTCGGCGATCGCCTCGACCACGATGTCGACGTTCTTCAGGTCGTCGAGCGACGTGGTGCCGGACAGCCGGTCGAGGATCTCGCCCTTGGCCGACTCCTCGAGCTTGCCGCGCTGGATCGCCTTGTCGAGCGACTTCTCGATGGTGGCGCGTACGCCGTCGACCTTGGCCTTCGAGCGGCCGACGTACAGGACGTCGTACCCGCTCTTGGCGAAGACCTCGACGATGCCGGTGGCCATCGTGCCGGTGCCGACGACGCCGACCAGCTTGATGTCGTGGCGCAGCCGCGGCAGGTCGTCCTCGGACGGCGTGAGCGCGTCGGGCACGACGACGGAGCTGTCGACGTCCTCGTAGGTGTAGAAGCCGCGCCCGGTCTTGCGGCCGAGCATGCCGGCGGTGACCATCTGCTTGAGGACCGGCGCCGGGGCGTGCAGGCGGTCGCGGCCCTGCCGGTACATCGTCTCGAGGATCTCGTACGCCGTGTCGAGGCCGATCAGGTCGAGCAGCGCGAGCGGGCCCATCGGGTAGCCACACCCGAACCGCATCGCGGCGTCGACGTCCTCACGAGTCGCGTAGTGCCCCTCGAACATCGAGACGGCGTGGTTGAGGTAGCCGAACAGCAGCGTGTTGGCGATGAAGCCGGCCTTGTCGCCGCAGACGACGGGACTCTTGCCGAGCTTCTCCATCAGCGCCTGCACGTCGGCGAGCACGTCGGGCTCGGTGACCACGGTGCGCACGATCTCGACCAGGTTCTGCACCGGGGCCGGGTTGAAGAAGTGCACGCCCACGACCCGTCCGGGGTGGGCGTTGGCGGTGGAGATCTCGGTGACCGACAGCGACGAGGTGTTGGTCGCCAGGATCGCGTCCGGCGAGACCACGGCCTCCAGCTCGGCGAAGATCGCCTTCTTGGTCTCCAGCGACTCCACGACCGCCTCGACCACGAAGTCGGCGTCGGAGAGGTCCTTCAGCGAGGTCGAGTAGGAGATCCGGCCCAACAGCTCGGCCTGGTCCGCCTCGCTGAGCTTGCCGCGCTGCACGGCGCGGCCGGTGGAGTTCTCCAGGTGCTTGCGGCCGCGGTCCACGGCCTCGTCGTTGAGCTCGGCACCGATGACGGAATAGCCGTTGCGAGCGAACACCTCGGCGATGCCGGCACCCATGGTGCCGAGGCCGACGACGCCGATCGTCGTGAACGTGCGGGCTTCCGAGTCAGCAGAAGACGTCATGCCTCGCATGATGGCATGACGCCTTCGGCCACTCGTCAGCTGTAGTCGTGGAAGCCCTTGCCAGTCTTGCGACCCAGGCGGCCCTCGGCCACGACCTGCTCGAGCAGGGCGGCAGGTTTGAAGCCGGGCTCCTTGAACTCGTTGTAGAGCTCCTTCTGGATCGCCAGCGATACGTCGTTGCCGACCACGTCGAGCAGCGCGAACGGACCCATCGGGAATCCGGCCTCGGCCTTGATCGCCTCGTCGATGACCTCGATCGGTACTCCGGACTCGTGCAGCGTCACCGCGTCGTTGAGGTACGGGAACAGCAGCGCGTTGACGATGAAGCCGGCCCGGTCGCCGCAGGACACCGCGACCTTGCCGACCTTCGCGCACAGCGCGCGCGTGGTCTCGTCCACGTCCGCGCCGGTCAGCTCGGTGGTGACCACCTCGACCAGCTTCATGACCGGCGCGGGGTTGAAGAAGTGCATGCCGATGACCGACTCGGGTCGCGACGTCGCCGCCGCGCACTCGTTGATAGGCAGCGACGAGGTGGTCGTCGCCAGGATCGCTCCTCGCTTGCAGATCCGGTCGAGGTCGGCGAACAGCTGGGTCTTCACCGCCAGGTCCTCTGCGATCGCCTCAACGACGATGTCGACGTCGGCGAGCGCCTCGCGCTCGGTGGCGCCGGTCAGGCGGCCCAGGACGTCGTTCTTGCCGGCCTCGTCGAGCTTGCCCTTGGCGATGGCCTTGTCGAGCGCCTTCTCGATCCCGGCGCGGACACCGGCGACCTTCTCCTCGCCGCGGCCGACGTAGACCACGTCGTAGCCGGCCTGGGCGAAGACCTGGGCGATGCCCGAGGCCATGGTCCCGGTGCCGACGACGCCGACCGTGCCGATCTCGTGGCGCAGCTCGGGGGCCGCGCCGTCGCCGCTGCCGGCCTGCTCGGCCAGCGCGACGCCCTCGGAGGCGAGCCGCTCGAGCAGGTCGGCGGGCTCGTGCAGGTGGTCCCCGGTCTCGGCGTACCGCGCGGCCAGCCCGTCGCGTACGGCGGCCACGCCGCGCTCGTCGACGGTGGCCAGCGGACCGGCCGGATAGCCGCACCCGAAGCGCATCCCGGCGTCGATGTCCTCGCGGGAGGCGTAGCCGGACTCGTACATCCGGACGGCGTGGTTGAGGTAGGGCAGCAGCAGGTGCTCGGCGATGTGAGCAGGCGTGGGGCTGTCGGTCATGACCCGAAGAATGGCAGTTTCCTACCGGTGAGTAACGAGTGTCCGAGTTGCGGAACGCTGGCCCGCCTGCGTGTAGGTTCTGGCGGCGTGAGACTCGTCGTCGCCCGGTGCCAGGTCGACTACGCCGGACGGCTGACCGCCCACCTACCGATGGCGACCCGGGTGCTGATGATCAAGTCCGACGGATCGGTGCTGGTGCACTCCGACGGCGGCTCCTACAAGCCGCTCAACTGGATGTCTCCCCCGTGCACCCTCCGCGAGGGCACCAACGACGACGGTGCCGTCGAGTGGACGGTCACCTCGAAGACCGACGACACCCTGCGGATCCTCATCGAAGAGGTCCTGCACGACTCCAGCCACGACCTCGGCGTCGACCCGGGCCTGCAGAAGGACGGCGTGGAGAAGCACCTCCAGGAGCTGCTCGCCGAGCACCCCGCCACCCTGGCCGAGGGCCTCACGCTGGTACGCCGCGAGTTCCCGACCGCGATCGGCCCGGTCGACCTGATGTGTCGCGACGCCGAGGGCGCCTCGGTGGCGGTCGAGATCAAGCGTCGCGGCGAGATCGACGGCGTCGAGCAGCTCACCCGCTACCTCGAGCTGCTCAACCGCGACCCGCTCCTGGCTCCGGTCCGCGGCATCTTCGCCGCCCAGGAGATCAAGCCACAGGCCCGCGTACTGGCCACCGACCGCGGCATCGCCTGCGCGGTCGTCGACTACGACGCACTACGCGGCCTCGACGACCCCAGCCACCGCCTCTTCTGATGTCCCGGATCTTCCACATCGCCACGGTGGCCGACTGGGAGGCCGCGCAGCGATCCGGCAGCTACACGACCTCGACGCTGGGCCGGACGCTCGCCGAGGAGGGGTTCATCCACGCCAGCCACGGCGACCAGTGGCAGGGCGTGCGCCAGGCGTTCTACGGCGGCGTGACCGAGCCGCTGGTGCTGCTGGCGATCGACCCCGAGCGGCTCAGCGCCCCGCTGGTCGAGGAGGTGCCCGAGGGTGCCGACCGGGCGTTCCCGCACATCTACGGGCCGCTCAACGCGGACGCGGTGGTCCGGGCGATCCCACTCGACGACCACGGCGAGCCGGTGGGTGCGGGTGAGTCGTTCAGCGCGATCTTCTTCCGCGAGATGTTCCACAACGTGCTGCTCGCAACGATCATCCTGGTCGCCGTCGTGGCCGGCTCGCTGATCGGGCAGGCCGTCCACGACGACTGGGGACCGCTGGTCGGCGCCACGCTGGGTCTAGCCGGTGGCGTGGTGGCCGCCATCGTCCTCCATGGGCGGCGCGGAGGCTAGCTCGACCACCTCGTCAGCGCAGCCCCAGCTCAGGGTCACGCCGGAGCCGCCGTGCCCGTAGCAGTGCACCACCCGGCCCTCACGCTCGAGCCGCACCTCGGGCCGTGCCGGCCGCAGCCCGACCTTGTGCCGGATCACGCGCGCATCGGCCAGCCCCGGCACCAGCCGGATCCCGCGCGCCAGGATGTCGTCGGCCACTTCAGGGACCGGCGTACGGCTCCAGTCCCCCTCGATGTCGGTGCCGCCGACCACCACGTCGCGCGAGCGCGGGATGACGTACGTCGGCCCCTCCGGCGTCGTCGTGTCGAGCCACCACCGGTCCAGGCCGAACTGCTCGACGTACACGACCTGCCCGCTGACGGGCGTGACGGACGAGTCGCTGCCCAGCAGGCGAGCCCCGAGACCCGCGCAGTTGACGACCACGTCGCCTCCAGCGGGCAGGGCTGCGAGGTTGAGTCGGGTGACGGTCCCGCCGAGCTCCAGCACCTGCGCGTGCAGCCAGGCGAGATAGACCGGCATCTCGACCACCGACGTGGTGAAAGTTCGGGGGCCCCCCGCCGTCACCTCGGTCCCCTCGACGATCGCGACGCCGGTGCCGGACCGTTCCGCGAGCCGCTCGAAGACGGCGGCCGAGCGACTGGTCCAGGCGGCCACTCTGTCGTGCGGGGCGGCGCGGTAGGGGTGGCAGATCGCGGCGGCCACCGCCGAAGTCGTCTCCAGGGGGAGGTCGCGGGCGACCACGTCGACGCGGTGACCGGCCTCCAACAGGCGCACCGCACAGCTCAGCCCGACCACCCCGGCGCCGACCACGATCACGCGTTGCACACCCCTGAGTCTGCTACTCGCACGTAACCCTCGTCTCACCGGAGCGTTGGAACCACTCGAAAGGGGTCTTGATGCCGCGTCTGCTCCGTCTCGTGATCGCCCTGTTCGTCCCCACCCTGCTCGCCGGAGGTCTGCTGGTCGCTGCGGGCACCTCTGCGAGCGCGCACGAGGAGCGCCCCGCGCAGTTCCCGGACGGCAAAGGGCATCGCCCCTCGTTCCTCGGCTACGACAATCCCAACAGCCGGGTCGTCTGCCGGCCCGAGTCGCGCTCGCGCATCGAGAAGATGCCTGCCGGCGAGCGCAAGCGGCTCAACCTGCGCCTGATCCGACGCTGTGAGTTCGGGTCGATCCAGGACGCGATCAACAGCATCGAGAGGCAGAAGACCTCGATCTACGTGCTTCCCGGCCTCTACGAGGAGCGCAAGTACGCCGGCGACGAGCGCACCTACTACTGCTCGCACCTCGGCTCCGCCTCGCGCACGCCGCTGCAGAGCTCGGAGTACATCGGCAGCATCTCCTCCACCGAGGACCCACCCGCGCCCGACGGGCTGGCCGCCCGGGCCGACGAGACCAACCCGATCGGCCTCTCGTACGCCGACCAGGTCCGGTGCCCGCACAACCTGAACCTGATCGCCCTGTTCGGCGACCAGACGCCGAAGAACAAGTCGATCCGCTGCGACAGCAAGTTCTGTGGCACGCAGATCATCGGCACCGGCATCAAGATGACCGACGTCCTCGTCGACAACAGGTTCAAGAAGCTCAACGCAATCCGGCTGGACCGGGCCGGCGGCTCCTACTTGTCGAACATGACCTTCCAACAGGCGGAGTTCAACTCGGTCTACGTGCTCGAGACCGACGGCTTCGTCCTCGACCGGCTGACCACCCGCGCCAACGACGAGTACGGCATCCTCACGTTCGCCAGCGACCACGGCCTGATCCAGCGCACGAACAACTACTACAACGGCGACTCGGGCATCTACCCCGGCTCGGGCTCGGACCTGAACGCGAACAACAAGAACATCAAGGCCAAGCGCTACGCGATCGAGATCCGCAACAACCGGAGCCACGACAACACGCTGGGCTACTCGGGCACCGCCGGCAACTCGATCTGGGCGCACCACAACAAGTTCTACGACAACGCCACCGGCATCGCGACGGACTCGCTGTTCCCCGGCCACCCCGGGCTGCCGCAGGACCACGCCCGGTGGAGCTACAACGAGGTCTACAGCAACAACCAGAACTTCTACGTGAAGTACGTCGACAAGGGCGTCTGCGACAAGCCGATGCCGAAGCGCGGCTACATGAACGGCGCCGTGTGCCCGGTGATCCCGACCCCGGTGGGCACCGGCGTACTCATCGCCGGCGGCAACTACAACCGCACGGACCACAACTGGATCTACGACAACTGGCGCTACGGCACCATGCAGTTCTGGGTGCCGGCCCCCCTCCGTGACGAGTTCGACCCGAAGAAGCTCTTCGACACCTCCCACCACAACCACACGACGAAGAACCACATGGGCTTCACCAAGCACGGCAAGGTCATGCACAACGGCATGGACCACTGGTGGGACGACGCCGGCATCGGCAACTGCTGGGAGCAGAACCGTTCGTCGCACGGGACGCCGACGGACAACTTCGTCCTGCCGCCACGGTCCTGCAAGGCGGGCGGCTCCTACCTGACGCCAGGACTGATCGTGAAGGACGCCGGGTTCCTGACGTGCAGCGAGTACGACCGCACGGACCCGATCTTCCGGCACCCGCCGCTGTGCCAGTGGTTCAGCAACCCGACCAAGCCCCGGCCGAGTGGCGCATCATCGGCAGAACCGGCGGCCTCCGACTCGGACGGTCCCACCGGCCCGCTGCTCGCGGTCGTCGGCGGCATCACCCTCGTCGTCGGGCTGCGCCGTCGACGCGGGGGCGCGGGTGCTGCGTAAGGCCCTGCTGGTCGCGGCGCTGCTGGTGCTCCTCGTGCTCGGCGGCGGTGTCGCCGTGGCCCGGGGCACGCCGTCGCTGTCCGCGGAGGGCCCGATCTCGGTGGCGGGTACCGACGCGTCCGCGGCGTTCACGGTCGGTGACCGCACGGTCCGCCAGGTCCGGTACGTCGACCAGGGCACCCTGCGCTACACGTTCCGGATCACCAACGACGGCCGGCTCCCGGTGCGGGTGCTCGGCCTCGGCGACGACCAGCCGGAGACCCGCCTGTTCACGATCGCCTCGATGACCGACGGCACCATCGACTCGGGCGAGACCGAGGAGTTCACCGTGTCGCTGGAGATGGCCGGCTGCGAGACCCTCTCCGCCCGCGCCGGCTCCTTCGTCGGCGAGATCGTGGTGCGCACGGAGACGGCGGGGATGTTCGAGGACAGCGTCGAGCTCGACCTCCCCGAGGAGGTCCACACCGGCTCTCCCCGCGAGGCGTTCTGCCCGAACTCGACCGCGACCTCGCGGCCGCCGGGTTAGAGCTGGTCCTAGGCGCCGGCGATGCGGGGAGCGGTGGGGTCCGGCTCGGCGCCGTTCTGCTCGCGGGCGACGTACTCCTCGATGTCCTCGACGTCGTTGGTGTTGCGGGTGACCACCGCGAGCAGGTCGCTCATCGTGGCCATCTCCTCGACCTGCTCCTTGATGAACCACTGCATGAACTGCTCGGAGGCGAAGTCGTTCTCCTCGCGCGCGATCTTGAGCAGCGCGTTGATCTGATCGGTAACCCGCTTCTCCTGCTCCAGCGCGAGCCGGACCGGCGCGATCACGTCGTCGAAGGAGGAGACCGCGGCATCGACCGCCGGGAACACGACCTCGGCGTCGGTGTCGAGGAGGTACTGGACCATCATCATCGCGTGGTCGCGCTCCTCGAGCGCCTGCTGGTAGAAGAACGCCGCCATCCGGGGCATCGTCAGCGCGTCGTAGTAGACCGCGACCGCGAGGTACTGGTTGTGGGCGGCCAGCTCGTTGCCGATCTGGAGGTTGAGCTGCTCGCTGAAACGAGGGGCAGGCATGCGACCGATCCTAGGGTGGGGTCTGAGCGATGACTCAGGCGGCCTTGGCGAGCTGCTTCTTCTTGACCTTCTTGCCGTCAACGGTCACCAGCTTGCGCTTCTTGACCGTGAAACCAGCCGGGAGGGTGCCCTCTTTGAGCATCCGGATGGGGCAGCGGTCGCAGCGCTTCTTGGACGCGCAGCACTCCACCTTCGGCAGCTTCCGGGCCTTTCCCACGGCCAGAACCCTACAACACGCTAAGGCTCGCCTTACCTAAGTGTGGCTGGGCTCATAGGCCCGCGAGCTCCGCCAGACGGGCGAACCCGGCCGGCGCGTGCTCGGCCACCTGCTGCTGCGCAGCCACGACCTCGGGCCGGTCCCGGTCCGAGGGTGCGATCCGGGACGGGTTGAGCAGGCACTGCTGCGCCCACTCGGCGATGTCCGGCTCGGCCCCGAAGGACGTCGACGCGCGGGCACCGAGGACGGTCATCCGGGCCCACTCCTCCAGCGAGTTCCCGTACGGCGTGGGCGGGCACAGCCGGTTCTTCTCCGCGTCGGTGTCCCGGGTGGCCTCGACGTACCCCGCCAGCGCCGCGCCGAAGCACGGGAACCCGCTCCGGATCGGCTGCAGCGTGATCTGGTCCGCGGACCAGATCGGGACCGGCGGTACGTCGGGGAATCCGCTCGCGGCGCAGTGCACCACGACCGCGTCATCGGTCGTCTGCACCCGCCCGTCGTCGAGCTCGATCGCTCCGCGCTGCACGCGTTGCACCCGGCCGAGCCGGACGACGTTCTCGATGCTGCGCAGCAGGTCGAGCTCCCACTGGCCCAGCGTCGGCGTCCTGGCCATCGTGGGCAGCACCGCCCGGTCCACCCGCAGCATCACGCCTGCGGCCTCGAGCCGGAGGAACAGCTCGTCGAGGGAGCCGGCGGTCGAGGCGGACTCGACGATGTCGCCGACCATGCCGATGAACAACGCCGGGTCCGGCTGGACCACGGCCCGGTTGAGCATCCACGGGTCGCGCGGGCGGACCCAGCAGATCGCGTCGGGGTCGACCCCGTTGCCCAGCAGCCAGACGCAGGCGTCCGTGGCCGTCTTGCCGGAGCCCACGACGACGTACTGCGAGGGCTGGTCGGCCAAGGAGGTCAGCTGGCCGACGGGGATCACCGTGCCGGAGTCCACCGCGAACGGGGGCGGTGAGGTCGCGGGGATCGCCGGCTCCAGGTGGTGCGCGTCGACTACACGCGCGGCTCCGGCGTCACCGACGTACTCGGAGCCGAGCCGGAACGTCACCCGCCCGGTCCCGACGAGCCGCTCCATCACCCGGTCGTAGTAGCCGCAGATCTCCGGGGCCGTGGCTCGCTCGTGCAAGCCAGTCTCGGGTCCTTCGGTCTGCAGGCTGCCGGTTCCGAGCTCCATCGACGCCACGCCGTAGAAGACCGACGCCTGGTGCAGCCGGACGAAGGGGTAGGCGTCCCGCCAGTGCCCGCCGGGCGCGTCGCGTCGATCGACGACCGTCACCCGCACGTCGGGCGCGTGGTCGACCAGCGAGTCGACGAAGGCCATCCCCGAGGCGCCTGCGCCCACGACGAGGTACTCGGGGTGCGCCATAGGCGCAACCTAGTCCAGCGAGTTGGCTTTCCGGATGACATCGACGATGCCGCCCATGATCTCGGTGAGCCCGAAGTCCTTGGGGGTGTAGACCGCGGCCACGCCCTGCTCGAGCAGCCGGCGCCCGTCGGAGTCGGGGATGATCCCGCCCACGATGACCGGTACGTCGGAAAGGCCGGCCTCGCGCAGACCCTCGAGCACCGTCGGCACCAGCTCCATGTGCGAGCCGGAGAGGATCGACAGGCCGACGCAGTGCACGTCCTCGGCGACCGCGGCGGCGACGATCTGCTCCGGGGTCAGCCGGATGCCCTGGTAGATGACCTCGAACCCCGCGTCGCGGGCGCGCACGGCGACCTGCTCGGCACCGTTGGAGTGCCCGTCGAGGCCGGGCTTGCCGACCAGCAGCCGTAGCCGCCCACCCAGCTCCTCGCCCGTCTCCTTGACCCGGGTCCGGACGGCGGTGAGCTCGGCGCCTGCCTCGGCGACGGCCGCACCGCTCACACCCGTCGGGCCGCGGTACTCCCCGAAGACCTCACGCAGCGTCGCGGCCCACTCCCCCGTGGTCGCGCCGGCACGCGCAGCGGCGAGCGTCGGGCCCATCAGGTTGGAGTCGGTCTTGGCAGCGGCCCGGATCGCGTCCAGCGCCTCTGCGACCTCGGCGTCGTCGCGCTCGGCCTTCCATGCCGTGACGCTCGCGAGAGCCGTCTTCTCGGCCTCGGGGTCGGCAGCCATGATCGCGCCGTCGAGGTCGGCGGTGAGCGGTGACGGCTCGGTGGTCTCGAACCGGTTGACCCCGACGATGATCTCGTCGCCGTTCTCGATCCGGGCCCGTCGGTTGGCGTGGGAGGAGACCAGCTCGGACTTCATGTACTCGACGGAGGCGATCGCCCCGCCCATCGCCTGGACCCGGTCGATCTCGGCGCGGGCGCCCTCGACCAGCTCGGCGACCTTGGCCTCGATCACGTGTGAGCCGTCGAAGATGTCGTCGTACTCCAACAGGTCGGACTCGAAGGCCAGCACCTGCTGCAGCCGCAGCGACCACTGCTGGTCCCAGGGCCGCGGCAGCCCGAGGGCCTCGTTCCAGGCCGGCAGCTGTACGGCCCGGGCCCGGGCGTTCTTGGAGAGCGTGACGCCGAGCATCTCGAGCACGATCCGCTGCACGTTGTTCTCGGGCTGGGCCTCGGTCAGGCCGAGCGAGTTGACCTGGACGCCGTACCGGAACCGACGCATCTTCGGGTCCTGCACGCCGTAGCGCTCACGGGTGATCTCGTCCCAGAGCTGGCCGAAGGCCCGCATCTTGCAGGTCTCCTCGACGAACCGCACGCCGGAGTTGACGAAGAACGAGATCCGGCCGACGACCTTGTCGAAGTCGTCCTCGGAGATCTCGCCGGCGTTCTTGACCGTGTCGAGGACCGCGATCGCCGTGCACAGCGCGTAGGCGAGCTCCTGGGTCGGCGTCGCCCCGGCCTCCTGCAGGTGGTAGCTGCAGATGTTGATCGGGTTCCACTTGGGGATCTGGTGGACGGTGTAGGCGATCATGTCGGCGATCAGCCGCATGGAGGCCTCGGGCGGGAACGCATAGGTCCCACGCGAGAGGTACTCCTTGATGATGTCGTTCTGGGTGGTGCCGGCGAGCTGCGCGGCGACCTCCTCCGGCGACAGGTCGGGGTTCTGCTCCTCGGCGACCACCTGGTACATCGCGAGCATCCACATCGCGACCGCGTTGATCGTCATCGAGGTGTTCATCTCGGTGAGCGGGATCTCGTCGAAGAGCTTTCGCATCTCGCCGAGGTGCATCACGGGCACGCCGACCTTGCCGACCTCACCGCGCGAGAGCGGGGAGTCGGGGTCGTAGCCGGTCTGCGTCGGCAGGTCGAAAGCCACCGACAAGCCGGTCTGGCCCTTGGCGAGGTTGGTCCTGTAGAGCGCGTTGGAAGCCGCCGCCGTCGAGTGCCCGGCGTACGTGCGCATCACCCAGGGCCGATCTTTCTCGGGCCTGTCCTTCTCGGTCATGAAACCGAGCGTAAGACGTGTGCTACCGCTTGGTAACACCGTGGACGTGTGGGGTTTCCGACACGTCGTGTGACCAATTCAAAACAGCTGGTCGAGGCTCGCGACCGCCTGCAAGGCGGAGTGCCGGTCAGGCGGTCGCGGCCTCGCGCTCGAGCTCCACGAACCTGATCAGGTGGGAGAGGTGGAGAAGGCGGCGTACGGCGGGGCCGCAACCGCGAAGCGTCAGGTGCTTGCCGGACCGGCCGGCCTCTCGCGTCGCCACACCCAGGACCTTGAGTGCGGTCAGGTCGACGAGGCGGACATCGGTGAGGTCGATGTAGACGTTGCCCTCACCCTGCGAGTCGAGGTGCTCGTAGATGGCGGCCCGGACAGTGAAGGTGCTGCGTACGTCGAAGTCACCGCTGAGCCTGAGCGTCGCGCCGTCTGCGGTGATCTTCACGTGGGCAGCCTCCCTCCGAGTTGTGTACCTATGTACCCACTATGACGCCGTACAACGGCGAAGGGTTGCGTTGGAATTCCAATGAGTTTGATGAGTTTTTCAATCAGGAGGCAGACTCGGTGCCATGACGACGACCGGCGTGACCATCGGGCAGGCCGCAAAGCTGACCGGCCTGACGGCGGACACCCTCCGCTACTACGAGCGGGACGGGCTGATGCTGCAGCCGGTCGGCCGCGCCAGCACCGGCCACCGGCGCTACGCCGAGTCCGACCTGGAGTGGATCCGGCTGGTGACCCGGCTGCGGTCGACCGGCATGCCGATCCGCGAGGTGCGCCACTACGCCTCCCTGGTGCGGGCGGGTGGCGGCAACGAGGACGCCCGTCTGGAGCTGCTGCTGGCGCACCGCCAGGCGGTGCTCGACCAGCTGGTCGAGGTGCAGGGCCACTTGGCGGCGATCGACTACAAGATCGCCCTCTACGAGGGAGCGGTCGCCAAGTCGGCTTGACCTGGAGCGCACTCCAAGGGCTTGTGTGGAAGGCATGACTATCGAACGACGCACCCTCGGCAGCACCTCTCCCCTGACCGTCTCCGCCCTCGGCCTCGGCTGCATGGGCATGTCGGAGTTCTACGGCAGCCGCGACGAGGACACCGCGATCTCCACGATCCACCGGGCCCTCGACCTCGGCGTCACCTTCCTGGACACCGCCGACATGTACGGGCCGTTCACCAACGAGCAGCTGGTCGGCAAGGCGATCACCGGCCGCCGTGACCAGGTCCAGCTGGCCACCAAGTTCGGCAACGAGCGCAACCCGGACGGGAGCTGGGTCGGCATCAACGGGACCCCTGACTACGTCCGCTCCGCCTGCGACGCCTCCCTGCAGCGGCTCGGCGTCGACCACATCGACCTCTACTACCAGCACCGGGTCGACAGGACCGTTCCGATCGAGGAGACCGTCGGCGCGATGGCCGAGCTGGTCGAGGCGGGCAAGGTGCGGCACCTCGGCCTCTCCGAGGCGGGCGCCGAGACCATCCGCCGCGCGGCGGCAACCGCTCCGATCACGGCCCTCCAGAGCGAGTACTCGCTGTTCACCCGCGACATCGAGGACGAGGTTCTGCCCACGATCCGCGAGCTCGGTATCGGGCTGGTGCCGTACTCGCCCCTCGGGCGCGGCATGCTCACCGGCCGGATCACCGCCGAGGCATCGCTCGACGAGGACGACGCGCGGCGGGCGGGCCGGTTCCCCCGGTTCAACGGCGAGGCGCTGGACGCCAACCTGGCCTTGGTCGGCGAGATCGAGAAGGTCGCTGCTGCCAAGGGGTGCACACCCGGCCAGCTCGCGCTCGCATGGGTGCTGAGTCGCGGCGACGACGTGGCGCCGATCCCGGGCACCAAGCGCGTGACCTACCTCGAGGAGAACGTCGGAGCGGCCGAGATCACCCTCGAGGCCGCCGACCTGGCGGCTCTGGAGACGGCCGTCCCGCGCGACGCGGTGGTCGGCGACCGGTACGCCGACATGAGCAGCGTCAACGTCTGACTAGTCTTGGCCGCATGGTCAACCTGACCCGGATCTACACGCGCACCGGCGACGGCGGCGAGACCAAGCTCGGCGACCTGAGCACCACCACCAAGAACGACCCGAGGCTGCAGGCCTACGCCGACGTCGACGAGGCCAACGCCCACCTAGGGCTCGCGGTCACCGTCGGTGGTCTCGACGACGACGTTGTGAAGGTCCTCACCCACGTCCAGAACGACCTGTTCGACGTGGGTGCGGACCTGTGCACCCCCGTCGTCGCCGACCCTGAGTACCCGCCGCTGCGTATCGAGCAGGAGTACGTCGACCGGCTCGAGGCCTGGTGCGACCACTACAACGAGGGCCTCCCGGCGCTGCGTTCGTTCATCCTCAACGGCGGCACCCCGGCCGGCGCACACCTGCACGTCGCGCGCACCGTCGTACGACGTGCGGAGCGGTCTGCCTGGGCCGCGCACGAGCAGTACGCCGACTCCATGAACCCGCTGGCGATCACCTACCTCAACCGCCTCTCCGACCTGGTGTTCATCCTGGCCAGGTACGCGAACCGGGAGGACGGCGACGTCCTCTGGGTGCCGGGCGGCGAGCGGGGCTAGAACCCGAACTGCTCGCGCAGCCCGTCGAACCACGCCCGACCCACGCTGAGGTCCCAGCGATCCATCAGCGCGACCGCGGCGTCCGCGTGCTCCACCGCGCGCACAGTCTCACCGGCCGCCGCAGCTGCCATCGCGAGGAAGGCGTCAATCGGCCCGGCGTTGAGCGCGGAGCCCGCTTGCCCGGTGCGTCCGGCGTACGGAGTGAGCCGGCGGTAGCACTCTGCCCCGACCTCTGGATCGCCGAGCCGCAGCGCGACCTCGGCGGCATGGCAGTCCAAGTAGGCGGACAGCTCGTGCTCCTCGGGCGCCAGCTGCAGCCCACCCACCAGCTCCAGGAGCTCGCGCGCCCGGTCGGGCTGGTCGGCGCGCAGCATCAGCGCGATCACCAGCGCGGCGAGGGGGTACGGCGGCTCCGCGGCGAGCTCGTGCAAGGCCTCCGCGGCCCGCTGCTCATCGCCGTGCCACATCCACAGCGTGGCCTGGGCCGCGACCAGCGCCTCGCTGGCGAACGACTCGTTCACGCGTCCCGCGCACACCCGCATCCGCTTCAGCAGCGCCTCGCCCTCAGCGAACCGGCCACGAAGCGCGAGCCACGGCATGGTCACGGCGCCCAGCACCAGCTCGCCGTACGCGATCCGGAGCCGCTCCGCCTCCGCGCGGCTCACCGCCGCGGCGGCCGCCATCTCGTCCACCCGGCCGAGCTCGCTCAGCACCACTGTGCGCAGCGTTGAGGACACCACGAAGGCCTGCTCGTCCTCGATGTCCCGGGCCAGCGCCACCGCCTCGGTGCTCCAGGCGAGCCGCTCGTCGCCGGTGGCCGGCGACCAGATCACCGAGGTCGCGACCTGGCGGGCGTGCAGCCGGAGCCCCGGTTCTCCTACTCGGTCGGCCATCGCCAGCGCCTCGTCGATGAGTACCCGGCCCTCGGCGATCGGCACGACGTTCTTCTCCTCGTTGGCCAGTGCCAGCATCACCCGGCAGCGCAGGTCACCGTCGTCGGCCGGCAAGGCCGCGAGCGCCTCCCGCAGTGTTGCCACCACGCGCTCGTTGACCCCCTCCGGCGCCGACTGCCAGAGCCCGCCCTGGGTGGCCGACAGCGCCGCCCTGGCCGCGAGCTCGAGGTCGCCCAGCTCCTCCGCAGCGTCGATCGCTCGTTCGACGGTCGCGACGAGCTCGGGCACGAGGGCCGCCCACCGGTACGCCTCGATCAACTGGAACAGCAGGTGATATCGCTGGGCGACACCGGCCTCGCGGTCACCCTCCAGGGCGTTCAGCGCCGAGACCAAGAAGTCGGCGGCCTCCACGTGCGCGTGCAGACCGCGGGCCTGCCCGGCAGCCCGTGCAGCCGCCCGCCAGGCCCGGGAGGCGTGGGCAGGTCCGGCTGCCAGCCAGTGCTTGGCGACCTCACTCTCAAGACCCGGGCCTGCTTCGAGCACCTCGGCGATCCTGGCGTGGATCCTGGCCTGGCGCGAGGCCGATATCCCGATCAGGAGGCTGTCGCGAACCAGTGCGTGCACGAACACGTACCAGTCGATCCCCTCCTCCTGTACCAGTCCGGCGGCCTGCGCGGGCTCGACCAGGTCTAGCATCACGTCCGGCTCCGTCCGGAGGACCGCAGCGACGGTGTCGGTGTCGAACCGCCGGCCGACCAGCGCCGCCACCCGGAGGGCGTCGATGGTGGCGTCGTCGAGCCGGGCAAGCCGGCGACGAACGACGTCGGTCACCGCGACCGGTGGCTCGCGCTCGGCCAGCAGCTGGGCCACGTCGGAGCGCTCGCCCGCCAGCCGGGCGTACTCCACGAGGAAGAACGGGTTGCCTCCGGTGCGTTCACGCAGTGCGGCCGCCTGGTCGGCGTTGACCTGGTTGTTGCTGACGTCGATGAACACCTCACGCGCGGCGTCCACGGACAATCCCGCCAGGTCCATGCGTACGGCGTGCCGCCGGGCCAGCGCCTCGGCGACGTCGGCCAACGCAGGACCGACCTGCCGGTCCCGCCAGGTGGCGACGACGAGCAGCCGCCCCGTGACCACCACCTCTGCCAGCAGCCCCAGCACCCGCAGGGTCGAGGGGTCCGCCCAGTGCAGGTCGTCCAGGACCACGACCGTGAGACGGTCCCGGGCGACGCGTTCGAGCTCGGTGACGATCTGCTCCCACACTCGGAACGAGGCGCCAACGTCGTCCGTGGGTCCCGGCGCCGGCAGTTCGACGTCGATCCCGGCCAACACCGCCCGCCACGGCCACAGCGGTGGGGCACCGTCGTCCTGCGAGCAGCGTCCGAGCAGCACCCTGGCTCCAGTGCCCTCAGCATGCGCGGCGAGCTCGGTGGCGAGGCGGGACTTGCCGATGCCCGGCTCGCCGGTCAGCACCACGAACGTCGGCGCCCCGCTCTCTGCCCGGCTCATGGCCTCGAGCAGTGCCGCGAGCTCCTGCCCCCGCCCCGCCAGCGGCCAGGGCGCGGAGGGAACGACGGGCTCGGGCTCGGCGTCCGGAGGCTCGGGGGCCGGCGCCGCCGCTGCCACCGCCTCGGCCACGGGCGGCGTCCAGTCCAGCTCGGGGTCCTGGCGCAGCAGCGCGGTCTCCAGTTCCCGCACCTCGGGCGACACGTCCAGCGCGAGGTCGGTATCGAGGACCTCGCGCAGCTCGCGCAGTACGGCAAGCGCGTCGGCCTGGCGGCCGCTGCGCTGGAGGGCCACGGCTCGCAGCCCCCAGAGCCTCTCGCGGAGCGGGTGCTGCGCCGTCAGCTTCTCCAGCTCGGCCGACGCCCCCACGTGCCGGCCGAGGGCCAGCTCAGCGCGGATGCGGTCCTCGACCGCCACCAGCCGCAGCTCCTCGAGTCGGGTCCGTTCGGGGGTGACCGCCGGCGCGTCGCCGAGATCGGCGTACGGCGTGCCACGCCAGCGGCCCAGCGCCTCGTCGAGAACGCTGACGACGCGCTCGAGCTCCTTGGCCGAGACCGGCGCGCTCCCCCAGCCACGGAACCCGCGCATGGACGTCCGGCAGTGACCCACGATTGCCTCGAACGCCTGCGCGTCCACGTGCTCGGCCGCGATGTTGAGCGCGTACCCCGGGGCAACGGTCACCAGCACGGTCGAGGCGGCACGGCGGGTCCGGCCCGGCTCGAGCGCTCGCCTCAGGTGCGAGACGTAGCCCTGGAGCGTGCTGCTCACGCTGGCCGGCGGCGTCTCCCCCCAGAGCAGGTCGACGATCGTGTCGACGGCGACGGGACGCCCCGGCGACAGTGCCAGGGCAGCGACCAGGGCTCGTTGCTTCGGGGTCCCTAGGTCGACGGCGCCCCCCTGGACCCGCACCTCGACTGGACCGAGGACTGCCACCTCCACGAGCGCAGCGTAGTGACGAGCGCGTCGTCCGTCCTCAAGTCGGCTCCAAGAGTCCTCCAAGTGGACCCGGCGACGGTTGGGGAAACACAAAGGAGACCACCATGACGATCGACCTCGACCTGCGGCCCCTGGCCGACGAGACCACCCTGCACCTCCCCGGCGACGCCGGGTACGACGCGGCACGCGTCGCCTGGAACCTTGCCGTCGACCAGCGCCCCGCAGCGGTCGCGCTCCCCCGTACCGCCGCCGAGGTGGCCCAGGTCGTCCGCGCGGCCGCTGCCGCCGGGCTTCGCGTCGCGCCGCAGAGCACAGGCCACAACGCCGGACCGCTCGCCGCGCAGGGCCTCGACGACGTCGTACTGGCTCGGATGTCCGGGATGGACCTGGTCGTCGCCGACCCGGCCCGCGGCATCGTCCGCGCCGAGGGCGGCGCACTCTGGGAACCCGCCGTCGTCGCCGCCGCGGCCCACAGCAGCGCCGTGCTGCACGGCTCGTCCCCCGACGTCGGCATCACCGGCTACTCGCTCGGCGGCGGTATCGGCTGGTTCGCCCGCAAGCTCGGGCTGGCGACCAACAGCGTCACCGCCATCGAGCTGGTCACCGCCGACGGCTCACTGGTGCGCGCGGACGCCGCGAACAACGCCGAGCTGTTCTGGGCGCTGCGTGGCGGCGGTGGCAGCTTCGGCGTGGTCACCGCGATCGAGTTCCGGATGTACCCGATCGAGACGGCGTACGCCGGCTTCCTGCTGTGGGACATCGCGCACGCCGAGAAAGTGCTGCGGGAGTGGGCTGCCTGGGCGCCCTCGGCACCCGACGAGATCACGACGTCGTTCCGCGTGATGCGGATGCCGGAGATGCCCGACCTGCCCGACTTCCTCGCCGGGCGCGAGATCGCGATCATCGACGGCGCCGTCCTCGGCTCCGACGACCGAGGCCGCGAGCTGCTGGGCGATCTGCGCGCGCTGCGTCCGGAGATGGACACGTTCGGTCGGGTCGGCGCCGCGTCGCTGGTGCGCCTGCACATGGACCCCGAGGGCGGGGCGCCGGTCGCCTCCGACACCGCGATGCTGGCCGAATTCCCCGAGGCGGCCCTCGACGCGTTCATGACCGAGGTCGGCCCCGGTGCGGACAGCCCGCTGCTGATGGCGGAGCTCCGCCAGCTCGGTGGAGCGCTGGCCCGGCCGCACGCCGGTGCCGGGGCCCTCACGCACCTCGATGCCGAGTTCGTGCTGTTCTCTGGCGCGCTGGCCATGGATGCCGAGTCCGGTGCCGCGGGACATGCCGCAGCTACCCGGCTCTCGGCCGCGCTGTCGCCGTACGCCAACGGTCGGCAGTACCTCAACTTCGCCGAGAACCCGGTCGACGTGGCCTCGGCCTACCCCGACCGTTCGTGGCGGCAGCTCGCCGGGATCCGCAGCGCGGTCGACCCCGACGGCCTGTTCGTGGCGAACCACCCGGTACCGCGGCTGTACGAGGGCGGTCACGCCACCACCTGAGCAGCAAATCACGTCGACCCGTCAGAAAGTTTCTGACGGGTCGACGTGATTTCAGATGCGGTTCCAGTCCGTCCCGGGCGGGCGCGCTTCGAGCCACGACTGGAAGCCGGTCAGAGAGGCCGCGCTCATCGCCAGCTCGACCGTGCCCCGGGCGGTCTGGCACTGGATGACCAGGTGGTCGGGGTAGAGCGACATCTGCTCGGCGCTGAGCGGCTCGCGCCGGCCGTCGTAGGTCAGCTCGTCACGCTGCCACGAGGCCTTGGGGCGGGCGGACAGGGAGAAGATCCGGAACCACTCCAGCGTCTCGCCGGAGTAGCGACCGAACCCGAGCACCCAGCCGCGGCCGGCGCGGTGGCTGAGCTCGAACGCGCCGTTGCGAGCCAGCAGCCGGCGGCGTACGACGAGCGCCACGCCGTAGATGACGAGGAGCAGCAGCAGGATGCCGGCGATGTCCACCAGCCACTGCCACCAATGCATCCTGCGTGTCCTCCGTTCGGTCGGGCCACCCTATCGGCCGGCCGACCGCACGGAGGCGGGTCCAGGCAACGACCGGCTAAGAGGCCCTCTCGGCGGCGCGGATCCGCACCTCGGCCCGGCGGACCCGGGCGTCGGCGTCGTCGTCCTCGGAGTTGCGGGCCTCTTCGAGCTCGCTCTCGGCCGCCTTGACGTCGATCTCGTCAGCCAGGAAGGCCTGCTCGGACAGGATCGAGACCCGGTTGTGGGCGACGGAGATGAAGCCACCGTCCACAGCCGCAACGACCGTCTCGTCGCCGGTCTCGATCTCCACCACCGCGTCGGCGAGGAGCGACAGCAGGGGCGCGTGGTCCTTCAGCACACCCACGTCGCCCTCGACCGTGCGGGCGATGACCATCGTGGCCTGGCCGGACCACACGGTCCGGTCGGCCGCGACGAGCTCGACCTGCAAAGGTCCCTCAGCCATGCTGCACCTCTCGAAGTTCTAGCGAGCTCACAGGGACTTCTGGATCTCGTCCCAGCGCTTCTCGACGTCGTCGAGACCGCCGCACATGAAGAAGGCCTGCTCGGCGACGTGGTCGTACTCGCCCTCGGCGATCTTGTTGAACGCCTCGATGGTCTCCGAAACGGGGACCGTGGAGCCCTCGATGCCGGTGAACTGCTTGGCGACGTAGGTGTTCTGCGACAGGAACCGCTGGATCCGGCGGGCCCGGGACACGATGATCTTGTCCTCTTCGGAGAGCTCGTCGACACCGAGGATCGCGATGATGTCCTGCAGCTCCTTGTTGCGCTGCAGGATCTGCTTGATCCGGATCGCGCAGTCGTAGTGCGCCTGCCCGATGTACTGGGCGTCCAGGATCCGCGAGGTCGAGGTCAGCGGGTCCACCGCGGGGTAGATACCGAGCGACGCGATCTCACGCGACAGCTCGGTGGTGGCGTCCAGGTGCGCGAACGTGGTGGCCGGCGCCGGGTCGGTGTAGTCGTCCGCGGGGACGTAGATCGCCTGCATCGAGGTGATCGAGTGACCACGCGTCGAGGTGATCCGCTCCTGGAGCGTGCCCATCTCGTCGGCGAGGTTGGGCTGGTAACCCACGGCGGACGGCATCCGGCCCAACAGGGTCGACACCTCGGACCCGGCCTGCGTGAACCGGAAGATGTTGTCGATGAACAGCAGCACGTCCTGGCTCTGCACGTCGCGGAAGTACTCCGCCATCGTCAGCGCGGACAGCGCGACCCGCAGGCGGGTGCCCGGCGGCTCGTCCATCTGACCGAACACGAGGGCGGTCTGGCCGATGACGCCGGCCTCCTCCATCTCCGCGATCAGGTCGTTGCCCTCACGGGTGCGCTCGCCGACACCGGCGAACACGGACACACCACCGTGGTCCTTGGCGACTCGCGCGATCATCTCCTGGATCAGCACGGTCTTGCCCACGCCGGCGCCGCCGAACAGGCCGATCTTGCCGCCCTGCACGTAGGGCGTCAGCAGGTCGATGACCTTGATGCCGGTCTCGAACATCGTCGTCTTCGACTCGAGCTGGTCGAACGCCGGCGCCTTGCGGTGGATGCCCCACCGCTCCTTGACGTCGAGCGTCTCGCCCTCGTCGAGGTTGAGGCAGTCACCCAGGGTGTTGAACACCCGGCCGAGGGTCGCGTCGCCCACCGGCACGGTGATCGACTCCCCCGTGTCGCTGACCTGCGCGCCGCGGACCAGTCCGTCGGTGGGCTGGAGCGAGATCGCTCGCACCATGCCGTCACCGATGTGCTGCGACACCTCGAGCGACAGCAGGTGCTTCTCGCCGCTGAGCTCGAACTCGGTCTCGAGCTTGTTGTACATCTCGGGCATCGCGTCGATCGGGAACTCGACGTCGACGACCGGGCCGATCACGCGAGCGATCCGGCCGACGCCCTTGGCGCCCTTGCTCTTGGTCTCTTCAACCGTTGCAGTCATTAGTTACTCACCTGATCATTCGTTGGCGGCTTGGGCATCGGCAAGCGCGTTGACGCCTCCGACGATCTCGCTGATTTCCTGGGTGATGCCGGCCTGGCGGGCCTGGTTGGCGATCCGGGTGTACTTCTTGATGAGCTCTTCGGCGTTGTCGGTGGCCGACTTCATCGCCTTCTGCCGGGCCGCGAGCTCGGAGGCCGCGGACTGGAGCAGACCGAAGAAGATCCGGCTCGTGACGTACTGCGGCAGCAGCCCGTCGAGCACCGCCTCCGCGGAGGGCTCGAACTCGTAGAGCGGGAGCAGCTCGTCCTTCTCGGGAGCCTCCTCACCCTCGACGACCTCGAGTGGCAGCAGCCGGATCGCGGTCGGCTCCTGGAGCAGCATCGACCGGAAGCGCGTGTAGACCACGTGCACCTCGTCGACGTCGCCCTCCTCGCCCGGGTCGAGCAGGAAGGAGTCGATCAGCGTCTGGCCGACGTCCTTGGCCACGTCGTAGTTGGGCTGGTCGGAGAACCCGGTCCACGACTTCACGATGTCGCGGTTGCGGAACCGGAAGTACGCCTCGCCCTTGCGGCCGCAGATGTACCAGTCGATCTCCTTGCCCTCCTCGCGGAGGGTGACGGCCAGCTTCTCGGCCTCCTTGAGCACGCTCGAGGAGAACGCACCGGCCAGACCGCGGTCGCTCGTGACGACGAGGACGGCGGCCCGCGTGGGGTTCTCCTCCTCCTTCGTCAGCGGGTGGTCGACGTTGGAGAACGTCGCGACCGCGGACACGGCGCGGGTCAGCTCACGGGCGTACGGCGCTGCCGCCTGCGCCCGCTGCTGTGCCTTGATGATGCGGGACGCGGCGATGAGCTCCATGGCGCGCGTGATCTTCTTCATCGACTCGGTCGACTTGATCCGCGCGCGATATTCGCGCACCGATAGGGCCATGGGTCAGCCCCGCTTCTGCTTGACGATCTGCTCCTGGTCCTCGTCCTCCAGTGCCTCCGCCTCAGGCTCGTGGCCGACCTTGATCGACCCGCCCTCGGAGGTCTCGAACTGGTCGAGGAAGGAGGTGTAGGCATCGTCGAGCGACGACTGGGTGTCGTCGTCGAACGCGAGGGACTCACGGATGCCCTGGAGGATGCCCTCGTGCGAGCGGCGCAGGAAGTCGAGGAACTCGTGCTCGAAGCGCAGCACGTCCTCGGTCGGCACGCGGTCCAGGCGACCGGTGGTGCCGATCCACAGGGAGACGACCATCTCGTCGAGCGGGTAGGGCGAGTACGCCGGCTGCTTGAGCAGTGCCATCAGGCGCGCACCGCGGTCCAGCTGCTGGCGCGAGGCCGCGTCGAGGTCGGAGGCGAACATCGCGAACGCCTCCATGGCGCGGAACTGGGCCAGGTCGACCTTCAGCGAGCCGGTCACGGCCTTCATCGCCTTGGTCATGGCCGCACCACCCACGCGGGACACGGAGATACCGACGTCGATCGCGGGCCGCTGGTTGGCGGCGAACAGGTCCGACTGCAGGAAGATCTGTCCGTCGGTGATCGAGATGACGTTGGTCGGGATGTAGGCCGACACGTCGTTGGCCTTGGTCTCGATGATCGGGAGGCCCGTCATCGAGCCCGCGCCCAGGTCGTCGGACAACTTGGCGCAGCGCTCGAGCAGCCGGCTGTGCAGGTAGAACACGTCACCGGGGTAGGCCTCGCGGCCCGGCGGGCGGCGGAGCAGCAGCGACACGGCGCGGTAGGCCTCGGCCTGCTTGGTGAGGTCGTCGAAGATGATCAGGACGTGCTTGCCGTCGTACATCCAGTGCTGGCCGATGGCCGAGCCGGTGTAGGGCGCGAGGTACTTGAAGCCCGCGCTGTCGGACGCCGGCGAGGCGACGATCGTGGTGTACTCCAGCGCGCCGGCCTCCTCGAGGGCGCCACGCACCGAGGCGATGGTCGAGCCCTTCTGGCCGATCGCGACGTAGATGCAGCGCACCTGCTTCTCCGGGTCACCGGAGTCCCAGTTGGCCTTCTGGTTGATGATCGTGTCGATCGCGATCGTGGTCTTGCCGGTCGCACGGTCACCGATGATCAGCTGGCGCTGGCCGCGACCGATCGGGGTCAGCGCGTCGATGGCCTTGATGCCGGTCGCGAGCGGCTCGTGCACCGACTTGCGGTGCATCACGCTCGGCGCCTGCAGCTCCAGCGCGCGGCGCTCCGTGGACTCGATCTCGCCGAGGCCGTCGATGGGCGTGCCGAGCGGGTCGATCACCCGACCCATGAACCCGTCGCCGACGGGGACCGAGAGGATCTCGCCGGTACGGCGGACCTCCTGGCCCTCCTCGAGCTTGTCGAAGTCACCGAGGACGACCACACCGATCTCGCGGGTGTCGAGGTTCAGGGCGATGCCGAGCGTGCCGTCCTCGAACTCCAGGAGCTCGTTGGCCATCGCCGAGGGCAGCCCGGAGACCCGCGCGATGCCGTCAGCGCACTGGGCGACGGTGCCGACCTCTTCCTTGCTGGCCGCAGACGGCTTGTAGTCGTCGACGTACTTCTGGAGCGCGTCGCGGATCTCCTCCGGACGAATCGAAAGCTCCGTCATTTCCTGCCTCTTCCCTCGGTCTGTGGGTCTGTGTAGTTGTCTCTGGGGCCGGTCAGCCGGCCAGCTTGCGGCGCGCGTCGTCCAGCCTGCCGGACACGGTGCCGTCGATCACGTCGTCGCCGATCTCGACCCGCATCCCGCCCACGAGCTCGGGCTCGACCACGACGCGGAGCCGGATGGACCGGTTGTACTGACGGCCCAGCGTCTCGCTCAGCCGGGTCTGGTCGGCCTCCGACAGCTCCTCGGCGGCGCGGACCGTGGCCAGCATCTCGCCCTGGACGTCGGCAGCGACCTGCTGGAAGGACGAGATCGCCCGCTCCACCGTGCCGGTCGCCGTGCTGACTGCGTGCTCGACGAGGGTCAGCGTCGCCGGCAACACCTTGCCGTCGAGCAGGCCCTTGAGCAGCCCGACCTTGTCAGCGGTGGACCGCGACGAGTCGGCGAGCGCTCCGCGCAGGTCGGGGTTGGCCTCGATCAGCCGGCCGAGAGCGAACAGCTCGTCGGTGATCTTGTCGCTGCGGGCACCCGCGGACCGGACCAGGGCGACGACGCCGACCTGCTCGATCGTGGCGGGGAGCCTGGAGGACACGGTCCAGCGCCGGCGTACGGCCTCGGTGACCACGGCGAGGGCGACCTCGCCGATCGCGTTGCCGAAGACCCCTTGGGCGAGCTCGACCTTGGCCGACTCCTCCACCGCGGCGTCCGTGGCGATCCGCCGTAGCGCGGGCTCGCTGCGCAACGTCTGGGCGACGAAGAACAGCTCCTCTCCCGCGGTGCCGGTGGCCTCGAGGGTGGCTGCCTTGTCGAGCAGCCCCCCGAGCTCAGCCAGGGTGTCCGATGCGGTGGTCGAGACCATCAGTTGGTCCCGTCCGTACGCGCTGCCTTGGAGGTCTCCAGCGTCTCGAGGTCGGCCAGGAACCGGTCGACGACCCGTCCGCTGCGCGCGTCGTCATCGAGGCTCTCGCCCACGATCCGCCCGGCGAGCGTGGTCGCCAGGGTGCCGACCTCGGCGCGGAGGGAGGTGAGGGCCTGCTGACGCTCGGCCTGGATCTGCGCGTGCGCGTGCTCGACGATCCGGTTGGCCTCGGTCTGGGCCTGCTCGCGGAGCTCGGCGATGATCGCCGCACCCTGCTCGCGGGCCTCCTCGCGGATCCGCGCCGCCTCGTGCCGGGCGTCGGCGATCTGCGAGGTGAACTCCTCCTTGGCCTCGTTGGCCTCGGACTTGGCCTCCTCGAGGTCGGCGAACTCCTTGCGGATCGCCTCCTGCCGCTCCGTCATCGCCTTGTTGATCGGCGGGATGATGTACCGACCCAGGATGAACACGATGATCAGGAACGCAAATACCTCGACCAGGAACGTCCCGTTCGGGACGAGGAAGTTGCTCTCCATCGGGACGAGCAGGCTCGTGACGCTAGCCATCATTCGGTCCTTTGCTTGGTTGCCAAATCAGGTCAGCTGAGGACGAACACGAACATCGCCATGAAGGCGAGGTTGATGAAGAACATCGCCTCGACCAGACCGACGGTCAGGAAGAAGATCGTCTGCAGGCGGCCCTGGGCCTCCGGCTGGCGGGCAACACCCTGGATGTAGGACGCACCGGCCAGGCCGTCACCCACACCCGCTCCGATTGCGCCACCGGCAAGTGCGATACCGCCGCCGACGAACGCACCGGCGAGCTGGACTGCCTCGTCGCTTACTGCCATTGTCTTCTCTCTCCTTGGTTGAGCACCGAGGTCCGGTGCTTGCTTGTGGTGTCGCGCCGCTGTTGTCAGTGCGCCGCGACGGGAGTCTTGTCTTCTGCTTCGCTGTGCTTGTCGTCAGCTTCGCTGTGCTCGTCTTCGTGCTCGTCGTGCCCAGCACCGGCCATGCCGAAGTACAGGATCGTCAGCAGCGCGAAGATGAAGGCCTGGATCGCGCCGATGAACATCCCGAACAGCTTCCACAGGACTTCGGGTGCCCAGAACACGTAAACGGGCATCAGGCCGATCAACGCGATCATGATGCCGCCGGCGAAGATGTTGCCGAAGAGTCGCAGGGCCAGCGTGATCGGCTTGACCAGCTCTTCGAGGATGTTGAGCGGGAGCAGCACCGGGAACGGCTCGGCGAAGTGCTTGAAGTAGCCCTTCACACCCTTCTCGCGGATGCCGTAGCTCCACACGCCGATGATGACCAGGAACGCCAGCGCGTACGTCAGGTTGGTGTCGGCGGTCGCCACGGGCAGCAAGTGCCCGGTCTCTTCGTTGTAGTTGCTGGGGATCGTCTCGAACCAGTTCGCGATCAGGATGAAGAAGAAGAGCGCCACCGCGAGGGAGACGACGGTCCGGTTGACGCGGCCCAGGTTGTCCTCGACCTGGCCGGTGACCCATCCCACGATGAGCTCCCAGACGATCTGGAGCTTGGTCGGGACGTGGTCATCGGGGTTCTTGGTCAGCTGACGCCGCAGGATGAAGCCCAGGACGACCAGGATGGTGCCGGCGATCGCCGTGGCCCAGATCGTGTCGACGTTGAGCGTCATGCCGAGGAACTCGCGCGTGACGTGGTGACCGATCTCGATCTTGCTGTCTTCCTCTTCTCCACCCTCAGCGGCGGCGAGGATCAGCTGGCTGATCACTGGCTCTTCAACTCCTTCAGCAGGGGCAGCCCGGTCATCACCAGGGCGATCAGGCGGAACACGGCAAGGCCGAGCAGCAGGCCGATGCCGTCGGGCCAGACCATGACGGCGACGCCCACGGCCACGGCCGTGAGGACGGTGAGCCGGCTGATCGTGGCCGCGATCATCTGGTTGCGGGTCGGCTGGGCGCCGGACTCGATGATCTTGAGCAGCCAGTACTCGGTGTAGAGGTGGTTCAGCAGGCCGAGGAAGACACCGCCGGCCACGCAGGCGGCGAGCTGCCAGCGGTCGAGCTGACCGAAGATCCAGAACGAGGCGACCATCATCACGCCGGCGACGAGCAGCGTCTTGCGCTGGTCGCGGACCACCCGCCACGGGGAAGGTCGGCGACCGGAGGGTACGAGGTCCGGAGTGCTCATGGGCGTGGTCAGGCTATCGGTCATCGCGAGTCACCCCCGCAGCGCGGTGCGGACTCGGAGCCAGAAGCCGACACCTCCCAGCACGATGCCGAGCCCGATGCCTGCCAGCGTGAACGCCGGCGAGGAGTCGGCAGCGCGGTCGAGCAGTACACCGAGGACGAGACCGCCCACGACCGCTCCGACGAGCAGACCGCCGAGCCCGACGAGGTCACGACCTCGCAGGGTCGGTTCGGGGTGCTGCTCATCAACCATTCACCCATGTGGCTTTCGGCGGAGAATTCGACAAGGGAAGGGGAAGCGACGACGGCTCGAGCTCTCCGAGGAGCAAGCCGGATCGGCCCCGACGACGGCGCGAAACTACCACAGTGAGAAGGGCCCGCGAACGGGGGGCCAAGCTTGCTCATACCGGTCCCTCGAGGGTGTCGGCTGAGGTAGGTCGTCATCGTTCTGGCGGCCATTTCGTCGAGGGACTTCCGGTGCTTGTGAAAACTAGCACAAGCACCGGAGCGCCACGAAACCGGGTCCTGTCAGTCGTCGTGAGTGAGTGCCTGTGGCCGGTGGACCACGGGCAGCACGAAAGTCAGCGCCAGGGTCACGGCCGCCATCAGCCCGACGCCGATCCACACCGTCGGACCGGTGTAGAGGCTGGCGAAGACGGTCCCGAACGCGATCAGACCGGCCCAGAGCCACATGATCAGCACCGCCCTGCGATGGGAGTGCCCGATCTCCAGCAGTCGGTGGTGCAGGTGCTGCTTGTCCGGAGCGAACGGCGAGCGCCCCGTCCGGGTCCGTCGGATGACGGCCAGCACCAGGTCAGCGAGAGGCACGATGAGGATCAGGATCGGCAGCGCGACGGGCAGAAAGATCGGCAGCAGGCTCGCCCGACCGCCTTCGGCGCCCTGGGCCAGGTCTGCGGTGCTGAACTGCGTGGTGACGGTAACCGCGGTGGCAGAGAGCACCAGTCCGATCAGCATCGACCCGCTGTCGCCCATGAACACCCGCGCCGGGTGCCAGTTGTGCGCCAGGAAGCCCACGCACGCGCCCGCCAGGGCCGCAGAGAGAAGCGCCCCGGTCGTAGTCAGCGGAGCGTCGTTGAGATCGGCGAGGCCGTAGCAGAAGATGAAGAACGCGACGGCGGCGATGCCGACTACCCCCGCCGCGAGGCCGTCGAGGCCGTCGACGAAGTTCACCGCGTTCACGGTGGCCAGCACGATGAGGGCCGTGAGCAGCGCCGCCTGGTTCCGGTCAGGAGAGAAGACCCAGCCTTCGGTGCTGGTGAAGAAGTACTTGTACTGAATGTCCGAGTAGACGAGCAGGCCCACAGCGAGCACCTGCCCACCGAACTTGGTCAGCGCGTCGAGGTCGAAGATGTCGTCGAGCACCCCGACCCCGCAGACCAGGGCGCCGGCCACGATCACCGCACGGGCGTCCTCGAAGACGAACGGCCCGCTCGTCGAGAGGAACGGCAGCTCCCGCGCCACCAGGAAGGCCGCCACCAGCCCGCCGAGCATCGCGATGCCGCCCAGGTAGGGAACCGGCTCCGCGTGCACGTCGCGATCCCGGACGGCGGCGACGGCGCCGGTGCGAATAGCGATCTCACGGGCGACGACCGTCAGCAGGTAGGTCACGGCCGCTGCGACCAGGAAGACGAGGAGGTACTCCCTCACAGCAGCATCAGCCCTCGTCCACGATGGTCACGTCGGTGTCTTCGAGCGCCGCGTTGAGCTCGTCCACCGACAGCGCGCCGAGGCGCAGCACCCTGGCTTCCGAGCCGGTGACGTCGATGATCGTGGAGGCCCTGCCACCCGGCGACGTACCGCCGTCGACGACGACCGCGACGTGCTCGCCGAGCATCCGCATCGCCTCGGCGGCATCGGTCGCCGCCGGGCTGCCGGTGGTGTTGGCGGAGCTGACCGCCAGCGGACCGGTGCGCTCGAGGATTTCGCGGGCGATCTCGTGGTCGGGCATCCGGATCGCGACCGTGCCACGGGCGTCGCCGAGGTCCCACTGGAGCGAGCTCTGCTGGTGGCACACCAGCGTGAGCGGCCCCGGCCAGAACTTCTCCACGAGCATCCGGGCGTAGGCAGGGACGTTGACCGCGAGCGCGTCGATCGTGGTGGCGGCGCTGACCAGCACCGGCGGGGGCATCTCGCGTCCGCGGCCCTTGGCCTGCAGCAGCGCCTTGACGGCCGCCGGGTCGAAGGCGTCGGCGGCGATGCCGTAGACGGTGTCGGTGGGGAGCACGAGGAGCTCGCCGCGCTGGACCGCGAGGCTGGCCGCGGAGATCGCCGACTCCCGCTGCTCCTCGGTGTCGGTCGGGTAGAGCTCTGCCGTCACGCGGTCATCCTCGCACCCGCCGAGCGGTCAGGAATCGCGGCCTGCCGTTGAGATCGAGGTGGTCGCGTACGTCGGCCCACCGACCGGTGGCCGCGAACACACCCGGCGCGGACTCACCCTGTACGTCGGCGTGTTCGGCCCCCACGACTCCCCCGGGCTTCAGCAGCGCGGCCGCCCGCTCCTCCAGCGCCCGGATCGCGTCGAGGCCGTCGGCCCCGGAGAAGAGAGCGAGGTGCGGGTCGTGGTCACGCGCCTCGGCGGCGACCGACTCCCAGGCCTCCAGCGGGATGTACGGCGGGTTGCAGACCACCACGTCGACGGAACCGTCGAGCTCCGGGAACGCGGTCGCCAGGTCACCGCGGCGCAGGTCGACTCCGCTGGCGGCGAGGTTGTTCTCGGCCCAGGCATGCGCTCCTGGGTCGAGCTCGATGGCGTGCACGGTCGCGTGCGGTGCCTCGTCCACGACCGCCTTGGCGATCGCACCCGAGCCGGTGCACAGGTCGACGACGACCGGCGCGTCGAGACCGAGTGCCGCCTCGATCGCCCAGCCCGCGAGCAGCTCGGTCTCGGGACGCGGCACGAACACCCCCGGCCCGACCCCCAACGCGACGTGGCGGAAGTACGCCCTGCCGGTGAGGTGCTGGAGCGGTTCGCGGGCGGCCCGGCGGGTGACCAGGGCGTCGTACTCGTGAGCCACCGGGAGCGGCACCTCGTCGACCAGCGACAGCTGCGAGCGGTCGGTCCCGAGAGCGTGCGCGAGCAGCTCGGCGGCGTCGTGGTCGGGACTGGCCACGCCGGCGTCGCGGAGCCGGGCCGTCGCCTCGGCCAGCAGGGTCCGGCGAGAGGGCACCGTCAGGCCTCGAGCGAGGTGAGCCGGGCAGCCATGTCGGCCTCGAGGCAGGAGTCGAGCACCGGCTGGAGGGCGCCGTCGAGCACCTGGTCGAGGTTGTGCGACTTGTAGCCGGTGCGGTGGTCGGAGATCCGGTTCTCCGGGAAGTTGTAGGTGCGGATCCGCTCGGAGCGGTCGACCGTGCGCACCTGGGAGCGACGGGCGTCGCTCGCCTCGGCGTCGGCCTCCTCCTGCGCGGCGGCCAGCAGCCGGGCGCGCAGGATGCGCATCGCCTGGTCCTTGTTCTGCAGCTGGCTCTTCTCGTTCTGGCAGCTGACGACGATGCCGGTCGGCACGTGGGTGATCCGGACCGCGGAGTCGGTGGTGTTGACGCTCTGGCCGCCCGGCCCGCTGCTGCGGAAGACGTCGATGCGCAGGTCGTTCTCGTCGATCGTGACCTCGACCTGCTCGGCCTCCGGCAGCACGAGTACGCCGGCGGCGCTGGTGTGCACCCGGCCCTGCGACTCGGTCACCGGCACCCGCTGCACGCGGTGCACGCCGCCCTCGAACTTCAGCAGGCCATACGGCGCCTGGCCGGGCTCGGGCGTGCCCTTCGCCTTCACGGCGAGCGTGACGCTCTTGTAGCCGCCGAGGTCTGACTCGGTGGCGTCCAGGATCTCGACCGTCCAGCCCCGCTGCTCGGCGAACCGGGTGTACATGCGGAGCAGGTCGCCCGCGAAGAGCGCCGACTCCTCGCCGCCCTCCCCCGACTTCACCTCGAGGATGGCGTCCTTGTCGTCGGTGGGGTCGCGCGGCACCAGCTGGCGACGGAGTCGCTCCTCGGCCTCACCGCGCTGCTTCGTCAACGACTCGACCTCGGAGGCCCACGTGGGGTCCTCGTGAGCCAGCTCGCGGGCGGCTTCGAGGTCCGCGCCGTGCTGCTGCCACTCGCGCCAGGTGCCGATGATCGAGCTCAGCTCGGCGTAGCGCTGGTTGAGCCGCTTCGCCAGCCGGGCGTCGGCGTGGGTCTCGGGCGCACCTAGCCGGCCCTCGAGCTCGGCGTGCTCAGCGAGCAGCCCGTCGATCGCCTCGAACATCGGTGCACCCTTCCTAGTCGTCACAAAGACACGACGCCGGCCCCGCAACTGAATGCGTGGGCCGGCGCCGGTAACGAGCTAGGCCGAAGGAGCGGTCTCCTCGGCAGGCGCCTCGTCGGTCGCCTTCTTCTTGCCGAAGCGCTTCTCGAACCGGGCCACGCGGCCGCCGGTGTCGAGGATCTTCTGCTTGCCCGTGTAGAACGGGTGGCACTGCGAGCAGACATCGGCGTGGATGACGCCGGACGTCGCGGTGCTTCGAGTCGTGAACGTGGACCCGCAGGTACAGGTGACCTCGGTCTCGACGTACTCGGGGTGGATGTCCTTCTTCATGGTGTCCTCTCATCGGGCCGCCGGGTCGCCCCACGGAGCGGGGCGTGAACCGGAGCCAGCGAACGATTCTAGTAACGCTCTGGGGCGCCGACCAATTCCTCAGTCCTCGGAAGTGCCCGAGGGGGTGGGCGTGGTCTTCTGGACCGACATCAGGAACTCGATGTTGGTGCTCGACTTCTTGAGCCGCTCCAGGAGCAGCTCCAGCGCCTGCTGGTGGTCGAGCGCGGAGAGAACGCGGCGCAGCTTCCACACGATCGCGAGCTCCTCCTTGCTCATCAGGAGCTCCTCGCGGCGGGTGCCGGACTGGATGGCGTCGATCGCGGGGAACAGGCGCTTGTCGGCGAAGTCGCGGCGCAGCCGGATCTCCATGTTGCCGGTGCCCTTGAACTCCTCGAAGATCACCTCGTCCATCTTCGAGCCGCTCTCGATCAGGGCGGTCGCCAGGATCGTCAGCGAGCCGCCGTTCTCGATGTTGCGCGCGGCGCCGAAGAACTTCTTCGGCGGGTAGAGCGCAGCGGAGTCGACGCCGCCGGACAGGATCCGGCCCGACGCCGGGGCGGCCAGGTTGTAGGCGCGCCCGAGGCGGGTGATGCCGTCGAGCAGCACGACCACGTCGTGGCCGAGCTCGACCAGCCGCTTGGCCCGCTCGATGGCGAGCTCGGCGACGATCGTGTGGTCAGCGGCCGGCCGGTCGAACGTCGAGGAGATGACCTCGCCCTTGACCGAGCGCTCGAAGTCGGTGACCTCCTCCGGACGCTCGTCGACGAGGACGACCATCAGGTGGCACTCGGGGTTGTTGGTCGTGATCGAGTTGGCGATCGACTGCATGATCATCGTCTTGCCGGCCTTGGACGGCGACACGATCAGGCCGCGTTGGCCCTTGCCGATCGGCGCGGCGATGTCGATGACCCGGCCGATCAGGTTGCCGGGCTCGGTCTCCAGGCGGAGTCGCTCGCTGGGGTAGAGCGGGGTCAGCTTCGAGAACTCGACCCGGGTGTTGGCCTGCTCAGGGTCAGCGCCGTTGACGCTGTCGATGCGGACCATCGGGTTGAACTTCTCCTTGCGCTCGCCCTCGCGGGGCTGGCGCACCTGGCCGACGACCGCGTCGCCGCGGCGGAGCCCGAACTTCCGGACCATCGACAGGGAGAGGTAGACGTCCTCCGGTCCGGGCAGGTAGCCGCTGGTCCGGACGAACGCGTAGTTGTCGAGTACGTCGAGGATGCCGGCCGCCGGGACCAGCACGTCGTCCTCGAGGACGGTGGTGTCGGGCTCGTTGCGCTGCCCGCTGCCCTCGCCCGCCGGGCGGTTGCGGTCGCGGCCGCGGCGGCGCCGGTTCCGGTTCCGACCCTCGCCCTGCTCGCCCTGGCCACCCTGGCCGTCGCGGTTCTGGTCGCGGTTCTGGTCGCGGTTCTGGTCACGGTTCTGGTTGCGGTTCTGGTTGCGGTTCTGGCCGCCGTCCTGGCCGTCCTTGCGGTCGGAGTCACGGTCGCCGTCGCGGTCGTCGCGGTCCTGCTTCGGTCCGTCGGAGCGCCGGTCGTCCTTGGCCTCGTCGGAGTCCTTGGACTCCTTGGACTCCTTGGGCTCCTTGGGCTCCTTCGCCTCCTTGGCCTGCTTCGGTTGCTTGCGCTCCTTCGCCTCGGACCCGGCGTCCGCCGGGGAGTCGGAGCCGGCGTCGGGCTTCCGCGCCTTGCCGCCCGCCTGCGAGGCCTTGATGGCTTCGACGAGCTGAGCCTTCTTCATGCTGGCCGTGCCCGAGATGCCCATGCCGCGGGCCATCTGGCGCAGGTCGGCGAGGAGCATGGAGTTGAGCCCGCCACCGCGCTTCTTGGCGGTGGTGGGTTCGATGGTTTCCGTCACGTGAGGTCCTATCCACGTATCAGGGCCGGGCGGGTCGATTCGAGCCGCCGGCTGCTGGACACTGGCCCCTTGCGCCGCGCTCCCGTGAGGAGCATGCGGAGGGTGTGCGGAATGAGATCCGAACAATGGTGAAGGGGGGTGTGCGCCTCGATTCCGGCGCGGCGCCAATGTACCACCGCGGTCGGGTGGTCGACGCACCCTCAGTCGAACCTGACTCCGTGCGCGTCGATGGCGAGATGCAGCGGCGTCCAGCCGTCCGGGCACCGGGCCAGCAGGTCGGACGTACCGGGAGCGCTGGGGCCGTTGGCGAAGGCCAGCACGGTCGGGCCGGCACCCGAGATGACGGCGGGTACGCCGTCGGCGCGCAGCGCCTCCACCAGGTCGAAGGACTCGGGCATGGCGGTGCGTCGCTGGCGTTGGTGCAGGTAGTCGCGGGTGGCTCGCCACAGCTGGTCGGGCTGGCCACCCAGCGCCGCCACCAGCAGCGCCGTACGACCCGCGTTGGCCGCAGCCTCGGCGTGCGGCACCTCGGCGGGCAGCAGCCCGCGGGCGAGCTCGGTCGAGACCGGAGCCGGTGGGATCAGCACCACCGCGCTGATCCGCGGGTCGACACCACTGGGTACGGCGTAGAAGTCGCCGCCGTCGTCCTGGCCGGAGATGACGAACCCGCCGTGGAACGCCGGCGCGACGTTGTCGGGATGGCCCTCGAGCCGGGCCGCGAGCCCGAACAGAGCGGCGTCGTCCATCAGCAGCGACCCGCCGGCGACGAGCGCGCGGGCCAGGCTGACCCCGCCGACGATCGCGGCCGAGGAGGAGCCCAGGCCGCGGGCGTGCGGGATCGCGTTGGTGCAGGCGAGCCGGAGGCCTGACGGGTGCGCGTCCATGGCTTCGAACGCGGCCCGCATCGCGCGGACGACGAGGTGCTCGTCGTCGAGCGGCACCTCGTCGGCACCCGCTCCCTCGACCTCGATCACCAGGCCCTGGTCGACCACCTCCGCCTCGAGCCGGTCGCGGAGGTCCAGCGCCAGGCCGAGCGAGTCGAAGCCGGGGCCGAGGTTGGCCGACGTGGCCGGCACCGAGAGCCGGACCGGGCCCTCGACGAACGTGGTCATGCCAGGCCTGCGGCTTCGGCCGCGGCCTTCACGTCGGCATCGATCACCGTGTCGACGAGCTGGCCGAAGCCCTCCAGCGCGGTGGCGGTGTCCTTGAGGCCGTGACCGGTGACGGTGATGGCGACGGTCTTGCCGGCGTACGACTCCCCCGCGGCGACCTCCTGCAGCAGACCGGCGATGCCGGCGGCGGACGCGGGCTCGACAAACACCCCGTCCCGGGCGGCCAGCTCCCGCTGCGCCGCCAGGATCTGGTCGTCGCTGACCGCCGCGAAGCGACCGCCGGACTCGTGGGCCGCCACCTCGGCGAGCTTCCACGAGGCGGGGTTGCCGATCCGGATCGCGGTCGCCTTGGTCTCCGGGTCGGGGAACGGCTCGCCGGTCACCAGCGGGGCGGCGCCCTCGGCCTGGAAGCCGCGGATCACCGGAGTCTTGGTGGCCAGGCCGAGCCGGGCGTACTCGCACCAGCCCAGCCAGTACGCCGCGATGTTGCCGGCGTTGCCGACCGGGAGCAGGTGGTAGTCGGGGGCGTCGCCGAGGTGGTCGACGATCTCGAAGGCTGCTGTCTTCTGGCCCTGGAGCCGGGCCGGGTTGACCGAGTTGACCAGCGCGACGGGGTACTCCCACGCGAGCTGACGGGCCAGGGCCAGGCAGTTGTCGAAGTTGCCGCGGACCATGATCACCCGCGAGGCGTGCATGATCGCCTGCGCCATCTTCCCCGCCGCGATCTTGCCCTCGGGCACCAGCACGACGGGGGTGAGCCCGGCCTTCGCGGCGTACGCCGCCATCGACGCCGAGGTGTTGCCGGTCGACGCGCACACCACCGCCTGCGCGCCGTCGGCCTTGGCGACCGAAATCGCGGTGGTCATGCCGCGGTCCTTGAACGAGCCGGTGGGGTTGTTGCCCTCGACCTTCAGCCAGACCTCGGCGCCGGTCACCGAGGCCAGCCACTCCGAGCGGACCAGCGGCGTGCCGCCCTCGCCCAGGGTCACCGCGGGCGTGCCCTCGGGGATGTCGAGCAGGTCGCGGTACTCCTCGATGACCCCGCGCCACTGATGGGTGCGGGTGGGTGCGTTCGCTTTTCCGGGGTCCCCGCGGCGTTGTTCGTCGGAGGAGCGAAGCGGGGGAGACGAAGAACGTCGTGGGGTGGTCACTCTTCGGCTCCCTCGACCCGCATCACCGACGTGACCTCACGGACGATGTCCATCTGGCGCAGGGTCTCGACGGTGGCGCTGAGCTGCGCGTCGGTCGCCTCGTGGGAGACCACGACCAGCTGGGCGTCGTCGTCGCGACCCTCCTGGCGGACGGTCTGGATCGAGACGTCGTGCTCGGCGAACGCGTTGGCCACGGCGGCCAGCACGCCGGCGCGGTCGTCGACGTCGATCGCCACGTGGTAGCGGGTGCGGGTCTCCCCCATCGGCAGCACCGGACGGTCGGCGTACGCCGACTCGCCCACGCCGCGGGTGCCCATCCGGTGGTTGCGGGCCACCGTGACCAGGTCGCCGAGGACCGCGCTCGCGGTGGGCGCGCCGCCGGCGCCGGGACCGTAGAACATCAGCTGACCGGCCGCAGAGGACTCGACGAAGACGGCGTTGAACGCCTCGCGCACGCTGGCCAGCGGGTGCGACCTCGGGATCATCGCGGGGTGCACACGCACCGAGACCGCCTCGCCGTCGGGTCCGTCCCGCAGCTCGGCGATCGCGAGCAGCTTGACGACCGAGTTCATGTCCCGGGCCGACTGCACATCGGCCGCGGTCACGTCGGCGATGCCCTCGCGGTGCACGTCGGAGGCCGTCACTCGGGTGTGGAACGCCAGGCTGGCCAGGATCGCGGCCTTGGCGGCGGCGTCGAAGCCCTCGACGTCGGCGGTCGGGTCGGCCTCGGCGTACCCGAGCTCCTGGGCCTCCTCGAGCGCCTCGGCGAAGCCGGCGCCGGAGGTGTCCATCCGGTCGAGGATGAAGTTGGTGGTGCCGTTGACGATGCCGAGCACCCGGTTGACCCGGTCGCCGGCGAGCGACTCACGCAGCGGCCGCAGGATCGGGATCGCGCCCGCGACGGCGGCCTCGTAGTAGAGGTCGCGTCCGGCCTTCTCGGCCGCCTCGAAAAGCGTCGGTCCGTCCTCTGCGAGCAGCGCCTTGTTGGCGGTGACGACGCTGGCGCCGTTGTCGAGGGCGGCGAGGATCAGCGAGCGGGCCGGCTCGATGCCGCCGATCACCTCGACGACCAGGTCGATGTCGTCGCGAGCGACCAGGCCCGCGGCGTCGGTGGTCAGCAGGCCGTCGGGTACGTCGACCTCGCGCGGTGCGTCGATCCGGCGTACGGCGACGCCGGCCAGCTCGACCGGTGCGCCCACCCGAGCAGCGAGGTCGGCCGCCTGCTCACCGAGCAGCCGCACCACCTGCGACCCGACCGAGCCGCAGCCGAGCACGGCCACGCGCAGCGGCTGCTCAGGCATCGGGGTCTCCTACGTCGGTGGCCAACAGGTCGTCCTCAGTCTCGCGGCGCACGATCACGCGGGCGACGCCGTCCCGCACCGCGATCACCGGCGGTCGGAGCGAGTGGTTGTAGTTCGACGACATCGAGCGGCAGTAGGCCCCGGTGCCGGGTACGGCGATCAGGTCACCGGGAGCGAGGTCGCCGGGCAGGAACTCGTCCTTGACCACGATGTCGCCGGCCTCGCAGTGCTTGCCCACCACGCGCGACAGCACCGACTCGGCCTCGGAGTCGCGGTTGGCGAGCGTGCACGAGTAGTCGGCGTCATAGAGAGCGGTGCGGATGTTGTCGCTCATCCCACCGTCGACGGAGACATAGGTGCGCACCGCGCCGCCGTCGAGCGTCACCGGCTTGACGGTGCCGACCGTGTAGACGGTGCAGACCGCAGGCCCGACGATCGCGCGGCCGGGCTCGATCGACAGCCGGGGCTGGGCGATGCCGAGCGCCTTGCACTCGTGCTCGACGATCTTGCTCATCTCGGTGGCCAGCTGAGCGGGGTCGGACGGGTCGTCCTGGGTCGTGTAGGCGATGCCGAAGCCGCCACCCAGGTCCAGCTCGGGCATGGTCACCCCGAGCTCGTCGGAGATCCGCGCGTGCAGCGCCAGCACCCGGCGGGCCGCCACCTCGAACCCGGAGGAGTCGAAGATCTGGCTGCCGATGTGGGAGTGCAGGCCGAGCAGCTCCAGCCGCTTCGCGGCGCGGACCTGCTTGACCGCCTCGAAGGCGTCGCCGCTGGTGATCGAGAACCCGAACTTCTGGTCCTCGTGGGCAGTGGCGATGTACTCGTGGGTGTGCGCCTCCACGCCCGCGGTGACGCGCACCATCACCTTGGTGGTGCGCTTCAGGTCCTTGGCGATCTCGGCCAGCCGCTCGATCTCGGCGAAGCTGTCGACGATGATCCGGCCCACGCCGACGTCGACGGCACGGCGCAGCTCGGCGTACGACTTGTTGTTGCCGTGGTAGCCGATCCGGGCCGGGTCGAAGCCGGCGCGCAGGGCGACGGTCAGCTCGCCGCCCGAGCACACGTCGAGGCTGAGCCCCTCCTCGTCGATCCACTTGGCCACGGAGGTGCAGAGGAACGCCTTGCCGGCGTAGAAGACGTCGAACGTCGCGAATGCATCGCGAAATGACCGGGCCCGGGCCCGCAGGTCGGCCTCGTCGAGCACGTACGCCGGGGTCATGTGCTCGGCGACCAGGTCGGCCACCGCCACCCCGCCGATGGTCAGGTCGCCGTCGACCTTGTGGGCGGTCGACGACCACAGCGACGGCACCAGGGCGTTGGGGTCGCTCGGCTGACGCAGCCACGAGGGGCCCTTGAGGGCGCCGTCGGCGTGCGCCCATCCGGCTTCGTGGGAGGGCATTAGGCGTTGTCTCCCCGTCCTCGGCCGTAGCGAGCGGCGTCCAGGGCGTGCGATGCCAAGGCGGAGGAGCGAAGGCGTACTTGGCTGTACTTCGAGTCGACGACAACGCAGGCAGCGTGCGTCATGGGCGCCGCGCAGTAGGCCATGGGATGGGGAGACAACGCCTCACATCCGTTCCGGAGCCGAGACGCCGAGCAGACGAAGGCCGTTGGCGAACACCGTGCGGGTCGCCGCCACCAGCTGCAGTCGGGCGCGGTGCAGATCGGTCGGCTCCTCGTCGCCCATCGGCAGCACCCGGCAGTTGTCGTAGAAGCGGTGGTAGGAGGCGGCGGTCTCCTCGAGGTAGCGCGCCACCCGGTGCGGCTCCCGCAGTTGGGCCGCGGTGGCGACCACACCCGGCAGCTCGGCGAGGGCGCGCAGCAGCTCGCCCTCCTTCTCGTGGGTGAGCAGCTCGGGGTGCGACGCGGGTTCGAGGCCGAGGTCGGCAGCGTTGCGGAGCAGGGAGGCGACGCGGGCGTGGGCGTACTGGACGTAGAAGACCGGGTTGTCGCTGCTCTGCCGGGTCATCTCGGCGGCATCGAGGGTCAGCGGCGAGTCGGACGGGTAGCGGGCCAGGGTGTAGCGCAGCGCGTCGACGCCGATCAGGTCCACCAGCTCCTGGAGCGTGAGCAGGGTGCCGTCCCGCTTGGAGAGCTTGAGCTCCTCGCCGCCCTGCATGATCTTCACCATCTGGCCGATCAGCACCTCGATGTTGCGGTCCGGGTCGTCCCCGGCGCACGCGGCCATCGCCCGGAGCCGGTTGACATACCCGTGGTGGTCGGCGCCGAGCAGATAGATGCAGCGGTCGAAGCCGCGCTGCCGCTTGTTGACGTAGTACGCCGTGTCGCTGGCGAAGTAGGTGAGCTCGCCGTTGGACCGGATCAGCACCCGGTCCTTGTCGTCGTCGAACTCGGAGGTGCGCATCCAGAGCGCGCCGTCCGCGTCGAACAGGTGGCCCTGCGCGCGGAGCTTCTCGAGCTGGGCGGCAACGTCGTCGGAGTCGTGCAGTGAGCGCTCCGAGAACCACACGTCGAAGTGGGTGTTGAACGCGTCGAGCTGGTCCTGCTGTTCCTTCAGCTGCACGGCGTACCCCGCCTCGCGGAACGCGATGGTGCGCTCCTCGCCGCTGAGCTCGAGGATGCCGGGGTTCTCGGCGACCACCTGCGCGGCCAGGTCGGCGATGTAGTCGCCGTGGTAGCCGTCCTCTGGAACGGGCTGCCCGAGCGCGGTCGCCTCGATCGAGGCGCCGAACAGGTTCATCTGGTTGCCGCGGTCGTTGATGTAGAACTCGCGGGTCACCTGCGCGCCCGCTGCCTCCAACACCCTGCCGAGCGCGTCGCCGACCACTGCCCAGCGGGTGTGGCCGAGGTGCAGCGGTCCGGTCGGGTTGGCCGAGATGAACTCGACGTTGATCCGCTCACCGGTGAGGGTGTCGTTGCGGCCATAGGCCTCGCCGGCGGCCACGATGTCGGCCGCCACCTTGCCCTGGGCATCCGCCGCGACCGCGATGTTGAGGAAGCCGGGGCCGGCGATCTCGACGTCGGCCACGCCCTCGTGCTCCAGCAGCTGGTCGCGGATCAGCTCCGCCAGCGCTCGCGGGTTGGTACCCGCCTTCTTGGCCAGCTGCATCGCCACGTTGGTGGCGTAGTCGCCGTGACCCTTCTGTCGCGGGCGCTCCACCGTCACGGTCGCCGGGACCCCGTCCGGCAGGGTCAGCGACCCGTCATCGGACAGCGTCGTCAGCGCGCCGACGATCGCGGTGGAGAGCTCTTCGGGGGTCACCGGCAAAGGGTATCGGCGTGCCCCGGAGAACCCCGAACCGGTTTCACCCCACGCGGACGCGACAGGTAAGGTTCCGTCCACCCGAGCCCCCGTAGCTCAGGGGATAGAGCACCGCCCTCCGGAGGCGGGAGCGTAGGTTCGAATCCTACCGGGGGTGCTTGACGAGGCAGACCGTCGTGGCCAGCGCGAACGTCCTCTACACGCTGCCGAGAGCCGATGCCCGGACCGCGCTTTCGCAGGTCCTCGGGACCGCGCCGGACCTGGTCGCCCTGCAGGAGTGGTACGTCACCCGGTCTGGGATTGCTGCGCGAGTTCGGCGAGCGTTCGGATCGCTCCCGGGTTCAACGTCGGGACGTCGAACCCGGCGTACCACTGGGTGACGGCCGTTGCCGGCGGCAACGCGGTCGGCGCCCGCGCTGATCGGTTCGAGCCGGTGTCGGCGCGGGTGGTCTTCCTCAGCGGCATCGGCCGGTCCGACCGCGCGGATCGGTTCCTGGGTCTCGAGCCACCGCGCGAGGTGACGGTCGGGGTGTTCCGCGACCGGGTGCTGGAGCACACGGTCGCGATCCTGAGCTACCACCTCGTCCCCGGCGTGCAGTCAGACGGTCAGTACCGCGCCGACCGGCCGCGTCTGATGCGCCGGCATCGGAGCGAGATCGCGCGGCTGGAGCGGCTGGTCGCGGAGCTCCACGCCGAAGGTCACGTCGTCCACGCCGCCGGCGACTCCAACTACGACGGCCTGCGCCTCGCCGGCCTCACCTCGGCGTGGCAGGGCCGCGAGGACCACCCCGGCACGATCGGCTCGGCCACCCGCAAGGTCGACGACGTGCACGGGCCCGGCCCGGCAAGCGCAGTCACTCTGGTCACCACACCGTCGGATCACCGAGCGCTGGTCGTGACAAGACCGAACTGACCACCGGTGGTCGAGCAGCGAGCGCCAGCGAGCGTCGTCGAGACCCCGGAAGACGAGAGCAGACCGGTCTGCGCGCCCCTCACCGGGTCTCGACACGCCGGTCGCGACCTCGTTCCTCGGTCGCGCGGCTTGCTCGACCACCAACGATCAGCCCCGGTCCCTCGCAAGCTCGGGACGGGGCGTGATCAGCAGTTCTCGATGGTCGCGTCGTTCCGGGCCTGGTTGCCATAGCTCTGGGCTGCGGCACGGTCGGGCGTGACGACGCTGGCGCCGCCGACGTTGGCGAAGCCACCGGTGATCACGCAGCCGGTGATCTTCTTCGGGTCGACCTGAGCCACGGCCTGGGCGATCCGGAACAGCGCACCCGGACCGAGGTCGGTGTGCAGGTGCTCCATCACCGTCAGCACGCCGGACTCGATGAAGCCCGGCTGGTGGGCACGCTCGGCGATCCTCGCCTGGATCCCCGCCAGCACGATCTGCTGGTTGGCGGAGCGGTCGAAGTCGCCGCCCGGCAGGTCGTGACGGATCCGCGCGAACGCCATGGCGCCGTAGCCGTCGAGGCGCACCTTGCCGGCCGGGAAGCCCCGCGGCTTGAGGTTGTCGTCGGCGAACGGGGTGGGGTTCCTGACCTCGATCCCGCCGATGTCGTTGATCATGTCCTCGAAGAACGGGAACCGCGTCACGAAGACGTAGTCGGGCTCGATCCCGACCAGCTCGCCGACCGCCTCGCCGAGCAGCTGCGGGCCGCCGAAGTAGAGCGCGGCATTGATGCGGTTGGAGCCGTAGCCGGGGATCGAGACGTAGGAGTCGCGCGCGATACCGATGCTCGTGGCCGCGCCGGTCTTCGTGTTCATGCCGACCAGCTGCAGCGCGTCGCCGCGGACCCGCAGCATGTTCTCGCCAGGTCGGGCGTCCGAACCCACGGCCAGGATCCAGACCACGTCGGGGTTGAGGTCGACGCCCTCACTGTGCTCGAACTTCACCAGCAGCGCGTCGGTCGAGGCCACCGTGCTGTTGGGGACGATCAACCCTGTGACCGCGAGTACGACGCCGAGCGCGACAAAGCGCACGATCCCGCGCATCCGGCGCCTCATGCGACCCGCCCCCGCTTCACGTCGTACCCGAAGATCTTCCAGCCGCCGTCGCCCCGGCGCATCAGCAGCCGACCGACGATCCGGTCGGTGCGGCTCGCCTCGTCGCCGAGCTCGAACACGAGCACGAACCTGCCGGTGATCCCGACCGGCCGTCCACGGTCGGCCAGGACGTCGATGGTCAGCTTGCGACCGGTGGCGGTCGCCTCGACACCGTCAGCGTTGCTCATCCCGCGGTCGCGCTCGGCCAGGACGGCCGCGTCCTTGGTGAACGCCCCGAACGCGTCGGCGCCGCCGGCGGACAGGTACGCCGAGTCGACCCACGAGTCGAAGGCCGCCGTCACCTTCTGGCGCAGCGGCGCCCGGTGGTCGCGGTCGAGCTTGCCGGTGACCTTGCCCAACGTCGCGGTGGTCCGGATGCCTGCCGGCTCCCCGTCGGCACCGGGTGGCGCGTCGCTGTCCTCGTCGCCGGGACCCGAGCCCGAGCTGCAGGCTCCGAGGCCCACGACGAGCACCATCGAGCCGACGGCCGCCAAGGCGGCACGGCGGGCACGTACGACGGTTCGGATCATGGGCAGGCAGCTCGCTTTCTGTGGCTCCGGTTACAGGGTGCATGAAAGCCCGAGGTCAGCCGCGCATTTGCTGGCCCGTGGGTCTAGCCTTGACGACGCACCATACGTACCCACAAGCGCGCTCATCGGAAGAGGCGAAGCAAGTCGTGCCAGAGTCACCCCAACCGTCCACGTCGGACTTCGGAGCCAACGAGTGGCTCGTGGACGAGATGCGCGAGCGATACAAGGCCGATCCGAGCAGCGTCGACAAGAAGTGGGCCGACTACTTCAGCAACGGATCCAGCGGCGAATCCGCCCCGAAGGCCACCAACAACGCGCCGAAGACCGAGCAGAAGCAGGCACCGGCGAAGTCCGAGGCCAAGCAGGAGCCGAAGCAGGAGCCGAAGGCCGAGCCCAAGGCGGAAGCCAAGGCTGAGGCGAAGTCCGAGGCCAAGCCCGAGCCCAAGGCCGCGCCCCGGCAGCAGAGCCAGGCCGCCGAGCCGGCCAAGGACACGACCAACCCGATGCCCAAGGAGTCGCGCCCGACCGCCCCGGCCGCGGCGAGCGACGAGCCGACGTACACCGTGCTGCGCGGAGCGCCGGCCCGCACCGTCAGCAACATGGACGCCTCGCTGACCGTGCCGACCGCGACCTCGGTCCGCTCGGTGCCGGTCAAGCTGCTGTGGGACAACCGGACGGTCATCAACAACCACCTCGCCCGCGCCCGTGGTGGCAAGGTCTCGTTCACGCACCTGATCGGCTACGCGATGGTCCGGGCTGTCCGATCGATGCCGGAGATGAACAACGGCTTCGACGTCATCGACGGCAAGCCCAACCTGATCACCCCGGCGCACATCAACCTCGGCCTGGCGATCGACGTCAAGAAGGACGACGGCACCCGCCAGCTGCTGGTGCCGAGCATCAAGGCAGCGGAGAGCATGGACTTCGCGGCCTTCTGGACGGCCTACGAGGAGATCGTCCGCAAGACCCGCGACGGGAAGCTCACCGTCGAGGACTTCCAGGGCACCACGATCTCGCTGACCAACCCCGGCGGCATCGGCACCGTGCACTCGGTGCCGCGGCTGATGAAGGGGCAGGGCGCGATCATCGGCGTCGGTGCGATGGAGTACCCGCCCGAGTGGCAGGGCGCCTCGGAGGAGGCGATCGCGCGCAACGCGATCAGCAAGGTCATGACGCTGACGTCCACCTACGACCACCGGGTGATCCAGGGTGCGCAGTCGGGCGAGTTCCTCAAGCGCCTGCACCAGCTGCTGCTCGGTGAGGACGAGTTCTTCGACGACATCTTCCGCTCGCTCCGGATCCCCTACGAGCCGATCCGGTGGAGCAACGACATCTCCACCTCGCACGACGACGAGATCAGCAAGCAGGCCCGCATCCTCGAGCTGATCCACGCCTACCGCGTGCGCGGCCACATGATGGCCGACACCGACCCGCTGGAGTACCGCCAGCGCAGCCACCCCGACCTCGAGGTCGAGAGCCACGCGCTCACCCTCTGGGACCTCGACCGCGAGTTCGCCACCGGCTCGTTCGGCGGCGAGGGCCGGCGGTTCATGAAGCTGCGGCACATCCTCGGGATCCTGCGCGACTCCTACTGCCGGACCACCGGCATCGAGTACATGCACATCATGGATCCCGAGCAGCGCCGGTGGATCCAGGAGCGGGTCGAGCAGCCGCACGTGAAGCCGCCCCGCGAGGAGCAGCTGCGGATCCTGCTCAAGCTCAACCAGGCCGAGGCGTTCGAGACGTTCCTGCAGACCAAGTTCGTCGGGCAGAAGCGGTTCAGCCTCGAGGGCGGCGAGACCACGATCCCGGTGATCGACGAGATCTGCGAGGCAGCCGCGGAGGCCGGGCTCGACGAGGTCACGATGGGCATGGCCCACCGCGGGCGGCTCAACGTGCTGGCCAACATCGTCGGCAAGAAGTACTCCCAGATCTTCCGCGAGTTCGAGGGCAACATCGACCCGCGCACCGTCCAGGGCTCCGGCGACGTGAAGTACCACCTGGGTGCCGAGGGCGAGTTCACCTCCGAGAAGGGCGCGAACATCAAGGTCTCGGTGGCGGCAAACCCGTCGCACCTCGAGGCCGTCGACCCGGTGCTCGAGGGCATCACCCGGGCCAAGCAGGACGTGCTCGACCGAGGCGCCGCCTACCCCGTGCTCCCGCTGCTGGTGCACGGCGACGCCGCGTTCGCGGGCCAGGGCGTGGTGGCGGAGACGCTCAACCTCTCCCAGCTGCGCGGCTACCGCACCGGCGGCACGATCCACGTCGTCGTCAACAACCAGGTCGGCTTCACCACGTCGCCGGGATCCTCGAGGTCCTCGCTCTACTGCACCGACGTCGCCCGGATGGTGCAGGCGCCGATCTTCCACGTCAACGGCGACGACCCCGAGGCCTGCATCCGGGTGGCCCGGCTCGCCTTCGAGTACCGCCAGGCGTTCAACAAGGACGTCGTCATCGACCTGGTCTGCTACCGCCGCAGGGGTCACAACGAGGGCGACGACCCGTCGTACACCCAGCCGCTGATGTACGACCTGATCGAGCAGAAGCGCTCGGTGCGCAAGCTCTACACCGAGTCCCTCATCGGTCGTGGCGACATCACGATCGAGGAGGCCGAGCAGGTCCTCAAGGACTACCAGCAACAGCTGGAGCGGGTCTTCACCGAGGTGCGCGAGGCGAGCAGCCAGCCCTCGGAGTGGACCACCGTCCCCGACTACCCGGACAAGCCGGCCGGCGAGACCAAGACCGCGATCAGCATGGAGTTCCTCAAGCGGATCGCGGACGCCTACGTCACTCCTCCGGAGGGCTTCACCGTCCACCCGAAGGTGATGCCGCAGCTGCAGCGGCGCGCGACCGCGATCACCGAGGGCCCGATCGACTGGGGCACCGGCGAGATCCTGGCGCTCGGCGCGCTGCTGATGGACGGCCGCCCCGTGCGGCTTGCCGGTCAGGACTCGCGGCGCGGCACGTTCGTGCAGCGGTTCGCCACGATCATCGACCGGACCAACGCCGACGAGTGGACGCCGCTGTCCAACCTCACCGAGGACCAGGCGAAGTTCCACATCTACGACTCGCTGCTCTCCGAGTACGCCGCACTCGGCTTCGAGTACGGCTACTCCGTGGCCCGCCCGGAGGCGCTGGTGCTGTGGGAGGCGCAGTTCGGCGACTTCGTCAACGGCGCGCAGACCGTGATCGACGAGTTCATCTCCGCCGGCAAGACCAAGTGGCGCCAGGAGTCCGGCGTCGTGCTGCTGCTCCCGCACGGCTACGAGGGCCAGGGCCCGGACCACTCCTCCGCGCGGATCGAGCGGTTCCTGCTGATGGCCGCCGACGAGGCGTTCGTGGTGGCCCAGCCGTCCACGCCGGCGTCGTACTTCCACCTGCTGAGGGAGCACTCGCTGGGCGCCGAGCACCGGCCGCTCATCGTGTTCACGCCCAAGTCGATGCTCAAGCGCAAGGAGGCTGCGTCCCAGCCGAAGGACTTCACCGAGAACACGTCGTTCCGGCCGTTCATCAGTGACGACGCCGCAGACCCCGACAAGGTCGACACCCTCTTGCTGTGCTCGGGCCGGGTGACCTGGGACCTGATGGTGGAGCGGGAGAAGAAGGAAGACTCCGAGCGGTTCGCGATCGCGCGGATCGAGCAGCTCTACCCGCGGCCGGTCGATGAGATCAAGGCCGAGCTCGCTCGCTACCCAGGGCTCAAGACGGTGCGCTGGGTGCAGGACGAGCCCAACAACATGGGGCCGTGGTCGCACTACGCCCTCAACGTGTGGCCGGACCTCGACCTGGACGTCGAGCCGATCACCCGCGAGGCCTCCTCGTCCCCGTCCGTGGGCACCATGAAGCGGCACGTGGCCGAGCAGAAGGACCTGCTCGACCGCGCGTTGACGTAAGCGAGCCGCATGTACTTCACCGATCGCGGCATCGAGGAGCTCGAGCGCCGTCGCGGCGAGGAGGAGGTGACCCTCGCGTGGGTCGCCGACCGGCTCCAGGAGTTCACCGATACCCACCCCGAGTTCGAGTCGGCGGTGGAGCGACTGGCCACCTGGCTGGCCCGGCTCGACGATCCGGAAGACTGACCGCGTGAGCGACCACATCGAGTACGCCGACTGGGGCGAGCGGTTCTTCCGTTCCGCCGTCTCCGCCGAGCGGGTGCTGAGCGGCATCAACGTGCTCGCCGGGCAGCAGATCGACGTCGGCCCGATGGGTGTCGGCCCGGGTCGGGTCGTCAAGGTCACCGCGAAGGGCGAGATCGGCACCGCCATCGGCGAGAAGGTCTCCGACGACCCGGTGACCTTCTCAGTGCTGTTGCCGGCGTCGCTGGAGTTCGCGATCAACCTGGGCGTCGACACCCACCGGTTCACCGCCGAGCTCAGCATCCCGCTGAAGCTCACGGCGCGCGCTCGCGAGGACCTGGCGATCATCATCGACGTCGACCCGCCGCGCGCCAGCGAGGTCGGCTGCGAGCTGAAAGCGCAGGGACTGCGCGCCACGCTCACCCAGCACGCCGCCAACGTCGAGGGCGAGCTGAAGCGCTTCGTCTCGAAGTACGTCACCCGCGAGCTCGAGAAGCCGTACGTCGTCAAGGCGCGGACCATCGACGTCTCCGGCGCGATCGACAAGGCGGTCAAGAACCTCGCGCCCCGCTACGGCGAGCGCGAGGAGCTCGCCTCCGACCTCACCGGCGCGCTCGAGGCGGAGATCCTCGAGTCGGAGAAGCTGTTCGTCGACGGGGAAATGCAGGCCGAGACGGGTGCCGCAGAAAAGTAACGCGTTCTAGTCTGGCCCCATGACCGCTCCCCTGCCGTACGAGAAGGTCGCCTACCCCGCCGCCCCGTGGCAGATGGTGGGCTCGCTCTGGCTCTCCCTGTTCAAGCTCAAGGAAGACGTCGACGAGACCCGCCCCGCCGGGGTGTACGGCGCCGCGTTCGTGTCCTACGAGGAGGGCAGCCCGCTCACCTACTCCGAGCTGCTGGTCGCCCGCCCGATCAAGTCCGACGAGCACGGGCGCCGGGTCACGATCACCGACATCTGGGTCGACTCCCCCGCGTCGGTCGCCGGCGGCCGCGAGCTGTGGGCGATCCCGAAGGGGCTGTGCGACTTCACGCTGGAGTCGTCGTACCGCGGACCCGTCACGAAGACCGAGTGGTCGGCGAGCATCGACCGTCGGCCGGTGGCGAGCGCCCGCTTCACCGACATCTCCCGTGCAGTGCCCCGGCTGCCGTTCAAGGGCGGCACCTGGCAGCCCGAGCTGCCCGAGGGCGGCGGCGAGAAGACCGCCACCCTGCAAGGCTCGTCCAAGGCAGCGCCGTGCCGCGGGTCGTGGGACTTCGACGCGAACGGCCCGCTGGGCTGGCTGCGCGGCGCCCGGCAGATCGCGTCGTTCCGCCAGGCGGCGTTCCGGATGTCGTTCGGCTGAGCTATTCCGGCGCGGAGTCCGCGCTGTCCGCCTCGGTCTCGGTGTGCTCCTCGGCCGCCTTGCGCGACGCGTCCCGGATCTCGTAGACCTCGCTGGCGAACCCGCCGACCGCACCGGCCACGTCCTGCACGGCCTTGGTGATGATCTTGGCGACGTCGCCCACGGTCGAGGCAGCAGCTTCGACCGTCGACTGGACGGCGTCCTTGCCGATCTCGGACTTGCTGAGGTGGTCGCTCATGGCTTCAGTGTGACCCGTCCGACTCAGGCCGCCAAGGCGGGCTCGGTCACATCGGCCGAACCAGGCCCATCGGTGCCGGGCTTGCGGTCCGGCAGCGCCATCCGGCAGATCTTCTTCGCCACGCTGAACAGCTGCTTGCTCAGCGAACCCGTGTTGTAGGCCAGGCCGTAGCGCTCGCAGATCTCCTGCACCTCGACGGAGAGCTCCGGGTAGCGGCGGGCCGGCAGGTCCGGGTACAGGTGGTGCTCGATCTGGTGGCTCAGGTTGCCGGTCATCACGTGGAAGAGCTTGCCGCCGGTGATGTTGGCCGAGCCGAGCAGCTGCCGGTAGTACCAGTGCCCGCGCGACTCGTCCTCGCACTCCTCCTCGGAGAACGTCGCGACGCCTGCCGGGAAGTGACCGCAGAAGATGATGTTGAAGGCCCAGATGTTGCGGACCAGGTTGGCCACGGCGTTGCCGGCGATGGTCATCGGGAACAGCGGTCCGGTCAGCGCCGGGAACAGGATGTAGTCCTTGAACGCCTGGCGCTTGACCTTGCGCATCAACCCGGCGTGCAGGGCCTTGTTCTCCTCCAGCTTGCGCTTGCCCTTCACGATGTTCTCGACCTCGAGGTCGTGCATCGCCACGCCCCACTCGAAGAACATCATCAGCAGGAACGCGTAGACCGGGTTGCCGAGGTAGTACGGGTGCCACGGCTGGTCCTTGTCCATCCGGAGGATGCCGTAGCCGATGTCGCGGTCCTTGCCGAGGATGTTCGTGTACGTGTGGTGGATGTAGTTGTGCGAGTACTTCCACTGGTCGCTCGGGCACACGTTGTCCCACTCGTACATGCGGGAGTTCAGGCCCGGGTCGCCCATCCAGTCGTACTGGCCGTGCATGACGTTGTGCCCGATCTCCATGTTGTCGAGGATCTTGGACACGCTGAGGGCGGCGACCGCCAGCGGCCACGCCGGCGGCACGTAGAACAGCGCCCGGCCGGCGACCTCGAGGCCGCGCTGGGCCTTCACGACCTTGCGGATGTACGTCGCGTCGGCCTCGCCGAGGTCGGCGATGACGCGCTGGCGGATGGCGTCCAGCTCCTCGCCGAACTTGTCGAGCTGTTCGGGGGTCAGCTTCTTCGTGCTTCCGTGGTTACTCATGTCTTGTTCCTTTCGGTTGTCTGTGGGCGCCGACACGGCGCAATACGCCCTCCCCCGCTGCGCTCCTCCGGTGCGTTTCCGCCGGGTCGGCTGCAATCCGGATCTGCACTCCCGACCTCCGGTCGACTACAGCTCGACGCTGCAGTCGCCCTCCGGTCGGGAGATGCAGATCCGGATGTCCTCGTCCGGCAGCGACGACGTCTCGCCGGTGAGGATGTTGCGGACGGTGCCTTCGGTCTTGCGGGAGACGCAGGAGAAGCAGATGCCCATCCGGCAGCCGGACTCGGGCTTGAGCCCCAGCGCCTCGGCCTGCTCGAGCAGGGCTGCGCCGGTGTTGGCCGCGGCCTTGCCGGACCGGGTGAACTCGACCTCGCCCTCCGCGACGCCGTTCGAGACCCGCGGCGGCTTGAAGTACTCGACGCGCAGCGCGTCGGAGCCGTCGTACGCCGCCTGCACGGCCTCGATCAGCGGTGCCGGCCCGCACGCCCAGGTGGGGACGTCGCGGTAGCCGGGCACCAAGCGGCCGAGCCAGGCCGGGGACAGTGCGGGGTCGCCCAGCTCCGGGTGCAGCAGGTGCACGTCGATGCCGTGGCCGGAGCGCCGGATCTGGTCGAGCTCCTCGGCGAAGATCTGGTGATCGGGGCTCTGCGCGTAGTGCAGGAACGTGACCCGGCCGCGGTGGGTGCGACGCTGCAGTGAGCGCAGCATCGACATCACCGGCGTGATGCCCGAGCCGCCGGAGATGAACACGACGTGGTCGGGCACGTGGTCCGGCAGCACGAAGTCACCCTCGGCCTGCGAGAGGTGCACCATCGTGCCGGGCTCGGCCCGCTCGACCAGGAACTTGGAGACCAGCCCGTCGGGGTTGGCCCGCAGGGTGATCGTGAACCGGTCCCCGTGGCGCGAGTCGGGGCTGGAGACGGTGAACACGCGGGTGGTGCGGCGGCTGCCGTCGATCTCCACCCCGAGCTGCACGTGCTGGCCGGCACGGTGGCCGCGCCAGGTCGAGGTCGGCTGCAAGGTGATCGTGGCGACCGGCGGGTGCCCGGGGACGTCGACCTCGCGGTGGACCTCGACCACCCGGGCGCGCACCTCGTGCGCCGCCCACATCGGGTTGATCTGCTCCAGGTAGCGGTCGACGCCGTGCGGTGAGGTGAGCGCCGCGAGGGCGCGGGACCGGAGGACGCTGCCCCCGATCGTGGCGGTGATGCCCATGGCCACTCCTTCGAAAGTTTGGGTGTACGTGTGTACACCGAAAGAGTGTCAACCGAGCCTGGGCCGGGTCAAGGGCAGCACGACGTGTCCGTGCACACATGTTCACTTCTAGACTGTCCGGGTGACCGAGACCCGAGGCGAGCGCAAGGAGCGCACCCGGCGGGCGATCCTCGACGCGGCGCTGGCGCTCTGCGAGGAGAGCAGCCTGGGGGCGCTGTCGCTACGCCAGGTGGCCAAGGAGGTCGGCATCGTGCCGACCGGCTTCTACCGGCACTTCGAGTCCATCGAGGAGCTCGGGCTGGCCCTCGTCGATGAGTCCTTCGTGTCGCTGCGCGCGATGCTGCGCGACGTGCGCCGTGGCGACCCGGCGCTGCACGACATCGTCGACAGCTCCGTGGAGATCCTCGTCGACCACGTCCACCGGCAGCGGGCGCACTTCTTGTTCATCTCCCGCGAGCGCAATGCCGGGCCGCCGGCCGTTCGGGCCGCGATCCGGCACGGCATCGAGCTCTTCGAGCAGGAGCTGGCCACCGACCTGGCCCGGCTCCCCGGCACCCAGGAGTGGTCCGCCGAGGACCTGCGGGTGCTGTCGAGCCTGATCGTGACCGCGATGGTCGGTACCGCCGAGGCGATCCTGAGCGCCGGCCCGCAGATCCGAGGCCCAGGTCATCCAGGCGGCGCGGACTCAGCTCCGGATGGTGCTGGTCGGAGCCGTCAACTGGCAGTCCCGGGGCTGAGCTCCCCCACCTCGTCATCGAGCTCCTCGAGCTCGGCGTCGAGTTCTGCGTGCGGGTCCACCGCCGCGCGGTTCGGCAGCATCGTCGCCAGCACGATGACGACCACGGCGATCACGGCGCTGACCAGGAACGCCAGCTGCATGCCGTCGATCTGAGCGGCCAGCTTCGGCACCCCGTCGGCGATCCGGCTCTTCTCGCGGCTGGTCATCAGGGTGATCACCAGGGCGGTGCCGAACGCGCCGGCGACCTGCTGGATGGTGCCCAGCATCGAGCTGCCGTGCGAGTACAGGTTCATCGGCACGTCGCCCAGGCCCAGGGTGAAGACCGGCGTGAACAGCGCGGCGAGGCCGATCATCATCAGGATGTGCACGACCAGGATCAGCGGGTACGCCGTGTCCGCACCCACCTGCGTGAACGCGAACAGGCTCACCACGATCGCGATGCTGCCGGGGATCACGAGCAGCCGGGACCCGAAGCGGTCGAACAGCGCGCCGACCCGCGGGCCCATCAGGCCCATGGCCAGGCCACCCGGCATCACCAGCAGGCCGGTCTCCAGCGGAGACAGACCGCGCACCTCCTGCAGGTAGAGCGGCAGCAGGATCATCGCGCCGAGCATCGCCATGAACGCGATCGACATCACGATCAGCGACAACCGGTAGGTGCGGTGCCGCAGGACGCGCAGGTCGAGCAGCGGGGCGCCGGTGCGCATCAGGAAGATCTGGCGGGCGGCGAAAACGGCGATCGCGACCGCGCCGGCGACCACGAACAGGATCGGCCGGAGCCGATCGCCGTTCGCGAACTCGCTGAGCCCGTAGACGAGCCCGCCGAAGCCGAAGGCGGCGATCGGGACGCTGGGCCAGTCGATCTCACCGGCCTGCGGCTCACCGACGTTCTGGAGCTTGCGCATCGACGCCACGGTGACGCCCACCGCGATCGGCAGCACGGTGGCGAAGATCAGCCGCCACGAGCCGAGCTGGAGCAGCACACCGGAGACGGCCGGACCGAGCGCCGGGGCCACCGAGATGGCGAGCGTGACGTTGCCCATCACGCGGCCGCGGTCGTGGACGGGCACCACGGTCATCAGCGTGGTCATCAGCAGCGGCATCATCACCGCGGTGCCGGCAGCCTGGATGATCCGGGCCAGGAGCAGCACCCAGAAGACGGGTGCCACGAGGGCCAGCGTGGTACCGATCGCGAACGTGATCATCGCGGTCGCGAATGCTGCGCGCGTGGTGACCCGCTGCAGGAACCAACCGGTCACCGGGATCACCGACGCCATGGTGAGCAGGAACGCGGTCGACAGCCACTGCGCGGCGTTGAAGGAGACGTCGAAGTCCGCGGCCAGCCGCGGGATCGCGTTGATCATGATCGTCTCGTTGAGGATGACGGTGAACGTGGCGATGACCAGCCACCGGATCACGGCCGGGGTACGGCCGGTCTCGACGGGAACAGACGCGGGCGCAGTCATCGTGGGTCCTTCGGGTCTCGGGACGAAGCGGTGCCGGAGAAGACCGGCTGTGGGAGCCGAACTCATCGGAGTTCGGGCAACCATCTTCACCCGGAGGGGTATTCCCGAGACAACCGAATATTGCTGCGTTGTCTGGAAAGTCGCGCTGTTGGTCCGATCAGGAGCCGGGCCGCGGGACCACCGGTCGCACGGTCACCTCGGGGATGGTGACGCCGTCGGGCAGGTCGAGAACGTGCCGGATCGTGTCGGCGACCACCGCAGGGTCGATCCACATCGCCGGGTCGTAGGTGCGGCCCTCCTGCTCGTGCACCTTCTCCTGCATCGGCGTAGCGGTCCGGCTCGGGAAGACCGTGGACACCCGCACGCCGTGCTCGATCTCCTCGGCGCGCAACGAGTCGGCGAACCCGCGCAGCCCGAACTTCGAGGCGGCGTACGCCGACCACGTGGGGCTGGCCGTGAGGCCGGCGGAGGAGTTCACGAAGACGACAGTCCCCCGGGCCCGACGTATGGCCGGCAGCACGAGCCGGGTCAGCACCGCCGGCGCCACCAGGTTGACGTCGATCTGCTCGCGGAGCTCCGGCACTGCCTGGTCCGCGACCGGGGCCAGGTCGACGACCCCTGCGACGTGGAGCACCGAGTCGAGCCGATCGAGGTCCGGCACCTGGATCGAGGCCGGGTCGGCGAGGTCGGCGACGAACGTCTGCGCCCCGGGGTAGCGGTCGCCCAGCTCGGCCGCGCGCTCCGCGGTGCGGGCCAGCAGCATCAGGTCGTCGCCGCGGGCAGCCAGCAGATCGGCCACCGCGGCTCCGATGCCGGAACCGGCTCCGGTGATCAGGTGCCTCCGAGGGCCAGCCATCAGCGGGTGAAGACGATCTTGCCGAACACTTCACCGGCCGCCATCGCCGCGAACCCGTCGCGCGCCTTCTCCATCGGTATGGACTGGTCGATGAGCGGGCGGGTGCCGGTCGCGTCCAGCAGTGAGACCAGCGAGGCGAGCTCGGCGCGGGTGCCCATCGTCGACCCGATCACGCTGAGCTGCAGGAAGAAGATCCGGGTGAGCTCGGCGTCGTCGAGCTTCGGGCCAGACGTGGTTCCCGAGATCACGATCCGGCCGCCCGGGCGGAGCGCGCGGATCGAGTGCGACCACGTGGCCCTGCCCACGGTCTCCATCACCGCGTCCACCTTGACCGGCAGTCGGGCTCCGGACTCGTAGACCTCGTGCGCCCCGATCTCGAGCGCGCGGGTGCGCTTGGCCTCGTCCCGGCTGGTCGCGAGGACCCGCAGGCCACCGGCCCGGGCCAGCACGATCAGTGCCGTGGCGACGCCGCCGCCGGCGCCCTGCACCAGCACTGTCTCGCCGGGCTTGAGGTCGCCCTGGCCGAACAGCATCCGGTACGCCGTCAGCCAGGCCGTCGGCAGGCAGGCCGCCTCCTCGAAGGACATCGAGTCCGGCTTGGGCACCACGTTGACCCGCGGCACCGCCACCTTGTCGGCGAACGTGCCCTGGTAGCGCTCGGACAGCAGCGACCGCTTCGGGTCGAAGGTCTCGTCGCCCCGCCACGCCGGGTCGGAGACGACCGCGTGGACGACCACCTCGTTGCCGTCCTCGTCGATGCCTGCCGCGTCGCAGCCGAGGATCATCGGCAGCGCTTCTTCCTTGAGGCCGACCCCGCGCAGCGACCACAGGTCGTGGTGGTTGAGCGAGGCTGCCTTCACGGTCACGGTGGTCCAGCCGTCGGGCACCTCCGGATCGGGTCGCTCTCCGACCACCAGGCCGGACAGCGGGTCGTCGGAGCTGAAGGAATCGGCGTACACGGCGAACATGCGATCCAACGTAGCGGGGCCTACCGCCGAGCCCTGAGCGTCAGCCAGGTGATGCATCCCACGGCGTAAACCGTGTACCAGGCGGACATGGCCACCTCCGGCAGGTCGAGGTGCAGCTCGACCCCGCTGCCGTGGGGAACCCACCACACGGCGTGCGACCAGAAGACGAGCAGGGTCGGCAGCAGCAGTGCGCGCGCCTCGTACCAGGCAAGGGCGAGCAGCGGTACGCACCAGACCCAGTGGTGGCTCCACGAGATCGGGGAGACCAGCAGGCCGGTCAGAGCGACGACCAGCACGGCCGAGAGCTCCTGCTTGCGGCGGTGGCAGTGGACGGCGCAGGCGAGCCCGGCAACGAGCACCGCGGCAGCCAGCCCCTTGACCCACAGGCCCGGTTCGGTCGTGTGGCCCGCCCTCACGACGATGCCCAGCAGCGACTGGTTGACCGAGTTCTCGAGGCGGCCGACCCGCGCCGGGTCGAACAGGTGGTGCGTCCAGAACGCGATCGTCGAGGCGGGGACCAGCATCAGCGACAGGACGACGGTGCCGAGGAAGGTCAGCACCGCGGTCCGGGCAGCGCCGACCTGTCGGGTGAGGATGAGGTGGACGATGAAGATGCCCGGCGTCACCTTGATCGCGGCGGCGAGACCTAAGCCCACTCCCTTCCATCGCGACTCCTCGGGGAGCGAGAAGTCCCAGAGGACCAGGCAAAGGATCGCGAGGTTGACCTGGCCGTACGTCGCCGTGCCCATCACCGGCTCGCACCAGAGCGCCACGGCGGCCAGCGCCGGCGCGGCCAGATGGATGCGGGATCGTGCGGCCGGGATCCGGCCCAGGGTCAGGTAGCACGCACCGAGCAGGAGTCCGATGTTGACGATCAGTGAGAGCTGGCCGGCCAGCACCGCCGGGATCAGCGAGACCGGCACGAACAGCGCCGCGGCGAACGGCGGGTACGTCGCGAGCCCGTGGACACCGGGCAGCGGGCCGTACAGGTCCAGGCCCGTCCGCATCGCCAGCCCCTCGGCCCGGTAGACGTCCAGGTCGACCAGATGTGCCGGAGAGAGGCTCAGCTTCAGGAGCAGGAACGTCGCCGCGCACAGCCCGAAGAACCACCAGGCGTACTGCCGATCGAGGCTGCGGTCCAGGCGGAGGGTCGACACGCTTGCGACGCTAGAAATGGCCGGCGGCGAACGCGTCCACCTCAGGTGTCGGCGGGCTGACCGTCAGGCCAAGCCTGGTGGTACTTGGTGCTGAGTGCGCCTCAGCGGCGGGCGACGCCGTCGCGGCGCGCCGCGTCGGCGACCGCGCTCGACACCGCCGGACCCACGCGGGGGTCGAACGGCGAGGGGATGATCATCTCTTCGCTCAGCTCGTCGCCGACGAGCCCGGCGAGCGCCTCGGCGGCGGCCACCTTCATCCGCTCGGTGATCGCAGTCGCGTGCACGTCGAACGCGCCGCGGAAGATGCCCGGGAACGCGAGCACGTTGTTGATCTGGTTGGGGAAGTCGGAACGACCGGTGGCCACCACCCGCGCGTGCCGGTGGGCGACGTCGGGGTGCACCTCGGGCGTCGGGTTGGCGAGGCCGAAGATGATCGCGTCGTCCCCCATCGTGGCCACCACCTCCTCAGGGACCGTGCCGCCGGAGACGCCGATGTAGACGTCGGCACCGCTCAGCGCGTCGGCCAGCGAGCCGGTGCGGCCGAAGTGGTCGGCGGTGTCGACGGCGAGCGCGCGCTTGACCGGAGTCAGGTCGCCGCGCTCGGAGTTGAGGACGCCCTTGCGGTCGGTGACCGCCAGGTCCTTGATGCCGGCCTCGAGCAGGATCCGGGCCACCGCCACGCCGGCGGCGCCGGCGCCGGAGATCACGACGCGGGTCGACTCCGGGTTGCGCCCGGTCAGCCGGAGGGCGTTGGTCAGCGCGGCGAGCGCCACGACCGCCGTACCGTGCTGGTCGTCGTGGAAGACCGGGATGTCGAGGCGCTCCTTGAGCCGCGCCTCGATCTCGAAGCAGCGCGGTGCGGAGATGTCCTCGAGGTTGATGCCGCCGAAGCTGGGCGCCAGCCGGACCACCGTCTCGATGATCTCCTCGACGTCGGTGGTGTCCAGGCAGATGGGTACGGCGTCGACGCCGCCGAACTGCTTGAAGAGCACCGCCTTGCCCTCCATCACCGGCATCGCGGCGGCCGGGCCGATGTCGCCCAGGCCGAGCACAGCGGTGCCGTCGGTGACGATCGCCACCGTGTTGGGCACCCACGTGTAGTACTGCGTCAGCGAGGGGTCCTCGGCGATCGCCTCGCACACCAGGGCGACGCCCGGCGTGTAGGCGAGGGAAAGCTCGTCCCGGCCGGACAGCGAGACGGTCGAGACCGTCTCCATCTTGCCGCCGACGTGCAGATCGAATACCGGTTCTCCCGCGCGCGGGTGCGAGGGCACGGTCGGATCGGATTCTGCGGCAGCCACGAGGATCAATCCTTCCACACCGATGGGTGTGCGGCCGACGTTCCCCGGATGAGCCCGGTCACAGGCGGCGCCGCGGCCGCGGCCAGACCCGGCCCAGCGCCACTGCCAGCACGTCCTCGTCGGCCACGGCGCCGCGATGCCGGGAGTCGACCCCGTCGGCGGGGTTGTCGCTGAGCAGCCACCAGCCCGCGTCCCTCTCCTCCGCCGCCCGCTTCACCGCCAGCGTGCCGTCGGCGAACCTGGCGACCACGACGTCGCCCTTGCGCGGCGTACGTCGATAGCTGACGAGCAGCCGATCGCCGGCCCGCAGTGTCGGCAGCATCGAGTCACCGCGGACGATCGCGAAGCCGATGGGCGGGCCGGATGGCGGGTACCTCACCGGAGTAGTGTCCCGATTCGTAGAACTTCCCTCTCGAAAGGACCCGCATGTTCGCGCGAATGCTTGCCCCCACCATCGAGGTCTCCGCCCACTGCGACCTGCCGTGCGGTGTCTACGACCCCGCCCAGGCCCGGATCGAGGCTGAGTCGGTCAAGGCCATCATCGCCAAGGTCGCGGACAACGACGACCCGGACTTCCGGACCCGCGCCATCCTGATCAAGGAGCAGCGCTCCGAACTGGTCAAGCACCACCTCTGGGTCCTCTGGACCGACTACTTCAAGCCCCCGCACTTCGAGAAGTACCCCCAGCTCCACACCCTGGTCAACGAGGCCACCAAGCTGGCCGGCGCCTCCGGCACCAAGGGTGAGCTCGACGCCGGCAAGGCCGACGAGCTGCTCGCCAAGATCGACGAGATCGCGGAGATCTTCTGGGAGACCAAGAAGGCCTGACCCGTCTCGAAAACGCTGACCCGTCGCGAAGTTCGCGACGGGTCAGCGTGCTTTGGCTTGGCGGGCCTAGGTGTCGAGATCCTGGACGAACCCGGCGATCGCATCCGTGCACGGGCCCCCCGCGTCCGCCTCCCCCGCGCACGTCACCTGGCGGGAGTCAGCGCTGCTCTTCAACCAGAAACTCTCGTTCTCCGCGCTGGCCTCCCCGTCGCTCGGGGTGACGAGCAGCAGCGGGGCGTCGAACCGGGGTGGGTCGTTCGCGAAGCGGCCCTCGAAGCCGTCGATGACGTCGAGGTGCTCGGTGTTGCCAGGGAAGTCCCAGACCCCCTCGGGGAAGCTCTCGGGCGTGAACTCCGCGGTGGGAGCAGGTGTGTCGAGTACGACGACTCCGACGACGTCGTCCGGGATCGTCTCGGCGTAGTGGGTCACGATCATCCCGCCGAACGATCGACCGACGAGCACGAGTGGTCCCGTGATGTCGGCGGCCTCGAGCAGCGCATTCGCCTCGGTGACCACGTCATCAGCATCCCGGCGCCGCTCAGGAGCGGGATCGCTGAGGCCGGTCCCGGCCCGGTCGTAGGTGCAGACCCGGGTGCTGCCGGCCAGGGCCGAGACGACTGCCGAGCCCGTCCACTCGTCGAGGTTGACGCCACCGGTCTCCAGCAGGACGGTCGGGCTGCCCTCGCCCCAGCACACCAGTGCCAGCTTCCGATCGCCGTCGATCGCGTAGCTGCCCTCGAGCGAGGGCGACGACGCGGGATCGACGGAGACCGACGCCGAGGGGGAGGGGGAGGGGGACCGGGAGCTCGGGCCGGCCTCGGACGGCGTGTCCTCGTCGGCCGAGCAGGAACTGCCCAGACCCGCGAGAGCGACCATCAGAGTGACAGCTAGTTGTTGGCTTCGCTTCATGCCTGTCCCTGCCCTTCTCGGAGTCTGCGCTTCGGCGGGCTCGCCGCAGATCCTTTCTAGGCCGACGACGTCCGTGAAACGTTACGAGACCCACGTCGTGGCCGAACACATCGCCGTTTTTGGGCGGCGCTGAGGTGGGTAAAGAGAGCAGTAGGGTCGGTTCATCCGGGGCCACCCACCAGGAGGCGAACACATGACCGACAGCCTTGACGCCGAGCTGCGACTTCCCGCCGACGGCGTCTATGCGTCGGTGCTGCGGACCACCACCGCTGCGCTCGCCGCCAGGCTCGACTTCACCATCGACGACATCGAGGACCTGCGGATGGCAGTCGCGGAGGCCACCGCGATGGTGCTGGAGGTGGCCGACCCCGGGACCGAGCTGATCAGCAGGTTTGTGCTCGCTCCCGGCGAGATGACCGTCGCGGTCAGTGTGGGGGCAGAGGCCCCGGGCGAGCCCGACTACGACAGCTTCGCCTGGCAGGTGCTGACCACGCTGGCCACCAGCGCCGAGGTCGAGGCGGACGCCGGCCGGTTCACGGTCACCGTGACGATGCGTTCCACCCTGGAAGCCGATACCTGAGATGGACCCCATCTCTCGGGAGAATGCGGCAACGCCGCCAGCTGATCCACCCTCGGGGATCGAGCTCACGCGCCTACGGAGCGCGGAGCTCTTCCGTGGGTTCCACAACGCCGACGCCACGAGGTCCAGCCGCGACCAGGCCCGCGACGACCTCGTGCACCTGCACCTGCCCCTGGTCGAGCACTGCGCCCGCCGGTTCCGCAACCGCGGTGAGCCGTTCGAGGACCTGGTGCAGGTCGGGACGATCGGGCTGATCAAGTCGATCGACCGGTTCGACTCCGACCGGGGCGTGGAGTTCTCGACGTACGCGACACCCACGATCATCGGCGAGATCAAGCGCTACTTCCGCGACAAGGGCTGGGCGATCCGGGTGCCCCGTCGACTGCAGGAGCTGCGGATGCAGATCGGCGCCGCGACCGCCGAGCTCACCCAGTCGCTCGGCCGCTCCCCCACACCTCGCGAGCTCGGCGAGGCCATCGGGTGCTCGGTCGAGGAGATCGTCGAGGGCATCGAGTCGAGCAACGCCTATTCCACCCTGTCGCTGGACGCCACCACCGACTCCGACGAGGGCTCCCCGAGCATGCTCGACGCGATCGGGATCGACGACGAGGCTCTCGAGCACGTCGAGATCCGGGAGTCGATCAAGCCGCTTCTCGACCGGCTGGACTCGCGCGAGAAGAAGATCCTGCTGC